>DEYP01000016.1 GCA_002364615.1 Arsukibacterium sp. UBA3155 | reverse complement strand
GCCAAATTTAGTGTGCCACTACAGTTCCTCACATTAATGACAGTGAAGTATTCATAGGGCCTCTATAATAGAGGCCCTTCTTTGTTGCAAAAAACCAACCAAACGGAATAATAATCTGAGTGTCGCAGACAGGCTAACTACCCCGGCTGCAACATATGTCCATTCTGAGCTGGTGCAGACCAACTGACTATTTACCACGCATATGGCCAATCAGACTCAAGATCGCGACAATAATAGCACCGGCGATAAAACCGATTACGCCATCAAATAGCACTGGCGTAATCACACTGAGCGACGGAGCGGCTTGCTGAAGCAGCAATGAAACGTGATGAAATAGCGGGATGTTATGTGAAAGAATGCCGCCACCTACCAGAAACATCGCAATGGTTCCGACAATAGCCAGTGTCTTCATCAATAATGGCGCCGCAATCAGCAAGCCGCGACCAACCGTGCGTTGTACATTATTCCAATTACCACTGACTGCTTTTCTGAGCATATGTAAACCGGCGTCATCCATCTTCACTATGGCCGCCACCAGACCATAGACGCCGATGGTTACCGCAATACTAATGGCGCTTAACACGCCCAACTGAGTGACGATACCAGCCTGCTTTACGCTACCAAGCGCAATAACCACAATCTCTGCCGACAGAATAAAATCGGTACGAATGGCCCCTGTTATTTTTTCCTTTTCTAAAGCCACGATGTCAATACTCTCATCTGCCAGTGCTTTAAGGCGAGCCGCACGTTCGACTGGCGATGGCCGCAGAAAAAAACGGTGCAGTACTTTTTCAGCGCCCTCATTACACAGATATAAACCGCCCAGAATAAGCAATACGGTAATCAGCACCGGGACAAACGCGCTGATTAATAGCGCTGCAGGAACTAAAATGAGCTTGTTTAGAAAAGAGCCTTTTGCCACCGCCCAAACTACCGGAATTTCCCGATCAGGTTTAACACCACTGACCTGGTTAGCATTTAACGCCAAGTCATCACCGAGTACCCCCGCGGTTTTCTTAACCGCCACTTTTGAAAGCACCGCAACATCATCCAGCAACGTGGCAATATCATCAATAAGGGCGAGTAGATTAGCTGAAGCCAAGAATAATTCCTTTTCTTATCAATATAGTTTTCAGCATACTGGGGTTAGCTGGCTTTGTATATGTTCGCTTGTTCTTATCCACCTAATCAGCAAGGTGAGTCGATTTAACAATCAATATGGTGCTTCTGGCGCTTAGCGGTCCTTTTGCCGCAGCATATTATGCTAACATCAGCTATCTAACCGCTAATTTAAACACACAAGCCGAATAGGAGTTTGCATGAGAATGCTACATACCATGCTGCGCGTGGGTAATTTAGAAAAGTCGATCGCCTTTTACACCGAAGTACTGGGTATGAAGCTGCTGCGCCAGTCTGACAATAAAGAGTATAAATACACCTTAGCCTTTGTCGGTTATGGTGAAGAGAGCGAGCATACCGTGCTGGAGCTTACGTATAACTGGGACACCGACAGCTACGACTTAGGCAATGCTTATGGCCATATTGCGCTGGAAGTTGAGAACGTGTACGACGCCTGCGATAAAATTCGTGCCAAAGGCGGTGTAATAAGCCGCGAACCTGGTCCGGTAAAAGGCGGTACCACTGAAATTGCTTTTGTCCGTGATCCTGATAATTACTCCATTGAACTTATTCAAAAGAAAGCACACTACGACAGCCTGTAATCAACACGGAGCTTTTATGAGAGATTTAAACATCAGAGCAGCGACAGCTGCTGATGCTACAACGATTTTGCAATTTATCACCGAACTGGCCATTTTTGAGAAGGCCGAACACGAGGTGCTGACTTCGATTGAGATGATTAACGACACTTTGTTTACCGCTGATGCCAAAGCCCATGCGTTGATTTGTGAACAGGGTGGTAGCGCCATTGGTTTTGCCGTGTACTTCTATAATTATTCGACCTGGCTGGGTAAATACGGTTTATATCTCGAAGATCTGTATATTACCCCTGACGCCCGGCGCAGCGGTGCTGGCAAAGCGTTGTTTAGAGCATTGGCAAAGATTGCCGCTGATAACGATTGTGGCCGTTTCGAGTGGAGCGTGCTGGATTGGAATACACCGGCAATTAAATTTTATCAGGCATTAGAAGCGCAAGAGAAAACCGAATGGGTAGGTTATCGCTTAACCGAACAACAAATTAAAATCCTGGCAAACCAGTCAGAATAAGCGCCCTGCTAAAAGTTGCAGTAATATTTACTGCAACGGCATTTGCCTCTCAATGGCGAATTGCTCTAGGCGGTTTATCATCTGTTCAGAATAGACGCCCTGATAGAGCGCCCGCATACTGCCGTCAAGGTAGCTCTGTTCCAGCACCTGTTGCCAGCGCGAAATGACACTGTCATCAATATCCACCGAGAGAGCCAGATACAGCCTTACCTGGTTTAACGGTTGTAAAAAAACCAAATCATAACCTGCTTGCTGCATTTGCAGCTGACGTTCGGCAAATCCCGCTTCGTTTAGTACCACCAGCTGCACTCTGCCTTTAACTAACAATTTAAAGCAATCGCCATGGTTAACCGTCAGGACAAGGTTGCGTCCTTCAGCAAAACCTAGTCTTTTTAACGTGTTAACATGCACCGACTTGCGATATTCACAAGCAAGATAGTTGTTGCTGACAATGGGGTTTATCTGACGGCCGTTGAAGACATCATTACGACCATATAAACCGATAGTATGCATTTTTAACGGCCCAACCCATTTAAATCGCGTTTCGCGTTCTTGATTACGCACCGTTTCAAACACCCCACTGTTGGGCTCCAGTTGGGCCCGCTCCAGAGCACGGGCCCAGGGCAGCAATTCAATTGTTGCAGGTTGATCCAGCCGCTGCAGCAGCAATTTAATCAATTCTACTGTAGCTCCGGCTACCTCACCGTTACTATCGAGGTACTCGCCCGGGGGACTATATTCTGTGTACAAATGTAAAACAGATTGCTCAGGTTGCAACGCACCGGCGCTAGCTGCAAGGCTAAACAGCATTGCTGTGCTAAAAAGCACCGCTGCACTCGCACACCGTAAACTCAGCCCACACTTCCGATACATAGCGCTCCAGTTTAACCATCTCTAAAAACGTAGCAAATTAATAACATAATTAACCGCTAAAACGAACGTATTGTTGCGGTTATTCCAGCGTAATCAGCACTTTTTCATTTAATGACATTGCCAGATTATTATCATAGTAAGCTGCCTCATTAATAAAAGTTGGATATACCGTCTGCTGGCCTTCATAGCAAATTTCAGTACCATCGAATAGCATAAAAATCGGATCGCCTGGTTGAATGGGCTGATAATCTTTATCCTGCACATTTTTATGGACCATCCCCAACCGTTCACCCTGCTCATTCATTGGCAGTTTAATACTATGCAGATACCGGAATGCTTCCGTGTGCTCTGGCAATGGTGGCAGTTTATCTGTGTTATAAAGCTCAACAAAATCAAGAATATGCTGGGTCATCCGATCCATTAACTCCAGCACATCGTGGCGCAGTACCGATTGCGGCTGCGGCCCCACTTCAACCAGCACACCATATCGGCCAAGCGTGCACATCAGCGCATGGTCTGCAGCAGCAAAATGATCTTCGTCGCGGGAAATTATCGCCTCGGGCATTTTCATTTTCACATACGCAGCCAACTTATTGTAGAAAGGCCCCGCCTGAGTCAGAATTAAACAGGCGCCCATATTGCTGGTGGTGTTATGTAAATCTATCAGTAAGTCGGTTTTCGCGGCGCCTTTTGGGCCAAGTTCAGCATTTAGCACTTTAGCCCGGCTTTGTTCATAGTTGCTAAGTGAAGAGTTAGCCAGATCAACATTTTTAAACTGCCGGTTTAAATCGCTATGTATATAGCGTTTATTGGCATAATACGCTTCGGGGTTAGCCCAGACGCAACGGCTGTCAAAACTGGGCCGGGTAACGTGTTGTGGCGTTGCCTGATATTGTTTTACTAAATAGATACCCGAGAATTCGTTACCGTGTACCCCGCCTACTATGGCGACCTGTTTAATTTTATCCATAACGTTACCGTGCGCTCCTATCAGATTTTAGTAGTCGATATACAAGCTTAGCCCATTTATCTGTGGATATTATGGCGTTAAGTCGTTCAAAACAGAACTGAAATAGCAGAAAATTCAGAATAAACCTGGAAATGGAAAGTGGAAAGTGGAATAAATAAAAAATTAATGCGGAAAATAAGTCGGGCAAGCAGCCTAGGTTTGGTTACGTGCTAAACCGCCGTACTACAAATAACAATAACAGGTGACTCAGGCGGCGGGTTTTGCCAGCTTATCAATATCAATTGATTGTTTTACAAGTTCATTGTGCAAAATAGCGCTAGCCTGACAAACACATTTACCACATTGACTACCCACTCCTAAGCTGGCTTTTAATTCCCGCATCGTACTGGTACCCATAGCAATCTGCTGTTTAATCGCTTTATCTGACACTGCTTTACATAAACAAACGAACATGGCGCTGCCTCTCAATATCAACACAGCGCCATATTAATCTAATTACGAATTGTTATCAATACCATTTTGTTTAGTTGTTTAACGAAATAGCACTTTTTCTTGTTGAAACCAATGGACACAAAACGCAATCAGCGCCCCCGCCAGAGCGGTGGTTGAAGCGAATATCAGTGCCAGCAAACCGTAGTCGGCAGTACCTTTAAGTAACTCTTTAATCGCCAGCGCAATATTGGTCAGCGGTATTAAGGCTGTGGTGACATCCAGCTCCATGCCTGGCGCCATGGCAATCATTAACGGTACTATCACCAATATTGTCAGCGGACTCATATAATTCTGCGCTTCTTTAAAGGTGCGGGCGTAGATAGAGATAGCCAGCAGTAATGCAGCAAAAATAGCGGCGGTAGGCAGCAGTAAAGAAAACATCAGCATTAAATCGACGATGGTAATGCTGGCCAGGGCTTCAGATACTTTCGACAAGTCAGCAAAAGCACTGATAATCGCCCCCCACACACCAAGACTGACGACGGTTATCAAGGCTGTCATTAGCGCGGTAGTCAGCACGGTTAAAAACTTACCCAAAACAATGGCAGTGCGGCTAACCGGACAAATTAGCAGAGTTTCCAGGGTGCCACGCTCTTTCTCGCCCGCGCCCATATCTACTGCCGGATACATTGCGCCGCTTAAGCACAACAGCACCAGGGCATAAGCTAAGATCGCGCCCATGCTCTCCCCAATATTTTCTCGCTGCTCAGCCGTATTAACCCTTGTAAGTTCAACCGGCTTCAATATCGCGGTCAGATTGGCCGGGTCAACGCCGAGCTGACTTAGCGTGCCCCGCTGCAACGTCTCGGTATACTCTTTTAGCATTTCGTCGAAATAGTTGTACATAAAGTCCAGTTGCGACGAACGGTTATATATAAGTTGCCACTCTGTCTGCTCTACCGCGTCTTTTCGCCTGGCAAAGTCAGCCGGGATCACCAGTGCCACATCAAACTCTTCATTTCGAATAGCGGCAATCAGTTCTTGCTCACTATTGAGCGTGGTTTCAACTTTTTTAAAGTTTTTATGGTAGAACAGCGCTTCAGCAAACTCTGGTGCCTGTTGCTCATTGATAATGACATAACGATGCTGCTCTTCCATTGCTTTACTGGTGGTGGTTGCCATCACCAGGCCAACAATACCAAACAGTACCGGAAAAATAAGAATGGGCAGTAAAATAACAAAAATAAGGGTTTTTTTATCGCGCAGTAATTCGGTTAATTCTTTAAAGTAAACCTGCCACATATTAGGCTGCTCCCTGCTGAGGTTGATTGGCAATAACGGCCAAAAAGGCTTGTCGTAAATCACCATCCGGTGTCAGTTGTTTAAATTCTGCAAGGCTGCCAGAAAAGCTGCTGACGCCCTTGTCTATAACAACTACTCTGTCACACAAGGCCCCGACTTCATCCAGATGGTGGGTAGAGAAAATTACCGGGGTGCCCTGTGCTTTTAAAGATTTAATAAAATCCAGTACCGTTTGAACCGTCATAATGTCCAGGCCCGTCGTCGGTTCATCCAGAATAACCACTTTGGGCGAGTGCACCACCGCGCGGGCAATCGCGGTTTTTTGTTTCATCCCGGTCGACATGGTATCTACCCGGCGATTGGCAAAGTCATGCATATCCAGCATGGTAAACAACTCTTCAATCCGGCTTTTTATCGCTGCTTCTTTCATACCGTGTAACCGGGCAAAATAAGCAATATTTTCAAAAGCAGTAAGCTTGCCATATAAGCCGGTATCTGCCGATAAAAAGCCGATTTCTTTGCGGGCCTGAATCGGCTTTTGCAGTACATCAATATCGTTAATAAATACCGAACCACTGTCTTGTTTCAGCGCCGTAGATAACATCCGTAAGGTAGTGGTTTTGCCTGCGCCATTGGGGCCCAGCAAGCCTAACACTTCGCCATTGCCGCAAGTAAAACTAACATCTCGTACTGAATGGAAGGCTTTTTCGCTGTAACGCACATCCTGCTTTTCGGTATCCGATAATTTATTGCCTTTGCTGATAGCAAACGCCTTAGCTAACCCTTTTATTTCTATCATGTAAGCTTCCTAATCGTTGCTTGATTTTTTTGTTGAAACCGGTCGGAAATAATCCGTATTCTGATAAAAGCTGGTCTTGATATTAGCACTGCACCAACCAGGCACCCCTAATAATGGCAATGGAGTCAATTGCCCATTATCAAGAAGTAACCCGCCGTTAGCAATTTGTTGCTGCAATTTCTGATCAAGAAAACTGTAAGCATCTGTTAAAGACCAGTGACTAAATCCTGCCGGGACATCGATAAACAGGCATTTTGCGGTTAAGCCTAAAAAGGGCCGGGTGGCCATTTCATAGATAGCATGGCCAAAAATAACCGGCCTGACGCCCTGCCACCAGTCACTGCGCTGCGTCACAAAGGTGTGTTGCCACTGATGGTTGCGCAGCAGCGTTGCATGCTGCGGCATAGCAGGCTCCAGGCAGATAATGACCCCGCACTCATCCAGCAAGGTCAGCTTATTGCGCAGCTTACTGCGCTGCTTTGCCCCGTGCTTGGTTATCTCGGCCATATGCAGCTGATTAAGCAACGTTTTAGTCTTTGGAAACAAACACCAGATTAATCCGCCAAAAAAGTCATGCCAGTTATCGCTTCGGGTAGGCACTTGTCCGGTTGCATAAATATACGCTTCGTAATAGCGACCGTCAGCGCTTAGCGATTCATTATCAACAAACCTTACCGCTGTGGTTGGCGCAAACTGATTAAGCCAGGCTATATCTGGTGCGGCGTCGCGCCTGCTAATATCAAAAAACTGCTCCAGGTCGGCAAAGATCGGATTACCTGAAACACACTCAGCGTCCCACCATGGTGGCGGCATAAAACGGTTTTTTACCTCATTTTTTAGCATAGCGTATAGTTTCTGTTGCTGGGGCTGAACGTTTTCAGCGCGAATTACTTAGCTAAAGCGCAAAAAAGCGCTTGCAATTTTATGCCGGCATGGCACATTCAGGAAGTACGTTTAGACGTACATACTGCCAAAACTACCCATCGTCTTTCGAAATCTTTTGGGTATAAAAGTGTTTATTCGAAATTAATTAATAGAGGTTATCATGTGTTCGATATTTGGGGTGCTTGACATCAGTACTGATGTCAAAGCGTTGCGCCAGCAGGCGCTGCAGTTATCTAAGTTATTACGTCATCGCGGTCCTGACTGGTCAGGTATTTGGAATGACGATAATGCCATTCTGGTGCACGAGCGTCTGGCAATTGTAGATACTGAAAACGGCGCCCAACCGCTTATTAATGATAATCGAAATCACATTCTGGCAGTGAATGGTGAGATCTACAATCATAAGCAACTCGAAAAAGAGCTTGCTACGCCTTACCCGTTTAAAACCAAATCTGATTGTGAAGTTATTCTGCCGCTGTATTTAGAACATGGCGCCGACTTCCTGGATAAGTTGCACGGTATGTTCGCCTTTATTTTGTACGATGCAGAACAAAGCCGCTATCTTATCGCTCGCGATCATATCGGCATTATCCCGCTGTATTATGGCTATGACGAAAACGGCCAGCTATTCGTAGCCTCTGAGCTTAAGGCGCTGGTGCCGGTCTGTAAGCAGATTAAAGAGTTTCCCCCCGGACATTACTTTGACAGCAAAATAGGCGAGCTACGCAGTTATTATAGCCGTGACTGGCAAAGTTTTGATGCCGTTAAAGACAACCCTGCCAGCGAGACTGAATTAAAGGCGGCACTGGAACACAGTGTCAAAACCCACCTTATGTCAGATGTGCCTTATGGCGTCTTGCTATCTGGCGGCCTGGATTCCTCATTAATCTCAGCTATTGCCCAGCAGTATGCCAAACGCCGGGTAGAAGATAACGACCAGTCTGAGGCATGGTGGCCGCGTTTGCACTCATTTGCAGTGGGTTTACCGGGATCTCCGGATCTGGCTGCCGCCCAGAAAGTAGCCGATGCGATTGGCACCGTGCATCATACGGTGCATTTTACGGTGCAAGAGGCACTCGACGCGCTACGGGACGTTATATATTTTCTGGAAACCTATGACGTCACTACTATTCGGGCTTCTACCCCGATGTATCTGATGGCCCGCAAAATTAAAGCCATGGGCATTAAAATGGTACTGTCGGGTGAGGGCGCAGATGAAATTTTCGGTGGCTATTTGTATTTTCATAAGGCGCCAGATGCTAAAGAGTTTCATGAAGAAACCTTACGCAAACTAAAGCGATTACATATGTTCGACTGTAACCGGGCTAACAAAGCCATGTCGGCCTGGGGTATCGAAGCCCGGGTGCCCTTTCTCGATAAAGAGTTTATGGATGTCGCCATGCGCTTAAACCCACAGGCGAAAATGTGTGGCAATGGCAAAATGGAGAAACATATTCTGCGCCAGGCGTTTGATGGTTTATTGCCCAAGGAAATTTTGTGGCGCCAGAAGGAGCAATTCTCTGATGGCGTGGGCTACAACTGGATAGACAGCTTAAAAGCGCATGCCGGCAAAGAAGTCAGCGATCAGCAAATGGCCACTGCCAGCTTCCGCTTCCCGGTTAATACGCCCGATAGCAAAGAGGCCTACTACTACCGGGTGATTTTTGAGGAGCACTTCCCGCATGCCGGTGCTATTAGCTGTGTACCTGGTGGTAAATCGGTCGCCTGCTCTACCCCGGAAGCATTAGCCTGGGATGCCAAAATGGCAGAAATGACTGACCCGTCCGGCCGGGCCGTGCGGGATGTTCACACTCAGGGTTACTAGTTCACCGGTAACGTTGCCATAAGTAAACCATTCGGTTAATAAAACAGGTCACCTTGGCGTGACCTGTTTTATTTATCAGCGCGATATATTCGAGACGGTAATTAACTGGCACAATATCGGCTAACATTTGGATGATAATCAGTTATTTTATAGTAATCACTGACAACTTAATCACTAACAACTGTCAGGAGCTGACACTATGCACGTATCTACTTTGTTCATCGCAAGCGCTCTGACATTAGTTTTTGGCAGTTTAAGCCCCAGTGCCCTGGCCAATGAACTGCATTTACGCGGCCAGTGGCTCAGTGATACAGATGGGCATCGGCTGGTTGACCCGCAAAGCTCTGGCTTAACCCTGCGTCATAACGAACTCATTCATATCGGGGATAATAGTGCTGCCATGCCCCAGCGCAATGTCTTATTAAAGATTAACCCGACGACCGGCCAACTGACGGCCGCGCCCGTTAACATAACAGTGGCTGAGTCGCTAACTAAAGGCTGTTTTGGCGCCTTATTAGCTGCCTATCCTGACTGGGAGTCGTTAACCTGGGACCGACAGGATGACACCACTTTGATCACCGTTACCGAAGACTCGTCTGACTATCAACTTAGCCCTGAATGCGCCAGGCGCTATCAGGCGACCCACTCCACGCCATACCCAACATTGCTGGTTAAAATTAAAACTGATAAAGCCCTGAGCAAAGCCGAAATTGTTGCAGTACGGCCGGTACAGTTTCCAGAGCAGGCGAAGGTGGGCAATTTTGCCAATGATGGAATTGAAGGGCTGGCAATAGATAACAACGCTAATTTGTATCTGGCACTGGAAAAAAACCTGGCAAATGCGCCAATGATTTTTGTGACACCCTATAACAATGACTTCTGGCAGCTTCAGGAGTTTGTCGCAGTGCGCGACACTGGTTTTGTACTGCCTGTGCCTGATGCAAACAACCATCCTATTAATGGTCTGGATTACTTGCCACACCCGGATAGCACCCATCCGGGTTACCTGGTCGCGGCCGCGCGCAATGATGATGAAATATGGGTTATCGACATCAGCCAGCAGCAAGCACCTTTTGTGCAGCAACTGCAATTTTATGCGCCGAATCCGCCGGTCAGCCTGACCAAAGTGCAAAGCACCGCCCAAAACGCTACAGATAAGTCCTGTCCGGCTTATGAAAAACTCAAAAACACCTCAATTGAAGGGGTAGCGGTAGCAGGAGATCAGGTTTATCTGGTTAATGACCCATGGAAAAGCAAATACCCTGACAACATTCAATGCCAGGCCAACAGCGAAAATTATAAACAGTTTTCACCGCTGCTTTTTCAATTAAACACCGACCCACGCTGGTTTATTCAACCCTGAACATGCCGCTAACCAGCGCTAGGTAGCATCGATACCTTCTGCTATCATTGCCGGCCAGGAAATGTGCTGTTGGTTTAGTTAATTTTGCCAGCTTACGATACCGCTAAAATAACCGTGTTGCAGGATACACTATGATTAACCACTTTCGCGTGCTTGGCATTAAAACCAATGCCAGCGATGACGATATTAAAAAAGCCTATAAACGCCTGTCTAATCGCTACCACCCGGATAAATTGCTGGGGCAAAGCGATGAAGAGAAAGAACTGGCTGCAACTCAGCTGCAACGGATTAAGCAGGCCTATGAAGTGTTGTCAGATCCAAAACTAAAAAGCGCTTTTATAAAAGACTTTAATAATGTCATTGTAACCGACCCTGCCGCCGCCATGCAGGAACTGTGGGATCACTACTACTGACAAACTGCTATTATCTTTAACATAGGTTTGAACTTTTACTTAAACAGGTCGTCACCCCGCTATGGCTACAAAACTTAATTTAAAGCGCATTCGCGCCCTGCAAACAGATGCCAGAGAAAATATTGAATCTTATCTGGATCCAGAAACCCCGAAAGCGCTGGAACAATATACCGCGAAAATGAAGGCGGTATTGTTGCGCGACCCCAAACTGCTGGAATCATTACCGGAATATCTGCCGGTAGCGCTATTTGGCCGGGTAAAATTCCCGGCGGCAGCTCAGGCTAAATGGCAGCAGTGGCTTAATACCGGCACAGCCCCAAGCTGGGATGAGTTTAAAACATCCGCCGCCTTTAATAACGCTGATGTAGAACTGGTAAAAGCAATTCGGGCATACTCAGAGCCCATGCTAATAGAAAGCTGCGCGGTATTATTTTTAATGGCGCATGGTGACAAGCTTAATACCAATGGCGGCGGGCGCAGTGCTGGCCAGCATCGTCCAGATGCTGATGACGGGCAAGCTGATATGGACGATTTGGCGCCAGAGGATGATTTTAGCAGCGACAATTACAGCAATGAAAGCTACGACAGTGATGGCTATAGCAACGATGACAACAATGACGATAACGGCTTTAACGATGGCGTTGATAGCGACGAGCCAGGTTATGACAACCAATACGATGACATTCGCTTTAACAGAGAGAAACCTGAATGACTAATTTGATTGAAATTGCGGTTGCCGAAATTAAAGAGCTGGCCGTTATTGAGCCGAAACAGGCCAGCAAAAAATTTGAATTAATTGCCAATACCATGAGCGATGAGCAATTGGTTGAGGTGATTGAAAATATTGATATCGTCACCCTTACCCAAATGAACAGCCAGCACGATATTTCGTTTCCGTCCATTATTTCCGAGCTGATGAGCCCGGAGCGGATCCGCGATATCGTCTGTCAACAGCCATTGTACTGGGAAGAGAAAATCAAAAATAATGCTGACGAGCTACAGCAACATACTTTTGATTTTTTAACCTATCTTATCCGCACCCAGGACAACGAAGAGAAACAAGCTGAAATTTTAGAGTGTGTGGCAGAAGATCCGGCCGGCTTGTTTTATTTGTCTATCCCTTTTATTGAGTTGTACCGCGGTGAAGCTATTACTGATGACGATGGTCTGCACGATATGCTGCATGACGAAGAAGAAGACTTAGAAGAAGCCGTGCGCTACACCGAGCGGCAGATGAATGAAGATGCGCATGGTCTTGGTATTGACGATCCACGCAGCTTGCTGGCGCTTATCCGGCAGCTGGCGCCCCGGGTAGAACAGGCTATTAAAGCGCTTATTCGCAATGAAAATTCAGGCTGGGAAGGCATTATTAATAAATTCGCCACCGAGCTGGTAATGCAAGCCAAAGAGAAAAACCAGGCGAAAGATGAATTTGCCGAAGTGGACGATATGTTCAGCTTTTTAGACTAACCGTTATCTAACCTGCCTTTATTGGCAGGGAAGCAGGGAAAACCATGCAGTTAATGTTACGTGATGGCAGCACAGGGCCGTTTTTAAGTCAGGTGATCAGCGGTGCACTGGCAGCCGAGCAGCTAAATACTGCACAGCTTAGCCAGATTAAAAGCAAAGCGGTGCTGATGAGCCTGAAGTTTGCTGATAAATTTTATAATAAATATAAAATGCACCTGCTGGAACAAGCCGCACATGACGTTATTGGGATAGTGAGCCTGGGTTTACTGGAGCTGGCAGACCACGATAAGCAACGTGCTCTGGCCCTGCTACTGGCACCCGAAGGCCTGGTAAAGCCGTTTCAGAAAGGCTGGAGCATGCTAAACACCGTTAGCAGAAGCAGCAGCAAGTCATTATATGGTGACGTGGAAGAGCAGCTACTGCAGCAGGTATCCAGCCCACCCGATGCAGAAGATTGGAGTGGCTGGCAACATTATCAGCAGGCCTTAATTGAGCACCGGCGCAACCAGAGTATGCAGCTACTGCAGCAGCAATTTTACGCCCGCAGTCATTTTGATGAGTTTGAGCATTTCAGCTTAGAAGAGGTATTAGCCGAAGTAGTATTTTATCGCGCCCTGACCGGTGGCGACAAAGTACGCCAGGATTTAAAAAAACGACTGCATAGCATTACCTTGCAACAACACTGGTTTAACGACACGTTTTTTGCACTGCAAACCGAAGCTACCCTGGCCGAGTTGCCTGCGGCCAATGCAGAGGCTATTCGCGCCGATTTAGGTCAGCATTTTGTGCCAGCATTGGCACGCACCTTAAGCTTTGCCAAAGATTACCAGGCCCTTGCAAAAAAAGACGCGTCACCCGAAAAGCTGGACGCGTTTGAAGGTAAACAAGGTCTGACTAATCCGCTACTAGGCTGGCCGCAGTACCTGGAATTATAAAGAGCCCGGTCTGGTAAAATGGCTTTGTGGTGTAATTTGTGTTGAACACACTTGAGCACCTTGCTGGCTTTGCCTACAATGACGCACTTTTAATTTGCGAAGACTAACGCTATGACTGATACCACAACTAACAATACCGCAACCACTGCTACAGTAACTGATGAGCTGGCAACCCAGCCACAGCTTCCTGATCAGCTGTCGGTGAACCCGCGCAGCCCACATTACAATGCAGATGTTTTTAAACATGATGTCGGTATCAGGCTAAACGGCAAAGAGCGTTTTGATGTGGAAGAATATTGCATTAGCGAAGGTTGGGTAAAAGTGGCTGCAGGTAAGGCGGTAGACCGTCGTGGCCAGCCGTTACTAATGAAAGTAAAAGGCAAGGTTGAAGCTTTTTACCGTTAAGTGAAGTAACAGACACTTAACTATTGGCTGCTAACGCTTTAGCTTGAGCTTTGGCAGTTTTCTCACCCACCAGTATCGCCCCCCAACGGCGCAGTAATTCGAAGCCAGCCAGACAAGCCAGTACGGCCAGGCCTGCCAGTAACATACCGCTCAGGCCAAGCCGCTGCTGCTCTGCATACAAGGTCCAGATAAACTGCCCAACACATAATGTTGCCACCACCAGCAGCGTCGGTTTACGGCCAATTATGGCCACAATAAAGACTCCAAGCGGCGCACCTATTGCCACTACCGGTGCCGCGGCCAGCCAGTTTTCAAACACGCCCGGGGCCAGCCCCTGCCCCGACACGATTTTAACAAGCACCCCGAGCACCGAGGTAAACGCCATAATCACCACTGAGGTAGGAATGGCAATTTTCAAGTCAGCCCGGCACAACAGTACAAGTGCGGTGTACAGCACCATATCAATGCCAACACCCGTAACGGCGGCCACAGTAGCGCCCGCCAGCACACCAATCCAGAGCCCGAGTTTAAAATCCCATTTTTCATCAAAGTCGGTGATGCCGCTGTGGCCGGCAATTTCATTTAAACGCCATAAATGCAGTAAGCCGAAACTGGCCCAAACCACGGCAAACAGCAGTTTTATCCACAATTCAGGCACATAAGGTGCAATAAAGAAAATACCAAAAGGCGTACCGAACAATGCACCTAGAATCGCGCCGTTCAAAGTGGCCCAGGCTAGCGGCTGGCGTCTGGCCAGAATAAATATTGCGGCGCTGGTCATACCTATAGATTGAATAGCAAAGCTGAAATCCCGGCCCAGGCTGGCAGGAAGTTCAAATAACAATACTAGCACCGGAAAGCCGACTGTACCGCCGCCCATCGGGGTCGAGCCTGCCGCATAGCTGCCAATGGTCATTGCGACGGCCATCGGCCAGTGCGCAGCGGCAGTAGACCAATACCCTAACCCGGCAACAAGGTATAGCCAGACAGCGTAAAAACCTGCCAGCCATAATAACCAAATCCACAACCGGCTTTTCAGGGGCCGCTGTAATGTCATGCTGTTTATCCTTGCTTAATTACGTCACTGCCTGATTAACCCAACCTTTATAAAAGCGTTTTAATAGCGCCACCAAGGCCGTCCAGCGTTAATGGAAACATGCGTTTAGTCATGATCTGACTAATCTGGTCAATGGAAAAGTAGTGTTGCCACCATTGCTGTGGTTGTGGGTTAAGCCATACTGCTTTCGGGTATTGATTAAGTAACCGCTGCAGCCAGACTTTACCGGGCAACGCATTAAAATGCTCGACACTGCCCCCCGGATACTCTATTTCATAAGGGCCCATGGTGGCATCGCCGACAAATATCAGTTTATAGTCGCTGCCATAGGTATGAATAATATCGTCCACTTTTATCTGCTCAGTGTAACGTCGTTTATTGTCACGCCAAACGCCCTCATAAACACAGTTATGAAAGTAGAAAAATTCCAGATGTTTAAACTCTGTTTTAACCGCAGCAAACAGCTTCTGACATTGCTCAATATGGTCATCCATTGAACCGCCAACGTCAAAAAAGACCAATAACTTTATGGCATTATGCCGCTCACGAATAAAGCGCAAGTCCAGCCAGCCCGCCTGCTCCGACGTTGCCTGAATGGTACCCTGCAAATCCAGCTCGGTCTCGCTTCCAGTACGGGCGAATTTACGTAGCTGCTTTAATGCCAGTTTAATACTGCGGTTATTGAGTTCGCCGTCGGTGTCTAAATCTTTAAACTCACGCTTATCCCACACTTTCACAGCCCGGCGCTGGCCACTGCCCTGCTGGCCAATGCGCACTCCCTCCGGGTTAAAACCGTAAGCGCCAAAGGGTGACGTGCCGCCGGTGCCAACCCACTTATTGCCACCGGCATGTTTTTTTTGCTGCTCGGCTAAGCGCTCGCGTAAGGTTTCCAGTAATTTATCCAGCCCGCCCAGTGCTTGCAATTTCGCTTTATCTTCATCGCTTAACTTACGCAGCGCTTCCGGCACCAGCCATTCGGGCGGAATACTGGCGGCAATATCGACCTCAGCTACACCTTCAAAATAATCGGCAAAGGCGCGGTCAAACTTGTCGTACTGCGTTTCATCTTTGACCAGGCATAACCGGGATAACTGATAAAACGCCTCGGTATCGGCAAAGATCACTTGCTGTTTTAAGGCGTTGAGTAAATCCAGCAGCTCGGTAATACTGGTTTTTAAGCCGTATTTACGCAGAGTAAAAAAGAAATCAATTAACATATTGTTTGCCTTGGCGCTGTCGAATCGCTAAGGGCAACAACACTTGCCCCGGCTCGTCGCAGCAACTCGCTCGGGCTCGCGCCCTCACTCAGACACTCTGCGCCGACCGAAACAAGGTTCTGGCCCTCTGCTCGCATCAGTATTACATTCAACCCTGCGAACAAAACACATGATACAAACATCCCTTAACGTCCCTGACGCTTCGCTAAAAACGCCAGCTTTTCAACCAGGGCAACATCCTGCTCGTTTTTCAGTAACGCGCCAAACATTGGCATCAGCCCGCCTTTTTGCTGTTTATCAGTTAACACGCTGGCCGGGATATCTTCTGCCAACAACAGCTTTAACCAGTCCAACAGCTCAGAGGTAGAGGGCTTTTTCTTCAATCCCGGTAATTCGCGCAGCTCAAAAAATATTTCCAGCGCAGTGCTAAGCAGCTGTTGTTGAATATCAGGGTAATGCACCGCCACAATCGAGCGCAGCGTTTGCGCATCAGGAAAGCGAATATAGTGAAAAAAGCAGCGGCGCAAAAAGGCGTCGGGCAGCTCTTTTTCATTGTTCGAGGTAATGATAACGATTGGCCGTTCAACTGCACGTATCTGCTCGCCTGTTTCATGGACATAAAACGCCATCTGGTCCAGTTCGTGCAGCAAATCGTTTGGAAACTCGATATCGGCCTTGTCAATTTCATCAATCAGCAACACTGGCCGCTTCGCTGCGGTAAAGGCCTGCCATAATTTGCCTGGACGAATATAGTTGCCAATATCCTGCACCTTGTCACTACCCAGTTGGCTGTCGCGCAGCCGCGATACGGCATCATATTCATACAAACCATGCTGAGCTTTAGTTGTGGACTTGATATGCCACTGAATAAGCTCAGTATTAAGACTCTGGGCCAGCTCTTCCGCCAATCTCGTTTTACCTGTGCCCGGCTCGCCTTTAATCAGTAATGGTTTCTGCAGCGTTACCGCTGCGTTAACCGCCAGGCCAAGCTCAGTCGATACGATATAATTGTCAGTACTTTCAAAGGCCATCTTCATCCTCTTGCGGTAAAATTTTCAGCTAAAGTGAAATGATATAAGTTATAGCCAAACGCTACTTCATCTTTTATGCTGCTGGCGTATTCTTAGCAGCATTATCATTGTAATTGGAGCTTTTTATGGCAAACGTATTTGCAGACCACTCATTGTCTATCGGTCGCACCCCTCTGGTCAAATTAAACCGGACCATTACTGGTGGTGCCAATGTCTACGCGAAGATTGAATCACGTAACCCCAGCTTCAGTGTTAAATGCCGCTTAGGCTCTGCACTTATCTGGGATGCTGAAAAGCGTGGTGTTCTCACGGCCGACAAAGAAATTATTGAGCCAACCTCAGGTAATACCGGTATTGCTCTGGCATTTGTTGCCGCCAGCCGGGGGTATAAACTCACCCTGACGATGCCTGCTACCATGAGCCTCGAGCGGCGTAAGCTGTTAAAAGCGTTGGGTGCTAACTTAGTGCTGACAGAAGGCCCTAAAGGCATGAAAGGCGCAATTGAAAAAGCGCATGAAATTCTGGCGTCAGATCCAAACCGTTATGTGTTGCTACAGCAATTTGAGAACCCGGCCAACCCGCAAATTCACGTGGATACCACAGGTCCGGAAATTTTTAACGATTTAGACGGTAAAGTAGATATTTTTATCGCCGGCGTTGGCACCGGCGGCACCATCACTGGCGTCAGCCGTTATTTAAAAGAAGTGAAGAAAATGCCGGTGCACATTGTTGCGGTAGAGCCGACTGAGTCTCCGGTGATCAGCCAGGCCAAAGCCGGCGAAGAAATTAAGCCCGGACCGCATAAAATTCAGGGTATCGGCGCCGGTTTTATTCCAGGCAACCTCGACTTATCATTGATTGATGAAGTCGAAACAGTAAGCAGTGAAGACGCCTTTGCCGCCACCCACCGCCTGATGAAAGAAGAAGGTATTCTGGCCGGTATTTCATCTGGTGCCGCGTTAATCGCAGCGCAGCGCCAGGCAGCGAAACCGGAAAATGCCGGTAAAAATATTGTGGTTATTCTGGCCAGTGCTGCTGAGCGTTATTTATCCAGTCCGCTGTTTGCTAACATATTTACTGAGCAGGAACTTCAGCCTTAAGCTCAGGTTTGCTGTAATACAGGCCGCTTAATGCGGCCTTTTCTCTTTACACTGACTGAATAAAATTCCACACTGCCATCATAGTATGTCACAAAGGTTAGCCGCTGATGAAAATGATACTGCTAATTCTCCTTAGCGTAACGCTGCTCTGCGCTTGTAAAGAAAAACCAACAAGCAACACACACTGGGGTACCCCTGAGCATATTGCCACCGAGTTTTTTCATGCGCTTTACAATGATAAAGACTTGGAAAAAGCCAAAAGTTTAAGTACTGATGAATTTGCCGCTCTGTTAGATTCTTACGTAACGCCGCGCCAGGTTGGCAGAACACTGATGAACATGTCTTACGATACGGTCACGATTGAAGTAAACCGCAGTGGTCAGAACTTGCGCCAGCAATATGATGAAAACGCGGATATTACTCTGGTATTTAGCGGTGAGCGCGACGGTAAAAAAATGGATAACCTGCGAACAGTCAGCCTGGTAAAAAAAAGCGGTAAGTGGTTGGTAACAGAAGTAAAAGTCGATCCGTTTAGCAGCACCGCAACTTACTGAGCCCTATCAGGCAAAAAGAGTGCGATGCATTTGCCGTATTATTTTTTTGTGAAAAAGCCCTGCAGCTGCTGCTGACATGCATCACTTTTCAGCAATTGGCCAAAAACCTCAAGCTCTGTAGCAATAACCTTATCGGCTTTACGTTTTACTTTGCCACGAAGTAACGCTTTGCTCTGTTGCACGGCCTCAGCAGGTAACATGGCCAGTTGCAGGGCTTTATCCGCAGCAAAGGCCAGTAACGCTGTGCTATCGACTTGTTGGTTCACCAGTCCCATGGCCACCGCCTGCTCGGTATCAAACGCCTCCCCTAACAACAGATACTGGGCTGCGCGCTGGTAGCCGACCAGTTGCGGTAGCAACAAGCTTGATGCCGCCTCCGGACATAATCCTAACTGACTAAATGGCATTTGAAAGCGACACCCCGGTGCAGCATACACCAGGTCACAGTGCAGTAAAGCTGTCGTGCCAATACCAATTGCCAACCCGGCCACTGCGGCCACTATTGGCTTGGTGAACGCGTTTAGCTGGTATAAGAACGCGACGGTAGGATGATGGGCATCAAGCTCACCTGCCCTGAGGAAGTCCTTTAAATCATTGCCACTGGAAAAACAGCTATCCGAACCCTGCAAGACCACTACTTTGACGGCGGGATCTCTGCTGGCTTTCTGCAACGCTTCAGTCAGCTGGTTATACATCGCCAGGCTAATCGCGTTTTTTTTATCTGGTCGCTGCAGGCTAAGCGTTAGCACGCCAGCATCATTCTGCGTTATCTGTACACTCATAATTTTGCTCTTATTCTGCTTTTCTACTTACTCAATCAATGATATCAGAAGCCAGCCGCTGTTCCTTCCCGTCTTGGATCAGCAGCCCCATGCAGCCCGACGGGCGTAATCTCTATTGCATGAATACCCGAATTAAGATCCTGCACTTTAACCTGGTACCCCATGGCTTGCAGAGCAGGTGCTAATGCTGCCAACGGGGTGCCAGCTTCTAACGCAAGATAATCATTACGATGGGTAAAGCGCGGTAAATTAACTGCTTGCTCCAAATCCATATTCCAATCAAGCACGGCCACCAGATTTTGCGCAACATAATTAATAATTCTGCTGCCCCCGGGCGAACCGGTTAATAAAGTCAGATTGTTGTCGTTATCAAACACCATCATTGGCGCCATAGAACTGCGTGGACGTTTGTTGCCCTGCACCCGATTCGCCACTAATTTACCGTCAATTTCTGCTTGTAAACTAAAGTCAGTAAGTTGATTGTTCAATAAATAACCATTTACCATCAAGCCCGAGCCAAATACATTTTCAATACTGGTGGTCATGCTGACTGCATTACCATATTGATCCACCACCGACAAATGACTGGTATTTTCAAACTCAATTGCAGCCGCATCTGCCAGAGGCTTTGCACCGGCTGGCTGACCAGCACTAACGTCAGTCAGGTTTTGTTGCGGGTTAATCAGCTTTGCCCTGCTGGCTAAATAAGCGGGGTCAAGTAAACCGGCAACCGGCACCGGACTATAGTCCTGATCAGCTAAATAGCGCTCTCTGTCAGCAAATGCCAACCGGGCTGCCTGACTGATAAGATGTACAGCCTGCAGCGAATTCGCTGGCATTTTGGCTAATTCAAATTCAGATAAAATACCCAGTATTTGCAACACCGCTATGCCGCCTGAACTAGGTGGTGCCATACCGCACACCTGATACTGGCGGTACGGCTGGCATAACACCTCGCGCTCAATTGCCTGATAATTGGTTAAGTCCTGTAGGGATAATTGTCCAGGGTTGATAGCTGCGCCGCGCACTGTGGCCACCAGCGCCTGGGCATTTGCTCCCTGATAAAAGGCACTGACACCCTCTGCAGCAATCGCTCTGAGTAATTTGCCATACGCAGGATTAGTGATCTGTTGACCGGCCTTCAATGGTTGGCCATTGGGATAAAAATAATCCTTGGCTGGTGCCAGGTTTTTAACGCCCTCATTCCAGCCCATCTTAAGGTGTTTGGCCATGCGTGGGGTCACATTAAAACCTTGTTCGGCAGCCTCAATTGCATCGGTAAACAACTCAGACCAAGACAACCGGCCATACTGCTGATGCGCTTGTTCAAGGGCTTTTAAAACGCCGGGCACCCCCACTGACTTGCCGCCCACATAGGCGCTTCGCCAGTCCAGTGTTTTACCATCATCAGTAAATAATCTCTCATTAGCCAGGGCCGGAGCAGTTTCACGGCCATCAAAGCTGGTTAAGCGCTGGCCGTTTTTTTGCCAGTGTAAAATAAAGGCGCCGCCGCCAATGCCAGAACTTTGCGGCTCTACCAGCCCCAACATTAACTGCGTGGCGATAGCGGCATCAATAGCACTGCCGCCTTTGGCCAGTACACGCTGGCCAGCCGCCACCGCTAAAGGATGTGCCGCAGCGACCATCGCCTGCTTACTGCGGATTAATTGCTGCTCAGTTAAACCGGTAGCAGCCTCAGGCTCACGGGTTTCCTGCTGCACCGGCGCTGTTGCTGTTGCACATTCGCTGACCAATAGCAGAGTAAAACTTGTCAACAACAGATAAAACGGTTTCATATTTTTTTCCCATTGGATGCAGCGTTACACCCTAACCAGAAGCGTGCAGCAGATCAAGCGTGTTCAACGGCTGATCAAGGCGTTCAGCGAAATACAACTTGATATCGCTTACAAATTAGTTTTGGATAGCGCTATTCTTACTCTTACTTTAATTTCAGGCGAGCATGCAGCCATTATTTAACGCTAAAGCAGGTTTTGGCCCTTTTTATCTCTTGTTATTACTGGCCATTCTAGCCTTTATGCTACCAGAACCGATGCAACAAACGCTGACCTACCAACAAGCGAACGTCGCCAGTGGCGAAGCATGGCGGTTAATCAGCGGCCATTTGCTCCATTCAAACTTTTACCACCTGCTATTAAATGGCGGCGGTTTGCTGGTCATTATGCTGCTGCATGCCGGTTATCAACGCCAACTAGCGTTAGTGTGGCAGCTGCTGTTTAACGCGGTGCTGATCAGTAGCCTGATGTTTTGGTTTCAACCCGACATTCAACGGTACGTCGGATTATCCGGAGTATTGCATGGCTTGCTGTTTTTTGGGGCACTACTGGACATTAAAACCGGCAAAACCGGCGGCGTGCTGCTTACTTTAGGTATTCTGGCAAAAATAATCTATGAACAATTTCAGGGACCAGACCCGCAGTTAGGCCAGTTAATTAGTGCTACCGTGGCAATTGATGCCCATTTATACGGTGTTATTGGCGGCGCGTTATTATTTAGTTTTGTAATGATTAACGCTAAGCTGCGTAAAAAGCCTATATCTTGATTACACTCATGCGCAGAGCCTAAACGTATTGTTGAGCGCTCTAAACAAGAATCAACTTGCAGTATCCGCAAGACGGCGCCGCGCCTCGCTGACCACCGCTTTAAATAAATGGCGTTGGCGCCGAATAAAAATTAAAAACTCCGGATGCCACTGCACTCCCATCACAAACTGACGTGATGGGTCCTCCACCGCCTGGACAATATTGTCCAGATCACGACCAACAATCTTCAAGCCCTTACCAAGCTTATCAATTGCCTGATTATGTAAACTGTTTATCCGGGCTTTGCGACACTGAAAAATCTTTTGTAAAGCAGAATCAGTCTGTTCCAGACACAGAGTTTTAAGCGGTAACACGGTCCAGCGCATTGACGTATGCTGCCGTTGCTTGGTTAATTGCTGAAATAAACTGCCTCCCCGACTCACGTTCAATAACTGTGCACCGCGACAAATTCCCAGCATGGGTAATTGCTCAGCTTCTGCTTTTTTAATTACTGCCATTTCCAGTTCGTCCCGCGCCTGATCGTACTTTGGCTGCACTTCTGCCTCAGCTGCATACAAAACCGGATCAACATCATGGCCACCGGTAATGACCACCCCATCAAACCGCTTAGCTGACAGCTTACTTGATGGCTTTAATTGCAGCGGTACTCCGCCGTACCACCTGACCGCAATGGCAACAAGGGTTCTTGGCCCGAATGCGCCACGCTCCGGACCGGTTATGGCAATTACAGGTTTAGCCATTGCTGCTCTACCTCGCTTACCCAGGACTTCTTTGAACTGCCGATCTTTGCCATGTAGTGCTGGTAAGCTGCCATGCACTGTTGCAAACGTTTCTGATCATATGCCAGCATTTCAACCTGAGCCCAGCCATCCCAGGCACGTTGTAAGCTCCAGTCAGCCTGATGAATTTCACAGCTGGGTAACCGGTAGTGGAAAGCAGGCCGTGCTTTAATCAGTTTATTATCGGTAACCGCTCTGACCCGCTCTTTGTCGAGGTGCAAAAACAACGGCAGGCAATCCAACGCCCGGTTGCGACTGGGGTTAAACTCCAGATAGTCATCTATTAATTTAGCCAGGCTGGGCTGATAATTTTTATCAAGAATTTTCTGCTGATACGCTGTTGGGTAAGGCTCAATATAAGAGGTAAGATTCCGAATAAAATCGATATTTTCACGTTGCCGCAGCCAGGGCTGTAAACAGACAAAAGCTTGAATAATACGTAGTAACACATTTTCGTCTGCCGCGGGGATCTCAGGGTTTAGTTGCAAACCAAACGCATAACGTAGCGACTCAGACGAGCCTTTTGCACCTGCTTCGCGCAATTTTGCAATAAGTTCAGCCACAGTATTAAGCTGTGCAAATGACAACGGCGGCGTGACTAATTCCACCGGCACCAATTGTTTGGCCACTGCGGCCAGCATCGACTCCAGCGACTCCTGCACATTATCTGTTATCGAGTCAGCTTTAAATTTTTGTTCACCCATTTTAGCTAACAACTGAAAATCGAGCTCTACCAGCCAGTCACCTGCCGGATCGCCGCTAATTTTGTAACGATAACGACCGCTCTCTTCAGCGCTGAGCGATAAATGCGTGGCAACCAATTGCTGCACGTCATGCAGCTCCAGGCCACTGAATTCTATTTCAATCCCAAAGCGTCTGGGCTTTTCACGATGGCTTGTTTGCCACGGTAACGTCTTAAAAGCAGTTTTACTGGACAAATTCACCTCGTGCTTAGTTACTGAAAAATAGCCTAAAGTACCGGCTAAGCCTTGTCAACAAACTGGCTAAATGCGGCAATACCACAAGCTTTAGGTTAAACTAGCCACTTTGGTCATCAGGAAAGAATAGTTTTGAAAACACTTTTGCAATCTAGCTGGCCACTGTTTCTTGGCGTCGCCATTGTCGGTATGACGACAGGCTTGCAGAACACGTTACTATCGCTGCGCGCTGAACTGGAAGGCTTCGCCAGTGTCAGTATTGGCTTGATGCTGGCCGGGTATTTTATTGGTTTTTTGCTGGGGTCAATCCGTGCCCCAAAAATGATTATGCGGGTAGGTCATATCCGGGCCTTTGCTGCCTTGGCGTCAATGGCTTCTATCAGCATTTTGCTGCATGCTATCTGGGTTAATACCTACGCCTGGTTTTTTCTACGGCTACTATCAGGTTTTTGTTTCTCTGCTATTTTTGTGATTGCCGAAAGCTGGGTAAATGATAAAGCAGACAATCAGAACCGCGGCACACTGCTGTCTTTATATGTATCAATGTTATTCGGCGGTATTGGCCTGGGCCAGTTTCTCATTACAGTTGGCGACCCTCGGGATTTTATTCAGTTCAGTCTGGTGTCAGTGTTAATAAGTGCCGCAGTCATTCCGCTGTTAATCACCAAAACGCCGGCCCCGACGTTTCAGCAAGCTGAAAAAATGCCGGTTCGTCAGCTATTAAAAATGGTGCCACTGGGCGTGCTGGGCTGCTTTATTTTGCAATTTGGTTACGCCTCGATGTTTGGTTTTGGGCCGGTCTATTTTTCCAGGTTGGGTTTACCGCTACTTAATATCGCCAGCCTGATGGCCATATTTATCTTCGGTTGTCTGTGTATGCAGTTTCAATTAGGTAAGTTGTCAGATCGTTTTGACCGCAAGCTGATTATGACGGTGTGTGGATTTGGCGCCAGTACGGTCGCAGTCTGGCTGGCGCAGCTAACTGCCGCCAGCGGTTGGCAGCTGTATCTGGCTTGTTATATTTTTGGTGCGTTATTTTTGCCGCTGTATTCTATGGCAATTGCCCATACGAATGATCATCTGGCAAAACGACAGATGGTTGCAGCCAGCAGCGTGCTTATCCGAGCTAATGGCTTAGGTGCTATCGGCGGTTTAATGTTATCCGGATTACTGCTTGACCAGTTTGGCAGCGCCGTATTTTTCTATTTTATTGGCCTGCTACCCGCTATTGTCGCACTCATGGCGTTTTATCATTATTGCTTCCGGCGCCATACCAGTCAGCGACCTCACTCTAATGCGGTGTCGCCGACTCAGGTTACCCAAACCATGATTAACAACGCCCTGAATGATGATTAAGACTGCCATATTCCGGCACTAACGCTAACACGCCAGACAAGGTAACTGGCATATTCTGCAATCAGTTTGCTGTATAAATCATAATTACTGAGGTTAACGGTAAACATGCAATTCAGGTGGCAGTTCAGTGGGCGAAAGGTTTGGCTGCTTACCGTCGTTAAACCCGCATTTAACTGGTGATAACCGATAAGTTTAGTTACCCGCCAACCATGAAAATCGCTGGTAACCACTTGCAGACGTTGTTGCTTACCGAGCCGTCTACTTAACTGACTAAACTCCTGATAGGTGTTATCGCCGGCATCAAAACAATCCACTACCAGGGGCTGGGATTGCTGGTTGAGCAAATAATCCTGATAGGGCTGACAATGGCGGGTAGTGATAATCACCGCCGCTGTCTGTCCGCCCAAGGTTTGTCCCAGCCGGTCCAGTCTGGCCATTGCGCAAGCTGGCAATGTCTCGGTCGAGCCACCACACCCCAGTACCACATAGGTGCTGTTACTTTGTGGCAGACTGCTGCCGCCAATCTGGCCAGCGTAGTGGCTTCGTACCATATTGGCGAAATAAGTATTTCCCGCCAGATAAAACCCCAGCAGTAATAGCCACAGGCCTTTTTTGCGATAAAAAACACACGCAACTAAAAAAGCATACAAAAAAATATTCTGTGGATATAAAAAAGGTTCAAGTAAGTCTTTCATCTGGCCCTCGTGCAACGTTTGGCATGGTGCTGGCTAACGGTGAAATAAGCCGCTGATTAAATACCGCAGCATTGAGCAACGCCCAGGGTAGCCACAGCATGCCCGACGTCAGAATATGGCCGGCAAACATCGACACCCCCAGTAATAACACATTAATAAACAACACCGTTGCGGCTAATGGGTGTTCATACAAGCGACGACTGCAAGCATAAATAAAGTGGCCGAATGTCAGGCCAAAAATCAGCGCCCCCGCAATGCCGTAGAATACCATCAGATCAAACAGGTCAATTTCAATAAAGTATTTTTTCAGCAAGACACTCACGCCGGCGACTCCTACCCCAAACAAGCGGTGTAACCCGCTATAGTGTTGTTCTGTCTGCTGCCAGATCACCGTTAAATACAAATCTCTGGATGACAATACAATACCTGCCACGCCCCGCTGCTGGTAAGCATAAGCCAGTTTGTCATATATCCCGGCCGCGCGTAGCACTGGCTCTGCGTACCACAACAGTAACAGCACTGCGCTTAAGAGCAGTAGCAGACAGCTTAGTAAGATTTTACGGTGTTGCCGCCAGAAACCGGGCCGTGCGCTCAATAAAGGAATAAAGGTTACCAGCAGCACGCTACCTAGCAGGCCGGTTTTCGTCAGCAGCAATATAGCACTGCCGATCGTTAGCAGGCTAACGGCAACAAAGCAGGCTTTGTTTAGCGGCCAGCTGCGCCATAACAACCAGCCACTGACCACCAGTAGCACAGCAGCTAATTCATTGGTTGAGTAAAAAAAGCCTTTTAACCCTAAAAATGACTGCGCAACATTATCCATTGGCTGATAAGCGGTATCACCAAAACCGGCCAGTCCCAGTGCCAGGTTCAGTTGAATAACAAGAAAACTCAATAGCATCAGCCGGTCTGTCATTACGGTAAAACCAACAGGATACCGCGCACAAAACTGCTGGTAAAAACGAAACGCCAGTAACGGTGCCAGGGCCTTTAACAACACTGGAAGTTCGTTACCAGCAAACCCTGCCGCACCTGCGTTCTGCAGCACCGGCAATGTCAGATAGCTGTATAACGGGCCTGTCAGCGCTAATAACAGCAACCCTACTAACAGCAGCAAGGCTTTGTCGCGCCAGAGGATCAATTGCCAAACCAATAAAGTCAGCAACACTGCTTTATAAAACAGTGACCACGGCAACGCCAGTGGCAACGATTGCAAGGCGCCACTGATACTGTCCACCAGTAAAAACCAGGGCGCCAGATAAAATAGTAATATCGCCGGCCAGCTTTTAGCTGCCAGTTCAGGCAGGGGTAACGGCGATGCTGACCCAGGGAAGTGCAGTTGCAGCATTACTTTTTAAATAATCCGGCAAGCCCCTTGCTGAACACCCGAATACGCAAACTGCTGAGACGAGCCATTTTTTGCTTAAGATAATATCGCCACTTTAACTTTTGCAAACCAAAGCGGCATTGGCGCAGCAACTCCAGTAAACCTAACGGTTGTTTTTCCATCATCAACCGGTAAAACATCTGGTTTTGTAAATTGCGCTCACTCATCAAAGCCCGGTGTTTGGCAACAAACTGCTTGTGGGCGTCTAAGCGTTTTGGTGAATTCGTGATCCGGCCAAGTTCGTGCCCCACATTTACTTTATAACTGGCATCACTGATGCGCCGCGCCGGCCCAAACTGTGCGACCACTCTTACCCACATATCATAGTCCTGAAACGCGGCCAGGTTTTCATCAAAACCCTGTAATTGCAGCATCCTGTCTCGCGTTACCAGAGCCTGATTCGATAAGGTATGTAAATCAAGCAAACTGCTCAGGGTCACCATCTCATCTTTGGCAAATAAAGTTTTCTGCACGCTGCCATAATCCCAGATATAACCGGAACTTACACAGCTATACTGGGCATCGTAAGCCCGGTACAAGCTGCTAAGACGATGAGGCAAAAACTCATCGTCATCGTCAATGCCGGTAACAAACTCACCCTTAGCATTGAAAATAGCCAGGTTGCGGGCGGCACAGGCTCCCTTGCCTTCGCTCTGGCGAAAAAACCGTACCCTGTCGTCATTGCCATATTTATTGGTCAGCGTCACCCAGGTGTCGTCTTTAGAAGCGTCATCGACCACCAGTAGTTCAAAGTGGGGATAGTCTTGTGCCAGCACCGAATCAATGGCCCGGATAGCCATTTGCACCCGGTTATAAGTCGGCATATAGACACTAATTAACGGCCAGTCTTGTTTAGCGCTCATGTTTGTCATCCTGTTACACCTTGCCTGTCCAATACCACCACAGATAGCGCATTAAGCCGAGCTGGCGGCCTATTCTACTCGGTTGCAATACCAGCCGATAAGCCCATTCCAGGTTCAGTTTACACCACAGTGCCGGCGCCCGTTTTACGTTGCCGGTATACACATCATAGGTGCCACCCACCCCCATATAAAAACAATCAGGATGTGCTTGCTGCAGCCGCTGGATTAGCAGTTCTTGCCTTGGTGATCCCATGGCAACAGTAATGATACGCGGATCACACTGTTTAATCTGGGCAATAAGGGCAGCTTCATCTTTAAAATACCCATCAACAGCCCCCACCACTAACGTGCCCCCGGCAATAAGTTTGTCATGGGTCTGGGCTAAAACCTGTGGTTTTGCGCCAACAATAAATACCGGCACCTGATATTTCGCCGCACGTAACATCAGCGCTTGCCACAGTTCACAGCCTGGTATCCGCGCTACATGACGCTTCAGACGACGGCGCATGGCTTTGACTACGCCAATACCGTCGGCATAGCGGATATCTGCTGCCTCAATCACCTGACGAAGTGACGTGTTGTGACTGGCAGTGAGTACCTTTTCCGGATTTACTGCAATGGCAGAGCCTGCAAAAACAGGTCCGTTGGCGGGCACAATATACTCCAGCAGCGCGGTCATATCTTTAAAAGCTGCCACATCAATAACGCCAATCTTTACCTGCTCTGGCATCGCTGTTTGCTGTGCTGTTTGCATCATATCTGACATAGTTCACACTTTCCGATAAAGACAAATTAATTTTGAAACCACATCACTGACTAAACACTGCTCTGCCCACGCTCTGGCCTCAAGCTGCATTTGCTGATAGTCCGAAGCAGGTAATTGCCACAGTTGCTCCAGTGCCGCTAATAAACCCGCCACTACCCGCTGCTCATTTTGGCTATCGCTTTCACTATGCTGTGCGACCAGATAACCATTTACGCCATGTTGGATCTGGGCCGCAGCACCATCAGTATAGGTGGCAACTACCGGGGTATGGCAAGCCATCGCTTCTGCCATAACCAGTCCAAATGACTCATGGCGCGAGGTACTGATAAAACAGCGGGCTTGCCGGTATAAACCCGCCAGTTCACTGGCCGTTTGCGGCCCCAGTATGCTGACGTTAGGAAATACCGCAGCAGCTTGCTGTAGTTTAGACAACCAGGGGCCAGTTCCGGCAATAACAATTTTCTTATTAGTTAATCCCGGTAATAACCCGATTAAACGATCGATACCTTTGTTAAAATCAAGGCTGCCGACATACAGTAAGTCTATAGGCTTGCTAGCCAGTTCAAGCGGTGTTTGCTCTGCAAAACTATCTGCGATACCGGCAGATAGTACCGAATTGGGCGAACACGGTAAGCTAAACCGACTTTTCAGCGCGTCACTGGTGAAAATCCAGTGCTGCACTTTATCAGCACACCAGCGATACCAGGGTCCTGGTGGCTGATATTTATAGATATCGCTACCATGGCAGGTCACGATAATTTTTGCCCTGGGGTTTCGCAATAACCGGTATAACAGCGCCAGCCAAATCGTCGGATAGAAAAAATGAACATGAACAACCGAGTAGGTGCGCCGGCTAAGAATAAACCGCCAGATAAAATCTAATAAAAATACCGGATATTTCAGTAACCGGTTCAGCATTGAGTCAGCATGCCAGCGCATAAAATGATAACCAGGGTTAATTGCAGCCAGGCCATTAACTTGCGCAGTTACAAACTGGCCCTGAAATGGTGCTGACGGTTTCGGGCCCATATTGGTAATAATTAATACGCTGGGTTCGTTACGTAACGTTTTACTGTCCAAAAGCCGCTATTCCTGACTACAATAGGCACAAGGCCATTAAAAGTACTTAGTTTATAGCTAATTAGCTTAAACAAACCAGTTTTGTATGTACTTAACACAGATTATAAACCGATTTCAGCTGACGACAGGCTGAATAACGTCAATGCGGAACAAAAATGCCGATAGCTGAATTAACGTTAATTTTAATCCTGGCGATGATAACCAGTCTGCTGGCAATCATTTCATTACGACCGCTGGCGGGGAAAGTGGGTTTGCTGGACATCCCACATGGCCGTAAACAGCATAGCGGCGCAGTGCCGTTAATTGGTGGCCTGGCAATTTATATCACCCTATTGCTGGTTTTGAGTAGTCAGCTTTCTACAGACCCGATGCTTGGCTACTATCTGGCGTGCTCGGCGGTTATTGTTATCCTTGGCGTATTTGATGATGCTTTGGATTTAAGTGTTAAATTGCGTCTTGTCGTGCAACTTGCTGTTGGCCTGGCAATGATATACAGCCTGGAACTGCATATTAGTAATTTAGGTAATCTTTTTGGCTTAGGTGACGTCGGGTTAGGCGTGCTGGGTATTCCTGTAACCTTAATTGCGGTAATTGCGGCAATTAATGCCTTTAACATGACCGACGGCATAGACGGTTTAGCCGGACTGCTCAGCATGGTAAGTTTTAGTAGTGTTGCCGTATTCATGTTGTTGTGGGGCCAGGCCAGCCAAGCGCTGTTGCCGCTGGTATTTATTGCTGCATTACTCCCTTACCTGGCGTTTAATTTGGGCTGGGTTAAGCAGAAAAAAATATTTATGGGCGATGCCGGCAGCATGTTAATCGGTTTGTCGGTAATTTGGTTGTTGCTGATAAGCACCCAAAGCGAAACCGCCAGCTTCCGGCCCGTGACTGCCTTGTGGTTGATTGCCATACCCCTAATGGATATGGTGGCAATAATGCTACGCCGGATACTAAAAGGTCAGTCGCCATTTCTGGCTGACCGTGAGCATCTGCATCATATCTCGTTGCGACTTGGATTGAACTCCCGCGAGTCACTCATTCTGATCACGGCGCTGGCCTGGGTGTTTGCCTGCATCGGTATTATTGGTGAATATTTGCTGGTACCCGAACCGGCAATGTTAGCCCTGTTTTTCCTGGTGTTTGCCTTGTATATCGGCCTGATGCAAAATATCTGGCGCATTATCTCAGCCATTCGCCACAGCTTAGCCAATCGACGCTAGTCTTGATTTTCAATAATCGTTTTATATGAGCCTACTATGCTAAAAAAAATCTTAGTTGCCAGAGCAACAGCGATGTTAGGAGACCGTCTGGTTAAATTAGTCGCTGCAGCGGTATTAACCATTTTTGTTGCCCGGGTACTGGGAGCCAGTGAGTTAGGTATTTTCTCTATTGTGATGGCGTGGAGCACCTTTCTGGTGCCGCTAACCAGCATGGGGCTTAACAATAATGTAGTGCGGCGCATCGTGCAGCAGCAAAGTAGTCAGCAAGCAATGACCCTGCTGTACAGTGCAGTAACGGTTCGTCTAGCCCTGGGGTTACTTGGTGGCAGCCTGATGCTGCTGGGTTTTTATTTACTGTATCCGGATATGCTCAGTGGTAATAAGGGCATTGCTATACCGGTATTGTTTTTACTGCAAAGCTTTTTTGGCTTATTGTTATTTGAGTTTTACCTGAATTATCAAGGTACGTTTCGAAGCACCGCCTACACCAAAACCGTTATTACACTTGTCAGCTTTATCGCAAAACTGGCATTGCTGTATAGCGGCTTTGGCATTGCCAGTTTGATCCTGATCACCGGCATCGAGTTTATGCTGGTAGGCGTCGGGCAATATTTGTTATACCGCTACAAACAACAACCTTTTATACCCGGTGAAGCCCCCTGGCCCGCTTATCACCCACGCTGGTTCGACGCTGAGCAAATTAAACCACTATTAAAGCGCTCCAGCTGGCTGTGGGTGTCGGGTATTGTTGCTGTGGTATATCTTAAAATTGATATTGTTATGCTCGGCGCGATGGCGGGTAGCGAGCAGGCCGGTATATACGCAGCCGCCAGTCGTTTATCAGAACTTTGGTATGTCTTTCCGGCAACTTTAGCCACCCGCTATTATCCGGACATGTTAAAAAGCTATCACCATGGTTTAACCGTGTACTATTTAAAATTACGCCGGTTTGGTTTGCTGTTCTTCAGTGCCGCATTTTGTATCGCTCTGGCCATGACACTGGCAGCCCCGTGGTTAATAACACTATTATTTGGTGAGGGGTTTACCGCGGCCATTGAAGTGCTGCGTATCCATATCTGGGCCGGATGCTTTATTTTTGTGCGCTACCTGATTAGCCAGCATTTAATTATAACCGAACAGGAACCCCTATCACTGGCAAGCCATAGCATTGGCGCACTACTCAATATTGGGCTTAACCTGTGGTTAATTCCAACCATGGGTATTGTAGGTGCCGCCTGGGCTACTTTAATTTCCTATGCTTTTGCCTCATTTTTTTTCTTATTCTTCTTCGCCAGTACCCGTGCACAGCTCTGGCAGCTAATAACCGCACGTCATGCTGGTCAACGTTAAAAGGGTTTTATATGAACAAGCCGCTGCTGGTTGAAATTAAAGGTGTCCAGTTTCGCAATAAAGGCGCCTATCTGATGTTACTGGCTTGTCTGGACGGTTTAAAAGGCCTGCCAGATTATCAGTTAGTGCTCTCTCCGGGGCCGAACTTACCTTACCCGGAGCGGGCCCGGCTTGGCGCCTGGCAAAAACTGGCATTCCGGCGTAAAGGACTGGATTTAACAGGTGTGATAGCCAAACTGCCGGCTGCCCTGCAACGGCTGTTTAAACGCTACGGCATGGTAACCGAACGCGACATCGATATCGTACTGGAAGCCAGCGGCTTTGCTTATGGTGATCAGTGGCCATTGCAGTTTTTGCAAAATACTGCCAAAGAAGTGAAGCGTTTTCATCATGCCGGCAAGCCTTTCGTTTTTATGCCGCAAGCATTCGGTCCTTTTGCCAGTGAGCAGAGCAAAGCAGCGATGCGAGACATTATTCACCATGCCAGGCTTATTTTTGTACGTGACCCCGTGTCTCTGGCTCACTTACAAAGTTGCGTAAACCCGCTACCTGACAGTGTAATTTTAACTCCGGATTTTACCGTGGGGCTAACTCCGCTGGCTAATCATGAGTTACCTGAGGTCAGTAAGCCTTACGTTGCACTGATACCAAACTCCAAAGTTGTGTCAAAGTATAATCATGCTGATGCAGAAGCCATGCGGGCAAGCTACGTCGGCGCTTTTGCCGCTGCGGCAGATAAACTTACGGTGTTGGGATACCAGGTGGTACTGGTTAATCATGAGGGGCGTGAAGATGCTGAGCTATGCGCTGAAATTGCCAAATTATCACCCTGTGGTCTGGTCCAGATTGAAGACCCGCTAGCAGTCAAAGCTTTTATCGGTGGCGCTGAGCTGGTGATCAGCTCGCGCTTTCATGGCGCGGTAAATGCGTTAAGCCAGGGCGTGCCCTGTATTGCTACCAGCTGGAGCCATAAGTACCATGCCATGATGAGTGATTTCGGTATGGCTGATTATTGTGTACAAGATCTTACAGCGGGCAGCTTATGCCTGACTATTGATTTGCTGCTGGCCAGTAAAACTGACATTCTGCCGCAGCTGGCCGATAGCGCAGCACAATTAAAACAGCGTAATCAACAGATGTGGCAGCATTTATGGCCGCATCTGACGCCGGGTAACTAAAGTTACCCGCCAGTTCATTACCGTCTGATAACTTGGCTAACTTACGGTACGGCTAAAGTGGACCGCTACGCTAAGGGTGTTGTCTACTGTCTCCGGCCCGCCGCACATTTCATCATAAGCTGACTGGTGAACCAGAAATGCCTCACGCACGACACACTCGTTAAACGCCAGTTTCACTTCTTCCACGCTGTGGAATTGCTGGGGGCGGTTATTGTTATCAACAATGAAGCCTTTACGGCTGTCGAAATCGACTTCAACCAGATAAATACCCATTTCAAGGGAATGGATTTTTAGTTCATCAATCCGCACTTCCTGCCGGTTCAAATGAGCAACACGATGATAATGCATAACAAGGCTCCAATTAGTTATTATTTATGTCCTGTGTTTAGACCTTAATCTGTTACGCGACGCATTCCGTTATAGATTAATTTTCAACCAATAAAAATGGCAAGTAGCATGTCAAGACGGTGAGCATTCATTACTTTACCTACAGGTTAAAAAAAAGCTACTATCGGGAATGTTTTATTCGGCCGTTGCGATAACGCTTATCGCCTTTAGGTACTGCCATGGATGCCAGTTTTTTTCGTTGTAAACAGGTTCTTGTTGTTGAAGACAGCTCACCAGTGCGTGCATCGGTCAAAGCCATGCTGCAAACAATAGGGTTTGAGTCGATTCACCTAAGCCGGGACGCCAACGATGCTATAAGCCGTTGCCAAAATATTCCATTTGACTTTATTCTGTGCGACTTCAATCTTGGAGAGGGTAAAGACGGTTATCAATTGTTCGAGATACTCAAACAACAAGCACTGATGCCACCGCTGTGCTGTTTTATTATTATCAGTGCTGAAAGCCAGCGCCAGTTGGTACATGGTGTCATAGAACTGCAACCTGATGACTACATTTTAAAACCGTTCACCTTTCCAATATTAAACGAGCGGATTATTCGGGCGGTCAGACAGAAAATTGCCTTAAGAAAAGTCCATTTAAATCTGTTTGAACATAACTTCAGCGACGCCATTAAAGAATGCGACAGCGTAGCCAGAAACAAATCCGAATTTGCTTTTCAGGCCATGCGAATTAAAGGTGAATTATTACTAAAAGCCGGAAAATATCAGCAGGCAGAACAGTTTTATAAGCAAGTATTAACCCAGAAAGCATTACCCTGGGCCAGACTGGGCGCGGCTATTGCTGCTTTTTATCTGGAGCGCTGGGATGATACTGAACTACAGTTAGCCGATTTAACTCAGTTTGACATTACTAAAGTGGAAGCACTGGATTGGCTGTCGCATCTGATGGTGAAATATGGCCGCTACGACAGTGCGCAGCAAACCTTATATCAAGCGGTGTTGTTATCACCACAAAATATTGATCGCCAACGCACACTTAGCAACCTGAACGTCATTATTGGCGATAAAGAGGCCGCAGCGCGAATTAATGGCAAACTGGTCGCCACGGCTCGCTATTCCGTTGACGAAAGCCCCGAAAACTATTTAAACCATGCCCGAAGCTTAATTGATGTCGCTTACAGCAAGAACCCTCTGGAGCGAACGATTATTTTGCAAAATGCCAGTCAGCTGGTCGATAGTGTGGCAAAACGGTCAATAGATAACGGCTGGAATAAAGCGGTGAATGTTGTCCGCAGTCGCATTCTGGCAGCGAAAGGCTTACTTATTGAAGCAAGGCAGCCACTGCTTGATAACGGCGTAGCCGATAAAGCAGAAAAAATGACGATCGACAGCTGCATGGATGCGGCCAAAGCTTATTTTGAATTGGGCGATATTCATAGCAGTCAGTTTTATATCGACAAACTGGCCAGTTATTTAATTAACGATGATTATCTGACCGAAACGCAGAAAATTATGCTGAAGATGGAAAAGATCAGGCATGAGGAGCTAAAAGCAGCCATTAAACAAATTAGTGGTGAAGCTGGCGATGCTTACGAAAATGGTTTTTTTATTCAGGCGGTCAGCTTGTTTTGTGAAACGTTTGACCTGATGCCGACTAACACCATACTGGCGATGAATATTCTGCAAACGGCAAGCAAATGCGATAGCTTGCCGGTAAAATACCTTCGTTATTGCAAGCAAGCGATAAAGTTACTAAAAGCCAGCGTGCTTGAGAAATCCATTCAGGATAAATTTAAGCATTATGTCACGTTATTATGTGAGCAGTATCCGCAATTGGTGGTCCGTACCCGCCGGCCCAAAGCCAATAGCTAAAGGTACGCATACTGAATAGTTTCAATCACCCCGTAATAGCATGAGCCGCTACAAAGCGGCCAGGAAGCGTTCGCTGCGCGGTAAATAATAATTGTCATAATCCAGCGAAAATAATACTTTCCCGGCCCTGCCAATAATCTCGTGCCGTGGTACAAAACCAATGACCCGTGAGTCCGCGCTGTTATCACGGTTATCACCCAGCACCAGATAATGGCCGGCCGGCACCTGTACTGGGACAAAATTAGCCAGAGCACTGGACAATGGTGCCAACTTAACCGGGTGGGCCACACTGCCGAGCTGCTCGGTCAGCAGTATTTCACTACTGGAATTTGTTGCCATCGCCTCGGTAGGCTCATCAACTTCAGTGTATGCCAGCGTTTTGCCATTAATGGTTAACACATTTTGCTGCATTGCCACTACATCACCTGGCACACCCACCACCCGTTTTACCAAACGATTGTCAGCCGCTTCAGAGGCAAAAATAACAATATCGCCGCGCTTCGGATCGGCCAGCTTCAGCAACGAAACCGTGCTAAACGGCACCCGCAGATCGTAAGCCATTTTATTCACTAAAATACGGTCGCCAATTTCAATGGTTGGTTGCATTGAACCTGAAGGCACATCGTTCCAGTCGGCAACCGCACTGCGAAATACCAGCATTAACCCGATAAACAGCACAAAACCGCGGTTGTTGCGCCAAAACTTCTTAAGTTTATTCATAACATCCTCTGTTTTAATGGCCCGCAGTCTATACATTAATTAACCGCCGACGGCCGCCAAGCCTTGTAAGCTGTTGGTCAGACTTACGGTATGTAATCAAGTTCCGTTCTGCTCGCACAAGGCTTTTAGTTTCTGCAGCGCCACTGGCCACTTATCTGTCATAAATTGCTGGTATGATGGGTCAATTTCCTGCTCTATTTTTACTTCTGTGCCCTGAGCGACCGTTTTAAAATAATAATTCTCAAATGCCGGCGCCCAGCTAATCACCTGCTCGCTGCTTAAATCATCTTTACCAGCAACCACGAAACCGAGGTGTTTAATTGACACAGATTTAAGCGGTTCAAGCTTAGCAATAGTCGCCACCATACCATCGCCCGATGGTGATAAGAACCGGATAGGTTCGCCCTGCTGCCAGCTTCCCTCAAAATAAGAGCCTTCGCAAAAAGCCGACGTCCAGTTGCGAAAACCGGCATCACCAAACATTCGCTGCCATACAAGCTCTACCGGGGCGTTAATGACAGTACTGAAATGTATTTTAGTTATGTTACGCATGGTTGTGCTCACCAGTATTGTATTAAAGAAATGCCATCAACATTTTTCTCAGCCATTTCTTAAGTTAATAAAACATAAATACATTACAACATATAGCGCTTACGTCAACGGCTGACTCATACCTGAACAATTGGCGTGCTGTGAGCTAATAACAGAAGACTACGTCGCAGGTAGTGAAGATCGGCTTTAGCGAGTAAGATTAACACTGCGAACAAATGATAAAAGCTAGCAGAGGATAAATTTGGCAAATTACTTCATTTATACAAAAAAACAACGTTCTTCTTCGATGATACTTGTTTTAAATGCGTGCGTGGTATTTTTTCTATACCTGGCCGCACATAAATATCTTCCTGATTTGACGAACGATAGAAACGCGCTATCGCAGCTTCTTAATATTTTGAACATCGCTATTTGGTTTGTTGAAGCTTTTATACTTGGGTTAGCACTCTGGTTTTGGTTTGAAAACAAAGAAATTAGAGTTTGTGTTACGCCGACGACATTATCCTATTTTGACCCTACCTTTGGTGATGTAAGCTGGCAGGTCAATATTTCAGATATTACAGAGTTGAAGCAAATAACTGATACAACGCAAGATTACGCTACTAACTTAATAGTGCTCAAAAACGGAGAGAAGAAGCAGCTAATGTATGGGAGTTATCGTGGATTTGATCGTCGAGCCTTTTTCGACGCCCTTGTATTGGCTAATCCGAACATCATCGTCCCGGAAAAGGTTTATGGCTACAAAATTCAAAGACCAGCATGGGCAAAACGCTTCCGGAAAAAATTTGGACTAGATAAGTAATCTTTGTAGTAAACAAAAACCGGCATACCGTTTATGTGCCATACGGGCTGAGCGAAATACAAAGCGGCGCAACAAATCATCGGCCGCCGTATGGTATATCTATAGAGGGTGCTTATGTACTATTGCGCCTTCTTTGTAGCCTGCCAGTTCACGGCCTGCCATTTACCATTTTTGCGAATAAAGGTACCGCTGTTTAGAAAGCGCAAGGTCTCCGTTTCAGAGGTGCCTACCAGGGTAAACGCCACAACAGCAGTGTCGCCGTATTGCAAAATACGCACATCTTCGCTGCTATAAACGGTATCTATTTCATCGGGTTTTAGCTTGGCACTGCTGTTCACCCCTTGCATTAGCTCAGCTTTACCAAAACGGGTGCCGTTGGAGCTGGTATATATCAGCTCATCTGCCCAGTATTTATTATGAATAGCCGCATCGTTGCGGGTAGCGCCATCTAAAAACTCACTAAGTAAGGCGGTAAGTTCGGCTTTGTCATCGGCAATGGCAATGGCAAAGGTTGGGAGTAGCACGGCCGAGCTTAGTAACAAGGTGGTAAGTAGTAAACGGGTCTTCATCAATAGATTCCTGTTCTGCATCGGATTTTTAAAAGTTAAGCTACCACAAACTTTAGGTCTAAATTAATCAATTGATATTAAACAAATAAAAAAGCACCTGAACAGCGAAGTCAGGCGCTTATATTATTAACACAATTTGTTTAAGCCTATTTGGTCAATAATAACTAAAATACAGGGGCTAGCTAAACTATTTCATCATAATCTCACGTAGCTGATATTCACCCGTTATGGTTCTTACCTCGGGGTATTTAGCCGAAATTTCGTTCGACATTTTTTCATCTGCCTCACTCCATTTTTTCATAAAGGCATCGTATTTTTTCTTGCTGGGTTCTAAATCGGCACTATTGTTAAATGTAACTATTAACAACATATTAAAGTTGCCGCTGTTAGGCATATCGCTGCCATAAATTTTCCAGTCTTTAATATATCCCAGCTCTTTTTGGATCTTAACGGCTTTAACCCAACTGTCTTTCAGTCCGGCTAAATAAACGTCACCCATGTTGGGATCAACTTTTACAGTTGTTACCACCATGATTTCTTTACCAATATCGTAATCTTCATATACCTCTAGCCTGTCTTTTGCGTTTATTGCAAAACTGAGAACCAGAAAAGAGAGTGTGATGAGTATATTTTTCATTTTAAATTTCCTTATAAGAATGATAATTACTGCTCACATCAGAGAAAAACAAAGAGCCAGCAAAGTATAGTAGAAAGCCCTGAAATTGCGCTTCTAATACTTAATCGACTGAATAAATTGCATTATTTTTACTTTCCCAAAGTAAAACATTAGCAACCACTGGTTGTGAAAGTGATTGTCGGTGCAACTCCGGCGCTGCCGGATGGGCGATAGTTTTCTGAAACCCTTCAATTAACCCTAATTAAAACCCCCTTAATAAACAATAATAAGTCGGCCAAATCCTGAAAAGCCTGCAAGAAAAGCCCATTTAATTTGCAAAATATAAACAAATAATATAAATTTCAGTAATCTAATCGGGCAGGTAACAACTGAATGCGCATACAAGATTCTGTCTTAAGCTTCATGTCTAAAGCAATATTCGCAATAGGTGCTCTCTTTATCCCACTTCTAGCAAATTCTGAAGACTTAGCCACTAAAGCCGAGCAAGCTTTTTATGCAGGCGATCTTATTGTTGCAAAAAACTATTATGCTGAATTAGCACAAACTGAAGACCCAAATGCTCACTACTACCTCGGTCTGATCGATAAAATGTCGAGTGCTAAGCAACAGAACAATAAAAACATGCTGGCGCATTTTAAAAAAGCGGCAAGCCTTGGTCATTCTCTTGCTATGTGGGAGCTTGGCATTGCTTATGAGGCAGGAGATGGCGTTGGTCAGAATCAATTTATTGCGATGGATTGGTTTAGAAAGTCAGAACAGCATTCTACCCCACCAGATGATTCTGTCTTTTTTATAACCGGGTCAGATGGGACACTCACCGAATATCAACCAGCAAAGTACTTTGAACATCTGCTACTGAAGGCTCAGGCAGGCGACACAGATTCTCAATTCATTGTTGCTACTCTATATGACAAAGGGCACCTTACCTCGGTTGACCGTAGCGCTGCCTTTAAATGGTATTTGACCGCGGCCCAAAGCGGTCATATAAGAGCTTCTTATATAACCAGCTATTTTTACTGCCGAGGTATCGTCGGCGATAAAGACCTTGAGACGGCTGAATATTGGGCAGCGAAAGGCAACTTGATCACAAAATGCGAAGATTAAGGAAGATTATTAATGAATAGAAAGCAAGAGCTTATAAACGAATTACAGCAAAACGAGCACATCATTCATGTTTTATCGGTGGAAGCGCTTGAAAAAGAATATCTTGAATATAAAAGAAATTTAAAAACCGTTGCCCAACATATTGGGCCAACAAAAGATGCTGCATGGGCTGCCCGGCTAATTTATGAAGTTGGGGGTATCACTCCCGGACAGATAAAAATAAAACAATATGCTAATAAACAGTATGTAGTATTTAAAGGTCGGCCTGGAGAGAGAAAGATTTTTAAAGGCTCGCGCTATTTAACAGATCACCCCACAGTAGTGAGAATGGCTGTAGGACCAAAGGCCATAATTAAATCTGCAAAAGGTGGTTTTGTATTAACCGCTGTTCTGTGTGTAGGCATTGAAATTTTTGACTACATAATTCGTGACACTGCTTTGTTATCAGAGCTATTAGGCACAATTACCGGTGATTTGATTAAAATAGGCCTAAGCAGCATTGCAGGTTTAGCAGCCGGTATCGCTGTTGGGGGTGCCGCAATCATTGGTACCACTGCCGCTGCACCTATAATTGCTGCTATAGCAGTTGGGGTACTAGTTGGTTTCGCTTTAGACAAAATTGATGAGCATTTTGGCGCTACACAAGCCTTAATCCGAGCCTATAGCAGGCTTGGTCATACGCTTGAAGAAATAAAAAGTGATATTGAGGCTGCAAAATATGAAGTCAATCGCAACCTTAATTTTCTTGAACGCAACCCACAATTTATTCCTTGCTTATTTGGTCCCTGTGCAGGCATCAGAGGTTTTTAATGTCGCCCAAACCAGCTCAGATAATCTTTGTTGGCTTTAACTTGTTAGCCTGTTTAGGTGTTGGTTACCTGGTATTTGACATATACCGGGTTGAACAGGCCATAGCAAAGCAAGAAGAGATAGTTTTTTACGACTCCGGAATTAGCTTCTTACTGCTATCTTCTGTATTTTGGGCACTGAGCTTAATTCAATACCTTGGATTGAGAAAGAGTGAAAATACTATATACCGGCATGCCAGTGTGTTTTTAGTGGGGTGGTTCGTTGCTAGTTTGGCTATCGCTTACAGCATTTCAATTGTGCAAAAAAGCAGGTTAGAAGAAGCCAGTTATCTCGCTTGCGATGCCCCTGAGTCCTTATCCAGGGTTTCCAGGGGTAAAAGCCTCATTTACATCAAATCTGAGGAGTCTGATACAAATTCAGAACTAACTGCTTGTTCTGTATCAGGCGAGCAAAAACATTGGACTAATTAGCATTAAATAGGATGAAACTTTCTTATCAGGTAGTTCACCCCATCAGAAAAGGCGCCGCGGCGCCTTTTTGTTTTCAACAACCAACAGCTTACATGCTGATGCCGCCATCAATTTCGACGACACGGCCTGTGAAGAAATCGTTTTCAAAAATGTATTTGGCGGTGTGGGCAATTTCGCTGGCTTCACCAAGCCGCCCTACCGGTTTCATTTTTTCTAAGCGATCGCGCGCTTCTGGCTTCATGGCATCAGTCATAGCGGTGCGGATAACGCCAGGGGCAATTGCACCAACCCGGATACCATAACGGCCTAATTCGCGCGCCCAGGTTACTGTCATGGCCACAACACCGGCTTTTGATGCCGCATAATTGGTCTGACCCATATTGCCGCCACGGGCGACGCTCGACATATTAATAATAACGCCTTTAGTGCCACGCTTAACCATTACGGCTGCCGCTTCACGACCACACAGGAATACGCCGGTCAGGTTAACATCAATAACTGACTGAAACTGGGCCAAAGACATTTTGCTTTGCAGCTCACCGTCTTTGTATTTCAGCAGCAGACCATCACGTAAAATTCCGGCGTTGTTAATCAGGCCGTCGATACCGTTAAAGTCGTTATCGATTTGGCCAAAAATTTCTTCAACCTGAGCTTCATCTGCCACATTGGCGCTATAGGTATGCACGGTGGTGTTGGCTGACAGCTCTGCTTTAGCTGCCGCTAGCTGCTCGGCATTCATATCAATTATTGCCAGTTTGGCGCCTTCAGCGGCGCACATGCGGGCCATTTCCAGGCCTAAGCCTTGGGCACCGCCAGTGATAACGATGGTTTTGTTTTGCAGGTTCATACCACTTTCTCCGTAGGCGCGATTACTATGTACATTTAATCTGCGCGTAAGCTTATTTTCTCTTAGAAACAAAGCTAAAAGCTTTGTTATTGCTTAATTCTAATTTGGCAGTGACCTGGCAACCCGCCAGCCGCTGCGTACATTTTTCGTCGGACACGTCGTAAATACTTCCCTGTAGACTCCTGTTTTTCATCCATGAAAAACACGGTCCGCCAAAAAGTACATCCGCGTCTGTCTCGAGTGTAACATCGAGATCGCAAAGAACACCGAAGCAGCGGATACGGATGTACTTTTTTCTGAGACCGTTGTAGGCCATGGATGGCCGGAACCGAGCCCCAGGGACGGTTTATGGCGTGTCACAGACAAAAATGTACGCAGTAGCAGCGATTACCTACTACCTGAACAAATACTTAACCAAAACATTCGGAGTACTTGCATATCTATTAAGACTTAGGCGTCTTTAGCCAACATCTTAAAAATGCTGGAGAAATCCAGTTTGCCATTACCGTCCTGCTGGTGCTGTACATATAATTTATGCGCCAGTTCACCCAAAGGCGTGTTGCTGCCACTTTGCTTAGCAGACTCCAGCGCCAGCCCTAAATCTTTGGCCATTAAATCAACCATAAAGCCGCCCTGATAGTTATTCGAAGCCGGCACATTGTCCATCACACCCGGGCAAGGGTTATACAGCTCCAGCGTCCAGTTGCGACCTGAGCTTTTCAGCATAATGTCTGATAACACTTTCGGATCCAGCCCATTATTGATGCCCATTTGCAGCGCTTCAGAGGTACCTGCCATTAAAATACTTAACAGCATATTGTTACAGATTTTTGCGACCTGCCCTGCGCCAATGGCTCCGGCATGAAACAGGTTTTTACCCATATTGCTCAGCACAGTGTGGGCATTTTCAAAATCCTGCGCTGCACCGCCAACAATAAAGGTCAAAGTGCCAGCTTTAGCACCGCCTACCCCACCAGATACCGGTGCATCGATAAAAGCGATACCCTGCTGAGCAAGGCCAGTACCTACCGTGCGGGCACTTTCAGCATCAATGGTAGAGCAGTCAATGACCAACGCCTGCTTGCTGATCGCACTGGCAATGCCCTGCTCGCCCAGATACAGGTCAATCACATGCTTGCCTGCCGGCAGCATAGAAATAACATAATCAGTGTGACCTACCGCCTCTCTGGCAGAGCTCGCTACCTTAGCGCCTTCTGCTGCTATCTGTGCCAGCGCATCTTTTGATAAATCAAAGGCGATAACATCGTGGCCGGCTTTTAATAAGTTAGTAGCCATTGGGCCACCCATGTTTCCTAAACCGATAAACGCAACTTTAGCCATAATAAATTCCTTGCAGTTGTCCTGGTAAATTAACTATCTAACAAGCCCAGATCTTTTAATGGATGCTCGTTATCCTGCCATGGTGAACTGAACAGCAGCTCAATAACATCTGCAGGTACTTCATCCACCTGCTTATATTTCCAGTCTGGTTTTAAGTCTTTATCAATCAGCAGTGCCCGCACGCCTTCCTGAAACTCGCCCAGCTGTCCACACTGGACACTAATACCCAGCTCCAGCCGGAAGCTGTCAGCCAGTATTTTGCTCTGGCCCAGTTGCAACAGCTTAAACACAATATGCGCAGTAATCGGGCTGCCGTAGGCAAGCGACTGTTTGGCTTTAATCAGCCATTTGTCATCGCCTTCGATTGCGTTGATAGCACTAATAACCTGCGGCAGGCTGCTGATGTCGTTAAGGGCAGTGATAGCACTCTGATGCGGCCGGATCTGGCTTAGCGGCATTTTGGTACGGCACTGCTCTTCTGCACTTCGTAACACATCGGATAATTTCTGATGATTAAGGGCAATGGTTTCGCCCCACTTCACCGTCATTAGTTTATCAACCAAGGCGGCTTTGCTTTCGTGTTCGATAAAATGATCCGCTAAATGAATAAATTTGGCATCAGCTGCATTGATAGAAGCGCCGGTTAACCCTAAGAAAATACCACAGCCCGGCGGCATTCGGTTTAAAAACCAACTAGCGCCAACATCCGGGTATAAACCAATCGCCATTTCCGGCATCGCGATCCGGCTGGTTGCGGTAACCACACGGTGTGACGCGCCCGCCATCAGGCCTAAACCGCCACCCATTACAATACCGTTGCCCCATACCAGCAAAGGTTTATCGAAGGTATGGATCAGGTAATCCAGGGTATATTCTTTGGTAAAAAACTCTTCAACATAGGGGTGATAGTAATCCGGGCTTTCTTTCATTGCCTGATATAAGTCACGTATATCACCACCGGCACAAAATGCTTTATCGCCAGCGCCTTGCAATAGCACCATGGCAATAGCCGGGTCGTTTTTCCAAGCCTGTAGTTTTGGCAGTAACGACTCCACCATCGGTAAACTCAGCGCATTTAATGACTTCTCTGAATTAAGAGTGGCAACCGCAATTTTTTTACCATTGTCAGCCGTCAGTTCCTGATATAACACTACGTCTGTACTCATATTGCTCACCCGTTAATCCACTTAGCCTGACGCTTCTCTAAAAAGGCCTGCACCCCTTCGACCTGATCTTTACTATCAAACAACCCAACAAATAACTCGCGCTCTAACGGTAATGCGGCATTGATGCTGCCACTGCGACCTTGTTGGATCAGTTTCTTACACGCGGCTACCGCTACCGGACTTTGCCCGGCAACTTTATCGGCCAGCGCCAACGCGGCTTCTAATACGCTACCGGTAGGTACCACTTCTTCTACCAGACCAATTTGCAGTGCTTTTTCGGCACTAAGCCGCTCGCCACATAAAATCATCCGTTTTGCCCAGCCTTCACCGACCAGCCACGCCAGATTCTGCGTGCCACCGGCACAGGGTAATAAACCTACTTTCGCTTCAGGCAAAGCCATCTGTGCTTGTTGCTCGGCAATGCGGATATCACACGCTAATGCGACTTCTAAACCGCCGCCCATGGCATAACCATTAATCGCTGCAATAGACACACCGCGAAACGCACTCAGGGTTTCAAATGCTTCGCCAAAAATCCGCGCCATATCGCTGGCAACACCTTTGTCACCATCGGCAAACACTTTTAAATCTGCACCGGCCGAGAAGAATTTTTCGCCTTCGCCGGTGATGACTAACGCATAAATATTTTTATCGTTGCTAAGGCTTTGAACCGTATCGCGCAGCTCGGTTAAGCTGGCGTGGGTCCAGGTGTTGGCTGGCGGGTTTGCCATGGTGATAAGCGCTGTGTGACCGCGCTTTTCCAGTTTTAGTTGAGCCATTAATGTCTCCTTTGTTGGCAATACTCGGAAGTTGAATGAGGTGAATAAGGTTTGTTCTAAGCCGACCGTTGAAGCCCTGGACGGGCGGAAACGAGCCCCCAGGGAGGGGTTTACGGCGTGTCGGCGTGAACAAACCTGGTTCACCTTTTCGCTAAACCACGAACATTATCCGTTGATTAAGTTACAGAATATCGCCAGCAGCTTCATCCAGTAACCGCCGGCCGATAATCAGCCGCATAATCTCGTTGGTGCCTTCCAAAATCTGATGCACCCGCACATCACGGAAATGCCGCTCCAGCGGATATTCCTTAATGTAGCCATAACCACCATGCAGCTGCAGTGCCTGGTCGCACACCTGAAAGCCGACATCAGTCGCGAAACGTTTGGCCATCGCGCAGTAAGCAGTCGCTTCACCGTCTTTCTGGTCCAGTTTAAAGGCGGCTAAGCGCACTAACTGCCTGGCAGCAACTAACTCAGTTGCCATATCAGCAAGTTTAAACTGCAGCGCCTGAAACGCCGCCAGTGGCTTACCAAACTGCTGCCGCTCCAGCATATAATTGCGGGCAGTATTTAGTGCCTGCTGGGCGGTACCAATTGAACAGGTAGCAATATTAATCCGACCGCCGTCCAGGCCTTTCATGGCAAAGCCAAAACCTTCACCTTCGTTACCCAATAAGTAATGGGCAGGAACACGAACATCTTCAAAAGTAATAAGGCGGGTTGGCTGAGCATTCCAGCCCATTTTCTCTTCCGCTTTGCCGTATATAACGCCTTTAGCATCGGCTGGCACGATAAAGGCAGAAATGCCCTTAGGACCAGCTTCACCGGTACGGGCCATGACTACCAGTACTTCGGTAGAACCGGCACCAGAGATAAACATCTTCGAGCCGTTTAGAATGTAGTCACTGCCGTCTTTTTTGGCACTGGTTCGAAGGCCGGCAGCGTCCGAGCCTGAGCCCGGCTCAGTTAAGCAGTACGACGCCAGTTTCTGGCCGGTGACCAAATGCTCTACCCATTCGGCTTTCGCATCACTGGTACCCCAGGTGGCAATCATCCAGGTGGCCATATTATGAATGGTTAACATGGCCGTGGTGGCAGTACAGCCCATGGCCAGTTGCTCGAAAATAATAGATGAGTCTAAGCGTGATAAGCCCATACCACCGTCATCTTCAGCGGTATACAGCGAGCAAAAACCCAGCTCACCGGCTTTTTGAATGACGTCTTTCGGGAAGTGGTGATCGCGATCCCACTGCGCGGCATGTGGCGCCAGTTCCTGTTCGGCAAACTGTTTGGCCACATCGACAAAGGCTTGTTGGTCTTCTGTTAAATTGAAATTCATTGATACACCTTTACAGGTTCTGGTGTTTGACACCCTGCTACTAAATGTAGTTAAAACTTATGATGGGCTGGGTGGCACACTTTACAAGCCGACACGCTATAAACTTCCCTGGGACTCGTTTCCGGCCATCCATGGCCTACAACGGTCGGCTAAGTAAAGTCTCCCACCCGCCTTGTTATTCTAAGCCCCGCGCTTAACGCAAGTTAATCGACATATTCGGGCCAGATACCGGAATATCGTCATCAAACCAGCGGGCAGTAATGGTTTTGGTCTCAGTATAGAAACGTACTGCCTGTTTACCATAGGCATGCTGGTCGCCATAGAACGAACCTTTCCAGCCAGTAAACGAGAAAAACGGCAGTGGTACTGGAATAGGAATGTTGATACCTACCTGACCCACTTCCACTTCATGTTGATACTTACGGGCAGCCGCACCACTGGCAGTAAATATAGAGGTACCGTTCCCGTAGGGGCTGTCGTTAACCACTTTTAATGCTTCAGCCAGTGAATCAACATGCATAGTGGTTAATACCGGGCCAAAGATTTCTTGCTTATAGATTTCCATATCGGTTTTAACATTACTAAATACCGTTGGGCCTACCCAGTTACCGTCCGGATAGCCTTCAACTTTGCAGTCCGAGCCATCCAGCACACAGGTTGCGCCTTCTTTTTTACCCTGCTCAATCAGTGACAGTACACGGGCACGGGCTTGCGGGCTAATTTGCGGGCCATAAGCAGCATTCGGGTCGGTATAAACGCCCGGGCGTACTTTACCAATGGCGGCTGCCACTTCCGGGATCCACTCTGCAGCGGCACCCACAAACACTGCAACAGAAATTGCCATACAGCGCTGACCGGCAGCGCCGACTGAAGCACCCACCAGAGCGTTAACCACCTGTTGTTTATTGGCATCAGGCATAATAACCATATGGTTTTTGGCACCGGCGAAGGCCTGTACGCGTTTTAGGTTGTCGGTACCGGTTTTGTAGATGTACTGGCCCACATTGACCGAGCCAACAAATGAAATCGCCTTAATATCCGGGTGATGCAATATGGCATCTACCTGCTCTTTGGCGCCATGCACTACTTGCAACACGCCTTTTGGCGCGCCGGCTTTAACAAATAACTCGGCAATTTTGTTAACCGTCATCGGGTCTTGCTCAGACGGTTTTAAGATAAAGGTATTGCCGCAGGCAATGGCCATCGGGAACATCCACAATGGGATCATCGCCGGGAAGTTAAACGGGGTAATGCCGGCACAGACACCCAACGGCTGAATGTAGCTGTAGGTATCAATGCTGCGCGCTACGTTCTCTACCGTTTCGCCCATCATTAATGACGGAATATTGGCCGCCTGCTCAACAACTTCGATACCACGCCAGACATCGCCTTTAGCGTCTTCAACGGTTTTACCCAGTTCCTGACAGATAATCTCCGCAATTTCGCCCTGGTGTTCTTTTAATAAGTGAGCAAAACGCATCATTAAACGGGCGCGCTCTGATACCGGAACTTCTTTCCAGGTTAAAAAAGCGGCTTTGGCCGACTCTACTGCCCGGGTCATTTCTTCCTGGGTAGCGCAAGGAACCTGGGCAATCACTTCCTGGGTAGCCGGGTTGGTGACGGGGATCAGTTTGTCGCTGTTTGAGCTGACGAACTCGCCGTCGATAAAATGTTTAACCTGTTGTGTCATATTGCTTCTCCCGGTTGTTAGGGGGTGTTGCCAGCGCAAATAGATTTAATTATTAAAATAAGCTGGCACACTGTAATTTAAAGCTTGTTCATTCAGTGCAACGTTACCGGTTGCAACTCCCGTTGTGCTCGCCACAGCAACTCGCTTGCTTTCGCTCACTCAGACACTCTGTGGCTGCGCTAACGGGATTCCAACCTCACACTTGTTCTTGTTTTTAACGCAGTTACAGAACTTCAACTGCCAAGGCAACGGCTTCACCGCCACCTATACACAGCGAGGCAACGCCTTTGCTCAGGCCACGGTTTCGCAGGGCATGAATCAGGGTCACCAGAATACGGGCGCCTGAAGCACCTATCGGGTGACCTAAGGCACAGGCACCGCCGTTTACGTTAACTTTGGCTGCATCAAGACCCAATTCATTTATCGCCAGCATGGTGACCATGGCAAAGGCTTCGTTAATTTCCCAAAGATCGACCTGCTCTTTATCCCAGCCGGCTTTTTGCAGTACTTTTTGCATAGCGCCAACCGGGGCCACAGTAAACAATGCCGGCTCCATTGAGTTGGTGCTGTGGGCTACCACTTTTGCAAGTGGTGTTAAGCCCTGAGCTTTGGCATCTGACTCGCGCATTAATATCAGGGCTGCTGCACCATCTGAAATAGAGCTGGAGTTGGCCGCGGTAATGGTGCCGTCTTTAGCAAAGGCCGGCCGTAAGCTTGGGATTTTATCCAGTTTGGCATTGCCTGGCTGCTCATCTACCTTGAAGGTTACTTCGCCTTTGCGGGTTTGAAAGCTTACCGGGGCAATTTCTGACTCAAAAGCACCACTGCTTATGGCTTGCTGAGCGCGGGTAGTTGACTGCACCGCGAAAGCATCCATCTGCTCGCGGGTAATGCCTTTTTCATCGGCGGTACCCTGAGCAAAACAGCCCATGGCTTTGCCATCGTAAGCGTTCTCCAGACCGTCTAACATCATGTGGTCTTTAATCTCACCATGACCCATCCGATAGCCTGCCCGCGCTTTTGGCAACAAGTACGGTGCGTTGCTCATTGACTCCATACCACCGGCAACCACCAGATCAGCACTGCCGGCTTTCAGTAAATCACTGGCAAGCATTACCGCTTTTAAGCCCGAACCACACACCTTATTAATGGTGGTTGCCCCAGCACTTAGGGGCAATCCAGCTTTTAAAGTAGCCTGGCGCGCCGGGGCCTGACCTATACCGGCAGGCAGCACATTACCCATTATCACTTCACTAACCTTATCGCCGCTAACACCGGCTTGCTCTAGCGCCGCTTTAATCGCAGTAGCACCCAGCACAGTGGCGTCAACTTCGGTTAAACCGCCCATAAAGCCGCCCATCGCGGTGCGTTTTGCTGCAACAATTACAATATTGTGTCCGGTATTGTCAGAATCCATTTTACTCTCCTATCAAGGTTGGCCTGAAAAGATGCCCAAGAGCCTACACCAAATTTACGTTTACGCCAACGTCAACTATCTAACACTATGGTAGTGACTACTGTTTATAGTTCGGAAAATGGTGCAGTAAACTGTACAGTCTGAGCAGAAAAATCTGGCATTTTTGCTTTACAAAGCCTGCCAAAACGCTCTTCTATTGATTTTAACCCCCAGCCACTAGCTTTACCTTTACGTAAACTTCACTTATAGTTGATGGCGTTTTTGGGAAGGCGGTTATGACAGAAAAAGAAGAAAAAACCTACAGTATCAGCGAGCTGGCAAAAGAGTTCGACATTACTACCCGCAGCATTCGGTTTTACGAAGATCAGCGGCTGCTTACGCCCCTGCGAAACGGCCAGACCCGCATTTACAGCAAACGTGATCGGGTTCGCCTGAAGTTGATTTTGCGCGGAAAACGGCTGGGCTTTAGTCTGGCAGAAACCGGTCAACTGTTTGAACTGTACGACGCTGATAAAAGCAGTGTTACCCAATTAAATACCATGCTGAGACTAATCGAGCAGAAGAAAAGCGAACTGCATCAGCAACTGGACGACATTAAAGTAGTGCTAATGGAACTGGTTACCGTTGAAAAACGTTGCCTCGACACCTTAGCAGACGCCAAACAATCCAAAACCGCTTAGGCGGTTTTCAGCATTTAGCAAACGGGGATTTACCATGATAAGCAGTTACAAAGGCCTTAACTTCGATTTAGGCGAAACCGTCGATATGATCCGCGAGCAGGTTAATGCTTTCTCGCGCGAAGAAATAGCCCCACGGGCTGAACACATTGATCAGGTAAACGAATTCCCAAATGAATTATGGCGCAAATTTGGTGACTTAGGTCTGCTCGGCATTACCGTTGATGAAAAATACGGCGGCTCAGGCCTCGGCTATTTAGAACATGTGGTGGCACTGGAAGAAATCAGTCGTGCTTCCGCTTCTGTTGGCCTGTCATACGGTGCCCACTCTAATCTGTGTGTTAACCAGATTTTCCGAAACGGTACTGAAGCGCAAAAAATGAAGTACCTGCCAAAACTTTGCTCTGGCGAGCATATTGGTGCGCTGGCAATGAGTGAGCCCAATGCCGGCTCTGACGTGGTGAGTATGAAATTGCGCGCCGAGAAAAAAGGCGATATGTACATTTTAAATGGCAATAAAATGTGGATCACCAACGGCCCGGATGCACACACCTATGTTATTTATGCCAAAACCGATATTAATGCCGGCAGCAAAGGCATTACCGCTTTTATTGTTGAACGCGGCACTAAAGGTTTTAGCACTGCTCAGAAGCTGGATAAGCTTGGCATGCGAGGCTCTAATACCTGTGAGCTGGTATTTGAAGATTGCGAAGTACCGGCCGAAAATATCCTTGGCCAGATTGGCGGTGGCGTTAAAGTATTAATGAGCGGCCTGGACTACGAGCGCGTGGTATTGGCAGCCGGCCCGCTGGGCATTATGCAGGCCTGTATGGACGTGGTAGTACCTTATATTCACGACCGTAAACAGTTTGGCCAGGCCATTGGTGAATTCCAGCTGGTCCAGGGCAAACTGGCCGATATGTACACTCAGATGAATGCCGCCAAATCCTATGTTTACACAGTAGCGAAAGCCTGTGACCGTGGCGAAACCACCCGTAAAGACGCCGCAGCGGTTATTTTATATTCCGCTGAGCTAGCCACCAAAATGGCACTGGATGCCATTCAGTTATTAGGCGGTAATGGCTACATTAATGAGTACCCTACCGGCCGCTTACTGCGCGATGCCAAACTGTATGAAATTGGTGCGGGCACCTCTGAAATCCGCCGCATGTTAATCGGCCGCGAGTTATTTACAGAGTCGAACTGATATGACCAAGATCGTAAGTAAAATTAACCCCCGTAGCGACGAGTTTCTGAAAAACGCGGATGCCATGCAGGCCGTGGTCGACGATCTGAACGCTAAGGTGCAGCAAATTAAGCTCGGTGGCGGCGAAGCATTAATTGCCCGTCATACCGCCCGCGGTAAGTTGTTTGTGCGTGAGCGTATTCAAAAGCTGCTTGACCCGGGTTCGCCCTTTTTAGAAGTGGGCCAATTTGCCGGCTGGGAATGCTATGAAGATTATGTGCCCTGCGCAGGCGTGGTCGCCGGTGTTGGCCGGGTCAGTGGTGTTGAGTGCATGATTGTCGCTAACGATGCCACCGTTAAAGGCGGCACCTACTATCCGCTTACCGTAAAAAAACACCTGCGAGCGCAGGAAATCGCCGAGCGCTGTCACCTGCCTTGTATTTATCTGGTCGATTCTGGCGGGGCTAACTTGCCGCGGCAAGACGATGTGTTCCCGGATAAATTGCACTTTGGCCGAATTTTCTTTAATCAGGCCAATATGTCTGCCAAAGGTATTCCGCAAATTGCTGTAGTAATGGGCCTGTGTACCGCCGGCGGTGCTTATGTGCCGGCCATGGCAGATGAGAGCATTATTGTTAAAGAGCAAGGCACTATTTTCTTAGCCGGCCCACCGTTGGTTAAAGCCGCCACCGGTGAAGAAGTCTCCGCAGAAGAGCTTGGCGGTGCCGATGTGCACTGTAAAATCTCCGGTGTGGCGGATCACTATGCACTCAATGACGAGCATGCGCTGCAACTGGCGCGTAATGCCGTATCGCGCTTAAACCGCCAGGCACCAGAGCAACTGGATGTTAAAGCGCCGCAAGAGCCTTTATACGATGCCAAAGAGTTATACGGCATTGTCGGTACCGATTTACGCAAACCTTTTGATGTCAAAGAAGTGATTGCCCGCCTTGTCGATAACTCTGATTTTGATGAGTTTAAACAGCTGTACGGTGCGACCCTGGTGTGCGGTTTTGCACGCATCTTCGGCTATCCGGTAGGCATTATCGCCAATAACGGGATACTTTTCTCAGAGTCTGCACAAAAAGGCGCGCACTTTATTGAATTGTGTGCTCAGCGCAAAATTCCGTTGTTATTCCTGCAGAATATTACCGGCTTTATGGTCGGCAAAAAATATGAAGCTGAAGGTATTGCCAAGCACGGTGCCAAAATGGTGATGGCGGTAAGCTGTGCCAAGGTACCGAAGTTTACCGTGTTAATTGGTGGCAGCTATGGCGCCGGCAACTACGGTATGTGTGGCCGTGCCTATGACCCAACCATGATGTGGATGTGGCCTAACGCGCGCATATCAGTAATGGGTGGCGAGCAGGCAGCAGGCGTTATGGCGCAGGTAACCAAAGACGGCTTAGCCCGTAAAGGCGAAACCTTGTCAGCAGATGCCGAAAAAGCACTGAAAAAACCGATTATTGAGCAGTATGAAAAGCAGGGTCACCCTTATTACGCCAGCGGGCGTTTGTGGGATGACGGCATTATTGACCCGGCACAAACCCGGATGACTGTCGGTCTGGCGTTGGCCGCAGCACTGAATGCGCCAATTGAAGAGACAAAGTTTGGTGTATTTAGAATGTGATGTGGCTATCGGTCAGTCGCTTCGGGCAAAGACGCAGCAATCGCGCCGTACAACTTTGTCAGAACACGCCGTAAATACATCCATGTAGGGTTACAAACTTCATCCGTGAAGTTTGCCCCTTGGGCAGCAAAGAACGCTGTTCAAATTCGTTCCTGACGAATTTGTCTGTTTTTCATCCATGAAAAACACGGTTCTGAGCAAAGTGCACTGTGCGCTTGCTGCTAAGTGGATCAAGCGGGTGCGGATGTGATTTTTTCGGCGACCGTTGCAGCCCAGGATGGGCGAATCGAGCCCCCATGGATGGGTTCACGGCGTGTCGCAGACAAAAATTCACGCAGCGACCGCGATGTCGAAGACATAGGATTGCCGGTTTATAACATCCTAGCTTGCAGCAACACTTTTTGGAGAGAAAATGAACCAGGTTTACACCCAAGTAACTATCGACCAGCGTGGCGTGGCCAACCTGGTACTCAACCGGCCAGAGGTGCATAACGCCTTTGACGATCTGATGATTGCCGAGCTGATCCAGGTGCTGGACAACCTCGCAGCCAATGAACAGGTAAAAGTGCTTATGCTAAGTGCGAACGGCAAAAACTTCTCTGCCGGCGCCGATATTAACTGGATGCGCTCGATGGCCGAAAAAGACTATGCGCAAAATCTGGACGACGCCAACGAGTTGGCAACCCTCATGTATAAGCTGGACAAGTTCCCTAAGCCTACCCTCGCTTTAGTGCAAGGTGCCGCTTTTGGTGGCGCTGTTGGCCTGGTAGCGTGTTGCGATATCGCTATTGCCAGCGATACCGCCAGCTTCTGTTTAAGTGAAGTGAAAATTGGCCTGATCCCGGCCGTGATCAGCCCCTACGTGATGCGCGCCTTGGGCGAGCGGCAAAGCCGGCGTTATTTTTTAACCGCCGAACGCTTTACCGCCGACACTGCCAGATCTCTGGGGTTATTGCACGAAATCGTCAGTGCAGCTGAGCTGCCGCAAAAAGCTGATGCGTTAGCAGAGCAGCTGCTACAAAACAGCCCGGCCGCCATGAGCGCCGCTAAATCACTGATCCACAATATTTATAACCGCAAAATCAGCAACAATGTGGTAGCACATACTACTCAGGCAATTGCTGAAATTCGGGTATCTGATGAAGGCCAGGAAGGCCTGAGTGCGTTTCTTGAAAAGCGCCGCCCTAACTGGTTACCGCCTAAGCCACAGGATAATTAACTATGTTTCGCAAAATATTAATCGCTAACCGTGGCGAAATTGCCTGTCGGGTTATCGACACGGCTCATAAGCTGGGCATTCGCTGCGTGGCAGTATATTCCGAAGCCGATGCCAATGCCCGCCATGTCCGCATGGCAGACGAAGCCTATTTGCTTGGCCCGGCGCCCAGTAAAGACTCTTACTTGCGTAGCGATAAAATAATCGACATTGCCAAGCAAAGTGGTGCTGAGGCCATTCATCCGGGCTATGGGTTTTTATCGGAAAATGAAGATTTCGCCAAAGCCTGTTCGGATGCTGGTGTGGTGTTTATCGGCCCACCAGTTGGTGCGATTACCGCCATGGGCTCAAAAAGCGCCGCCAAAAAAATTATGGCTGACGCCGGCGTGCCGTTAGTGCCGGGCTACCATGGTGATGATCAATCAGACGACCTGCTGGCAAAAGAGTCTGCCAATATTGGTTATCCGCAGCTGTTAAAAGCCGCCTATGGTGGTGGTGGCAAAGGCATGCGGGTGGTCTGGACAAAAGAAGAGTTTGCCGATGCCTTAGCCAGTGCCCGGCGCGAAGCGAAAGCTGGTTTTGGTAATGACAAAATGCTGGTTGAGCGCTATTTAACCAAGCCGCGTCATATCGAAATTCAGGTGTTTTGTGATAATCACGGCAACGCAGTGTATTTAGCCGAGCGCGATTGCTCTATTCAGCGCCGGCATCAGAAAGTCATTGAAGAAGCCCCGGCACCAAATTTCAGCGCAGAACAGCGTAAAGCGATGGGTGAAGCTGCAGTAAAAGCCGCAAAAGCCATAGATTATCGTGGTGCAGGAACAGTAGAGTTCTTATTTGACGAAGACGGCTCGTTCTATTTTATGGAAATGAACACCCGACTGCAGGTAGAACACCCGGTTACGGAAATGATCACCGGCCAGGACTTGGTTAAATGGCAGCTGTTAGTGGCGGCTGGCGAAAAATTGCCCCTTAGTCAGCACGAAGTACAAATTGATGGCCATGCCATTGAAGTGCGGGTCTATGCCGAAGATCCGGATAACGATTTTATGCCTGCCACCGGCAAGCTGACTTATTTACGTCAGCCAGAACAGAGCCGCAATGTGCGGGTGGATACCGGCGTAGTAGAGAATGACGAAGTATCGCCTTTTTATGACCCAATGATTGCCAAGCTTATTGTCTGGGACGAAAGCCGTGACCGCGCTATCGCCAGAATGCTGCGTGCGCTGGACGATTACCGGATCGCCGGCGTGACCACCAATTTAAGCTTTTTAACCAGCTTAACAGAGCACCCGGCCTTTAAAGCAGCCGAGTTAGATACCAACTTTATCAACCAGCATCAGGCAACCTTATTCGCCCCGGCCAACAGCGAGAATAATCAGGCACTCGTGCTAGCCGCGCTATTTATTATGGAGCAGCAAAAAGCACCACGGCCCAGTAACACCAGCCCGAGTCCCTGGCAATACAGCCATGGCTGGCGTTTAAATGAAACACCGACCGTTATTCTTAATTTACTGCACGGTGATAACGCTGAGCAATTGACGATACGCGAGCAACAACAGCATTATGTAATTGAACTGCAAGGCCAGCAAATTTGCTGTCTGGCGGATCTAAATGGCGATGAGTTAAGCGCGACCTTGGGCGATCATAAAACCAAGGTGCGGGTCAGCCGTTATCAGGACACCATCAGTGTCTTTATTAAACATCATCGATATGACTTTATTTATCGCACTGAAGTCACTCCGGAGCTGGATGGCAGCGAGCATGCCGGCAGTTTAACTGCGCCAATGAACGGTACTATTGTGGCGATAATGACCAAAGCCGGCGCTAATGTAAAAGCCGGTGATACGCTGGTTATTATGGAAGCGATGAAAATGGAATACAGCATTAAAGCCCCCAAAGACGGCGTGGTAAATGAGGTGTTTTATGCAGCTGGCGACCTGGTAAAAGATGGTGCCGAACTGGTCGATTTTAGTCCGGAGGAAGCATGAGCTTACCAGCACGTGTCCGTATAGTGGAAGTAGGCCCGCGTGATGGCCTGCAAAACGAGCAAAGTGTTAGCAGCACCGATAAGATTGCTTTAATCGACATGCTAAGCGCCGCTGGGCACAGTTACATTGAAAGTGGCGCTTTTGTTTCACCTAAGTGGGTACCGCAAATGGCCGACTCTGCAGAGGTATTTGCCGGTATTACCCGCAAAGCTGGCGTGACTTATGCGGCGCTGACCCCTAATTTAAAAGGCTATGAAGCAGCAAAAGCCGCAGGTGCCACCGAAGTCGCTATTTTTGGCGCAGCATCAGAAGCGTTTAGCCAGAAAAACATTAACTGCTCTATCAGTGAAAGCCTGGAGCGCTTTGCGCCGGTCGTTGAGGCGGCGAAAGCTGATGGCATTAAAGTACGTGGTTATGTGTCTTGTGTGGTCGGTTGTCCGTATCAGGGCGATGTGGCACCGACCGAGGTTGCCCTGGTTGCTAAAGCCCTGCTGGAAATGGGCTGCTATGAGATATCTCTGGGCGATACTATTGGTGTTGGCACCCCGACAAAAGTGAACGCCATGCTGGATGCGGTGCTATCGATGGTACCTGCTGAAAAATTAGCTGTACATTTTCATGACACCTACGGCCAGGCCCTGACTAATATTTACGTGGCGCTTAATCGTGGCATTAGCATTATTGATAGCGCTGTGGCCGGTTTAGGCGGCTGCCCTTATGCTGCTGGTGCTTCGGGCAATGTGGCCACCGAAGATGTGGTGTACTTATTAAATGGCCTGGGTATTGAGCACGGCATTGATTTAGCGGCGCTGGCAGAAGCCGGCTGGTTTATTACTGGCAAGCTTGGGAAGCAACCTAGTTCTAAAGTAGGATTGGCACTTAAGGCGAAGTGCACGCAAACTGGTGATTAGTTAACAGCAGCAAATAAGGTTCTTCGGACACGGTAAGCACTCCGTACAACTTTGCCGAAACACGCCGTAAACCCATCCATGGGGGCTCCTGTTTTTCATCCATGAAAAACACGGTTCCGGCCAAAGTGTACAGCGCGCTTCCCTTTACTTTGAAGTAAGCTGATGCGGATGTGATTTTTTCTGAGACCGTTGAAGCCCTGGACGGGCGGAAACGAGCCCCCAGGGAGGGGTTCACGGCGTGTCGCAGACAAAAATACACGTAGCAGCAGCGGAATCGAAGAACGGCTCTAAAATAAAGTTCAGCAAAGAACAGAGGACAACAAATGGCAGGGTTTAATAAAGTCGTACATAGTTACGAAGACGCCATGGCCGGCTTGCAAGACGGCATGACCGTTATTGCCGGTGGCTTTGGCTTATGCGGTATTCCGGAAGGATTAATTGCCCAGATTAAAAAAATGGCTACCACCGATTTAACCGTGGTATCCAATAACTGTGGTGTCGATGGTTTTGGTTTGGGTATTTTACTGGAAGACCGCCAAATCAAAAAAATGGTCGCCTCTTATGTTGGTGAAAACGCCCTGTTTGAAAAACAACTGCTAAGTGGCGAGCTCGAAGTAGAGCTTACTCCGCAGGGTACCCTGGCAGAAAAAATGCGTGCTGGCGGCGCCGGTATTCCGGCCTTTTTCACCGCTACCGGTTATGGCACCCCCGTTGCTGAAGGCAAAGAAACCCGCGAAATTGATGGTCGGCATTACGTATTAGAACCTGCCATTACCGGTGATTTTGCCATAGTGCGCGCCTGGAAAGCCGACCGCTACGGTAACCTGATGTTCCGTCACACCTCGATGAACTTCAATCCGATGGCGGCTACCGCTGGTAAAATTACCGTGGCCGAAGTGGAAGAAATTGTTGAGCCGGGTGAGCTGGAACCGTCGCAAATTCATACCCCAGGTATTTACGTGCAGCGCGTAATCAAAGGCAGCTTTGAAAAACGCATCGAACGTCGTATGGTGCGGCAAGGTTAAGGAGGCAACCATGGCTTTATCTCGTGAACAGGTAGCAATGCGCGTAGCGCAAGAGCTGCAAGACGGTTACTACGTTAACCTGGGTATTGGTATTCCGACTCTGGTAGCCAATTATGTGCCAGAGGGCATTGAAGTGATGCTGCAGTCTGAAAACGGCTTGCTGGGTATGGGCCCCTACCCGACTGAAGCAGAGCTTGACGCCGATATGATTAACGCCGGCAAAGAAACGGTCACCGCTATTAAAGGCGCGGCTATATTCAGCTCAGCAGAAAGCTTTGCCATGATCCGTGGCGGTCATGTTGATTTAACCGTACTGGGCGCCTTTGAAGTGGACCAGAACGGTAATATCGCCAGCTGGATGATCCCCGGAAAACTGGTTAAAGGCATGGGCGGTGCTATGGATTTAGTCGCCGGTGCCATGAATATCGTGGTTACCATGACCCACGCCGATAAATACGGCAACAGTAAACTGCTGGAAGGCTGCACGCTGCCGTTAACCGGCGTTGGCTGTGTAAAAAAAATCGTTACCGATTTAGCCGTACTGGAGGTGCGCAACGGCGCTTTCCACCTGTTAGAGCGCGCGCCGGGAATAACTGTTGAAGAAATTCAGCAGAAAACAGCCGGCAAGCTGGTGGTTAATGGCGACATACCAGAGATGGTATTTAACTAAAGCTTATTTCCACCTATAGCACTACCCGCCTTATGCCACATTGAGGCTGGTAGTTTTTTTTATTTCCTCCGCCAATATTGTTCCTTTTTACTCTAAATTTAGCATTTACTTTTTCTTCGTTATCATTAAAATCCTCATTCTTAACAAAAAAATAAAAGGATGTTAAATGAGTGATGCAGTTTCCAACCCTTATACCGCGCCAACGGCAAATTTGAATGCGCCGTTAAACAATGGCAAGTTAAAGCAACTTCCCCGATTCTCGGCCTGGTGGGTATTTTTACTTAATATCGTTACACTGGGTATTTACCCGTTATGGTGGCTCTACTCTCGTGCCAGCACCTTAAATCAGATCCAAAGCAGACCCATTGCCCTGGAATTAATTTATGTGCTGGTGGCAGTATTACTGGGCAGTTTTGCGCTGGGTTTTGTCGCCGGGTTTTCTGGCGAAGAATATGCCGTTATTGAAAATAGCCTTAGTATTGCTTACTGGGTTTTATATCTGATTACTGCGTTTACCATCAGAAACCGACTGCATGATGTCTTTATTGAAGAAGGCCACCATGTTCGTACCGGCCCTATCCTGACGTTCTTTTTTAGCAGCATTTATTTGCAATACAAAATTAATGAAGCGATAGATACCACCAGTAACCGTTAGTCTTAAAGCATGCCTGAACGCTTCACCCGTAAGTAAGCGTTCAGGCTTTGTGGTAATAAATCCTTCGCTCTGCTGCTGATACAAAGCACATGTTCTTTTTGCAGTCGTTGCCAGTTCTGCTGAAACAGTTGGTTAAGCTGCACAGCACCCAGATAACTTTTAGCCTGAATGCTGTCTGTTATGTTATGAGATAACTGTTGGCGAATAGCTTCGTTCTCAATATGAATTACCCCTATCAGATGATGTTGCTGCAACAAGCGAACTGCTGGTAATAAATCAGAAAAATCTTCATCCTGTAAGGTGGTGACTATTAACACCAAGGCGCGCTTTGGCTTTTTAGAAATAAGTTGTCTGGCAGCAACCAGATAATCAGGGCTGATATCTGACGGATATAAATCATAAAAATGCTGCATTACTTTAGAGATATCCCGGACACTTCTGACATTAGGTAACCAGCGCTCAGTCGCGCCAAAAGACTGCATGCTAAACCAGTCACCATTTTTCAGTACCGAATGCGCCAATAGCAAAATAGCACTTAACGCGGCATCAAAGTGGGTGCCAATCTCCGTTTCCACATGCATTCTGCGGCCACTGTCGAGCATCACGATAACCTGCTGACTTTGTTCTTCCTGGAACTCCCTGGCAATCAGTTTCAGACGCCGGCTGGAAGCCTGCCAATCAATCTGGTTCTGACTGTCTCCCAGTCGATACTCGCGCAGATGCCTGAATTCGGTGCCGCTACCCCGCTTATTAAACACTTTAATCCCAGGCACCGGTAAATTACCAACACCACTGAGTCCCGGGGATTTCATTAGTACCGAAAAATCAGGATACACCTTTACCTGGTGTTGTGCCGAAACATGGTATCTGCTCTGCCAAAAGCCACCGGGAAGCTGTAAGCGAAAATCGGTACCTGAGAGCTCAACCAGACCGCGCCGGCTGGGTTTCACCTGATAAGTAAACTTCAGTTTTTCTTTTGCCGCCAAACGGCTGCTAAACTGACGCTGCTCTCGCAACCAATGCGCTGGCATTCTCTCGGCAGCACTGAGTAACAGGGTTTGCTCAGTATGGTTTTCGATAATCAGCTGATAAGTAAATTCGCAGTTAAGATTAAGATTGTCGGGTAACTCCCGCTGCACGGTTAATGGCGGTAAACGTTTGAGCCGGGTAAAGTCGCTACGCCCCTTAAGAAGAATTAACCCGAAAAGTCCGCCTATCGTAGCCAGCTGTACCGCCTGGCTACTCTGAAGTATTTTTAGCACAATACTCAGCACAACCAAAGCTGCCAACGCCAGCAAAAGTCGGTTTGACGGACGTATAGTTAACGGTTTCATTCGCGGGGTACTTCAGTCTTCATCAGGATAGCGCTGATAATATCGTCTTCATTGGTGCCTTCTAACTCTGCTTCTGCAGATAAAATGATCCGATGACGTAAAATAGGTTTTGCAGACAGTTTTAAGTCATCCGGTATTACAAACTCCCGTCCATTCATCAGCGCTCTGACCTTGGCCAGTTTGATCATATTGATACTGGCCCTGACCCCTGCCCCATGGAGCACACCAGGCCAGCTTCTGGTTTTTCTGACGATATCCAGCGCGTACATGTAGAGCTTTTCATCCACCAGAACCTGAGTGGCCTGGTTGCGCATTGTCATTAGCTGGTCGCGGGTAATCACGGTTTTTAATCCACTAACCTGTGATTCATTAGATTCACCGGCAGTATTCAGTAGCAGCAAATGCAATTCATGTTCAAGACTGGGGTATCCCAACTTTAGTTTCACCATAAAACGGTCTAACTCGGCTTCAGGCAGTGGATAAGTCCCCTCCTGATCAAGCGGGTTCTGGGTAGCCATTACCATAAATGGGCCCTGCAGCTTCATGCTGGTGCCATCAATGGTAATTTGCAGCTCCTGCATCACTTCCAGCAAAGCTGACTGTGTTTTTGCCGGTGCACGGTTAATTTCGTCGGCCAGCAGAATATTGGTATAGGCTGGTCCTTTTTTCAGTTCAAATTCGCCCTTGCCCATATTATAGAGGCTATGCCCTACCACATCGGATGGCATCAAATCGGGTGTAAATTGGATCCTGCTGAATTCAACATCCACAGAACGTGCTAAGGCCCTTACCAATAAGGTTTTGCCAAGGCCAGGCACCCCTTCAAGTAGTACGTGACCACCCGCGAGCAGTACAGCAATCACATCGTCTACAATCTCATGCTGCCCTACCAGAACTTGCTGAATATTCTGTCTTATTGCCGAGATGGTTTGACGAATTTGCTCAGTCTGCTGCACACCTAACTCTGTCATATTGCTTTCCTTATTTTTTGCCAGAACCCGATATACTCAGCAAGATCGACGGCTCTGGCCGGCCAGGGCTGAGTAAAAAAATGATTAAGTTGCGCCGATGACAGCCCACACCAGTTTGCGATTAACTGCTGCTGATCGTGCTGTGCTAACCGTGAAAACCCGGGATAACGCCGATCACAAATCGTCAGAATATCCTGCATCAATAGCTGCTTAAGCCATTCATCTGGCATTCGTTTATCCAGAAAATTACCACAGGCATAAAGATGATGTTCAAAAACATTATCCCGGGTAGTGAGTAACTGCTCAGGGGGTGAAAGACGCTGAACAACTCGCCAGATTAACAAAGAGAATGTCAGCAACAATAATAACCAAGCCGGCCAGTTCCAATACCACAGCCGCTGAAACCACAGTAATGTACCGGGATCCCGCATCACATGCATCTGGCTGGCGTTGCCAATCAGCGAGAGAGTAAGCAAGGCATTATCAGCTTTATCCAACAAGCTATTTTGCATAAATACCGTCTGGCTGGTGAACGTGACTTTGCCACTGTCTGAAGCAAACTGGCACGCGACATAACCATCGTGCTGCCCCTGCTCCTGGCCGATAATAGTCATCAGCGGATTGTCACAGTGTTCAATGCGGTAATCTGGCATCACTGCCACGTTCAGCACACCTTGCACAAACTCAGCGGTGGCCTCAACGAATGTCGATCTGACGAAACGGTGCCAGTACTGTTGCACCTCACTTTCTGCCAGTGAAATCTCAATAGCAAAAGCAGCAAGCAGGCGGTTATTGGCAAGCTGTTTACGGTTTTGGGCAGATAACTGATACACAAGATGTCCACCAGAGCGGGTCCATGCCAGCAAAGGTTCGGCTAACTCGGGCTCAAAACGCAGCAGATTTTCGTTGATAACGATGATACGTTCAGATGCCGGCGCCGACTTCAGCAGGTGTCGCAACTGAGTGCTATCAGAAATCTCAGCCAAGGAACCTTCGTATTGTTGTAATAGCTGTGCAGTGGCAAACCAAGGTTGACTGACAGCCTCTCTGCTCAGGCCACTCTCTTCAGTAATCTGTTGCCATTGCCCCTGACTAACACGCCAGATAATAAACACCAGCAAGGCAGCAGCACCAGCCAGAACCCATTTTTTCATCGAGGGCTTTGCTCCTGTGGCCAGACACTAAGCTGCTGCAAAATGACACCGAGATTATCAAGCGTCAACTGCTGATGCCCCCAGGCAATCGCTATCCATAAATCAATAAGCCGGGCCATGGTAAGGCTTATATGCTCGGGTGTATCCTGGCTAATCGCCCGCAAACACTCTTGCTCAGTCATCGTTGCCGCCAGCTTTACCGAATAATGCTGTTGTATATAATGCAGGGCAAAACGCAGTAAACACGCCGCCATTAACCGGGCGTTACCGGTCTGCTGAAATTTCGCTGCCTGTAGCAGTAAATCATCATTATCGATATCGGCAGGTAAATCAGCGAACATCATCGGAATGGTTGGTGCTGCCAACGGCACTTTTTTGCTAAAAGGCTGGATCAACCGATGATAATTCTGGAATAACCAATACAGCAGGCCTAGGGTCAGCGCGATAATACACACCCAACCAATCACCCCAAGGCTATCAGCAATAACGCTGAAAATACCAAGCCAGTCGCTGCTGTCGGTCTGTACTTCTTCGGTAGTTTCAGTCACCCAGCGAGTACGATAATCCAGCAACTCGTGCTGCTGATATATCTGTTCAACCTGTTGTTCTATCTCAGCTTTATATTCTGCACTGTACAGCGGGGTTGCTACAGCTTCCGGGTTGCTATCGCTGCTCTGATTTAACGTAGCTTCGGCGCTGTTTTCTGTATCAGTTGCTTGCTTGATGTTTGGAATAAGTTGCTGCGGTTCTGCCAGTAACGGTTCGGGAAACGTACCAAGGGTTAAACACAACAGCATGACAGCAACGGTGGTCAACGCTTGCAGGCGCAACGCTATTTTACGGAAGGTTAACTCCAGATCCCATGCTTCAAGGACAATGCGGCGATTGATGTACATCAAAAAGCCACCCAGGACAAAAAGCGGAGCCACTAAGCTGTATGCTACCAGCGTCGCACTCAGCACGATATAACCGCCAACATGGCTCTCTAATAAACTCAAACTACTCAACCAGTCAGGTACCAGAGCTGCAGGTAGAAAATTGTAACCAAGCAACAGCATCATAACCAAAATTAATAGTTCAAGATGAACACAAAAAGCCAGCCAGAACCCCTGGCGGTCGTTATAAAGACGCGTTAATGTTCTGCATCTTTGCTGACGGGCGTCTCCTCTTTGCTGCTCCAGCAATAACACCGGTGCCAGAAATGCCCGCCGCCAGGCAAAGCGATACCAGGTAACACTGAGTAACGCCTGCCACCAACCGCCGGTTCGAAGTGCGCTAAAGCAGGACCTGATGGCGGGTTGCTCGGAGAATACCGCCCTGCTGATATAATGCAGCAAAGGTCTCTCCAGTAAGGGTTTAGCCAGCCAGACAATTGAACCCGCCAGCCAAGGATCAACAACAACCGCCAGCAGCAGTGCCAGCGGAATTGCCGTGGTTAACCACAATATACAAAGCGGCCACCACATTAGCCGATAGCAACGCACAGCAAGATCGAAAACCTGCCATGGGCTACGAACCTGAGGCTCAATAATTAACTGCTTAACGTCCAAGCACGGTCCCCCGGTACAACCAGTAACACACTGCCGCCCAGCAAAACGCACCCACCGTGTACTTTACTTCAGCAGCAAGCAGACGGGGTGACCAGAACGCTTCAATGCCTGCAGCCAGCACCAACATAACAAAAGCGACAACCACGATTGGCATAACCTGATGGGCCACCAGCTTTAACGAAGTAAAGCGATTATAAATACCGGGCGCCAGCAGGCTGAACCCGAGCCGGCAACCTGCTGCACCGCTCAGTACAATGGCGGTCAGTTCAACTGAACCATGGCCAATGACAAACGAGAAAAACGGTTCATTAAAGCCCATATTAATCATGTGGCCGGCAACAGCACCAAGATAAAGACCGTTATAGACAATAAAAAATAGCGCACCAACGCATAACAACATGCCACCAGCGAAAGTTTGAAAGGCAATTCCAATATTGTTGTAAATATAAAAGCCAAACATCAGAACATCTGACTGCGCTTTGCGTCCGGTTCCGCTGCTGGCGGGATCATACATCTCAGTAAACTTTTCCAGATCGGCAGCCGACATAAAATAATTAATATTGTCCGCAGAACTGCAAACAAATAAAGCTGCTGCCAGTCCCAAGCCATAAAATAATGCTAAGTTCAGCCATATCCAGCGGCGAAACTGATAACAAGCTTCAAGCGCACGAATACCGATAAGCTGGCGTAGTTCAAACCAGACCGGTTGATTATTCTGATATAAATAATGCTGGCCTGCGGCAACCAGCTGATTCAGCCGGTCAATCAGTAAAGGGCTATACTGGCGACTACGAGCGAGGCTTAAATCGCTGCAAAGTTGCCGATACGACGCGGGAAATAACTCAGGCCGGGTAAAACTGCCGGCGTTCAGCTCCTGTTCCAGCTGCAGCCACAGTGGCTCGCGCTGTTTAACAAACTGAGACTGTTTCATGCTTTCTCACCCGCATAATAGGCGCCCAGGGCACAGAGATAAGCCACCTTGTCATCCGTTTCTATATCCAGTGCGCTGATCAGTAACTCGGCCAGCTCTTGTTGTCGCTGTTCAGATAAGCTGGCGTGACGTAGCCAGAAATCTAACACTGCTGCCTGCTCTGAACTGGCAAGCGGTTGCGGTGCCTGAGTTAATGCCTGTCCCGTGATCTTTGGCAGGGGTAGCACCTGCTGCTGATAAACCACCATAGTGCCACCGGCCCAGTCTCCCAGTCTTTTGAAGTTCTGGCTTAGTACCATCGATACTAAACCCAGTGCATAGCCAAGCGGCAGCATATCGACCGGGCGCAGTAAATTACGTAGGACAATAGCGGAAAACCCGGCGGGTAACCCATTATCGGCCACTACTTTAAGCTTCATTTTTCGTTTACCGGGAGAGCTGCCGGTACGATATTCGAAAAAAATGTAGTAGCACCAGTTAAGGACAAATAATATTACCAGCAAGATACCTTCACCGGCCTGACCAACCTGACCTAATATCAGCGCCGCAGCGGTAAAAAGTAAGGCCCGGTAAATAAAATCAATAATAAAAGCCGCCGTTCTTACCGCAATGCCCGCAGGCACCAGGGTAAGACTAACGCCCTCTGGCAATTGAATACCAATTTTGTTGTCAATAATGTTACTTTGAGTCAAAAATTATATCTTACCGAAAATAAAAACGCTGACATCTTGGCGAATGCCACAAAAATTAGCAAGAAAAAGCTTAGTTATTTACAATAAATTCAGCGCTTTAACCTGGCCAGCAAACTGGAAGTATCCCAGCGGCCGCCGCCCAGTTGTTGTACTTCGCTGTAAAACTGATCAACTAAGGCGGTCAGTGGCAAGTGGCTGCCATTTTTGCGCGCTTCGTTTAAGGCGATGCCCAGGTCTTTGCGCATCCAATCTACCGCAAAGCCAAAATCGTATTTGCCATTGAGCATGGTGTTAGAGCGGTTTTGCATTTGCCATGACTGTGCTGCGCCCTGTGAAATGACTTCGACTACCGCCGCACCATCTAAGCCGGCATTCTGGGCAAAATTCAGCGCTTCAGCCAGGCCTTGTACCACGCCGGCGATGCAAATCTGGTTAACCATTTTCGCTAACTGACCAGAGCCAGCCGGCCCCAGTAATTTGGCACAGCGGGAGTAACTCATAATGGCAGCTTCTGCCTTAGCCATATCGCTGGCATTGCCGCCCAGCATAACGGTTAGAGCACCGTTCTGCGCACCAGCCTGACCACCGGATACCGGCGCATCTAAAAAACCAACTTCTTTCGCTAAACAGGCCGCGTGCAGCTCACGGGCTAATTCTGCTGAGGCCGTTGTATGATCGGTTAACACGCTTTGCCTCTGCATGGTCGCCAGCACACCGTCATCGCCATAGACCACCGAACGAACATCATCATCATTACCTACACATAAAAACACCAGTTCAGCGTCTGCTGCAGCCTGTGCCGGAGTAGCCGCATGACTGCCACCGTATTGTTTAACCCACGATGCTGCCTTAGTTGCAGTGCGGTTATAGACACACACCTGATAGCCTTTTTGCTGTAAATACCCGGCCATCGGGTAGCCCATTACCCCTAAACCAATAAAGGCGACTTTAGCTTTGCTTTTAATTGACATAAAAATGACTTATAGCTATGAAATGATAGGTTGTTAGCTTACAAACTTAGTCAGGGAAAAGAAAGACGGATCCAGCAATCGGAACGTATAACAGAATTTAAAACATAATCGGGGAGCAGAATGACCAATATTCATCAGTTTACAGTTAAAAATGGCCAGGGACAGGAAGTGGATCTGGCATCGTACCGCGGCAAAGTAGTACTTATTGTTAACACCGCCAGTCAATGTGGGTTTACCCCACAGTACCAGCAATTAGAAGCATTGTATCAACAGTATAAAGATCGTAACTTTGAAATTTTAGCCTTTCCTTGTAACCAGTTTGGCAGCCAGGAGCCCGGCGACAATAGCGATATTCAGCAGTTTTGCCAGTTAAATTACGGTTTAAGCTTTCCGGTTATGGCTAAAATTAATGTCAATGGTGTAAAAGCGGCGCCCCTGTTCGAGCATTTAAAAGACAGTGCCCGCGGACTGTTAAAAACCCGTGCGATTAAGTGGAATTTCACCAAGTTTTTAATTAATAAACAAGGCGATGTCGTAAAACGCTATGCCCCTCGCACTAAACCGGCCAGCATTGCTCAGGCAGTAGAAGATTTACTGTAACTTTGATCTGGCGCTAATTATCAAAACGGTAGCTGATCTACACTTAGCCTAACTAAAAGGGTTGCATGCAGGGAGTGACAGATGAAAGTTGCGGTGTTCAGTGCCAAAAAATACGATCAGGACGGCTTTGCGCAGTGGGCGGATCCGAGCCTGCAATTCAGTTATTTTGATAGTCGCTTAAACTCGTTGAATGTGAAGTTAGCTCAGGGTTGTCATGCTATCTGTGCCTTTGTAAACGATGAATTATCAGCAGAGGTATTGCAGCAGATGTCAGAAATGGGCATTGAAATGGTCGCTCTGCGCTGTGCCGGTTTTAACAATGTGGATCTGGATACGGCCAAAGCGTTAGGTATCCGGATTGCCAGAGTGCCCGCCTATTCACCTGAAGCGGTAGCGGAGCACACCGTAGCAATGATGCTAACACTAAACCGCAAACTGCATAAAGCGTTTAACCGGGTACGAGATGATAACTTCGCTATCGACGGCCTGCTGGGTTTTAATATGCATGGCAAAACCGTTGGCATAATTGGCACCGGTCGGATTGGACTGGCCACCAGCCATATTTTAAAAGGCTTTGGCTGCAAACTATTATGTTATGACATTGAGCCTGCAGCAGAGCTGGCAGGACATTATGTCAGCCTGAATGAGCTGTATGCCCAGAGTGATATTATTAGTCTGCACTGTCCGTTAAACCCGGCCACTAAGCACCTGATCAATAGTGACTCGCTGGCAAAAATGCGCGATGGCGTCATGCTGATTAACACCAGCCGCGGCGGCCTGGTCAATACTAAAACCGTAATTGAAGGTTTAAAAAGTCGGAAAATTGGTTATTTGGGGCTAGATGTTTATGAGCAGGAAGCCGATATCTTTTTTGAAAATTTATCTGAAAAAGTTATAGATGATGAGGTATTTAAGCGGCTACTCACCTTTCCTAATGTGCTGATCACCAGCCATCAGGCCTTCTTTACCAAAGAGGCGTTACAGCAAATTAGCAGTATTACCAGTGACAATTTAATGGCATTTGCCGGCGGTAATACCACCGGCAACGAATTGATACAATAATTAATGTTTCAGAAGCGAGCGCCTTAGCTTCAGGCGTCGTCGCTCATTTCATCAATTAAGGTTTCAGACAATTCATCTGGCATGACAACTACGCCCGGGCCATCGGCGTCTGGCAATACAGCAATGGCTAAATCATCACCAATTAAACCTGAAGTCCATTTATCCAGCCAGGTTTTTACATCAATCGACTTGGCAGTGCAGTGTTGCCACTCCCCTTCAATCCATTGCTGTGCAAGTTCAGCATGGGGCCATACCGGAATGCAGCGCTCTTCTTCGGCGCTGACCAGCACAAAACCTTCTTCATCAGTTAAAATCCAGATTTCTTCTAAATCGGCCACGGCCTGGATAAAGTAGTCGTATCGTTGCTCGGCATCCAGCGCCACAATCCGGTTTAATTCTTCAGGGCTTAATTGATATTCCATAATGGTTTCCCGCAAATATAAAAAAGTGTGCTAATGATGACGGATCTGCCCGTATAAAGCCAACAGAAAAACCATTTACCCCAGTTGGCTAGCCAGAAATAACAGCAGCGCGTAGCGAGCGCCTTTACCAAGGGTAACCAGCAGTAGAAATAAACCAAAACGAACCCTTAACGTGCCGGCTACCAGAGTTAGCGGGTCGCCGACTATGGGTAACCAGGCCAGTAGCAGGCTCCAGCTGCCGTAACGCTTAAACTGAGTTTCGGCTTTGGCTAACTGCGCCGGGCTAACCGGAAACCATCGTTTATGCTGGAAACGCAATAACTCTTTACCCAGATACCAGTTAACACATGAGCCCAGGGTATTGCCGCTGGTCGCTGCCAGCCAGAGACCGAAAACGGCATAGCCCTGCTGCTGCAATGCCAGTAATACCAATTCTGACGAAGCAGGTAATAAGGTAGCGGCAATAAAGCCGCTGGCAAAAAGCGATAGATAAGGAATTAACACTGATATGATGCACCCGGATACAATATAACGCCGGCACTGTAGCAGATTATCTGGCTAAGTTAATAATGTGATAGCCAAATAGCCGCTAATGAAAGTCCCGCGACTTAGTGGCAAATGCGGCCAGCTCAGCGCTTAAATCGGTAAGGCGGCCGGCAATGACATGAGTCACTTCGCCCTCCCGCTCTAAAATGCCATCAACCTGCAGTATTTGCGCGGTTAAAAACGCCTGCTGCTGGGCCTGTGCGGTAGCAAGCCAGACCACCACATTGGCAGTACCGGTTTCATCTTCCAACGATAAAAAGGTCACGCCAGCAGCAGTACCCGGGCGCTGACGCAGAGTAACCAAGCCGCTAATCCGCACCGGACTTTTATGTCGCACTTCAGTTAATGCTGCAGCAGGAACCGAGCGCGGCAATTTACCTGCCTGGCGCAATAACGCTATCGGGTGTTGCTGCAAGCTCAGGCCGGTAGCGGCATAATCTTCCAGTACTTCTTCTATCGCGGTAGGTGCGGCTAACTGGCCACGTTGCAGCGTCGATAGGTTATAGCCTGACGATGTTTCTGCTAACGCCGGATGAGCTTTTGTATTAAAAGTTTCGTCAGCTATAGCGATTGGGTTACATTCTGTTTCATCCGCAAACAGCGGCAGGCTGTGCTGTTTATCCAATAGTTGCCAGCGACTATTGTACCTGTCGCCACTTATTGCGATCAAAGCATTAGCACTGGCCAGCGCCTGTAAATCAGCCCTGTTTAAACCCGCCTGACGTACCTGACTAAGCTGGCTGTACCCTGCTGCCGGCCGGTGTTTAAGCAATAAAGCAGCACCAGCCGCACTTAGCCCTTTAACCTGGCGTAACCCCAGCCGGATAGCATATTCCTGCGACTGCGGCTGTAAATCATAATCCCAAAATGAGCCATTAACACATACCGGCAACACCGCGACATTGTGCCTTTTTGCATCCTGTAACAGTTGCGAAGGGCTGTAAAAACCCATGGGTAAGCTGTTGAGCAATGCGGTATAAAACGCTGCCGGGTAATAATGCTTTAACCAGGCAGAAATATACGCCAGCACCGCAAAGCTGGCCGAATGCGACTCCGGAAAACCATATTCACCAAAGCCACAAATTTGCTGATAAATTCGCTCGGCAAATTCCAGCTGATAGCCGCGGTTTAGCATGCCGTTAATCAGCTTATCTTTAAACTGCAACAACTCACCTGTTTTTTTCCAGCTGGCCATCGCCCGGCGTAACTGATCAGCTTCGCCGCCAGTAAAACCGGCAGCTACCATCGCCAGCGCTATTACCTGCTCCTGAAAAATAGGAACGCCCATGGTACGGCTTAATACCTGCTCCACTTCCGGTGATGGATAGCTAACCGGCTCGATGCCATTTCGCCGTTTTAAATACGGATGTACCATATCACCCTGAATAGGCCCGGGCCGGACAATGGCAATCTGCACCACTAAGTCGTAATAACACGCTGGCTTTAAGCGCGGTAACATACTCATTTGCGCCCGCGATTCAATTTGAAATAAACCGACGGTATCGGCATGTTGGATCATTTGAAACACCGCCGGATCATCGCCCAGTGCATTAATACCGGCAATACTGAGCGACCGCTGATAATGTTGCTGCACCAGACTGAAACACTTACGAATGGCAGTGAGCATTCCCAGTGCCAGTATGTCGACTTTTAACAATTCCAGCGTTTCTAAATCATCTTTATCCCATTGGATCACGGTGCGATCGGCCATGGCGGCATTTTCTACCGGCACCAGTTCATACAGCGGCCCTTCGGAGATAACGAAGCCGCCTACATGCTGCGATAAATGCCTTGGAAAACCACGTAGCTCTTCCACTAACTGCACCAGCTGACAGGTCGTCTGGCTATTACTGTCCAACCCAAGGGCGCCCAACTGCTGCTGCCAGCTGGTAGCCGAATCACGCCGCTGAATATTTTTAATCAGAAAATCCAGCTGACTAACCGGTAAACCCAGAGCTTTACCGACATCACGTAAGGCACTTTTAAACCGATAGCTGATTACCGTTGCTGCCAGAGCTGCCCGTTCCCGGCCATATTTCTGATACAAATACTGGATCACTTCTTCGCGCCGCTCATGCTCAAAGTCAACGTCAATATCCGGCGGCTCTTGTCGCTCTTTTGATAAGAAACGCTCAAATAATACTTGTATCTGGCGGGGATCAACCGCGGTGATCTGCAGGCAATAGCACACCACCGAATTAGCCGCAGAACCACGGCCCTGATATAAAATTTGGCGGCTTTGGGCAAACTGCACCACATCGTGAATGGTCAGAAAAAAATATTCATAGTTAAGCTCACGGATCAGGGTCAGCTCTTTATCAATTAATGCCTGTACTCGTGGTGGAACTCCATCGGCAAAACGTTTTTTACTGCCCTCTTGCACTAATTTCTGCAGATAACTGCTGGCCGTTTCGCCCTCAGGCACCAGCTCAGCCGGATACTGGTATTTCAGTTCACTCAGGTTAAAACTGCAGCGCTTAGCAATAGCGCTGGTTTCGGTAAGCCAATTTTGCGGAAATAATTTTGCCAGCTTGGCTAAGGGCCTAAGCGCGCGCTCAGCATTACTGAGCAGTTCACGGCCAAGCTCCCGGATAGGTTTACCAACCCTGATAGCACTAACACAGTGCTGTAGTGCCAGGCGCTCTGGCACATGCATAAGCACAGCACCGCAGCAAATCAGCGGCAGTTGGTATTGCAAAGCCAACTGCTGACAATAATCACTGAACTCCTGTTCGTTATGGCTTAAGTGCCGGCGCATCGCCAGCCATAGCCGACCGGTTTGATACTTTTGCAGCCACTTTGCCCAGTATTGATCACTGTCGTCATCAGCACTGGGAAACCATAAAATAAAACAATGCTTAACCGACATCAGATCCCATTCGGTTAGCTGGTAGTCGCCTTTGCTGCTGCGCCGCCTGGCATTGGTAATGACCCGGCAAAGTTCACTATAAGCGTTCTTGTCGGGACATAGCAGCACCAGTTGCAACTTATCCAGTTTAAACATACTGCCGACAATTAACTTCAGCGCCAGTTGTTGCTCGTTAATACAACGATAAGCCCGCACTACCCCGGCTACCGAGCACTCATCGGTAATAGCCAGCGCCTGATAACCGAGCGCCGCTGCCTGGGTAACCAATTCAGCTGGAGAAGACGCGCCCTGCAAAAAACTAAAATGGCTCTGGCAAAACAATTCAGCGTAATTCATGGCTTCTTCCGCGCTTAACTAAATAAACCATGCACAAACCATTGTTGGTTGGCGGTGCGGTATAACCATAACCACTGGCCCTGCTGGTTGCGGCCAATAAAATAGTCACGCTGCGCCGCTAGTTGCCAGCCATCGGGACACAGCCGTTCCGGTCCCTGATTAATGGTCACTGCTTCGGTCAGTGGCTGGGGTTTATTGAATAAAAACGCCGGGCGAAGCGCTAATACCTGAGCTTGAACTTGTGCTTTAGTCTGGTTGTCAACCAAATCGCCTTTTAGCAGCGGCAGGCTCCTCAGGCTGGCATGCTCAGGTAAATGCTGGTTTAGAATCGTTAAACCGGTAACGGCAGCGCGGCCTAAGCGGGCCTGCAACAGCGATATCAGCTGTAATGCCGACATTCTGGCCTGATGCTGATTAAATAATGCTGCAGTCGAATGCTGCTGGCCGGCAAAGTGATTAACATCCAACTGCAGACCATACACCGGTTCGGGCAAAGGCAGGTTCTCTAGTTGCAGCTGACATAATGCCAGCCAGGCCTGCGCTTTATATTCGCCCTGGGCCGAACCGATACTCAGCTTAAGCGGAGGATTATCCCGGAAAAACAAGCTAAGCAGCAACTGATAGCACTGACAGTTGGCCTGGCTGAGTTGCTGCTCCAGTTGTTGTAGCAGTGTTGCTAACGGTTTAACCAGCACAGTGCTGTCGCTAATGTCATACAGCAGTTCCAGATATCGGCTGAAACCAGGCTCGGGTTGCAAATACTCCAGCGCATGATAGTAATCGCCCCGTAATCGTCCCAGATAGCTAAGCAACTGACTGTCGAAGCGCCGGGCCAGTTCTGCCGGTGGCAAAGCCTGTAACTGGCCCAGGGTATGGATACCCAGCCGGGTCATTTGCAGCTGCATTGCTGGGATGAGCTCTGTTGCACTAAGCGGGCTGCTGTTAAGCGCGTTATTAAACAACCGGTTATCGGCAGTAATTAACCCCGCCTGCTGATAAGCCAGGCATTTAGCTGCATAAGGCGTTGCACCACAGCTGTACTGATAGCGGTAAGTCAGTGCAGTAAGTTTTGCGCTAAGTGCCTGCCAGTAAGGTTCAAGCCCGCCATAAAGCTGCAACATGCCATCAAGACGCAGAATAAGCCCGGCGGGTTTATCTAAAGCTATATCACTGCTTACCTGATACAGCTGCTGGGCAACGCTATGCAGTACTTTAGCTTGCTGCTCTGGCTGATAGGGCAGCAGCTGCAAGTCCGGGCACAGCGCAGCCGCACTGGCCAGGCCCATTTTCAGTTTCAGACCGGCATTAATTGCAGCAGCATTTATTTGTAATAGCTGATGCTGCTGATCAACCAGTGCGACCGGCAACTTGCTGCTTTGGGCACTAAGTTGCAGATGATCTAACTGCAGCGCCGGAAAATGCAAATATAAAAACAACGCCATCTCAGCCAGCCTGTCGCATCGGCTGTGCAGTCGTGTCGGCTAAACACAACGCTGGCCATTGCTGTTGCATACTGACCCGAAACGGTGCCGCCGGCCAACTCCCTTTACGTTTAAGTACCGTTAACTGCAGCCCGAACGGATCTGGCTGCAGGCTGATACTTAAATTCACCGGCAGGCTTAAGGTTTGGCTGCAGTGTCTGAACACAATCATGCTGGCAGCGCCCTGCTCTGCCGCCAGTTGTAACCGCCGGGCCTGAGCTAAGCTGATGGCCGCAGGCCATAGCAACACACTGGCGCAACAGCCACTTTGCAGACACTGCTCAGCCGCCCATAACGCTTGTTGCTGCTGGTTGTTTTGCTTTTGGTTGTTTTGCTTTTGGTTGTTCTTTTGGTTTGCCGCCGGCTGCTTCATTGGCGTGATAATCAGCACCTGGCTGAGATCAAGCCCGGCACCTGCCAGCATATCTGCACTTAACTCAGCCGGTGTGCCAATGAATACCAGCAAACGCTGGCTCTGCTGTTGTTGCTGTTGTAAATAAGGTAACAGTAGGCGCAGCTCGCCTATACCGGCTTCGGTTTGGATATCAATCAGGCCGGTTGCCGGCAAGCCGCCAGCTAACTGCTGATCCAGTTCAGGATAGCCTGAGCTAACCGCCTGATAAGCAAGTTGCTGGCTATCGTCATGCCATACCAACTGACGTCGGCTTAGTTGATCTAGAAGCGCTGACATAAACCACCACCAAAATACTGTATATTAATACAGTATATCTAATGAAATGGCAGATGCAAATATGATAAGCCAGAGAATTAAGCTGGCATTAAGCTCAAGGGGGCTACAACTTGGTTATAACCGAACAGGAGTGTCACCATGAAAAGTACTATTTTTGTTATTTGCAGTTTTGCTTTAGTGTTAAGTCAGCCGCTTATGGCTAAACCCGATCACGATAAATCACTGCCACCAGGCCTGGCAAAAAAAGTGGAAAGCGGTAAACCCCTGCCACCAGGCTGGCAGAAGAAACTCTCTGCTGGTCAGTTTCTTGCTGATGATTACTATCGTCGTAGCACGGTACTGAGAAAGCCTAATGCCGATGGTATTATTACCGTGCAGATTGAAGGCACAGTCATTGAGCTATTTGAACACAGCCGGGAAATCGTCCGAATTTTGGAAGGTAAGCGCTAACACTTTCTATGTAACAGGGTCAGAACTTCAGAATGGCTGCTGTGGGCGAACATATCAAACAGCTGTACTTTCAGCACTTGATAACCGGTCAGGTGTTTCAGATCCTGAGTCAGGCTCTGCGCATTACAACTGGAGTACATTAACCACTGTGGTGAAAGCCGCTCAATATCCTGACATAGCTTTTGCCCCAGACCGCGCCGGGGTGGGTTTACTACCAGTAAATCGGGTGCGACTGCGGCTGCTTTAGCAAAAGCCGTCGCATCCAGCGCCTGAAAGCTGACATTGAGCAAGCCCAGTTCAGCCGCTGAACGTTTAGCACTGGCAATGGCTGCCGGCGCAATCTCAATTCCCATCAGACTTTGGCCGGGTTTTACCATATGCAGGCCAAAGCCACCGACCCCGCAAAATAAATCCCAGATCTGGCTAAATGGTCCTTGCTGTTGCTGCAATTCCTCAGCCCATTGTGCTGCTGTGCGATACAGGCTGGCCGCTACTACTGGCTGAGTCTGAAAAAAACTTTGCGGCTGCAGGTACAACGGCACCTGATTCAGCTGCTCTGCCAGCACCGTTTGCCCGGTTAAGACTATCTCCTCAGCACCTTCCAGAATAGCTGCGGCAGCCGGCTGCAAATTCACCGAACAAAGCTCAAGTTCAGGCAATTGCTGCGATAACCAAGGTAAATGCTTGATAATCGCTGCCAAACAGTTTTTAGAACGCAGTACAAAGCGCAGCATAAAGCGGCCGCTGTGCAAGCTCTGGCTAAGCAGAATATATTTCAGCTCACCACGGCGGCTGGCAATATCATAAGGGGTAAGGCCAGCGCGGCTGATAAAGGCTTTGCACAAGCTAAATACCGGCGCAAAACTGGCCGGATATAACGGGCAATCAGCCAAATCGACCTGCTCACCCTGTGGATTAGTAATACCCAGAGTTGGTGCTGCAACACTGCCAAGCACCACCATTTTCGCTTTATAACGAAAGCCCTGCTGCTCACTGGCCACCGGGTCCAGCACTTGTGCTGACTGAAAAGACTCCAGCAAGGTTACAAGCTGCTGCTGCTTATCGGCCAGTTGCTGTGAATAAGGTTTTGCCAGCCACTGGCAGGATTGACAACGTTTAGCATGAAAGTGGTGGCAATGCATAACTAACCTCAAATCGAATTGAGATAGTTTAACGACAGATTGTGTTGCCACCAAGCATTAACAGCGGAAGTTAATTCACAAAGCACTTTCCACTACCTGGCCGTCTTTTTTATAAATCACCCCGTTTTTCATGACCAGGCTGACATCTGACAGCCGGTTAATATAACGCAACACATCGCCTTTTACGGCAATAATATCTGCATACTTACCTTCACTGACCGTGCCTAACTTATCTGATACCCCCATCATTACAGCAGGCCAGTATGTTGCTGCCCGTAAGCTATCCATAGCGGATATCTCCATCACTTCAACCCATACTGCCAGCTCATTCCAGGTACTCTGGCAATGAAATTTAGTAGGTATACCACTGTCTGTTCCAACCAAAAATACCACACCAGCTTCTTTTAACTGAGTAATTTTATTTTTTAATGTCGGCTTTCTCAGTGGCGTTAGTTGCATGTAACTCAACTTGCCTGGCTGTTGTAAAGACTGCTTAATATCAGCGATCGTATCGGGCTTAAGGCCACGCTGCCAGCAATCTGCATCCAGATGTTCCGGGTTCGCCACCATAGCATCATAGTTCCATAAACCTTCTACTGTCGGTGTCCAGAACAAGGGCCCCCCTGCCACACGACCGGTGGCAGTGCGCTCTTTAAGCTGGGTGAGTACATCTTCCGGGAATCCCGGAGCGGTTGTCAGGCCGGTATGTTCAAAGTTATCCACGCCAATAGCCAGCCCACGCCGTATCTCATCCGGCCGGTGTGCATGGGCTACCACTTTTAAGCCGTGTTTGTGTGCTTGCTCGACAATTGCCTGAGCTTCCTGCAGGCTCATTTTGTCCTGATCGATAAGCTTGATTATATCAACACCCGCCTCGGCCAGTTTGTCTACTTTTTGCCGGGCATCCTTAACGCTATTAATACTCCAGCGAAATGCCTCAGTACCAGGATAAGCTTTATGCTGCAAAAAAGGCCCTGACACAAACAAACGAGGGCCGGGTATTTTACCTGACGCTATTCGTTGTTTAATATTGATCGAATCTTCAAGCGGAGCCCCTAAGTCCCGGGCACTGGTAACCCCCGCTAATAATAACTGTAAGGCGCTGGCTGGCATAATTTCATCTGACAGCCGGTTTATATAGGTTTTATCCCAATGTACATAATCGGCATGACCATTTAACATCAGGTGGGCATGGCTTTCCCACAAACCGGGTAATACATCCATCCCCTCAGTTGAAATAACCAGATAGCCTTCAGGTATTGGCAAAGTTGCTACCGTACCAACCTGAACGATCGTATCGTCTTTTATCAAAATAACGCTGTTGGCCAAAGGAGGATTACCATAGCCGTCAATCAGCCGACCTCCAACTAAGGCTGTATTTGCGGCCATGACATCACAGACCATCAGCCATAAACTTATCGTTATAATTATTAACCGCATCATCAAATCTCTCAGTTTATTTTTTTAGTAAGTTCTGTTTCAACTTAGCTGCATTACTGCGATTAGACCAATCGTTTTAACTGATAAAACCGCGTATTGGTCTGGCAATTAAAATTGCAACCCTGCATTAACACAATATGCCTGCTAAACTTAAAAATAACTGCGTGACGCGAGGAACAAAATGGATTTTAGTAGCACTGATCCGCAACACAGCGCCATTAATCAATTTCAGCGGGTGCGCCGTCAGACCCTGGCGTTAACCGAGGGGTTAACCGCTGAAGATATGGTGGTGCAATCTATGCCAGATGCCAGTCCGTTAAAGTGGCACCTGGCCCACACCAGCTGGTTCTACGAGCATTTTATTTTGCAGCAACACCATGATGAATATCAGCTGTTTAATCCAGACTATCAGTATTTATTCAATTCTTATTATGATGCCGTCGGCCCCAGACATGCCCGCCCCGCCCGGGGTTTACTGACCCGGCCACCGCTAAAAGATATTCTGGCTTACCGCCAGCATATTGAAACGCATATGGTTGCTTTACTTGAGCGCCAGTTGCCTGAGGTTGCAGCATTACTTACCCTGGGTTTACACCATGAAATGCAGCACCAGGAATTAATGCTAACCGACATACTGCATTTATTGTCAGCTAACCCGCTGGCGCCGGCACTGCAGCAGCAAACCGCAGCTTTTTCTGACGGCCAAGCACCAGCACCGCTAATGCTAAGCCATCAGGGCGGCTTGCTGCAGATAGGTGCCAGTAATGAAGGCTTTAGTTATGATTGTGAAAACCCGCGCCACCAGGTTTATTTGCAGCCGTTTAAACTGGCCAGCCAGCCGGTAACCAATGGCGAGTGGCAACAGTTTATCGATGATGGTGGTTATCAAAATCCGTTATTGTGGCTTTCCGACGGCTGGCATTGTGCCCAGCAGCAAGGCTGGCATGCACCACTTTACTGGCAACAGCAGCAACAACGCTGGTTCAGCTTTGGCTTAAATGGTTTGCAACCGCTAAACCCCGCTGCGCCGGTATGCCATATCAGTTATTACGAAGCCGATGCTTATGCCCGCTGGGCCGGGAAACGCTTACCGCGGGAGCAGGAATGGGAAGTCGTTGCTGCCAAGCAGCCACAAAACCTGCACAGCGCTAATTTTCTGGAACAACATATCTGGCAGCCCACAGCGTGCACCAGTAAGACCGGCTTTGACAAACTGTTTGGTGATGTTTGGGAGTGGACGCAAAGCCCTTACACTGGCTACCCCGGCTTTACGGCAGCCCAGGGCGAGCTGGCCGAATATAATGGCAAATTTATGGCAAATCAGTTTGTGCTGCGCGGAGGGTCCTGTGCATCACCCCGCCAGCAATTACGCAGTAGTTACCGCAACTTTTTTTATCCACATCAGCGCTGGCAATTTAGCGGCCTGAGATTGGCGGAGGATCAATAATGACAACAGCACTCTCGTTTTATCCAGCCTCAGATTTAAACATCACCCCGTTTATCCCGGCTGTGGATCGCAATTTCGCTGATGATGTGATCAGTGGTCTGGCATTGCCTCAGAAACAACTGCATGCCAAATACTTTTATGATCAGCAAGGCTCCGATTTTTTTGACCAGATTTGTCAGCTTGAAGAGTACTATCCTTATCAAACTGAGCTCAACTTACTGCCGAAGGTTGCCTCAGATTTAGCCAACACTTTCCCCACAGACTGTACCATCGTCGAATTCGGTGCCGGTTCGCTAATTAAAATTAAACCATTACTAAGCGCCATGCCCGGTATTCGGCAATTTATCCCGATTGATATCAGTGGCATCCATCTGGAGTTGGCCTGTCAGCAGTTACAATCTGATTATCCCGATTTAACCGTTAAGCCCGTGGTAGGTGATTTTTGCTTTCCGGTTGAACTGCCGGCGCTTCACAATCAACAAAAAATAGGCTTTTTTCCGGGGTCTACTATTGGCAACTTTTGTCCTGCCCAGGCTGCCAGCTTTTTAGAAAATGCCCGCTGCACGCTGGGGCCAGACAGCCATTTGCTGATCGGTGTTGATACTAAAAAATCCCCGTACTATCTGCACCGCGCATACAATGATGCCAATGGCATTACTGCCAAATTTAACCGCAATATTTTAAGCAGGATTAACCGTGAACTTGGCGCCAACTTTGTGCCGGAGAACTTCGAGCATTACGCCTTTTATAATGCCGGACAGGGCCGGGTAGAAATGCATCTGGTCAGCACTGCTGAACATGTGGTTGATGTGTTTGGTACAGCGGTATCGTTCGCAGCGGGTGAAAGTATTCATACCGAAAATTCTTACAAATATACCCCTGACGAATTTTGCCAGCTGGCCACAAGTGCCGGCTGGCACGTAGAGCAGACCTGGCTGGCAGAAAAGGATTTATTCGCTACGTACCTGCTGCGAAACCACAATTAAAGGCTGGCCTCGCTAACGTTGATGGTGACACTGGCAGCACCACCTAAGTCATCCACCACGGTTAGTTGCACCTTGCCTGGCTGCCCTTGCCAGAATAAGGTCTCGCCAGGGGTTACTGCGCCAAGGTAACGACTATTGGCAAACCAGTGCGCCCGGGTTACGGTGCCATCAAAGCTGGCTTGCAGGGCAATTTGGCTAAGGCGTGTCGCCGAGTCTATATCTGAGGTGTGTTGCTGCAAATCTTGTTGTTTTATCACGTAACTTAGCCGGGCCTGGGGTGAGCGAATTTGTGGCGCCTGATGGTTTAACATCTGCTTACCGGAACACGCTTGCAGGTAACGCGGTGGCTGCGCCAGGACAATGCCAGATTGCTGCATAGCCATACTGATCTCCGATGGCCAGAACTCAAAAACCTTCAGCTCGGTAATGCCGGGCTGGTGAACACAAGCTCTGAGGCCACTGGCCATATTAATGGGTACGGCCCGGTGTATGTCAGAGACCCTAATCGGTGATACGCCCGGAATAAACCAGCCTGACTCGGTTTGCGGACAATACTTATTAGGCAAATCGCCACTAACACTGCACAGCTCTACTTTTTTCAGGTTTAAATGTATTGCCGGGCTGAATAATTGCTGGTTATGCTGCGGGTTCTCCGGCAATAACGCCAGCAACTCAAACAATAGTGGCCCGGCTGCCGTGCGCCCGACTAAATTAGAGTTACTGCTGCCATCAAAATTACCCAACCACACTGCCAGCACATAATCACCGCTAAGGGCAATGGCCCAGGCATCACGAAACGCATACGATGTACCGGTTTTCCAGGCAACAGGCCTTTGCGCCGTCAACTTGCTTAGTAAACCGTTTTGTACCCTGGGGTGCTGGCGCAACATATCCAGGGTTAAGAAGGCTGCCTCGGCGCTTAACACTTTTTCTCTTAATATAGGCTGTGCTAACCGTTCACGCGCAGGTTGCTGTTGCCAGGCCAGGGCTTGCCAGTCCCCACCATTACCCAGCATGGCATATAACTGCACCAGCTGTGCCATGCTAAGCTCCATGCCACCGAGTACCAGTGCTAAACCATAATGGCTGGCGGGTTGCTCCAGCGGCACTCCTGCCGTCTGCAGCCACTGATAAAAATCGGGCTGCTGCAGCTCTGCCTGTAATTGTACCGCAGGCAGATTGCGGCTGTTAATCAGCGCCTCGGTAGCCGGCAGCGGTCCGGCAAACTGACGGTCAAAGTTTTCCGGGTTAAAGCTGCCATAACGCCGTGGTAAATCTGTCAGTAAGGTTTTCGGGTGAATAAGTCCCTGCTGCAGCGCCAGCGCATACACAAAGGGTTTTAAGGCGGAGCCTGGCGAGCGGGGGGCGCTAACACCATCAACCTGGCCAGCAATAACCTCATTATTAAAATCTGCCGAGCCCAGCCACGCTTGCACCTGCAGGGTACTGCGCTTGATCAGTAACACACTGCCGTTATTAATGCCTTTGTCTTGCCGGCGTATTAAATACTGGTTTAGCTGCTGTTCAAAGCGTTGCTGCAGAGGTAACTGTAAACTGCTGTAAAAGCGCCCCCGCTGCAAGCCCTGTGCCCGCAACTGATTAATAAAGTGCGGCGCGTATTGTGGTATCTCTGCCCGGTTTAAATAGCGCAGCGGTAAATCTAACGGCGGCAGTTGTACGGCTGTGTCATTGGCTGCGTGCAGAAACGGCTGCTGGTGCCAGATTGTAATAAGTCGCTGCCGGGCCAGCTCCAGTTGCTGCTGACCTTCAATACTTAACGGGCTACGTTTAGTAGGATTTTGCGGAATAACGCTTAATGCCAGCGCTTCAGCTAATGTCAGCTGACTGGCCTCTTTGCCAAAATAAATCAGGCTGGCGGCGGCAACACCTTCAATATTGCCACCATAAGGCGCGTAGTTAAAATAAGCTTCCAGCAGTTCACTTTTAGTAAAATGACGCTCAAGGTACAGCGCGTAAGCTAACTGGTGCAATTTACCACCAATGTTACTGGTATTCAGGCCAAAGCGCAGTCGCGCTAATTGCATACTCAGGGTTGACGCCCCCTGACGGCGACCATTTAACACCACACTTTGCCAGAATGCCCGGCCAACTGCGGCTATATCAAGACCATAATGTTGATAAAAGCGGCGATCTTCGTACAAAATGGTCGCTTGCTGCAGTACCGGCGCAATCTCAGCCAGTGGCAGCTTTAAACGGTAGCGCTGATCGGGTGCTAACCGTAAACTCAAAAGCTGACCATTGCTATCAAAGTAAGCGCTACCCTGCTGATAACCCGCATATAAATCGGGCCTGGCTGATAGCACAAGCAGCAGCGTAAAGACCAGCAATCCGGCTACCAACAAACTAAGCAGCGCTAAAGTCAGCCATCGAAGGTAGCGGATGCATTTGTTGGCCCAAAGCTGAAAGCTGATCATGCTACGCATGGCGAACCGGCCTTAGCGGGCCGGCTCCACCACAAAACGACCAGCTGAAGTATGGGCATGAACACTGCGATCATACATTGATTGTGCCCCTACCACCGGCACCATAAAATCACCGGCTGCGGTTACTTTTACCTGATAACGCAGTTCAACCATTTGTGGCCCGAACGTCGCATAATAAACCAGCCTGTCTTCCCTGATATCGACGTAATCGGCACGCCAGTGCCCTTGCTCTCTGGCAACAGAGCTGCGCACGACACTAAAACCCGCTGGCAGTAAATCAACCACTGCCACATTATTGTGCCAGCTGTTGTTGGTGCTGCGCAGGCGCAGCCTGACCGTTAGTTCTTCACCTTGCTGTGCCTGACTTACCACCTCACCTTTACTATTAAGATAGTCGCGCGCCACTTCCAGCTGCTCAGCCTTACTCGAGCTTGGCGGTGTTTTCGCAAAGCCGCTTTCACTCACGGCATAAAACAGCGCCGTGTCACTTTCAATGATCAGTTTTTCAGCGTCAGCAGCAAATGCCAGTCGGGGCAGACTACTGCGGTTATCTGCAGCATTTAATTGAGTGCGCTTACCGTCAGCAGTTTGCTGATAAAACGCAGGCATGGCTGTATTGCTGACATTATCCAGCTGCGCATAGGCCGACAGGGCCAGCACCGCATAGGCTGAGCCAATGGTATTGTACTGGTTATCAAACACCGGTTGCAGCAAACTAATAATTTGCTCGCCATCAAGTGCTTTAGCCTGTTCAGGAAAATGTCGGGCCAGCAAATAGACATATTGCGCGTCCAGACTTAACTGCGGCTGAAACGCCGGATTAGCAAAAGGCGGTAACGGATTGGCAATGCGCTGCAAATAGGCCTGCTGTATGGGTGACACTTTACCCAGACGGTAATCTCCTATTAAGCCGCGAGCTACTTCGGGCTGTTGTAACAACTGATAGCTGGCCGCCATGTAAATTGCCGTAATATCAGTTTGCCAGGCTTGCTGATGTTGCTTTTTCAGACGCTCATGCAGTTCAACCAGATAGTTGGTCGTTATTTCACCGCTGCGGGTCAGCAGGTAAATGGCATTGGCACGAAGTCTCGCCTGATACACATTACCGCCACTTTGCCGCGCCACTTGCTGCAAATAGCCCAGCCCCTGGCGGTACAAATAATCTGGTACAGCTAAGCCCTGCTCACGGGCGGCCATTAAAAAGTGCATCACATAAATACTGGGGAAGTCAGCGCTGTTATAACCACCGGGCCAGAAACTAAAGCCGCCATCGCTTTGCTGGCGTTCTGACAGTTTCTGGATCAATACCGCAAACTGCTGTTGTACCATTGGCAGGCGCGCCTGATAACCAGGCTGCTGCACCAGCCCCAGCCATGGGAACACCTGCGATACCACCTGCTCAGTACACCCATGCGGATAATTTGCCAGATAATCTGTAAAGCTTTCTGCCAGCACCAGCGGGTTAGTCGAGGCGGCGACGTTAAGGCTGGCAAATTCACTATAAAGCGGATAGCGGGTGGCCAGTGTTACCGGCGTTTTACGGGCATAACCGGCATTTAGCGTCGTGTGGTAATGACTGGCCGGGCGGATACTTAAACTCACCTCACGGCTTGACTCTTCCAGCAGCTCAGCTTGCTGGTAGCGGGCGCTGAAACGAAGCTCAACGGTGCCCGGAGTATTACCCGCTTTTAAGCGGAAGCGGGCACTTTGCTCACTGCCTTCGCTAATATTCAGTTGTTGCACAAGCGGGCTTAGCGCTGTTAAGCCCTCAGGCAAGGCCAGGCTAACCCTAATATCGGCATTAGCACCTGAGCCTTTAACGCCATTAGCCACCGAAATGTTGACCTCAAATTCATCGCCAGGGGCGGCGCTTTGCAATACTTCCGGCGTTAACACAAAGGGACCCCGCACCTGAATATCCGCACTTTCAGCGCCAAGCGCCGTATCACTGACCGCTACGGCCATTAGCTTTAAATTACCGCTGAAGCTGGCTGGTACCTGTACCTGCTGCTGTTGCAGCTTTGGCCCGGCTTTAACTAACCCTAACCAGAATACTCCCGGTTGCTCGGCCCGCCGGGCAAACGGATTCAGATTTTTATCCATCATCATCCTACTGCCCGTTACCATAATCCTCTCGGCATCTCCTCCGATGCCGGCAAGGTGGCGTTGTAACTTGCTAAACTCCGGTAAAACTAAGTCCAGCATTTGCATGCTGCGTACCTGCAGTGCCCGCTTCTGTAAAAAATGGCCAAGCGGGTCTGGCAGCTGATAATCAGCCACCTGCAAAATTCCCTCGTCCACGCCATAAATCAGCATATCGGCAGGCTGATTGGTCTGATAACTAACGCTAAATGGTTTACCTGGCCGCACTTCGGCTGGCGCCTGCAGGCTAATGCTTAGCTGACGACTGCTACGGTCGATATTAAAAGGAACCACGGCGTAACTTAACGGGCTGACAAACAACGCCTCGGAATCCGCAGCGCGGACAAAGCTGACATTAATATAGGCATTGCCCTCTAAGCCTTCTGGCAATTGAATGCGCTGGATGCTGCTGGTGTTATCAGTGCTAAACCAGCTAAACGCATGCACTTTATCGCTCTCTATACTGATTAGGCCACTACCGGTATAAGGCGCCGTAATATTCAGTTCTATCCACTGGCCGGCTTTATAATCGGCTTTGTCCAGCTTGACAGTTAACGCCGCATTTTTTTCCAGCATAGCAGCGATATTGCCGGCCCCCACTACGCTAAAGATCAGGCTGCCAAGCGCGTTACCACTGCTATCACTCAGTTGCAGTTCAAAATCACCTGCGGTATCAGTTGGTATAGGGTAATCGGTACCGTCCTCGCTGATGCTAAACGGGGTTTGACTAAGCGCAATATCCTGCACAATACTCTGGTACTGATAGGTGCCATCATCCTTTTTAACCAGACTGGTGACCGGACGTTTTTCAATTAACTGCAAATTCAGATCGTTTAACGTGACCTGGCTGAGCGCGCTATCAATAGCGATAAAATTAACGCTGCGCTGTTGCTGTTTTTTAAGATAACTTAAATCGCCATCCGCTTTTACCGCAACCACCTTATCTAAAGGCGATAGTAAGGTGCTTAGCCGGTGCTGGACACTGCGGCCACCGCCCGCATCAAACCCCTCAGTATTGACCACTAACTGATAGGTGCCGCCGCTATATTGCTCCAGCCCCAGCGCAAATGTTGCCTGACCGTCGGCATCGGTCTGCTGTTCATCCAGGGTGCGTTGCACCCGCTCTGCTTTCACATTTGCTTGTAGCGGGCTTAGCACCTGATAATCGGGGTACTGGGTAAAACTGAAACTGCGCGGGATCAGTTCCAGCCGGGCCTCAACGCTTCTTTGCTGTGCAGGCGTGCCAAATAAATTATCCAGCTGCACCTGCACCATTAAATCAGCGGGCTTTAACCAGCCTTGTTCTTTAATCGCGGCAGTGCCTTGCTGAAACCGGCTGCTGATCTTCATGGTATCGGGCTGAAACTCTTCTACTGAGAAACTTACCGAGCCCAGATGGCGCTGGGTATTGCCTTTACTATCAAGCAAACTGACATTGGCATGATAGTTACCGGTATCACTATGCGCCAGGGTGTCCAGACTAAAGCTGTGAATGCCACGATCACTCAGGTTAAAGTTCTGCTGCCAAAAGGTATTGCCACGAGGCCCCTGAACCTGAACTTTTAATGGCAGCTCTGCTGCGCCGGCAGTTAAATCGGCATGGCGGATAATCGCCGCCAGTTTTACCTGCTCGCCAGGCCGGTATATGCCTCTGTCGCTAAACAGATAAGCAGTTAAACTTTTGTTGTCCTGCGGGCTTTGGTACTGGCCGCTGGTATTGAATTTTGAGTAATCAAGCTGACGGCTGTAACGATCAAATGGAATAAAACTGGTATCCACTACGCCATTTCTGTTGCGATTAACCCGGTACACCACAGGCTGACGCTCACGATTAAAGCCGTCGGTTTTACCAAAGCTGACCGTGCCACGACCGTCAGTTTTGGCAGTAAATAATGGCACGCCGTTGCGGCCAAGCAATGCAACCTCGGCACCGGCTACCGGTTTGCCATCGGCCAGCGATAAGACAAACAGCTGCTGACTACTGTCGCTGTTATGTTTGACCAGCAGGCCTAAATCGGTTACCAGTACCAGCCTTTTATCCAGCTGCTGACCTTCGCGATCAGGCTCGGCCGGATCAAATTCGCTTAACTCAATAAAAAACAGGCCCATTCCAGCTTGCTTAAGGTAAGGCGTTAACGCCAATGCCTGGTAGCTGGCCTGTTTCGGCTCTGCATTGTTTACGGAATAAGTATGCTGCTGCAAACTGGTGATATTGCTTTGGTCAAACTGATAATGCTGAAAATAAGGCTGACTGATATCGCCGCCAGTCTGGGTAATTAAATGGTTCAGTTGTTCAGGTAACAACTTATGCAGTTTTACTCTGACACCCTTAACGCCCCGACTTAACAGTTGCAGTTTCTGCTCACCACTTAAGGTAAGCATGGCGCCCTCCCCGACAATTTTCGCCTCTTTCGGATAAACCGGCGCCCGCACCACGGCCCGGTATTCATTGGCCAGGGTAAAATCACTAACCGACTGCAATCCGGCAGGCACACTGACAAAAACATGCTGGCCCGGTGGTAAATCAAGCTTAATACTAAAGGCATTATCGTGGGCCAGTGCCGTTGGCATCAGTTCAAAACTGAGCGGGCTGGCTTGTTGTAAAACGGTACTGTTCACTTCGCCCGGCGCCCAATAATTTGAATTACGCCGTGGATGTTTGGGCAATACATACAGCTGTAATTTTGTGGCCAGCTCCGTGCGGTTAAGCCGGTCTGTAAAACTTAGCAACAGCACCTGCTCGGGTTGCTGCTGTGGGTTTCTGACAATCTCGGTATTCAAATCACTAACTTTTAAAAAGCTAGTGCGATCAGGCACCAGCAGCTGAGCTTTAGCAGCATTCGCCGTTTTACCCACGCCCCGCACGGCGTTAATACCGGCATCCAGTTGCAGGGTTAAGTACTGCTCACGCTCGGGTAAGTTGATATCGTCAGACTGCAGATAAAGCTCACGGCCACTTTCATCGGCACTTAAGCTAAATGGCAGGGGTTGTGGCCGGCTGCCAGTAGCCGCTTCGCCATCGGCTTGCATTACCATCGTCAGGTGTTGCTTAACACTTTCCAGCTTAACCGGATGGCTGAAGTTAAGGGTGGCAACCACGTTTCGCCGGGTGGGCTCGGTTGGGTTCTGATAAAATCGCAGCCGGTTAATTTCTGCTGATAACGGCTCGGTAGTAAACTTATAATGCTGGCGGGCTAACTCAATTTCCGGATTAAAAATGCGTTTTTCCAGCTTGACCGTATACTGCTGGTCAGCAGGCCAGGCCTGCTCTGGGGTAAAGCTCAGGATATTGTCATCCTGCCATAACCATTTACCCGGTACCGCTGGGCTGATAGCAACACCGTCACTCAATACTTCACCAATTAAGTCCAGCCGGGCGGCCGACAGCATGGGTGCCGGCATTGATGTTCTGGCCATCTCTTGCTCTGAGCTCAGCAAAGGGTCCTGCTCTGAACCCAGCACAGGCTCCAGCTCGGGCTCATGCTCCTGCTCCTGCGCCGGATTTACTGCACTGGCTAAATCATAACTAAATTTCAGCAGTAGCGGTGTCGGCTGCTCTGTATCATCCTGAGAATGGCCAATCTGGGGCGTTACCACCTCTGCCTTTACCTGCAACGGTTTGGGTAATTGCTGATAGTAATGATATCCCGCCACTATGGCTGTCAGCAGTACCAGAACCAGCAGGGTAATGCCCCAGAACCGCCAGGGATGGGTTCTCGCAAGCTGCTTTAATCTTAACAACCATTCAGGGGCTGACCACTGCACCGCACCGAATACAGACCGAAAAACATTTTTAGCAGATGAGCCGACAGCAGGCATAACCAATCCTTGTTAAAGCATGGCGTTTAAACCACCAGTAAAATTACAGAGAACACCGAGTATAACCGGCTAAAATTAATCACTGATGAACTATAGCAGTTTGCTGCACAGCGCAGAATAAACCGCTGGTAAAGAGTTGTTATAGTGATGAAATGCGATGTGATTGCTGGGATAGCAGCAACTGCTGTTGCTGCTTTTTTGAAAATTTAAGGCTGAAAAACAGCCGCTGCATCAGCCTTTCGACCGCTGCGGTTTTCTGACACTATTACTCTGCGTTTTGCCTGGCTTAGACTTAACGGCATTCGCATTGCTGCTGTTTGCCTTGCCTGCATTAGCCCAGTCAGAATTAACTGCAACAGGCTTTTTACCCGCTTTATTGGCGTGCTGGGTAGTTTTAGCAATGGCCTTAGCCGCCGGGTTTAAACCTGTGTGGCGACTCAGTGCCGGCTTGCCACCTTTTAGTGGTTTTCTAAATTGCTCGTCTTTGCCCTCTTCCGGCACCAGGCAGCCTTTGCTGCGGCCAATTAAATGACTCAGACCCATTTTAATTAGTGCTTCGCGAATTTGCGGCCAGCCTTTGGGGTCATGATAGCGCAGTATTGCCTTATGCAACCGGCGCTGCCGCTCGCCCTTAGGCACCGCAACCACTTCGTCATTGGCTTTGTTAATGTTTTTCAGCGAGTTCATTTCAGTGTGGTAAATGGTAGTCGCATTGGCCATGGGGCTTGGGTAAAAGTTTTGCACCTGATCCAGTTTAAAATCACGCTCTTTTAACCACAGCGCTAAATTCACCATATCCAGATCGGTGGTACCCGGATGGGCGGCAATAAAATACGGAATTAAATACTGCTCTTTGCCGGCTTCTTTACTGAAGCGATCGAACATTTCTTTAAACTTGTCATAAGCACCCATGCCCGGTTTCATCATCTTCGATAACGGGCCTTCTTCGGTATGCTCCGGCGCTATTTTTAAATAGCCACCAACATGATGCTGCACCAGCTCCCGCACGTAGTTCGGGTCTTCTACCGCTAAGTCATAGCGCACACCTGAGGCAATCAGTACTTTTTTAATGCCGGGTAAATTACGGGCCTCACGGTAAAGCTCAACCGTCGGACTTTGATCGGTGTCCATATGCTCGCATATAGTCGGGTACACACAACTAGGGCGGCGACAGGTTTGCTCGGCTTTTGGGTTTTTACAGTTTAAGCGATACATATTGGCGGTTGGGCCTCCTAAATCGGAGATAACGCCAGTAAAACCGGGTACTTTGTCGCGAATATCCTTGATCTCCTGCATTATCGACTCTTTCGAGCGGCTTTGAATAACGCGGCCTTCGTGTTCGGTAATCGAGCAGAACGAGCAGCCACCAAAGCAGCCGCGCATAATATTGACCGAGGTTTTAATCATCTCGTAAGCCGGGATCTTTTCTTTGCCATAAACCGGGTGTGGCACCCGCTGATAAGGCAGGCCAAACACTAAGTCCATCTCTTCGGTGCTAAGCGGAAATGCCGGTGGGTTTACCCACAAATGGCGGTCGCCATGGCGCTGCATAATGGCGCGGGCACAACCCGGATTGGTTTCCTGGTGTAAAATACGTGAGGCATGGGCATATAACGGCTTATTAACGCTTACCTGCTCAAACGCCGGCAGCTTAACGTAGGTTTGCTCCCACGGTTTTTGCCGCGCTGGCTGCACCATTATCGGCTTAGCCTCTACTTCAGCAGGTTTGCTTAAATCAATGCCGGCTTTGGCAAATTCAGAATAGCTGCTACAGCCAACATCATCGGCGCCGTAAGGGTTAGAAATCGGATCAATTTTGCCAATTTTATCAATGGCGGTGGAATCCACCCCGCGCCAGCCCGGTAACGGCTCTTTACGAATAACCGCGGTGCCGCGCACATCCTGAATTTCACTGACTGGTATGCCGCTGGCAATCCGGTACGCCACTTCAATTAACGGCCGTTCGGCATTACCATAAATTAAAATATCGGCCTTGGCGTCAAATATGACTGAGCGGCGAATTTTTTCCGACCAGTAATCATAGTGGGCAATGCGGCGCAAACTGGCCTCAATACCACCAATAATAACCGGCACATCTTTATAGGCTTCTTTGCAGCGCTGGGTATATACCGTAACGGCGCGGTCCGGCCGCTTGCCGCCAATATCACCGGCGGTATAGGCATCGTCATGGCGCAGCTTTTTATCGGCGGTGTAGCGGTTAATCATCGAGTCCATATTGCCGGCCGACACGCCATAAAACAGGTTCGGCTTACCCAGACGCATAAAGTCATCTTTGCTGTGCCAGTCAGGCTGGCAAATCAAGCCAACCCGGTAACCCTGCGCTTCTAACATCCGCCCTACTACCGCCATGCCAAAGCTGGGGTGATCAACATAGGCATCGCCGACGACCAGAATCACATCACAGCTGTCCCAGCCAAGTACATCCATTTCCTTACGCGACATCGGTAAAAACGGCGCCGTGCCATAGCACTCAGCCCAGTATTTTGGATAAGAGAATAAATCACGCTCAGGTGCCATCCGCGCTACAGGAGCAGATTTGCGGGAAACGGGAGTAGCAACAGTGGACATAAATTAAGCACCTGAGTGAAGCAAGGGCGCGTATTATACAAGGAGTAACGGGGAAAGGCGAATGGTGAGATTGAGGATTTACATTCACCGAAAAACCAATCCAGGTCAAGGCCTTATTGGCTGTAAAAGCTAAGGGCGCAATAATGCGCCCTTACTGATTCGGAAGTAGCATTGAGAAAGTACTATGCTGGGCTGATAGAAACGTCAATTCGACTAATCAGCCTCGACAAAATCGTCTTCGCTAGCTTTACCACTGTGCTTTTTGCGGTATTCTTCAAACGCCAAATCGGCCTTTTTATCGTTCTCTGGCCAATCTGCATCAATTTGATTAAGTATTTCCGTCGCAACAGCCCAACCTGTTACGTTGGGAGTAGTATCGTCCAGCCACTGGCTGCCGTCCCAGTACAAATAATCATAAGAGCCAAAGCCGGTAATATGTCGGACGGCCACGAGGTAAACGCCAGTATCGGTTGGAGTGCCATCATTCCACTTAACATTTATTTTGTGCTTAGCCATTATTTCTGATCCCTAAATGCTTCAGCCTTATCTATTAACCAACTCATATACTCAGGCTTTCGTGCTTGCTCGTGCGCATTATCAACTAAAAAATCAATTATATAGTAGGTATTTAAGCTGGTAGCGCCTTCTGTATAGATTAAAACACTATCACTAGTCGTGCCATGGCCCAATTTGATTGACTTTACTTTACCCAAAATATGGACGTGCATTAATCCAGCATTTTCTGCTGCTGGTGCTGGCCTGTGATAGGGCACTTCTTTGCCGAAATAGGGAATTCGTTCGCCTTGTTTGTGCCGTTTAAAATCAGAGATAAGCAAGTCGAGATCTTTATTATGCATCCGCTCCCGACTTAGCGCTTGTGTAACATAAACCTTAACATCCTTATTCAACAGACGTCTCCTTACTTAACTTCTACAAACTCAATTGGCTTTTTGCTGGTGTCGGCCTTTGAGCGCTCGAAGCTTTTTTTTACGCGCTCTATAGCGATCTCATGCGGTATAAAATTAGGACTTTTTCTGCCTTTTTGTTTGGCTTCAGTTTTCATTTGAGCTCCAATTTTTAAAAATCTGGCACAAGCCATGGCGAGCATTTTAAGAAGAATGCCGAATATTGCAACATATATGTTTATATATTGAAAATACAGGAATATGAAATGTTATTAAGAAGTTATTTATATCTGCGGAGTAAACACACGAACCAATATAAGTTTGCCGTGTGTATTTACCGAAAACTGAACTTGGCCAGCCGGTTATTTGCTGCAAAAGCAAAGGGCGCAAAGATGCGCCCTATGTTTTAGGTTTGCCAACTCGCTTATCAGCCGTTTTATAGGCTTTTTCATCTTCTCGCTTACCAATAGCTACTACAAACACGGTAACGATATCGTCTTTTACCTGATAGATAAGCCTATAGCCTGAGCTGCGCAACTTTATCTTGTAGCAAGCAGGCAAATCTCTTAAACGATTAGCCTCGATATGCGGCTGGATTAGTATTTCTGCCAGCTTCTTTTTAAACTGCAGCCGCAGCGTATCACCAAGCTTTTGCCACTCTTTATAAGCTCTTGGATCGAACTCCAGCTGGTAAGACATTAATTACAGCGAATCCAATGTAACTTTAATACCAGGCTGAGGATTTGCCAACCGGGCTTTAGCTAATTCAATCAGCTCTTGATCTTCATCAGTTAGCAAAACTGGTTTAAAAGGTAATTTTTGCTGTTCTGCAACATACTCAAGTGTTTGACGTAACAGCTCAGAGGGTGTAACACCTAACTGCTCTAATACAGCATAAGAGCGTTGCTTTAACTCGTCGTCAATTCGGATGTTTATAGTGCCCATTACATCAACCTCGCCGTAATTACAAACGTAGTTACATGATAAGCTCGTATAGTGATTTAAGCAATTGCACCAACAATAATCTTTAACCATTGGGGTTAACCATTGGGGTCAGATCCAATTGTTAACCATTGGGGTCAGATCCAATTGTTACCGGGGGCTATGTTAGCAATGCCATAACTACTCGTCAGCACGAAATATGCAATGTTTGGCAAAGTCTTTCGCTTCATTGGCGCTCCAGTCGCCTTTCGGTTTGTTTTCTAACTGCTCACACCATTTTTTCGAGCCTACTTCCGGGGCACAACCTGTCAGTAGTAAAGCGGTTGCCAGTACGATTAACACCGTAAATTTCATTACTATTCCTTTTAATGCTTAAATTGCTGATTACATTTGCCGAAAAGCCAAGCTTGGTCAAGCTTTTAGTATATCTAACAGCGCCGTTTTTACCGTGTTATAGCGGGCCGCCAGCTGACGATGGCGCGAGGTAACAAAGTAAAGTGGTTCGCTCACGCTATTGGGTGCTTTGTATTGCTTTACCCTGGCAGCATCAGCAAAGTGCTTCAGGGTGCTGCTGGGCAATACGGTAAAGCCCAGGCCTTTGCTAACCGGCAGTAAAATTTGTGATAGCTGGTTAATCCGGCCTGACTGACGAAATACGGCCGGATCGCAGTCGACTAAGGCGTTATCGCCGCAATGACTGAAATACAAATTCAGATAATGGCTGGCATCAGGGTGCTGGATCAGCCCCAGCGACATCAGCGTCGTAATAATATCGCCATTATCCTTAATACCTGCCGGTAACATTAACGCCAATGGCTCGGAACCGGCTTGCTGATAGCTAAAATTATCCTCATCTAGATGCTGCGTGCTGATGCCAAGGTCAATTGTTGATTGGCTAATGCCCTGAAAAATACTGCGCTGCGGCGTCACTTCAAGCTGAATAATCAACGCCGGATGCTGGCTTTGCAGCAGTAATAGCGCCGGATAAATGCGCTGTGCCAATGCCCCCGAGCAGGCAATAACGCATCGCCCTGCAAAAGGCGCATCAAATTTAAGGCTATCGAACAGCTGCTCTTCCCGTTGCTGCTGCGCCAGTGCGTATTGATATACCTGACGCCCTTGCTCAGTGAGCTCAATGCCCTTGCCTAATCGTACCACTAATGTGCTATCGCAGCTTTGTTCCAGCTTTTTTAAGTGCTGGCTTACCCCTGGCTGCGTCATAAAACGTAATTGTGCAGTACGGGTAAAACTACCGGTTTCAACTAGACTCACAAAGGTTTGCAACCACAATGGATTCAGCATCAATAAATTCATATTATCAATTTAATAAATAATCATAATTTTTTATTAAAGATCTGTCCAGCTACCATAGCAACCTATTACCCACGCAGGAGTTGAACCATGACAGATAATGCTAAGACCTACCCAAGAACCTTTTCGCATATTGGTATTTCGGTACCTGATTTAGAAGCCGCTGTAAAATTTTATACCGAAGTGCTGGGTTGGTATTTAATTATGCCGCCAACAGATGTCGTTGAAGACAGCTCACCGATTGGAGAAATGTGTACTGACGTATTTGGAGCCGGGTGGGAGCGTTTTCGCATTGCCCATATGTCTACCGGTGACAGAATAGGTGTTGAGTTATTTCAGTTTAAAAATCAGCAGAATCCTGAAGACAACTTTGAATACTGGAAAACCGGTGTGTTCCACTTTTGCGTGCAAGACCCTGATGTGGAAGGGCTAGCTGAGCGCATTGTTGCTGCTGGTGGTAAAAAACGGATGAAAGCGCCCCGCTATTATTACCCTGGCGAAAAGCCGTACCGGATGATTTATATGGAAGACCCGTTCGGTAATATTCTGGAGATTTACAGCCACAGCTATGAGTTACATTACGCCAGCGGTGCCTATAACTGAAAGCAGCAATAAAAGCTGAGGTTGCAACAATGCGTCGTTAGAATGCGTTGTTGCACCGCCCTTTAAGTATATAGCCAGCTGTTACGATCAAATGTTGATGGTAAGCCCGTATTTGTTCTGCCAGGCAACGAGTGGATAATAAAATGAACACTTAATTGACCTGACGTCAGCGATTATGCTCAACGAAAGTTAAACCTGTTTAATAGAGGATCTCGAGTATCACCCAAAGTTTGTAATAAAAAACCATAAAATTTGATAAATAATTGTTTTGACTGTTGTTTTATTTTACACATTGCGAAAGCTGTCTGCTTTTTAGGGAATAAAACAACGCCACATCAACAACATATAAATATGGTGCAATATTTGCTTAATAGTGCGCGCCCTAAATAAGGGCTTTAATTTAGACATGTAGTTAAGGAAGAACATGAAAAAAATAATAAATGTACTAGTAATATTGATTGGTTTGACAATGTTTAACGCTAAAGCAGGCATTATCAATAGTTTTGAGCTGCCGAATATCAATGACGCTACACCGTCAGACGGATTGATCCTGTGGAACATGCTTGATGAATTTCAGGGCCGTATGGTTGCTTTTGAGTTAATGATGACCTGGAGAGATCAGGGTTGGGGAAACCGTAAAGGGCGTGTATTTTATCAAATAAATGATTTTGACCCGGTATATCTGGACCTTGCAGAACACAACTTGACGAGTGAAACCTTTTCAATTCAGGATATTACGGCTCCGGCTGGAAGCGTACTACGCCTGTACTACACAGTAGGTGGTGGCGGTGGCCATCGGTTACTAATCTCTGACGCAAGTATCAGCATTACTTCAGTACCAGAGCCTTCCACCCTGGCACTTTTTGGTTTGGTATTAGCTGGCGCAGCCTTTGGCCGCCGGAAATTCAAAGCAACCAAGTAATCTTACCGCTCGTGTTAAAGCTATCCGTTTGCGGATAGCTTTTTTAATCTATGACCCGGTGCACCGTTTGCAAGAAAACACATCATTATACTTCTTTACCACACTCTGCTTCTTAACCACACTTTGCTGATTACCTTATTTTGAATTGCCACTATCCGGTGTTTAGGCGACATTTCTATCAAAAGATAATAAAGTCACTCTCGCAAAATGCAAACAGTTTACCCAGAAGCTTGCCAGATTTTATTCGCCAACTAACATTAACTTTATAATATAGAGAGAGACACTGCATGTTTAGAACGTCGGCGCTAATTACTTATTTTCTATTATTTTTTAGCGAGTTTACTTTTTCTGAAGAATTTGTGTTTGTTGACTCCACGTTTTGCCCGTTTATATGTGACCCAGCAGTCGAAGGCAAAGAAGGCTTTGTCATTGACATCTTGCGGGATGCGCTAGCAACCAGAAATCATACGATGAATTTTACTATCGTGCCCTATAAAAGAGCATTAAGTATGGTGCGCAGCGGCGAAGCGCATGCGTTGCCGGATATTTATAAAGCAGACGCCCCTGATCTTATTACCGGCAACTCAATACTCCGACTTGGCAATAATCAGTTTTTTGTCAGACACGATTCTGACTGGAGATACAGCTCGCCCGCCAGCTGGAACGACATCGTAATTGGCGTTATTGATGGCTACACCTATGCAGATAAAGCGTTTGATGACTACTTAAAACAACAGAAAAACATCGAAAACAGTAAAGTGGTGTTTATTGGCGGTGAACAGGCATACAAGCGATTAATTAAGTTACTGTTAAGCAAAAGAATTGACGCCATACTGGATGACAACGCCTTTATTCAATATGAACTGGCCCGTTTTAACCAGCAAAACGATGGAGATAATGCTTTTTCTGTAATGAGCGCCGGTACGTTGTCATTAGGAGGACAACATGTTGTTGCTTACAGCCCCAGGCACCCGGAAATCGCGAGATATTTAATGGATATTATTGATCCCTTTGTCATCAACCTGTATCAAACTGGCGAAATTAAACGTTATTTAGCGCCTTACGGCATAGACTAGCACGCAAAGAAATTTGCGTTTCAGCGACAAAACTGACCTTTTCTCACACCTTTAGATTACACAATTCCATCCCGGATCACTGCTGGCAAGCTGTTATTTTTTAAGGTTGTTACTACGTAACGTGCTGCCATCTAAAATACGCACTTCGCGCTGTGGAAACGGTATTTCGAAGCCATGTTCCTGCAGGGCTTCGAGGATCATCAACAGCAAATCTCCGCCAACCCGGTTTTTACCGTCATCAATGCCTTCCATCCAGAACTCGACAAACATATTAATGCCAGAGTCACCAAAACTGTCTATTTCACAGTCGGGTCGCTCTTCACGCGGAATGTCATCGCCACTGAAAACCTGCGGATGACTAGCCACAACCTTTTTAATAATTTCAACAAGTTGTCTGACATCGGAGTGGTAGGCCACTGAAAAGTCGACCCGGTAACGTTGCCGCTTGTCTTTGTGAGTCCAGTTAGTAAAGGTTTCAGCAATAAATTTTTCGTTTGGCACCACAATATCTGTGCCGTTAAATGTCTCCAGGGTGGTTGAACGCATATTAAGTTCGCGGACCACACCGGTGCGGCCATCTTCAAGTTCTACATAGTCGCCAATAGATACTGATCTATCCAGCAAAATAATAATACCCGAGATGAAATTGGAGGCAATAGCCTGCAAGCCCAGACCGATCCCGACACCTAAAGCACCACCAAAAACGGCCAGCGCGGTAAGATTAACGCCCATAATCTGCAACAATAACAGCGCGATAACGAAGAAAACTGCAATTTCAAACAGTTTCGCGACCACTTCACGGGTGCGAACATCAAGGTTTTCCTGATGAGTAATATATTCACGCCCTGTTCTACTGCTGACCCGGCCCAGCCAGAATAAAAAAGAGCCTAAAAATACCACTCTGATAACAGCGTATAGTGATACTTCAAACAGGCCAAGGTTTAACGATATTGATTGTAAAATGGCGGTTAAACCACTTAACAGCCCCATTAAATGCAGGAAAAGTAACGGTAACCCCACCCATCTGAACAGCCGGGCGGTAACTTCATTGGCAATAAAATTACGGATTAAAGAATGACACAGCAGCAAAATTGCAATAATGAGTGCGGTGTGCAACAGCCAGGCTTGTTTTAGCACACCTTCACTGACTTCCAGCACAAATCGCAGCATAATAATGGCGAACACCGGAAACGCCAACTCAGTTAATCTGGCTGCCATCCTTTTTAAAGCAATAGGCTTACTGCTCTCGCCTGACGCACCGCCAGCATCCCACGGACTGAGTTTTCTGACAACGCTGGCAAGACCAAATGCAAAGGCGTAAATGGCTATAATCATAGCCAGTTGTACATAAGTATCCGTCTGGGAAATCGTGCTGCTTGCCTGCTCAAAAAGTTGACTGGCTAGTTGTTTAAGGTTACCCGCTAACATGACCGCTACACCTCTTTTTTATATTTTAACCACACATCCAGAATGATTGTTGTACCCGATACGTACTTATTTTTTTATATCTGACTACGGTAACAAGCAGATGGTATTGCTATTAAAACCCACATTGCTGTTGTAATGCAGCAATATCTTCCGCTGTCAGGTTTTGTTGCTGCGGATTCAGGGCAAAATGCATTACCGAATTAACGCTGTCGGTGTGTCCAAGCCCCAGGGCATGGCCAAATTCGTGTGTAATAGTCAGCTGCAGCGCTGCCATGGTGCTATAGGCGAAAATAGTCATTCGCCGCTGCGTGTTCGTTACCTCCATTAAGCCAACCTCAGATACCCGAAGCGGCTGCTGATCTGCCAATAATGCATTGCGATCGGCCACCGTTTCATTCAGATAATGGTTTTCACGCTGCAGCTGAGCTTGTTGCTCATTTAAACGCTCTGCTTGTTGCTGCAGTTGTTGCTGGCGCTGTTGTAACCGCTGCTGTTGCTGCTGCAAACCGGCTACGTCCCGCTCCCTGGCATTCGTGGCCTGCTGCTGAAATACAGCAATATCTGCCGCCAGCTTTTGATTTTGCTGCTCAAATTCACGCTGTTGCAGCCGCAATTGTTCGCTTTGTTGGTTCAGCGTCGAAGCACGCTGCTCAATGTTAGTGTCGTATCGCGCCAGGTTTCGTTCCAGCAACGCTTGTTGCAGCATGTTCTGCTGACGCTCATCATATTGAAAATTAATCGAAAAGCCATTAACGCTATCATGGCGAAACAATTCTTGCTCAAACGCCCTATTCCACTGCGTTGCAGCATTATGTGCAGCCTGCTCGGCTTGCTCTGCCGTTAACGCAAAGGCGGGATCAAGTTGACCAATACGCCATAGTATCGGTGTTTGACACAATTGCTGCGCCAATGCCCGCTCTGCCCGCTGTTGCAGCACTTGTGGCGATGACCGCGTAACACCTGCTAATGCCGATAGCAGCAAATAACTACCCACTAACAGCAGGGCTAGAAACACTAATCTGGCAAGCATCGTTTTTTCCTAATATTGATTATCAGCAGAACACTTATAAATGGGTTGTTGTAACGGTTATTTACGAAAAATGCGCTTTGGTATCTTACCGCACTGCTACGTTTTATCAGATTTTAGTAACGGTTTAAACAAGCCAAAGCGCCAGTCGCGTAGCGCCAGCACCACGCTTACCCCATTTCGCTGGGCCAACGGTAATTTTTCATCCTGTCGGTTTAATTCGTTAAAATCGTTGGCCAAACGCTTTAACTTTTTTTGAAATTCAGCATTAGCTTGCGCTGAGAGCATGCCATTAAGTACCAGCAAACTTTCGGCTTTACTATTAAAGCTGGCATTGAAAAACTCCTGAGCAATTTTTTGCTGAAAAAAACGCTGAATGGGCCCATTCTCCAACCAGCCAAAATTAGCGGATACGCGCAGGCGAATTTTATTAGCTGGCAGCAGCTCTATTAACTTAAGCCGATCTAGTTGCGCAAGTTTTTGAATACATTCATGCTCAGAGATTTTATACCAGTCCAGAATATCCTGCATACTCCAGCGATTAAGCACCGATACCGCCACCAATAACAATGTCAGGTCCTGAGACAGCTGCTGCTCCTGCTCATAACTCAGCTGGTCTGTTCGCTGCTGTTGCTCTGTCATTAACTGCAATAAGTCGACTAAATCCAGCTGAATTAGCTGACACACTTGCTCTATCCGCTGCACGCTGACTTGTTTCAGTGAGAACATCCGCTTGACACTGGCCTCCGTTAACTGCAAATGCGACGCCACACGGGCATAACTTATCCCCCGCTGTTTCAGGGCTTTTTTCAAGCAATTCAGCATTAAATCAATTTGTGACATAGCGCCTCAAAGTATTACATATTGATACCTCAGGCCTATTTATACGCTACTTCTATTAATAAGGTACTATTTTTTACTAAGTGCGCCTATGCTTGCGGTGTTCAACCACTCAATCAAGGAAGTGCAACATGTTTAACTATGGCCGAATAGTATTACTGTGTGTTATCACCCTGACCCTTAGCGCTTGTGCCACCCAACAAACCGGCAGTCGCAGTAGTGTCGTCAGTTACTTATATCCTGACTCGGCAGCACCACAGGTAACCACCAGTGTCCCAAAGCTGACGTTGCCGCTACGAATGGGTATTGCCTTTGTGCCGGCAAACCACAATAGTCGCAACAGCAATGCTATGCCCTGGGTTGAGGTGCAGGCTAATACGCTGACGGAGAATCATAAAATGGCAATATTGCAAAACATTGCCACTCATTTCAGCCAGCAGTCTTTTGTTGAACATATTGAAATAATTCCGTCTGCTTATCTTAGTAGCGGCGGCAGCTTCGCGAACCTGGACCAGCTTAGGGCGATGTTTGGCATCGATGTTATCGCCCTGGTGTCCTATGATCAGGTGCAATTTACTGACGACAGTAAATTGTCACTCAGTTACTTAACCCTGGTTGGCGCTTATTTAGTTAATGGCCAGAAAAATGATAGTAATACCTTAATGGATACCGCCGTTTACGCTATAGAAAGCAGAAAGTTACTTTTCCGCGCACCGGGCACCAGCCAGATCAAAGGCAGTTCAACAATGGTAAACCTTCAGGAAAAATTACGTCACGACAGCAAGCAAGGTTTTATGCAAGCCAGCGACGAGATGATTGTTAATCTGGAGAGCGAACTGAATGGTTTTAAAGAGCGCCTGAAACAGCGTCCGGATGACATCCAAATTGTTCGTTCGAGTGGCCATTCCGGCGGTGCATTTCACTGGCTGTTGCCGCTTTGTTTGATTGGGCTGGCGATTGCCAGAAAACAACAAACCTGCATAATTTAACTAAAGGTTGTGAAAGTCACTCAACGACTCCCGGTAATTTAAAATCAAAAAGTTGGCGCCTCATCTCAGAACTTGCTATGTGCAAACCAAAGATGAAGGCGCCATTTTTTTAGCATTTGTTTTTTAATTTTTAATCACACTGAATTACCAGCCGCATTGGGCGCCTTTATTTTGCTCGTCTAAATACGCTTGAAGAGGCGCAAAATAATCCAGTATTGCGGTAGCATCCATTTCGGGCTTGCCTGTTACTACTTCCAATGCTTCCTGCCAGGGCCGACTGGAGCCCATTTCCAGCATCGCATTTAACTTGGTGCCCGCAGCTTTACTATTATAAATAGAGCAGCGATGCACCGCGCCTTCGTTGCCCGCGATATCACACAACGCTTTATGAAACTGGAATTGCAAAATATGCGCCAGGAAATAACGGGTATAAGGTACATTGCCTGGAACATGGTACTTCGCACCCGGATCAAAATCCGCTTCTGAGCGCGCCACCGGTGCAGCTATGCCCTGATATTTCTCCCGCAGCTGCCACCAGGCTTCGTTATATTGCTCTGGGGTAATTTCGCCATTAAATACCTGCCAGCGCCACTTATCTACCAGCAAGCCAAAGGGAACAAACGCAATTTTATCCATCGCCATTTTTAATAGTAAACCTATGTCTTTGGACTCATCAGGCACATTTTCCAGCAAACCAATCTGTTTTAAATAGTCCGGGGTAACAGACAGCGCGATGGTATCGCCGATGGCCTCATGAAAGCCATCATTTGCACTTTCCTGAAAATAGACCGGCTGGTGTTTATAGGCGCGCTGATAAAAGTTATGCCCTAACTCGTGGTGAATAACCGAGAACTCCTCACCGGTGCGCTGAATACACATTTTAATCCGCAAGTCGTCTTTGGCATCTAAGTCCCACGCTGAAGCATGGCATTCGACATCGCGATCGGCCGGCTTTACAAACAATGAGCGCTGATAAAATGTCTCAGGCAATGGTTCAAACCCTAATGAAGTAAAGAACCCTTCAGCCCCTTTTACCATTTTTATTTCGTCATAATTATGGGTGGCCAGCAGCGTTGACACATCGTAACCCGGGTCAGCATCTTTGGGCGCGACCAACTCATAAATGTTACCCCAGCTTTGCGCCCACATATTGCCTAATAAATGGGCAGGAATAGGTTTATCCAGCGGGACTTTATCGACACCATATTGCTCTGACAATTTACTGCGCACATGACAATGCAATGATTCGTACAATGGCTTAACCTGGCCCCATAGCCTATCCAGCTCGTTAGCGAACTCATCGGCAGGCATATCGTATTTTGAACGCCACATTGCGCCGGTATCGGCATAACCGAGCTCTTTGGCACCTTCATTCGTTAACTCAATTAACCGCTGATATAACGGTCGCATTGGTTTGCTTATTTCGCGCCAGCCCTGCCACATTTCCAGCAATTCATCATAGTCGCGGCTGTTAGCCATAATGCTAGACATCTCACCTAGTGATAAGCAGCTGCTATCGGCTTTACAATATTTGCCTTTGCCATACATACCGCCAAGCTCCGCCACAATTTTGGCCATCTCAGCCGTTTTTTCCGGATCTTGTGGCGCAGGTAAAGTTAATGCCAGTTTCAGTTTGTCTAATTTGCGCCGGTCTTCAGCAGACAGCTGAACCTTATCAAAGCGGGCGGCTTCGTTTGCCAGGTTAACCATCGCTAGGGTAAGCTTTTCATTTACGTCGGCTGCCAGAGAGGCGGTATCTTCAGTAATAAAGTTGGCATAAATCCATTCAGCCCGGTTTGCTTCCAGATAAAGCGCGATTAGCTTTTGCTCTGCCTCGGCCAGAAATTCCTTAGCATCAGCTTCGGTCAGTGTTTTTTGTTCGACCGCAACTGACGTTTGTTGCGGGGTGTTGTCGTTGCCACAGCCACTGAGCAACAGCGCTGAGCTGACTAAAGCGGCGGTGAGTGAGAGTTTAAATAGCGTTTTCATAATGCACCTTTTGTTGCCTGCTATCCCGATGGCGGGTTATTGTTTTTATCCACATTTTCCGAGTTAGTATAGGCATATCTTTGGCTTCGCCCCTAGCCTTTCGTTACGCTATTAGTAAGTATAGTCGGCCTTTCTTACTGGCTACTGGTATCGTCCAGCAAGGCACGAAAAGGCCGCCACCTGTCAGCATATTTACGCTACTTTATAACCTTAAGCAATTTTTCCGCCTGGCTGCCATGGCGTGTTACCAGCGCATACCGCCAACAGTTAATTCAGCACAGTTTCAATCGGCTGCTCACCGTCAAATATCTCAATAATTTGGTTGTGTGGTTCTGCTTTGGTTGCAACATGCAACAACACGTGGGCCACGTTTTCCCGGCTGATTTTAAGTTTGATATTATCCTCGGGCCTGACTGTAGAGATTTTCAGGGAAGCGTCGTCGTCAGTCAGTCTGCCGGGCCGTATAATAGTATAAGGTACGCCACTGTTAATAAGCTGCTGATCGGCAAGATGTTTGGCAACAATATAGGGTTTCATATCACCTTCAACGGCTTCTGGATCATCAGCCCCGATTGAGCTAATCATAATGAAGTGTTGCAGTTGATGCGCTTTGGCATATCGCGCAGCCTTGGCTGCGGCCCATAAATCGATAAGCATGGTTTTATCTGTGCCGGTGTCACCGCCAGACCCTGCGACAAAAATCACCTGATCGCAGCCGGCAAATGCATCCCCAAACTCACCTTCCAGGTTCTGCTCGGTAATTGCCAGCCGCTCGTTAGTAATATCACTTAATTTAGTTTTGTCACGAACCAGCGCTTTAACGTGCTGCTTCGCGTCGAGCAACAGTATCGTAGCCATTTTACCTATCTGGCCGCTGGCACCGATAATGAGTGTCTGTTTCATCTTTCACTCCTAATTAAACTTGATTATAGCTCAGTAAGAACTTGGGATCGTTGGGGCACTTTTAAAGGGAAAATATTAATCTTTACGGCATTTGATTGGCGACTAAACGAAATAGCACGCTTGAAGCAACAGCACAACCAGCGTAATCTTGAGTAACTTAAGCCAAGGAGGTGCCTGTGTATCAATTGTTTATCGCCAATAAAAATTATTCTTCCTGGTCACTCCGTCCCTGGTTGCTGATGCAACAATTAAGCATTCCTTTCGACGAAAAATTACAACAATTTCAGCTGGATAATTATGAAAACTTTCGTCAGTTTTCACCTACCGCAACCGTGCCGTGTTTGCATGATGGTGATAATGTAGTTTGGGAGTCTTTAGCCATAATTGAGTACCTGGCAGAGCGTCATGTCGGTGTATGGCCAGCAAATTCACAGGCACGTAATTATGCCCGTTGCGCAGCCAGTGAAATGCATGCTGGTTTTGGTACGCTGCGAAGTGTCTGCACGATGAACTGTGGCGCAAGAGTGCAATTAAAAAATCCACCAGCGGCACTGACAAAAGATCTCGCACGACTTGACGAGCTATGGCAGCAAGGGTTAAATCAGTTTGGCGGGCCTTTCCTGACAGGCACCTCTTTTACCGCGGTTGATGCCTTCTTTGCGCCAGTGGCATTTCGGGTGCAAAGCTTTGACTTAAAATTAAGTAACAATGCCATGGCCTATGTCGAGCTGCTACTTGAGTTACCAGCGATGCAAGCCTGGTATAATGCGGCATTACTGGAAAGCTGGCGTGAGCCTGGTCATGAAGCAGAAATGGGCCTGTATGGCAGCATAGTCGAAGATTACCGACAGAGCTAAACAACGAAATAACCACAATTAAAGCAGGATAAAATGAGTAAAAACAATAATGGCGCCCAGGCTTATCAGCAGCAGGAACAGGGCTATCGTGACAAAGCGTTAAAAATGTACCCGTGGGTATGTGGTCGCTGCGCGCGTGAGTTTGTTCATTCCAATTTGCGCGAACTAACCGTACATCATGTCGATCACAACCATAGTAATAACCCAAGCGATGGTAGTAATTGGGAATTACTATGCATTTATTGTCATGACAACGAGCACAATAAATTCCACGAGTTTGTCATGTATGGCAGCACCACCGAGCAGAAAGTCGAAGCAGCCACCCATAACCCGTTTGCCGACCTTAAAGCGTTACTAAACAAATCAAAGTAACCATTGGCAACGGCCAATGAGTGTTTAGTGACGTATGACGATGTCAGGTGCGGTATCAATCACCCCTTCCTGATTGATGGCTGCAAACTTATTACCAGCTCTTAACACTGCCAAACTGCCAGAAGTAGCGTGACGCACGAAAGATAGTTCATAACCAAAACGTTGCAGTTCGGCCACCGAAAATTTTTGTGCCAGATTAAGTTCATCCCAGAACGGTTGCATTTCCCTAGTCGACTGGCGTCTCTCAATCACAGCAGTTTCCATTAGGTACTCACTTTTAATGATAAGACGAACATTCTTTCAGGTTGAACAGCTTGTTATCAACCCCGCATGACTTGATGAAAAATTAGCCGGCACCAGCATACAAAACTTTTATTGCAGTTTTACAGACAGTACAGACAAACGGTTTAGTTTTCTGACAAACGGTATAACAACGCAATTAAATAAGACAAAGCAGTTTCAACAAGCGGGCAGATCAACATTAAAGCAGCCAAACTACTTTGGAATATAATCCGGTACATTGCGGGCTAACGTCGATGTTAACTGTGCCGGGCAGACGAAGTGTGCGGCGTTATCACCGCTAAATTTACCGTACTGCAAAAAGTGCAATACCTGGCTAATGACCTTTTGTCTTTTCATCAGGAACGGATGTGATACGTTTACGCTGACCAGCGCGCACATTCCGGCTACTTTGGTGTTTTCCAGCGATACTTTGCCATCATCCGGGTTTGGCAGGTAGTTTGATAGCAGCAGGTTGATTGAGCGGGTGCCGGCAATAATACCTAATTCAAAAGTAACCGGACCTAATTGCCTCGGTAAATCCTGTTCACCCGTACCAAGCTGCATACCTGCCGGGCCATTAAACGCTTCAAAACCCGGTACATCTTTTAAATTATCGACCACCTGACTGCCCTGATTCGGCGGGCCCATCATCACAACCCTGCCCAACTCGGCTATCTGATGGTCTTTAGTATATTGCCGCAGCAAAATCCCCCCCATAGAGTGGGTGACAAAATGGATTGCCGGGCTGTGCTCAGCCCGGCACTTTGCCAATGCGGGTGCAATTGCCATTGGAGCCAGTTGTTCAACAGCATGCTGGCGAGAAGGATAATCAACATTAACCGTAAAATAGCCGGCGTCGGTTAATGCCTGCTCCATTGTCTCCATCGCTGAAGCTGAGCGGGCCAGACCATGCAGCAGTACAACGCAATCTGAGCCTGCGCTGTAACCAGATATCATTAAAGCTATTAAAGCCAGTATTGTGCGCATCGCGTACCGTTACTTTTGACTGTTTCTGTTATCAGGCAAGGCTACTGCACCACGGCATAGTTGTCACGCGACAGTTGTTGCTCCTGTTCGCGCTTTTGCCAATTTGGCGCTACTATCATTCAGTAACATTACTATCAACTCATGACAGTTGGTTCTATCGCGGTAGTGTCCGCAGCAAACGGCTTTATAAATGGCAGTAAAAAATATTCTAATAGTCGCGCAAACAGAACGTTGTATGGCAAAGCGTCAGTTAAGATACAAAGTTGAGACACTGAAGAACATAGTGCTAAGCGCCTGTTTATTAGTGTGGTCTGGCCTGTTTTCTGTTGCTACACATGCTGATCAAGCAGCCACTTCAGAGCAGTTGCTAACGTATTGTGTCGATCCGGACTGGATGCCATATGAATCTATTCAGGATGGCGAGCATATTGGCATCTCAGCTGATTATGTAAGTTTAATAAGCCAGAAAACCGGCTTGCAGTTTCAGTTAGTACCCACAACATCCTGGCTGGAGTCCCTGCAGTATTTGCAAAACGGGAAATGTCAGTTATCGCCAATGCTGAATCGTTCGGCAGAACGCGAAACTTATCTGCACTTCTCAGACGTCTATTTTCGCTCACCCAATGTGCTGGTTTCCTTAAAAGAACAACCTTTTTTACAAAGTATTGAAAATATCGGCACCCGCTCACTGGCCGTGCCCGAAGGCTACCGGTTAAGCGAATATGTAAAACGTTATTATCCAGAAACGCCGTTAGTGTTAGTGGACAATGAGCCCGCAGGGCTGCAAGCCGTTGCTGAAGGTGACGCCGATCTCTTTATTGGTTCGTTGTACTCTATTAACAATCAAATCCGCCAGGAATCACTTTACCACTTAAAAGTAGCGGGCTGGGTCGGGCTGGAAGATGAACTCAGGTTTGGCGTTGTCAGTAGTGCCCGGGCTGTTATTCCGGTAATTAATCAGGCATTGGCAAATATCACGGAACAAGAGCATATCGACATTTACCAGAAGTGGACGCGGATTGAAGTTATTGATGTCGTTAACTACCAATTGCTATGGCAGGTTGCCGGAGTCGCAATCGCCATTATTTTACTACTGACATTATGGAATTATCGCAGCCGTTCTTTCTACCTTAAATTACAGGAAAAAAATCAGCTCTTAGAGCAATCACAACATAAATTAGAATCCGCGATAACTGAATTGGAATTTCTATCCAATCATGACCCCTTGACCAAACTTTATAATCGCAATCACTTTGACAAAACGATGCAGCATGTTCAGCGTCGATCGGCCCAGGCGAAGGATGTACTGAGCTTAATCGTTATTGATATCGATTTCTTTAAAGACATTAATGACAATCATGGCCATAGTGTCGGTGACGCCATTTTACAGGAACTGGCAAAAATCTTGTTAGACAAGGTGCGTGAGCATGATCAGGTTACCCGCTGGGGCGGCGAGGAATTTGTTATTTTATGCCCGAAAACAACAGCGGCGGAAGCCCAGGCGCTTTGTCAGCGGATCGCTCTGGCGCTGACAAAATATGTTTTTCACTGCGATATCAGGCTAAGTTGTAGTTTTGGCGTTGCGGAACAACACACTGCTGAAAACTTGCTGAAATGCTTTGAACGTGCCGACAGAGCCCTTTATCAGGCCAAACAGAATGGTAGAAACCAGATCTGCCTGGCGTGATCCTGAAACAGCTCTCACCTAAAATCCAAACCAAATTAAAATATTGTATTTACATATATTTATTATTTGATATATTTTAGCAACGTCAATTTTGGCTAAAGTGCAGTCTCCATGGTTAATGTCTGGCGAAAGCCGACGTCACTAGCGGCAATGTTGTTGATATTGCTGATTTCATTATTTTTCTCCCAACAGGTTATGGCAGATATGTTTGACTGGTTAAAAAAACATGACGTGCATTTGTCGCCTGCAATACAGGGTACCGTGCTAATGGACGGAATGCCTCTTGCTGGCGTCAGGGTATCGCGCGAGCTTCATTACGATCAGGAATATGTTGATACCACCCGCAGCGATGATAACGGTAACTTTAGCTTCCCGGCAAAAACCATTCGCTCAAGTAAGCCCGGTACCTTACAGGAATTACGGACCCGCCAGGTTATCGTGGTTCATCATCAGCAACAGACTTATCTGCTGTGGTACTTAACAACATCCAGCATAAAGCCTCAGCAAGCCATAGTGCAGCGTCTGGCAGCATTAAATTGTGAACTGAGCAATGACGAACAGGAACAGGTATTCCCTAACGTTGAAAACCCTGACTTTCCGCATAGTACCTTTAGCATTTGCCGCTGGGCAGACGGAAAATCGCAACCATTGTAACGGCACAAGGAAGCTACTATGTCTACACTTACGCCCCGGCTAGCGGCCGAACTGGCAGAAATTGCTTACCAGATTGAACGCCCCTCGGCATCAGGAATATACCGCTTGAACCTTGGGAGTTTTGAAGCCAAAAACTGCTTCAGTTTCGATTTATCACAAGGCCCGGTCAAAGGCGTATCAGGTGGCTCGTTGTTCAGTCTTTTTAATAAAACCACCGGCTTTGCTTTAGTGGGCAAAGGTATAAATCAGTTTTCTAACGACTATGTGGTGACCATCCGCGGCACCCATATAAATCGCGACTGGCTAACCAATGGCAATATCGGCGTCACTGGCGGCGGCAACGGCACGGCGGTGCATGCCGGTTTTAATAAAACCTTTGGCTCGTTACAAGCAGCGCTGGAGAAAATTATGGCGCCGATGCTGGCCGGAAATGGCTCTACCACCGTGCACTGTGTTGGCCACAGTCTGGGGGGCGCCCTTGCCTCACTCACAGCCGACTGGCTGAAAAACCGGTTTAAATGTAATGTTAACCTGTATACCTTTGGGGCGCCAAGAGTTGGCATGCACGCCTTTTCAAAAAAACATACGGCTACACTAAACGCAATTTACCGCTGCACTCATGGCGCCGATCCGGTGCCAATGATCCCATTATGGCCTTTTGTACATGCTCCTTTTGAGGGCACTGAATACCGGCTGGATAGTGGTTCAGGGATCAGTGTCGCCGCCCATGGTATGGCTGAGCATAAATCCCCCGGATACCTGAATACCGCTAACAGTCGCAGTTGGCAAGCGCTTAACCAGCGCTCTGCCCAGCATTTTGCCCGGGTTCGTTTAACCTACGAGAACCGTCATCAGGCCTCATTTTCTACTTATTGGGCAGACAAAATCAGTGCGGCACTGATTACGTTATTAAAGGATGCCGGTTATTACACCGCAGTGATGGCGCAGGCGACGATTGGTACCGGGCTTACTTTCTACGATTTGCTGGCGCGCTCTTTAGAGAGCATTGCCAAAGCGTCAGTTGATTTTGCCGGGCAAACCCGTGGCCTGCTGGGCCATATGCTGGCGTTTGCCCGTCAGGCAGTTACTACCGTTACAAACCTGACGTTTAATTTTATTCGCTGGGTTTTTGACAAAACCTTTGCCGCGCTGTACCGCAGCGCAAGAGATGCCGTCAGCAGTATAATGTAAGCTCAAAACTGCCCTGCCAGATAGCGCGCTTGTTGCCCGGGCCAGTAACTTAGCCGTCAGGTTATCGGGCCTGGGTAACAGACAGTTTATAAGACCGCTGATTATTCAGCGGTCTCTGAGCGCCGCAGTTGCCAGGGCCACTTGCCGGTTAATTCAACTTCCAGGGTAAAACTCAGAAAGGTCCGGATCAGTACCACCAGCGCCAGCACCCCCACCGTAGTAAAGGTCAGTTCAACTGCAACAGTATGGATAATATCGGCGGCGATAAGAAACTCCAGCCCCAGCAAGATACCGCGGCCCAGCCGCTGTCTGATCTCCTGCTGAATAGACCGTGGTGAATCGCCTTTCAATAGCCTGATCATGCCGTGTACAAGCGAATACACCGCTATAACAGTAATAATCCCGATACCGAGCATTTCGATGGCAACAGCACACCACTCCGGCCAGTTACCCAGTAATCCTGTCATCCCTTGTGCCAAAATACCTCCGTTAGCATTGCTGCAATTAAGTCGCCAGCCTAAAGCATAGCTTATCTTAGGTGACAGTTATAACCGAAGGGATTGCTTCAGGAATTTACCTTAACTAACCTAACAACAACTGTGGGCCAATGGGCACAAACCGGCTGGCCGCATTGACCAGAGCCTGGGCAGTCAGGCTGGGTACACCGTACACTTCCACTTCTGTTTGGTATTTACTGATTAGCCGCTCTGCCAGTAACGCAAAATCACCGTCGCCGGATGCCAGTACCAGCACATCGCTGTGCTGGCCATACTCAATAGCATCAAGGGTAATCCCGACATCCCAGTCACCTTTTGCGGAGCCATCGGCCCGCTGGATAAAGGGCTTTAGTTTCACTTCAAAGCCGATAGCCCGCAAAATATTCTGAAACTGGCGTTGCTTTTCATCACCGCGATCTATCGCATAGGCAATGGCCTTGTCGACGTTGCGCCCGGCGGTAACCTCGGCCCAGAATGCATTGTAGTCAAAGCTTTTTCCAAAAGCCTGGCGGCTGGTGTAATAAATATTTTGCACATCAACCAAAATGGTTACGTTGCTCATCCTGCTCCTTTAAAAGCCTTTGCTGGTTTACAGCTTATTCAGCTCGTACTGCGAAACCCGGTTGCGCAGGTAAAAAACTGCCCGGTAATTTGCTGGCAAGGTTGATTAACCGCTGCTGATGCTGACGCAGCGCCTTAGTATCCGCCTCGCTTAAACAAGGCTCAACTACCTGGGTCATATTATCTGTTTGGGCCAGCAGTTGCTCGGCTTGCTGGCGCTGGGTTTGTGGTAAAAAAGGTAATGTTTGCCGGGTAACCGACAACACCGGCTGCAGAGATTGCAGCAATGGCCAGCTTCCTTTTGCGGTCAGCTCCATAAATAATGGCGGGCTTAGCTTATGCTCGGCCAGTATTTTATCAACCTCTGCCAGATAGCTCTTGCCCTGTTGCTGCGCCCGTACTTCAGTGGCATGGCGCGGCCAGTCACAATGGCGCTGTAACCTAACCTTGTGCAGTGAAGCGACATCATCCTGCTGAATTTTTGCCAGTTTTGGTAATGCGGCTTCCAGCCGGTTCAGGTTTTGTTCTGTTAGCACGGTATCGGCCTGCGCAATAACCGGAGTGAAGGCCGGTAGCATTACCAGTAAACCGAGTATGCTTAGCCGCAATCCAGAACGTATTGATTTCATAATTATTTTTCCATGTTAAGCATCAGCCTGCAGCTCAGGCTCAGGTGCTTTGAGCGGTGGTGTAAGTCCTATAACAACGGATCATTGCTGAACCCAGGCTGATACACTTTAACGTCAAAACCGCTTCAGGCAGCAATAATGGTTGTCAGACCCAACAAAATAAACACGGCACAGGCTATCCTTCTGGCCCAGTCCAGGGATACTTTTTGCAGTAACCAGCTACCGGCATAGACCACGGGCACATTGGCCGCCAGCATGCCAAGTGTAGTGCCCCAGATAACCAGCCACACGCTCTGTTCAAAGGTAGCAGCCAGAATAACGGTGGCAATCTGCGTTTTATCACCAATTTCTGCCAGAAAAAATAAAATACAACTGGCGGCAAAAGCCCCGTATTTCAATAGGCCCGTTTCGTTACTGTCATCTTTATCAGGAATTAATAACCAGAGCCCAACCACGATAAACGAGCCGCCCAGTAGCCAGGGGCCAACAGCAGGCGTAATAAACTGGGCCAACCAGACGCCAAGCCAGGCAGAAGCGGCATGGTTTAACAGGGTTGCGACCAGAATACCGGCGATAATCGCCCCTTTCGCCCGAAAGCGTGCTGCCAGAAATAACGACAGTAGTTGGGTTTTATCACCAATCTCGGCAATAGCAACGGCAGTAAATGAGGAAAATAAGGCGTCCATTACAACTCTCGGCGGGATGCTTTTAGCAGCAAAAAACAAAAGACATAACACCGACTCCCGCTATGGGCCGGCGCTATGTCTTAAGTCTCATCAATTATGATCAGGCCATGTGCAGGTGGCACAAGTATGTTGACCAGATCGCCTGATAATTTTGCATTGCATATCGAACTGCATCACATTACCGGGCCGATTACTCCCCTAAGGACGGCGGGCATTGTACGAACTCTACCCGCCCTGTGCAACTCAAAATTAACCTGGGGGTGAATGCTCAGGTTTGGCCGCAAGTAGTACTTTGTCCGTTAACTTTTTGCTGCGCCCGACCAGTCGACCGCAGGCGCTGCGCAGTTTCAGCAGACCATAGTAAGTTAAGGGTACTAATAGCAAGCTGGTCAGGGTCGAGAACAATAACCCACCAATAATCGCAATCGCCATCGGCGCATAACTTGGGCCGCCACCGCCGATCTGGGTGCCGCCCATCGCCAATGGCAACAAGCCCAGCACCGTAGTTGAAACGGTCATTAATATCGGTTTTAACCGTGCTTCGCAGGCATGAATAATAGTGATTTTTAAATCCTGACTCGGAAACAATTCCCGATCCTGATTAATCCTATCCACCAGCACAATGCCGTTGTTAACCACTATGCCCATTAGCACCAGCATGCCAATCATCCCCATCACTCCCATGCCGGTTCCGGTGAGCAGGAAGGTCCAGAATACCCCAACTAATGAGAACAGCAGCGAGCCAATAACCGCCGTGGGCAGCAGCAAAGATTCAAACAGTGCAGCCATCACAATGTAGATCATTGCAACCGCCAGCAACATATTCACCATCATGACCTGCTGCTCTTCATCCTGGCGCTGAAAGCTACCACGAAACGACCAGCGATATCCCTCTGGCAGAGCGACACTTTTCATCAACTGTTCAATGTCTGCCCGGGCTTTATCCATATCGGAATCTTTTGCCGGGTTCATCTGAATAGCAATACCTGTGGCGCGGTCAAAGCGGCGAATAGTTGATAGCCGTGGCACTGTCCTAAGTTCAGCTAACTGCGCCAGCGTAATGGCTACGCCGTCTGCTTCGGTTACCGGCAGTTGTTGTAATTCGGCCAGTGAGTGACTGATTTTTTCATCATAAATCAGCCGCAGCAGCAACTCGCCCTGCTCGGGGCTGCGAAAGGTACGTAAATTAACGCCGCGTAAGGCCAGTGAGACGTTCTGAGCGACCTGCTGTGCACTAATGCTATAGCGTTCAAGCTGCTGGTGGTTCAGAATTATTTGCACTTCCTGTTGATCATCACTAAGCGCTGAGGTGACATCCTCCAGGCTGGGTAATGCCTGCAGCATAGGGACTAACATCTCAGACAATTCCATCAACACTTCGGTAGAATTACCCAGCAAATGCAGCTGCATACCGCCGCCCCCGCCCCAGCCAAAGATTGGTCTTGCCCGCACTAATGGCGGCCAGTTAATGCGGATTTTGTCTTTTAACTGTTCCAGGCTAAGTGGCGGTTTTTCTTTTAACAACACGGTCGACATGGCATAGCCCGCCGTATAATAACTGTACACCGATTCAATATGGAATTCGTCCTGGCGGCTATACAGGTAAGCCTCCATCTGAGTCACTTCCGCCTGTACTTCTTCCAGGCTGTAATTGCCCTGAATTTGATAGTTAATAAACAACCGGCCATTGTCACCATTATCGCCATCGTCTGAGCCTATAGAGCCTAATGGCACAGCGATACTGGCCAACACCAGCAATGCCGCTAACGTAGAGAGTTTCGGCCAGTTCATTACCAGTTGCAGGCTGCGTTTATACAGACGGTCAAGCTTGCTACCTTTTGTATCAGTAACCGGTAATACCGTTAATTTGGTGGTAAGTAGCGGAATTAAACTTAATGCCATTACCAGCGAGATGGCTAAGCATAAACAAATGGCGATGGCCACATGCTCTAAAAAGATAGTCAGCTGCATTTTTTGACCAATAATATTGGGCAAAAATACAATTGCAGTGGTCGCAGTGCCCGCCAGCACCGCCAGGCTTACCCGGCGCACCCCGCGCTCGGTTGCCGCGCGCACATCACCGCCAGCTGCCCGCTCGCGGAAGATACTTTCGGTAACCACCACTGCATTGTCGACCAGCATCCCGATGGCCAGCATTAGCCCCATCATGCTGAGTATATTTAAGCTGTAGCCCATAAAGTACATGGCTCCCAGCGCAATCACAATGGCACTCGGTACCGATAATACAACCACCAGGGTGGTGGTTAAATGACGCAAAAATAAATATAACACCACGAAAGAGAGCAAGGCGCCAATCGCACCGGCCATCAGCAAGTCTTTTAGTGAGGTGGTGACACCATCAGCCACATCGTCCATTACATACAAATCGATGCCATTAAATGCCGGGTTGTCATCCGCCGCTTTCACCACCGCCATTGCGGCGTTGGCTACCTCAACCAGGTTGGCTCCTGACTCTTTAAACACGTTCATGCCAACAGCATAGGTCTGATTTAAATGCCGGCCGTCTTGCCGCTTTGGCAGCTCCATTGCAATGCTGGCGACATCCCGTAACATTAACCCCGGCCTGACCGGCAGCTGCTCTATCTCAGCCAATTCACGATACTCGCCGAGCGGCTTAACCAGCACACTCTGCTCAGCATTGCGAAGCTCGCCTGCCGTCAGGGCAAAGTTACTGCCCCGAAGCTGTGCCAGAAGGGCATTGGCATCTACATTCAGCGCTTTTAACTTATCCGGATCCAGCCGGATAATAACCTGGCGCTTTTCCACGCCATATAATTCTACTTTAGAAACGCCCTGCACCCGTTCCAGTGGCCGCTTTATTTGCTGCTCAAGCAAATCGTAGGCCATGGCCAGATCACGCTCAGAAGAAATGCGCAGCTGGAAAATCGGCATATCGTCGGTATTAAACTGGAATACCAATACCCGCTCAACATCATCCGGCAATAAGTGTCGAACGGTATCAATCCGCTCGCGCACTTCCAGGCTTTTGCTGCCGATGTTTTCGCTCCAGTTAAACTCCAGCGACACTTCGCCCGAGTTTTCATTGGAAAAACTGCGCATCTGTTTAATACCGCTCACTGTCGCCAGTGCTTCTTCTAGTGGCCGGGTAATAAGCCGCTCTACCTCTGCCGGACTGGCATTATTGTAAGGCACATTGACGTACAGCTGTGGTATATCAATACCCGGAAACATCTCCAGCGGTAATAAGCGGCTTGCCAGGCCGCCAAATAGCAACAGCGAAATAAACAGCATGGTGATCGTTACCGGGCGGCGTAACGCCAGCCGGGTAATGGCTAACGGTTTTTCAGTCATACCGCCTCCTGTGCGTTGCTATTGGCCATAGCAGAGTCTGGAGCCTGTTGCGCCCGGCTGAATAAGCCATATAACACCGGTATAAACACCAGGGTTAACAGGGTAGATAAGATCAAACCAAATATAACGGTAACCGCCATCGGTGCACGTATTTCGCTACCATCGCCACCGCCTAATGCCATTGGTAATAAACCCAGTACCGTGGTCAGCGTGGTCATTAGTACCGGCCGCAGACGACTGGCCCCCCCTTCAATGATGGCCTCAGTCAGCGCCATGCCACCCTGGCGTAACTGATTAATCCGGTCTATCAGCACAATGGCATTATTCACCACAATACCGGCCAGCATAATCAGGCCAATAAACACGATGACGGATAAGCGGGTATCGGTTAACCATAAGCCGAGAATAGCGCCGGCACCGGCCAGTGGCACGGTAAACAGGATTAATAAGGGTTGCAGCAGATTTTCAAACTGCGATGCCATCACTAAATAAACCAGAAACACCGCCAGCAATAACGCCATGGTTAACGAGCTGTATGCGCGCTGCATCTCTTCACTCTGTCCCGCGACAACCACACCAACACCAAATGGCAGGCTTTGCTGCGCAACAATTTCGCGCGCGCTGGCAGTAGCTTGTTCTAAGTCACCAAAAGCCAGATTAGCACTGACAATCGCTACCCGCTGCTGGGCAACCCGGGTAATTTCACTGGGGCCCAGTTCACGACGAATATCTGCCACCGCAGACAAAGGTAAGGGTTGCGCGCTGCCGGGGTTAATAATAAGTGACGCAAGTTGCTGCTCAGTTTGGCGGTACTCCTCTGCTAACCGTACCCGGATATCAATTTTCCGGTCATTAACCGAATACTGGCCAGCGACCTCCCCGCCCACATATACCGCAACCCGTTTTGCAACCTGCTGGGCTGTCATGCCAAGTTGCGCTAACCTGGCGTGATCAAAGTACAGGGTTATTTCAGGTTGGCCGGGGCGTAAGCTGGTTTTAACATCGGTAAAACGTGGTTCTGCAGCCAGACTGCTGACCAGTTGATCCGCAGCTTGCTTTAATTCTGCCAGCTCAAAACCGGTCAGTTCAATTTCCAGCGGCGTGGCAAAACTAAACAATTCAGGGCGATCAAAGCGGGCTTTTACCCCGGCCATACCGGCAATATGCTGGCGCAGCTGTTCAGTTACCTGCTGCTCTGCCTGCTCGTCACTGCCAGGCTGCATAACAATATTCAGCCGGCCCCAGTGGCTGCCACCAATGGACGGGTCTACTGTCATTTGCGCACCCGTCCCTACCTGGCCATAACTGCGGGCAACCCCGGCCAGTGGCGCCGCAATGGCTGCCAGCTCCTTTACCACCGCATCGGTTTGTTCAATAGCACTGCCAATAGGCAACTGAACTTCAACGTAAAATTCGCCCTGAGCCAGCTCAGGAATAACATCTGCGCCAAGTCGTGGTAGCAAGCTGTAACACAGGGCGGCAATAATTAACGTACAGCCTATGGTTAGCGCTTTGGTCTGCAACGCGCCGCTGAGTAAACGCCGGTAGCCACGGGTAAGCGCGTCCAGACCTGTTTTTACGACATAAAGTAGTGGTTTAAATAACAAACCCAATACCCGGCTGACAGCGCGCCAGAACAAGGTAAGCAGGCTTAACACGCCAAGCATAAAATAATACAGACCTTTACCAATCATTTTGGGCACCCATAACAGGATGCGGCCAACTTTATGATACCAGCGACTGCCCTTAACCCTTGCTGCTTCCGGCTGAGCATCGCCGGGCGTTATCATTGTCCGCTGACGGGCCGCCATGGTCGGAATAAGGGTCAACGCCACAATGAGCGACACCAACAAAGCAAAGGTTACAGTAAGCGCCTGATCTTTAAAAAGCTGGCCGGCGATGCCCTCAACAAACACCAGTGGAAAGAACACCGCAACGGTGGTCAGGGTCGAGGCAGTGATAGCCATGGCAACTTCACCAGTACCGGCTCTGGCCGCTTCTTGCGCAGATTTGCCCTGCTCTTTATGCCTGGCAATGTTTTCAAGTACCACAATGGCATTATCGACCAACAGGCCTACAGCCAGCGCGATACCGCCCAGGCTCATCATGTTTAAAGTAATACCCTGACCGTACATCAGGTTAAAGGTGGCAATAATCGACACCGGGATGGACACGGAAATAATCACAGTGGCCCAAACATTGCGCAAAAATAAATACAGCACCAGCATAGCCAGTAAGCCACCAACAATACCGGCCGATTTCACTTCACTGATGGCTTGTTTAATAAAAGCTGACTGATCGTATACCAGGGTCAGACTATAATCCTGAGGTAACCCTTTACGCAGGGCGGGCAACTGGGTCAGCAAGGATTCAGCGACCTTAACAATGTTGGCGTCGCCTTCTTTATAAATGGCCACTTCAATGGCTTCAGCACCATTAACGTAGGTAACACTTTTTCTGTCGGCAAACGCATCGACGACCGTGGCGACATCTTTTAAACGTATTTGTGACGTACCAACGTTGGCCAGATACAGGTTTTCAATCGCCGATAAGTCAGCAAACTGGTTAATGGTGCGTACCAGAAAATCGTAACCCGGCGTTTCCAGTCGGCCACCGGCTAAATTAATGTTCTCCTCTGCCAGCCGGCTACTGATTAGCCCGATATCAAGTTGCAACTGACTGAGCCTATTCGGGTCGACCAATACCTGAATTTCCTGATTTAAGCCACCATCAGGTCGCACCGCGGCAATCCCTGGCATGGCTTCGAGCTTACGACGTAAATCCTCTTCAGCGTAAGTGCGTAGCGTTACTAATTCCCGTTCAGAATTGATGCCGCCTTCGCGGCTCAATGCCAGGCGTACCACAGGGTCTAAATTAGGGTTAAAGCGCAGTAGCAGGGGCTTTTCAATATCCAGCGGTAGCAGCAGTACATCCAGTTTTTCCCGCACCTCCAGCATGGCCAAATCCATATCGGTGCCCCAGTCAAACTCCAGCACCACATCGGAGCGGCCAGAGCGTGACACCGATTGCACCTTGTGCACCCCTTTAACAATACCTAGTGCTTCTTCTATCGGCTTACTGACCAGTTGTTCTACTTCAACAGGCGCCGCGCCCAGATATTCGGTGCGAATGGTTAAGCTGGGATACGAAAGATCGGGAAGCAAATTTACCGCCAGGCGCCCTGCTGACACCAAACCAAATAACAGGATGCCAAAGGTAAACATCCATATTGTGACCGGGCGCGCTACCGCTACATCAACCAGTTTCATCATTAATTCCTTTTCAGTATTTTCTTATTTTTCGTTCATTACTGTAGTAAAAAGCCCGGCAGAGCCGGGCTTAGGGGGGTTAAAACTCGCGAGTGGTAACTACTTTTACCAGGCTTTGATCTTTCAGCGCGCCCTGTCCTGCGACCACAACCTGCTCGCCCGTAGTGATACCGTCAAGAATTTCAACCGTTTTATCTGAGCTGTAACCAAGATGAACTGCTTTACGGCTGACTTTATCCTCGCTATCCACTACATAGACGCTATGTTGGTTATCAATAGTGATAATAGCCCGTTTAGGCACCAGCAACGCGTCCGTTTTTACGTCAAATTTCAGTTCAACCTGAGCAAACATGCCGGGACGCAGCTCACCGTTCTTATTATCGATAATTAACGTGGTGCGAACCGTACCAGATTGCGCATCCACTACCGGTGATATACGACTGATATTCGCCTGCACCGGTAACATGCCTGAAAAGCGCAAAATAGCAGCCTGGCCCGCTTTAGCCTGCGCCAGTTGCTGCTCAGGAATATGCACGACGGCTTCAAGCTCACTATTGGCTACCAGGTGAAATAACGACTGCGGCGCCATCTGGCTGATAAGCTCACCCACTTTGACGTAGCGGCGCGACACTACACCGGCAATCGGGGCACGAATTTCAGTTTCGCGTACGCTTAATTCAGCTAAGTCGACAGCGGCTTTTGTTGCATCATGTTGCCAACGCAACTTTTCATAAACATCGGTGCTGATTAACTGGCGTTGGTACATTTCAGCCATGCGCTTTAACTCACTGTCCAAGCGGCTGAGTTCGGCTTGCTCTTTAGCCAGCATAAACCGCTGCCGTTCGTTTTCCAGCAAGGCCAGCAACTGACCGGCCTTAACATAGTCGCCCTCTTCCACCAGCACCTGCTCTACAATACCACTGCTTTTACTGATGACGTCGGTCTCAGCACGTGCTTCCAGGGTGGTATTAGTATGGTAACTACTACTAATTTCTCCCGGGCGCGCCAGCGCTGCTTCAACCGGTATCGCAACCACTTCTGCGGTGTCACTGTTGCTGCTGCTATTGGCCTGATTACAACCACTCAAAAATACTGCCGAGCTCAACACTGCCACAACCAGAGATAACGTTTTCATTTTATAAGGTCCTTGTTTTGCACTTATCGTCAGAATCTATCCTGGCGACATTATCAAATATGTTATTGCTACTGGTAGCACCTAATGCAGAGGCTATGCCAGACTGAATTTTATATTTTTTATATTGTTATTCAATCAGTTAAACATATTTACTTTGTAACTGATTGTTCTTAGATGCTACCAGTTAGCGAGTTACACTAAAATTTAGCGAAAAGTTGTAAATTATTGCGGTAAATGGCCCAACATACGAGAGGTAGTGCATATACTCTAAGGTCCGACCTCTCTATAATACTGAAACGTTAGTAACGGAGTAAGCACATGACTTTACCAAAAAACCGCCTTTTTATTGCGGTAACACTGGCTCTTTGCAGCACCGGTGTTTCTGCAGAAGGCTACAAACTGTTTGAACAATCGGTTAGCAGTATGGGTAATGCCTACGCTGGCCGCGGCGCCCAAATCAGCGATGCCAGTCTGGTCTATTCTAATCCGGCCGCATTAACCAGGCTGACTGCCGCTAATGGCGCGCAATTATCTGCGGGCCTTAACCTGATTAACGCCAAAACCAATTATCGGGATGCCCGCGCGCAAAGTGCTAATGGTCAGTCTGTTATTGGACGAACAGAGGGGGCAAATAGTTTAAATGAACTGGTGCCTTTTGTATTTTATGCTGACAAGGTCTCAGAGCAGTTAAGCTGGGGTATTGGCTTTTATGTACCGTTTGGCCTGTCATCTGATTACGACAACGACTTTGTTGGCCGCTACTTTGCCGACGAAACCGCCATCCAGGTGTTAAGCCTGCAGCCGGCAATCGGTTTTAAGCTGAATGAGCAATGGTCAGTTGGCGCTGGTATTTCAATTAATCATGCACAAGGCACCTTATCAAAATATAAAGACCATAGTGGTTTATGTGAGCTAGGTGAGGCCACCACTAACGCGATGTTTGGTGCTGCCGTATATAACGATGCCTACTGCAACAGCCATTATGAAGTGGCTGGTGATGATATTGCCTTTGGCTATACTTTAGGTATTCATGGTGAGCCTGTCGCAGGCACCCGGCTGGCGTTGACCTGGCATTCTGCTGTGCGTTATAACCTGCAAGGCGACTCGGTTATCACCAATACCCCAATAACCGGTGCCAGTGTTACCGGTAATCCGAATTACCTGGTAGTGGCGCCTAACCTGCCAGCAATTGATTTAAGCACCGGTAAACTGGCGGCAAACGGTCAGCTGGTCGAAGCCAGTCAGCTGGCACTGACTACCCCGGCCAGCGCTGCCTTTAGTCTGGATCAGCAAATTTCAGCGGCGTTATCGGTGCAGCTAAGCATTGCCTGGACGCAGTGGAGTGAGTTTGACAGCATTGATATTGTAAGTACTGACCTTACCCCCAGTATTTCGTTAAATACCCAGCGACCTCCAAATCTGAATAGCCCGGGCTATATTGGCTATATTCCGCAGCAGTGGCAAAACAGCTGGTCTGCTGCGCTGGGCGTAAGCTATGTCTACAACGCAGATTTAACCCTGAAAACCGGTGCCGCCTTCGATGAAAACCCAATAGCGCCAAGCCACAAAACCGCCCGGATCCCGACAGATGATCGGCTATGGGTCACGGTTGGCGCCAACTGGCAGCTCAATCAGCAGTTAAGCATTGATATGGCTTATGGCTATTTATTTACCGGTGACGTAACAGTAAGCGAGCGTGAGTATAATGTTCAAGATGAGCCACTGTATGACAGTGGTTATCAGGGGCAGTACAGCAACAAAGGACAATTACTGGCTGTGCAGTTTAATTACCGTTTTTAACAGCTAACCGTTAACCGAGGCTGCCACTAAATTTAACCAAACTTATTGTTTAGTGTTGAGTCATAGTTACTATAAACTCAACCATCTGGGATAAGCCAATATTCGCTGATAAGAGGTAACTATGGCAATTATTAACAATACGCTGGTTCGTTTTGGCAGCCTTGCCGCGGCCCTGTTACTGGGGCTTAGTGCTTGTTCCAGTTCACGACAAGCTACGGTAGATTACGATCGAAATGTCAATTTTCAGCAATATCAAACCTATGGCTTTTACCAGCCAGATCCGGAAGAAAAAGCGGCTACCGATGTGCAACAGCAATCAACCGGTACTGAACCCTTGGCAGCAGAAGTGAAAGCCGCCGATACCGAGGCTAAAGCCTATACCACCTTACTGGATCAGCATTTCAAAACTGCAATAAATGCTGAAATGGCAGCATTAGGGTATCAATACACTGAGCAAAACCCGCAGTTGCTGGTTAACTATATGACCAATGTAGAAACCCGCACTGATGTGCGAAGCTCACCCTTTTCAATTAATGCCGGTTACGGTTACTACGGCAGAAGCAGTAGTTTTATGTTTGGTATCCCCTTGTTTGGCAACCAACTGGAAAAAAACGAATATAAAGTGGGTACCGTTACCATCGATGTGATTGATGCTAAAGAGCAACGCCTGGTCTGGCAAGGTCTGGTAGATGGCCGGCTAACTCAAAAAGCTATGGCACAGCCGCAACAAGCGATAACTGATGCTGTTCAACTAATTTATCAGCGCTATCCTACCCGTCTGGCTGAGCAGGAAAACTAATCTCACAGAAAAAACCGGGAGCAAAAGCTCCCTTCACCATGCAGTGAGTAATATCCAGGAAGGAAGGTGTAACAAGGCAAATTATGGCAGCACTTAATGGCAGTATTATGACATTACCGCGTGATATCACTGCAATTGTATAAGATTAAGGGTTGTTCAACGCTTTATGAATGATGTAACCCAACACTCTGAAAGCCTGCGGCTGGCTAAATGGATAGCACACAGCGGTTATTGTTCGCGCCGTGCCGCCAGCCGGCTTATCAGCGATAACAGAGTAAGCCTGAACGGTCGTCCTGCGTCTCATATCGACCTGGTCTGCGGTACAGATACCATTAAGATTGACGACACTCTATTAACTGATGTGCCTGCACGTTGTTACCTGATGTTCCACAAACCGGTAGGCATTGACTGCAACAACCGGCCCGATGATCCGACAAGTTTATACCAAATATTAAAAACCTTGCCTCAGCGTTTATTTGCCGTAGGCCGGCTGGATAAAGACTCCAGCGGCTTATTGCTACTAACTAACGATGGTAAATTGTGTCAGCGTTTACTGCACCCCGATTACTACCATAATAAAACCTATTTAGTGGCAACGGATAAAGTAATAACTACAGATTTTATCCGGCAAATGGCGACAGGGGTAAGCTGGCAGCTGGGTCAGAACCACTATCAGTCGCGCCCCTGCCAGGTAGCAGCGCGCGGGCCACAGCAATTTGAAATTGTGCTGACCCAGGGCCTGCACCGGCAAATTCGTTATATGTGCAAAGCGCTGGGTTACCGGGTTAGCGCCTTACAACGCACCGCGATCGGCAACTTACTGCTTAATGAGTTGGCTATAGGGCAGCATCGTCAGCTAAATGCGGTCGAAATCCTGGCAATGCAAAATCTAAACACCACTAACAATACTTACTCTTCAGATATCACATAAAAGGCCGCAATTGCGGCCTTTTGATAAAGTGGTAACCGAGAATTAGCTTGACGGGTTACCGCTTCTCCAGCTTTATATCGCCACTTACTGTTGTCAGCTCAACACTGCCATCACCGCTACCCAGGGTAAACTGCAGGCTGCGTGACGGGCCGTATTTCGCTTTAGTAGCTTTGTCGTTACTTAACTTGTTGTCAATGCTACCGCCGGCCGAGGCTTTAACTTCAACCCGGACGCTGGCAATGCTTTCAAGCGTGAGTTCAATATCTCCACTGACACTGCTACCTGTGATCTGCGGGTTGGTTACTCCACGCAGCGCTGCCTCAACCTGGCCATTTACCGTGCTAAGTTTCACCGTTTTTGTGCCATTAAGAGTAAGTGTGGCATCGCCGTTGACGGTACTGATGTTAACTTCCTCTGCCTGGCTATTGGCGTCAACCTTACCGTTCACCACTTCATAGCTTACCCGGCCCATTGAGCCCTCGTCGGTAATTTTACCGTTAACTGAGCTTAGTTCCACCTTGCCCGCTACGTCTTTAACTCTCATTTTGCCGTTAACGGTGCTGAGCTTAACGCTGCTACGTAAATCACTGGCTACTATCTGGCCATTAACGGTACCAATGTCACTGCTGCCGTGAATACCGCTCACACTCACATTGCCATTTACGCCTTTAAACTCAACGTTGCTGCCAATCGGCACCTCAATATGCAGCTCCGCCATATTGGTTTTATCTTTAGCGCTATAGTTTACCTGACGCGGCATTTTCATTTCAAAACGACTAAAGCCATCTTTACTGTCAAACTCATAGCCCGTGGCTTTTTCGTCCAGCTTTCCGCTGACACTAAACGTATTGCCAGCCGCCGCGCTAATGGTAATTTCACCGCTCATGACTTCGATATAAATTTTTTCGTTGGCAGAAACACTGCGACTTTCATTGACCACTTCACGTGAGTCAGCCAGCGCCAGTTGACTGGCTGCTAAAAGTATTATGCTAGCCAGGCCACCAAGCCACTGAGTTTTTATTTTTTGCATGATCTTCTCCTAACGGGTTATTAAAGGGTGTTGCAACGTGGCTTGCTGAATATAGCGAAGCTGTTGCTGATATAACTGTTGCAACTGCGCTAACAGCTGCGGTTCATCCGGATAAAATTGCAAGGCCCGGCGCACCTGAGCGATGGCCTGATCCCAAATAACAAGTTGCTGCTGCCAGTTGTCAAAACCCTCGGCGATAGCCACTACCTGTGCCAGTTGCCGGGCTTTTTGCTGCTCGTATACCTGCAACAGCAGCAACTCTGCACTGGCAGCGTTTGCGGTAGGTTGCCCCGGCGTCGGCATTACCGCCATTTGCCAGCCAATTAATGCCACCAGCAACAATGCGGCGGCGCCTACCCAATGCGTTAGCCAGAATCGGTCTTCCTTCGCTGCCGATGCCTTTGCTGCTGATACCTCTGCTACAAAAACGTCCACAGACTGGTGCTGGCTGGTTTGCGCAAGCCGGGTGGCAATATCAGGCCACAGGTCCCGTGTTGGTTGCAGCTCTTTTTCCAACCGCTGCAGCGACTGTTCAAATTGTTGCTCATTCATCTGCTAACCACTCCTGTAACAATTGTCTGGCCCGGTGATACTGTGCTTTGCTGCTACCCTCAGCAATACCCAGCAAGCCAGCGATTTCCTGATGCAGATAACCTTCCAGTGCAAACAACACAAATACTGCCCTCGCCTGCGCCGGTAAACGCAATATAGCCTGCTCGAGGGTTGCTGTATCACCGCTACAACCAACGGTTGGCTCTGCCAGTTCAAGTTGGTCACTACTGTCAGTTAAGCGCAGGTTTTTCTGCTGGCGCCAGTGATCGACCGCGGTATGGGTCGCCACACTATGCAGCCAGGTAGCAAAACTGCTGCCACTACGAAACGCCGGCAACTGTTGCCATACCTTGATAAACACTTCCTGACTGGCATCCTCTGCCTGTTGTTTATTCGCCAAAAGCCGCCAGCAAATCGCATATACCCGGCCAATAAACTGCTGGTATATACGATAAAATGCCTGCGTATCGCCATGTTGTGCTGCTGTGATTGCCGCTGCAATCTCCGTTGCCATAAATGCCCTTTAGCTGGCTGAATCAGATAAGTAGTAATTGGTTAGTCGATCAGATAACAAGAATGGTTTAAATGGGGCGAAAAAAAATTCAGCGACTGCGCAACCACAACCATAGCGCCAGCATCAGAGTAACGCCGTACATCAGTAGTGACGCCAGCACGACACCAGGCCAACCTAAAGCCTGCCAGAACGGCTGCAGGTAAAGACCACCAATGCTGGCACCCACATAGTAAAACACCAGATAAAGCGCACTGGCACTGGCCTTGGCGCGGGTGGCATGCTGGTTTACCCAGCTACTGGCCAGTGAATGACACAGAAAAAAACCAAAGGCACTGACAAAAAAGCCGCTGACAATAACAAATAACTGGCCATGTAAGGTAAGCAGGCTACCCAGCAGCATCAGGACAATACCCAATGCCATGGCCAGTGGCACTGAGATGCGTTTGGCAATTTTAGCCGACAATGCTGAGCCTATGGTGCCGGTTAAATACGTAATAAACAGTAAGCCTAGCAAACTACTGCTAAGCAGATAAGGCGGCGCTGCCAGTACAAAACCGATAAAAGTGTACTGGTTTAAAAACACCAGAAAATTCAGGCCACCAATCAGGTAAGTCAGCAATAACGTTGGCTGGCATAAATGAAAAGCATGATTTTGCAGCGCCTGGCGCAACCGAAAAGGCTGCGGGGCAAACCGCACAGATACCGGCAGGTAACGCCAGATAAAATAACAACTTAGCGCACTTAAACCAGCCATGGGCCAGAACACCCACTGCCAGTGACCGATATCAGCCAGGCTACCCGCCAGCAAACGGCCGCCGATACCGCCCAGAGAATTGGCACTGATGTAGTAACCCACCGCCGTAACGAGGGCCGGTGTCGAATACTCTTCGCCCATCCAGGCGATTGCTATGGCCGGTAAACCACCGAGGCAAATGCCCTGAATAGCCCGCCAACATACCAGTGCGGTAAAGCTTTCTACCTGAGTCAGTGCCAGAGTGCTTAATGTTACGCCTGATAAGGTTAGCAATAACAGGGTCTTACGGCCCCAGGCATCGGACAATGAGGCATACACCAACAAGGATATTCCAAGACAAAACGTAGCGACGGTATAGCTAAGGCTGACCTGCAGCGGGCTGAGCTGAAATTCGCGGCTTAGCTGAGGTAATAATGGCTGCAGTAAGTGCAGATTGGCAAATACCACCACAGCTGCCAGACACAGCGCGAAACAACTTTGATAAAAAGCAGCTGATTTATACTGGATCACAGCCAGACTTATTCATAAACCGCATCCCAACAATAAACAGCATAGGTGCCATACAAAGCATTCGGCACTAACAAAACTGCAGTATAGCGACTTTACCTGGCAGTTTCGAGCAGGTTGCAAGCCGTGTATCATAGCGCCATAGCCCATTGTTGCAGGTACCTTATTTGCTATCGCTATTTCTGAACGCTCCACTGCAAAAAAAAGTCGCCGCCATTGCCCTGCCCATGGTGCTATCGAATTTATCGGTGCCGTTACTGGCTCTGGTAGATACGGCCGTTAGCGGTCATCTTGAGCATGCCTGGTATCTGGGCGGTGTTGCACTCGGTTCAAGTTTAATCAGCCTGCTATTTTTTCTGCTGGGCTTTTTACGGATGAGCACCACCGGTTTAACGGCTCAGGCGTATGGTGCGAATAACAGCGAGGGCCAGCTAAACTGTTTAAGCCAAAGCCTGTTAGTGGCGCTGCTGCTGGCATTACTGTTGTTATTATTGCAATGGCCACTGGCCGAACTGGCGTTTAGCTTTAGTGATGCCAGCAATGAGGTGAACCAGCAGGCACAGCTGTATTTTGGCATCAGGATCTGGAGCGCACCGGCAACCTTAATTAACCTGGTGCTGATGGGCTGGTTTTTAGGCCGGCAAAATGCCCGTTACCCCATGTGGATGTTAGTGGTGACCAACCTGGTAAATATACTGCTCGACCTGTTGTTTGTGCTGGGCTTTGGCTCGCAGGTCGCGGGCATTGCCGCAGCGTCTGTTATTGCCGATTATGCCGGCCTGCTGCTGGGCTGCAGCTTGTTACTGCGCAGCCTTTCTTTTAAAACGCTATTTCAGGCCATGCACAATCAACTGACGAGGCTGGCTGGGTTGAAGCGTCTGTTCGGACTAAACCGGGACATTTTTCTGCGTAGTTTATGCCTGCAAAGCGTGTTTGTGTTTATTGCCTTTCAGGGCGCGGCTTATGGCGATAACACCGTAGCTGCCAATGCGGTACTGCTGAGCTTTTTAATGCTGGTATCCTATGCTATGGACGGTCTGGCCTATGCCGCTGAGAGCCTGGTTGGCAAAGCCATTGGCGCGAATGATAGCGCCCTGCTGGGTAACACCCTGGGCATTCTGGCGTTATGGTGTTTACTATTGGCAATGCTGTTTAGTGGCGGCTATGGTGTGTTTGGCAACCATTTTGTTGGCTTACTGACATCGATCCCGGAGGTAAAACAACAGGCAGCCTTGTATCTGGGCTGGATGATACTGCTACCGTTACTGGCGTGCTGGGCCTATTTTCTGGATGGCGTATTTATTGGTGCAACCCAGGGTAAAACCCTGCGTAATAGTATGATTATTGCCCTGCTGGGTTTTGCCGGCAGTTTTTACCTGCTGCAAAGCTGGCAAAACCATGCGCTTTGGGCAGCGCTTTCGCTATTTATGGCGCTGCGCAGCGTCAGTTTAGCCGCCGTGCTGTGGTGGCAATGGCACAATAAAACGCTTATTTGTGCATCAGCCGATATACCCAGACCCGCTAAACGATAAGGGGCGCTCAGTGCGCCCCTTTATTCGTTGATATCACCTTTACCCGGGTACAATTTCCCCGTGTAAGTTTGCTCTTAACAAGCCTAATTTACACCGTGCATCCGTTTCTTCAGCAAGGGGCTGATCACCAGCATAAATATACCAATACCAATACCCACATACATCAGGAAGCTGAACAACTCGGTGTAACTGGCCAGAGCCTCGCCAACATCAGCGACTTCACCACTTGGGGTGTCAATAGCCGCCAGTTTAGCCAATTGTGTTGCCAGTAGTTCTGAGTAGGCGGTTGCCAGGAACCAGGCACCCATCATAACCCCAACGACTTTATGCACGGCCAGTTTCGTGACCGCTGATAAACCAACCGGCGATAAACATAATTCACCCATGGTATGTAGCATATACGCCAGGACCATCCAGCCTGCGCCAACCATGCCCGCTTCATTTGGAAACTGCGCACCTAACACCAGTGCACCGAAGCCTAAACCAGCCTGCATAATGCCCAGGGCAAATTTAACCGGGGTACTGGGTTCCAGATTACGGCGACCCAGCGCTATCCACAACCAGGCAAATAATGGTGCCAGTGTGATAATAAACAGCGGGTTTAAGGCGCCGTACTGGCCTGCGGTGGTCTCAAAACCAAATACATTACGGTCCATCACCCTGTCTGCATAAAGCGTCATCGACGATGCTGACTGTTCGAACAAGGCCCAGAACACCACGGTAGAAAAGGTCAGTACAATCAATACCATCATCCGGTCGCGTTCTACTTTGGTGCATTGCGTCACCATAAACCAGATGATGCCGCCCAGTACAATAAAGGACATTCCCAGTAACACGCTATGCACCACAGGATTGTATTGGACCAGTTGCCACACCACAAACAGCGCAGGCAAAGTTGCCAGATATATCAGCCACTCACGGTCAATAAAGGCAAAAACTTTTTGTTTTAACAACACCGGATCTGAGGGTTCAGCATAGCCATAAAGATATTTCTGGCCTGCCAGAAATACGATCAAACCCAGCACCATACCAATACCGGCCAGACCAAAACCCCAGCCCCAGCCGTACACTTCACCAATATAAGTCACCAGTAACGTGGCAATAAAAGAGCCGGTGTTAATGCCCATGTAAAAGATAGTAAAACCGGAATCACGCCGCGCATCGCCCTGGCCATACAACTGCCCAACGATGGTAGAGATATTAGGCTTTAAAAAACCAACGCCCATAATAATCAGCGCCAGAGAAAAGTAAAACACCTGAATAGCGCCGGTGTCTTGCACCACGACGCCGTTTTCAACGTACGCCTGAAAGCCTTCATAGGCTAAACCCAGATGCCCCAGGCATAACAAAATGGCCCCGAAGGTTACGGCCTTTCGCATGCCTAAATAACGGTCAGCCAGCATACCGCCAATTACCGGCATGGCATACACTAAGCCGGCATAGCTGCCCAATACGTCCAGGCCACCGGCATCGCTGAATAAGTGATACTTGGTTAAATATAACAACAGCAGATATTTCATGCCGTAAAATGAAAAACGTTCCCACATTTCAGTGAGAAAGCAGACATAGAGTCCGACCGGATGGCCGAGAAACTGTGGCTGATTAGCCGACAAGTCAGCAGGGTTGCTAATAGCAGTCATGGGATCCCCAGTAATATTAGAATTATCTGCTTCACTTTATAATCTGGTGAAGCTTATCCGATTATGCAGATGTCAGCGCCAGATGTCATTAGCACGCTGCTGTTTAGTCTTTAAAAAGAAAAAAACTAAAGTTCGGATGTGCAGCAGCCGATACCCTCGTTAAGCTATAATTTATTTATCAGCACCGGCTGACCAAAAGAGGTGATTACCATGGCAATTACTCCGAACTCACCAAGCAACGTGGCTAAAAGCAACGTGGCAAATACCAATGCGCCGTCAACGACAGCGTCGCAGAACAATCAGGCAACCAAAAGCGACACGACCCGTCAGGCTGAAGGCAAAGGCGTTGAAAGCGATGTGGCTAAAGCGAAGCAGGCGCAGAATGTTGCTATCTTGCGCGCAAACGAGCGGGTGTCGCTAAGCAGTAATAACGACTCTTTGAGTTTGCTTTACAAAACAGCACTGGAAGGCATTAACGCTGAACTGGAACCGGTATTGGGCGAAAACGCCGCACAAAAGGTATATGACGCAGGCGTAGATACTTCTCCGGACGCTACCGCCGAGCGAATTGTCGCTTTTGTCAGCGGCTTTTACAGCCGCTATAAAGAACTGAACCCGGATCGCTCAGAGGAAGAGCAACTGGACAGCTTTTTAAAAATTATTGGCGGTGGGATTGAAAAGGGTTTTGCCGATGCCAAAGATATTTTAAAAGGACTGAAAGTTTATGAGGGTGAAATTAGCGAAGGGGTTGATCAAACCTACGCCAAAGTCATGAGTGGTCTGGAAACATTCCGGCAAAAAATGCTGGAGCTGGCTGATCAGCGTGCTGCTGAAACGGCTGCGCCAATCAACCCGGCCGATGCAAACAAAACCAGTCTTCAATAAATTGTTTGTCATTAGCTGTAAGCAGCGGCGGTGCCCGTTTTTTTCGGCGCCTTAACTATCGATATGATCAATCCGGGTTACCAGCAGCTGGTCGATTTTATAGCTGTCAATATCGACCACTTCAAACTTATAGCCGCCGTGTAACACAAAATCGGTGCGCTTAGGTATTTTTCGCAGAATAAACATCATAAACCCAGCAATCGTCTCGTAGTTTTCCGGGTTAGGAAAACTATCAATATCCAGCACCCGCATGACATCAGCTAACGGGGTCAGGCCTTCCACCAACCAGGAATTGGCATCACGTTTCACAATTTGTTCTTCTTCTGAGCTAACCAACTCCCCCATCACAATGCTCATCACATCTTTTAAGGTAATAATCCCGACCACCAACGCATATTCATTCATGATGATCGCAAAATCTACCCCGGTCGATTTAAAATGCTCCAGCGCTTCATACAGCGACAACGTGTCGGGAATAATAAGCGGCGAGCGCACTATGCCTTCTTTTTTCAGCGAAATAGGCTGGTCATGCAACACCTGCATTAAAATATCACGGGTATCGACATACCCTACCACCCGATCCAGTACTTCATCACAGACTATAAATTTGGCATGCGGATGCTCGGCAATTTTGGCTTTAATGTTGTCTTGCGATTCGTTGTTAGTAAAGAAGATAAGGCTTTCCCGGGCCGTCATGGCTGAGGTTACCGTGCGCGACTCCATATCAAATACGTTTTCCAGCAACTGATGTTCATGTTGCTGCAACACGCCAGCCTGTGCCCCCGCATCCATCATCGCCATAATATCATCAGGCGTAATATCGTCTTTTCGCATGGTCGGCACATTAAATAAACTAAAAAACAAATTGGCCAGGCCATTAAACAACCAGACAAAAGGTTTCAATAAAACAATAAGCAGCAACATTGGCCGGACAATTTTTACTGCTATTTTCTCTGGCGCAATCATCGCCAGTCGCTTTGGCATCAGGTCTGCAAACAAGATAAACAGTGAAGTAACAAAGAATACAGACAAACCAAAAGCAGCAGCAGAAACCCAGCTGGCATGGGTAAATAACCCTATTAGTGAGGCAAAATAAGGCGTAAATGCTGACTCACCCAGAATACCGCCCAGGATGGCGACGGCATTTAACCCAATTTGCACTACGGTAAAAAAGTTACCCGGGTGTTCCTGCAGCATCAGCACTTTTTCAGCGCTAACATCTCCCTCGCTGGCCATCAGCCTTAAACGCATTTTCCGCGATGCCGCCAGGGCAATTTCAGAGACCGAAAAAAATGAACTGGCCGCGACCAGTAGCAACATCACAAACAGATACTCAAGGGTACTCATAACACTTCCAACAAACTCAGGGCAAACCATTTTGCCTGGCACACATATCACGGTTGTTAGTATAGCTTTAATCAGCTGCTAATAACCCTAAGCAACTGAAAATATTCGCCAGACTACAACAATTCTATGGTTTTTATAGCTGTATTTGTTTGCAAAATACGCTATCTTCAAGCTACTTTACAGTTATCCGGAAGTGCCGAATGCCCCAGTTTTCAGCTATTGGTTCCTTGCAACGCTGGTGTTTGCTGGGCTTGTGGTTATGCGTATTATGTTCGAACCTATGCCCCGTTGCCGCGCAGGAACAAGCAACCACATCGCTGGAGCAGCAGCTGGACCAATATCTGGTAACGCTAAGAGACGACGTCTCTGCAGCCGATGCTTTTTTAGCTGAGCTATACCAACGTTACTATGTTAATCCCACAGAAAACATCGCTCTTGCCAGTAAAGTCCGGTTAATGTCTTACCAGGCTACTAGCCTGCTGTATTTACAACAGCAAGCCGCGGCAGATGCGCTGCTGGCCGAATTATTGGCTTTAACTGGCGAGACGGATAATCCGGATATCCTTAGTGAAATTTACGCCACCGAAATAGAGTTTTTGCTATATCAACGCCAGTTATCTGCAGCGATCCTTAAAGCAGACCGGCTACAGCTAATTGTGCAAAGCGCCAGCGTACCTCGGGTGCAATATTTCGCCAATGCCATGCTGGGCGGTTTGTTCAAAGCTGACAACCAGTTTGAGCAGGCACTGCAACACTATACTGATGCGCTTGATGCGATTATTGGCACAGATGACCAGTTCACTCTGCGACGTCGCGCCAATTTAAATTATTTTATCGCCCAGGTATATGCTGATTTAAAAAAGTGGCCGGAAGCTAAGCTGCTGACCGAAGAGCTGATTGCAGCGGCCAAAAAATATCAGTATCCGCAATTTTTGCCTGACCTGTACCTGATGTTGGGCGTTATTCTGGCTGAGCAGGACGATTTAAACGGTGCGGTAACGGTTAATCAACTGGGTGTTGCCGCGGCCAAAGCCGTTGACCGGCCCAATATTGAGCTGACGTTTGAAAATAATCTGGGCTCAATTTACATCGAACAACAAAAATATGAAGAAGCCAGAGCGGTATTGCAGGCCGCCTCCGAACAGGCAAAAGCGCTGAATGATGAATTTAACGTGCAGATAATGGCCTATAACCTCGGCTATATCGATGTCATGCAGGGCGAGCATCAACGTGGTCTAGAGCAAATGCTGGTTGCACTGGAGTATTTTAAAGAAAACGATACCAAAGCCCAGTACGAACCCATGCTGCAATGGCTGGCAAAAGCCTATGCCGCTGCCGGCGAGTACCAGTTACAAGCAGAAACCTTGCAGCAACAGCTTGAATTACGCGCCGAGATCCTGACCAGTGAGCGGGAGAAAAGCGTCGCGGAATTGCAAAGCCGCTACGACACCAAGGCAAAAAGCCAATTAATTACCATTTTGGAGCAGGAAAACGATTTAAAAGCACAGTTGCTGGATAACCAGAAATTGCAGCAACAGATCACCGCGTTATTTACTTTAGTGCTTATTTTTGCCGCGGTAATGTTGTATCAGCTGTATCGTAAAGTGCGCCTGTCTAATCGCAAATTACGTGAAGCCAACAAGCAACTTGAGTTTCAGTCATTACGGGACCCTTTGACGGGTTTATATAATCGACGGGCCTTACAGGAACAAATGCAGCGCCGGGAAAAGTATGGTCGGCGGCAAACTGACTCAGGTCCAAATGCCAACGGCTTTTTATTGTTAGATATTGATTACTTTAAAAAGATTAATGATAACTACGGTCATGCGGCCGGCGATGAAGTATTAACCGAACTGAGTGCCCGTTTAACCAGAGTGTGCCGCGATGAAGACTTGGTGATCCGCTGGGGCGGTGAAGAGTTTCTATTATATCTGGAACATATTGCACCCGAACAGGTTTCCGGCTTTTGTCAGCGAATACTGGATGTGATTGCCGCCGAACCGGTAGCATGTGACGGTAAACTCATTCCGGTCAGTGCCAGTGGCGGCTTTATTCACCTGCCCTTTGCCGGGGTTGATGAAACCGACCTGAACTGGGAGCGGGCGTTGCAAATTGCCGATATGGCGCTGTATTTAGGTAAAGTAAATGGTCGTAATCAGGTGTATGCCATTACCGGTTTACGTTGCGATTACAACGCGGCCCGCCAACCGCTGACCAATGACTTACAAGGCGCTATCCGCCAAAATATGGTGGATTACATCACCATAAAAGGGCCTGCTTTAGCCGGCTAACGCTGAACTGATTTGCTAAGCGAAGTACTGCCAAAACGTAATCAGCACCAATAGCACCAGCACCACTAATGCACTGGATCCCACCACGGAACCTGTTGCGGTTCGGTTACAGGCGCGTTCAATGCCTCGCCAGTTAAACTTAAACACGGGCGCCTGCCACTGCCGTTGCGGCTGATAGAGCCGCTTTAACCTGAGCGACCATGCCAAAACCGGGCTGTTGCGATCATAATACCGTGCTGGCAAACGCCATTGCTGCCAACGCCCCAGCATAAATATCCCTACCGCCGCCAATAGTGGCCAGCTTAATCCCCATATTTTTGACCAGGCCAGCGTGTGTTGGCTTAGCTGCAACATCGGCTGCCAGTACCAGGGTAACCAGATCAGTATCAATAACAATAATACAAGACAGGCTCCCTGCCAGTACAATGCCAATCCCGGATCTGCTGTATGCTGATATTCCCGTTGTTGGCGCTGCAAGGCCACCGCAAGATGTAAAAACAACAGGGCGGTTAAAATTGCCCCTAGCGACAATAAACTGGTCAGGACCTCACCGTTCAACCAGCCCGGTACCACGTCGCTGCTGAGCAAACTTTTCAGGCCGGTTTTAATTGCCGCACCACCGCTTAACGGCACCGCCATTAAGGCCAATGCCGGGCCCCAGTACAACAGTTGCCAGTAATCCGGTAAACGCTGCTTAGCATTAATTCCGGCATATAAAAATAATGCCCCTTTGGCAAACGCATGGTGTGCAGCGTAAGCTATCAGCACTGGCAATACTGCCACAGCATCAGCAGTCCAGGCCAGTGCCACCAACACCACAATATAACCAACCTGACTAACGGACGAATAAGCCAGAATCACTTTGGGCTGGCGATACAACAAACTGGCCAGCACACCAAATACGGCTGAGATAAACCCCAGCGTTACCATATAGGGGATCCAGTGTTGAAGCTGAGGGTCGCCAGAGGGCAAAAATACAATAAGCCCCAGAATACCGGCTTTAATCATTGCCCCTGACAGTACGGCACTGGCGGGCGCCGGCGCTGCCGGATGCGCTTGCGGCAACCAGATATGCAGTGGCCAGAAGCCGGCTTTTAGCCCTAAGCCCAGTATTGTCAGTAGAATCGTCAGATGATCCAAGGGTACCTGTTGCCAACTCTGCCAGTCGTATTGGCCGCCGGCCGCACTGGCCCGCAGTATCAAGGCGGCAAACAGCAGCAGCTCACCCAGAATCGCTAACTGCAAATACAGACGTCCTGCCCGGCGCGCCGCCTTGCTACCGCTATCAACCACCAAACCATAAGCCGATAAACTCATTATGCTAAAGCCGATATAAAAACTGATGGCATCGAGCGCGCCAATCAGCAACATATTACCGGCGAAACTTAAGCTGAAAAACAACCAGTAGCGGCCTTTATGCGCCGACTGAGCCATAAAGGACAGGCTGAAAATCCCGGCAACACACCATAAACTGAGGGTAAAATACCACCATACCTGCTGTAATTCTGTTAACAGACCCAGACCAGCCCCGGGCCAGAGCCAGCTAGATAAATCAATCATAGCTGAACTCCCGCTCAACAATCAGCTGCGCCCAGCTAAGCGGGCTTACCCCGGTGCTGGCAAATAGCCCCATCAGAATAATTAACACTGCGGTAAACAGCATAGGCAGCAACAGCATCCAGTGCGTTTCCAGAGTGGCTGATAAACGCTGCTCTTTAGGCCAGCTACCACGTTGAGGTAAAAACCATAAGCGATAAACAATCGGTAAAAAATAGCCGGCGTTTAATAAGCCCGATAGCACAAACACCATTAACATCAGGCTATTATCTGTCGCTACCGCCCCCAGCCCCAAATACCATTTACTGATAAAACCGGCAGTGGGTGGAATGCCAATCATCCCCAGCGCCGCCAATGTAAAAGCAGCTGAGGTCAGCGGCATCCTTCTGCCCGCGCCATTAAGTTCACGGATCTTATGCACGCCAAGGGTTTCAGCATAATTACCGGCACAGAAAAACAAGGTAATTTTCATCACCCCCTGGTGCACCAGATGTACCAGCCCACCAACTGCAGCGAGTGGCCCTAGCATCGCCACACCAACGGTAATATACGACACCTGACTAATTGTCGAATAAGCAAGGCGTCGTTTAATGTCCTGTTGCGCTAAGGCACGCCAGGAGCCAAATAAAATAGTGGCTGCCGCTAATAACATCAGTGGCTGCGCCAGCTGCAGCTGCTGCATGCCGTCCACCCCAAATACATCATAAACCAGTCTTATAATGCCAAAGGCGCCGGCCTTTACTACTGCAACCGCATGCAATAATGCACTGACCGGTGCCGGGGCTACCATAGCCTGTGGTAGCCAGCCATGCAGGGGTAATAGCGCGGCTTTGACACCCAGCCCACCTATCATCAGCGCAAAAGCCAGGGTTAACAGCCCTGCATGCTCAGACACCGCGGCACTGACATAACCACCGGGTATAAACTGCGGGCTTTGCACTACGGAATGCAGCAGAGCTATCCCCGTTAGCAGTAATACACCACCACTTAAGGTATAAGCCAGATAGCGCCGCCCTGCAGCTAAAGATTGCGGCGTACCGCGGTGCACCACCAGAGGAAAGGTTGCCAGGGTCAGCAACTCGTAAAACAGTAAAAAGCTGACGAGATTACCTGACAATGCCAGGCCCACTGTGGCACTGACACATAAACTGAAATAGCCAAAAAACCGTGACCTTAGCGGCGAGTTTTCCAGGTAACCAATGGCGTAAACAGTGGTCGCCAGCCATAGCACCGAAGACAACACCACAAACAGCAGCGATAAGGCATCACCTTGCAGCACCAAATCAGCGCCTGGCAGAAAAGGCAGACTAAAATAAAAAATATCACCGGCCTTTACGGCTTGCCACATGATCAGCACCAGGACCAGCTTTACCGTCACACCCAGCAAATTCAGGCTTATCCGAAGTTTTACCTGCTGCTCTTTCAGGGTAAAAATAATTAAGCCCGGCAGCAGCGAACTTAAAATAATCGCTACCGGTAAGTAGGTAAGCCAGAACGCACTCATAGCGCTTCCAGTCGAAGTAACTGCATTAAGGTTTCGCTAAATAGTGCCATAGCCCACACCGCTAAGGCGGGCAGCAATGCCAGCCATTGCGGGATCAGTTGCGGCGAAAAATCAGGCGAAACCGGATCAGCGCGATCAAAGGCAACTACCACCACCCTGAACACATAAGCGGCCGATAATAACGTGGCAAGCACCAACGCTAATGGCCAGAACAACAGTTCACCTTGCAACCATAAGCCCTGCAGCAACGCCCATTTGGCCACAAAGCCACCACTTGGCGGCAAGCCTATTAAACTGCCCCCCGCCACGGCAAAGGCAAACATGGCCAACGGCATAGTCTGACTGGCACCCTTTAGCGTGGTAAGCCGCTTACCACCGAGCGTGGCACTCATTTCACCGACGGCAAGGAAACAGGCGGCTTTGGCCAGCGCATGGGCCAGCACAAACAGCCATAACGCCGCAAAAATCAGCGGTTGGTCAAACTTTAACATCAGCCCTAATGCCAGCGTAACGTAGCCTAATTGTGCGACGGTAGAATAAGCCACCAGATTTTTAGCAAAAGGCGTGCGCAAAGCAGACCAGCCTCCAAACAGCAAGGCAGCAAGACCCGCAGCGGCAAACAGTGGCGCAATCGCCTGCGCCTGCTGCACACTGGCCAGCTGCAGCCAGAGCAAACTGAGAATAAATAACGGCCCTTTCACTACTAACGCTGATAATAACGCACTTACCGGTGCAGGAGCCGCCGCATGAGCAGCGGGCAACCAGGCATGCAGTGGCCAAAGGGCAGCCTTTAACATTAACCCCAGACTCATCAGCAATAAGGCGCTGTTACTCAGCCAATCTGCCTGCCACTGACTGGCTAAGCCGGCAATATCCAGCAAACCGTACCTACCGTAAAGCAGCACCACCCCCAGCAAATAGCAGAGTGAACCAAATAGCGATAATAGCAAATAGTTCAGCGCCGGCTTCATCGCGCTACGACCCGACAAGCTGACCAGCGCTACCGCAACCAGCCCCAGTAATTCCAGACAAACGTAAAGGTTAAATAAGTCTCGTGATAACCACAGCGCAGTTAAACTTACTTGTAATAAACTACTAAGCGGCCAAAAGCCCTGGCTTAACTTATCCCGGTTTCGGGTGGCAAAAGCATAAAAGCCTACTAATAGTTGTAATACGGTAGTGAGTAAAATCAGCAGGCAGCTTAATGTGTCGGCTTGCCAGGCAATAGCCAGCCCAGAGGGCCAACCAGCCAACAGCCAGGAACGACTGCCATGCTCAGTAACCTGCACTAACAGCTGCAGTGCCAGCAAGCTGGAAGAGGACGCCGAAAACAACGCCAGCAGCGGTGCAACTCTGGGCCAGAGCAACATCAGCAACGCGCTTAACAGCGGCAAAACCAGCAACATGATTATCATTGCTCTGGCTCCTCTGGCGCGGAGATTTCAGACGACGAGGGTTTCAGCCTGGCAAGCAGTGTCAGCCCAAAAGCTGTAGCACTTACCGCCACTACCAGGCCAGTAAGCACCAGCGCCTGCAGTACCGGATCAGCAGTGGCTTCACCATCGTATCCGCGATAAGCCAATACCACCATTAACATAAAAATACCGGCACTGATGATATTTAAAGCCAGGATCCGGCGTAGCGGTTCAGGGCCGATGATAAAACCATAAACCCCCGCCGCCACCAGGCTGGCAGCAGTAATCAAAAACAGCAGAAGCGAACCACTGAGTTCAGTCATCACTGCCCCCTGCCGTATCTGGTCTTTCCAGGCTAATCGGTGTTGCAGGCTGTTCAGCAACCACCAGTAAGGTCAAAGTGATAGCAATGGCCAGTGTGGCAAAAACCTCTATCAGCAAAATAATGTATTTGGCATGCTCAGGCGGCCAGCGCAGCCAGATCGGCTCCGCCGCCAGCCCCGGCAGCAACCAGGCCGCCAATGCCACGATAACAAATACACCCAGCCCGGCAACCGCAAAAAACCTGACCCAGATATTGCGCCAGGCTAACCAGTTAAGCTGCCTGTTTAATTTCAGTACTACTGCACCTGCTGCCAGCAGCGCACCGGCCTGAAAAGCCCCGCCTGGCTGGCTGGCGCCGGCCCACAATATATAGCCCGCCAGCAAAATGATCGGCGGCGCCAGTAGCTGACTCCAGCTGCGGCCCAGTGCCCAGCTATTTTGTCGCACTGGCACTGGCGCAACCTGCAAGGTGCCCAGCAAGGCCAGTAGTAACACCAGCAACTCCAGCACGGTATCCCAGGAACGAAAATTTAGTAATACCGCCGTTACCGGATGGCTAACGCCACTGTCGGCCAACTCCTGTAATACCAGAGCGGGCAAAGGTCCGGGGCTGGCCGGAAGTTGCAGCAACGCCAGCAGCAAACCGCTCAGCATTAGCAATACGAATAAAACAGGCCAGCCGCGTTGCTGCCAGCTTACTTGCGGGCTGAGTGGCAGCTTGCCTTGGCGCGCCAGTGCTGTAAAACATAAGGCACCGGTTAAACCCGCACCAATAGCAGCTTCGGCCAGCGCCAAATCAGGTGCCGCAAGCCTGGCCCAGGCCAGGGCCATTAACAGGCCAAAAGCAATATATAAAATAACTGCATGGCTTAACTGCCTGCTCAACATACTGGCCAAAGCTAACGCTAATAACAAACCGCAGAGTAAGGTATCAAATAGCAACAAACTCATGCCTTATCCTGCTTTGCTTTACAAAAACGGGCCAGTAACTGGCAAGACACCGCGCCAGAGGCCATTACCAGCAACCAGATAAACAGCATTAACAGATTTTGCCACCAGCTACTGTAAAACATTAAGCCCGCAATGACCGCCCCCAGGCCAAGTGAATCTGCTTTCGTCACCGCATGCAGCCGGCTGAAACTATCAGGAAAACGCAGCATGCCGATGCTGCCAGCAACAAAAAACAATAAACCGATCCCCAGCAGCAGGCTACTGATGATGGTACTAAACACACTAAGCTCGCCGGCGCTGTTCATTACACGTCCTCTGGAGCATCTGCCAGTTTGGCAGCAGTGTTTTTCAGGCGTTGCACCAGTGCAGCTGGCGCGGCAGCCGCCAGTATTGCCAGTACTAATGCCACATCACGCAGCGCTGGCTGCTCCAGCACCAGGGCCAGCACCAGGCATAAAGCCACGCCGGTAGTACCAAATAATTGCACGGCCAGTAAGCGGTCCAGTAACGCCGGCCCTTGTATCACCCGCCATAAGCCAAGCAACATCGTTAGCAGCAGTGCCCCGGCAAAGATTGTCATCGGCTGCCCCCAACCGAGCTTTCCGCCGTCAACAGCCCGGCAAGCTGTAATTCCAGTGCAGCAACCCCGGTTTGCCAGTCGTCATGCCGGTCAAGCACATGTAACAGCAATTGGTTGCGCTGCGGGTGTGATTCAATTTGGGCACTGCACGTACCGGGTAATACGCTGATTAAACTGGCTAACAAACGCTGGCTGGCCGGGTCCGATAAGCGCACCGGGTAACGGCGCCAGTCGGGTGAGCATTTTGATTTGGGCCCAAGTGCCCGCCAGCCAACATCAAAAGCACCCAGCACCACTTGTTTGACAAAAAACACCACAAAGCCTGGTACTGCCGCCAACCGCACTCCCGGAAGGGATAGCCTGGCGTAATGTCGCCAGATTAACAGCAAAGCGCATAGTGGCAGGAAAAACCACCATCCCTGATTTTCTGTTAACGCGCCCCAGCAGAGCGCGGCCAGAAGGCTGAACATTGACATAGAAGCCAATTGTCGGAATAACATAGCCTAAAGCTCCATTTAGCCAGCAACGCCATTTATACTATTGAAGAAAATATAAAAACTCAAATCAGCCCGACTTTTACCCGCTGCTGATTTGGTGATATGGTTTTACAACCTCACGTTCGATTCCAAGCAACAGGAGCCTTAATTATGCGCGACGATCTGCACTTAAAGATCCGCCACTTAACGCCCGAAGATTATCCTCAGGTGCAGCAACTGATGGACCGGGTGTATCATGATATTGGTGGTGCATGGCCAAAACACACCATTGATAAGTTGATAAAAGACTTTGCTGAAGGCCAGATTTGCCTGATCGATCATGATGATATTATTGGTCTGGCATTAACCGTTCAGGTTAACTATGACCGCTTCAGTAACCCCCATACCTATGACGATTTAATTGGTAAACGCGAAACCATTTTGCATGACAAAACCGGTGATGCGCTGTATGGCCTCGATTTGATGATCCACCCCGATTACCGCGGCTACCGGCTGGGCAGGCGACTGTATGATGCCCGCAAAGATCTTTCCCGCCAGTTAAACCTGCGCGCCATTTTAGCGGGCGGCCGTATTCCTAATTATCAGCAGCACAGCAACGAGATGTCGGCTGCCGAGTATCTGGAAGCCGTAAAGTGCCGGGAAATTTATGACCCGATATTAAGCTTTCAGTTATCCAATGACTTTCAGTTAAAACGTCTGCTGAAAAAATATCTGCCAGAAGATGAAAGCTCTCAGGGGTATGCCACGTTATTGGAGTGGAACAACATTTTCTACGAGCCAGTGCACGACGCACTCCACAGCCGCAAAAGCCAAATCCGCATTGGTGCAGTGCAATGGCAGATGCGCGAAGTGTCATCTGTTGAGCAGGTACTGCAACAGGTAGAATACTTTGTGGATGCCCTGGCCGATTATCAAAGTGATTTTGCCCTGTTTCCGGAGTTTTTTAACGCCGCATTGATGGGGCTATGTCCGGACAAATCGAACCAGACTGCGGCCATTCGCTTTTTAGCCGGTTTCACCGAGCAGTTTAAAGCCGCGATGTCTGATATGGCGGTAAGCTACAACATCAATATCATTACCGGCTCAATGCCAGTCCAGGAAGGTGATACCCTCTACAATGTCAGCTTTTTATGCCGGCGCGATGGCACCATAGATTGTCAGAGTAAAATTCATATTACGCCGCACGAACGGCGGGACTGGGTCATTGAAGGCGGTAACAAGCTACAGGTATTTGAAACCGATGCCGGCCGGGTGGGTATTCTTATTTGTTACGATGTTGAATTCCCGGAGCTAAGCAGGCTGTTAGCGCAGCAGGATATGGACGTGTTATTTGTACCGTTCTGGACTGATACCAAAAATGGCTTTTTGCGGGTAAAACATTGTGCCATGGCCAGAGCCATTGAGAATGAATGTTATGTGGTCATTTGCGGTAGCTGCGGTAACCTGCCCCAGGTCGATAATCTCGATGTGCAATACGCCCAGTCGGCCGTATTCTCCCCATCCGATTTCGCGTTCCCGCATGATGCGGTAATGACTGAAACCACCCCCAATACCGAGATGATGATGTTCTCTGATTTGGATTTAGACCGCTTAAAGCAAATTCGTAACGAAGGCTCGGTGACTAACCTGAAAGACCGCCGGCATGATCTATATCAAGTAAACTGGCTTAATCTGCTACCCGACTAGCCATAAGTCTAAGTGGCAACGCTGCGGTTTTTCTGTAATGTAATTAAAAACCGCAGCCACAAGGATTATGCGCATGACCTATCAAACCGAATATCAGGCAGCCAGCCAGCAACCGCAGCAATTCTGGGCCGAGAAAGCTAACCGCCTGGCCTGGTACCGGGCGCCCGGCCAAATTTTGCATATCAAAGGCGATCAGTACCAATGGTTTGCTGATGGCGAACTGAACACGGCCTATCTGGCACTTGATTATCATGTTGAGCAAGGTCGTGGTGAGCAAATCGCCCTGATTTATGACTCACCGGTAACCAACACTAAGCAACAGTTTAGCTATCAGCAGCTCACCGACCAGGTAGCCTTATTTGCTGGCGTATTAAAGGCCAAAGGCGTCGCTAAAGGCGATCGGGTGGTGATTTATATGCCAATGATCCCTCAGGCCGTTATCGCCATGCTGGCAGTTGCACGCCTGGGCGCAGTGCATTCTGTGGTATTCGGTGGCTTTGCTGCCCATGAGCTGGCCGTGCGAATAGATGATGCCAGTCCAAAGGTTATTGTTTCTGCCTCGTGCGGTATTGAGGTTAACCGGGTCATTGCCTACAAACCATTGCTGGATAACGCTCTGCAGCTGGCGACTCATCAGCCCGACAGTTGCATTATCTGCCAAAGGCCTGAACTTGCAGCCCCGTTGCAGGAAGGCCGTGATTTCGACTGGCAACAACTCCTGCAAGGCGCTGAACCAGCAGCCTGCGTGCCGGTAAAAAGCACTGATCCGCTGTACATTCTTTATACCTCTGGTACTACCGGCAAACCCAAAGGCGTGGTTAGAGACAATGGCGGCCATGCTGTTGCGCTGCATTACAGTATGCAAGCCATTTATGGCATGGGACCCGGCGATGTGTTCTGGGCAGCATCAGATGTTGGCTGGGTAGTGGGACATTCCTACATTGTTTACGGGCCATTGCTTGCCGGGTGTACCAGCGTGCTGTATGAAGGAAAACCGGTGTATACCCCCGATGCCGGTGCGTTCTGGCGGGTTTGCGCAGAATACAACGTAAAAGCGCTGTTCGCCGCCCCTACTGCGTTTCGGGCTATTCGTAAAGAAGACCCGGACGCGATACTCCTCCAGCACTATGATTTGAGCGCGCTTGAGCGCATTTATATGGCCGGTGAACGGTTAGACCCTCCAACCTATGACTGGACCGTGAAGCACAGCGGCAAACCGGTCATTGATCATTGGTGGCAAACCGAAACGGGCTGGGCTATCTGTGCCAATTTAGCCGGCATCGAGTTGCTCGCCACTAAACCCGGCTCAGCGACCGTGCCAGTGCCCGGCTATCAGGTGGTAATTCTTGACCATGACGGCCAGCCCGTACCCGCTAATCAGCAGGGCAATATTGCCATTAAGCTGCCGTTACCCCCAGGTTGCTTAACCACCATCTGGCAGAACCCGGAGCGCTTTACTGCCGGTTATCTGCGACAATTTCCCGGCTATTATGCCAGTGGCGATGGCGGCTACCTGGACGACGACGGCTATTTATTTGTGATGGGACGCACCGATGATGTGATTAATGTCGCAGGGCATCGCTTATCGACCGGTGAAATGGAAGAGATTGTTGCCAGCCACCCGGCCGTTGCGGAATGCTGTGTTATTGGTCTGGCCGATCCGTTAAAAGGCCAGCAACCCGTTGGCTTTATCTTGCTGAAAAACGGGGTAACCATTACTGAGCAGCAACTGCAAAACGAACTGGTGCAATTGGTGCGTGAGCAAATTGGCGCCCTGGCATGCTTTAAACAGGCGTTAATTGTGCCACGCTTACCCAAAACCCGTTCCGGTAAAATACTGCGTAAGTTACTCAGGCAAATTGCCGATGGCGAAGCCTATGTAGTGCCCTCGACCATTGACGATCCGGCAAGTCTGACCGAAATTGCCAGTTGTATGACAGCGCGTGGTTTAATATTAACTCACCCTGTTGCACAAAGCGGTAGCTGAAAAACAGCTGATCGCAAAATGGGTTTTGCCTGTAATAATGGTTATAATGACGGCCTGCCGCTAATGCGGCCGTTTTTTGCCATAAGGACAAGCCATGTTGTATTTTAACAGCAATAACATTCCGGAATTGCAGGGCCTTAATTTTGGCCAGCGGATGGAAGTGATACGTGCCACTGCCGACAAGCTACCCGCGCCGACTAAAGTCGCCTTAAATACCCTGAAACTGGTGATTATTTTCTTTCTGTTTATCCTGGCTGCCCGCGCCGATGGCTGGGCCATGCTTGGCTATGCCCTGCTAATAGCACCGCTATACCTGCTTATTAGCCGCCCCATTACTTTTGCCTTGTGTCAAAGCCGGTTTAGTACTGTCCGCCGCCAGTTATTTGCACCAGAAAATAACACGCAAGCTGACGACTAATTGCTATTCTCAGCCGCATAAAAAAGAACCCGCATCATGCGGGTTCTTTCTTTACTAAAGCCATCAGGCTTAGCTTAATTAAAGCCAATCTGCTCGAAGAATATGGTCAGCATGTTATGGCCAAAATAGATGGTTGATACGGTATTGACGAAGATAATCGTCAGGATCACCGGGATAAAGGTACCGAGGGAAAAGTTAACGTATTTTTGTAAAAACGAGCCGGCAAAGCTGGCGTTACCCTGACTCATTTCGGCATCCAGGTTTTGTTTTTTCCAGCGGTAAATGACAAACAAACACAACAATAAGCCGTTTAGCGGCAAAATCGTCTCGTAAAACATGTCGTAAATCAGTGCAAAGAACGATTTAGTATTGCCACCATAACTTAGGATATTACTCAGCCAGTCAACACGGCCAAACGACAGTGCACTGATAATGGCCAGCACGATCATGGCAGCACCCAGGGAATACAATGCCTTGCGCCGGCTTAAGCCTTTGCCATCCATAATACTGGCAACCGGTACTTCAATAATTGATACCAGGGATGTCATGGCCGCAAAAAACACCAACAGGAAGAAAAACGAGGCAATAAAGGACGCACCGAAATAACCAATATCGGCCTGCAGCGCTAAGAAGATTTTCGGCAGGAACATAAAAATCATGCCAATGCTCGACTCTGATAACTCGCTGATTTCAATATTCGGATTAAACGAAAACGCCGCGGGTAAGATCAGTAAGCCTGAACAGCAAGCAACCAGTAACGATAACGCAGCCACCATTTTACCGGCAGAGACAATGTTATTGTTCTTCTGAATATACGAGCCATAGGTGATCAGAATACCCATAGCCAGCGACAACGAGAAGAAAGCCTGCGCTAGGGCGCCGTTTAATACATTACCGTTTATTTTAGTAAAATCCGGGATCAGGAAGAATTTAACCCCCAGCATGGCGTTATCCAGCGTAAGCACATAAATAACCAGCGCTATCAACATCACAAACAGCAATGGCATTAGCACCGTAGTGGCTTTTTCAATACCTTTTTTAACCCCTCCCTGTAAAATTAAAAAAGTCAGGCCTACCACCAGTGCCATATAAATAAACAGCTCGTTGCTGTTGGTAAATACATCAAAACCGGCAGGATCGGCCAATTGATCAAGCTGGCCTATTATCGCTTTACCCAGATAGCCTGCTATCCAGACGGTAATCACCAGGTAAAACACCCCAATCATAAAGGGCGTAATTACGCTAAGCCAGCCCACGGTGCGCCAGGCCCGGTTCTGGCCAATTTCAGTATAAGCACCCAACGGGTTTTGCCGGGTATGCCGGCCCAGGCTCATTTCGGCCAGCATTACCGGTAAACAGATGAAGAACACAAAAAAGGCATAAATAATTAAAAAAGCGGCACCGCCGTTTTTACTGGCCATTACCGGAAAAGCGACCAGGTTACCGATACCCACGGCCGAACCTGCGGCCGCCAGAATAAACCCCAGACTGGAGCTGAATTGTTCACGTTTCATTGGATTGCGGACTCCCTGACTCTTTTTATTAGAATTGTTGTTTTAGTATTTTTATTATGTTCGCACAGCATGCTAACAGCAGGCTGCAGCAAATCCTAGCCCGACCTGTAAACAATACTTAAAGCAGTGTAACTCACGGCTGACATCAATTGGTTTTAACCGGCAGATCTGTTATCTTTCGCCGAATACAACCCATGGAGTTTTACCATGTTCTATATGATTTACTCTGAAGATGCGGCGAATAGTCTGGAAAACCGGCTGGCAACCCGGCCAGCGCATTTAGCAAGGCTGCATGATCTAAACGAGCAAGGCCGTCTGTTGTTAGCCGGGCCACTGCCGGCGATAGATAGCAATGAGCCTGGCGGCGCCGGCTTCACCGGTTCGCTGGTGGTCGCAGAATTTACCTCACTTGAGCAAGCACAACACTGGGCTGACAATGATCCCTATTTAGCCGCCGGCGTTTATGTAAAATCAACGGTAAAACCTTTTAAGAAAGTCTTACCCTGAAAAAAGGTTTTTCGAGGCAAATTAATAGCATCACTTATCATTTATATGTTAGCAATTGAGCAAGGATGGTCATGACCCACATTCTACTTACCGGCGGTGCCGGCTATATTGGCAGCCACACTGCACTTGCCCTGCTGCGGGCAGGCTATCCGGTTATCAGTTTTGATAATTACAGTAACAGCTCTACCAGCGCACTGGAACGAGTGACGCAGCTGGCTGCTGGCAACATCACTACCCTTAGCGGCGATATTCGTGATGAAGCGGCACTTCGGGAAGTATTCCGCCAGCATAAGATAAGCGCCGTGGTGCACTTTGCCGGTTTAAAAGCGGTGGGCGAATCAACCGAGATGCCATTGCATTATTACGATAATAATGTGGCAGGTACGGTAACGTTATGCCGGGTAATGCGAGAGTTCAACGTCAAAAAGCTGGTCTTCAGCTCTTCGGCTACCGTTTACGGCGATGCGAAAACAGTGCCTATTGCTGAATCCGCGCCGCGCTCGGCCACCAACCCTTATGGCCAGAGCAAATTGATGATTGAGCTGATCCTGGAAGATTTAGTAAAAGCCGAACCGGACTGGGGAATTACTCTGCTGCGTTATTTTAATCCGGTGGGCGCCGATAGCAGTGGCCAGATAGGGGAAGATCCAAACGGTATTCCCAATAACTTAATGCCGTTTATCGCTCAGGTTGCGGTGGGCCAACGGCCAAAACTTAGTGTTTTTGGTGACGACTACCCTACCCATGATGGCACCGGCGTACGTGATTATATCCACGTTTCCGATTTAGCCGCTGGCCATCTGAAAGCACTGCAATACCTTGAAACACATCAGGGTATCGAAGCGATTAATCTGGGCACCGGCACAGGCTATAGCGTGTTAGATATGGTTAAGACGTTTAGTGCAATAAACCAGGTGGCCGTTCCTTATCAGATAGCGCCGCGCCGGCCGGGTGATATTGCCAGTTGCTACGCCAAACCCGATAAAGCGCTAAGCTTACTGGGCTGGCAGGCAGAAAAAACCCTGGACGATATGGTACGCGACAGTTGGCGCTGGCAAAGCCAGAACCCGAACGGTTACAGTAGCTAACCTTCCCATGTTGTTTAAGGCAGCGGCATGCGAACGATGCCGCCTTTATATAAGCCAAAATAGATAACCTGCTGCTGATTTTCTTCCACCAGGATCATACTGCGCACCCCACCAAAGAAATCGTTTTCTGGATACTGATACTGCTGCCAGGTTTGTCCTGCATCCTCTGTCCACTCAACAATAAGCGGCTGTGGCTCAGTAAAGTTTTTGGCCCAGCCCGCGGTATAAATTCGCTCTGGCGCATCAGGGTCGATTATCAAATCAAAATAGAATCGGAAATTGACATTGCCCAGCACAGCTTGCCAGCTCTGGCCATGATCTGTGCTGCGGACAATACCCCCTTCAGCGCTGACATACACGGTTTGCGGATCATCGGGTGCATAGCGAATGGCCTTTATCGAGCTGGGGTTAGGAAATAAATCGGTGTGCAGCACCGCATCGTTGCTGGCAACGTTATATTGATAAAATACGCCATTTTCAATCGCCCCCTGGCCGCCATACCAGATAGTATTGCCGTCAGCCGATTGCGTTAATGCCGTTTTGGGCTGGCCAAAACCACCAAAATCACCATGTACTGCCTTCCAGGTTTGCCCCATATCGCTGGAACTGGCCAGCACATCAATGCCGGTGGCATAAACCAGTTGCGCAGCCTCATCAAACATCATGGCGAATATTGCTTCATTTTCGCCTGCCTGGCCAAACTGGTAATCAACCTGATGCCAGTCACTGCCGCCATTAAAACTTTCAAATAATAAATAGCCGGGAAAACCATCCTGCTTGGTTTTAACGGTCGATGCCAGCCAGTGCTGCTCAGTAAGCAAACTCATTGCCATCACGTCGTATCCGTAAAGGCCCGCGGCACTCCAGCTACCGCTGCTGGTCTGGCGATGCACGCCATTATCACTGGCGGCCAGCAATACCCCACTGTGCTGATACAACTCGTTAATGGTATAACCGTCCAACCCCTGAAAGGTTAAGGTCACTGGCGGCGCAGGCGAAACCGGCGGTGGCGCTGGCTGCTGCACCGGCGTGCTGCTGCCGCCACAGGCCGACATCAACACTGCACAGGCAGTCAGGCCACACCCGAAAAGAAACCGTCTGACTGTCATTCCCTACTCCCTTTTCGCTATCAGTTGACCCACTGTAGCCCAATTCCCCACCCTGTTTTGTAATTAAAAGTTAACGGTTATTTTACCCAAACGCCATCCGCAGAAGTTAAAATGCCCTAATCGCCAAAACCAACACATCAAAAAGGCGCCTGGGCGCCTTGGTGTCACGTCAAGCGAGGGTTAATGCTCAGCTTTGGCCCTGCCGGGTAGGTTTTTTGTTGGTAGGCTGGCGCTGGGGTGATTTACCTTTGCTGGCCGGGGCGCGTTGTGGTTTGGCGGCAGGTTTTGGTTTTGGCTCGGCTTTTTTGGCTGGCGTTTTTTCTGCAATTTGATGTTTGCGCACCGCCCGCTTCATGCTGGCTAAGCGACGACGCCGTTCAGTTCGGTCTTCGCTTTTTACCATGGTTTGCTCTTCCGCGCCTAAGTGAACTAACTTACGCAGATAATTCACTTCATCCAGCGGATACTCGGCATAGCCGCCGGCCGGTATATGTTTGGGCAATAGCAAATCACCATACCGTACCCGGATCAGCCGGCTGACTACCGCACCCTGAGACTCCCACATCCGGCGAACTTCACGGTTACGGCCTTCAGTTAGCACCACATGGAACCAGCGGTTAATCCCCTCACCTGGCAACGCTTTAATTTTCTTAAAGTTGGCTTTGCCGTCTTCTAATTCAACCCCGGTGCGCAGGCGCTGGATCATGGCATCGTTAATGTCGCCAAATACCCGCACGGCGTATTCACGTTCTACTTCAAATTTAGGATGCATTAAGCGGTTGGCCAGCTCACCGTCGGTGGTAAACAGCAATAAGCCTGAGGTGTTGATATCCAGCCGGCCAATGGCAATCCAACGTGCCCCTTTAATGGTGGGTAAGCGGGAAAATACCGTGGGCCTGCCTTCTGGATCAGTACGCGAACATATTTCGCCTTCCGGCTTATGGTACGCCAGTACCCGGCAAATTTGTTGCTCTTCACTGGCCAGTTGCACCGGATGACCATCAACTCGCACGGCTTGACTAGTGATTACCCGATCCCCGAGGCTGGCCGGTTTACCGTCAACGGTCACCCGGCCTTTGCTAATCCACTCTTCCATTTCGCGGCGTGAACCTACGCCAGCACGGGCTAATACTTTTTGCAGTTTTTCGCTGCTGTTTTTATCACTCATTAGTGTAACTCTCCTGTCATCTCGACGGTGGGAAGAAGATCAGCCGTCAGCTCGGTAAACTCCGGCAAGGGCGGCAAATCGCTGAGGCTTTTTAAGCCAAAATAATCTAAAAACACTGCGGTGGTCGCATATAAACCCGGACGGCCCGGTACCTCTTTATGGCCAACCACTTTTACCCAGCCACGGTCAAGTAAGGTTCGCATAATCTGGCTACTCACCGTCACGCCCCGTACTTCTTCAATTTCACCCCGGGTTAACGGCTGTTTATAAGCAATAAGTGCCAGTGTTTCCAGCACCGCCCGGGAATAGCGGGCAGAGCGCTCGGGCCACAACTGGGCTAAATCATCACTAAGTTCAGGCCGGGTTTGAAAGCGAAAACCAGAGGCAGTTTCTAGCAGCATAATGCCGCGGGCGCTGTAGTCGTGTTGTAATTGGCGAATTGTAGCATCAATCCGGCTTTTGCTGACAGTAAAACGTTGCAGCACCGATGCTTGCAGCTCAGCCACACTCAGCGCCTGCTCACTGGCAAAAATAGCTGCCTCAATTAATTGCAGCAGTTGAATATCATTTATTTTCTGGGCCATCAGCTTTGCTCCAGGGCAAGTTTGACGTGGATCTGGCCATACGCCTCAACCTGAGTAAGCTCTACCATTTTTTCCTTGGTCAGCTCCAGTATCGCCAGAAAACTCACCACTACGCCCTCGCGCCCTTCGCTATATTCAAAACAATCTTCAAACAGCAGATAACCCTGGCGCTGTTGTAACAAATCTAAAATCCGGCTCATGCGTTCACGGGTAGATAAATGCTCGCGTTTTATATGATGGTGCTGAAAATCTTTGGCGCGCTGCATAATGCTTTTTAACGCCATCACCAGTTCGCTCAGTTCAACCTCAGGCAAAATAACCAAAGGGCTGAAATTATCAGCAAGTGCCGCCCTGGCCGTAAAGTAATCACGCTCGTCACGTGGCAGACTATCCAGCTCGCTGGCGGCCTGTTTATAAATTTCATATTCCTGCAAGCGGCGAATAAGCTCAGCCCGTGGATCATGTTCATCATCGTCGTGCTGGGTATGTTTTGGTAGCAGTAAACGTGATTTTATTTCTGCTAACATGGCCGCCATCACCAGATATTCGGCAGCCAATTCGAAGTTAAGCCCCTGCATTAAATCAATATATTCCATATATTGCAGGGTAATTTCATTAACCGGCAAATCGACAATATCAAATTTATGCTTACGAATAAGATACAGTAGAAAATCTAATGGCCCTTCGAAGGCATCCAGCATCACTTCCAGCGCATCGGGCGGAATATATAAATCATCTGGCCGCTGATGCACCGCCTCGCCACGCACAAACGCCAGCGGCAACGGCTGCTGAATGGTTAAAATGCCGGGTGGTGTGCTCATTTTCGCTTACTTAAATGGCGTGGGATCACCACGGCCTTCACGCAGCACAGTCGCGCCCTCTTCGGATAAATCGACCACCGTAGTCGGGTCTTCACCAATGACCCCGCCGTGCATAATTAAATCGACCTGACGTTCTAACTGGGCCCGCATATCGTCCGGATCGGCCTCTGCGAATTGCTGGCCTGGTAAAATTAAGCTGGTTGATAACAAAGGCTCGCCCAACTCTTCAAGCAATGCCAGGGCAATTTTATTTTCCGGGATCCGAAGGCCAATGGTCTTTTTCTTGTCATTTAACAGGCGTCGTGGCACTTCTTTGGTGCCGCGAAGAATAAAGGTATAGGCACCGGGCGTATTATTTTTAATTAACCGAAACGCAGTATTTTCTACTTTGGCATACACCGATAACTCTGATAAATCACGGCACATCAGCGTAAAGTGGTGATCACCGCTGATCTGACGTATCTGGGTAATTTTGTCCATGGCACTTTTGTCACCAACATGACAACCCAGTGCATAACCACTGTCAGTGGGGTAAACCACTACACCGCCCTGCTTAATAATTTGCACCGCTTGTTTCAGCAAACGCTGTTGCGGATTCTCGGGGTGAATATGAAAAAATTGGCTCATTATATGTTCTTCTGTCATTAGTTAACTGCCAGGCAGCTTTAATTTTATTATTACGTTAGGTAAACCAGGCTCGGGTGAAAAATGTTCTTTGCAAGCTTAGTTAACTTTTCGCTTAGTCGCTTTTTCACTTAGCTACCTTGTCGCTCAGTTAAGAGACCAGTTGTGCCAGACCGGCGTAACATCGTCTGTTAAATATAGGTTTTTTCCAAGATCATTCCAGCTGGTTTGCTGATGAAAATCTGAACCTACTGATGCTGTTAAGCCATGTAACTGACATAACGCCCACAGCTCGCGCTTTTGCACCGGGGTTTGCTGCGGTGAAATAATTTCTATCGCATCACCGCCCGCTGCGGCAAACTGCTCAGCCAGCCGCTTTACCCATTTTGTGGTTAGCTGGTACTTTAACGGATGCGCCAGCACAGCAACGCCGCCGGCATCGTGGATCCATTTTACCGCGTCAGCCATCTCCACCCAATTGCTCGGCACATAACCGGTTTTGCCGCGACCCAGATACTTTTTAAACACATTATTAATCGAGCTGGCTTTACCAATATTAACCAGATGGCGGGCAAAATGAGTTCGGGTTATCGCGGCACCATTGGCCAGTGCCAATACCGCGGGCATTACATCCGGGATCTGGCTTTTTTCCAGGCGCCGCGCCATTTCTTCTGCCCGCTCCAGCCGTCTTTGCTGTTGCGATGCCAGCCGACTTAAAAACAACGGGCAGTCTGGGTTTATATTCAAGCCAACAATATGAATTTCCAGCTGTTGCCAGCGGGTGGATATCTCCACCCCATTAACCAGCTGCAGCGGCAACTGGTGTTCGCTGATTGCCGCTCTGGCAGGCGTTAGCCCGGCTACCGTATCATGGTCAGTAATGGCTAGCGCATCCACGCCCCGCTCTATCGCACGCAGCACCAGTTCGGCTGGCGACAATACGCCGTCAGAGCAATGGGTATGGCTATGTAAATCAAATTTCATCGGCACCTCAGTTTCATGCCGCTATTGTCGCACAGGCCCGCCGTTTGGCAAAGCATCAGCCGTTAGGCCAGTTTGAACCAGAACCGCAAACTGCGCGTAATGCTCAACAACATAAAACACAGTGAGGCAATAGCATGTTCGGCTTTTTAAAACCCAACCCTGAAAAAAAATTGCGTAAAGCCTACGACAGTAAACTGGAGCAGGCCATGCATGCCCAGCGTAATGGTGATATGCGCTTGTATGCTGATTTAACCGAGCAGAGCGAAAAGATCTGGCAACAGCTAACTGAGCTAAAGCAAACTGCCGCGAAATAGGGCCTTCTGGCCGCTTATACGCTTTTATTTCTAGCTTAGAACAAAACAGCACTTGACCCGCAACAAAAATCGCGGTTTTATGTGCCCATATTATTGTAATAACCGTTGATTAAATTTTATGTCAAATACAGCAGCCTTTAACCTGACTAACTGGTGGTGGCACATACCCTGCGGGCGTGTGTAGGCGTTGTATTCGCTTTAATTACGTAAGCCCGTTTCCTGATAAGAAGCGGGTTTTTTCATTTTAAGAGACTAACGATATGATTTTCAGCCATATTACCGACCAGCAAGGCGAAGTAGCCAGCATCACCATGCCGGTGCCATACCAGAGCGATGCCCTGGCCAGTTTTGCCAGCTTAAGCACCGACAGCAACGGTGCGGTGCTGCTTGAATCAGCCGAAATTGACAGTAAAGATAATCTGAAAAGCCTGATGCTGATTGATGCTGCGCTGCGCATTGAATGTAATGGCATGCAGGTGAATGTCACCGCACTGAGTCAGAACGGCGCCACCTTACTGCCGTTTTTAGCAAATAAGCTGAAAGACCTGGCCCGTGTAAGCCAAAGCAATACAGCACTCACCCTGAATTTCAGTCAGCCCGACCCCTTGCTGGACGAAGTTAGCCGGCTCGTTCAGCCTAACCCGTTCTCGGTGTTAAGGGTAATACAACACCAGCTGACCAGCCACAATGCCACTGAAAGCGATGAGCCAGACTTTTCGATTATGCTGGCAGGGGTTATTGGCTATGACATGGTCGCCAATGTCGAGCAGCTGCCTGAGGTGGGCAACGGCAATAACCAGTGTCCGGATTATCTGTTTTATCTGGCAGAAACTGTGCTGGTGCTGGATCATCAACGCCAGCAAAGTCAGCTGATTGGCAATGTGTTTTGTGGTGAACATGCCCCGGCCACCTATTTTGTCATCGGCAAACGACTGGAACAGTTAAAGCACCGCCTGGCGGCCGCCAAGCCACTAACTGCAGGAAAACCAGGCGATGACAGCCAGTTACAGGTCGATATCAGTGATGCGAAATTCAGTCAGCAAGTAGAAGCACTTAAAGAGCACATTGTCAGTGGCGACGTGTTTCAGGTGGTGCCATCTCGTTGCTTCAGTCTGCCGTGTCCCAACCCCATGGCGGCCTATGCCAAATTGAAGCAGCTGAATCCCAGCCCTTACATGTTTTATTTAAAAGACCCGGCTTTTCAGCTATTCGGTGCATCACCTGAGTCTGCGCTGAAATTTACCGCCAGCAACCGTCAGGTTGAAATATACCCGATTGCCGGCACCCGCCGGCGTGGTTTTAAAACGGATGGCAGCATCGACCGCGATTTAGACAGCCGCATAGAACTGGAGCTGCGCCAGGACGAAAAAGAAAAAGCCGAACATTTAATGCTGGTAGATTTAGCCCGCAATGATGTGGCCCGGATCAGTGTAGCGGGCAGCCGCTATGTCAAAGAGCTGCTGAAAGTCGATCGCTACTCGTATGTGATGCATCTGGTCTCCCGGGTTATCGGCACTCTTAAACCAGAGCTGGATGCCCTGCATGCGTATCAGGCCTGCATGAATATGGGCACCTTAGTCGGCGCACCGAAAGTGAAAGCGGCAGAGCTTATCCGCCAGGTAGAACAGCAGCGCCGGGGCAGTTATGGCGGCGCCGTGGGTTATTTAACCGGCAATGGTGACTTTGACAGTTGTATCGTTATCCGTTCAGCCTATGTTGCCAATGAAAAAGCCTATATTCAGGCTGGCGCCGGCGTGGTATTTGATTCGGTAGCCGAACTGGAAACTGAAGAAACCCGTAACAAAGCACAAGCCGTGATCAGCGCCATCATGGCATCAGGACATTAACCGGTGAGCAAGGAGCAGCAAAGCATGATAACCACCCTGTATTTACTCGACAATATCGACTCCTTTACCTACAACCTGGTTGATGAATTTGCCCAGCTGGGGTACGCCATTAAGCTATACCGCAATACCGTGCCTGCAGAGTACATTTTTCAGAAAATGCAGCAGGAAACTGGCCCGGTAATCCTGGTACTCTCCCCCGGGCCCGGCGCGCCATCCGATGCCGGCTCTATGCCTGCATTATTAAAGCAGGTAGCGGGCATTTATCCGGTATTGGGAATTTGTCTCGGCCATCAGGCCATTACCGAGCATTATGGCGGTATTGTTGGCCGTGCCGGCGAAACCGTGCATGGCAAAACTGCCAGTATTCATGTCGCGCCGCACCCGGTGTTTGCCGGTCTGCCCAATCCGTTTTCAGTCGCCCGTTATCATTCCCTGATGGCAACGGAGTTACCCAATGCGCTAACGTGTATCGGTATGGACCGGCATATCCCGATGGCCATTATTCATGAACAACAACGGATGCTGGGCTTTCAGTTTCACCCGGAGTCTATCCTGACCACGTTGGGCAAGCCATTACTGCAACAAAGTATTCGTTATTTATTAAGGAGTGACGCATGAGCAGCCAACAACAGGCCCTTGCGCAGCAACACACGCAGCAACACACCCAGGAAAACAAGCAGACAGCATTGCTGAAATTGGTGCAACAGGCACTATCTGGCGAACTGCTAAGCCAGCGCCAGAGCACTGACTTTTTTAGCGCGGTAGTGGCCGGTGACGTAACGCCAGTGTTGCTTACGGCGTTATTGGTTGCGCTTAAAATGCGTGGTGAAACTGCTGATGAAATCGCTGGTGCTGCCAAAGCGCTGCGCCAGGCTGCAACGCCTTTTCCAGGCAAAGTCGCCGGCAGCATTGATTGCTGTGGCACCGGTGGTGATGGCAGCAACACCATTAATATTTCAACAACCGCAGCCATTGTCGGGGCCTGTATGGGCTTGCCGGTGGTTAAACATGGCAATCGTAGTGTGTCATCCAGCTCAGGCTCAGCCGATTTACTGGAGCAACTGGGTATTAATATTCAGCAATCGCCAGAGCAAGCTGCCAACACGCTTAAGCAAAGCAATTGCAGCTTTTTATTTGCGCCCTTGTACCATGCCGGTATTAAACACGCGATGCCCGTGCGCCAGGCGTTAAAAAGCCGTACGCTGTTTAACTTGCTGGGACCGCTGGTGAACCCGGCGGCACCTGATTTTCAGCTGTTAGGGGTGTATGATCCGGCGCTGTGCCGGGTAATGGCAGAAGCCTTGCAGCAATTAGGCACCAAAGCAGCCTGGGTGGTGCATGGCAGCGGTTGTGACGAAATAGCGCTGCATGGCAAAACGAATGTTTGCCAGCTTAAAGACGGCGAAATAACCGAGTTTACGCTAAGCCCCACCGATTTTGGTTTAACTGAACAACCCTTAAGCAGCCTGGCAGGCGGCATGCCCTCAGAGAATGCGGCGGCTACTCTGGCAATTCTTAATGGTAGCGGGCAACGCGCTCATAACGAGGCGGTCGCAATGAATGTCGCGGCCATGCTGAAAATTGCCGGGCTTGGCGATAATCTTATTACGAATACCCGGGCAGTGCTCGAATGCCTGGCCGCAGGTAAAGCAATGCAAACCTTGCAAACTTTCACGGAGTTGAGCCATGGCTGAACAGCTAATTAGCGAACCGTTGACCAGCGACCAGTTAACCGGTGTACTGGCCAAAATTATTGAGCATAAAAAAGCAGAAGTAGCGCTGTTAAAGAAAGCAACGCCGCTTGAGCAGTTTATTGCAGCGGTTACGCCCAGTAGCAACGACTTTTTGGCCGCACTTAAGCAACCTGGTAGCCGTTTTATTCTGGAATGTAAAAAAGGCTCTCCTTCTAAAGGCTTGATCAGACAGAATTTTGATTTAACCGAAATTAGCCAGATCTATAACACCTACGCCGATTGCATATCGGTACTGACAGATGAACATTTCTTTCAGGGCAGTTATCAGAACCTGGCGAAGATGCGCCAGCTAAGCGCTAAGCCATTACTGCATAAAGACTTTATTATTGACCCTTATCAGGTTTATCTGGGGCGGCTAAAAGGTGCCGATGCCGTATTACTGATGTTATCGGTATTAAGCGACGAGGCATACCGGCCGCTGGCTGAACTTGCCAGCAAGCTGCATATGACAGTGCTGACTGAAGTAAGCAATGAAGCCGAAACCCGTCGTGCGGTGTCGCTTGGTGCTAACTTAATTGGCATAAATAACCGCAACCTGCGAGACCTTAGCACGGATCTTGATACCAGTTTTCTGCTTGCAAAGCTGATCCCGGAAGGGGTTACGGTGGTATCAGAATCGGGTATTTATACCAATCAGCAAATTCGTTATTTACAACCGGTTGCCGATGCGTTTTTAGTGGGCAGTTCGCTAATGGCGGAAACGGATTTAGCCTCAGCTGCCCGCAAACTTATTATTGGTGAGCATAAAGTATGCGGTCTGACCCGGGCAGAAGACGTTAAAGCGGCTTATGCCGCGGGTGCCTATTATGGTGGTCTTATTTTTGCGCCCGCTTCCAGGCGCTGCATTAACCCCGAACAGGCCAGCGAGCTGATAAAGGCCGCGCCGCTTCACTTTGTCGGGGTATTTGTTGATGCGCAGCTTAGCGATATTGCCATTCTGGCGCATAAGCTTAAGTTACATGCCGTGCAATTGCATGGCAGTGAAACCGACCAGGACATTACGGCACTGCGCGCTGCCTTGCCGGTTGGCTGTCAGATTTGGAAAGCGTATCGGGTGGCCGATACCTTGCCGGATTTTACTAAACTGGCAGACCGGTTATTGCTGGATGCCTATCACCCGGCAGCACACGGTGGCAGTGGTCAGGTATTTAACTGGCAGTTGTTACGCCAACCGCTGGATACACTGACGGATTTGCCGGTAATGCTGGCTGGTGGCTTAACGCCAGTCAATGTGAGCGAAGCGCTTACCCTGCCCGTGGCGGGCTTAGATATGAATTCAGGCCTGGAAAGTGCGCTAGGCATAAAAGACAGCACTAAAATACAAGCGGCTTTTACCGCGATACGCGCGTTCCAGTACCGGGGCGCCCCCTCTTCTGAGCAGGCTAACCACTCGAAGAAGACTGAGCAGACAACGCAGACAACGCAGAGAGAAGTATTATGAGCGAGCTTAAATTAAACCCTTATTTTGGCCAGTACGGTGGCATGTTTGTGCCGCAACTGCTGGTGCCTGCGCTAAAGCAACTGGAACAAGCCTTTGTTGATGCGCTGCAGGACCCGGCATTTGATGCTGAATTTCAGCAGTTGCTAACAGAATATGCCGGCCGGCCGACCCCGCTAACCCTGTGTCGTAATTTGTCACCTAACCCGTTGGTGAAAATTTATATGAAACGGGAAGACTTACTGCATGGCGGCGCCCATAAAACCAACCAGGTACTGGGCCAGGCATTGCTAACCAAGCGGATGGGTAAAAAAGAAGTTATTGCCGAAACCGGTGCCGGCCAACATGGCGTTGCCACTGCTTTAGCCTGTGCGTTACTGGGTTTAAAGTGCCGGATTTACATGGGTGCCAAAGACATTGAGCGCCAGCAACCAAACGTGTTTAGGATGAAGCTGATGGGTGCCACCGTTATTCCGGTTACAGCCGGCTCAGGCACCTTAAAAGATGCGGTTAACGAAGCCATGCGCGACTGGTCTGCAAGTTATGACACCAGCCATTATATGCTGGGTACCGCGGCCGGCCCGCACCCATTCCCGACTATAGTACGGGAATTTCAGAAAATGATTGGTGAAGAGTCGAAACAGCAAATCCTTAAAGCCGAAGGCAAATTACCTGATGCCGTTATTGCCTGTGTTGGCGGCGGCTCGAACGCTATTGGTATTTTCGCGGACTTTATTAAAGAAGACGGAGTAAGGCTGATTGGCGTTGAGCCGGGCGGCAAAGGCATTAATACCCACCAGCATGGAGCCGCTTTAAGTACCGGCAGCTACGGCATTTTACACGGTGCCTTTACCGCGATTATGCAAACCAGTGACGGTCAGATTGAAGAGTCTTATTCGGTATCTGCTGGCCTCGATTATCCGGCGGTTGGCCCACAGCACACCCATTTACAACAAACTGGCCGCGCTGAGTATGTTGCAATAAATGACGATGAAGCGCTTGCCGCTTTTCAGCATTTAGCCATGGCAGAAGGGATTATCCCGGCACTGGAGAGCTCGCATGCGCTGGCACATGCTCTTAAAATGGCCGCCGAGGCAACGGAACCGATGGTGTTGTTGGTTAATTTATCGGGTCGTGGCGACAAAGACTTAAGCCATGTGCATAGCATTCTTACCGAGCAAGCAGCCGAGCAGGCTACCGAACAAGCAACAGCAGACGATGCCACGACTAGCAAGAAGGGAGCGCACTAAATGCAACGTTATCAACAGATGTTTGCCAGATTATCAGAGCAAAAACGCGGCGCTTTTGTGCCCTTCGTTACCGTGGGCGACCCTGGCCCGGAGTTATCGTTTGAGATCATTAAAACCTTAATTGACGGCGGTGCCGATGCACTGGAGCTGGGTATTCCGTTCTCAGATCCGATAGCAGATGGCCCGACAATTCAGAACGCCAATCTGCGGGCGATGAAAGCCGGCGTTACCCCGGGTATCAGCTTTGAGATTATCCGCAAAATCCGGGAATATAATGCGGATATCCCAATTGGTTTATTGCTGTATTCTAATCTGGTGATGGCCAGGGGTTTAGATACCTTTTACAGCCAGGCAGCCGCTGCCGGGGTTGACTCGGTACTGATTGCCGATGTGCCGCTGCATGAGAGTAAAATGTTTCGCCAGGCCGCCATGGCCCATAATATTGCGCCTATCTACATCGTGCCACCAAACGTGGATGACGATGACCTGCGCGCTATTGCGTCTTATGGCCGGGGCTATACTTATCTGCTCAGCCGCGCCGGCGTCACCGGCGCAGAAACCAAGGCCGCAATGCCCACCGCTGAGTTAATTGCCCGGATTAAAGCGTACAATCCGGCGCCGCCGCTATTGGGCTTTGGTATTTCAACCCCGGCTCAGGTTACCGATGCCATAGCAAGCGGTGCTGCCGGTGCTATTTGCGGCTCGGCTATTGTAAAAATTCTGGAGCAAAATCTTGAGCAGCCCGATAAACTGCTTAGCGAGCTGAAAACCTTTATTGAGCAAATGAAAGCCGCCAGCTAGTCATTTGTAACACACACCTCCCCGCTACCGGTGGTTATTCCGCCGCTACAGCGGGGAATTTAAGTTAGCTACTTCGGTTTTGGCTGCCAAGTCGTTATAATGCCGCCCTCACTCCTTTTATTGAAAAGAATAACGCAATGAATATCAGCGAAAACGCCGTAGTCCAGTTTCACTATTCCCTAAGCGATGAAACTGGTGAGCTGGAAAGCTCTAAAGGCAGTGCACCCTTACTTTATATGCATGGACAGCAGCAAATGTTGCCGAAGTTAGAAGCCGCCTTAGAAGGTAAGGCCGCAGGCGACACGCTGGAGCTGACTCTGGCACCGGCCGACGCCTATGGCGAAGTACAAACCAATGCGATTCAGGACATTCAGGTAAAATACCTGCATGGCGCCAAAAAGTGGAAGGCCGGCATGAAAGCCTGGATCCAGACCGAAGAAGGCCAGCGTCAGGTTACCGTGGTAAAAGTCGGAATGTTTAAAGCACAGATTGACGTTAACCACCCGCTCGCCGGTAAAACTCTCACCTTTAAAGTTGAAATATTAAACGTGCGCCCGGCTACCACAGAAGAAATCGCTCATGGCCATGCCCATGGCGAAGGTGGCCATCAGCACTAATTCAGCCCCTGTACTGCACCTGAGCGCTGTTTTTATGCTCAGGTTGCGGGCTATGGTTGCGGACTATGGTTGCGGGCTAAGGCGCAGTAATTGGCCTTTGTCGCTGTCGGTCAGCAGATACAAGGCGCCATCCGGGCCGGTACGAACATCCCGCAGCCTCTGGTTTCGTTCAGTCAGCAGTTTCTGCTCCGCAACTACCTTGCCCTCTTTAATTTGCAAATGATGCAACGCTTTACCTGCCAGTGCCGTCACAAACAAATCGCCCTGCCAATCGGCAAATAAGCTGCCCTGATAAAGCGTCATACCCGCAGGTGCAATTGACGGGCTCCAATGCCAGATCGGTTCCTGCATGCCCGGGTACTGCCGGAACGGCGATACTCTGGCGCCGGTATAATCAATACCACGGGTGGCCACCGGCCAGCCAAAGTTTTTACCCGGCTGAATAATATTCAGCTCATCGCCGCCGCGTGGACCATGCTCGTGGCTGTAAACCCTGTTAGCGGAGTTATCCCAGACGATCCCCTGCACATTGCGATGGCCCATACTATAAATTTCACTGGCAAAGCCGGCCTGGCCGACAAAGGGATTGTCTGACGGAATACTGCCATCTGGCTGCAACCTGATTATTTTTCCCAAATGGTTAGCAGGGTTTTGCGCCTGCTCCCGATAATCAAAGCCATCGCCCAGGGTCAATAAAACAGTGGTATCCGGCAGCTGCACCATGCGTCCACCATAATGTGCTGCCCCCTGCCGATACGGTTTGGCCATAAAAATCTGCTGAATATCGGTTAACTGCCCCTGCTGCCAGCGGGCAGATGCCAGGCAAAGCGTGTTGGCCTTATCGTTACCACAAACATAACTTAGTAGCAGCTGCTGGTTCTGGCTAAACGCAGCAGGTAACAAGACTTCCAGTAATCCACCCTGCGCCGCGACGTATAAATCCGGCAAGGCCGGCGCTACCTCAGCAAGTAAAGTACCATCCGCAGCCAGGTGTTTTAACTTACCGGTACGTTCAGTAACTAAATAACTGCCGTCTGCCATAAACGCCAGCGCCCAGGGATAATTCAGATCCTCAGCCACGATAGCAACCTGATAAGGCAACACCTGCACTTTTGCTGATTGCACTGTTGTCGACAGCGCTGTTGTCGATAACACAGGAGCCGATAGCACTGTGGTTACTAGCATCATGGCTAACAACACAGAATCTCTGATTAGCTTATCCATTTTTGGCCTCACTATTACACGTTAAGCTGTTACGCGTTAAACTGACATATATGGCGGCGCCGGCCGCAGCAGATAAAGCCAGCGCCAGGCTGCCGGCAACCCCGCGACTGGCAGCAATTAAAGTTGGCATTGGCGCCAAGGTGTTAATTACACTTAATGCCAGCAGCAGAGCAACTCCCGTGATTGTCACGGCCAGCCATAGCACATTTATCCTGATTAAAGGCCGTAATAAACGACTGACAATTAACGACAGTAACAGCACTGGTGCCAGAATAACTAACATTGTCGGTGCAAACGACTGCAAATCAAACCACAGGGTATACAGCCAGTCGCTAAGCGATACCTGTTCAACCAGGGAGGCTATCGCCATTAAATTAAACTGGCTTTGCACGAGACTGCAAAGGGCGGCAGCAATAATCAGGGCAATAATGTAGGCCAGGACTTTACGAGCAAAAGTGGGTCGCGAAGGTTTCATAGTGTGCCGCTGTAGAGACATTAAAGTTGAGATATTAATTCAGTACCATAGCACGTTTTTTCAATATTTTTCATTATCTGAAACTGCTACCATTACAACCACCTTAACCAAACCAATCTGTGGTCTGTTGCGTATCGCCAGACTCTTTATTTCAGTATCTGAAAGTGACCATTATGGCTTTTATTAACAACCCGAATTACCAGCACAGCAGCCCGGATAAAATCGGAGTACTTATAACCAATTTGGGCACACCCGATGCGCCGACACCAAAAGCATTAAAGCGGTATTTAAAACAATTCTTATCTGACCCGAGGGTGGTGGAGGTTCCACGTCTGCTTTGGTGGCTTATTTTAAATGGCGTTATTTTACGGATCAGGCCACGGCGCTCAGCCAAAGCTTATGCCACCGTTTTTACCGAGCAAGGCTCGCCTTTGCTGTTCCACACCAGAGCACAAGCAGAAGCCATCGCCAGCCAGTTTGCAAAAGATGGCAGAGATGATGTCGTGGTCGATTTTGCCATGCGCTATGGCAACCCGTCTTTCAGCTCAGTATTGGACAAGATGTTTTCTCAGGGCGTACGTAAAATTCTGGTATTGCCGCTATATCCGCAGTACTCAGCATCAACGTCGGGCTCTACCTTTGATGAGCTCGCTAACGATTTCACCCGACGCCGCTGGCTACCAGACCTGCGCTTTATTTCGCACTATCATGACGATGCCGGTTTTATTGCCGCTTGCGCAGAGCGAATAAAAGAGCATTGGAACGAACATGGCCGTAGCGACAAGCTGATGTTTTCTTACCATGGCATTCCCAAACGCTATTTATTAAACGGTGACCCGTACCACTGCGAATGTTACAAAACCTCCCGCTTAATAGCAGAGGCCCTGGGGCTGACTAAAGAGCAATATATGACTACCTTTCAGTCGCGCTTTGGTCGTGAGGAATGGCTAAAACCCTACACCGACGAAACCTTAAAAGCCCTGCCCGGCCAGGGCGTTAAATCGGTGCAGATTTTTTGCCCGGGTTTTGCTGCAGATTGTCTGGAAACCATTGAAGAAATTGGCGAAGAAAACCATGAATACTTTATGGAAGCAGGCGGCGAGCAATATCAGTACATCAGCGCATTAAACGACCGACCAGCGCATATTGCCGCACTTTATCGGTTAATTGATCAGAATTTACAGGGTTGGCAGGTAACAGCCGACCCGGAGCGGGCAACCCGGGCGTCTGCCCTTCGACAAGAAAAATATGGGGACTAAACGGTTAGTATGAGTGAACCACAGGGCCAGTCGCATAGAATTGAGCCAACGCTGAATGCTAGACCGTCATATGACCGGATAAAATTTGATAACGTGCGCGAGAAGCCATCTATCGCGCCACCGTCACCGCCAGTGCATTACTTACCCTGGCTGTTAGTACTGTTGGTGCTGCTGCTAGTAGTGGCGCTTTATCAGGAAAGCCGCGGCCATTTTTATCAATCAACATTGTGGCATTGGTACGCAGCCAAACTGACTTATCAGGTAAAACCTGGCCCATCAACTCAAATCCGTTTTCCATCAGCAGGGCCTTTCGATCAACGATTTGGCTATTCTGGAATCCCGGTATGGAGCAGCAAACTGCAAAACTCAGGTTTTGCTATTACCGAACAAAGTCAGTTTTCTGAGGACCTGCTTCGCTATGTAAATAATGGTTTCTCGCCACCTTATACCGAAAAAAATCACGCTGGACTAAGTATTCAAAGTTGCCAACAGCAGCTGATGTACCAGAGCAAAGCGCCGGCATTTCAGTTTGACAGCTTGCAGAATATTGCACCGCTACTGGTACAAAGTTTGCTATTTGTTGAAGATCGGACTTTGCTGACGCCAACCCATCCTCATGCCAACCCGGTAATCAATTTCCCAAGGCTTGGCGCGGCTTTATGGTCGCAGTTGCAACGGGCAGTCGGCATCCCTGCTAATGCTGCAGGCGGCAGTACACTGGCAACCCAGCTGGAGAAATACCGTCACAGCCCGCAGGGCTTAACCTCAGACATCGCTGAAAAAACACGGCAGCTGGTGTCAGCCAGTGTCCGGGCATACCAGCACGGTGTTGATACACGGCAAAGCCGGCAAAAAATAGTGCTGGACTATATCAACACGGTTCCGTTGGCGGCAACTGCTACTTATGGTGAAGTTAATGGCATAGGAGAAGGGTTATTTGCCTGGTTTGGGGCAGAGCCATCCCGGGTTAATCAACTGTTAAAAATGGCTGAGCCCTATAGCGAAGAGCAGGCACTGGCGTTAAAACAGGTATTAGCGCTGATAATAGCGCAGCGCAGACCCTCATATTATCTGCTGCAGGGGCGCAATAATCTGGAGCAACTGGTAAACAGCCATCTGAATCTGATGCGCCAGCAAGCGCTGCTGCCCGATGCGCTGGCCAGCAAAGCCATTAAACAGCCGCTACATTTTAACGGCAAGCCAGCCCCAATGACAGCAAGGGGTGACGATTTTAAAGCCGTGACCATGGTGCGTACCCGACTCAGTCAGTTACTTAATCAAAACCTGTATCAACTGGACCGACTTGATTTAAGTAGCCAGACCACATTACACAGTCAGTTGCAACGTGATGTTAGTAAGCAATTACGTCAGCTCAATGATTTTGATACTGCAGAACAAGCCGGACTATTTGCCGAGCGCTTATTGCAACCGGGGCAACAACATCAGGTTAAATACAGTTTTACGCTGTATCAGGCCACCGACAGCGGCAATAAAGTAAGGGTACAAACCGACACCACTGACCAACCCTTTGATTTGAACGATGCCAGTAAACTGGAACTAGGTTCTACTGCAAAACTGCGCGTGCTGATAAGTTATCTGGAGATAATCGCAGAGCTACACCGGCTTTATAGTGAAGAGCCGACAGACACCTTACAGTTTATCAATATTGCGCCGCAGGATAATCTGACCGCCTGGTCAGTAGCCTTTCTAATTGATAACCCGGGTGTCAGGCTTGATACTATGCTGCAGCAGGCATTAGAGCGGCGCTACAGTGCTGATCCACAAGAAAGCTTCCTTACCGGCGGAGGCTTGCATGCATTTAACAACTTTCGTAAAGAAGAAAATGTGATGAAGCCCACCGTGGCTGAAGCGCTGCAACAATCTATCAATCTGCCTTTTGTGCGGCTGCTGCAGGATATTGTTAACTACAGTATCTATCATGGTGAAAACAGCAGCTATCAGCTGCTGGCAGATGACACCAACCCGCAACGCGACCAGTATTTACGACGTTTTGCAGACCGCGAAGGCACGACCTTTATCCGCCGCTTCTGGCAAAAATATCATCAAAAAACCACAGAGCAGCGACTGCAGCTTTATATTGCCAGCAGCAGACAGACACCTGAACGACTGGCCGTGGCTTTTTTAACGATGCAACCAGAGGCTACAGCGGAGCAATTTATCAGCATGATGCAACAACAGTTTGGCAATAGCACAGGCAACGCCGACTTGTTGCAGCTCTATGCGAAGTACCGGCATAGTACGTTTAATTTACCTGATCGGGCGTACTTATCCCGCAGCCACCCGTTGGAGCTTTGGCTGCTGAGCTATTTACACGCAACGCCTGAGGCGACGTTAAAAATGGCCATTGCCGATAGCAGCGATACAAGACAAGAGGTATATCAGTGGCTGTTTAAAACCCGTTTTCGTAGTGCCCGGGATAATCGCATTCGCAATATGCTGGAAATAGAAGCATTTTGGGATTTGCACCACCGCTGGCAACGTTTGGGATATCCTTTTGATTACTTGGTCCCCTCCCTTGCCACTGCTCTGGGCAGTTCAGGAGATCGGCCGGCAGCACTGGCCGAACTGATGGGTATTATTCTTAATAACGGCAAAAGGCTTCCCACCGTCCGCATTGATGCGTTGTCGTTTGCTAATAATACCCCCTACTATACCCAGTTCAGACGCCAGCCATCGCAAGATCAGCAAGTGATAGAACCGGAAGTGGCATTAGCAGTAAGGCGTGCATTGCAACAGGTAGTAAGTGATGGTACTGGCCGGCGGCTAAACAATAGTTACGCCACGGACACTACAATGATAGGCGGAAAAACCGGCACAGGGGATAACCGGCTGGTACAGCTCAATACCAAAGGCCAACAGGTCAGCTCTAAGGCAGTTAATCGCACCGCAACCTTTGTTTTCTATCTGGGGGATAAACACTTTGGTGTACTCACCGCCTATGTACCGGAGGCTAAGGCGGCACAATTTAGTTTCACATCAGCACTACCGCTGCAGGTTATGAACAGTTTAGCGCCTGTTCTTAAGCCCTATTTGGCTAGCGACACCTGGTGTCGCTAGCCAGCAACGACTTTATTACGGCCTTGGTGCTTAGCCTGATACAAGGCGAGATCTGCCCGGTGTAACCAGCTTTCCCAACTCTCGTCATCTTGCAACAGCGCAATGCCAATAGAGGTCGTTAACTTTTTACTATCGGGCAAACTAAGATGTTGGTTCACACCCAGTCTTATTTTATCGGCCAGTTTATGTAAATCAGCTTGTTTGATATCTGCAAGCAACACGACAAACTCTTCGCCGCCAAAGCGATACACCGCATCATGCTGGCGCACCATTTTTTTCAAAATAGGCACCAGTTCTGTCAGCACATTGTCACCGGTTTTATGACCGTAATTATCATTAACCTCTTTGAAAAAATCGAGATCCAGCAGCATCAAACCAAACTCAGTACCACTTTTTTTATGCTGAGTAATGGCGCTAATCAATGCTTCATCTAACGTTCTTCGATTGGCAGCGCCGGTTAGACTGTCAGTTGTAGCTAACACCTTTAAGGCTTCGCGCTGTGTCTGGGTGCGGTAGGCAAACATATAAGCGAATAAGCTGGTAATAAAGCAGGTTACGGTAAAAGAGACCAACTGAAAAATACTGTCGAATATATGCCCAGGATTAATAAGTGCAGCTGCAACAAGTACCGAAAGTGACAACAACAGCATCACCAAAGCTTTAATTGGCGAGACTAAGAAAAAAATAAAAACAATAAAAGGGTATAACCAGAAAACGCCGTCGGTCCCCAGGCTAATACAAACCAGAATGGCGCCAATACAAAACACCATGGCCATAATCAGGCCAGGGCCTTTAGTATTATTTGTGCGCCAGGCAAAAAGCACGCAGCAACTGCTTACCAACACCATAACAAGATCAGTAGCACCGACCACGATATTGCCAGTGAACAAACGGTACAGACCATATGGCGTTAAAAAAGCAGCAATCAGTAGTCCCACCAGACTTAACATTGCCAGGTAAAAATTACTCTTTAACCGTGCCAGCAAACCGCTCTATCCTATTTTTTTATTATGGCGCTAATATAGGGGCTTTAGGGACGCAATTGCAACTAAATAGCTGAATTAGCCAGCAACAATGTTAACGTAATTTGCTGACCAGCGCTGGCAACTGATCAAAATGGTCTATCTGATAATCGGCCTGTGCTGCAAATTGTTGGTTAAGACCATTTAAGTACAAACAAGATAAACTGCCGGCATTTGCCGCCACCTGTAAATCAAACAAGTAGTCTCCGACATATAAAATTTCAGCGCAGCTTATCTGTAGTTCTGTTGCAATTAACTGCAAGCCAGCAGGATCGGGCTTGGCCGCACAGTCTTCCCGGGTTAGCACCAGGCTTATTGGTATCTGCAAACGATCTATTACCCGCTTGGTGGCGCTGCGCATATTGCGGGTCAGAATGGCTAGCGGCCAGCCTTGTTCAGTTAACTGCTGCAGACTTTCCAGGGCGCCGGGGATCCAACTGGCCGCGTCAGCACCCGCCAGTTCATGTTGATGAATAATCTGCTCAACCCGTGCTTTTTCATCCAGACAGCTTACCGTTGCCAGTTGCTCCAGCAGTGGCGTGCCGACAGGCCAGCCGATATCGTTGCACATCGCCGCAAAATCCAGCCTGGAGTCGACCAGGGTGCCGTCTAAGTCAAACACCACTGCTTTAATAGGAGTTACTGCCATACTTGCCCTGCCTGCTGTCTGATAATCGTAATAATATTTGCCATAGCGTGATGCCCGGGATTAAACGTTTTTGCTGCACATTTAGTTTGGTTCTCTGGGGTATATTTGTAACGCGCTAAAATTGAATTGCGGATTAGCCTGCTTAAGCTTGCTATAAAACCCTGCAATTGGCTAGACTAGCGCCCTGTTCGATTTACTACTTACAATACAGGAGCGCGACGATGGGCGCACAATGGAAAGCCAAACATAAACAAGATGCGGCAAACGCCAAGGGCCGTATTTTTACCAAGCTGGCAAAAGAAATCGCGGTTGCTGCGCGCAATGGCGCCGATCCCGATATGAATTCCAAGTTACGCTCAGCCATTGAAACCGCAAAAAAAGCTTCAATGCCTAAAGATACCCTGGAGCGGGCCATCAAAAAAGGCGCTGGTTTACTGGATGGCCCCGCTAACTATGAAACCGTGGTGTATGAAGGTTTTGCGCCGCATCAGGTACCGGTTATTGTTGAGTGCTTAACCGACAATAAAAACCGCAGTGCGCAAAGTATCCGCCAATTATTCCGCAAAGGTCAGCTGGCTACCTCTGGCGCGGTATCCTGGGACTTTAAACACTTAGGCCAGATTGAAGCAGAAGCTACCAGCAGCGATGCCGATATCGAGCTGGCCGCCATTGAAGCCGGTGCCCAGGATTTTGAAACATCGGATGATAGCGAAGAAAACGAAGTAGTATTTTTAACCGAAGCCACTGACTTAGATATGGTGGCCAAAGCACTGCCAGAATTTGGCTACAACGTACTAACCGCCAAACTGGTGTACCGTGCCAACAACCCGGTAAGTTTAAACGACGAGCAGCGCGCTGAAGTAGAGGCGTTTCTCGATGCGATTGATGCTGATGATGACGTGCAGAACGTTTACGTCGGCCTGGCAGGCTAAAGCGTTTAAAGGCTTTAGTTTCTGATATGAAAAAGGGCACCGAAGTGCCCTTTTTCATTATTACCGCTTAGTTACTTGGCGGGAGGCAGTGGAAAGCCCCGATCGCGCATTAGCGCTTCAATTTTGGCGTCACGGCCACGAAATGCCCGGTACGCTTCTTCTGGATCAACCGCATTACGCACACTGAACAAATGCTCAACCAGCCTGGCTGCCACGTCTTTATCATAGAAGCCGCCCGGTGCCTCAGCAAAGGCCTCAGCGGCATCTGAGGTCAGCACTTCAGCCCACATATAACCATAGTAAGCTGCCGCATAACCTTCGCCTGAAAACACATGGCCAAATTGCGGCGTGCGGTGGCGCATGACTAACTCACCCGGCATACCCATGGCAGTTAAGGTATCGCGCTCAAACGCATCCGGATCAATACCTTTAGGGTCATCCAGCATATGCAGCTTCAGATCAATAATGGCCGACGCCAGATATTCCGTGGTTTTAAAACCTTCGTTAAATGTCGCCGCTTTTTTAATTTTAGTCACCAGCTCAGCTGGCATAGGCTCACCCGTTTCGTGATGCACCAAAAACTGATTAATCACTTCATCGGTTAACAACCAGCGCTCGAGTAACTGCGACTGAAACTCGGTATAGTCACGCACCCCACCATTTAACGTCGGATAGGTAACACTGGAAGATAATGCGTGCAAAGCATGGCCAAACTCATGGAAATACGTTTCAGCGTCGTCCCATGAAATCAGCACTGGCTTACCGGGTGCACTTTTCATAAAGTTGGAGTTATTTGACGACAGTACGTTTTTCTCACCGTCATAATTGCTGTAGCCACGATAGCTGGTGGCCCAGGCGCCAGAGCGTTTGCCAGAGCGGGCAAAGGGATCCAGATACCACAAGCCAATATGTTCGCCGCTGGTTTTATCGGTTACTTCCCAGACTTTAACGTCTTCATGAAACACCGGCACACTACCCTCGGCGACCGCAGTAAAGTTGAAGTTAAATAACCGTCCGGCAACATAAAACATCGCTTCACGCAGTTTATCCAGTTGCAGGTATTGTTTTACTTCATCTGAATTTAAATCATATTTTGCTTTACGTACCTGCTCGGCATAAAACCGATAATCCCAGGGCTCAATGGTAATATCTGCCCCTTGCTGTGTCGCTAATGCCTGCATATCGGCGACTTCTTCCTGCACCCTTGCAATAGCAGCCGGCCATACCGACATCATTAAGTTCATGGCGCGATCAGGCGATTTCGCCATTCGGTCCTGTAACCGCCAGGTAGCATAGTTATCAAAGCCTAACAGGCCAACCCGTTCATCCCGCAGCGCCAGAATTTCAGTAATCAGGGCATTGTTATCCTGAGCATCATTATTATCACCACGGCTGTAATAGGTGTTCCACACTTGCTGACGTAACTCACGCTCCGTCGAGTAGGTTAAAAACGGGTCCATGGAAGAGCGGGTGTTGGTGATCGCATACATGCCCTCTTTACCACGGCTGGTAGCCGCAGCAGCCGCTGCATTAACTAAAGACTCTGGCAAACCGCCCAGTTGTTCTTTGCTCAGATACAAGGCGTAGTTTTCTTCATCGGCCAGAATGTTATTGGAGAACTGCGTATACAACTGAGATAAACGCAGGTTTATCGCCGCGTAGCGCTGTTTTTGTTCAGCATTTAAGGTGGCGCCATTATTAGCAAAACCCAGATAAACCAGTGTGGTTAAACGCTGCTGCTCAGGGGTGAGTGACTGCATTTGCTCAGAGTTATACACCGCAGCAATGCGGTTAAACAGCGCTTCGTTCTGCGTGATTTTTGACGAGAATTCAGATAATTTCGGCGCCATTTCCCGTTGAATAGCCCGGAAATCTTCAGAAGACTTATTCGAACTCCAGATGCCGTAATAGGTAAACACCCGATCCAGCTCTTTGCCCACGCCTTCCAGTGCCACAATGGTATTGTCAAACGTTGGCGCATCCGGATTAGCGGTAATCTTGTCAATGTCAGCCAGATGAGCGGCCATGCCCTGCTCTAGAGCCGGTTTTAAGTCCGCTAACTGCATCTGGTCAAAAGCCGGAACGCCCTGGTAAGGCCCGGTCCAGCTTTGTAATAACGGGTTATCCTGCTTAACCGTAATCGCCTGCTCAACAGCAGTTGCTGTTGATGATTTTTTGGCATCAGTCGGAGCAGGGTCGCTGCAACCTAACAAGCTCACGGATAATAGTGTGGTGCTAAGTAAAAAAGGTAGTGCTTTCATTCACATCTCCATTTTATCGTTTTTATAAGGTGTAGCGTAAGGGTAGCGCAGAGCAAAAAACCGATTTAACCGCGACGGTTATACCGGATCCCGATGTTATTTACCAAATAACAGCTGCCAAAAGCTGACTTTACGTTGTTTATGGTAATAACGGCGCAACTGCTCTACTTCTGCCAGTGCCAGTTGCAGTTTTTCATTGTTGCCGGCATCAGCCGCAAGCAGGGCGCTCTGTAAGGTTAACTGTACTTTATTCAGTCCCTCCAGATAGGTTTGTGCTTTATCGTCAGGAAACCGGGCGGTTTTTGCCTGTGCAGTCAGCTCTGTCAGCTGCACCACATAAGGTTTTGCGGCGTACGGGGTCGCTGCCTCTCTGGCCTGCTTTAATGCTAGCCCCATGTTTTTCATGGTAGCTTCCAGATCGACATTATTGCTGGCTGTTACTGACAGAGATAACATTATAAAAAGGCAACATATCAGGCGGCTTAACATCAGGACAACTCCGGGCTGGATTTTCAGGGCGTAGCATAGCATATTATGGCCAGCCGTTTTATTAACAAGGACCCCATAATGAAAACCCGCCTCTCATTTTCACGTTCAATGCTAGCCAGCGCCCTGCTCAGCGCCGGATTAACCGGCTGCAGCAGCGTCGACACGCCTGCTTTGCAGGCTACCGGTAATACCATAACCATAGAGCAGCAGGCCCAACAGATTGCCCGGCAGAGTATTATTATTGATACCCATATCGACGTACCCTACCGCTTGTACAAAGACTGGGAAGATGTAAGTCAGGCAACCAAACGTGGCGAGTTCGATTATCCGCGGGCGCGTACCGGCGGCTTAAATGCGCCCTTTATGTCAATTTACATTCCGGCATCCTATGAGCGCACCGGCGGTGGTTATCAGTTGGCAAACCAGCTGATTGACAGTATGGAAGCCCTGGTTGGCCGGGCACCGGATAAGTTCGCCATGGCTTATACGACTGCCGATGTACAAAACCAGTTTGGCAGTGAAAAAATATCATTGGCACTTGGCATGGAGAACGGTACGCCTATTGGTGGTGATCTGGCAAATTTGCAGCATTTCTATCAACGCGGTATTCGCTATATTACCCTGGCCCATTCCGAGAGCAACCATATTTCAGACTCCAGCTATGATTTACGCCGGCGCTGGCAGGGCTTAAGCCCGTTCGGTAAAGAATTAGTGGTGGCGATGAATAACATCGGCATGATGATTGATATTTCACATGTCTCTGATGACGCGTTTTATCAGGTTGTCAGTTTGAGCAAGGTGCCGGTAATTGCCTCTCACTCCTCACTTCGAAGCTATACCCCCGGTTTTGAGCGCAATATGGACGACGATATGCTAAGGGCGCTGGCAAAAAATGGTGGCGTGGTACAAATTAATTTTGGCTCATCCTTTGTTACTGCCATGGCAAACCAGTATGGCGCGCTGCGTAAAGCGGCAGCTAAACAGGCTGGGGTGGCTGATGACGACGCTTTTGAAATTGCGTTTCGTAAGAAAAACCCCTACCCGTTTGCCACCTTAGAGACGGTACTTGATCATATCGACCATGTGGTCAAACTGATCGGCATTGATTATGTTGGTATTGGTTCAGACTACGATGGTGTGGGTGACTCTTTGCCAATTGGCTTAAAAGATGTCGCTACTTACCCTAACCTGATCCAGGGTTTGCTTGAACGCGGTTACAGCAAGCAAGACATTGATAAAATTTTATCGGGCAACCTGTTGCGGGTATGGCGCGAAGTAGAAGCCTATGCGGCTACCCAAAAAGTAAACGCTAAAACCGCAGCACAGTAAGTAACGCGTCAGCCAGTGCCACAGCGGGGCACTGGCTGCTTAATGCTTAAGGAATAAAAGCGACCAGTAAGCCAATTACACCGCCGAATACCCCGCCCCAGACCACTAACCAGCCTAAATGCTGGCGGATCATCTGCTGAATAATCTCTTTTACCAGCTCAGGCGTTAATTCTGCCAGACGTTGCTGCACGATAGTCTCTACCTGGCTGCGGATATTTTGCAACTGCTCAGGTTGATCAAGCTGGGCTATAACGAGTTGCTCGAACGCCTCGCTGCGGGATATGTCAGTAAGGGCGTCTTTTAACCGGGCAATAAACGGCTCTTTTAACGGCAATAAGGCCGCGCTGCCGCCAAACATATTAAGCATATTGCCAAACGACGACTGTTCGACCACTTTTAGCAGGGAATCGAAGGCAGGCGTTAAGTCGGTATTAGCTATCACCGGTTGAAAATCAAACGAGGGGCTTTCGGCGTGTTGTCTGTCGCTGATAAAGCGCTCTATATTGTCCTTGCTAAAAAACTGAGTCATCACCAGCTGATAAATACCGGCTTTAAACTCGGTAAAGCGGGCCGGTATCACCCCCGAGCCGTATAACAGTGGTACCTTTTCAAACAACATATGCACGGCCAGCCAGTTGGTCAGGGCACCTGACAAAGCAAACAAGCCTACGCTGAGCAGCAATGGCTGTTGCCAAAACCAGCCAGCAGCTACAATTAGCGCGGCGACGCCGTTGGTAATATAATTTTTATTCATGCCTGGTCTCTGACTAGCGGGTTAAAACTGCAAGACGCCGATTCTAATCAGCCAGTCAGTTCCAGGCAAGTAAAGCGACGCTAAATATCAGTTATAACCCAGCACCGCGCAATGCGAGGTTTCATTATCCTCCCGCTGGGATGCCGCTCTGGCATCATTACTATTAGGGTTCCACACCAGGCTTAACGCTTTTCGCTCCTGTTGAGTTAAATCAACAATTTGACGCTGCGGATAAAAAAACGGTTGTTGCACTACTTCACTTTGCTTAGAAACACTCATGTCAGACTCCTGCATTACTCAAAACCGCGGCCAGTCGGTTTTATACCAGCTAAGCTTCTAACTAGCGTATTAACCTTCTACACCGCAAATACAGGCTAAGCTTAGGTTGTCCAAACTGAGTTTAAGCTGAATTGTGAAATAATAATTATTGTATAACTGCTTTTTTGTCACATTTTAACGCGAAGGCGCGTCTTATCATTAACAACGATATTTTACCGGAGCAACGTTTAACCTTTGCAGGAAATGCTTCCCTTCTTACCATCGCTGTAATAAGGTTTGCCAAGGGCTCAGAATAGGAACGAAGAATAATGAAAATGACCAAAATTGCATTACTAGTCACCATCGGTAGTACCTTACTGTTGTCGCCCTTCGCCACTATTGCAGCTGATCAACATACCAGCTTTTGCGAAAGCGCCAGCTGCCAGTCAGAATTTAAAAAGCTGGAAGAGATGGCACGTTATGGTAGCGGTGAGGCTGCCACTATCGTTGCCGTTGCTTATGCCACCGCGGAAGGTGTTGAACAGGATATAGACAAAGCCCGTCAACAAATTAAACAGGCCGTACGCTGGCGTGAGCCGATGGGCATCCATCAGATGTCAGTCTGGTTACGCCAGGGCTTTGTCTTTGAACAAGACATCAAACGCGCTGATATATTGCTGGACCGGGCAGTCCGGTTAGCGTTTGGTCCGGCGTTAACCGATAAAGCTAAATTGCTGCTGACCAAAAACACCCCGCAAGCAGATAAAGAAGCGATAGCCCTGCTGGAGCAGGCCAATCAGCAATACTACAGCCCAGGGCAATACCTGCTGGCGCAGTTGCTGGTTAGTGGCGTTGCGGTGGAATCTGATTTAGCCCGCGCCGCCCGTCTTTATAAAAACCTGGCGCTTAAAGGCTACGCTGACTCCAGACAGCAACTGGATCAGATCATTACCGCACTGGAGCAAACCACTCAACGTGCTGCCGAAGACAAAACCGATCGTGAACTGGTAGCCCGGGTGCAACCGCTGCTGACAGATTTAAAGCAAATTAATGATATTGAAGTGTTTAAAGTACAGGGTAAGCAATTTAGTGTTAAATCTGAATTCAGTTATATCGTTACTCAACTCGACTCTCTGAATCTTTATACCAAAAACCAAACGGGTAGCCGTATACCGGGAGTACTATGTGGCAGGAGCGTTGCAAGCTGCAGCAACTCTGTAGACGATACGATGGATGGCTTGCTGGAGCGTAGCAGCGTATTTACCTTTAGCACTGACCAGTTTAGATCGTCCTATTAGCAGGTTTTAAATTTTAACGCAGAGGCAGGTTGAACCCTCATCTGCATGTTGATACTACAACACTTATTAAGGAATAATGACCATGCAATTAAACAGGATCGGCTTAGTAGTTGCTGTAACGGGCACCTTGTTGATAGTGCCGGCTTTTACTGTTACCGCAGATCAGGATACCGCAGCTCAGAACACCGATTTCTGCGACAGCGCCCTTTGCCAGTCTGATTTTAAAAAACTGGAAAGGCTGGCACATTATGGCAGTGGCGAAGCGGCAACCGTGGTCGCAGTAGCTTATGCTACAGGCGAGGGTGTTGAAAAGGATGTTAAAAAAGCCCGCCGTCATATTAAACAGGCGGTACGCTGGCGCGAGCCCATGGGGATGCACCAGATGTCAGTCTGGTTACGTCACGGTTTTATATTTGAGCAGGATATTGGCAAAGCGGACGAACTACTGGACCGGGCAGCCAAAGTAGAGTTTGGCCCGGCGTTAACAGATAAAGCTAAATTATTGCTGGCAAAAGATACCCCACAGGCGGATAAAGAAGCTGTCGTCCTGCTTGAGCAGGCAAACGAGCAGTACTACAAGCCTGGCCAATATTTACTGGCCCAGTTGTTGGTCAGCGGCGTTGGCGTTGAATCTGATTTGGCCCGCGCAGGCTTTCTGTACAAAAATCTGGCGTTAAAAGGCTATGCAGATTCCAGAGTGCGCTTAAATGAAATTATTAATGCGCTAGAGCAAGTCACCCAGCAACCCGAGCCAGAGCTGGTCGCGGTGGTGCAACCGGTACTGGCAAACCTGAAGAAAATTGATGATATTGAAGTCATTGAAGTCAAGGGCGAGCAGTTCGATGCCAGCTCTGAGCTGGGCAATATTGTGGCTCAGCTGAAATCGCTAAATATCTATTATCAGGGTAATACCGGCTCGCGTATTCCTGGCAATATCTGTGGTCGTGGCACGGCAGTGTGCAGCGTCGCGTTTGATCGCAAAACAGATACCGCATTTGGTGCCACAACGGTCGGTGAGTTAATGGGTAAATAAATTTAAATCTTTATAAAAAAGGCCCATGCAATTGCATGGGCCTTTTCATTTAACTGGCAAAGTGAGCGATTACTGCAGGTTTCTTGCACTCCCGCTAAAGATAGGCGCGATTAAACGACTCTTTTGATTGCTGCAAATAATTACGGGCCTTCAGAGCATGATTTTCCCAGATTTGCTTATCAGCAGCATCGGAAAACGGATTCTGGCTGGGGTGTACTGAACGCTCAAAGCGATCATAGTAGGTCAACACCGCTGAAGTGATTTGATTAAACTGGTCCTTATAACTCTGGGTTTGTTCCAGCTGTTCTGACGTTTTCAGGACAAAACGAATCAGCTCGGTATTGTTGCCCTCATGCAGATAGCTATTGGCGGTCAGGGTAATATTGCCAGCTACCTCATCCATCAACTTTTTGCGAGCAACCTCATCCTTGCTAAGGGCCCGGCTTACCGTTTCCTGCGAACGCGCCATGCTGGCATGTTGTAAGGTCGCCCTTAGCTGTTTATCCAGCTCAAGGCGAAAACGATCAACACTCTTCTGAATATTAATCAGTTCATTATCCAGCGCCACGACCTGGGTTAGTTCTTTTTCCAGTTCTGCCAAAAAACGCTCTGCATCCTGATAAATTTTCAGGCCGTTATGCTCCGCGAACTTACGATCAGCCCGGCTTAAACCGGCATCATTGTAGTTACTTTTATCAAAACTGGAGGCCAGAAATGACTTAAAGGGCTCGGCAAAGGCAGAGTAAGCACCGGCACTCACCACATTTAAACTGGCGGTAACCAGGTCGCCAAAGGGCTTTAACATGGAGTTCAGCCGCGCTTGTTGCAATGGCGTGGTCACCCGTCTGGCATCGGTGACAATACTGCGAAAACTGGCATAGGCCATAGGGTTAGACATTCTGTTACGCTCAGACCCGGCCAAAGCCAGCGCAATACCAGAATGCAACGCATTGGCATACTCCAGATATTGCCGTTGCAAATCCAGCTGAGCTGCATAATTTGCGCCCAGGGTGCGGAACGACTCGGCCTGCACGGCAATGTTCTGATCTTCGCGCAATTTATCCAGTATACCGCTGACAATACGCTGTTCATTCTTCTGTAAAGCGGTCGCCAGCATAATGCGTTCCACCATAACATCGTCAAGATCCAGGGCACCACTGAGCACTTCAATATCAAGTCGCAGGTAACGTTTAGCCGGTTCATCTATTGATACCCGATGCGCCTTAAAACTAACATCCCCTGCGGAATGTTCTATCAGCGCAACCGGCTGCCACAGCGCATTAACGGAGGGTAAATCGGATACCATGACATGAATACGGTAGGATGTGGTTGTCGTTTCCGGCCGCAGCCACAGCTCCAGCACGCCCATCTCACCTATGGCCTCTTTGCTGAACATGACACTGTTGCCCGGCTTACAGCGCAACGCTAACTCGCCCGAACGCGGCACGCCAAGCAATGCCCGGCATTCACCTAGTTGATGCCATTGCTCACCATCACTGTTTTCAAACCCGTCACTGAACACAATAGCGGCCTGTGTTGAAACCACAGGCAACCAGACAGCAAGCAACAACGCAAATACCTTACGCATGCGAACCTCAGATAGAAAAACAGATAAACCACCGGATGGCAGTTTTTGGCAGTGTGGCTAGTTTACCAGCAGCCCCCTGATAAGCGGAAGAGGGCTGAGCAAGGATTATTTATGGGCAATCGGTTTATCGGTAAATAAATAGTCTTTTAATTGTTTATCAAAGTGCGGATCTTTTCGTCTTATCCATTCCAGCACCATGGCGGCATGCTCTTTTTCCTCATCCCGGTTATGAATAAGAATCTTTTTCAGATTTTCATCCTTACAGGCATCCACCCGCTGATTATACCAATCAACCGCTTCAAGCTCTTCCATTAAGGAGGTAATAGCCCGGTGCATGTCGCGCGTTTCAGCAGTAAGTTCTGCTATAGGTTCATGGTAGCCTTCGTTTGCCATAAATATTCCTACTTGTAGTACATTAAAAATCTTAGTGTAGATGACAGCAATGCGCCCCGCCTGCCTGCTTGCAGCTAAATGTTACTTTTAATCCCGAAAACGCATCTTAAATAACAGGCGTATTACGTATGTCATCATTCAGAGCTAGATTGGTGTGGTTCAGCAGAGGAGTTTCTATGTCTGAACTGAAAGGCTTGTTTGATGCTGTAACGGGTCGAACGTCAAAACAAAGTTTGTAACGGCAGCCAAAACCCACTCTGTTATTCAGCTTTTTGTACGACTAGATTTTGCTCTAATTTATTTTCAAACGCTGTAATTCGATCTATCAATTGCTGTAATTTTCCTTCAATTCCATTTAGATCTTTTTCACCGTTCTCTGCGTCTATCTCTAGCACACTAACTCTTTCCATGGTTTGCTCAAAATGCGCTAAGGATATTTTTAACTCTTTAATAGTACTAGACATATCTGCAACCTGGTCAGTCATCTCGATAATATCTTTACGATTGTTAGTGCTCTTCACATATGCTGTTAGCCAAAGCTCATCAATTTCCTCTTTGCTCATTTGACTTACAGTTCTCACATCCATATTTAATTTATCTAAGATCTCATCTCTCAACTCAATCATTTCATTAAACGCTTTCTTCTGTACATCGAGTTGTGTATACATATTGCTTGTTATATTTTCTGTTTTTATCTCAAAATCCTCAAACTTAGCTTCATATCTACTTTTCAAAGAATCCATCAGCAACGCTACGGTAAAAAACCCAAAAAAAGTTAGAAGTGACAAGCCAACTATTAATATTTTAAGGTGTCTTTTATCACGTTCCTGGACCCTATTTAATTCATTCGCGAGCGCTTCTTTATCCATAATCATTTTCCAGATGGTATTAACGTTTTAATTTTTTCAATAGGAAAATCTTTGATACAACACGTGCTATTTAAAGCCTTCTCTGCGGCTATAAGTCCTCCTTGCGACAGTCTTACCTTTATTAAATCACAACCATTCATACAGCAATGAATGCGAATAATTACAAAAACGCCGACCAATAACACTGAAACAATGAAACCAGAAATGGAGACTGCAAGCGAACCAACAAAACTATGATCATCGTAACTAGTTAAAATAATTACTAGAAATAAAGCTGCTACAACAACCATTGAAACAACTAAAATCAACATGGTTTTGGCCAGTTGTTCTTGCCTATAGATAATGTTGTTCAAATATTCTTCCAGCTTTTCCAAAATGAATACTCCAAAGAAGATTAAACATTTTTACTTTAAGCAGCACAGACTTTAGCTATAGTACATATACCTATTTTAGGTACCACCTTGCTTCGTTCTGAATATAGTTCATGTTTCAGAAGTTGCTAGCATTGCCAGTGAAATTTTTACTGCCTGAAAAGCAGCAACTGAATACCGCTATTACAGAATGGTTATTAATCTCTGCTTCGATAATTGTTACTGGGACATTAGGTTTGTAACAAAGACTGTAGTCAGCGCGCTTACATTTACCAAGGGTGGTTAGATTGCCTTTGACATAAATACGTCCATCCGTAAAACCGACCTCTCCACGGACTTGTTTACGCATGTCCCGTCCCGCATTTACAAGTGCCTGGCTAATAAACTTGGAGCATATATCGCGCTCACTCAGGCTTTTTTTATTCATGTGTACACATATCTGTATGATGATTAGCCATTATTTGCTAACCATTGTGCTTAAGTTTCTACTTGCTCGGCGCCCCCTTAAAAGTTACTATTTTTTAACTTTAAATTACAAGGATGCAATATGAAGCAGCCAAGCCACCAGTTAGCCGATATTACTTATGCTCAGTTAAGGGAGCAAAGCCGCGCGCAGGCAGTATCAAAGATGCCCTTACGTTTGCAGGAATCAGTAAAACTTGAAGATATTACCGGTAGAACCATAGCGCAATTATCGAGGTGGGAAACCCACCCTAATCGCCGAGTAATGTGGTCCTGGCCACAATGGACCAGCCGCTATGCCGCCATTTACCCTAAGCGTTTTGAGCTGGCGATTTGGTTTCATAGCATGTTGTGTAGCGCATCGTTGGGCCGGCCAACCTGGGGCGCAGGAAAACTGCGACTGGATATGATTTAATCTTCTCCGGAGAAGACGCCTCTAACAGGAAATACGGCGCAATTAACTGTAATCGCGGCAGAAGCCTATGCTATTAGCATAGGAGCGCAACAAGTCCGAATTATGAACCCGATTAATAATAAAGTTAGGTCACATTATGAGTCACTTGGCTATTTATACGTTGGTGGCAAAAGTGACTTTTGCACTAAGGACCTGATATGAAAAAGCAAACAGACAGACCAGAACCTGGTACACCAGAATTTGATAAATGGCTTGGCGACTATATCGCCAAACGTTTTAAAGAATTGGAGAATGTACCCGAGTTAGAAGATGAATTCGGTGTTTTGTCTGGTAGCATCGAGAGTATGACTAATACCGATGCCGAAGCCTTTCCTGATGAACCGGAAGAATATATGCCGCATGAGCGGGTGAAGATTGTGGTGGATAACACCGGCAAGAAAGGTAAGTAAGTTGTCGAACTAAGGGTTCGAACCAAATCCTCATCTCGACGCTTAAATGAAAAAGGCCCATGCAGTAGGCCGAGAGTCGGGATTGCCAGCACCATCCATGGCGCTGGCCCTGCGGGCCGCACTAAAGTGCGTCCAAACTCGCTCCCGGCGAATTTGTCGAACCAAAGGGTTCTCGTCAAGACCTCGTCTCGACGCTTAAATGAAAAAGGCCCACGCTTTTGGCGTGGGCCTTTTTCATTTAATTGGCGGAGAGAGAGAGCGTAGAACTATGATTCATAGCGTCTGAAGCAATCCATAAATATAATATAAATCACTGTTATTTATATAATATATTTCCAAGGCAGTCCATGCCGAGTTATACTAACCTTACAAATTGACGGTTCCGTTGACGGTTCGCAAAAGGATTTTCAGGATGGCTCTAACTCATACCGCTGTAACCAATGCTAAACCAAAAGACAAAATGTATAAGCTAACCGATGGTGGTGGTTTATACCTGCAAATAAAACCAACTGGCTATAAGTGCTTTAAATACGATTATCGTCTTAATGGTGAACGTGGTACTTACACCATTGGTTCGTATCCCGAGTTCTCACTTAAAGACGCCAGAGAAGAACACCGTAAAGCCCGCGAAATGGTAGCAAAAGGTATAGCGCCAATTACTATCAAGGAAGAGCGCAGAGTAAGCCAAGAAAAAGAAACTAAACGGTTCAGTTACTACATGACCCAATGGTTAAAGCGTAAAAATTTAGCTAAAACTACTGAAGATGATCTTGTTCAGCGTATCCAGAAAAACTTATTACCCGACTTAGATAAAAAACCAGTTGATGATTACAGTACCGCTGACTTATTAAAGATAATAATGAAAGTTAGCCAACGAGGTGCAAAAGAGACAGCAAGACGACTAGCTGGCGTATTAAGGCAAATCTATAACGATATTCTTATCCTTGGTTTAGTTGAAAACAATCCTGCGGCAAATCTGGCAGAGCTATTACCTGCGCCTGATAAACTGGCTAAAAAGAACTTTGCCCACATAACCAAACCAGAAGAGCTAAGTTATCTGATTAAACAAATACACCAACCAAGCCAAAGGCAAGACTTTGTCGTTACACAGGCACTTAAGCTGATGCCGTTACTGTTTTTAAGACCTCACAACATAAGGTTTTTAAAATGGGAGTACATTGATTTTGACAATCAGATGATCGACTTACCTGCTTCCCAACTTAAAACCAGAAAGCCATTGCAAGTACCACTAGCCAGCCAGGCGATAAAGCTATTAGAAGAGTTAAAGCCCGTTACAGGCCACTTAGAGTATGTTTTTATTGCTGCCAGAAGTATTAATAACAAGCCAATAAGTGAAAGTACAACCAATAGCGCGTTACAGCGGATTATTAACCCTGAAACCAATAAACCCTATGGTTCAGGCTTTATGACTTCACATGGTTTCAGGCATACTGCCAGTACCTTCTTAAATGAACTTGGCTTTGATCCTGACGTAATCGAGTTACAGTTAGCTCATATGAACAAAGACCGGATCAGAGCGACCTACAACAAAGCACAGTTGATGGAAAAACGGAAAGAGATGATGCAGGCATGGGCGGATTACTTAGAGCAGTTAAGAGGAACTTAATTGAAACCACTAATTAAGGCAAATGCTAATGTAGATAATATTGTTACGTATCTACAACTTGAGTTAGCTAAGATTGTGAGCAACAAAGATACTCTTTGTTTCACTACCACTACTGAATTAGAAGTTACTGTAGTAAATAATTACAACATTAAAGAATTAAACAATCACTCAAGCTTAACTAATGCTAATCCAATAACAATACCTAAAGGTACTAAACTATTTATCACTTTAGCTGACTTACCCTATAAACAAATTGATACTGACTTAACCATTCAGTATGCTGTAAATGAAAATGGTAAAATTCTTCATTTTATTAAAGAATCTATATTTGGCTATGTAGTAAGACATTTAACCATTAGCTTGCTTGATGGAAGTAATACTGTGCAATCAAGCCAACCAAAAGCTCCCAAACTAAAGAAACCTGAACGACAATTAATTACAGCGACACAGTGGTATGAAGATCAACAGAAGCAACTAAGTTTAAACTCTATAGCAGATGTAGATAATCACTACCATAAACTTAAATGGACACACCGCCATTATTGGCGAGAATGGTCGCAGATCAGTCCTGCTGATTTCGATTTTAGCGATTCTGATAAAATAATAGAAAACTTTTACACTAAAACCCTAAACCACTTCAAAAAATCTTTAAAAAACCAGTAATTTACTCACAACCAGTATTACTGGTTGTATTGGTTTTAGTACTCAACATTGGCCTTTATCCTTTGCTCTGTCCAGTATTAGAGGAGTAACCCAATGTCAGATAATCGTTTAATCAGAATCCGTGAAGTAATTAACTTAACTGGCTTATCAAAAAGCTATCTTTATCAACTTTCAAATTCAGGCAATTTCCCGAAACGAGTAAAACTGGTTGAAGGTGGCACAGCTTCAGCTTGGCTTCTTTCAGAGGTGAATGACTGGATTAGCAGCAGAGTTGCAAACAGAAAATAAAAAAAACCCACACAGCCAACTAAAAGCGGTATGGGTTCTTCTGTTTTCTGAGCAATCACAGTATAGCTCTTCCCGCATTTTGCTGGCAAACCTTAATAATATATAAGGAATTGTTTATGCAAATTACTTTAACTGTACAGCAAACAAAGGTTTATCAGTTACTGATTAACAACAAATCAGTCAGTACCTACGATATCTTGTCGAAAAGTATCAGAAATCCCTCTCAGATAATCGGACAACTTAAAAGTCTGGGCGCTGACATAACCAAAGTTGAGAAACCATGCGTTGATAACTTTGGAGTTCTTAAAAAACGTACAGCATTTTACACTCTAGTGGGGTGGTCTGATGAATAAACTGATCTTAACCCCCCTATCAACAATCATGTCACAGGTGTACCAAGTAAACTGGTTAGTTGAGAACTTTTTAGAGAAAGGCAGTTTAAACATGGTGTTCGGTGAGCCAGGAACGTATAAATCCTTTCTTGCTATGGAATTGGCCTTTTGCATTAGCAATGGCCTTGACTGGTATGGGAACTGCACATTTAAAGGTGATGTGATATACCTTGCTGGTGAAGGATTCAGTGGGATTCAGAAGCGCTTCACAGCGCTTGAGTCTAAGTACAGCATGAACCAACAAGGCATTTATGTATCATCAAAACCAGCTGAAATTATTAGCGCAGATTCTGTTGGTGAAGTATTAAAAGAGATTAATGATCTTTCCATTCGACCAGTGCTGATTGTTGTTGATACATTGCATCGCAACTTAGGTGATGGTGACGAAAACTCATCTAAAGATATTGGTTTGTTCATCAAGAATCTTGATTATATTAAGACAAAGACCAATGCAGCAGTACTTTGCATACATCACTCGGGGCATGGTGACAAAGGCCATAGCAGAGGTAGTTCTGCTATAAGAGCATCACTCGATAGTGAGTATCAACTTAAGGCTAAGGAACATGGTGTTGAACTTACTTGCAAAAAAATGAAAGAGTTTGAAAAACCAGACTCAATGCAGTTTGTCTTATCACCATTGACAGTTAATTCAGTGTCCGGCAGTGTTGAATCTGCATTTCTTGAATTAACTACATTAGGCTCAACTAAATCGTCCAGAAGCGACCAGATTTTAGATATACTGAAGGACATGATAAATTCAAAAGGACAATCTTTACCATCAGCGACAATTCAAACTAATCCATCACTTAACGGTAAAAAAGGTGTTTTGGAAAGTGTTTTGAGAACAGAAGCCTACTCAGTTTTGAGAATTGATATACCGAAACCAAGTAGCCAGCAATCGACATACAAACGAGCTATCAATAAATTACTTAACGAAAAGCTAATAATCACGGCGGACGATTATATAGTACTTGCGTAACCGCCCCATACATACAGCCCCCCTTTTAAGGGGGCTGATGTATGTACGAACTCGCACTTAAACCTAGAGCCTTCTAAAATCATAACGCAAACTTTATTCTCGCTAGAAGTATTGAAGACCACGCAGGCGTTAGTTTTATTTAAATAATGTTATCAATATCTACTCAGGTGCTTTTTTAAGGGAGTTAATCATATAGGTATAACGTAATGATGTGACATCATTTAATATTAGAGGATTAATAAAAAAACTACCTTCGTATTGAAAGCCTGTTATCCCATGTTCCTTATCACTAAATCGAACATAATTTTTAGCTAAATATATTTCTTCCTCTTTTAATGTGAAACCATCACTATCAGTTAACTGTATAGAAATTTGATCATATTCGTTATTCTTGATTTCGTTAACAAACCAATTAAAATCTTCGATTTTATCAATGTAAAGCCCTTGATCATTTAGTTCTTTTGATGAATATCCCTTTAGTATAAGTTTGTAGTAAATTCGATCGAAGATAAATTTTGTTTTTAATTCAAAATGAATTTTTTCATCAAAATCACCAGATAAAGACAGCTTATTTTTTTCGGGTAGCTTGTACTCTTGCAATGCAATTACATTGCCATTTTCAACAACCGACAACTCACCGCTTTTTTTATTTATCAAATAAGTCGCATTTCCTACTTCTTTTACATCGAAGCTGCTATTTTCTTGTTGGCATCCAGACAAAACTATTAAACTTAAAATCGATATTGTTTTTTTCATCCCTTTATCTTCCTTGTTTACTACAGTAAAAAAGCACCACATAACATTCGAATTAAAAATAATTAGGCAACACTCTATCAAATTAAAATTTAAGTATTACTCAGCAAGATAATTTTCAGCTTTGAATAACTTAAATAAAATCAGTGTAATGTCGATTTTGTAAAAAACTAAGACAAGCTGCGCTCATGAAGAAATATTAATTTATTGGTTTCCATAAAATTAAGTTTTGACTGTTTTAAATCACTCATAAAGTGCAGTTATTCAAACCAATCTTTATTTCAACGAAAAACTCTTGAGCAGAGTCATAATAGCGATTAATATTTCCTACCTTAGAAAAACCCTCAAAAATATATTCTTTTTGTTTTATCTGTGAACAAAATGCTATGATAAGTTGCTCTCTCATTACACTATAAAACTCTTCTACTGACATTTGAAAATTTTCCTTTTGCGCGTTAAGTACTAAATCGCTAACAAGAAATATATTTTTTCCGTCAACATGAGAACTCATGCCCACCAGCTTTAAATCGTCACTAAGCGCTGCTGGTAGTCTCTTTGAGTTGTCCTTTATTAAAACATCTTCAACAAACCACAAAAGACTCTTTTCTTTTTCGCTTAGTGATGAGGCGTTAAAAGCATCTTGATTTGATGACACAAAGAAACTAAAAAAAATAAAAAAAATGTACAAAATAAATTTTTTCATTTAATTAAACCAATAAATTGATATGAAATTTCAATTCTTGAAATCAAGAAATAGATATTAATGTAATTTTTTAAACGTTACGTTGCGAATTACCTTCAGCTATGCTTTCCATTAGCTGAGCCAACCGATAACGAATGTAGTATGCACTGGCTTTTTCTTTATCACCATAAGCCTCAGCAACAGCTCTGGCCATTAAACCGTCAATTAAAAACCCTGAAGCCATTTCCTGAGCTATTTGAGCGTAAAATCTTTCACTTAAAAATTTATTATTTTTTTCACTCTCACTTCGTGCATCCAATACATTTTTAATTTTAAACTTCGCAGTTTTAGTTCCTCGAACCGCTAAAGTAATTGCAGTTACTATTGATGCAAAAAGTATTGCTGGTACTGATGCTTCAGCGGCTGCGCTCGCACCATTTGCTGCTGAAATTGCAATTATTACAACTACACAAAACCATAGTAGCCCTAGATTCAAATAAACCCTTATTAAATAAAATTTCCACCTCACTCAGCACAAGACACTGGCCCCATCCCTGTTCGCTGCGCTCACAGGTCTAGGGATATCTTGTGTTTCATTCGGCGGCGTCCCTGTACATGCAGCTAACCTATAAGCTAACAGCAAATAAAAAATTACCTAGTGCTTTACGATATGGTAGCCGTACTTAATAAACAGCATGATCTGTATTAGACAGAACGATTTAGAGATGAAGATATACTAACTTTTAATAATCAGCAATATTTAGGTACAGCAAGCCTATAGGCTATGTCAGGTTTTTTAAATTTGGTTTAATGACGCATAACGGCAGTACTCTCAGTCTTGTTGATGTTCCAGCAAAGGCTCCCCCCCTCTCAACTACAAATTTTGTGAAATTATTTTACCCCCCCCACCACTAAACGTAAGTGTCGAGCTCGATGATGTAGCCTTAGTGACCCAACCTTCACCAGCACGCATTAAATCGCTTGTAAGGCATCCAATTGGGTTTTAAGCTACATCATTCAATATATCCCTTTAAACGATTTCAAGGCGATTTAAAGGGGTTTCAAAGGTAAGCAAGGAGCAAAATATTGGAAGATGTTTCAGAGTCGAAATTTTGTGATCAGTGCGGCTGGAGTCTTACACCTCTATTAAACATTCATCAAAGTAAAAAATGTAATCGATCAAACTGCGATAAAATAATCTTCTTTGAAAGTTGGGGAGAAGGTGGCGGATTAATGGTAGAAAAGGGAAACAAATTACATTTTCCTGCTGGTTCAATAAAAATATCTTTAGACCCTAGAGATGGGCGATTGACCGAGTTTGGTCTCAAAGGATTTATCAAGGACTTGTTCCGAGGTCCAGAAATTCCGAAAGAGAAAGAGTCTTTCCTTGAATTCCTAATTGAACAAGAAAAGTTACTAGACACAGAATTAAGTGAGCTTGAATGGATCAACCACCTAGATCTTTTCAATCCAGATGATTCCGAAGAATGTAGTCGCATTTTAAAGAAAGAGAGCGAATACTACTTATTGAAACTTTATCAATCGTCAAGCTATGGTGAAGCTCATAGAGCCTATAAGAGTAATGACTTTGAAAAAGCTACGAGAGATGCTTACTGTGCTCACGTTTTTCATTGTCTCGCGACCCTGAAATTGGAGCACTTAGATAAAATAATAACACTTGGATATGACTGTTACCACGACATGGTAACAAACGAATTAAATTTCGATAATACAAAGAAAGAAAAACTCTTGATTGCTCAATTAGCTCGGCAAGTGCAGAATATTGATGATCTCCATTTACATGTCTGGTTGACTGATGAACAACCCATTCTTCCGCGAATACATGCAAAAGGCATCAGTGAAAATACGGCAAAAAGAGCTCTAGAATTTGAAAAGGAAAGAAGACGCATAGCTAAAGAAGAGAGTAAAGCTGACCGAGAGCATAACTTGAAGTCTTTGGACGTTAAGACGAAAATTTTCTTAGCGATAGTGCCGATTGTAACTGGAGCAATAGGATTTCTTTTGGGAAGTTAGTTAGAAAACGCTTTAACCTACAACTACCGACCTACCCCTTCAATCTGCCAACCCTAAACTATTAAGATTGGCCGCAGCAACGACAAATGACGGTTTCATTGACGGCCTTCAAACGGCTAAAAATAAAAAAGACCTTTAAAATCAAGGTCTTTTTCAAATAATGTGGCGGAGAGAGAGGGATTCGAACCCTCGTTAGGGGTTAACCTAAACACACTTTCCAGGCGTGCGCCTTCAGCCACTCAGCCATCTCTCCGGAACTTGCGTTGCAAGCGCGGCTATACTAGGGAAATTCGCACTGCGCTGCAACTGTTATATACGTAACTGCTTTTTTATGGCTGCTTTTTAAGCAGCCGGTGTTACTTTAACCTGAGCTTTTGGCTTAGGCGTTGCCTTTTACCTGCATTTTTAGCTCTTTTGCGAAACCCAGCATGCGGTTAAGTGGCACTAAGGCTTTTTCGCGAAGTGCATCGTCGACAAAGATTTCATGGCCATTAGCATCGTTTAACGCGTCCTCAATCGCTTTTAAGCCGTTCATTGCCATCCAGGGGCAATGTGCACAGCTGCGACAGGTGGCGCCGTTACCGCCCGTTGGGGCCTCGATAAAGGTACGGTCTGGCATTTGTTGCTGCATTTTATAAAAAATGCCCTTGTCGGTTGCCACAATAAAGGTGCTGTTAGGCAAGGTTTGGCTGGCTTTAATTAACTGACTGGTTGAGCCTACCGCGTCTGCTAACTGCACCACACTGTCGGGTGACTCCGGATGCACCAGTACAGCAGCTTCTGGATACTGCTTTTTCAGCTCGACCAGCGCATTGGCTTTAAATTCGTCGTGGACAATACAGGCAGCATCCCATAACAACATGTCGGCGCCGGTTTGCTTCTGCACATAGGCACCCAGGTGTTTATCGGGGCCCCACAGGATTTTCTTACCCTGGCTATCTAAATAGTCAACAACATCCAGTGCGATTGAAGAGGTTACCACCCAGTCAGCCCGTGCTTTTACCGCAGCCGAGGTATTGGCGTACACCACTACCACGCGGTCAGGGTGCGCGTCACAAAACGCCGAGAACGGCTCGGCCGGACAGCCCAAATCCAGAGAACAAGTGGCTTCCAGCGTCGGCATTAATACCGTTTTATTCGGGGTCAGAATTTTTGCGGTTTCGCCCATAAACTTCACCCCGGCGACAATTAACGTCTGTGCCGGGTGCTCATTACCAAAGCGTGCCATTTCTAACGAGTCTGAGACACAGCCGCCGGTTTCTTCAGCCAGGGCCTGAATTTCCGGGTCGGTATAGTAATGCGCAACTAATACCGCATTCTTTTGCTGCAGCAAGGTTTTAATACGGGTTTTGTATGCACGTTTTTCATCTGCAGACAGTGTTGCAGGCTTTCTTGGGAAACTGAAATCCTGTTCACTAAAATACATCGACTGCGTCATAACACCTGACCGGTTGCGTAAAAAGGGGCATATTATACACTTGGCAGGCGAGCAATAACAGTATTTATAGGGGGAGTGTTTGGTGGGTCGTGCTGGATTCGAACCAGCGACCAATTGATTAAAAGTCAACTGCTCTACCAACTGAGCTAACGACCCAAACAGGTGCGACGAAATAAATGGTGGGTCGTGCTGGATTCGAACCAGCGACCAATTGATTAAAAGTCAACTGCTCTACCAACTGAGCTAACGACCCAAACAGGGTGCATGAAGTGGTGGGTCGTGCTGGATTCGAACCAGCGACCAATTGATTAAAAGTCAACTGCTCTACCAACTGAGCTAACGACCCACTTCAATGTACTGTTTGTGCGGTTTGGTGGGTCGTGCTGGATTCGAACCAGCGACCAATTGATTAAAAGTCAACTGCTCTACCAACTGAGCTAACGACCCTAACCGCGGACGCATATCTTACTGATTTACGGCGTTAGTGCAACCGAAAATTGTCAAAAAGGCCGCCATCATGGCCTGACTGCACAAAAAGTCGGCGATATGAAACAACAAAGCCAACCTGATGGTTGGCTTGTCGCGTTTATTTCAGGATATCTATGCGTTCCTGAGCTAACCTGGCAGACGTTGCTGAGGCATGGTCTTTGGTTAATTGCCGGTAAAAACGTAGCGCAGCATCGTTATTATTTTCGCGCTCTGCCAGCTGACCCAGCTTTAATAACGCGTCCGGTACTTTGTTAGATGTACTGAAGTTAGCCACTACGCGTTCAAAATGGGTTTTTGCTTTGCCAAGCTCATTATTATTAAACAACAGCTGGCCAAGCCAGTAATGCGCATTAGGCGCATAACCTGAATTAGGGTAATTCTGTAAAAAGGCTTCAAATTCGGGGATAGCAGCGTCATATCGCCGATCTTTCAATACCATATTCACGGCTTTGTCGTAAGCATCGTTTTCTGACATATTGGAAGAGTAAGAAACGGTGGGAACGTTATTAACGTCGCTACTAACCGCGGGCTGCTGAGCTGCGTTGCTGGTTTGCAAAGCCCCTACCCGACGATCAATTTCCTGGTATAAATCGCGTTGCCGTTGCAGCATTTCATCCAGTTGATAGGTGTGTGTTTCGGTAACACCACGCAGCTGACTTACTTCTTCAAGCAATAGATTCAGTTGCTGCTGCATTTGCAGCTGCCCCTGAGCCCGGGCTTCTACCACCCTTTCTAAGGTAGCCAGACGTTGCTCCAGAGTACCAGAGGCGGGACTGGCGAGTTGCTGATTTGTTGTGATATTTCTGCCCAGCTCAGTAACCGGTGCCGGGTTAGCCCAGGCACCGGTACTCACTAAGGACAGAGCAACCCACAGTGTTTTATTTACTGTCATGATCACTCATATTAATTATTTTATTAGTACACCAATACTGCGCGACGGTTTTTAGCAAAACCGGTTTCAGAACGTGATCTGTCTACTGGCTTCTCTTCACCGTAGCTAACGGTAGATAATTGACCAGCTGACACACCCAGGTTCTGTAAATAAGACTGGACAGCCTGTGCACGACGCTCGCCAAGTGCGATGTTGTATTCTGGCGTTCCACGCTCATCTGAATGACCTTCGATAGTCACGCGAACGCTTGGGTTAGCACGTAAAAAAGTGCCATGTGCTTGTAATACTTCTACAAACTCTGGACGCACTGTCGCGCGGTCAAAGTCGAAATAAATAGTGTTTTCCTGACGCAACGCTTCAAGTTTCTGACGCATTTGCTCAGCCGGGCTCATTACTGGCTCTGCCGTTTCAACCTGTACAGTTTCAACAGGTTCAGCAACTCCTGAGTTAAGGCCATCGTCAGCAGAAGTTGATGACGTTGAGCTACAGGCGGCTAATGTCATCACAGGAACTGCGATTAATAAAGCCTTTAACACTTTGTTTACGTTCATTTTGTTGTCCTTAGTAAGTTAACCACGTTTTTGTTTTATAAAAAAGGTGACCAGGCCGGCGATTTGACCTGTCCATTGATCGCCGGCAGTCGGGCTTTAAAGCGTCCATCCATTGAAACCAGTGCCAACACCTGCGACGAACCGTGCATAGTGCTGTATATAATCATCGAACCATTTGGCGCAATACTGGGAGACTCATCCAGATTGGTCTTGGTTAATACCTGCAGGAAACGGCTTTGCCGATCCATTTTTGCAATATGGTACTGCCCCTGCATCCGGTTCACCATTACAATAGTGCTACCATCAGGGGTATAAGAGCCCGCCAGGTTCATCTCACCTTCAAACGTTAACCTTCTGGTGGTACCCGTTACTAAATTTACGCTATAAAGTTGCGGATTGCCACCTCTGTCCGAGCTGAACACTAACTCGTTGCCATCCGGTGACCAGCTTGGTTCGGTATCGATAGCGCGTTGATTAGTCACACGACGTAACGCCTTGCTGGCAATATTTAAGGTATAGATTTCCGGGTTTCCATCCTTAGACAGCACCAGGGCTAAGCTTTCACCATCGGGTGACCACACCGGCGCGCCATTAATGCCCGGGAAGGTGCTGACTACCGTACGCCGGCCACTGTATATATCTTGTATAAATATCTGAGCCTGACGCCGTTCAAAGGTTACATAAGCCAGTTTGGTGCCATCAGGTGACCAACTGGGTGACATTAACGGCTCTTTAGAGCGCAGCAATATTTGCTCGTTTACGCCATCATAATCCGCTACCACCAACTGGTAAGGAAACTCGGTATCCGGCTGGACCAGTACATAAGCAATTTTAGTTAAAAATGCACCGCGTTCACCGGTCAGTTTCTCATAAACAATATCGCTGATCCGGTGCGCATATTGGCGAAACTGACCACCATTAATCGTCGTTTCACGGCTATCCAGAATATGTTCGTTGCTGGTGACCAGCTTACCGGCGTTGAGCATTTGTGAACTGGGACCACTGTTACCTTTAAGCACATCAACCAGTTCAAAACTAACCGTATAACGGTCGATGCCAATTTCATTGATCTGCCCTACTACAATGGCCTCAACCCCCTCTTTCGCCCAGGCGGCAAAGTTAATGTCGCTGGCTTTATTCGGTTGTTGCGGCATTTTAATTCTGGCCAGCGGGCTAAACTTGCCGCTGCGCATTAAATCGGCAGAGACAATCTCAGCCAGATTCTCAGTAGGCCGGGTGGTGCCATTAAAACTAAACGGCAGAATTGCGATTGGTCTGGCAGAGTCAATACCCTCGGTAATCACTATCTCTAAAGATGCGCGGGCTAATCCCGGTACCAGTAACAGGGTAAGAATAAGCGTTTTTTTCAGTACATTCATCATCATTAAAATTCTGGTGCCACCGTTAAAGTTATATCTTTCAGTTGATTATAAACATCAGGATCAGTAGATACCGGCAAGGTTCCTGCCCGGTTCACTGCTCGAATTGCTGCGTCTGCTACCTGCCGGTCGCCACTAACATAGCGCACGTCGGTTACAAAGCCGCTGGTTGCCAGCCGGATATTAATCCTGGCTGATTTTCCACGCATGTTTTCATCTACCAATAAGTTACGTTGTATCGCATCACGGATCATCGCGGTATAGCGCTGCACTTCAGTAACGGCTTGCTGAGCACGGGCCTGGCGCCTTGCCTCTGCCTCGTTTGCAAGCTGTTCCTGTATTTGCCGTTCCCGCTCGGCCTGCTCTTTTGCCTCACGCGCCTTGCGCTCACGCTCGGCCTGGGCCTTAGCGGCTTCTTCTTCCGCTAGCTTACGCCGCTCTTCAGCAGCTTTCGCTGCGGCTTCAGCTTTTTTCTGCTCTGCCTCGCGCGCCTTGCGAGCTTCTTCAGCTTGCTTGGCTTTTGCGGTTTCGGCCTGTTGCTGCTTTTGCGCTTCAGCCGCTGCCGCTTTTGATTTACGTGCCGCTTCGTCTGCCTGTCGCTTCTCTTCTGCTACCCGCTTTAAGCGTTGCTCTTCTGCCGCCCGGTCACGCTCAGCCTGTTTAGCTCTGCGTTCCAGCGCCGCAATCCGATCTTCTTCTGCTTGTTTAGCGTCATCGCGGTTTTTCTGAAGTTCGGCGACCCGCTGCTCTAGTTGCTTCCGATCAATTGCCACGGCCTCTACCGGCGCCGGGTTGCTCTCAACCGCCTGCTCAGCGCTGATAGAAAGCTCGACCGTTTTGCGCTTAAAACTAATACTGGCTCCAAAAATCAGCAGCAACAAAATTGCGACATGTAAGGCCACAGATTTTGCTAACGACGGAGTGAGGGCTGGCTTAAGCTTATCAAACTTCATTGTCAGTCATTAAACCTACTGCCGGCGCACCAGCATTTTTTAAAACATTAATTAAACGTATCACCGCTTCGTAACTTACCGCTTTATCACCTTTAACAATAACCTGAGTGCCGGGTTCTATCGTCAGCCAGCTCGCCACTTCAACCTGCAGCTCTGCTGAGGTAAAAGGGCCTTGTTGGTTACCATCTTTCTCAAAATAATATAAACCGTCACTGTCTACCGTAGCCACTAATGGCGTTTTGCCTTCCGTCATTTGCGCAATGGGCTCTGCTGCAGATTTTGGCAGTTCAACTTTTACCCCCTGGGTAATCAATGGGGTTGTAACCATAAAAATCACCAGCAGCACCAACATAACATCAATGTACGGCACGACATTTATCTCGGCCATCATTCGCCGCTTTTTGCGAACGTACATCAGGCTGCCTCGTTACTGTTAACCGCCTGGCGGTGCAAAATATTAGAGAACTCTTCGACAAAGTTTACATAGCTGCTTTCCAGTAACTCAACCTGATGCGAGAATTTGTTATAAGCAATAACTGCCGGTATTGCCGCAAACAGACCGATCGCTGTTGCAATAAGCGCTTCGGCAATACCGGGTGCGACCATCGCCAGGGTCGCCTGCTGCACTGCACCTAAGGCGATAAAAGAATTCATAATGCCCCATACCGTTCCAAACAAGCCAATGTAGGGGCTGATAGAACCCACGGTCGCCAGGAAAGGTAAATTAGTCTCCAGACGTTCTACTTCACGGGACAAGCCCACGCGCATCGCGCGCTGTGCACCTTCCATCACCGCCGCAGGCTGTTGCCGGCTGCTTTTATGTAACCTGGCAAACTCTTTAAAACCGGCTTTAAACAATGCCTCTAAGCCACTATTACTCTGCCGGGCACTCACCTCAGCGTACAGCTTTGATAAATCGACACCCGACCAGAATTTATCTTCAAATCTCTTGGCGTCGGCCAGCGCGGCTTGCAGTACGTTTTTCCGTTTAAAAATCATACTCCAGGAGGCAACTGACATCCCTACCAGAATAAGCATTACTATCTGCACTACGATACTGGCATCGAGTAATAAATGAAGAATGGAAATTTCACCTGACACGCGTTAACACCTCTGCAATTTCGGCCGGCATTGGCCGGGCTTTCATAGCCTGCTGGTCAATGCAGGCAACTTTAATTTCAGCCTGACACACTAACTGGGCCGAAGCATTATAAATTTGCTGGGAAAAAATGATACTAGCAGACTTTAAGGTACTGATTTGACTGGAAACCGTCAATAATTCATTAAACCCTGCACTTTTTTTGTTATTCATTAAAACCTGCGTAACAACAAAACCGATATTATTTGACAATAATATGTCTTGTTCAATACCCAGCGCCCGTAACCATTCTGTGCGAGCCCTTTCAAAAAACTTCAGATAATTCGCGTAATAAACAATACCACCCGCATCGGTGTCTTCATAATATACCCGTACCGGCCAGGTGAAGCTGTTATCTGCCATTTATAACCACATCTTATTTTGCCGCGTATGATAATTAGCCAGCACGGTAAACTCAATGGCTGGCAAGCTTCCAATGCAACTATATTTATTTATAACTACCACTTGTATTCTGTTCAAAAAGCAGACTGTGTCAGCACATTTAAGTTCAAACCTTTACCCAGGCTTGGTTTTAGCATAAAAAAGGCCGAAACTGCGATGAACAACTACAAAAAGTAATCCGAGCTATCATCCACATTGAAACTTAATCGCACATGAATAAAGGCCTTCTTTCACTCCCTGCAAATTAACCGGTTAATTAACGCACAACAGTTTAACCGCATCACATTAGTTTAACTAATACCATGGCGCTAATTTTTCTCGTTTGAAGTAATTACTCGAAGTCTTTAACATACGCCCTGTGTTCAGAGCTAGCGCAAAGACAAGGTAAGAGGGTTACCCTGTTTAGTAAAGTTCACGTAAGTGGTATGACTGATGGCTAAGATTAGTTTTGCTGCTGTTTCAAACATGTTCCCTGGATTTATTGAAGCACGACTTCAACTTTGCCCGCTCCCTTGAGCGGGCTTTTTTTTTATTCGCGTCCTAGTTGGCACTGCAGCGTTGTTGGCTGCATTAAACTGCAACACTCACATAGTCGACTATGCTCGTATTGCAATTTAATTTGCCGCCTAGCTGCAGCACCAACTCGTTAGCGAATACCCTAGGTCCGATTTGGCACTACAGCGGTGTTGGCTGCGCTCACTTGCCGCCTTATTTTCATTCTGGTTTGGGTAAGTCAAAGCCAAAGTGCTGATAGGCACGGGGCGAGGCGATACGGCCACGGGGAGTGCGCTGAATAAAGCCCTGCTGGATTAAAAAGGGCTCGAGCACATCTTCTATGGTTTCTTTTTCTTCACCAATTGCCGCTGCCAGGTTATCAAGACCGACCGGCCCGCCCATAAATTTATCGATAATGGCCAGGATCAGCTTGCGATCCATATAATCAAAACCTTCTGCATCCACATCGACCATTTGCAGCGCTTGCGCGGCTACGGCCACCGACACAGTGCCGTCTGATTTAACCTGAGCATAATCCCGTACCCGGCGCAGCAGACGGTTGGCAATCCGGGGGGTTCCGCGGGAGCGACGGGCAATTTCCGTCGCAGCTTCTTTATCCAGGGTTAAATTCAGGTAGTGTGCTGAGCGCTGAATAATGTCGCTTAGCTCATCCACTTTATAAAACTCCAGCCGCTGCACAATACCAAAACGGTCACGTAGCGGCGAGGTCAGCGCGCCGGCGCGGGTGGTGGCGCCTATCAGAGTAAAAGGCGGCAGTTCCAGCTTTATAGAGCGGGCCGCCGGGCCCTCACCTATCATAATATCCAGCTGATAATCTTCCATCGCCGGATATAAGATCTCTTCTACCACCGGGCTTAAACGATGTATCTCATCGATAAACAACACATCATTTTGTTCAAGATTGGTAAGCAGTGCCGCTAAGTCTCCGGCCTTTTCCAGTACCGGACCGGAGGTGCTTTTAATATTCACCCCCATTTCATTGGCAACAATCATTGCCAGGGTAGTTTTACCCAGGCCAGGCGGCCCAAAAATTAATAAATGGTCCAGCGGATCGCCACGGCCTCTGGCCGCTTCTATAAAAATAGCCATTTGTTCACGAACATGTTGCTGTCCGGTGTAATCGGCCAGGGTTTTCGGCCGGATGGCCCGGTCAATTACTTCATCTTCGCGGGTCGCAGTGCCCTGGATCATTCGATCAGCTTCAATCATCCTGGCTATACCATACTTTTTAGGGCAGCCATGATCAGTTGCTCACTGCTCATGTCGGCGCGTTTAACTAATTTTACCGCTTTACTGGCCTGAGCCTGACTGTATCCCAGCCCAAGCAAAGCACTTAACGCATCTTGCTCTGCACTGGCCGGCGGCGCAAAAATTGCCTCATCGGCATTCAGCGTCAACCGATCCGTAACCGGCGTGCTGCTTGCGCCCCAATCTTTTAAGCGGTCGCGCATTTCTATCACTAACCGCTCGGCGGTTTTTTTACCCACCCCGGGCAATTTTACCAGGGTACTGATTTCGTCGTGCAACACACAATGGACAAACTGCTGAGCCGTCATTCCTGACAAAATTGTCAGGGCCAGTTTCGGACCGACACCGTTGGCTTTTATCAGCTGACGAAACAAACTACGCTCGGTACTGGTAATAAAGCCATAAAGCAGCTGAGCATCTTCACGCACCACAAAATGGGTAAAGATAATCACCTGCTCTCCCGGTTCAGGCAGCTGGTAGAAGCTGGTCATGGGCAATTGTACTTCATAGCCAACGCCTGCAACGTCAAGCAAAATATCAGGAGCCTGCTTTTCCAGTAGTACACCTTGTAAACGTCCAATCATCAGGCAGCGCTTCTTCTTATTGTGTTAAATTTTAATGGTGACATATATTGGTATGCGCCAGCTTAAGCCAGCGGGCTTCAACGCAAGCGGCGGCGCACGGTTTTCCGTGCCTGGCCAGCTAATGCTACCAAGCTTTGCTGAGTATGACCATGGCATAGCGCGACAGCAAGAGCATCGGCAGCATCAGCCTGCGGGCTGGCGCTAAGTTGCAACAACGAGCGAACCATATGCTGCACCTGCGCTTTATCAGCCGCGCCAGTTCCTACTACCGCCTGTTTTACCTGCCTTGCTGAGTACTCATAAACCTCAAGCCCGGCATGTTTAGCTGCAACAATAGCCGCACCACGAGCCTGGCCAAGCTTTAGTGCAGAATCGGGATTACGGGCCATAAATACCTGTTCAATAGCAAATATGGTCGGCTGAGTTTGGGTAATGATCTCGGAAATTCCGTTGAAAATCCGTATTAAACGCTCTGGCAGTTCATCAGTTCCCAGCCTGATACAACCACTGGCCATATAGACAAATTTGTTGCCTTGCTGGCGCACTACACCATAGCCGGTAAGACGACTGCCGGGGTCAATCCCCAGAATAATGTTCACTACGCACTGTGCTCGTTCAGTAAATCGTCATTAATATCAGCGTTGTGATACACATTCTGTACATCGTCAGAGTCTTCGAGCATATCAATCAATTTAAAAAACCGGCCAACATTGTCTGTATCAACCTGGGCACGAATAGAAGGAATCATATCTATTTCGGCATTATCTGCGGTAAAACCGGCAGCCGCCAGGCAATCTTTAATATCGTTGTAATGTTCAGGGCTGGTAAATACCTCGGTACTACCATCCTCATGGTTTTGTACATCTTCAGCGCCAGCTTCCAGGGCGACATCGAGCAATGCATCCTCGTCGACTCCGGGCGCGAACAACAGCACTCCGCGTCGAGCAAATAAATAACTGACCGAGCCTGAAGTACCCAGATTGCCACCATTTTTGGTAAAGGCGTTGCGCACATCAGCTACTGTCCGTTTGTTATTGTCGGTCATCGTTTCAACGATAATGGCAACACCATTCGGGCCGTAGCCTTCGTATACTAACTCTTCGTAATTCTCACCCTCTGTTGCCCCGGCACCGCGCTTGATCGCCCGATCAATAGTGTCTCTGGTCATATTTTCTGACAGCGCTTTATCTACTGCCAGACGTAGCCGCGGGTTTGCACTGATATCAGGATTGCTACGGGCTGAAACGGTAAGCTCACGAATAATTTTGGTGAATATTTTACTTTTTTTAGCATCCTGGCGGGCTTTGCGATGCTTCATGTTCGCCCATTTACTATGGCCGGCCATATTTCACTCCTCGCTTTAGGTAACCACCCTGCGCCGGCATTTGCCGGAGCAGGATTACAACTTACCGGGAATATCTACTCGAAACGATCTGTACAGCACCAATATGCTGCTATTGCGCTTTGCTGATAACCTGAATGCTTAACTCGGCCAGTTGCGCACTATTAGCTTCACCGGGTGCATCTGTCAGCGGGCAGGCTGCCGTCGCTGTTTTCGGAAAAGCCATCACGTCGCGAATTGACGTTGCGCCGGTCATCAGCATCACCAGTCTGTCTAAACCAAATGCCAAACCTGCATGCGGTGGTGCCCCGAACTTTAAGGCTTCCAACAAGAAACCAAACTTTTCAGTGGCCTCTTCGTCACTGATACCCAGTAATTTAAATACTTTGGCCTGCACCTCAGCGCTGTGGATACGAACAGAGCCGCCACCCAATTCCGTACCATTTAGTACCATATCATAAGCGTTTGATAATAAATTAGTATGATCAAGTTGCGCTTCTGGGGTCGCTAAAAAGCCAGCGGTATCCAGCGGTGACGTAAACGGATGATGCACTGCGGTATGGCTGCCATCGTCGTTCTCTTCGAACATGGGGAAATCGACAACCCACAGTGGCTTCCAGCCTGGCACCGTTATGCCTAAATCGTCGCCCAGTTTCAGCCGCAATGCGCCCATGGCTTCACACACCACTTTATAACTGGCAGCACCAAAGAAAATCATGTCGCCGTTTACAGCCGCCGTGCGCTGCAAAATACTGCTGACAATGTCGGCAGTTAAAAATTTCGCTACCGGCGATTGCACGCCATCAATGCCGGCACTGACATCATTCACTTTCATCCAGGCCAGGCCCTTAGCACCGTATATGCCGACAAAGCTGGTGTAGTTATCAATGTCTTTGCGCGATATTTTATCGGCAGCCGCAGGCACTTTTAGCGCCACGACCCGTCCTTTTGGATCATTTGCCGGGCCGGAAAACACGTTAAACTCAACCTGTTTCACCAGATCGGCAATATCGACAAACTGCATAGGATTACGTAAATCCGGTTTGTCGGAGCCATATAACCGCATGGCCTCATGGAAGGTCATCTGCGGAAAATCGCCAAGATCGACGTCCAGTAACTGTAAAAATAACTGGTGAACCATTTGTTCAGTCACTGCCATCACTTGCTCAGCACTCATAAACGAGGTTTCAATATCAATCTGAGTAAACTCTGGCTGGCGGTCTGCCCGCAAATCTTCATCGCGGAAACATTTGACGATTTGATAGTATCGATCAAGGCCAGACATCATCAGCAATTGTTTAAACAATTGTGGTGACTGCGGCAGGGCAAAAAACTGACCTTTGTGAGTGCGGCTTGGCACCAGATAATCGCGGGCGCCTTCTGGCGTCGCTTTAGTCAGGATGGGTGTTTCAACGTCTAAAAAGCCATTACCATCCATAAAGTTACGCACAAAACTGGTCACTTTGGCCCGAAACTTTAACCGTTCGCTCATCACGGGCCGGCGTAAATCCAGGTAACGGTATTTAAGACGCTGCTCTTCACTGTTGTCGTGATTAAAGTCCAGCGGCAGTGGCGCCGCTTTATTCAGTATCGTTAAGCCACTGGCATAAACTTCAACTTCACCGGTTGCCATGTCGGCATTAATTTGTGATGCAGGGCGCAGTCGCACCTCGCCGGTAACCTGAATACAAAACTCATTTCTAAGGGTGTAGGCCAGATCAAACAGTTCCGTTAAATCCGGATCACAAATAACCTGAACCATACCTTCACGGTCACGCAAATCGATAAAAATAACGCCACCGAGATCCCGGCGCCGGTTAACCCAGCCACACAATGAAACCTGTTGCCCTGCTTGTTGGGCATTTAAAAAACCGCAGTAATGGCTACGCATTAACCCTTCCTTATATCTCGTTGGTCAGCTGCTGTAAAATGACCGCCAATTATATAGAAATGGCGCTTAATGTCACTGCCCGTTCACGAAAACTCTCGTTCGGTGAAACTGTAGCCGTTCTTACCTTGCTGCTTGGCAAGATACATTTGTTTATCGGCTTCTTTTAACAGTGCACTGCTATCGGTGGCATCGTGGGGGTAAGTGGCGATACCAATGCTGGCGCCCACTTTAACCTGCGCAAAAGACAGCTGCAGCGGCTGACTTAGCTGAAACACAATTTTCTCTGCCACAATAGCGGCATCATCACGATGCAATAGCGCGGTCAGCAACACGACAAATTCATCGCCGCCAAAACGCGCTACCGTATCACTTTTTCGTACACAGCTATCCATGACCCCGGCAAGTTTCAGTAATAACTCATCCCCCGCGTCATGACCATATTGGTCATTAACGTCTTTAAAGCCATCAAGATCGATAAATAGTACCGCTAAAATTTCGTTGTGACGGCTATGTTGTTCCAGCGCCTGATCAATCCGCTCTTTTAGTAAGCTGCGGTTCGGCAACCCGGTTAAATCATCATGGGTGGCCATATGCCGCATTTTTTCTTCGGCCTCCCGGCGCAGGTTGACTTCCCGGCGTAAAAATAAATTCCAAATAGTAAACAGAGTTAAAAATACCAGGGTTACTGCCACCACCTGCCATATTATCTGCTGTACCCGTTTGCTATCTATCCCTTGGGTAATTTCAAAATCGAACCAATGCTGGTAAATTTCGTTGCGTTCGGCTTCACTTATGCTGCGCAGTCCTTTGTTCAAAATGGTGACAAGTGGCTGATAATCTTTGCGAACCGCTATCAGCGAAGGGTAATCGGGCACATCATCAATTACTTGCATGCGCAAATTAACTAAACTTGATTCAGTCAGTGCCCGGCTGCCTGCCTCTAATGTTTCCAGCACAAAATCAACCTGATTTCCCTGCAGCATACGAATACCGTCTTTAACGCTGCTAATCCGAACGACGTCAACATTATTAGCCAGATCTGTTAATTGCTGCGCCAATTGATAATCTTTAAAAACGGCTACTCGTTTGCCACTAAGTTGCCGGATGCTATCAATGTTCTCGCCGTTTATAAGACCAATCGCCGCCCACTTTACTGACCAGAATGGCTCCGTAAAGTGGGCGTAAGAAAGTCGCTCGGGTTTCGGAACGACATTTGTTACTAAATCCAGTTTGCCGTTTTCTAAATCACTTAAAATAGTCTCAAAATTGTCATAAACACGCAGGTCGAAATTTATGTTCAGGCGCTGCGACAGCAATTGCAACACTTCATGACTGACGCCAGCAATATTGCCATCGTCATCAACAAACTCCATTGGTGGCCAATTGCTGATAAGCCCAACCCGCAGCAGGCTATGCTGTTTCAGCCACTGACGCTCATCTGAATGTAACGGTATATTGCTTTTAAAACTGCTGAAGTAACGCAGTTCGGTTGCAGCAATCCATTTTTGTTCCACTTGCTCTAATTCATTTAAGCTAATTTGATTAAAACCGTCGCTAATTTTTGCGGCAAGCTTAGTGTTGTCGTTATGCACCAATACATATAAGGGTGCATAAAACTGCGTGGTCGGCGCTACGACAAAATCATCCCACAAATTTAACTGCCTGAGCCTGAAATCCAGCACGGCTCCAGCGCCAAAAAAACCGTCAATTTCACCGGTTATCACCGCATTGGTAATGCTTTCTAAACTTGAATAGCGACTGAAGACTACTTTGGGATATTGTTGTTGTAATTCATCGAGATAGGTTGCGAATGAAAAAATCCCCACCCTGGCTTCACTGTCGCTGCTTAGCGGTTGTTGCGTACTCTTTTTTAACTTGTAATAAACGGAGCTGAAACTATAAATGTGATATGCCTTTGTCAGCTGAGGGTTAAGATCATCAATATCCGGAAAACCGATATGAGCGTCGGTCCGCCGGTTTGCCAGACTGGTTAGGCTGTTTAATGAGTTATCCGGCACAAAAGCCACACTAATACCGGTTTTTTCCGACCAAAGCCGCCACAGATCAACCAGTAAACCCGTTGGCTCGCCCTGGGAGGAAACGTTCATAAAAGGAGGGTTAGATATAGCCAGACCCAGTAATAATGTATCATCTTTAGCTGCTGCAAAGCCCAACCATTTGCGCTCCAGCTCGTTCAGCGTATCTAAAGATACCGCCTCAGTATAATCTTTAAGTAGGCTGGCGTAGGGTGAATCAAGTGGCACGCCGAAAACTAAATCTATTGCCTGCAACGGAATTTTTTTATAAAGCGGAAATTGTTTGTTGAGCTCTTCATACTTACTATACCGCGGTGGTAGCCGGTCAAGACTAGCGAAGGCTTTTAACTGTCCTGCTAACGCCGCGTCATATACTTGCGTTGCCGTATTAAAAATGCGCAGTGGAGCTTCTGGCAGTTGTCTTTCGAGGGTGGGTACATGACTGGAATTTTCTAATACACCAATCGCGTACGGTGTTAAGTCGGCAAGTGTTACTACATTAAGCAAATCCCGGTGAACGAAGATATTACTATAGATGGTGATATTAAGACTGTGTAACTGATAGGCGACAGAACGTTGCTCTGTGTACCCCATGCCGCCATGAAAATCGACTTTACCGGCGTTTAACAACGCCACAGTTGCTGGCCAGTCTGCCATCACAAAATCAATTTCTATTTGCTGTTGTTTGGCAATAATTCGCCAGTAGTCAACGATCAGGCCGTCAGGTTGACCTTCTTCATTAACAAACATATAGGGGTAGGTGTCATTGCTTAGCGCCACAGTTAACCTGTCGGGTTCAGCACTAACGCCAGCACTGCTTATAAAACACAACAGCAATACGGCAGCAAAGCGCAATAAACGTCTGATCATGTGTTTAAACTGCTCGTTCAAATAGTAGTGTTGTACCCTTACTGCCGGTCTGGGTCAAGCAGTGCCACCAGGCATAACATCATTTAATCTGGCAGTGCAGTTTGCTTTTGGCGGCCTGTAACAATTCAGGTAAACTACCTACTTATTATTATCGCGCTTTAGTAGTTTACCCCGCGCAGCACCGGTACTTTTGTCTATGCAAAAAGATCATATTTACGCCGAGCCTCTGGCTCAGATCCAGGATTTCCGGTTTGATGATCAGGTCGCTGAGGTCTTTCCTGACATGATTCAGCGTTCTATTCCTGGTTATCAGACGATTATTCAAACCATCGGCAAATTAACTGCCCGCTATCAGCAACCAGCAAGTAATTTTTATGATTTGGGGTGCTCACTCGGTACGGCAAGTCTGGCAATGCGCCGGAATATTACCGTTGCTGGCGCCAGGCTGATTGCGGTCGACAACAGCAAAGCCATGCTGGAGCGTTGTGAACGGCATTTACTGGCATTTCGCTCTGAGGTTCCGGTTAGTCTTGAACTTGCCGATATTCGCGATATTTCAATCCAAGATGCAGCCGTGGTGGTCATTAACTTCACCCTGCAATTTCTGGCACCCGAGGATCGTGATGCATTGATAACTAAAATTTATCAGGGCTTAAAACCCGGTGGCGTACTCATTTTGTCAGAAAAGTTTATCGCCCACAGTAACGCCACTAACAGCCTGTTAGTGGATTTGCATCTGGATTTCAAACGTGCCAATGGTTATAGCGAGCTGGAGATAAGCCAGAAACGCTCCGCGCTGGAAAACGTGATGAAACCCGACACCCTGGCGCAACATCAGCAACGGCTGCAACAAGCGGGATTTAGCGAGCAAAGCTTGTGGTTTCAGTGTTTTAATTTTTGCTCTATGCTCGCGGTCAAATAACGACAACAGGCCGATATTTACAGGAATATGTCATGCTCGACTTCACTCCGTTCTACGCTAAGTTAGCAACGAATAAGCTGCATAACTGGCTGCAAACCCTGCCAGCCCAATTAGCACAGTGGCAGAAACATGCACTGCACGGTGATTTTAAACAGTGGCAAAAAGTCGTTGGCCACTTGCCAGCGACAACCGTTAGCACGTGTGAGCTTAGCACCGCCGTGCAATTTGGCTCGGCGGCCGACATCAATGCCGGTGAAGCGGAGCGGATCCGCTATTTATTACAACAACTTAAGCCCTGGCGCAAAGGGCCATTTTCTATTCATGGTATTGAGATTGACACTGAGTGGCGCTCAGATTTTAAATGGAACCGGGTGTTGCCGCATATCAGCCCGTTGCAGGGGCGCTATGTGCTCGATGTAGGTTGCGGCAGTGGCTATCACCTTTGGCGGATGCGCGGTGAAGGTGCCAATTTTGTGGTAGGTATTGACCCATCTCAGCTGTTTTACAGCCAGTTTCAGGCTATTAAGCATTTTAATCCGGACCCGGAAGTACATCTGATCCCGGTCGGCATTGATGATATGCCCCCCCTGGCCCAGTTTGATACGGTATTTTCAATGGGTGTTCTATACCATCGGCGCTCACCACTGGACTTTCTGCAACAGTTAAAACAACAATTGCGCCCTGGCGGCGAACTGATCCTGGAAACCCTGGTAGTAACAGGTGACGAAAATACGGTGCTGGTGCCGGGCGAGCGGTACGCCAAAATGCGCAATGTTTGGTTTATTCCAAGCACCCTGGCGTTGTGTCACTGGCTAAGCCGGCTTGGCTTTAAAAACCCGAAAGTAGTTGATTTAAATACGACTACGCTGGAAGAACAGCGAGCAACCCCGTGGATGGAAAATGAAAGTTTAATTGATTTTCTTGACCCGACTGACCATAGTAAAACCATTGAAGGTTATCCGGCGCCACAACGTGCCGTGATTATTGCCACTGTTTAATTTGCTACAGGACCCGGCTTTATATGCCCTACCGCCCTCGATCAACTCTGGAACAATGGCGCATTTTGCAGGCAGTTGTCGATGCCGGTGGTTATGCGCAGGCCGCTGAATTATTGAATAAAAGCCAGTCTTCACTTAATCATGCAGTCTCCAAACTGCAGTCTCAATTGGGGGTAGAACTGCTGGAGGTCATCGGTCGCAAAGCACAGCTTACCGATGCTGGCGAAGTGATGTTGCGCCGTTCAAGGGTGCTGACCCAGCAAATTGAAGATCTCGAGCTACTGGCCGATAATATCGAGCAAGGCTGGGAACCGGAAATCAGGATTGCGGTAGAACTGGCCTACCCCAAGCACTTTTTATACCGTGCCTTACAAACATTTTACCCATTAAGCCGTGGTAGCAGAGTACAAATTATAGATACCGTTTTAACCGGCACCAGTGAAATTATTGTTCAGAAAAAAGCGGATTTAGTTATCGCCGGTGTTGTGCCTAAAGGTTATCTGAGCGAACCTTTATATGTCAGCCGTTTTATTGCCGTGGTGGGTGCCGGACATGAACTGGCAAATCAGCTTCGATTAGATCAAAATCAGCTAAGCCAGTATTTACAGATTGTTATCCGGGATACCGCCCAAAAACCACTGGAAAATATCGGCTGGTTAAAAGCTGAACAACGCTGGACGGTCGATAACTTCAATGAGGCCATTGAAATTTTGCAACTGGGTCTGGGGTTTTGCTGGCTGCCTGACTTTACGGTGGCCTCGGCTCTGGCGAAGGGTGACCTGGTGCAAATACAGCTGAGTAACAGTTCAGAGCGTCTGGCCCCTATGTCATTGTTAACACCTCAGGAAGAAACATTAGGCCCCGGCAGCAAACAATTACGCCAGTTAATTCTGGCTGAACATCTTAAATAAGGATTATTATGCAAAGTGTTGATATATCGAAGCTAATGCAAGAAGCGTCCCGCGATGCAGTAGCCTATATTGCAGAGGAGCATAAACTGACGCTGGATTTTACGCTGGCCAGCCTTAAAGACATTGATACTGTGTTATCAACGTTACATCAGCATCAGCAGCAGCAAAGTCATTCATCAGAGCTAATATTTACCTTAACAAATATTATTGGCGCTTATATTGGTGAAGTATTTATCGCTAATTACGGTGGTAGCTGGCACAACAATACCGCAGATCCGTCAGCACCTTATATTTCAGTTCAGTTATCAGACAGAGAATTTCCATTTGCTTCAGTATGTTACCATAAGATCACCCAGGACAATTCTATTCTGATGGCTAACTACGTAAAACAAGCTGCTGCAAATGTAATGCAGTAATGCTTTTGTCTGCGCCATTATACAGGTAAAATACGCGCCGATTAAGCCAACCAATACAGCCAATCGAGGAAAGCCGTGAGCGAGCACAATACATCTTTAAGCTACAAAGACGCCGGAGTTGATATAGATGCCGGCAACGCCCTGGTAGAACGGATTAAAGGTGCAGTTAAACGTACCACCCGTCCGGAAGTCATGGGAGGCTTAGGGGGTTTTGGCGCCTTATGTCAAATTCCGGCAGGTTATAAAGAACCGGTTTTAGTATCCGGAACCGACGGTGTTGGCACTAAACTGCGCTTGGCCATGGATTTAAAACGACATGATGGTGTCGGCATCGACCTGGTTGCCATGTGCGTAAACGATTTGGTCGTGCAAGGCGCAGAACCGCTGTTTTTCCTTGATTATTACGCAACAGGCAAACTGGACGTTAACACCGCTTCGGCTGTAGTCGCTGGCATTGCCGAAGGATGCGTGCAATCAGGTTGCGCCCTGGTAGGTGGTGAAACTGCCGAAATGCCAGGCATGTATCATGGCGACGATTATGACATTGCCGGCTTTTGTGTTGGCGTTGTAGAAAAAGCCGACATTATTGATGGCAGCAAAGTTAAAGCCGGTAATCAGCTTATTGCGCTGGCATCATCAGGGCCTCATTCAAATGGCTTTTCCCTGGTGCGTAAAGTGCTGGAAGTGAGCGGTCAATCGGCTGATACCCTGTTGGAAGGAAAAAGTCTGGCGGATCATTTGCTGGAGCCAACCCGCATTTACGTGAAAAACCTGCTGGCGTTAATTAAAGAGATGCCGGTACATGCGCTGTGCCATATTACCGGGGGTGGTTTCTGGGAAAATATCCCACGGGTTTTACCTGAGAATACCAAAGCCGTCATCAACGGTAACAGCTGGCAGTGGCCCGCCATTTTTAACTGGTTACAGCAACAAGGCAATATCAGCCGCCATGAAATGTATCGTACCTTTAACTGTGGGGTCGGTATGATGCTGGTCGTGCCCGCTGCACAACTGGAGCAGGCGCTGGCCAGCTTAACAGCGGCAGGCGAAACGGCATGGCACCTGGGTGAAATTCAGGACGCGGCTACCGGTGAAGAACTCGTGATTATCAACGAATAGGCCAACAATGAAATCGATAGTAGTACTGATTTCAGGCAATGGATCTAATTTACAAGCCGTCATTGATGCCTGTGCCAGCGGTTTTATTGCTGGCCAGGTAACGGCAGTAATATCTAACAAAATCGGGGTTTACGGGTTACAACGGGCAGCTGACGCTGGCATTGCAAACCATGCGCTAAGCCATAAAAACTTTGCCAGCCGTGATGCATACGATAAAGAATTAATTACCTTAATAGACAGTTACCAGGCTGATTTAGTGGTGCTTGCCGGCTTTATGCGGATCCTCACTGCAGGCTTTGTCAGCCACTATGCTGGAAAATTATTGAACATTCATCCGTCTTTATTGCCGAAGTATCAGGGATTGAATACACACCAGCGCGCAATTGATGCCGGTGACCGCGAACACGGCTGCAGTGTGCATTTTGTCACGGAGCAGCTGGATGGTGGTCCGGTTATTTTGCAAGCGAAGGTGCCGGTATTTCCTGAAGATGACGCCATTACTATCGCGGCACGGGTGCACGAGCAGGAACATCAGCTATATCCCCTGGTTATCCGCTGGTTCTGTCAAAACCGTTTACAACAACGCGGCGATAAGGCATGGTTAGATAATAATGTATTGTCGGAACAAGGATATGCGAACGATGAGGACGAATTTTAAATGGCGCCTGCTGGCGTCATTACTGTTTACCAGCCTGCTAACACATTCCGGACTAACGTACGCTCAGACTCCCCCAACTTCAGCCACTGCTGATCAGGCTGGCCAATTCCGTCTTTTCAGCGCCGATTATCTGGTGTACCGTGCCGGCAAAAATCATGGCGAGGCTAACCGCTACCTTAAATTTAGTAACGATCGCTATCAAATGGGCTACAGCAGCGATATAAGCTGGCTGATTTTCAGTGATAAACGGCAGGAAACCAGTGAGTTTGTGGTAGAGAACCAGCAAATTCAACCGCTTAATTATGTGATGAAACGTCAGGGTTCCGGCCCCAGCCGCCATTATGAGTTACATCTGGATCCGGTAAAAGAGCAATTGCTGGTGGGCAAGTCAAAAGAACTTAAAGCCGACAGCTGGCAAGATAACTGGCTGGATCCTTTAAGCTATCATCAACAACTTGTGCTCGACCTGCGGGCCGGTAAAACAGAATTCTTTTATGACGTGTTAAATCGCAACGGCAACAGTAAAACCTACCACTATAAGGTGGTGATGGAGGAACCTTTAGCCTTGCCCTACGGCACAGTGCATACCTTACGCATCGCCAGAATGGACGATCCGGAAAAACAAGTTTACGCCTGGGTAGCACCAGAACTTGATTATATGCTGGTACGTTTGTGGCGTGGCGAAGATAATGTTGAACAATTTGACGTGCAACTGCACAAGCTCGAGTTTATCGCCCCGCAGTAAATACCATCTCCAAGCCTTATCGCGCCAGCGTTGCTACATATTCAGCACCCGCTGGCGCTGCCAACTGTCTGCATTAAGCTACACTATTCCAATGTCTGAATGACAACCATACTGAGCCAGCAAACCCTGTCTGACCGTAGTTAGTCATGTTAAATAGAATGTGTAAAGAATTGCAGCAGGAAATACCGGATTTTGCTTGCAACTTTTTCCAAAGCCATCTAAGCTTTAATGCTAGTGGTCTGACCTCTTATCAGGAGTTAACAATGAACGTGTTTTTTCTCATAGTTGCCATTGTCGTGGCAATCGGTGTGTTAGCGTATTATCGCGCCAGCCTAACCATGTTTACCGCCGCTATTGCAGCGTTGTTGGTCGTAGGCAGCCTGACCGACACCATCGGCACTTTTGCCTGGTTACTGTTTCTAATTGTGGCCTTGCCATTAAATATTGCCAGTGTCCGTCAGCAATACATAACCAAACCGGTGTTGGGCTTGTATCGCAAGATAATGCCGGAAATGTCGACGACCGAAAAAGAAGCTATTGACGCGGGTACCACCTGGTGGGAAGCCGACTTGTTTCGTGGTAACCCCGACTGGCATAAAATGCATAACTTCCCTAAGCCACGTTTAAGTGCTGAAGAGCAAGCTTTCATGGACGGCCCGGTTGAAGAATTGCTGGCCATGGTTGATGACTGGCACAGCACCCATGAACGTGCTGATTTATCACCTGAAGTTTACGATTATCTGAAAACTAAAGGCTTCTTTGCAATGATTATTGCGAAGAAATATGGTGGTCTCGAATTCTCTGCTTATGCTCAGTCTTGCGTTCTGCAAAAGCTGACCAGCAAAAGCATGATGCTATCGAGCATCGTTGGCGTACCTAACTCATTAGGCCCCGGCGAGCTGTTGCAGCACTATGGTACTGACGATCAGAAAAATCATTACTTACCACGTCTGGCCAAAGGCCTCGACGTTCCTTGTTTTGCGCTGACCAGCCCGGAAGCAGGCTCGGATGCCGGTGCGATCCCTGATTTTGGTATCGTAACTAAGGGGCAATGGCAAGGTAAAGAAGTACTGGGTATGCGTCTTACCTGGAATAAACGTTATATTACCCTGGCGCCTATTGCTACGGTATTAGGTCTGGCATTCAAATTATATGACCCGGAAAAATTGCTGGGTGATAAAGAAGAGCTGGGTATTACCTGTGCCCTGATCCCGGCAAACACGCCTGGCGTTAAAATTGGCCGTCGTCATTTCCCGTTGAATGTGCCGTTTCAGAATGGGCCGACGCAGGGCGATGATATTTTTGTACCACTTGACTACATCATCGGTGGCGCACCTATGGTCGGTCAGGGCTGGAAAATGCTGGTCGAGTGTTTATCAGTAGGCCGGGCGATTACCCTGCCCTCTAACAGCACAGGTGGCATTAAAGCGGCAGCAATGGCTACCGGCGCTTATGCCCGTATTCGTCGTCAGTTCAAATTGCCTATCGGTAAAATGGAAGGCGTGGAAGAGGCGATGGCCCGAATTGGTGGCTATGCCTATATGGCGGACGCCTCGACAACCATGTCGGTGGGTGCTATCGATTTAGGCGAGAAGCCGTCAGTCATTTCAGCCATCACCAAATACCATATGACCGAGCGGATGCGCACCGCAATTAACGACGCGATGGACGTGCATGGCGGTAAAGGCATATGTATGGGCCCGAATAACTACCTGGCCCGCGGTTATCAGGGTGCGCCGGTAGCAATTACCGTTGAAGGTGCCAATATATTAACCCGCAATATGATTATCTACGGTCAGGGCGCCATCCGTTGTCACCCTTACGTACTGGCTGAATTACAAGCTGCGCAAATGGAAGACGAAGGCGCCGCAGTAACGGCCTTTGATAAAGCAGTGTTTGGTCATATCGGTTTTGCTATCAGTAATTTCTTCCGGACCTTCTGGTTGTCGTTAACCGGCGGCATGTTCAGTCATGCGCCTTACAATGATGCCACGGCGAAATACTATAAGCAGATGAACCGCTTTAGCGCTGCTATGGCACTGATGTCAGATGTGGCGATGGCCACTCTGGGTGGCGATTTAAAACGCCGCGAGCGTATTTCAGCCCGCCTGGGTGATATTTTAAGTATGTTGTATTTAACCTCAGCAGTGTTAAAGCGCTTTAACGATGAAGGCCGGCAAGTGCAGGATTTACCACTGGTACAGTGGGCCTGTGAAGATAATCTGGCAAAAGCTCAGCTGGCGTTAGACGAGTTATTTGATAACTTCCCTAACCGTGCCGTGGGTGTAGTGTTAAAGCGAGTGGTATTCCCCTGGGGTCGCACCTTGCGCAAAGCCTCAGACAAAGTGGAGCACCAGGTTGCCCGTATTATGCAAACCCCTTGTGAAGCGCGTTCTCGCTTGGGTCTGCATTTATATCTGACCAACGAGCCAGGTAACCAGTTAGGTCGGGTTGAACAGGTGCTGCTGGACATTCTGGCCGCTGAACCGCTGTTCGATAAAGTCAGCAAAGCTGCCAACAAACGTCTGCCATTTTATCGCTTGCATGAAGTCGCTGACCTGGGACTGGAACTTGGTGTTATCAGCCAGGACGAAGCGGCTAAACTACGCTTAGCAGAAGAAGGCCGGTTATTTGTGATTAATGTTGATGACTTTGAGCCGGAATATCTGGCTGCTGACAACAGTCTGACCCAGCAACCTAACGGTGCTGACGCATTGAATGAACAACAAAGCAAAAAAACCAAAGCAGCGTAAAGCTAGCTTAAACAAAATAAAAAACCTGCCAATTGGCTAATGCCGGTCAGTTAAGCTGACC
>DEYP01000002.1:113037-241218 GCA_002364615.1 Arsukibacterium sp. UBA3155 | reverse complement strand
GCCAATTTTACTTGACCACTACAACTATCCCCGTAAGCTTCACCGAGACTAGCCCACACCATATCAAGTTCATATTGAAAGTAGTTTAGTAAGGAACGGATAGAATATAGCCTGCTTACTGAAGTTATTGATGGTTCTATTTCAAAAGATAGACAGGAAGGATCTTTAGCAACATCCTTGTATCCAAGCAATGATAGGTGTCGCCTCCATTCGTTTTCAGAAAAACTACTCCAGAATTTTTTAGATTTGAATGTGAGTAAAGGAGTACGTTCACTCGTAACTTGCATAAGATCTGCTATACGTATTACAGACATTAGAAAGATTAAGTGGCATTTCCTGTACTCAATCTTCTGGTCTTCCTGCAATCGATTGTACATATCTCTCATAGAATAATGATGGCTTCGAGCGACTAGCCCAGCTAAATTGTCATGTTCTCTTTTCGATTTGTGAAACAATTCATCTATTTCTAATCCCGGAAACCCATGGACTGAAATTACATGCGCTATTCTAGCGTGATGACGACGTACAAACTCTCCAGCCACTTTCAACTGAGATGATTTTAGATCCTCCTCTTCAAGGCATGGAAAATAATCCATAACTTCACCTTTCAATGGGATGTTGTCTCCCACGATATCTTTAAGATCTTCGATTTTATAATTGCTAAATTCTGTTTTGTATTTATCCCACAAATCTGACCATGGCGGCTCCTCTTGGTTTTTGTAACCAAAAACCTTTCCATTATATTTATCATCTTGTATTAATGTTCGAATATTCGACCAACTAAAAGTCATAGCACTATCGTGAAGACAGATTGCGATAACTAATACGTAAATGTCCTGCGGAGAAATAGACTCGTAGCTATCAGGATTGATTAAATTTTCAGCAGTATGTAGAACATCCTGAATATGGCGAGCACTGTGATCGGTATACTCAGGAAACAACTTACCATCAAAGTTTAAAATAGTAGTAAAACGCTCTAATGCATGAAGTATGGGTGCATAGAAATCAGTATTTAGGAGCTTTTTGACAAACTTTTCCGGAAGTTTAATGGTATTCATAATATACGAACTATCCTCAACAAATTTTTGTGCGATTACGAGTTTAATTTGATATTAACTCTCTATTCAATTTCAACCCAATAAATTCATATATTAATTGGGTTTTTCATTATCCCAATTCTATTAAATTGAAGTTTTCTATTTAGACTTTGGCCCTGAATAATTACAAGTTGTCGATTTGTCCATGCTGCAAAAATGGTATAAATCACTTTTTTCATTATCGAGCTAGAGTTGTAAAGCATCGTCTTCACCTTCAAATTTCTCAATGATTTTAATCACCTGCCGAAGATAAATACTTTCCAGGGGTGATGTTTCAGTTCGAAGGTAATACGGTATTTTTTCCAGGAATTCAGAATTTGATAACGGTTTATGCTCTATTAATGCCTCTAACATTTCATCACGGAGTAACCTTTTATTTTCAGCTGTATCAGCTTGGTACTTTCGGATGATGTCATTATTAAATTGAATTAACTGGGCACGTAAATCACTTTCTGTATGACTATTACTGAGTTTTTGGGAAGCAACCGGAGCAGATTTTTCATTTAAAGTAATTTCCTCAGCAATGATTTGTTCTGGCATCAGCGGCTCTATCTTTTCAGGAAGGTTTTCCCGTCTCAGTGCGGTTAAAATATTTAAAACGCGAGCAATCTCCGCAGCCGGGTTTTTGAACCAGTCGGTTGACCATATACGATGCACTCTCCAACCAAGTCGCTCTAATACCTGCTGCCTTAATCTATCACGATCCCGAGCTGATTTTGCAGAGTGATACGTTGCGCCGTCACATTCTATGGCCAACAAAAACTTGCCTGGTAAACGCGGATCGGTAACAGCTATGTCGATAAAATAACCGCCTACCCCGACTTGTGCTTCACATTGATAGCCGTGTTGTGCTAACGCGTGAATTACTGCAACTTCAAAATCACTGTCAGGCTCTTTACCTGTGTGTTTAGGCTGCTCTAAAATATTTGTCTCGGCGAACGCTAAGAAGTTTTTTAGGGCAACTACCCCACGCAATGAATTCTCCGTTGTTAATATGTCAAAGGAGCTCATCGAGCTAAAAACGTGCATGCGTTTTTTGGAGCGAGTAAACAAGACATTTAGTCGCCGCCAGCCATCAGCCGAATTAATTGGCCCAAATCGGTTTGGTACGCGACCGCCTTCTTGCAATGGCCCATAAGTAAAAGAGATATAAATAACATCACGCTCATCACCCTGAACGTTTTCTAGGTTTTTAACAAACAAAGGCTCATCAGCACTTTGATTATCTGCTAATACTTGCTGAAATATTGCATCCTCTTTGCTGAGAGTCTCTATCGCGCGCTCTATAAGCTCTCTTTGTTCAGCATTCATGGCAACAATGCCAAGTGATTCATGCTTGCGATTCACAAGATGATGCCGTGCGGCTGCGGCTATAGTCTCAGCTTCGACAGTATTACGACCTTTAATAAAAGTGCCGTTTTCAACTTTAGTGAATTTAACACCATAATCATCAGATTTTGCATGCGGAGATGGGAATACAACTAAATCAGACTCGTAAAAAGCATGATTGGAAAATGCGATAAGCGACTCGTGTTGTGAGCGATAATGCCAACTTAAAATTCGTTTTGGCATAATGCCAAGTGCCGCATCCAGAATGCTGCGGGACTGCTCCAAGCCGGTAACATTATCGTCATCGGTTTCAATTGTTTTATCAAAAAATGAGGTTGGCGGTAGCTGATTCGGATCGCCAACTATAACGACTTTTTTTGCTCTAGCGATGGTGCCCAACGCATCTTCAGGTTTTATCTGCGAAGCTTCATCCATGATAACAATGTCAAATTCGAGGTTACCCGGCTCTAAATATTGAGCAACAGACATTGGGCCCATCATAAAACAGGGTTTTAATTCCAACAGTGCTTTACCAGCTCGATTTACTAATTGCCTGATTGGAATATGCTTAGTCTTTTTACCGGTTTCATGCTTGAGTAAAAACAGTTCGGTGTAGGTAGCTACTCTTCCCCCGCCGTTACCTTCTGGCGGGCTGCATTTTGAAATTAAGTGCGCGAGCCGTTCCCGTTGCAGCTTCGTTAGTTGCTCGTCGTATTCTTTGAATTTTTGCTGAATAGCCTCATGCTCAAGTGTTGAAAACTCTTTCAAATAAGGTGACTCTTTAAAAATAGAGGATGCCAGATAACTAAATAGCAATCGCTCGAGAATTTCCCTGGCCTTTCCAACAGGAACATCATGCCGCTCCAATGCTTCAAGTAAACCACCAGCCCCGCTGTGGCTTAACTTCTTTTTCATACGCAAATAATCAGCCCAGTTAAGTAGCCATTCTGGATTATCTATCGCTAGTTGGTTTCTCGTTATCGTCTTACCGAGGTTATCACCCGCTCCTGCAATCCACTGCTCCAACTCACACTCAATAACTTTCAGTGCCTGTGCTGCATATGACATTCCGTCACTGAAATACGCGACAATCTTTATTAATAACGCGAAACCTTTTTCAAATGAGGCTTGCTCTGTCTCGTTGCTTAGCATTGAAGATAACGTTGCCGGTATAGTCTGCATCCAATTGAAACAAGCTAGAGTCTGATGAAGTTGCTGTTCAACACGTTGACTAATTTCTCCAGGCTGAGTCGTAAGTGACAATTCAGAAAGCTTGAGTGCTTCAACCCACCGATTGTTTAGGAGATTATCCATTGTTACCAGAGAATTAGACGTGCGTTTCGCAAGGTGTTTGAGCTCTTCAATGGACAGGTTTTTTTGCAATAAAGCAGGTTGAATTTTACCTAGATGGCTATTTATCCACTCGATAATGAGATTACAAACGCCGTCCTCTCCGAGAACCTGACTGTTGTGATAATCACCTAGTACAACATCGCTAAATTGGTTTGTAGTTCTGCCTAACGAACTTAGGGTCTGTTCAAGTTTCTCAGACGTACCGGTATGGCATAAATGCTGTAACCCCCGGATTAACGACAAAGGTGCATCTAATAAGAAATCCCCTATCACGACTGTTTTACCAAAACCAATACCGTAGGCATGTCTTACAGACTTATACCAGTAACGCAGAACGAATAGCTGCTTGGTATCAGTTTGTGTTCCTCGGTAATGCGCCTTTAGAAGAGGAAAGAAAACCGGAGATGTTTCAATTTGGCGTTGCAAAATCTTGTAGGCAATAGCCTTACTAAGATGCGGTAGTATTTTACTGTGAGAGAAAGAACTTTTTACTGACAATTTTTTAATTGTCGTCCTGGCATTACGCCATGAGCTGTTAAACCAACTAAATATACTGCTGTTATTAAGTTGGTCGTAATATTGGTTTAGGACGTTAGCCTCTGGCAATTCTTCAATTTTAAAATACTGTGAAACGGATTGTTCCAGCCTGGCCAGCTTGTCGATACCTTCTGCAAACTCCGGTAATACGACATCAAGTTTATCATTGTCAAAAAAAGCGTTACGTTCACTGATTAAATCGCCGGGCAATTCGGATGTGAGGTTCAATAATTGTTGAAATGCTCTTAGCCCTTTTATATTTAACGGGAAAAACGCCACTATTTCAGTGCTTAAACGTGACTTGATATCATCGTAAATAATCTGAAACTCAGTCAGGTAATCATGGTGAGCAACTAACGTTTGTTTCAATGAGACAAAGTCGTTTAACGTTCCAGCATCGATTTCAAATGCCAAAAGTGCGTTCAACGAAGCGAGTATTACAGATAAGGCTTCGGCGCTCTTAAGTGAGTCAGAGTCAAGCAACTTACTAAGCTCGGTATAGCTGTCGTGAAGCTGGCGATACAGCTGAAGTGCCAGTAATAAATCTTTGGTATTATCTGGTGTTATCAGGCCTAAGGTCGAGCTACTAACTACTACCGGCTTAAAATCAATATGGTTACATGCGTCTTCTAATGAGTGCAGCTCTGAAATGCTTAGTTCGATAGCTGAGCCATGTAAGTGCTGAAGTTTTAACTGATTTGCTTGTATTTGCTCTAAACAACTATTCCACTGACTAAGACTCTCGGTGACAGTTGCAATTTGGTCTTGGAGTAAACTAGCATTTTGCGCTCCAAACCATGGATGCTGCCTAATGTCTTGTTCATTAGCTTGTTGTGAGAGTACGCTTAGTGCAAATGTAAAACGTTCAATGGTATCTAATAACTGGGCTCTGCTCTCTGGCGAAAAGCTGGTAAGTTTATTCTCATCAAGCCAGTTTGGTTCTGTTTTAATTTCGGCCTGTAGTTTGAGCCTTGTTGCTTTAGTCAATATTTGAAAAATTGATAACTCAGTATCTTCCCAGATACTGCTTACTGTCTCGACATGGCTCTTTAGCTGATCTTTTAACTTCTCATATTGAGCAATATTTCGTTCGAAATGCCCTGCACTCATCACCTTTGGCCGAAATTCCAAACGTGACTTAACATCATCCAGTACTTTTCGCTTTTGAGATTTATGGCTGTGTAGCTCGAGACAAAACTTACCAAGCCCCGCCTTATCAAGTCGGCTTTTTACAACATCAAGAGCTGCCATTTTTTCAGCAACAAAAAGAACCTTTTTATGTTGAGCCAGAGCTGCGGCAATAATATTGGTAATAGTTTGAGATTTACCAGTGCCAGGTGGCCCTTTAATCACTAAGTTTTTATTTGACACCACATCAAGAATCGCTTCATGCTGTGAGCTATCAGTATCGTCGATTAGCGGTGCGTCAAAGTGGATATCTGGACTTTTATCAATGTCGTAGTCTGTTGTTGATAGATCACGACTTTGTTCTACAGAATTTGAGGTAAAAAACTTACTGATAATCTCATGATTGGCAATATTATTTTCTTTTGGCCAACGAGCAGGATCTAAGTCGATGTACATCAGTAACTTGGAAAACTCTAACAGCGTTAACGCCGCCTGGCGTTTAACGCTCCAACTTGGCTGAGCTTTTACAATCTGCTTTTTAACCTGACTAAAATAGTCTTCTGCACAGGTATCATCGGTAAGATCTGGCAGTTGAAGCCCGAAATCTTGTTTAAGTTTTTCTACCAAGCAAAGGTTTGGGAGTAAATCGTCGCCGGTATAAGAGATCGAATACTGGTAAACGCCGTTATATAGTCTGCCCTTTTCTATTCTGACTGGTACGTTAATTAAAGGTGCTATTCGAGCCTGCTCTGAGTCAGAGCTTTCAAACCATTCAAGCCAACCAATACTCAAATACAGAATATTCGCGCCAGTTTCTTCTAATGCCAATCGGCTTTTGGTGCTGATATTACGAAGAACAGCCTCAAGATCGCCTGCAAAGAGCAGTGTCTGAATTCTGGTGTCGTTGTGTTTCCCTTCCTCACTATTTAGCAAAACAGGAAGATCATAGCTAGTGTTAAACTTCAAATATTTCGCCCACTCAGTCGCTGTAGGCCCTGCTTTTAGAGGCAGATAAGTCTTTTTCTGTGGGTCAAATATAAGATAACCTGCATCGACTAGCTGTTCTCTGGTAGGTTCAGGAACAGGAGCAAATAGAAACTCACGCTCTTTAAGTAATTCATTAAAAAGTTGCTTAGGCAGTTCGTCTATTATGCGCAGACTAGTTTTAGCGGAATACCGATAATTAATAAGTCTGTTTCTGCCCGTTAAATCAAGCAGACGCTTGCGAACAGCTTCCAGAGAATCAAACTCAAAGGTGTGTTCAGAACCAATTGACTGCTCAGACATACCAGTTCCTTTTATTATTAGAATTTTTTTCCATTAGGCCAGTGACTCACCGCCGCTGCAAGCAAGCTTGTCATGAATGTCTAAAACACGGGATACATGTTCATGCATGCTCTGATCCCCAAAGCTGGCTAATAGGTTTACTGCTCGAAATGCTTTCGCAGCGCTCCCATATGCTTTTAACCAGTTTGAAAATTCAGCGAGAGATTTATTATCAGTGCGTGGATAACTCGAGACTGGGCGGCAAAGTCCAATCCGCCATGGTTTTGGCGTTAACCTTGCTCTGAAACACGATTGAGCATGACATAACCGAACGTATAAGGGATCGATATCTAGTCCGTTAAAAAGTCTTTCTGCTTCTGCACTTTTATGATCGAAAACCTTATTGGTAACCACTAATCTCAACCCTGCACTTGTTTCATATACTCTGAATGCGTAATCAGAATTTCTTTGCTGAAATTTTTGGATTTTATCTAAATAGAATGTTTTGTTCTTTTCGGGTTTACCAAAAAATTGGGCGATTTTGTCAAAAAAACGAACTTCTGGTATGTCAATATCACCGAAAAATACCGACTCGGCGTTAATGACTAGTGATCCGTAATTATTGCGAGTCATAACAGCAATAGTATTTCCTGCCGAGCACTTAATTTCTTCAAGTACTTCCTCACGAATGTAGCCATTACAATATTCGTAATCTCTAAGAGCATCTAAACCACGATTAGCGAACATTTTCAGCTGCTCAGCTCTGTTAGTTGCATGAGCAATCGCTAAATCCAGACTTTCGTTAGATGCTCCCCAAACAGATAGCTCATTCGTGCCGAAGATAGATTTATCAACCTTTACCGATACGTCTACCCAAAACTTGGCAAACTTCATAGAAAATTACCGCAGCTAGTTATAGGCGAATTATCTATATTGAGCGAAGCGCGCTTGTGTGAATTAAAAAACGACTTAATTGTTCCTAATACTAGGGACAGTGGGATAATAAAACGCAGCCAATAGGCTAAGTAGTAAATCATTGAGGATTGTAAATGTGCCATCGGTTTTTGCGGATCGATTTGTGGCATTACAGCCAGGCTTGAGAGGTAAAAATAGATAACGAAAGCGAGCGGCAAACTCACCCACCAGGGTATAACACTACTGATATAGATAACTTGGTCAAAAGTCGATGTTGTACTTCTGCGAGCCATACTACTGAAATATCCCTTTCGAAATTAGATTCGGCAACTTATCCCTTACGCCGCTTCCAACACCATAGTCCGTGGTGAAATTTGCAGAAGGTTTATCACTATTATATTTATTAGCTTGAAGGGTTTTATACCTCAGTTCCGGTACAGGGTAAAGTGATTAGGTAATACTCAAGCTGGATTATTAATTTGTAACTCAGCGCTTTGTATTAAATACCTAATTTCAAAGTAATGATCAAAACACAGTTGATCAACAGGTTTTTGCGGTTCATATTCTTCAAGGTATATTTTGGTTACGCTGCTCTCGACTTACCACGCAAAACCGATATTCCACAGGCTACAACAACAAATGCAAGAGACATAGTGATTGCCATCTCAACCGTCTTAATAAGCGCGGGGTTTTGCTCTGGAGTAAATTGTGCGTTACCTAAATAGTAATGCACCATAAGGTTTACCAGACTCATTCCTAAAAGATTACCTATCGTTCGCGAAAGATTCATCGAAGCAGAAGCCACCCCTACTTCTTGAGGCTTAGCGCTTCCCATAATGGCGTTGTTGTTAGGCGTAGAAAATAAGCCAAATCCGATACCAATCAGTAGCAGCGAACTGGCAATATAAGCCACACTGGTTGCTATGTTCATACGGCTCAACACCAGTAATCCGCAAGCAACAATCACACAACCCAGCGTAGCCACCAGCCTTGGCTGGAATCTGTCGGCTAGCTTGCCAGACAACGGGGCCATTAGGGCCATCGAAAAGGCCTGAACCAATAAAATCTGCCCAGCATGTGAAGGACTGAGACCTTTAACATATTGCAAATATAAACTCATCAGAAAAACCAATGGAAAATTGCTGGCATACATCAACAGGGACGTAGTTAATGACATAGAGAACACTCTGCTCTCGCGGAACATTTGTACCCGAATAAGCGGCCGATGACTTCGACTCTGATGCAAGATGAACAGCGTTAAACTGATAGCCGATAGTGCTAGCATCCCCCATCCCACGTTGTTGGGCAATATGCTTAAACCGTAAACTAAGGTTGCAGAGAACAATGCAAAAATACCCGTTCCCCACCAATCGTATTTAGTTTTCTCATCATTCTTCCATTCACCGGTGAGGCGCATTTTAATCAACAGTAGAAGTGCAAGGACGATAGGTACCTGAAAGAAAAACACCGAGCGCCAGCCCCATAATTCCGTAAGCCAGCCGCCAACTGCTGGCGCAATGGTCAATCCAACATAAATGCATGCTGCAGTGATCCCTAAAGCTGCCCCCCTTTTGTTTGGAGCAGTAACTGATGTAATGATTGCAACACCAGTACCAAATATCATCGACGCAGCTGATCCTTGTACACATCGCCAAAAAAGGATCCACTCAATGCTGGAGCCAAGTCCACACATAAAAGAAGAAAAGGCGTTTAAGGCTAGGCCGTATGTATAGATGCGCTTTCTTCCATAGTTGTCTGCTAATTTTCCAGCAGGCAGCATGAAGATTACACTACTCAGGATAAATAATGTCGGTAGCCAGGAGACCATCTTAGCATTTGCTTGTAGATCAGCGGCCAAATCAGGGATCGCAATATTCACAGAAGCCATTCCCAGCGGCCCAATAATGGAGCCCAGACAGACAATAATTAAGGCGAATTTGGCGACCGCAGCGTTTTCAGTGGAATTTTCTGGCAAAAGAGGAAAAATCCTTATAACTAAATTAGTGTTCGATCATACCCAAGGAACAGTGCAAGTACATGGGTAAATATCGATTTTTTAACTAAGACGTCATTTATTCTAAAATCAAAATACATGATATGGTGATTACTACACTTTATTACAGCAGGCTGTTAAGGCTTAAATCCTAACTGATGACGATAAGATGGCTCCTTGTAACCCTGCTCTGTTGGCCTCTGCTACTGTGGCAAGGTAAACGCGCGCGGCAACGCGCTTTGTGTTTACCTGAAACTCTTGGGCGGCGTAGTGGTATGCAAGGCAGTGGTGAACCGCTTCGACTGCTGATTTGTGGTGATTCAGCTGCCGCGGGTGTGGGTGTGGGTGTTTCGCAGCAAAAATACGCTTTTTCAGGACAACTGGTGGACTTGCTGGCGAGACAGTATCAGGTGAACTGGCAGCTTGCCGCGAAAACCGGGCTAGATTGCGCGGGCTTGAACCATTTACTCCACCAGCTTTATGCGCATAGTAATGCGGTGTACCGGTTGGATTTAGTGGTGGTATCTATTGGTGTTAACGATGTAACAGCACTTCATAGTAAGGCCGAATTCCGGCAGCAGATAAGAATATTGTTAGACAGACTGGCAACAGATTTTACCGATCCGCAAGTACTGTTTTGTGCGATACCACCGATACAACGCTTTACTGCCTTGCCCTCGCCCATTAATTATTGGTTGGGCCTTAAAGCCAGAATGCTGAACCAGGCTTTAACCAGCGAACTACACAACTGGCCAAAAGCGCAGCTGGTTTGCTGTAACTTTGCTTTAGCGGCCGACATGCTTGCTGCAGATGGTTTTCATCCCTCTGAATCAGGTTGTAAAATTTGGGCGAAGCTTGTGTTTGATGCTATGAAATTTACTTCCGACTCCAGATAGGTTTACCTTAGCAGGCAAAGATAAACTAAATAATAACAAACCTGTTCACAGCTTGAATTCAATTCTGTTACTATGCCAGCAGTAATTTTCCTTATTTCCATACAGAGGTTTTATGAAGTTAATCGTTACAGGTGTAGCATTGGTTTTGGCCGGTTGCATGACTTTTTCTGCAAAGGCAGCGACAACACCTGATATCAGCTGGAACTACTTAAGTACCGGATATGCTAAGTTGAATATAAAAGTCGGTTCAGGAGACAGATTTAAACCAGATGGATATCAGTTTAATGGTAGTTATCTTTTATCTAAGGACATCTATATCCGGGGTAGCTATTTCGATGTAGCAGGTTCTTTTAACGGAATGGATATGGACGCATCAGAGCTTAGTTTAAGCCTGGGCATGCGCGATGCTATCTCAGAGCAGGTAGATTCTTTTTTTGAAGCAGGATATGGTCGTTCTGTTGCAGAAACGAATAGTTTGAAAGAGACAATAAACGGATTTCAGGCTAGTGCAGGTTTTCGCTACCGGGTAACTCCAGAGTTAGAATTAGGTATTGCTGCGCGCTATAGCGATATGGGCGAGGATGACACTATTTATGGCGACTTGTCAGTGCGCTATCGTATAACTCCAATGTTCGATTTTTACGCCAATTATCAGTTTGAGAGCGATATATCACTATTAGGAACGGGAGTGGTGTTTAACTTCTAAGTAGTCATCAATATCTTATAGTTTTGATTGGGGCGACGTTAATGCTGAGTTAAATAACGCTGCCCCAGATAATATAAAGTTTAAAGACTCATCGCACACACCCGGTTTTTACCCTTACTCTTTGCTGTGTAAAGCGCAATATCAGCACTATTAATTAACTTTTCTTGTTCAACTACCGCCATGGTTTTATTGCCGATTAATCCATTCTCACTGCCTGCCACACCAAAACTTGCTGTCAGGGTAATCGCGAGCGTATCAGTCATTATCTGGATTTTCTCAATTTCTGAGCGTACACGCTCTGCCTGGATCAACGCCTTTCTCTGGTTTGTCTCCGGCAAAAAGATAATAAACTCTTCCCCACCCCAGCGCGCGGGAACATCGCCTTCTCTAGCGGTTGCTTTGATGCACTTAGCAACTTCAATTAGCACTTGGTCACCGTAAGCATGGCCGAAGGTATCATTAATTGTTTTAAACGAATCAATATCAATCAGAACGATTGAGACATCTCTTTTTTCACGCACGATATTGTTCCAAATGGGGTCGGTAACCTGGTTAAAGCCCCGCCTGTTATTTAAGCCGGTAAGGGAATCAGTGCGGGCAAAGCTTTCCGCAATTACTTTATCCAATTTTGCCATTCTGAACTGGCGCGCCAGAATGACCGCCAATAAAATAGCCTCAAACGCCATACCAACTTCAATGGCTTTAAAGGTATAGTCGTTGTAGGGGACTAAAAACCCCGCGACGGCCAGTGTGGATACCGTAATACAAATGGCTGCAGTAAGGGAAGATAATATAAAAATCACCGCAAAAGGTTGCTGTGCTTTAAGCGCGGATAACCCCATGGCAATAAAAAGCGTGACAAAACCACAATTGAGTATAAAGGCCAGTATGGTTGAAAATACCAGCTGATCCCTGACAAACCCCAATAACATCGCAGTTGGAATAATAATGGTAATCCACTTAACTGTACTATCTAGTTTGGGTGCATAAGCACGGGTATTGAGTAAATAACGGGCAAAATGGAGCCCGGCAACGCTGTAGGTAAGCATTAAGGTAATATCAAGCCAATCCTGAAAGTAAGCTCCGGCATCTGCAGTAATAACGGTATGGATATGCCCGGTATAAGACAAACTGTTCAACACAAAACCGATGAGGTAAAGACCATACAAACCATATTCTTTTTGTCGGATAAAAATGAACAGCACTAAATTATACAGCGCCAGCGCCGACATAATCCCCCACAGCACGCCATATTGATAACCTGCTGCTATATCGCGCTTTATGGCATTTTCCCGGGTGCTTAACCTGACAGGTATCGCCATCGGACCCAACGACTCAACCCGAATGTAAACGTCTGTTATGCCTTGGTCAAAAGCATGTTCAAAGGCATAAAAACGATATTGCATAGGTCGTTGCTTGAAAGGTATCGCATCACCACCGATAACATGTTTAATGAGGATGCCGTCATGCACCAGCCAGGTATCAATATGGTCGAGCCAGGGCGTTTCAACCGACAGTCTGTATAGCTCTTTAGAAACACCGTCATGCTTAACCGAAAACTTCAGCCATGCCGGTGCAGTACCAATACCTAATGAAATAGAGTTACTATTGGCCTGTTTAACCTGATTTGATGAAAAAACCTGCTGAGCTTGCTTTAGCGAAAGCTGAGCATTATTTTCTTGAAAATAAACAATATACTTGCCAGGAACGCCATCTTTAAACTCTGATGTATTTATGGTGTTAGCATTGACGGAGTGACTAAACAGCAGCAAAAAAATAGCAATGTTCACAAGATACAGTGCCAACAAATTTATTATGTTGGTCAAGCTGATGCGATTATAAGCTACAACGTTACTAAGATGAGACATGCAAAACCAGAAGTTCTCATAATTCGTGATTAAATCTAGCTAACAAAGAGTAGCGACTCAATCAGTTTGTAGAATAAGCTGTTAGTATAATACAAAACGTTACTTTTGGACGCTGAACCTATTTTCAAACGTTCAGATGGCTATTTTTGGAACTGAAAATTGACTATGGTATCGCAAGTGAATTACGCCGATCTGCCCTTTTCTCAGGCATGTGAAAATAACAAAGAACCGATATTAACCCTGTTAACGCAGGCGTTTGCTAATTGTAACCAAATCCTGGAAGTTGGCAGTGGTACTGGTCAGCATGCCGTTTATTTTGCCGAAAACTTAGCACATTTACGCTGGCAGGCGTCCGATCAACCTGTTTACCTGACAGCGCTTGCTGAACGCATTCGCCGGGCCAACCTGGTTAATTTACCGATGCCGCTGGCACTGGATATTTGTGCAGGTACCGCACCAGCTATAGCTGCAGATGGTTTATTTACCGCCAATACCCTGCACATTATGCCCTGGCCGGTCGTACAACATTTTTTTAGCAGGCTAAAGGCGTTGTTACAAGACAACGCCTCGTTGTGTATCTATGGTCCGTTTAATTATCAGGGGCAGTTTAGCAGTGCCAGTAATCAGGCGTTCGATCTTAGCCTTAAAAGCCGGGATCCCGCGATGGGGATCAGAGATTTTGAGCAAATTTTAGCACTGGCGCAGCAACAGGGCTTTACGTTAAAGCAAGATTGCACTATGCCAGCCAATAATCGTTTACTCTGGTTTATCAAAACTGGCAACTAGCTTCCAGGTAACGCGCTAGGTTACTTTATGTTTTACCCTGTATTGGGGCTGTAAATACTCGCCGGTTTTAACCAGTTTTGCCAGGGTTGCTGCAGCATGCCAAATGTCGCTGTAACGTAAATAGAGCGGCGTAAAACCAAGACGCAGAATATCTGGCGCCCGAAAGTCTGCAACCACCCCATGCTTAATCAACGCCTGACAAATGGCGTAGGCATCTTTATGCTGATAAGCCAGTTGACTGCCCCGCTCTGCCGATTGCTGCGGTGTCAGTAATCTTAGCTGCGCCAGGCATTCGTGTTGCTGCACCAGCAGATGAAAATAACGACTTAGTGCCAGTGACTTCTGACGCAATAGCATCATATCAACATCACTGAATACATCGAGTGCAGCATCTAAGACACTCATAGATAAAACCGCAGGGGTACCCGTCAGAAACTGGGCAATACCATCTGCCTTCTGATACTGACTGGTAAAACTGAACGGCGCACTGTGTCCCATCCAACCGGTTAACGGTTGCGTCAGTTTTTGATGGTGGCGCTTTGCGGCATAGATAAATGCCGGTGCTCCCGGACCACCGTTTAAATATTTATACCCACAGCCGACCGCAAAATCGACATTACAGGCATCCAGTTCAACCGGCAATGCACCGGCACTGTGCGCTAAATCCCAGATAACTATAATGCCGTTGGCCTGAGCTAACTCGGTTAGCCGTTGCATATTTAACAGCCGGCCGCTTCTAAAATCAACCTGAGTAAGCATAACAACAGCAACCGCGGCCGCTAACTCAGGATCCGTTAAGGCCTGCTCCAGGGCATGGGTGTTGTCGCTGTCCTCTATCAATTTTAAGCGGCAATGTTGCTCACCCAGTAATGTAGCCAGGCCTTCAACCATATATAAGTCGGTTGGAAAATTACCCTTCTGCGACAACACAACGTTGCGATTAGTCTTGCCTGCTGATTGCAACAGCATGGCGCTACTGAGTACTTTGAATAAATTCACCGAGGTTGAATCACAACTAATTACCTGTCCAGCTGCCGCGCCAATTAACGGTGCTATTTTTTCACCAACTCTGGCCGGCAAGTCTATCCAACCATGGCTATTCCAGCTTTTTATTAAATCCTGCGGCCATTGCTGTGATAACACCTGTTGGGCCCGCTCCGCTGCCACTTTTGGCATCGCCCCAAGAGAGTTGCCATCAAGATAAAGGGTATTTTCAGGCAAGATAAAGGCGTTTCGTTTATCAGCCAGTGGATCCTTCTCGTCACATTGCTGCAAATATTCAAGACTAATTTCCAGACTGTCGGAAGCGGGGTTTGAGTAAGTCACTGTGCAAAAAACTCCTGCAAGGTTGCAATAAACTGTTTATACGCTGGGGTGTGCGGATGGATCCAATCAAAATGCCCGGCTTCGTTTACCAGCTGAAAAGGCATACCACTGGCACTGGCCTGCGTCACTGGCACTATACTATCCGTTGAGCCCTGCAATAACAGGGTTTTGGGGTGCATGGCCTGCTGTTGCGGGTTTGCTTGCAGGTAATATTCTGTTTGTTGTGCAGCGCTGCCTTGCAAAAACTGCCGGGTGGCTTTCTGGCAACTATTCTCTCCTGCGCTGTAACCTGGCATATCGGTAATCGCTGCGAGGCCAACCACCCCCTTTATTGGCGGCAAATTATACAAAGCGGCTTGATGATAACTTTTGCCCGCCGCCAATAACGCTAACTGGCCACCGGCAGAATGCCCCGCCAGTACAATATTGGAGTGATCAATTGGAAAGCCTGCCAGCAAGGATTGCACACTACTGATCCCAGTTAGCACATCATGAAAGCTGCCCGGCCAGCCGCCTCCGACATCACCTGTCCGCCGGTATTCAAGCGACCATACCGCAAAACCCTGATCAGCCAGCGCCTGGCTGAAGCCATTACTGTGGCTGATGTCATACGCATTTAACCAGCAGCCACCATGAATAAACACCACCAGGGGCGACGGCTGCTGCATTGTTGCCTTCGGTGGCAGATATAATTGACCATACTGCAGTGGCGCATTACCGTAGGCCAGCTGAATACTGCTATTGCCATAGGGTAATGCTGCCAGGCTACTATAGCTGACGTTATTGATCACTTGAAGGTTGGGCAGTTCTGCTGGAACACTAATTTGTTGCCGGTCATCAGGTAGTTTCTGAGCGCAGCCGCTAAGTACCAAAGTGGCAACAGCTAATGCTATTAGTCTCTTAATCATATGGTTAATGACAACCCTGTCAGGTTTTTATTAATTACCAAGTGTATTACTGTCAATGTTTAACGCATATTCTTATTTATTCTTGCTTAGTACTAAACTCTCTGTCAATGGCATCGGGGCACCTTGTATTTCAGGCATGTTAAGCCAATATCTTTAACATAACGTTTTAACCGGCTTAAATCTTTTATCAGGAGTTAACGATGAGTGAGAACTATACCCCACCTAAAGTATGGCGTGCCGACAAAGCAAATGGTGGCCAATTTGCCAATATTAACCGCCCGGTTTCAGGTGCCACACACGATAAAGAATTAGCGCAAGGCGAACACCCTTTACAGTTGTATTCCATGGCAACACCCAACGGCGTTAAAGTTACTATTTTGCTGGAAGAATTACTGGAGGCCGGTGTTAATGCTGCGGAATATGACGCCTGGCTTATCAGCATTAAAGACGGCGACCAGTTTGGCAGTGGCTTTGTTGAAATAAATCCTAATTCAAAAATTCCGGCACTGCTTGATAAAAGTTCAGGTAGCAGAGTGTTTGAGTCAGGCTCAATACTGCTTTATCTGGCAGAAAAGTTTGATGCGTTTATCCCAAAGGATTCTGCAAAGCGCACTGAAACACTGAACTGGCTATTCTGGCAAATGGGCAGCGCACCCTTTTTGGGAGGTGGCTTTGGCCATTTTTATGCTTACGCTCCAGAGAAGCTTGAATATCCTATTAACCGCTACACCATGGAAGCCAAGCGGCAACTGGATGTGTTAGATAAACAGTTAGCAAATAATACGTACATTGCTGGTGATGAATACACTATTGCCGATATGGCAATCTGGCCCTGGTATGGGTTGCTGGCATTAGGTGAGCTTTATGATGCAGCCGAATTTCTGCAAGTTCAGGACTACCCTAACGTTCAGCGCTGGGCAAAGCAACTGAATGCGCGGCCGGCGGTACAGCGCGGCAAAATTGTTAACCGTAATTGGGGTAATGGCTTACAGTTACCTGAACGTCATGGCAGTGCTGACTTCAGCGCTATAACGGGCAGTAACTAATTGCTACCACCCACTGACTGTCTGGGCCGAGCGGGCCCAGATATAAGTGACACCGATCCCCACCGACCAGCCACCGTTTTGTGCCACTAATGGACTATGCTGATTTTTGGCACTGCTTACCGTTTCATATCGGGCAAAACTAAAGCCACGCCAGTTTGATGAGAATTTTTTACTGATTGCACCAGTAAACCGAAGGGCAATTAAGCCAGGTTTAGCGTCGAACTCAGGGCGGTCACTTTGTGAAAATTGTTCTGCGACCTGATAAAAACGGTCTGTCAGCTTTTCACTGCCAAATAAGGCACTGACGCCAAGGGTGTAACTCAGATCATCTGTTGTGGTGACATCAGCAAACAGTGCCGGCTCGAAACTGATCCCACTATAGCGCATGCCCTCTTCAACATCGAATGCCGCCCGCAGCGGTAAGTCAAGACGCAGCCTGCTGCCCCAGATGTTATCGCTGATGGTCCAACGCAAACGTGGCCCAGCCTCTACCAGCGTACCTAGTTCAGGCATGCCCTGGCGCACCTTAATGTCGCCATCAGAAGCACCCAGAGCGGCCGCAAAGCCGACATCAACTTCCAGTGTTTCACTTTTGAATGCTCGTAAGCCAACGTTGTCACGATCTGCCCTTAGAAAGTCCCCCCGGTAAATCAGATACGGCAGAATAAAACTACGTTGAACCTGCTCGTTAGAACCGGGATACGCCAGTTGCTGTATGCTAAGGCCAAGCAACCCGGCCTCCCATAATGGCAAGTCAGTTGCGGGCTCAGCTTTTGCTGAAAAACTGCACACACCCATAGTGAGCAGCAAGATTGATTTGGCAAGGTTATTTTTCTGCATAAGGTATCGGTATCGTATTGGCGTGATGCAGATAAGGCTCAAGCAATTGCCAGATATTAACCCTCACTTGCAGCCGGGACGCCAGTAGATATAAACCGGCAATTTTACGGTGTAAAAACAATGCATCGGCCGGTGGACTGTGCCAATAATTTTGCTCGGTGCTAAGCGCTGTGCCGGCATCACGCAAACGTCGGGCTAAGTCACTCGCTCCAAAATCAAATTCTGCATTCTGGCGTAAAGGTTCGCAGGCCAATGCCACCAGGTTAAGTACGGCTGCTTTTTGTTCAGGTAAAATCGCCTGGCTGAAAAAACCGATGGTGGTTAAGGCGTCATCCAGTGCTTGCGGGTTATTACTGCAAGCGGCCTGGAATAACGCCCGGTAGCCATCACTTATTTTATCGGAATAATCTCGACAGGCACCAAAATCAAGTAGCACTAACTGGCTGGTGTTTGTGTTATACAGGTAATTTGCAAAATTAGGGTCAGTTTGCACTAGTTTAAACTCAAATAACTCTCTGAAAAACAGCGTGAAAATTAAACTTAGAACCCGGTCCCGCTCCGCCTGAGATGCTGACAATAAGTTTTCTATAGGATCCCCTTCAACATAAGACATGGTCAGTATAGTGTCACTGGTGAGCTCGGGATACACTTCAGGTAACAGGTAACGGTTATCCTCAACCAGAAATTGACGATACCGCTTTAAATACTCAGCTTCTTTTAGATAATCTGCCTCGTTTTTTAACTGTATTTTGGCTTCAGCTAACAGGCTGTGGTAATCCATTTCTGCCGGAATTAAGCCACTTACCCGCAGTAATGTCGCCACGTTGTCGACATCGCTGTCAATACTGGATCTGACCCCGGGATACTGAATTTTTACCGCCAGTTTGGTTCCATTATCATGATAGGCCTGATGCACCTGACCAATTGACGCTGCTGCAATGGGTTTAAAGGTAAAGTCGGCAAAATGCTGCTGCCACTGCTCCCCCAGGTTCAGCCTCAGTACCTGCGCTAACTGCTTAGCCGGCATCGGATTGGCACTAGAGCGTAACCGAGCAAGTAAATCTGTCAGCTCTGCTGGCAGTAAATCGCCGCTATCCATAGATAACAACTGACCCATTTTCATGGCGGCCCCACGCATGTGAGCCAATTGATCTGCAACGCGCTTAATATTTGCAGGGGTAAGCAGCATCGCTTTACTACTTGGCCTGTTACCTTGCGCTAATTGTCGGGCCCCCTCTGCCAGCATGCCACCGGCAACCCGCCCGGCAAGAGATGCAAGTCCGCCTAACCGACTCAATCGGCTACCAGGTACTGCTGATGCCTTGTTAACCATCATTACCCTTAATATTGCAACTAGTAGTTTGCATATACGCTACGGGGTACCGATAAGCTCACTCAAAACCCATGGTGGGTGTTATTTTGTTTTTATTAACTAAATAGCCAAGAATATGGATAATAAAACCGACAATAAATTCAATTTTTCAGTAAAAATCGGCTTAGGTCATCAGTTGATAATGCTGCAGCAGTGCCTGTTGTTCACGCTGACAGTAATCAGCGATTGCCTCGGTTAATGGGCTTGGGCTAAATTGATAGAAACCGCGGCGGATAACCGGAACAAAGCCGCGTTTAAGCTTGTGCTCGCCCTGCGCGCCAGCATCAAACTTTACTATCTTGTTGGCAATGCAATAGTCGATACCAGCATAATAACAACATTCGAAATGCAATTTATCAAACTCTGCCAGGCAGCCCCAGTAGCGGCCATACAAGCAGTCCGTGGATTTAAAACACAATGAAGCAGCGACCAGTCTGTCGTTCAGGTATGCGGCAAATACCACGATACTCTCAGCCATATCCCGGCCCCATAACAACATTGTCTCAGGCGTTAAATAGCCATTGTGGCCGGACCTTTTCTGATAAGTAGCCTGATAGAACTGGCTGAATTTGTGCCAGAAATCAGGGGTAAGCTCACTGCCTGCATGATATTTGACGATAATACCCTGTGCGCTTACCTGCGCGCGCTCTTTGCTGATTTGTTTGCGTTTACGGGAAGGTAATGCCGCTAAAAAATCTGAAAACGCATCATAATTATGATTGTGCCACTGAAACTGCACATCAAAGCGTTCCAGCATGCCGCTGCCACGCATTATTTGCTGCAAAGGAAAGTCTGGGTACAAACACTGAAAGTTACTACACGCCAGTTGTTGCTGGCGCTGACTTATCGCTTTAAACAGCAAGCCAAAAATCTGGGCAGGTTGTTCCGTGGCAGCTACCCCGAATCTTGGCCCTTCAGCTGGCGTAAAAGGTATTGCACAGAGCAACTTTGGATAGTACGCCAGGTTGTGATGCTGGTAAGCCTCAGCAATTGCCCAATCAAACAGGTATTCGCCGTATGAGTGTAGCTTCAGGTACATGGGCATTGCCGCAACCAGTGAGCCGTCCCGGTAAAGTAATAAATGTTGCGGTAACCAGCCACTGCCCTCGCCAACACTACCGCCTTGCTCTAATGCAACAAGAAAGGCGTGTTGGCAAAATGGCATATCAGTGTCAAATAAACGGTTCCAGGACACCGCACTGACTGTCGATAGATCATCACACAGCGTTATTTCTATCATTAAAATGCACTAGTTATTATTTACGTTACACAATGCTGTTACGCTAGCGCAAATTAATCAAGGGTCTGGGCCGCTTCTAATTCGCGTTCTAACCGGTTACTTTCGTCAGCCCGTGGTTTGGCAAAGCGCGCAAGTGCCAGGTACAGTACGGGCGTAAGGTACAGCGTAAATAACACCGCAATGCCCAGGCCGCCAAATACTACCCAACCAATAGCGTTGCGCGCTTCAGCGCCGGCGCCGCTTGACAGAATAAGCGGCAAACCACCCAGCAAGGTTGACAATAACGTCATGGCTATCGGGCGCAGGCGAATTTGAGCTGCTTCTTCTACCGCTTTACGCACAGAATAACCGCGGTCCCGCAATTGATCAGCAAACTCGACCAGTAAAATCGCATTTTTTGCTAACAACCCAATTAGCATAACCAACCCAATCTGCGAATAAATATTGATTGAGGTACCGGTTAAAAACAAGGCAAATAACGCTGCGGCAATGCCAAAGGGTACCGTTGCCATGACAACTACTGCACTGTTGGCACTTTCAAACTGTGCTGCTAATACCAATAACACTATGACAAACGCTAACACGTATGTCAGCGTAACCTCACGAGCGGTTTCCTCAAAGGTTAACGCCTCGCCCAGAAATACCAGCCCCACATTTGCTGGTAGTTGCTGCTGTGCCAGCTCGCGTAATTGTTCAACTGCCTGCTCCAATGGAAAATCTTCAGGCAATTGCATTTCCATTTCAATAGCCCGGCGCTGTGACTGACGTTCCAGCTCAGCGGCGACACCCTCTTCTGAGATATAGGCCAAGCTGGAAAGAGGTACTAAACCACCCAAACTTGAACCGACATAAAGGTTTGCAAGATCAGACGGATTGGTGACCGATGACGCTGCCGCTTGCAGAATGATGGGAACAGATTGATCTCCGACATTCAGATCAGCCAGATCGTCGCCATTAATCGCAACCCGCAAAGTTGCTGCAATATCTGACAATGGCACTCCCAGCTCTTCTGCCCTGCGCCGGTCTATATTAACCCGCAATTGCGGTTGTGTAGGCTGGTAAGAAATTCTGGGCATGCCAAGTTCCGGCAATTGTTGCTGAATGGCTTTTGAAAATGCCTGGGCTGCTGCAAAAATGTCAGCGTAAGATTCGCCAGTTAACGCCAGCTCCAGCCCGCCACCCTGGCCACGTAAATTCAGGCTGTTCGAACCAAAGGCCCGGGCCGGAGCGCCCGGAATAGCGGCAAGTTGCGGACTGAGCTGATTAATAATTTCCTGTTGAGATTTGTCGCGTTCACTCCAGTTTTTCAGCGGCACGGTAATAAATACCAGGTTAGGATCCCATTGGCCAACCACCGTATAAATAGAGTCGATATCGCCACCATCAACATAAGGCAACAGAATTTCTTCCATTTTATCTGCTTGCCGATCCATAAAGTTCAAGCCTACACCATCAGGACCCCGGGCAAATACCCGGATAGTGCCACGGTCTTCGCTGGGCATTAATTCGTTATCCAGCGTTACATACAAGGCACCTGCACCACCGGCGGCCAGTAAGCAGGCAATAAACACGATCAGGGCATGATCCAACGTCCAGTGCAAACTGCGGCTGTATATCGTTAATAGCCGGTTACCTACTCCGGCAAACATATTTTTGGCACCTTGCTTAATCGGCAACCTGGCCGTCAATGCCGGTACCAGCGATAAAGCGACGAAGGATGAAATAATAACGGCCGCGGCCAATACGCCGCCAAACTCCCTGAACAACCGGCCTGCAGTTGATGGTAGAAACGCAATGGGGACAAACACTGCCACTAATACCGCGGTGGTAGCCACTACGGCGAAAAATACCTCACGGGTGCCTATAACGGCAGCGGCACGTGCACCAAGACCCATACTACGCCGGCGCTGAATGTTTTCAGATACCACAATAGCATCATCTACGATAAGCCCGGTGGCAAGAACCAACGCCAGCAAGGTTAAAATGTTGATTGAAAAACCCATTAACCAAATTGCCGCCAATGCCCCAATCAGCGATACAGGAATAGATAGTGCTGGCACGATAGTGGCCCGCCATGAGCCGATAAATAACCAGAGGGTAAAAATGACCAGTAACACGGTCAAAGCTAGCGAAGTAATCACTTCGCGCACTGATCCCCGGATAAACTCTGCGTCATCCGAAGTCACCTGCAATTGTAATTCAGGAAAACGACTCTCAACTTTTTTTACCAGCGCCAGTACTTCATCTGATATTTCAATGGTATTCGAACGCGCCTGCCTGATAATGCCCAGGCCAATAACCGGACGACCATCCAGTCTGACCATACTGTTGGCATCTGCCGGCCCAAAATAGACCGTAGCAACATCGCCAATCCGGGTATTACCACTAATAATGATGTCCTCGACCTGTTCGGCGCTTACTGAAGTTGCATCCGCCCTGACAATAAGCTGTTGGTCGGTAGAGCGCAGGCTGCCGGCAGGCACATCAAACGGAGCCTGTCGAAGTGCTGCGGCAACGTCGGTAACTGCCAGGTTGAAACTGGTCAGGCGAAGTGGGTCAAGAATAACCCGCAGCACCCGCTGTCGGTCTCCGTTTAACCTGACATCCGCTACCCCTGGAATAGTTAAAAATAACGGCGCAAGATCGGTCTCAATGCGTTCCGTCAGGGTTTCTAAGTCCAGTGTGCTGCTGGAGACCGCAATACTTACTACTGACTCTGCATCGTTATCTGCTTTAACAATAGCCAAACGTTCCACCGCGTCGGGTAGTTCACGCTGAACGCGGCTAACCGCTTCGCGGGTTTCATTGGCGGCATCATCCAGATTAATCCCAGGTCGGAACTCTACCCGTACCCGTGAGCTTCCTTCTTCACTGGAAGCGTTGATGGATTTAACTCCTGACACCCTGGCAACAGCACCTTCCAGTTTACTGGTCACCTCGGTGTCTACCGTTTCGGGTGAACCGCCGGGGAAACTTGCCGTCACCGACACGATAGGCCGGTCAACATCTGGTAGCTCACGCACTTCCAGGCCATTAATAGCGGCAATGCCGGCGATGATGATCAGTAGGTTTAATACAATAATCAGTACTGGCCGGCGAATTGACAGTGAGGGCAAGTCATTGTGGATAGGATCGTGCTTCATAAACCAGCCCTTTGTACGTTTGCAGATTGCACGGTTTGGCCGGCGCGCAGGGTTTGTACACCTTCGGTAATTAACATGTCACCCTCGGCCAAATCGGCCGCCACCAGTAACCGGCCACTAAGCCGCTGTTTTATCTGCACATCGACTTTTTTGGCCTTGCTATCTTGCTCCATCCAGACATAAGCACCAGTTGCCCCCCACAACAGCGCCGCTTCAGGGACAACGGCATAGGCTTCACCGCTAACTTCAAGTTTCACCCGAAAGCTCATTCCTGGGCGGTATAAATCATTGCTGTTATCAAGCAGAGCACGCACCCTGATGGTACGGTTAACATTATCAATACGCGAATCAACCTGACTGATTTCGGCATCAAGGTTTATGGTGCCCCCCTGCCATGGCTGCAAGGTCAACTTTGGTTGTTGTTGTAACATGCTTAGCGCAGTTTCCGGCGCTCTGAAATTAACCAATAGCTGGCTGCGGTTATCCAGAGTAGTGATCGCAGTCTGCTGGGTAATTCTATCGCCAATTTCAACATCGGTTAAGCCGACGACACCGGCAAAAGGCGCCCTGACAGTGCGATCTTCAAGTTCTGCTTCCGCCTCTGTTACCGCCACTTTAATCAAATCCCGGGCGGTCATTGCATCATCCAACTGGCTTTGAGGTACTGCACCCTGACGTCGGCTGGTTGTCAGTCTCTCCAGGGTTCGCTCTGCATCAGCGAGCTGGATCCTGGCCCGGTCTAATGCCACGTGCTGGCGCCGTGCATCAAGCTCCAGTAAAACATCGCCTCGTTGTACTTGCTGTCCCGGGGTAAAATGAATGGCTGTCACTTTATCCGCCACCGCAGGGTAAATGACGACGGATTGCACCGCCTCAGCCGAACCAACCGCTTCAACCTGAGTGCTGATACGTTCAAATTCTACCGGCATGCTGATAACCTGTGCTGCCCGCCCGGCGCCGCGGTTCTGTGCAACGCTGCTGAAACTGCTTGTGCTAATTACTACTAATACGGCGAGGCATATCGCGTTTTGCCATGCTGTTGTCATGTACTGTTCCTTTGCGGCCGGTTAGCCGTTTATTAAACGGAAAAAAATCCCTGCAATGTGACACTGTGCACGTTAACAAAGTCAGATCTTTCCGACAGAAAAATGTCTGGATTAGCTATTACCGTCAATATACGGTTTATAGCCGATGATGATCACAAAACTCGCTCAATTGGCGACAGGCTGCGGTAATTTGAGTTAAGCGGCGCTTGCGCATCGACAGCACCGCATCTGACTGCTAGCATCGACAAGCTTTTCTACCTACGCTAAGAGGCAACGCCATGGCAGTCGCGACAATTAACAGTAAGCATAGTGCTTATTCCAATAAGCTTCGCTGGTTTGTTTTTAGCCTTATTCTGCTCAGCGTTATGTTATCCTGGAGCGGCATTATTGATCGCTATACCACCGCGTATATTGATGATGCTCTGGTTGAAGCTAGTTCTGCTTTTTTAATTGCCAGAGGCATGAATGCGCTTATTTCTTTTCTGCAATCTGTAACTTTTGAGTTCAGCGTTGGAGTCGGTGGCTCTGTTGGCGCTGGTGAGGTACTTGATCCATTAAACGACCTGGTTGAACAATACTCCTCAGCAATGAAACTTGCCATTGGTTCTCTGGTGATCCAAAAAGTATTGCTTGAAATCGTCAGCGATACGTTTTTTAAAATAATGCTGAGTATTTCAGCATTACTTGTCTTGGTCAGCTCATTATTGCCCGGCGTATTCAGCTCGGTTTATTTTAAGATGCTGCTGCTTCGTTGCTTTTTAGCATTATTGTTTCTGCGTTTTGCCCTGGTGTTGGTTGTGGCGGCAAATGGCCTGGTAGACAACGCTTTTTTATATGAGCGCACCCAGCAGCAAATGCATATTCTGGAATCGATTGAAGGGGTTCAGGACCAAGATAATCAGTTGATAAACCCGGCATTAACCCGTGACCTAACTGAAGATATCTCGACCTTACAACAACAACTGACAAGCAACAGCCGAACCGTGTTAAAACTTCAGCAACAGCAGCAGCAGGGGCAACAGGAGCTGGCCGGCCTGGAGCAACAATTAGACAGTCTGCTGGATGAGCTTGGGGTGTTACAGCGACTAAATTATCTTAAACCTGATCCCAGAGTTGAACAGTTAACGGCTAAAATAAAGCAGCGGCGCGAAATGCAGCAACGCTGGCAGAATGAACAACAGAATCTGCTGCGCCAGCAAGCTGATATTCGTAATCAGGTTCAGCTTGCCGAAATGGCTTTAGAGGGAAAAACACCGGGGTTTTTTGCCGCTATTGCAAACAGCTTTTCGTCGCTGGGCGATGGTATAGCGGCAGTTAAAGATGCAGTTAACCCGCGTCTGGTTTATCAGTTAAAGCAGCGACTGGACGATGCCGTAACCAATATTCTTAATGTTATGGCATTGTTTTTCTTAAAAACCTTATTATTGCCACTGCTGTTTTTATATGTGCTGAAAAAAGGATTTACAGTTATCTGGCAAAGTAAGCCAGCAGTAGTAAATTAACCTGTTACCCGCTACTATCTGCGCCTGATTAAACCGGTGTAAGGATGTAAACCCATGTTGTATATGGTCATGTTAGGCGGCAGCCACCCTAAAGCAAATGTTGAGCTGCACGATGTCGTTTTCGTTGCCGGTGACAACCTTGAACAAACCTATCCGCAATTACGTGCGCTATGGTTTGCCGAGCCCAAAGGATTGCATATAGATGCCTGGATGGCGATATCCGGAGTAGACGGTTTTGCGGTTACCTTAGCCGATACGCCCCAAACCTCAGGCCCTAAGTTATTTTTTATTAATTTAGGTGGCTATCTCAGCAGTATATTTGGCGAAGAGCATCGTTATTTCATGTTGGTTGCTGATAGCAAAGCGCAAGCTAAGCAACTTGCAAAACAGCACCTCAATCTGAAATGGGACAAACCTCACACCGATAATGTGTTCGAGGTGGAACAATGCGTGGCACTGGAACAGGTTGACGGACGCTTTGTACAGCTACACCCGGCGGAGCACCAGGGCTGTTACTTTGAAAATGACTATATTGTCATTGGCTAAATAACGATAAAGTAACGGGTTACCAGTAATGGGGTGTTACTGACAACCCGTTAAGCACTATGGCTTAGCTGCTTGCACTGATTTTTAGCTGGCTTACCCAGTTTTTCACCCGACGCTCTAACACATTAAGTGGCAAGGCCCCACCGGTTAAAATCGTGTCGTGAAATTCACGGATGTCAAAGCGATCACCTAATTCCTGCTCGGCATACTGGCGTAGTTCCAGAATTTTAATCATACCAATTTTGTAAGCAGTCGCCTGACCTGGCATCACGATATAGCGACGTACCTCAGACACTACTGCGCCCTCAGCAATTGGGGTTTTCTCACGAAAATACTCTATCGCCTGCTGTTCAGTCCAACCTTTGCTATGTAATCCAGTATCTACCACCAGGCGCACCGCACGCCACATTTCGGTGATTAGCCGGCCAAAATCAGAATAGGGGTTCTGATAAGCGCCCATTTCTTTTGCCAACAATTCAGCATATAACGCCCAGCCTTCTGAATACACAGTAAAGCGAGCCTGCGTGCGAAAAGCGGGTACAGAGCTGAGTTCCTGGGCTATTGAAATTTGCATATGATGCCCCGGACTGCCCTCATGATAAGCAATGGCTTCCATTTCATTTTTCGGCATCGCGCGCATGTCAGACAAATGGGCATAGTAAACGCCAGGTCGTGTTCCATCCGGAGTGCCAGGAAAATAATGTTGCGCTGCGCCAGGTTGCTCTCGAAACGGCTCTACCCGTTTAACCACCAGGCCCGCCTTCGGTAAGGTACCAAAGAATTCAGGTAACCGGCTATTAATAAAATCCAGATATTGCTGAGAGTCATCAATATAGGCTTGTCGACCGGCATCAGTATCCGGGTAGTAAAACTGGTCGTCCGTTTTTATAAATTCAAAAAATGCCTGTAAATCACCAGGAAATCCCAGTTTATCCTTTATGGCTGTCATCTCCTTTGTCAGCCTTTCAACCTCATCTAAACCAATCTGATGAATTTCTTCTGCGGTTAAATCCGTAGTGGTTGACACTTTCAGTTGATGGTTATAATAGGCTTTGCCGTTCGCTTGTTTGCCAACTCCGGTAGCGACAGTGTCGGTATTTTCTATATCGTCTTCTAACCATTGCTTGAGACCACTGTAAGCCGGCTTAAAATGCTGCTCTAACGCTAATCTGGCTTCATTGGTCAGCTGCTTCGCCTGTTCATCACTCAGTTTGTCTGCGGCAATCAGGCTGTTAATTTTAGCCTTGGTATCGGCCCATAAAGGGATATCCTGCTCTGCATCCGTTAATGGAGCCCCAGCTAGCAAGCTCTCTAATTGAGTCAGTACCCCCTCATAAGCAAATTTTGGCGGACGAACCCCCTGCTCCGCATTTTGTTGAGCCCGCGCCAGTAAGTCTGTTATCGCCTTACTTATCCCTTCAATGCGCGCAACATAAGCCTGCATATCATCGGCGTTTTCTACTTTGTGAAAATTAATCAGAATTTGCGGCAGTAAGGCATGGATCCCCTGCATTTGGGTAAAAACATATCTGTTTTGTCTGAATTTTGCACCGGCCTTGGCCATTTCGTATTGATAGACCCAAACGTCATAGGATGTCTGAGCTTCCAGGTCCAGTTCATCATACGCAAAGTTGGCTTTAAGTTCGGTAACGGATTGCTCCAGCCATGCCAGTTGTTGCTGTTCAGCTGCCAGCGTGACATCATCAATTTGATCGTATTTGTCTTTTCGTCCCATAAAGGTCATCTGTATAGGGCTTTGTTGCAGTTGTTGTTCGTACTTTTCGGCAAACCATTGGTTTAGCCTTTCAGTCGTCGATACTTCAGCAGTTTGTTGGCTGACTGATTGTTCAGTTAGTGCGGTTGAATTAAAGTTGTTGGTGGTGTTTTCGGGGCTTGGATTACAGCCAGTGAGGACACTGGCCATCGCAATAAACAGCAGAGATTTACGCATTATTATTCCTTATTAACGGGCAAAGATTACTCCCAGCGTACCGTTAATAAGGCATTGAGTCTAAAACTAAATGTAACAAGATTTGTTTTGCTAAGGCTCTGATATAAAGCTGTTAACCACTAACACGCTTATAATGCCGATACTGCGGCTTCCAGAAATTATCTTCAATTCGTTGCTGCAGTAAATTGTCATCAATTTCCAATGCTAAACCTTGTTGCTGAGCCACCTTTGCCACAGCAAACGCAATTTTTTTACTAAGTTCAGCCAGTGCAGTAAAGGGCGGTAGCAGCCCTCCTTTTCCGGTGTTGGCTAACGGCGATGTCGCCGCCAGGGTTTTACTGGCTGCACGAAGCATCTCATCACTGATCAAACGCGCTTTAACCGCAATGACGCCCAGGCCAATACCTGGAAATATATAACTGTTATTGCACTGTGCTATCAGATGCTGTTTACCCTGATATTCAACCGGAGCAAAGGGGCTGCCGGTGGCGACAATTACCTCACCTTCTGTCCACTCTATGACCTGTTGCGGTGTAGCCTCGACCTGACGCGACGGATTACTCAATGGAAATATAATAGGTTTACTGCAGCCTTTTTTCATCGCCCGCACCACTTCTTCGGTAAATAACCCGGCCTGACCTGATACACCAATCAGTATATCAGGGGTGGCGCAGTGCATAACGTCAAGTAAACTCGGATACTCCCCACTATAATTCCAGTTAGCAATAGCGGTCGCATTTTGGGTCAGGGCTTGTTGGAAATCCCGTAAGTCTGGCATGGTTCCGGTCAGTAAACCTGCACGGTCAACCATAAAAATTTGCTGTCTTGCCTGTTGTTCAGTGATGCCCTCAGCCACCATCTGGCTGATCACTTGCTCGGCAATACCGCAGCCGGCAGAGCCTGCACCGACAAATACCACCTTCTGGGTACTAAGTTTAACGTTTTTACTTAAGCACGCTGCCAGTAAGCTGCCAACCGTTACTGCCGCAGTGCCCTGAATATCATCATTGAAACAACAAATCTGCTCGCGATAACGCTGCAGTAATGGCATGGCGTTGGGCTGGGCAAAGTCTTCAAATTGCAAGATGGCGTCTGGCCACCGGCGTTTAACCGCCTTGATAAACAGCTCAATAAATTCGTTGTAGTCATCCTGACCAACCCGTTTATGGCGCAGTCCCATATACATCGGGTCGTTTAGCAGCTTTTCATTATTTGTGCCCACATCCAGCATCACTGGCAAGGTATAGGCAGGGCTTATGCCACCACAGGCGGTGTAAAGTGACAATTTCCCAATCGAAATGCCCATGCCGCCAATACCCTGATCACCCAGCCCCAACACACGTTCACCGTCCGTTACCACGATCACTTTAACTTTTGCTTTGGTGGCATTGCGCAAAATATCATCCAGATTATGCCGATCTTCAAAGCTGATAAATAAGCCACGGGCGCTGCGATAAATATCAGAAAACTGTTCACAGGCATCGCCAACGGTCGGGGTATAAATAATCGGGATCATTTCTTCTAAGTGCTGCTGTACCAGCCGGTAAAACAATGTTTCATTGTTGTCCTGAATTGCCCGCAGGTAAATATGCTTGTTTATGGCTGAATCAAAACTTTTATATTGCATATATGCCCGGCTTACCTGCTCTTCTATCGTTTCAAAGCGCGGAGGCAATAAGCCAGTCAGATTAAATACGGCCCGTTCCTCTTTGCTAAAGGCACTGCCCTTATTCAATAGCGGGGTTTCTAACAAGGCCGAGCCGGAATAAGCGGTATATAACGAGGCTTTTACTTTTGCTTCAGACATAACAATGTTCCAGATAATAGCGCCGGCACTGCGAACAGTGCCGGTAACAGAATGGATTAATAAATAGTGCTGATACGTGGGTTTAACACAGACAGGATAAATAAACCTTCAGTATTACAAAAATCGATAGCCTTAATTAAGTCGGATTGTTCCAGGTGCAATAGTTCCAACACAAAAGGATCAATCAATGACTTAATACTGTAAAGATCAGGGTGCTGGTTGGCGAGCGCCATGCGCACTGCAAGATAACTGATTAAAACATCAGGCTCGGCAGCACTAAACTGTGTACTGTGTTGCCGGGTCAGGGGTTCAACAATACTGTCAGGTAATTGCCACAGGTTTAACAGTTCTCCGCCACAGGCAGCATAAGTAAAACCCAGAATAGTTTGCTGCAGCTGCCAGGGTTTAATTTCATTGTTGTAGTGCTGGCAATGTGCCGCATTGTCCGGCGCTTGTTGCATAACAACTAGCTCGCCAATATTGTGCAGTAAGCCAGTAACATAGAGGCGATCAGGCTGTCGCAAACCACAAAAGTTTGCCAGATATTTGCCAATGAGTGCGGCATTAATACTTTGTTCCCAAAAGCGTTCCAAATCAATTGAAGCTGAACCTAACTTGCTGCATGCAGAGCTGACCGCGATACTGACCACCAGATTATATAACTGGGTTTTTCCTAATACTAACAATGCTTTACTAACGGATTCGACCTGATAGGGCAAGCGATAGACAGCACTGTTAGCCAACTTTAATAGTTTTGAAGTGAGTACAGGGTCAAGTAAAATAACTTCAGCGATGTCGTCCAGACTGGCTGTTTCCGATTCCATTAATTCTTTCACGCGAAGGTAGCTATCGGGGAACACAAATAAATCGACAGCGTGTTGCGCATATTGCAAGGCGTTCATCGGGGACATCTCCGGTTGGGTCTATCAGCACCAAAAGCATCTAACGCTTTTAAGTGTTACTGCTGGTGCTGATTTTACAAGTTTTTGCCGGAAAAACTTAGTACTTTTTAAAGACATTACGATTAAACACTGATTTTAAAAGAATATGGATAAAAAAACAGCGCCACGGCGCTGTTTTTTTCATGCTTGAAACGAAATAAGTTACAACGGCTTATGTCACAACGCGCTATGCAACCAGACTGCGTAGCATCCAGGCCGTTTTTTCATGTACCGTCATTCGTTGAGTTAGCAGATCCAGGCTGACTTCATCAGAGGCCTTATCCGCCACCGGTACAATAGAACGCGCGGTTTTCGCTATGGCTTCCTGCCCCTTTACTAAGTCTTTAATCATATCTTCTGCCGCAGGAATACCCTCTGCTTCTTTAATACTGGTCAGTTTAGCAAACTCTTTATAAGACCCCGGAGCGAACTCTCCTAATGCCCGGATCCGTTCAGCAATTTCATCTACTGCCTCAGCCAATTCTATATACTGTGTTTCAAACAACGTATGCAAGGTTTGAAACATCGGCCCGGTTACGTTCCAGTGGTAATTATGCGTTTTAAGATACAAGGTATAGGTGTCGGCAAGCAACACGGCTAACCCTTCACAAATGGCTTTACGTTCGTTCTCTTCAATACCAATATTGACTTTCATACTGACGTCTCCTGTTAACTAAGCGACTGAATAAATACTATAGGTTAACAAAGAGATGGGGCCGGTGTGCCAAAAAACAAGCCGGCTGCATTACGCGTTACCGGCTGCGAGTATATCAAGTGCTGTGAAAAGTCAGAAATCAGCTGGCCTGTGCAGTTAAATACTCTTCGTAAGTACCAACGAAATTACGGATATCCTGATTGGTTATTTCAATAATACGACTGGCCAGGGTTGACACAAACTCGCGATCGTGGCTGACAAAAATCAGGGTGCCTTTATAGTGTTCCAGCGCCATATTCAATGACTCAATAGATTCCATATCCAGGTGGTTAGTGGGTTCATCCATCACCAGAATGTTGGGCCGCTGCAGCATTAACTTACCAAACAGCATTCTGCCCTTTTCGCCACCTGACAGCACTTTCACCGACTTTTTAATTTCATCCTGTGAGAATAATAAACGGCCTAAAATGCCCCGGATAGCTTGCTCATCATCTGAGGGCTGTTTCCATTGACTCATCCAGTCAAATAAACTCATTGCCTCAGAAAATTCATGAGCATGGTCCTGCGCGTAATAGCCAATTTTGACATTTTCAGACCATTTCACGACACCTGATTCCGGCTTTAGATCACCCATCAGACACTTTAATAGCGTGGTTTTACCGATACCGTTGGCACCTAAAATAGCGACTTTTTCACCAACCTCTACCGTCAAATTAAGATTTTTAAGCAGATGCAGGTCAGTAAAGCTTTTATTAAGCCCTTCTACTTCCAGGGCTAAGCGATATAGTTGTTTTTGCTGCTCAAAGCGGATAAACGGGTTTACCCTACTGGATGCTTTTACTTCTTCTAACTGAATTTTATCAATTTGTTTAGCACGTGATGTTGCCTGCTTGGCTTTCGAGGCGTTAGCCGAGAACCGGCTTACAAAGGTTTGTAACTCGGCAATCTGCGATTTTTTCTTGGCGTTATCGGATAGCAAACGCTCGCGGGCCTGCGTAGCGGCAAACATATATTCATCGTAGTTGCCCGGGTACAACCGCAGCTCACCGTAGTCGAGGTCAGCCATATGGGTGCAAACGCTGTTTAAAAAATGCCGATCGTGCGAAATAATAACCATTGTGCTATTGCGCTCGGTCAGAACATTCTCCAGCCAGCGAATAGTATTGATATCCAGGTTATTAGTTGGTTCGTCCAGTAACATAATTTCCGGATCAGCAAACAGCACCTGAGCCAGTAAAACCCGCAGTTTAAAACCGGGTGCGATGGCTGACATCAGCCCAAAATGTTGCTCTACCGGAATACCGACGCCAATCAGCAACTCGCCGGCTCTTGACTCAGCGGTGTAACCATCCATTTCGCCAAATGCAACCTCTAAGTCGGCTACTTTCATGCCGTCTTCTTCGCTCATCTCGCTGCTACCGTAAATACGGTCGCGTTCTTCCTTGACTGCCCACAATTCGTTGTGGCCCATGATCACCGTATCGATTACAGAATACTGTTCAAAGGCAAACTGATCCTGATGCAATTTTGCGACGCGATGATTCGGCTCAACGGAAACATTCCCCGCAGTTGGTTCTAATTCGCGACTGAGAATTTTCATAAATGTCGATTTACCACAACCATTGGCCCCGATCAGACCATAACGGTTACCCTCACCGAATTTAATGGAAATGTTTTCGAACAACGGCTTGGCGCCGAATTGCATTGTAATATTGGCAGTTGAGATCACTAAAAGGTCCGCTACAGATTGTACTGGATGAAAAAGGTGCGCCACTATACGCGCTTTGTCCTTTAAATTCAAAAAAACCGGCATAATAGCCGGTCTTTTTCGATTTTAATCAGCTGCTGCTGCAGCCTGAAATTAACTGTCCTGAATTGCCCTTTCAACCGCAACCCGGGTTAACTCAGTAATCATAAACCAGTTTTTTTCAGTGACTGCAGTATCCGGGACTATCCATGACCCACCGACGCAACTAACATTAGGTAATGCCAGATATTCCAGGTAATTCTTTTCATTGATCCCGCCCGTAGGGCAGAAACGGATATCAGAAAACGGGCCGTAAATCGATTTTAACGTTTTTACGCCGCCGGCGGCTTCCGCAGGGAAGAACTTAAAATGGGTATAGCCCAAGCCCGTGCCTTCCATTAGCTCAGAAATACTGGCAATACCGGGGATCAGCGGAATAACGGAGTCTTTACCCGCTTGCAGTAGCTCCCGGGTCAGACCGGGGCTAATGGCAAATTTCGCGCCTGCAGCAATAACCTGTTCTAACTGCGTAGCAGTAGTTACCGTGCCAGCGCCAACGATCGCTTCGGGAACTTGCTCCGCCAGCAACTTGATAGCATCCAGAGCTACCGGCGTTCGCAGGGTCACTTCTAAAACTTTAATACCACCGGCTAACAGCGCTTTTGCCATAGGCACGGCGTCAGCCAGATCTTTAATTACAATAACCGGAACTACTGCACCTTGTGCAAATAATTCAGCAGGTTGCAGCTGCCAATTTTCAAATGCCATAGATTAACTCGCCAAAGATTGTTTTAAGTAAACTGCAGCACCAAGTAGACCTGGCTGGGGAGCAGTCACGATATAAGTGGCGATCTGGCGATTAAACGCGCTAAACCGACCTTTTGCTTCAAAACGGGTTCTGAAATCACTTGCAGCCATTAACGGTAATAATTTAGGGGCAATACCCCCCGCAACATACACGCCACCAAACGCACTGAGTGTAAGCGCTAAATCGCCCGCAATACTGCCAAGGCTAGCAAAAAACTGGGCTACTGTAGCGCTGGCAAGTTCAGAACTTCCCTGCAGTGCCAGGCTGCCAATTTCACCGGCCGATAACGGGGCAACGTCCAGCTGGCGGTGCAATGCCAGCGCACGATAGATAGCCTCTAGCCCGGGCCCGGATAACACCCGCTCTGGCGAGACATGGCCATATTCTTTACGCAGTACCTGCTGAATAAACCATTCCTGCTCTGTCTGGGCGGCCCAGTCAACGTGGCCACCTTCACCGGGCAATGGAATAAACTGATTATTGACACTTATCAGATGGGCAACACCCAAGCCGGTGCCGGCACCCAGCACGGCCATCGGCAGATGTGACTGCGCCGTGCCGTTACCAAGCTGCACCTTATCGTTTTTTGTTAAGGCCGGCAGGCTCATCGCGACAGCGGTAAAGTCATTCATCACCAGCAAACGCTCTAAACCAAGCTGTTGTTGCATCGCACTGACCGAAAAATTCCAGTGAAAATTGGTCATACTAATTGAATCACCGTTAACCGGGCAGGCAATGGCAATAGCAACATGCTTTAAATTGCTTAGCTGTTGCTCTTGCTGATAATGCGCCAGTGCGTCAGCCAGGCTGGCAAATGTTGCGCAGGGATACACCGCGACCTTATCAAGGTTAAGGCTATTGAGGTTTACCCGGCTAAAGCGGGCATTCGTGCCACCAATATCAGCAACAATGGCGTAATCAACGGTGTTAGCCATGCAAATGTTCCTCAGTCACAAACAAACTGCAAGCACCCTGCTCTGCACCACTTAACTGCGCGCGCATTGCGCCAAACATTTCCCGGCCCATACCATAAAAATTATGACTTAAATCGGCTTGCGCCTGCTCTCTGGCGTTAAATTCGGCCTCATCAACTAATACTTCAAGCTTGCCGCTGTTACCGTCTACCAGAATCATATCACCGGTTCTAATCCGACCAATGGCGCCGCCATCTACTGCCTCTGGTGTGACATGAATTGCCGCAGGCACTTTACCTGACGCACCAGACATTCTGCCATCCGTAACCAACGCCACTTTAAAGCCTCTGTCCTGCAATACGCCAAGTGGTGGTGTTAACTTATGAAGCTCTGGCATACCACAGGCTTTAGGCCCCTGAAAACGGACCACCACGATGCAATCTTTATTCAGCTCGCCCGATTTAAACGCGGCGTCTAGTTCATGCTGACTCTGAAATACCACAGCCGGTGCTTTAATCACTTCAGTACCATCACGCAAAGCTGACGTTTTTAAGATGGCGCGGCCCATATTGCCCGATAGTACCTCTAAGCCGCCATGGCTTTTAAACGGTTTGGCAACGGTGGCTAATACATCAAGGTCAAGAGACTGCGCTGGCGCATCCACCCAATGTAATTTGCCATCTTTTAGCAGCGGCTGCTGGGTATACCGACGTAAACCAGGCCCTGCGATAGTCTGAACATCTTCATGCAATAAGCCCGCGTCCAGTAACTCGCGGATCAACAACGCCATGCCGCCAGCATGTTGGAAATGGTTTATATCAGCCTGGCCATTAGGGTAAATCCGGGTGAGCAGCGGTGTGGCAGCTGATAGCTCGGCAAAGTCATCCCAATTAACGATATAACCCGCTGCCCGCGCTACAGCAACCAAATGCATGGTGTGGTTGGTTGAGCCGCCGGTGGCCAGCAGACCAACTATGCCGTTGACGAGTGCTTTAGCGTCAACAAGCTTACCAATGGGTAAATACTCATGGCCTAATTGGGTTAACCGCGTAACCTGACGCGCGGCGGCTTTGGTTAATTCATCGCGCAGCGCACTACCAGGGTTAACAAAAGAAGAGCCTGGTAAATGTAGCCCCATCATTTCAACGACTAACTGATTTGAGTTCGCTGTACCATAGAAGGTACAGGTACCAGCAGAGTGGTACGACGCTGATTCCGCCTCGAGTAATTCTTCTTTACCAACTTTGCCTTCGGCAAACAGCTGGCGAACCCGGGCTTTTTCCTTGTTAGGAATACCAGACGGCATGGGTCCGGCTGGCACAAAGACAAAAGGCAAATGACCAAAACTCAATGCTGACATTAGTAGGCCCGGCACGATTTTGTCACAAATGCCAAGCATCAGGCCGCCGTCAAACATATTGTGAGACAAGCCAACCGCAGCAGACATGGCGATAATATCCCTGCTGAGCAAACTGAGTTCCATTCCCGGCTGCCCCTGGGTGACACCATCACACATAGCCGGTACACCACCGGCGAACTGGGCGACGCTACCCACGTCATTAACAGCCTGCTTAATTATTTCGGGATACGTTTCATAGGGCTGATGCGCCGACAACATATCGTTATATGAAGAAATAATGCCGATGTTAGCTTTGGTCAGGCTTCGTAAGTCAGCTTTGTCCTGCTTATTGCAGGCGGCAAAACCATGAGCCAAATTACCGCAACTTAATACGCCCCTATGTGGGCCGCTCTGACCCGCTTCTTCTATCCGCGCCAGATAAATAGCGCGGCTTTTGCTGCTGCGGGCAATAATACGGTCAGTGACCCGTTGAATAACAGGATTCATAACGCTTCCTCTAATTAGCGGCGTACATAACGGCCACATCTACATCTGGCTGTTGCAAAATAGCCCGGATTGGCATGCTGGTAACATCAGTACCTGCCTGTGCAGACTTTAGCACGGCAAGTTTGCCGGAACCGACAAGGTGAATAAACAAATGTTGTGTATCAAGCAGCCGGGGCAAACTTAACGAGATGCGCTGAAACGGCGCTGTTGTTGGATTAACGGCTAATACTGCTGGTGCATCAGCAGACAGGCCTGCAGTCAGTTCAGCACTGCATGGAAACAGTGACGCGGTATGACCATCTTCTCCCATGCCCAGAATAACGGCATCAAAGGAGGGTAATGATGCGATACGAGGTAGTACCTTGGCAATCGACTGTTCAGCCGTCGCTGCGCTGGCATATAAACTGATAAATTCGGCCTTTGCGGCATTTGCTTGTAGTAAATTCGCTTTAACAAGACGCTCGTTACTGTCGGTGGCATCAACCGGCACAAAACGCTCATCCGCCAGCAAGATGGTGACGTTTTCCCATGCCAGCTCAGCTTCCGATAATGCATTAAACAATGCCGTGGGTGTGCGCCCACCAGATACCACCAAATAGGCCCGGCCCCGCTCTGTAATAGCCTCATTTAGCAGGGTAACCAATCGTTTCGCAAAGTCTTCGTTCAGTGTATTGGTGTCGTTGTATTGATGAAATTGCATAGTTAAATTCCGTTATTCGTCCCAGTTCCGTTCATCACGTGCCAGCATAGAAATGGAAGCGACCGGGCCCCAGGTTCCGGCCTGGTAAGTTTTAGCCGGCTCGTTGTTGTTTTTCCAGGCGTTAAGAATGCCATCAACCCAAAGCCACGCCTGCTCAACTTCATCGCGACGTACAAATAAATACTGATTGCCCAGCATCGCTTCCAGTAGTAACCGCTCATAAGCATCGGCAATGCGCTGTGACTTGAAGGTTTCATCGAAACTTAAATCAAGTTTGCTTTGCTGCAGGCGCATGTGTTCGCCCAGGCCCGGGATCTTGTTCATTACCTGCACTTCAACCCCTTCATCGGGCTGCAGGCGAATAATTAATTTATTGGCTGGTAATTCATTGTAGGTTTCATGAAAAATGTTATGAGGTTGTGGTTTAAAACAAATAACCACTTCACTGTGTTTTTTAGGCATGCGTTTACCGGTACGCAGATAGAATGGCACGCCAGCCCAACGCCAGTTATCGATATCAACCTTGATTGCAACAAAGGTTTCAGTGCGACTGCCCGAACGGGCGCCCTCTTCTTCCAGATAGCCTGGTACCTGTTTGCCCGCAACAAAACCGCCGGCATATTGACCCCGAACAGTTTTTTCCTGAACGTTGCTACTGTCAATCCGGCGTAACGCTTTAAGTACCTTCAGTTTTTCGTCACGAATACTGTCGGCATCTAATCTGGCGGGCGGCTCCATAGCGATTAACGACAGCACCTGCAATAAATGATTTTGCACCATATCACGCATCTGACCGGCATCATCGTAATAACTCCAGCGCCCCTCTACTCCAACCTCTTCTGCAACGGTAATCTGCACATGATCTATGGCATTATGATCCCAGTTCGATGCAAAAATGGCGTTAGCAAAGCGCAAAGCCAGCAGGTTAAGCACCGTTTCTTTACCCAGATAGTGATCGATCCGGTAAATCTGGCACTCCTTAAAATGTGCCGCTACCTGATCATTGATAACGATTGAAGACGCTAAATCATGGCCAATGGGTTTTTCCAGCACCACTCTTGAAGGTTCTGCTGCTAAGCCTGCAGCAGCCAGCCCTTTGCACAGATCGCCAAATAATGCGGGGGGGGTAGCGAAATAACTTACTGGCGTGCGTTTTGAAGCGTCAACCAGTTTTCCAAGTTGCAGGTAGTCACTGGTTTGGGTTAAATCCAGCTGCACATATAACAGCCGTGCGCAAAGTTGCTGCCAGACCGTCTCATCTAAGGTTTCTTTTTTAAGAAACGTGGTCAGGTTAGTTTTCACCATCTCAAGATAACCGTCATTATCCATGGCATCACGGGCTACGCCGATAATTCTTGTGTCAGCAGCCAGCAAACCCGCTTTTTCAAGTTGGTACAGGGCCGGTAATAGCTTACGACGGGCTAAATCACCTTTCGTGCCGAATAAAATTAAATCGCAGGCGTTATTCTGGGCATGTTGTGCTGATGTTGTCATGTCTGACCCTTGCAATAATACGTAATTTTACAACACTTAACGCATACTAACGCGGTGAAATGTCGCTGTAAACCTGATTTGTTGTAATTTAATTACATTAGAACTTATATTTTGACTAATCTTACATATTAAGGCAGCCTTAGCAATGTAATTACAGTTTTGTGGTAAATTTAATACTGTTTTGTCGGCCCGCTTGGTGTATAACCAAACGGGCAACAATTTTTGTTTCAAAGCCACTCTTATAGATCAGGAATTAGCGGATGAATGTACTGGAAAAAATCGTAGGTAGTGCTACCAGCTTCAGCAAATCTGAGCGCAAGGTTGCTGATGTTATTCTGGCTAATCCACAAATTACTATACATAGTAGTATAGCAGCACTGGCTAAAATGGCCGATGTCAGTGAGCCTACCGTTAACCGCTTCTGCCGGCGCCTTGATACTAAAGGCTTTCCTGATTTTAAACTTCATCTGGCACAAAGCCTGGCCAATGGTACCCCTTATGTAAACCGCCACGTAGAAGAAGAGGATGGCCCTGAGGCATATACCGCTAAAATTTTTGAGTCTACCATGGCGGCGTTAGATACTGCCAGGCAACATGTTGATATTAATACTATTAATCGTGCTGTAGATGTATTAACTCAAGCTAAGAAAATTTCTTTTTTTGGTTTGGGCGCGTCGGCATCTGTCGCCCATGATGCCCAGAATAAGTTTTTCCGCTTTAATGTTCCCGTAGTGTGTTTCGATGACATCGTAATGCAACGGATGTCGGCAATTAACAGTTCAGACGGTGATGTGGTGGTGTGTATCAGCCATACCGGCCGCACCAAAAACCTTTGTGACATTGCCGCCATTGCCCGGGAAAATGATGCTACTGTTATTGGAATTACTGCCTACGACAGCCCGCTGGCGCGTGAATGTACCCTGGTGCTGTCTTTAGATGTACCGGAAGATACCGACATGTATATGCCAATGGCCTCACGAGTGGCGCAACTGGTGCTGATTGATATTCTGGCGACGGGCTTTACCTTACGTCGGGGCAGTAAATTCCGGGAAAATCTGAAAAAAGTTAAAGACAGCCTGCGTGGTTCACGCTTTGAAAAGAAAGACTTTAACAATTAAAAATACCAACTAACCCGTCAACAGGTTGGGCAACTGCACCAACCTGTTATGTTAGCGCTTAATGTCGCTGTATTCTGTAATAAAATTACATTACACTAAACACCTTGTAAGATCCGCGTTTAACAGCAGGAGCATCTGATGCCAAGAAGAACCAAAATAGTCGCAACCCTCGGCCCCGCTACCAATACCCAGCAATCTATTGAAAAACTTATCAGCGCCGGCGCTTCCGTGTTCAGGCTGAATTTTTCTCATGGTAGTGCTGATGATCACCGGGAACGGGCCACTATGGTAAGAGCAGCCGCAAATAAATTAGGCGCACATGTTGCTATCCTTGGCGATCTGCAGGGCCCGAAAATTCGGGTGTCGACCTTCAAAGAAGGCGCAGTGCTGTTAGCTGAAGGGCAGCAATTTGTATTAGATGCCGGCTTGGCAAAAGGTGAAGGCGATCATCATCAGGTGGGAATTGATTACAAAGCGCTACCACAGGATGTAAGCGACGGTGATTTATTGCTACTGGATGACGGCAGGATCCAACTACAGGTTGAGCGCGTTGATGGTGATCGGGTGTACACCATTGTTACGGTTGGCGGCAAGCTCAGTAACAATAAAGGCATTAACCGTCAGGGCGGCGGATTAACTGCTCCTGCCCTGACTGAAAAAGACAAAGCCGATATTATTACTGCGGCAGAAATAGATGTCGATTTTCTTGCTGTGTCATTCCCACGCAGTGGTGATGACATGCGCCTGGCTCGTGAATTAGCGCGTGCCGCAGGCTCTGAAGCTCGTTTAATGGCAAAAATCGAGCGTGCTGAAGCGGTAGCTGACAATGAAACCCTGGATGATATTATCCGGGCATCGGATGCAGTGATGGTTGCGCGTGGTGATCTAGGGGTAGAAATCGGCGACGCTGAACTGGTTGGCCAACAAAAAAGAATTATCGCTCGTTCCCGTCAGCTTAACCGTGTGGTGATAACGGCCACTCAGATGATGGAAAGCATGATAGAAAGCCCCATGCCTACCCGTGCTGAGGTAATGGATGTCGCTAATGCCGTGCTGGATGGTACTGACGCAGTGATGTTATCTGCGGAAACTGCGGCGGGTAAATATCCTACTGAAACCGTAAAAGCGATGGCCCGGGTTTGTGATGGCGCAGAAAAACACCCCAGTGTGCAAATCTCTAAACACCGGATGGACGTCGCCTTTACTGAAATCAGTGAAACGATAGCGTTATCTGCCATGTATGCCGCTAATCATTTATCCGATATTAAAGCCATTATCGCTTTAACGGAGTCGGGTTACACTGCCAAGCTGATGTCACGTATCACTTCTCCGCAGCCAATTTATGCGTTATCACGTCATGATAAAACCTTAAATAAGATGGCGCTGTATCGTGGGGTCTATCCGGCATTTTTTGACAGCACAGAACTCCATGAGCAATCATTGGCTGATGCTGCTATTGCCGCCATTCGTAAACAGGCTGGCCTGAAAAGTGGCGATCTGGTTATTATGACCCATGGTGATGCCATGGAAACCATCGGGGCGTCAAACACCTGTAAAATTGTTCAGGTTAAATAGACCGGAATTATAGACCAGTATTACGTCGGTTGACCGAGACTGACCGTACTTAAAGAATGTAAAAAGGGCCTAAGGCCCTTTTTTGTTGCCCGCATATTTCCCGGGTTAAAACACGTCTCGTTGTAACTTTCTGACCCGTTTGGCAGCCCGATACTCGACAAACTGTGGTGCCAGCGCGGTTAAGGCCGAACCGGTAACAACCATCAGAGCGCCAAGCCACGACCAGAGATTAAGCTGCTGAGCTTGCAGAAAATCCGGAAACAACCAGCTGGTAATATTGGCAAAAAGAATCGTAAATAAAGGCGTTACAGCCAATACTGCACTTACCTTTGATGCTTCCCAGTGGTGTAATGCTTCTGCAAAAGCGCCATATGCCACCACGGTGTTAAGACAGCAAAATATCAGCAGTGCCCAATGTAAATAGCTCATCATGAATAACGGTGCAAAATCAGAAACCGGTATAAAGCAAATGGTACCGGCAACGTACAACAAATACATAATTTGTTTTGAGCTGTAATTAACCAGTAATTGTTTCTGTGCCAGCGCATAAGCAGCCCAGGTAATACCGGCAGCAATGACTAATACTACACCAAGCGTTTCTGAACTGGCTTGCATAACCAGCTGCACCAGCCGCTCGTTGAAAAACAGTACCAGGCCCCCCAACAAAGTGCCAGCGCCTATTTTCTGCCACAGTAAAAGTTTTTCTTTAAAAATAATAATGCCACCGAGCATCATCAGGAATGGGGCTAATTGAATAACTACCTGCCCTGTTTCTGCACTCAGGTAATTTAACCCGCTTAAGTACATGATGTAGTTTGATAATAAACCCACTACGGCGATCAGCATCAATCCCGCAACTTTACGGTTGGCCAGCAATTTAAGTGCCGGCAACTTACCGCGGGCTGCCAGCCATATGCCGACAATAACAGCTGCTGCCAGAAACCGGATGGCGGTGATGGTATTGGCTGACATCACTTCTAGCACCATTTTTAACGCTATCGGCAACATCCCCCACAAAATAGCCGTGGTTAACGCCAATGATAGGCCAATTAAACTTTTTCCGGTAATTTGGTGCATACGGCAAGGTTCCCTCAAGCAGACAAAGGCTGGTTGTCCAGCGCGGGTATTGTCGCTTATTTTCCGTTGTACTGTCTTGTAGTTTGTGAAAATTTGCGACAAATCAAGTTCAGTTGTGATTGAACATCTATACTGAGCCCAGGCTTAAGCTGGCAGTATAGGAGCAGCAAAGACAATGGGTAATATCAAACGATTAGCAGTATTAACTTCTGGTGGTGATGCCCCAGGCATGAACGCCTGTATCAGAGCTGTTTTGTTAACTGCTAATGCCTGCAATATCGATGTCATCGGTTTTAAACATGGTTTTAATGGTTTACTGGAGCAGGAGTTTCAGACATTACACCCTCACCATGTCGATAACATAATCCAGCGTGGCGGTACCATTTTAAAAAGCGCCCGTTGCCCGGCTATGGAACAGCCCGATGGGCCGGTTAAGGCGGCAGCAATTTTGGATCAACTGAATATTGATGCACTTATTGTTATTGGCGGTGATGGCAGTTTTCGCGGCACCATGGCCATTAGCAAACACTACCGTGGTCAGTTAATTGGTGTGCCGGGCACCATTGATAATGATGTTGACGGCACTGACACTACCATTGGTTTTGCCACTGCCATTGATACAGCACTGGATGCGATTGATAAAATACGCGACACTGCCGACGCATTCGAGCGTATTTTCTTAGTGGAACTGATGGGCCGCCATAGTGGTTACCTGAGTCTGGCCGCTGGCATTGCCGGCGGAGCTGAACAAATAATTTGCCCGGAATTTGGCAAACTTGATGCAGATAATCTTAATACGATTATTACGCCTATTAAGCATGCCCAGTTACTGAAAGGAAAAACCAGTTATCTCATCGTGGTGGCAGAGCATAGCTACCCCGGCGGCGTTACGGCACTGGCCGAAGCCCTGACAATGGCGATCGGGATTGAATGTCGGGCTTGCATCCTGGGCCATATTCAGCGTGGTGGCAGCCCGGTTGGTGCTGACAGGATCCTGGCCACTAAGCTGGGCGCATTCGCAGTAGAGCAGTTGCTGCAAGGGGCTAATTTAGTAATGGCAGGCGAAGTGGATGGCGAAGCCCGGTTATACCCTCTGGCCAAAACCGGCGAACGGGCAAAAGCTATCGATCCTTTTTTAGTGCGGTGGCAGCAGCAGATTGGCAGCTTTTAAGCTGCCACATCCGGGTTATCAGCGCTGATCATTAACGCTAGTGACTAAACACCTGTTTGACCCTGTCTTTGTAACTGCGGCTGACCTTAACGGCCTGGCCATTGGTTAGCATTAGCTGATGTTCGCCGTTCGACAACATTTGTAACTTAGCAATTGTATGGACATTAACAATGGCCGAGCGGTGCACCCGCACAAACAGTCTGGGATCAAGTTCTTGCTCCAATTCTTTCATAGTGCGGCGAAGAATATGCGTTTGACCGTCTTTAGTATGAATGCACATATAGTCGCCGGCGGCATCGACCCAGTCTATTTCTGCAACAGGAACCCGGGTAATTTCACCACTGTCCTTAATACTAATAGCCTCTGGAAAGCGGTCATTAACGACAGGCTCAGATTTATCCAGACGTTGAAGAATATTTCCGGTCTCGTCACCGGTCAGTTTTGCAACGGCGGCTGCAAGCTGCCCTTTATGCTTCTGACTGTCTGCGGCCGCATGAAACTTTAACACTTTCTCCACTGCCGCTTTCAATCGTTCAGGCTCGACAGGTTTTAACACGTAATCAAGTGCATTCACTTCAAAAGCATTAAACGCATAATGATCGTAAGCGGTAACAAACACAATATAAGGTAATTTTATCTGCCGTTGCTGCAGGGTTTTTAATACCGCAAAACCATCCATACCCGGCATTTCAACATCCAGAAATACCACATCAGGTTTCAATTCCAGGATCTGGCTGACGGCTTCATCACCATTGCTGCACTGTGCAACCACATCTAACTCAGCAAAGGCAGCAAGCCTGACCAGCATGCCTTTTCGTGCTAAGGGTTCATCATCTACTATTATTACCTTCAACATGGTTTGTTTCCACTTGCTCTAACTGTAATGGGATCCGGATATTGACTTTAAGCCCTTTAGGCTCGTTGTGTGTCAATACCAGAGCAAAATCATTATCATAAAGTGCCGCCAGGCGCTCTTTGGTATTCACTAAGCCAACACCACTGGCACTGTTTCTGGGAATTCCGTCACTAATTGGCATGCCCGGTCCGTTATCAGACACTTCCAGTAATAAATCGTGCCCAAATTTCTTCGCGGTAATAGCAATGCTGCCGCCACTGACCTGGCTGGCAACCGCGTATTTAATGGCGTTTTCAATTAACGGTTGTAAGATTAAACTCGGCACCAGGGCCCGCTCCGTACCTTGCTCAATATCAAAACTAATGGTTAAGCGCTCAGAGAAGCGAACTTTTTCAATCTCCAGATAAAGCTTAGCAGCATACAGCTCCTGCTCCAGCGGCACCCGGTTAATTGGATCTTTATAAAGAGAATACCGTAAAAAATCACTTAGTCTGGTAACCATTTTATTGGCCGTGTCGGTTTCATTTATCAATACCAGCGTCGAAATAGCATTTAAGGTATTAAACAAAAAATGCGGATTGAGCTGATAGCGCAACATTTTCAGCTGTGCTTCATGGGCTTTATTAGTGGCCGTTAGCGACTTTTGTTTCTCAAGTTGCAGGGTCTGGTAATACTTGATCCCAAAATATAAACCACTCCAGCTCAGCATGACATAAAAGGCAACCGGTGTATCTTTAATGAACTGCAGCCAATCGTCCGGACGGTAGCCATGACGATAAATTTCCCAGTAATTAAAGTTTCTTACGATAGTCCATATGGCAGCGATCAATAATGCCACTACCAGCACCAATAAAATCATGCGCCAGGGTTGCCAGAACCAGATCCGCTGATAAAGATAGCGCAGCGGTATCGTGATAAGCCAGCCAACGTAGGCATCAAGTGCTACAACGATAAGGTAGGCATCACGGGTTTCCTGTACCAGAGAGCCGAGGTAATTGACAATGGCGAAACCCAGCCATCCCAGACTATGCAGGATCCAAAATTGCCGGTTGCGATCTTCAAACACTTTGTACAAGTTAAAATTCCGGGTTATTGCGCTTTGCAAAGTATAACGAAGATAGCGTCTAAAGCCTTGACGCTTGAACTGATTTCAACAGACATTAATCGCAATTTTGCAGATGATCTTTGCTGTCAGCACATACTCAGAAATCAGCCAGTACCGGCGTGGGTTTCCGATCCGAATCCAAAGCAACAAAAGTAAAACTACCCGATATCGCTTTATGCTGATCATCGCTGTACATATTTTCTACAAAAATATCTACGTGCACTTTAATACTGGTCCGGCCAACATGCTCAACCCGTGCTACCAGCTCAATAATAGTGCCGGCCGGAATAGACTCTTTGAAATCAACCCGGTCAGAACATACCGTAACCAAGGGCTTGCGACAGAAACGCGTTGCAGCAATAAATGCAGCTTCGTCCATCCAGGCCAATGCTTCACCGCCAAATAACGTATTGTGATGATTCGTTCGACCAGGAAAGACTGTCTTAGTAACCCGGGTGACGGCATGAGCCATTCGTTTGGCAATAAGGGCTTCACTGGGTGGCGTGTTTGACATAAGCTACTCACTCTATAATGACTCATTAACGGCATGTATTATAACAGGCCTTCAGTGCACACCGTTATTGTCTGACAATCAAATAGCATGCCTGGCCATCAAATAGCACATTTGGTGGTTAATATCCGTTTTCAGGGTCAACATCACTACAAGAGGTTTTAGCAACGTGGTCAGTTACCAGTTAACAATACAAGATATCAGTAGTCACTTAATTTCGCTTACGTTAAGCTTTCAACCCACCTCTTCTGTTCATCAGTTAAGTATGCCGGCATGGCTTCCCGGCAGTTATATGATCCGTGATTTTGCGAAACATATCGTCTCTATCAGTGCCTTTGATGAAAATGGTTCACTGGAACTAGCGCAGCTGGATAAACAGTGTTGGCAGCTAAGGTGTCGTCACGCACCGGTTAGTGTTAAGTATGTTATTTATGCTTATGATTTGTCCGTCCGTGCTGCGTATGTTGATGATGAGTTGGCGGTATTAAACCCGGCGGCGTTATGTCTTAATGTTAGTGAGCTGTCGCAAACGCCACACCAGATCCTGCTAACTAAGCCCACTGCGACCGGTACAGAAAACTGGCGGGTAGCGACTGCATTATCTCCGGTTAACGGCACCCCTTTTCTAGATTTTGGTCTGTATCAGGCGACAGATTATGCCAGTTTAATTGACAGCCCCATTCTGACAGGAATTTTCAGCCTGCAGCAGTTCAGCATTAATGAGATCCCTCATTATCTGGTGGTAACCGGTAATAACCTGGCTGACATAACTCGTTTGACTAACGATTTACAACAAATTTGTCAGCAACAGCGCCAGGTATTTAAAACCTTACCCACTGATTTAGACCGATACTGGTTTTTACTGTGGGTCACAGAGCAAGGATACGGTGGCTTAGAGCATCAGTTCTCTACGCTTTTGCTCTGCAATCGTTATGACTTGCCAGAAAAAAATATGACGGACCCTGATGATAACTATCAGCAATTGCTTGCGCTGTGCAGCCATGAATATTTTCATACCTGGTGGGTAAAACGATTAAAACCAACTGAATTCCATCCCTATCAATTGGATGCTGAGCAATACAGCCGGCAGTTATGGATCTATGAAGGCTTTACCTCTTACTTTGATGATCTGGCGTTAGTACAAAGTGGAATAATTCAACCTGAGCGCTATTTGGCTCAGCTGGAAAAAACCATCAGCCGGGTAACACGTAGCCCGTCGGATATGCTGCAGAGCCTGGCAGATAGTAGTTTTAATGCCTGGACAAAATTTTATAAACAAGACGAGAATGCCGTTAATGCGGTGGTTAGCTATTACGCGAAGGGGGCTTTACTGGCTTTTTGTCTTGAAGGCGCCTTGCGCCAGCAAGGCAGTTCATTACAAGACATTTGCCGGCATATGTATCAACACTACCTGACAAGCGGTACCGACGAGCACAGCCTGTTTAACAGTTTAACCGCTATGGGATTTGCAGAGCTTGCTGACAAAGCACGCGACTGGGCCTGCCAGAGTAAGCCTTTACCTATCAAAGATGCCGCTTCGCAACTTGGCTTAACGCTTAACTTTCGTCCGGCGTTGGATCACGCTGATTTTGGTGGTAAAGATAACAAGGAAGGTCGCGCCCTGCCGGCGTATCTGGCGGCAGGTATTAAGGTGCAACAAGGTTTAGTCACTGTTACCCAGATAATCGCGGGGGGTGCAGCTGCTCAGGCGGGCGTAATGGTCGGCGATCAGCTACTGGCTTTGGCCGGCTGGAAAATAACGGAACAAACATTGCCGCAATTACTAAAACGCGTAGAGCTAGCAACGCAACAACCGCTTGTTGTTTACCGTAAAGACCGTTTGTTGACCCTGCAGCTACCTATGCAAGTTGCTGCAGCAAAAATCGCCTGCCTGCAATTTAATGATGCTTTGAAGGCGGCAAGTTGGTTACAACAGGACGTTACTATTCCACCAGCAGCAACTGAGGGTCCAACCGCTCCTGAAACCAGTTAATCCGCCAGTCCAGATGAGGGCCGGTTACCCGGCCTGTGGCACCCACTTCAGCCACTTTTTCACCCTGCCGAACGTGTTGGCCAACGACGACATCAATAGCATGTAAATGCATTAAGGTAGAGCTGACACCCATCCCATGATCGATAATCAACGTAAAGCCTGAATAGTATAAATCTTCCGCCAGTAGCACTATACCCTCCCACGGGGCGAGCACTGGCGCACCGACAGGGGCAGCGATATCTAAACCATAATGCGGATTGCGTGGCTCGCCATTAAATACCCGTTGACTGCCATACACCCCGGATATCCGGCCCTCTGCAGGCCGATGTGGCTTAGCAAAAATAGCCGTTTGTTTACTCAGGGTGTTACGTACTGCCCTGACCTTCCGATTGTCGCGCTGAATTCGTGTCGTAACCTCAGCCGGTGGTGTGACATATTTTTGTGCCACGCCAGTGATGCGCTGAATATCGTACTGCCGAGCCTGGAATTGCAACGGTATGATGTGTTGCGTGTCATCTGGCTTAATAACGGTTAACTGATGTGCCAGGCTGGCATCACGGCCAATCCCAAACACAAACTGGCCTTGAGCGGTTACACTAAGCGGCTGCTCATTGAACTGCACTTTTGAGCCAGCTGGCACCTCACCTCGGATTAAACTGCCCTGGATCAGCTTACCGTCGAGGACCACCTCAGTGTTTGCTTGTAAATTCAGGCTCGTTAAAATACTACAACTGAGCAATAGCGCCTTTAGCCACACCTTCATATGCTACAACCTTATACGTTTTGCTGTTGTCCATTGCTTTTAGTTCGGTGGCGATATAGTCCGCCAGACACTCTACCGTGGTATCACAAGGAACTATTTCACAATGGTTTTTAGGGATAACCAGTTCAAACCACCCCTGGCTTGCCTGGTAGCGGAAACTATAGGCATCAGGCTGCTTATTAAGCCATTGCAATGTTTCGCTGTCACATAAATCTGTTTGACTACCTAAATAACCATCCTGCCAACGTTCGCTCCAAAGCTTATTTAAACGCGGTGACAACATGCCGTCGGCGTAGATCTGTATAGTTGAACGATGACCGTGGGCAATACGTTGACAGTTGCCATCGTGTTTTTTTAAACCATGACTGTAGTGGTAATAAAAACCCGTACTTGCTTCAGGACGCAAGGTTAAAGTTAAACCTTCAACATTTTCAGGTAATAACGGCTTTATTTGCTGTTCAAGAAACTGCCCGACACTCTTTTCGTTAATCTGCAGGCAAGGTATACGTGCAAATGCTTCCTCGGGTGAAGCCAAACTAATCAAACCACGTTCACTATGATAGCGCACAACACTGCAGGTGCTGTCCTGTTCCAGGCTCAGGGCATTACAGTTTAACGGTAACGCCAGCTTGTGATCCACCAGCTGATCAATTGCCTGTTTAATGACCTTCTTAACTTTGGCAAAATCAAACACCATGGCGGTGTCATCTAAACTGCCTTGTAATTCGGCGTCTACAATATAACTCTCCCCTACCATTCCCCTTTTAAGGTCCAGATAGGAAAAATCAATTACCGTTAGAGAGTTTACAAATAAGATCATCTGATAATCCGGGCTAATTCAGTTGCAGCAAAAGCCAAGTATACCAATTCAATGCGCTGGCAGTAAGAGTAAAGCCAGTGCTTTTAACGCTTATGTTCCGTCAACCAGCTATTCAAAATGCCAATCTGTCCACATTTATGCGCCGCATACATCAGTCGAATGGCGTTACTCAGTAATGTACTGTCATTCCATTGCGTTTTTTCTTGTATTTCCTGATAGCAACTTAACGCTTCCGGTGTCAGATAACCACGCAGTTCTTTCTTGCCTGACGCTTGCTGACGCTCGCGGTACCGCTGTTGTTTTTCGGCATTACTCAGCGCACGTTTATTGTCGTTGCTCATTGCTATACTCATACTTATTTATTTGTCAGGAAAAGACTGGCCACCTACAATTAACAGACCGGCCGAAAAACAGCGAATCGACAAATCGGACTTGTCTGGCGTACAACTGTTCGCTAAAGTGACGCAGCAATTATAATGGGTTAAACATACATGACTAAGAATAGCTTTACAAAAGAAGATTTAATCGCGTGTGCGAATGGTGAATTATTCGGCGAGGGTAACAGCCAGTTGCCGTCTGACAATATGCTGATGATGGACCGTATTGTTCATATATCTGAAGAGGGTGGCTTGTATGGCAAGGGTCAGATCATTGCCGAGCTGGACATTAACCCTGAACTTTGGTTTTTTGCCTGTCACTTTAAAGGCGACCCGGTTATGCCAGGGTGTCTCGGCCTGGACGCCATGTGGCAGCTGGTTGGCTTTTTTCTGGGCTGGTGTGGTGGCCCCGGTAAAGGCAGAGCATTGGGTGTTGGTGAAGTTAAATTTACCGGTCAGATTTTACCTACGGCAAAAAAAGTAACCTATACCATTAATATGAAACGGGTCATTAAGCGTAAACTGTTTATGGGTATTGGCGATGGCGTGGTCAGTGTTGATGGCCGTGACATCTATGCCGCCACTGATTTAAAAGTAGGCTTATTTCAGGACACTTCAAGCTTCTGACGCTGAACCACTGAATTAATACATAAAAACCCCGCTTAATCTGCGGGGTTTTTTCTAATCAATGAGATAATAGTTCTTTCCAGTTAGAGGCCTTTGTTAAACAAACCGACATTTCGATCTTCCATTGCTTCCCGCCAACCTCCGAGCCATTGCGAGCGGGCATCTAAATTTTGATAGGGACAAATTTCTTTAGAGCGTCCGGTAACACCGGCACGATAACCTTGAGCATGAGCACGTTCCAGACGATCACGTTTTTGTCTTTTCATACGGCAGTCTTCCTCAACATATTTTTATTGATTAACAGTACAGTCGTTGCATCAGCAGTCATCAATTCATCGCTAAATACAGTTGAACGCATATTGCAACAACGTACTGATTAATTGATAGCTGACAGGACGGTAAGGTTCAATCTAAAATAGCAGATATACTGCTTGACAAAACCTAACAAACTGAAGTGCCATACAATTTAATTATGTTTTTTGCTATATTTTATTATGCTTAAAATACAAATTTTGATAACCATTTTAACAAGCCCGGCTTAAACATAAAAAAAGCTGCCGAAGCAGCTCTTTTTAGCACAAGATACTGTTAGCGTCTGCGACGGTATAAAGCGCCAAAACCAACAAGTAACAACAGCCCTAAACTGCCTAAGCCACCGGCTTTACGTTCATAAGTATCTTGCTCAGTATTGCAATTGTCTGGCTCTCCATTGGCGATGGGTAATAACTTAACCGCCTTAGCCTGCTCGACCAGTTGCGGGTTACCACTCTCGTCCAATATCGGTTGTCCTTTGGCATCCAGCTGGGGCAGCGACTTTAATACTGTTGCCAGGATTTCGCCATTGTTATTAATTGCTCTGGCATCAACGATTGTAAAATCAGCGTTACAGCCAACCAGGGTATTCAAATCCTGAAAAGTATCACTGGTCATATCATACACAAAACCATGCTGACGCCGGTCTGTTGTGCCACCAATGATAATTTCAGCTCGTCCGACAATCTGGCCATTATCATTAATATCAGTTGCTACTGAAGATGAGCTGACGAAAAAGTCAGTTGGAAATACAACGGTAGCCGCAGCCACATCATAATAAAAAAACTTATCGCGCCTTGAACCATTGATAGTTTTTATTGCATAGCCGGTAGCGATATTATTATTATTTATATCTGTAGCGATACTCGCTAACCACTGGGCAGGGTCAACCATGCCCGTTGCTTCACCGTCCTGGTATAAAGTGGCATGAGGCGCAACATAGGCACGGCGAAACTGCCGACCTAAGCTATCGAGAAACAGAATGCTACGATCACTATCGCTGAAAATGGAATACCCTACCGCTATACCGTTATCATTGACCGCAGTAGCAGCACTGGCGTAGCGTATCTCTGATTCGTCCTCAGCAGCTTCGTACGCCAAACCAGTGCCTTTTTCACCAAGAAAACCGAAGGTTTGACTGACCGTTGCGCTGCCATCAGCTTGTAACTGCCATAACACTGCCCGCTCAGAATAACTCTCTGGAATGACAATGGTTTGATTGCGAACAATTTGACTCTTTAAGTCAAAAAACGAAAGTGTCCGACTTTCATGCTGACGATTAAGACAGTACACCGCAGGCTCACTAGCACCAGTGCATAGCGCTGCCAATTCTGTCTTAATATCATCATCCAACGCAACGGAGCCCGAGCCGGCAATCAGATTCTGACTATTGATGGCAAATGCCTGACTAAACCCGCCTCCCATCTCGGTATAAGGAGGTAATAAATTTACCGGACCATTGCTGGTAACGGCTACCCCATACTGAAAACCCGGCTCTGGCTGCCATACCGTAAAAGTTTCAGGCTCCTGCGAATCTGCATCTTCTGCATCAGGATCGGGCGTTGTGGTAAACTCCTGCTTACTGGAAGGCGCGGTAGCGATGCCTACGGCCACGCCTTGCTCATTAATATCATAAACATATTCGCTGTTACCGCGAAGTTGGTTAACATCCCGCAAGGAAATAGCGACAGGCATGCCATTCGCAGGCAGCGAAATAGCCACAGCCTCACCCACTGGCTGGTTTCTCTTATCTGGACTGGCAGCCAACACAACACTAAGGATATTTAATACCGTGGCATCGTAAATGCCAAGCTTGGCATCTGCAATTTGCTCTTCTGTTAAAATGGCTTTAATGGCATCACTTTCAAAATCAATGGTACTGCCATCCAACGGAAAATCGATAAAATTAACAATGTTAACGACTCGGGTTGTCAAGCCGTCCCGCACAGTGAGTTGCGTATAGCCCTGACCGGTAACAATAGCATCACCCTGATCGTTTAACGCAGCAGCAAAGGTTGCCTTGGATATAGTGTTTGGCTCCAGCTCTGCCACTTGATATACCGCCGCTGTGGCAGAAAATGCAGTTAGCAAAGGTACTAATGCTAAACTGATCCGAGATAATTTCATTCAACGCCCCTAATGTACTTCTGATGTACTTATAATCTGTTATAAAAAATCTATGAACCGGATGCTTCTAATTGTTCCCAACGCGCAAAAGCTTGCGCCAGCTTCGACTCAGTCTGCTGCAATAGGTTCAACGTCTGTTGGCTATCGGCAGCATTTCGTTTGAAAAATTCCGGATCATTAACCTGTTGCTGTAACGCGCTGAGCTCAGCATCAAGTTGCTCAATCTGTTGGGGTAAAAGTTCAAGTTCACGTTTTTCTTTGTATGATAACTTCTTAGCGTTACTAACTAAAGGTTCCGCTGGCTTTTCTGACACCGCTTTCTCGCCAGTGACCGGTTTATCATTGGCTTTTCTGACACTCTGGCGCGCCTGATAAGCTGTGACATCGTCGTAACCGCCTGCGATTTCTATAATCCGGCCGTTACCGGCAAATAATAACGAACTGGTTACCGTGTTATTTACAAACTCACGGTCATGGCTAACCAATAGAACGGTGCCCTGATACTGCTGCAGAATATCTTCCAGCAATTCGAGTGTTTCCACATCCAAATCATTGGTTGGCTCATCGAGGATCAGCAAATTACTGGGCCGGGCAAATAGCTTAGCCAATAACAAGCGGTTCTTTTCACCACCCGAAAGTGCTTTAACTGGCGTACGTGCCCGGGCCGGTGGAAACAAAAAGTCTTGCAAGTAACTCAGAACATGGCGGCTCTGGCCATTTTGCTGCACTTCCTGCTTACCATCAGCGACGTTATCTTGTACCGTTGCTTCTAAATCCAAAGCTATCCGATGCTGATCGAAGTAGGCCACTTCTAAATTGGTACCACGTTTTATCTCGCCACTGTCGACCTTGTAATCATCAAGCAACACTTTAATCAGGCTAGACTTGCCAACACCATTTGGACCGACTAACGCAATACGATCGCCACGCATTACCAGCAAATCTAAATTGTCCATAACCGGCTTGCCGTTAAATGCCAGGCTTATACCCTTACTTTCAAACACCAGTTTGCCTGAGCGGTTCGCCTGCTCAATATTAAAGTCGACTTTACCTTGCTGCTCCAAGCGTGCCGCCCGCTCCTGACGTAATGCTTTTAATGCCCTTACCCTACCTTCATTACGGGTTCGACGGGCTTTAATGCCCTGGCGTATCCACACTTCTTCTTCTGCCAGACGTTTATCGAACAACGCGTTATGCTTTTGCTCGTCTTCCAGCATTTTTTGTTTACGATCCAGATACTCCTGGTAATTACCAGGATGTGAAGTCAGCTCGCCCCGGTCTAAGTCAATAATTCGGGTAGCTAAAGCACGGATAAACGCCCGGTCATGCGATATAAAAATAATGGCGCCGTTAAAATTCAGTAAGAACTGCTCAAGCCACTGAATAGCGGCTAAGTCTAAGTGGTTAGTAGGCTCATCTAGCAATAAGATCTGTGGTTTGGCAATTAATGCCCGGGCCAGCGCCGCTTTGCGCAACCAACCACCTGACAACGTTGCTAAACTGGCATCCGGATCCATTTCAAACTGCTGACACAAATCACTGACCCGAGCCTCCAGTGACCAGCCATCACGGGTATCCATTTCATTCTGTAGTTGTTCAAACAAGCGATACTCGGCATCACCTGCGCCTTCCAGATTCTCTGACAAGGTATAAAATTGCTGCAGCTTTTCAGCTAGATCACCCGCGCCTTCGCGAATAAAGTCGGCAATTTTAGCTTGCATTTTGGCTGGAGGATCTTGCTCTAATCGGCTTAGCACAACACCGGTATTAACCACTATCTGGCCATCATCCAAATTTTGCTGACCGGTCAGCAATTTCAAGAATGACGATTTACCGGCACCGTTGCGGCCCACTAAACATACCCGCTCACCGCTGAACAGGCTAAAGTCGACATGATCTAATATCGGGTTAGTGCCAAAGGCTAAACAGGCTTGTTGAAAACGTAACAATTCCACTACTTACTATCCTTCACTCTATACATGCTATGACTAAACATTTTTTAACCAGCTGGCCATACTGTCCGCATCAAACGGCCAGTATAACAATTCATTACCTGCCGCCAGCACCGGAATATGTACCCTAAATTGCTGCAGCAATTTTTCATCGTCAATAATGTCAACCACTTGAAAGTTCACACCCGCGTCTGTCAGCAGCGCTTCGGCCTGCTCACACAGATGACACCCCCAGGTGCTATATAAGGTGTATTGCGTCATTAGCGTGTTAACTCAAAACAGACATGAATATTGGGGTTACGTTTAAAGTCTTCTGGCAAAGTCGCTGCAGAAATATCTTTAACCTGCCAACCCGCCTCTTCCAACGCCACCTTATCAATTTTAAAACGGCGTTTGTTGTTAGAGAAAATGACTTTGCCGCCCGGGTTTAAGCGCCCCACCAGCATATTCAGCAAACTGACATGATCCCGTTGCACGTCCCAGTTATCTTCCATTCGCTTTGAATTGGAAAAAGTTGGCGGGTCTACAAAAATTAAATCAAATTGGTTGCGACAGCGTGCTAACCATTGCAGACAATCCGCTTGTTCAAACTGATACTGTTTAGCCTGCGGGCCACTAAGCATTAAACCATTTTGAGTAAAGTTGCGCTTCGCCCAATCTAAATAGGTATTTGACATATCAACAGTGGTTACTGCTTTGGCCCCGCCGATGGCGGCGTGAACCGATGCTGAGCCGGTGTAAGCAAATAAATTAAGTACGGTTTTTTCTTTTGCTTGCTGCTGAATTAACCGCCGGGTTAGACGGTGGTCTAAAAACAAACCGGTATCCAGGTAGTCACGCAGGTTAACTAAAAACTTAGCACCGTACTCAGTCACTTCCTTGTACTGGCCGGCTTTGGCCATGGCCTGATACTGATTAGCGCCTTTTTGTTTTTCCCGGACTTTTAAAATCATTTTATCTGAAGTGATACCAAGCACCTGAGGTACCTGGTTCACCACATCAAACAAGCGCTTCTGGGCAATTTGCTCGTCAACCGTTGCCGGTGCAGCATACTCATGCACCACTACTTCGCCATCGTACCAATCCACGGCTACGTTATATTCCGGAATATCGGCATCGTACACACGATAACAGCTAATGCCTTCCCGTTTTGCCCACTTTTGCAGTTGCTTCAGGTTTTTAGCCAGCCGATTGCCAAATGAGCTACTCTCGTTAAAAAATAGCGATGGCGCATCAGAACTTACCGCAACTTGTTTTTCGGTCAGCTCAAACAAAGTGAACTCACAGTCGAGCGGGCCATTGGTAAATTTATAGGTTTTACTTTTAGATAAGCGTAGTGAACGCAGCAAGTCAGCATTAGAAGTAATAATAGCTAAGCGCCAGCCCTGATAATGCTGCTTTAACGCCAAAGCAAATTTACTGTATAGCGGAATTAAACTGGGTAAGTCTCCCAGCCGTTCACCGTAAGGCGGATTAGTGACAATAACACCAGCTGTTTCTGCCACACTGCCCTTAAGCTCTGTGGCATCGGCATAATCGATTTTGACATACTCAGCTACGCCAGCGCGGGCAATGTTTTGTCGTGCCTTGGCTAACGCTCGCTCGTCGGTATCACTGCCATAACAAAGTGTTTGTGATGGCAACTGTACTTCTTTGGCTTTTGCCTCCGCTTTTAACTGCTGCCAGACACTGCCCCGATGCCCTGGCCAGCCTTCAAACGCAAAGCGTTCGCGGTTAAGCCCCGGCGCTTTATTCAGAGCAATTAATGCCGCTTCAATTATTATGGTACCGCTACCACAAAACGGATCAAATAATGGCTGCCCGGCTGTCCAGCCAGAACGTTTTAATAAGGCGGCAGCTAAATGTTCCTTTAACGGCGCTTCGCCCTGACCACTGCGATAACCGCGTTGATGCAGCGATGGGCCGGAGAAGTCCTGCAGGAAATGAAAATAGTTTTTTTCTAAGCGAACCTGAAAGCGCATGTCGGGACTTAAGCGATCGACATCTGGCCTTTGGCCGGTCTCTTCGCGAAACTGATCAACAATGGCATCTTTTAAGCGCATGCCACCAAACTGGCTGTTGTCGATGGTGGCGTGCTTACCCACACAATCTACTGCCAACGTCTGGCGGATGGTCATTAACTGTGGCCAGTCAATTTTGCGGGCAATCTGGTATAAATCTGATGCTTCGGTTACGGGTTCTGACTGAATAAGGCGCATGATACGCGTGGCCAGACGCGACCATAAACACAGTTGATAAGCACTGCTTAACTCTGCTTTAAAGCGCACCACACCCATAGATACTTTAATCACGTCGCCCTGATGATGACGAATTTCATCCGCTAACAGCTCTTCGACGCCTTTTGACGTTAAAGCCCAGAATTCCAGCATAACACCCAACCTTCAAATAAAATGGCCGACAGTATAACAGAATGTGCTTTAAACACGTTTGAAGAATTGTAATAGTGCGTTATATCGTTGCTTAAATCCGCAAGGTGCTGCTTAAACGAGCACTTAAGCTGAATAACATAAAATAACACTATTAACATCTTGCATAGCCCGAATAAAAACACTAAGATGCGCCCCGCAATGACGGACGCGGGATGGAGCAGCCTGGTAGCTCGTCGGGCTCATAACCCGAAGGTCGTCGGTTCAAATCCGGCTCCCGCAACCAAAAAGCCATCATTGCATAACAAACTATTACAACCACTGCTCAGTTGTAATAACTCGGACGCGGGATGGAGCAGCCTGGTAGCTCGTCGGGCTCATAACCCGAAGGTCGTCGGTTCAAATCCGGCTCCCGCAACCAACATCTAAGCCTACTCTTTGTAGGTTTTTTTGTGTCTGTTATAACCCCTCGGGCTCCTCTTTATAACCGCGGGGCGAAGGTCACAAATCCGGCTCCCGCAACCAACATCTAAGCCTACTTTTTGTAGGTTTTTTTGTGCCTGTTATAACCCCTCGGGCTCCTCTTTATAACCGCGGGGCGAAGGTCTAAATCCGGCTCCCGCAACCAACATCTAAGCCGACTTTAAAGTCAGATTTTTTTGCGCCTAAAATTCAATAACCTAAAATTACTTTGCCGATTATTTTGGCGAAACACCCTACTGGGACGAAATGATGCAGCGGTAGCGCCTTCGCACACTTGACATCGCGTATCTGCCAACACATTCTAAATCATCCGTTATTATGGACTTTCGAAATGCAACCCACACTTTCTGTCGAGGCAGTTGTAACTGGTACAGGCCACCCATGGAGCTTTTGGCTTAATTGGTTAAATGAAATTAACGCCGGCGCGTTGGCGCACAAAGATATTGTGAGTGCCTTGCTGGCGGCACATAAAATCAGCCACTGGTGGGCACAAATGTTAACGGTGCAATATGAGCAGGCCATTGGCAGGCGTGTGCCCGGTCAGGATTGTAGCGGCCGCTTTAGTGTGTCAGTCAGTAAAACTCTGGCAGGATCACTTGATGATGCGCTCGCTTTTTGGCAGCAGCTAGTTGCAAATGTTGATGAATTTTCTGGCGTAGCAATCAGCGGCAACCCCACCGTAAGCCAAACCGAAACATGGCGCTACTGGCGCTGTAATCTGGCCGATGGCTCACGGGTCAATGTTAATATCAGCCAGAAAGCATCAGATAAAACCAGCCTGAGCATTCAACATGAAAAACTGGAAAGCACTGAACAGGTTGAGCAATGGCGCAGCTACTGGAAAGCCTGTTTAAAGTAACACCGGCATTGGCTGGATGAATTTGTCAGATTGCAGCGACCCTATACTTTAATTCAGGCGTCTACATTTTTTCTGTGTTTAACCACAATTCTTATCGGCAACGTAATAATAAAAGTAGCGCCGTGGCCCGGCTGACTTTCGCACACTATGCTGCCTTTGAGCCGTTGGGTAACGAGGTTATAAACGATGCTCAATCCTAACCCGCTGCCGCCTTGTTGCCCGGCCATGCTGAAAAACGGCTCGAAAATCCGGTTTAATACGGGCTCCGGCATGCCCGCGCCATCGTCCCGGTAAATAATTTGTAATTGGCCGTCGGCTAGCACGCTGAAGTCGATACTGATTGATTGCGGCTGGTCACTGGAAAACCCGTGCTGCAACGAATTTAACACCAGATTGGTTAAAATATGGCTAAAACTGCCCGGATAACTCTGCACGACCAGGATCTGGTCGCCTTTAATGTCAATTTTTACCTGGTATTGCCCCAGCTCATATCGCAAACTCAACATCACTTGTTGCAGGTACTCATACAAAATAAAATTGCGCCGCTGCTCAACGGACTGATCTACCGCAACCGCTTTAAAACTTTGAATAAGTTCATCAGCCCGCCGTAAATGCTGGTTAAGCTGAATAATATTCATTTTCGATTCTTGTATATAGTTTTCTAATACCGAACGTTTGAGTACATTGTTTTGCATCGCCTGATTAATGTGCAGGTTTTCCTGTTGAAGGGCGTTAGTTGCCTCCAGGCTTTTTGTTATGGGAGCGGTAATTTCACGCGCCACGCCAGCGACTAAAATACCAATTTGTGACAGCTTTGCTGCTTCAACCAATTGCTGCTGCATTTTAACCAATTCAGCATTGGTGTTATTTAACTCGGTTACTGCCTGCTGCAATTCTATGGTTCGCTGTTCCACTCTCCCCTCAAGTAGTTCCTGATGCTCTCGCAACTTAACTGCCATGGTATGCAATACGGCAGCTATTTGCTCAAATTCGGAAAACGGAAAATACTGTTGCCCCTGCTGTAAATCGCCCTGGGCATAGCGTCTGACCAATGCATTTAACGAGGTAATGGGTTTCACCTCTAATCTGACAAAAAACCAGCCTATAAGAAGCACCACTGTCAGAAACACAAATGTAATTAGCGTATACCTGTAAGTCATGGCAGTAATAGCACTAAGTACTGTTGTTTTACTGGTTGCAAAATCAATGGTTAACGTCGTTGCCAAGCCAGGAACAGCAAGCGTTGCTGAGGTCAGTACCCTATCCTCATCCGCTGACAGAGTCGTTAAAAGCGCCTGGTCTTGCCAATATATGTTTTGCAATGTTGCATCCGCAGTATATTGCTCTATAAGTGCCTTAATGCTGTGCACGGGCAAAAACGCGACAATTGCGCCAGTTAACCTACTCCGTGGGTCATTTGCCGTGCCATCAGACAATTTAAGGGGCAGCTGCATAACAATTACGTCCGGAATTATTTCAGGATTAAGCTCGGGATTAAGCGGCCTTTTGTCAGTCGTTGCCTTTAGCAGCGATTTGGTCAACTCTGCCGAAGAGACCAGATAAGTACTTTTTGTTGCGGTGTAATCCTGTTCAAATAATGCTGCTAATTGCGATTCGATAGGCGCTAACGACAACAACATCGCGTCGATTGGTACCGCTTCAACGGCCCAGGAAGTGGTATCCACTAATAACACAGCTTTAGCCAGCGGATGCTGATCAGCAATCTGCAGCAAGCTGTTGCGGGCATTTGGTGCGAAAATGCCCGAGCTGGCCGCTAACGCAGCATGGGAGTCTGCAGTTAACTGCTGCAACTGTAACGCAAGCTTTTCCAGTTCAAATTCAACTTGCAACAGCGCTTTTTCAGTCTGGGCACGCTGCTTTATTATTTGTTCTGCTGTTTGTATGGTCCGAAACTCGGAAATCAACAAGCTGCTTAACAGTAACGCCGGGATCATCGCACATAGAACAAACTGAGTAATCAGCAGGTTTTTCAATGACCATTTTTTTTTCATTGCACATCCGTCTTAAGTAGCCGCTGATCACGGGTTGACACCCGTTGCATGAGTTCCGCCGCTGCTGCTGCATCAAGCGTATTATTCTGATACAACATCATACCCTTTTGCATGCCATTCCAAACCGACACCATCGCGGCTGAAGCCGGCATAAGTTGCGTAAAGCGTCTCTGTTCATTAATTTTTGCATCTACTTGTATATCGGAAGGTTGATCAGTATTAATCGCAGTATAGCTTTGATAATACGGTATCAGATAATGTCTCTGTGCTATCGGTGCTAAATGTTCAGGCTGACGAAAAAAATCTACTAAATGTTTGATATGGTTACTCTTTTCTGAACTCAGCGCGTTGTTTGGAAACACCATAACAATATAAGATGCCAAAGGCGCAATGTGCCGGCCATCTAACTGAGGAAATAACGTTATCCCCAAATTGGTTCCTAAACGCTCTTTTGCTTCAGCCAGCGCCCAGGTACCATTTACAGCATAGGCATAATCACCATTAAAAAAGTCCTCTGACACGCAGCGGTAATTACATTGCCCATTTACAACACCCGTTGTTGCTAATTGCTGATAAAAGATTAATGCCTGCTGCATTGCCGGGGTATTTAATGTGGCATTGTCGCTGTTCGAATCAACCAGAGTTGCACCAAATAAACTTGCAAACAAGGCAAACCAGTAGGGCTCCTGATAATTCAGTGCCAATGTTTTAACGCCCTTTGCTTTTAACGTTGGGTGTTGTGCCATTAGTTGGTGCCAGTCGCTGGCAGGTTTATCGACTAAGGCTTTGTTGTAGAACATCAGTAAATGATTGCCGGCAAAAAGGGGGACGCTGAAGTGTTTGTTGCGATACTGCAATGCGTCTTTAACCGCCGCTGGCATCGTTGGCGCTATCATATCAGCAGGCAATACCGACAAGCGCATTACATCAGCATAGCCAACATTATCGGACGAAAAAATAATAATATCTGGCGACGAATGCTGATTGAATGCTCGCAATGCTGATGACTTTAACTCTTCATTCGGGAAAAAATGCACCGTGACATTAACATCATCATTGATGGCTGAATAGCGAGCAGCAATCGCTTTATAATCAGTATCCAACTCCTTAGACATATGCCAGATGGTTAATTGCGTAGCCCCATTTACCGAGAATGACAACATGAGTACGATCAATAAGAAAATACGCAAAAAGATCTCCGAAGCAAATTAACACTGCTTTGCTATATGATAATAATTCTCTGATCACTATAGAGCAATGTGTCTGACACGTCATTATTCAATGCAGAGTATCGGGTAGCGCAATACTGGTCGTTGACCGCTATGACAAGTACACTACGCCAAGTAAACTAAGTTATGGCCCAACAGAAGAAGCAATCATGTCAGAATTTAATCCTCAACATAGCCTGGCCGCACTGGGCAGCACGTTCTCGCTACCCTGCAGCCCTACGCCAGTTGCGGCACCAGAGTGGCTGGCATTTAATCAACCTTTAGCGAATGAACTTGCGCTACCTGAGCAATATCACGCCAGTGAATTGGGGTTGGCTTTGTTTGCCGGCAATAATTTACCACAGTGGTGCCAGCCGATTGCACAAGCCTACGCAGGTCATCAGTTTGCCAACTATGTGCCACGTCTTGGCGATGGACGTGCCATCCTGTTAGCTGATGTAAAGGCTACTGATGGCCAACTTTATGATATTCAGCTAAAAGGCGCCGGCCCTACCCCGTTTTCAAGAGGCGGCGATGGCCGATCGCCTATTGGCCCGGTGATCCGCGAATATTTGGTCAGTGAAGCCATGCATGCATTGGGCGTTCCCACTACCCGTGCTTTAGCAGCGGTTAGCACTGGTGAGACGGTCTATCGGGAGGAAGCATTGCCCGGCGCTATTATTACCCGGGTGGCAAAAAGCCATATCCGGATTGGTACTTTCCAATATGTCGCGGCACTGGGTGACACCGCTCGTTTAACCGAGTTTACCGACTACGTAATTGCCCGTCATTACCCGCAATGTACAATCCAGCAAAAGCCGTATCTTAAATTCCTGCAAGCTGTTATTGCTGCGCAGGCAGCAACCGTCGCCCATTGGATGAGTCTGGGCTTTATTCATGGCGTAATGAATACCGATAATATGACCATCACGGGTGAAACGATTGATTACGGTCCCTGTGCTTTTATGGAAGCTTATGACGAAAAAACCGTATTCAGCTCCATTGACCGCCGGGGCCGCTATGCCTATAGCAATCAACCTCCGGTTGCCTTGTGGAACCTGACCCGCTTTGCTGAAACCTTGTTGCCACTACTTGCTGCTGACCAGCCAGCTGCAATAGCATTGGCCAGTTCAGCGTTAGAAGCGTTCAGCCAACAGTATCAGGCGGCTTATTTACAACGAATGACCGCAAAACTCGGTATTGAGCATGCCACACCCGACGATGCAGAGCTGGTTAAAAGTGTGCTGGCATTAATGCAGCAGGATAAGGTCGATTTTACAGTGTTTTTCCGACAGCTTAGCGCGAATACTCCGGAAAAGGCTGGTGAGTTATTTAATGATCAGAATAGTTGGTTAAACTGGTTTTCAGACTGGCAAGCTCGCGTCACCGCGCAAAAACAGACTGGCAAGCACCGTGCAACTGCTATGCAGCGCGTTAACCCAGAGCTGATACCGCGCAATCATTTAGTCCAGCAAGCCATAGAGCAAGTGACCAGAGATGGCGATCTCAGTTTATTTAATCAGTTAAAACAGGCTTGGTTAGCGCCTTTTGACGCTGATCCGGCTTTTGCGGCATTCAGTCAGCCTGCCTCTGAACAAGAGCGGGTGCAACGGACTTTTTGTGGTACGTAATCAGGCGTGGCAGCGAAATGATTATGGTTAGTCATAAATGTTTCATCTGGTTTTCATGGAGATGTCATCTTAAGTGCATTTAATGGCCGCAGGTTTCGCCAGAGATAATACTGATGAATACACTGCAAAAGCTGACATTACTTGATACCAGGCTGTTTTTTCAGGTTAATTTAATTGGCCAGTTACCGTCCGTTAAAAAGCTCAGCCTGGGCTTATCACGTTGTGGTGATGGCCACTTGTATCTTATCGTTGCCATGTTGTTATGGCAGTTTGATTTGCTCCGGGGACAGCAGTTTATCCAGCATGCCATATTTGCATTTGCTATTGAGCTGCCCTTGTACCTACTGTTGAAAAACGCCATTCAGCGCGAGCGTCCCAAAGGATCAGTACAACATGGCTGGACTCCCGCTATCCGCCCTTCTGACCGTTTTAGCTTTCCATCAGGCCACACGGCCGCCGCATTTATGTTCGCTTGGCTGCTGGCCGCCTATTACCCAGACTATACCTTCTATTATTTATCATTGGCCACGGGTATAGGGTTATCCAGAGTGCTATTGGGTGTTCACTATCCTACAGATATTCTGGCGGGGGCGGCTTTGGGTAGTGTTATTGCCCTGCTGGTGCTGCAAAGCGTTGTTTAAGTCACTTAACAGCTAAACCGGACCAGAATGAAAATACTTTATGGTGTGCAAGCGACCGGCAACGGCCATATTACCCGGGCACGGGCTTTGCTGCCAGAACTGCTGCAACAAGGTATTAAGGTTGACTTCATGTTTAGCGGCCGCCCGCAGGCCCAGCTTTTTGATATGGAGATGTTTGGTCACTATCGCTGGGCCAACGGTTTTACCTTTACTACTGCCCGCGGCAAGGTTCAACGTTTAGCAACTCTTAAACATTTAAAACCAATAACATTTTGGCGTGATGTCAGGCAGTTAGATTTATCGGGGTATGATTTGGTATTAACCGATTTTGAGCCGGTAACCGCGTGGGCAGCAAAACGCCAGGGGGTATTGTCGGTGGGACTGGCAAGGCAATATGCCCTTCGTTATCCCCTGGCCGAAAAGCAGTCGGCACTTTGGTTAAACACAGCGATACAGTGCTTTGCCCCAGCCCAGCATATGCTGGGCGTACACTGGCAACCAGACTTTCCGGATTTACTGCCGCCACTATTACCTGAAACCAGCATAAAACCTCAATATTATCCTGCTGATACACGCCAACGGCCGTTTATTCTGGTCTACCTGCCGTTTGAAGACACCTCTGTTGTCATGAACTGGCTTAAACACTTCCCCAGCTGGCATTTCAAACTTTATAGCAATATCACTGAGCTGCGCTCTGAACAAAATGTGACCCTGTTGCCATTAAGCCGCAGCACTTTTCCAGGTGATTTACAGCACTGTAGCGGCGTTATCTGCAATAGCGGCTTTGGCTTATGCAGTGAAGCGTTAATCTCAGGAAAAAAAATGTTGATTAAGCCACTGCAGGGCCAGACTGAACAGGCATACAATAGTTACACTCTGGTAAAAATGGCTAAAGCGTTACAATTCGATACGTTTAATCCAGATGTGCTGCAGGACTGGCTGTCCCGGCCCCCAGCAACAGCTTACCCACTGCCACAGCCTGCAAAGGCCATTGCCCGCTGGCTAAAACAGGGTTGTAACGTGCCCGTGTCAGAGCTGGCTGCATCAATCTGGCAGGGATCGCGAACTATCTGATGCAATACGGCTATCTAACTCCAGTTTTGCGCGCTCAACCAGCTCAGGATCTAACTCGGTTTTAACAGCTACCCCTAACTCTTTGAATTCTGCAGCCTGTTTAATCAGGTTACCTTTACCGGTTACCAGCTGCCCTAATGCTTTATCATAACTCTCTCGTGCTTTATCAAGCTGCTTACCCACACCTTGCATACTGTCTAAGAACGTTTTTAGTTTCTGATAAAACTTCTCAGCCCGGTTCGCCAGTTCAGCGGTGTGTTTATTTTGATCTTCAAAGCGCCATAGCTGTCGCACAATATTTAAACTGGTCAAAAGCGTTGTCGGTGTGGTCACCAGAATATTTCTATCTAAAGCCTGTTGAAACAATTGGCTATCATGTTGTAACGCTGCCACATAAGCCGATTCTATAGGAATAAACATAAATACCACTTCAGGGGAGTTTAACCCTGCTATCTGGTAATAATTTTTATCGGCCAATTCATTGATCCGATCTTTAATAGCGCTAATATGCGCTTTTAACGCCAGCAACCGGGTTGTTTCGTCTTCCGCGTTAACATAACGGGTATAAGCCGAGAGCGACGTCTTGGCATCAATAATTAAATGTTTATTCTGGGGTAAGAAAACAACCACATCAGGTCTTTGCCGGCCACTGTCGGTATTAAAGCTTGCTTCACGCTGATAATCTGTTCCTGCGCGTAAGCCACTGTTATCCAGCACGTTTTCCAGCATAAGCTCGCCCCAGTTTCCCTGAATTTTACGCTCGCCCTGCAATGCTTTGCTAAGCTGACTGGCTTCAGTGGTAATTTGCTGGTTTAACGCCTGCAACTGTTTTAATTCGGTTTTCAGTTCAGCACGTTGCTTGGTTTCTTCAGTATGCAACATTTCAACTTTTACGCGAAAGCCTTGCATATCTTGCTGCAACGGCGTCAATAGCTGGCGCATACTTTCCTGATTCTGGTTTTTAAATATCTCGCTTTTTCTCTCCAGGATATTCTGCGCTAACAATTCAAACTCGTGCTTTAACACGGTCTTATTTTGCTGCAGCAGTTGTAATTGCTCATCAAAATGATGTTGCTTCTGCTGCAAGGTGCTGCCTAGTCTGGCGTGTTCAATCGCCAGCTGCTGATATTGTTGTTGTAACTCATGATACTGCTGCTGCAATTGCTGATACTGTTGCTGCCACAGTACGCCATGGTTGTCACTCTTGGCCAGGCCTAGTTGCAGTTCACGACGGTGACGTTGCATCCCGGAAACAGCTATAAGTAATAACACGATCAGGCCAACCAGCACCATTATTGCTATGTTATGCGGGGTAAACTGAACATTCATAAACGTAAAATCCTGCTAAATATTTCGGTAACGCGATACTGCGTCAGATAATTAAATTTTTATATTTCAACGCAGTTTCTACCTTTGCTTTTAGCGCGATACAACGCATCATCTGCTCGTTTCAAAATAATATTAGCATCATCATCGCGCATGAAACTGGCGACACCAAGACTGACCGTTAATTGTTTGCCATGCGCAAAATCATGTTTTGCTACTGTGGATCTTATTCTCTCTGCCAGTAATTTAGCACCTGTGATATCGGTATGCGGACAGATGACTAAAAACTCCTCACCACCCCAGCGTCCTGCAACATCAAGTTCCCGGCAATGTTGCAACAAAATGTCGGAGAATGAGATTAATGCCTGATCGCCGGCCATATGGCCAAAGTTATCATTAACCGCTTTGAAAAAATCTAAGTCAGCAAGTATGACACTAAACGGGCTCTGATGACGGACCGAACGCGCAATCTCACGCGACAAAATATCGTCAAGTTTTACGCGGTTGTATAACCCTGTAAGCGTGTCGGTAACGGATAACCGTTGCAATTGCCGGTGCTGATTAGCCAGGGCCTGCATCACTTCGTGCCGGCTAACTTCGTAATAATGCACCAGTAACACTAAACATACTGTGGCAAATACCACATTTAGCAATGCTTCCAGCGGAAAGCTTTCTGCAGGCCAGTAGGGTTCAAGCCAACTAAGTAACAAGGCCAGCAAGGCAAAAAACAATACGGTCGCAAATAAGCCTTTTTTGCGCCCTAACAGAAAAAAAACTAATGGTGGGTAGATACATAACCAGTAGAGTGAATAGAAATCCGGAGCAGAGAAACCCAGGTAAACGAGTAAAAATACGCCAAGTAACGATATTGTCTGAAATGCCGCCTGCCGAACATTATTTAATATTTGAAAACGTCGCAAGATCACAGACGACAGAGCGGCACCGACAAAATCCAGTAACGCAACGCTATACAGTGCGAAAAAAGCCAGATTAGCAAAAAAGAAAAAAGTGAATATAACCACCATACTGAGCAACATGCCATTGATAAGATAAACCCGCCGATATTCAGGATCGGATGGTTTAAATTGATGGTTATTGGTAATAAAGTGTTTTAGCACTTAACCCTCTGCAACATGGCTTGCCAGAACAAATGAAACATTAGTTTTAACCACATTTACTCACCGTCTGAAAATAGCAGAATATTGACAACATAAACCATCACACTACTATTGCTAAATACAAACTTCGGCCACTTAACAGCAAGGTCAGCAAACATACCAAAACAGCGATAGTATTTTGCTTTAAGGTATTTTTGTACTGCCCCATTATTGGGGAATTAACGGCCAGCAACAAGGCCAGGCTGATTAAGGGTAATAAAATACCGTTTGCCACCTGCGCAAACCAGATTATCGCCAATGGCTTTACTGCCATTGATGATAATCCAACACCAATTAACACAATAAGCAACCAGCAAGCACGAAACTGGCTTTTACTCAGTGGAATTAAACCATTTAAGGCATAGGCTGCAGCCAGCGGCGCTGTAATAGCAGAGCTTATCCCCGCGGCAAGTAACCCGCCTGCCATTAACCATACCGCAGCGTTACCCGCCAGTGGCTCAAGTGATTGTGCCAGATCAACCGCATTGTTAATCTGATGGGACCGACCGAAGAACGCCGCGGCGGCTGTCGATAAAATAGCAATTGAAATTAAGCCGCCAAGGGGAATTGCTGTACGAATGTCCGCGTTGGAAAGAGCTAACTGTTGTTTTGTATCAAGAGAAGAGCCCTGCCACTTTCGGGCACTGGCTGCCGCGTGTAAAAAAAGTGAATACGGTACAACCGTAGTTCCAACCAGCGCAATGACCGATAATACCGCCCCCGCTGGCAGAGTTGGCACAAATAACCCGCGTAGCAATGCAGGAACATCGGGTTTGCTCAATAACAGCGTTGCCAGGAATGCCAGGCTCATGAGTAAAACCAAACTAATCAGGCAGCGTTCAATCAGCAGATAATTACGCTGCCACAATACCGCAATAGCAATAGCGCCGATCAGTAACGCCCAGGGGTTGGCTAAGCCTCGTTCCCGCAACGTGCTAATTAGCCAGCTATGTTGCCATAATGCATCCGCGCCCATACTGGCACCACTGATGTTTCCCCCCTGGTATGCGCTGTTACCTATAACCACCGCGGCAAGGATCAGCAATATCATTGGATATTTCAGCCAGGTTCGGTTAAACATCAGCCGTAAGTTCTCACCTAGCCCCTGGCCGGTAACAATACCAAGGCGCGCCGCCATTTCCTGTAAAACCAGAGTTGCAAAAATCGAAAACAGCAACGCCCAAAGCAACGCGTAACCATAGTTGGCGCCGGCGAGAGATGCACTGATTACCGTGCCGGGACCAATAAAAGCAGCGGTAACTAACGTGGCCGGCCCCAGAGTAAATAGCGGTGTTTTAAGGGTCATAAAGGCACTACTTATTTATTGTTAATATTATCGCATGTGCACAAATGTGCGTCGTAGTTTAACGGTAATCTCTAATTAATGTCTATCATCGCGTAGCTGTATCGATGCCGAAGTAGGCTGCACGTTATCCTCATAGCCGTTATACTGCGGTGAAACGTCTCACTTTGCAGACCTGAAAGTCACTGTTATTCAGCGCATATTGCTAAGGTTTAATTTTGCCCTTTAACAGAACAAACATTATTGTCATTATCCTGCTATTACATGTAGCCATATTACATGTTGCGGGGGCCGCCACGGTGCCGTTAGGGGCAGCTCAGTCAGAACTGACATTACGTTTCTGTTACGAAGATAAACAATTATTGCCCTATTACGCGGGCAATTCAGTAACAGTACCTGAGCATCCGGGCGCGACCATCGAACATCTGCAACGTGCTGCCGTAGCGGTCGGTATTCGCGTGGAACTTGTCAGAATGCCGTGGCTTCGGTGTTTACAGCAACTGGCAGACGGGAAAGTAGATGCATTAGTGGCCGCATATAATGCTGATCGCGCTCACTTTACCATCTATCCTCAAGATGAGTTTGGCCAACCCGATCCCAGTAAAGCCATTAACCGCAATGCGCTGTGTCTGACATATCGGTTTGACAACACCTTGCCCGCCAAACTGGAAAATGAAAATGCGGTATTAACCATTGCCAGGCCTCTGGGTTATCAGCCGCTGCCGTTACCACCTCATGCCGTGCAGGTTAGCGCACATTCACTGGAGAATGCGTTGGAACTGGTTGTCTCCGGGCGGGTTGATGCGACCACTGTTACCTGTGAAATTAATGGTATAGCTGCTAATAGGCAGGAAATCGACACCCTGCCGCTTAAGGTGCTGCAACCACCAGTATATTATTCAGTGGGGTATCTGATGTTAAGTAAGCCGTTTTATCAGCAAAATCCTTTGATTGCTGATAAGTTATGGCGGGCTTTGCCGCTTAACATCGAGCATAACCGCTATATTGACTATCTGGCGTATCCCGTGGGTTTTTAAAATGAGTGGGTACATCGCTCTCACATTATTCTGTCAGTAGCGCATTACCAACGTAGTGAGATAAATATGGACATGCAAAAGCTGATAAAAACTCTGCAAAAGTCGCTATTCCGCGCGGTGCTTGGCCTCATTGTGATCAGCCAACATGGCTGTTCTCTGATTCAAAAAAAAGTACTGACGCAAGACAGTGAGCCGACTATTATTCTTATTTCACTGGATGGATACAGCCAGCAATATCTTGGAAAATACTCTGCGCCTAATATCGATCAGCTCATTGCTGAGGGTGTTGTAGCAGAATCAATGCAGCCAGCGTTTCCAACAAAGACTTTTCCAAACCACTACAGCATTGTCACCGGACTTTATCCCGGCAATCACGGTATTATCGAAAATAATATTTATGATGCTGATTTTGATAGCATTTTCAGAATGAATAATGCCGAAGAAGTGACAGCCGCCCGCTGGTGGCTGGGCGAACCTATCTGGGTGACGGCAGAGCTCCAAGGGATAAAAACCGGTACCTACTTTTATCCGGGCTCAGAAGCCGAAATTAAAGGGGTACGTCCACGTTACTGGCAAGTGTATGATGGCAAAATTAGCAATACAGAGCGCGTACAATCCGTATTGCAATGGTTAGCATTACCACCAGCAGACCGTCCGCGTTTTATTACACTTTATATGAGCACCATTGATGATGCCGGGCATCAATATGGGCCTGACTCTGCCGAAGTCAGCGCCGCGGTAACTGAAGTAGATGAAGCAATTGGCCAGTTGATTGCCGGGTTGGAACAACAAAATTTGTACGGCAAGGTAAACTTAATATTGGTGTCAGATCATGGCATGGCAGAAGTACCCGCTGATCAGGTTATTATTGTTGATCGTTTATTTGATACCAGCAAAGCCATGCTAACGTTGTGGACACCGGAAATTGTTTCGATTTTTCCTAACGTGGGTGAGTTAGAAGCTATTTATCAGCAACTAAGCACTAACCTGCCCGATACCGCCAAAGTATATCGCAAACAAGAATTACCCGATCGCTGGCACTATCAGCAAAGCAAACGGGTAGCACCGTTACTGATTATTCCAGAGCCAGGCTGGCGTTTGCTTCAACACAAACGTTATCAGCGCGAGCAAAACGATCCGTTGAGGGAAGCCGTCACCGGCAGTCATGGTTACGACAATATCGTTCCACAAATGCAGGCCATTTTCATCGGGCATGGTCCGGCCTTCGCCAAAAGCCAGACCATCCCAGCCTTCGCGAATGTTCAATTATATAATTTAATGTGCAGTATATTGGGAATTGACCCGGCACCTAACGATGGCAATCCACAGTGGGCTGAAAATCTGTTGAAATCAGGTAATAAACCCTAGCATATTGCACAGTACCTTACACTTTACTTTGCACAGTACTTTCTAAAGTACCTTCTAAAGTACCTTCTAAAGTACCTTCTAAAGTGCTTTGCTCAGTACTAAAGCGTTATAGTAATGGTGTGGTCGCTGTGTCAAGGTGGCACTAATAACCTATTTTTAAGGATGTCTGAGATGAGCCATTGCCTGTTAAAAACTACACAGCTAAATTCAAAGCTGCTGGCGCTAGCACTGGCTATTGCGCCTGTTTATGCCGCAGTTACTGACAGTAAATTGCAACTTGCTGATGAAATAACGGTTTCCGGTCTGTCATCAGGTGCATATATGGCAGTACAATTTCATGTCGCGTTTTCCACTCAGGTAAAAGGAGCGGCATTGATTGCCGGTGGCCCGCTGTATTGTGCTCAAAATAGTCTTGCTACCGCTTTAACTCATTGCCTGGGTAAAGAAAATGCAAACCCTGATCTGAACTCCATCAACACTTATGTAAATGAACTGGTTCAAGCACAACGACTGCCAGATTTAGCCCAATTACATGACGATAAAGTTTGGATCTTACATGGCCACGCTGACACAACGGTTAAACCAGAAGTAGGCAAAGCGCTGGTCAGTCAATACCAGCAATGGGTAAAACCTGCAAACCTGAAGTTTGTGGCTGATAAGCCTTTCGCGCATCATTTTCCAACAGATAACAACACAGGCACCGCTTGCGATGTTTCTGAGCCGCCTTTTATTGCAAGCTGTAACTATGATGCCGCGGGTGAACTGTTACAACATTTGCTTGGGCCGATAGCGCCGAAGGTGGATAGCAGTACCGGCAACATTCGGCAGCTTACCCAGTCACAGGCTGGCAGTTTACTGGCAAAGACAGGCTTTGCTTACGTTCCTAAGCGCTGCGAAGCAGGCGAACCTTGCCGTTTGCATATCAGCTTTCATGGTTGTAAGCAGCATGTAGCGGCAGTGGACGATGCTTATTTAACCCAGACAGGCTTAAATGAGTATGCCGACAGCAACGATCTGGTGATACTTTATCCTCAGGCTGCAGCCAGTGCCTTTAATCCACATGGCTGCTGGGATTGGTGGGGTTATACTGGTGATGACTATATCAGTAAGCAAGCACCGCAGCTGCAAGCAGTGATGTTACTGGTGGAGCAACTTATGGCTAAGCATTAACGTTAACGTTAATTCTTGGTCTGAGACGCCCCTTGCAGCAGCTGTTCAAGACACTGCTGCTCAATCCCGTAAAATTGCTTTATTGCAGCAATTTGCTGTAATACGGCACGGTTATCCGGTGCTTTTTTACGCTTAGTCGCCAGGATCATTTTGTTTTTACTGGTATGCTCCAGCGAGATAAATTCAAATACTTTTGTCTGGTAACCATGAGCCTCCAACAACAACGCCCGCAGACTGTCCGTGACCATTTCTGCTTCCTGCCCCAAATGGATGCCATGGCTTAGCATCGGAGCCATAACCTCAGGCAAACGTATTTGCGGCCGGATTTCTTTATGGCAGCATGGTGAGCACATAATGATATCAGCGCCAGTGCGAACCCCCATATTAATCGCGTAATCTGTAGCGACATCACATGCATGCAGCGCCACCATCACATTGATCCCCCGGGCCTGAAAATGTTTAACGTCACCTTGCTCAAAATGGATACCCGCCAGCTCAAGTTTCTGCGCTGTGCTATTACACAGGTCAACCAGATTCTGGCGCAGCTCTACACCGGTAATTTTTGCTGGTAAGCCCAGCGTATGGCAAAAGTAGTCGTGCATCGCAAAAGTGAGATAGGCTTTACCCGAGCCAAAATCGGCCACATGTAACTGTTTCGCGTGTAAAAGGCCACTTTCTTTCACTGCAGCGTGTAATATTTCGATAAATTTATTAATTTGCTTCCACTTATTGGCCATCGCAGGAATTATCCCGCCCTGAGCATCGGTTACACCAAGTGCCTTCAGGAATGGCCTGCTTTGTTCAACATACCGCTGTTTTTCTCTGTTGTGGCTGATGTCTAAAGCGGGCGTCGTGCTAACTTTTCTACTATTGAACAATACCTTACCTTTTTTGCTTATCGTCAACTGGGTTTCACTGGCGCTCGCGTGTAATTGCGCTGCTTTAAACTGACCAGGCAGCAGCGTACGTAGCAACGTCACTGCGTCTTCCAGAGCATAGTTCTGAGTTTGGTGATTAGTTTGGTATTGCCAGACAAAACGCCAGAATATCTTGGATTTAATTTCTACCGGACTGATCTCAATCCGTCGAAGTTCTGACCTGGATCCCTGATACTTGCTCAACACCAGACGGATCAGCTGCTGCTCAACCATTAATTGTTGTGTTAATGCAAAAAAACGTTGCAGCTCAGTATTACTGCTCGGTTCAGAGGGGGTAAATGAGGTCGGCAAAGAGGCAGTCAACGTCTGATCCTGAATTTAAAACTATAACAGACGGTAATGATAACATTGTCAGCAGGCTTCAGGCACTACGCGCTAACATTGTGGGTTGATTAAACGGACTGACCCGGTTTCGCAGCAAGCGTAGCACCGTTGTGCGCTTAATAATTTTGCCCGCCAGTGTTTGAACATCATTCAACATCAAACAGGTTACACAGTCTGGATCTTCAGCAATAACCAGCGCGGCTATCCGGCCATCGGCGCCTACAATACTAACGACATCGCCATGCTGTACCGTTGATGTCACTTGTTCAGGAAAGTACCAGCTTTTGTGCGCCTGCAATTGTAAGTATTGCGCACTTAACGCATGTAAACATAATTCCAATTCAGACGCATGGCCTAATGCCAGCGATCCCAGACTCTCTATATAATGCCAGAATAATTCTGCTTCATTTACTGCAAAGCGCTGCTGTACCGGTTTCACTGTTAACTGTTGCGAGCTCAAATTAGAGCAAAACTGTGCCTGCTCGCTGATATCGAGTAACAAGCGGTCGCGTTGTTCGCAGTATGTCCAGCTCCAGCGCTCTGACGGCGTTAACATGGTCAAGTCCTTTGCAATCAAGTTATTGAATTAGCTTATGCTTTTCATCACTATAGCATGCTGATCAGTATGTTAAAGATTATTTATTTATATTAAAACCGGATCGCAGATTGATCTTTATAAGCCATCGATGATCGTTTTTATCAACGGTGGCCCACGATAAATAAAGCCGGTATATACCTGCAGCAGGTTGGCACCCGCTGTGAGCTTTGCCTGAGCAGACTCGATGTCATGAATACCCCCTACCCCAATAATTGGCAGCTTAGGCCCCACCGCCTGGCGCAACTGGCCGATAATAACTGTGCTTTTTTGCTGTACAGGTAACCCACTCAGACCGCCGGTTTCCTCAGCATGAGTCATTCCTTTAACCAGAGTTCTGTCCAGGGTTGTATTGGTGGCAATGGCGCCATCCATTTTGCTTTTTAGCAGCGTTTCTGCAATCTGGCTCACTGCCAGATTGTCCATATCAGGGGCAATTTTAACAAACAACGGTACATACTTGTCATAATGGGCTTGCAGGTCAAGCTGTTCATTTTTAAGGGTTTGTAACAGATCAAGTAGTGCGTCGCCAAACTGCAAATCACGTAAGCCCGGCGTATTTGGCGATGAAATATTAATGGTAATATAACTGGCGTGAGGATATACCTTGCGCATACAGCTGACATAATCGTCTTTACCTCGCTCATTGCTGGTGTCTTTGTTTTTACCAATATTTATGCCAAGGACACCTTTATAACTGGCATTTTTAACATTATTAACCAGATAATCAACGCCTTTATTGTTAAATCCCATTCGGTTAATAATTGCTTCTGCCTGAGGTAAACGGAAGATCCGGGGCTTATCATTACCCGCTTGTGGCCTGGGTGTTACCGTACCGACTTCAATAAAGCCAAAACCCATCTGACCAAACGCATCAATGCAGTCGGCATTTTTATCCAAACCTGCAGCTAATCCCACTGGATTCTCAAACCGAATACCCGCTACCGTAACCGGTTTCGCCGCAACCTGTTGTCGCCATAGCAAAGAGGCGGGCGTATGAGCTAATCGTTTCAGGCTACCCAGAGCCAGATCATGAGCACGCTCCGCATCACAGGTGAACATTACTTTTTTTGCAATAGAGTAAAACATAGGCGCCTTCAATAATAAAAAAATACCCCGGTACTACCGGGGTATTGTAACCATTGTGTCCGCTTATTTCAGCATCAAACTGATTGGCTTAACAACATCAGTTCTCGCATCGCTACTGAGAACTTGGCAAACTCATGGCTCTTGGTTGTTTTAAACTCCGCCAGCATTAGGCGCCAGCGCTCAACCAAAATGTGATGTTGCGTCAACCACGTGGCGATGACATCATCTGCTGAACATGATTTACCGCAGTTACGAACGACTACCGCCGTTAATGAGCGCTGCTGCCAGTCCAGTTCTTCGCGGTACGATGCTCGTGCCAGTGCTTGCCAGTGATTTGCCACCGGTTGCTGAGTAATTTGCTCCAGGAACCAGTGTAAATCAAGCTTGTCGCCGAGCTTGAAGTAAATCTCCGACACCAGAGCCAGTGAGGTTCCCTGATTATCACTAACCTGAGCAATATCCATCACCGAGAACACCGTGCTTAATTGGGTTAAGTAACGCGCAATGTCAGCCGGGATGTCTTTCGTTATCAAATCTTGCTCGTTGGCACGCAGCTGAGCAAGTTCAGCTTCTGCCAGATAATTGGCCAGCTCGTTTGATATCGCCTGATAAGCCGGTTTAAAGAAATCAACAGTTTGTTGAATATCCATCGTTTTATTACGATGCCGAATAAACCAACGGGTCGCCCGGCGCATGGTGCGTCGCAGCTGGAACAACAACTGGTTTTGTAACGCTGCCGAAATTTCATTATCCAGTAGCTCAAGTTGCTTCCAGAATTTAGATAAGTCGAATAGATCCCGGGCAATGGCGTAGCACATTGCAACTTCACCTATGGTAGCACCGGTTTCTTCCAGCATTCTTTGAGCAAAATTAGGGCCCATTTCATTCACCAGCATATTGGCTAATTTAGTGGCGATAATTTCTGCTTTTAACGGATGGTTCTCCATCTCTTTAGCGTACTGTTTTTGTAATATCTCAGGAAACGCCGTGAACAACTGCCGTTTAAAGTAATTATTCTCATAAATTTCCGGTAATACTAAGCGCTCTTTCAATACCATCTTGCCGTAAGCGGTTAATATCGCAAGCTCTGGCCGGGTAAGACCAATGCCTTTTACCATGCGCTCTGCCAGCTCATCATCGCTGGGCAAAAACTCCAGCTCGCGGTTTAGCTTGCCATCTTTTTCCAACGCATGAATAAAGCGGGTGTATTCTTTAATCTGTTCTGAACCCAGTAGCGACGACAAGGTAATGCTCTGATTTTGGCGATAGCATTCTTTTAAGACTAATGCCGCAACATCGTCCGTCATTTCATTAAGTAATTTATTGCGCTGCTTCAGGGTTAAATCGCCACTTTGTACCAGCGCGTTTAATAAAATCTTAATATTAACTTCATTATCTGAGCAGGTTACGCCACCAACGTTATCAACAAAGTCAGTGTTAATGCGCCCACCGTTAGCGGCAAATTCGATACGACCGCGCTGAGTAGCGCCTAGGTTGCCGCCTTCGCCGAATATTTTGGCTTTTAATTCTCTACCATTTATCCGTAACGGTTCAGAGCCACGGTCACCCACTTCGGCATGACTTTCTGACGTCGCTTTAATGTAGGTACCAATACCACCGTTCCAAATCAAGTCTACCGGCATCATCAGACATTCGCGGATCAGTTCATTTGGCGTCATGCTGGCTTTAGTGGTACCCAGCATTTCTTTCATTTGCGCTGATAATTTTATAGATTTAGCGCTGCGTGCAAATACACCACCGCCCTCAGAAATCAGCGATTTGTCGTAATCGTCCCAGGTAGAAGTTGGCAGATTAAACAAGCGCTCACGCTCAACGTAGCTGCTGGCTGGATCCGGAGTCGGGTCAATAAAAATGTGCATATGATTAAACGCAACCTGCAAACGAATGTGTTTAGATAACAGCATACCGTTACCAAATACGTCGCCTGCCATATCGCCAATACCGACACAGCTAAAATCTGTCGTCTGACAATTAATTCCCATTTCCCGGAAATGCCGCTTGACGGCTTCCCAGCCGCCACGGGCGGTAATTCCCATTTTTTTATGGTCATAACCATTAGAACCGCCTGAGGCAAATGCATCCCCCAGCCAAAAACCATATTCTTCTGAAATACCATTTGATATATCGGAAAAGGTTGCCGTGCCCTTGTCCGCCGCTACCACCAGATAAGGGTCATCTTCGTCTAGGCGGGTAACATGCGCAGGCGGCACTATTGTGCCTTTTACAATATTATCGGTAATATCCAGTAATGCCCGGATAAAGATCCGGTAACACGCTTTACCTTCTGCAATAAATGCATCTCGACCACCGGTTTCAGGCAGTTTTTTACATACAAAACCACCTTTAGCTCCAGAAGGAACAATAACCGTATTCTTAACTTGTTGTGCTTTAACCAGGCCGAGAACTTCGGTCCGGAAATCTTCCCGACGATCAGACCAACGTAACCCGCCGCGGGCCACTTTACCAAACCGTAAATGCACCCCTTCCACCCGCGGTGAATAAACGAAAATTTCATACATTGGCAACGGTAACGGAATATCAGGAATTAAATCAGGTTTAATTTTAAAAGAGATATAAGGTTTATCAGTACCGTCAGCGGCAGGCTGATAGTAATTGGTACGTAAAGTCGCGTTAATCATGTACACAAAGCGGCGGATAATCCGGTCGTCATCCAGGTTGGCAACCCCCTCCAACTGTGTATTAATTTGCTCTTCTAACTTTTCAATAGACTTTGCCGTCGCTTTAGACGAGGGTGAAAACTTTTTATCAAACAGCTGCACCAACAAGCCAGCCAATTCGGGATAACGGGTAAAGGTACTTTCAACATAATTCTGACTGAAAGTACCACCAATCTGCCGCTTATACTTAGCAAAAGCCCGGATGATAGAAGCCTCTCGCCCGCTTAACCCTGCGCCTAAAATCAGGCGGTTAAAACCGTCATCTTCCAGCTGCCCCGCCCATACTTTAGCAAAAGACAATTGAAAGCTTTGCTGTGCGTCGGCAAAGTCCAGCGGAACCTCACCATTTAGCTGCATGGAAAAGTTTAAAATCCAGCTAACGGAACCATCGGGAGACTTGACCGCATAAGGTGTCTCACCAATAACCCGCAAGCCGAAGTTTTCCAGCATGGGTAACACATCTGACAAATGAATCGGGTGATCTTTATGAAACAGGTTCAGCCGTACCGCTTTACTTTCTTTACTCTCTTCTTGCGGACGGTAAAACAACATTTCTAACTTATTATCGTCGTTTAATGCTTCCAGTTTGCCAATGTCTACCAGTGCGTCACTTGGTAGCATTTCTTCTTTATAGGCTCTTGGAAAACTGTTGACATATTTACGTCCCAATTCCCTGCCACGGGCCTCGCCATACACACCAGTTAATGCCGTTTCTAATTTGTCTTCCCAGGTACGGGCCGCTTCGACCAGATTACGTTCAATATCTTTCACTTTATACTCGACATGGCTATCCGTGATCCGCACCAGATAATGAGTGCGGGCCAAAACAGATTCTGAAAAATAGGTAGTAAATTCTACCGGCTCGTCGGTGCCCAGTGCCCGCTGTAAAATGGCCTGAGTTTCTTTTCGCAGCTGCGTGTTATATCGCTCGCGCGGCACATAAACCATCGCAGTAACAAAACGGCCAAATGCATCTTTGCGCATAAACAAGCGGGTCATGTCACGTTCTTGCATCTGTAACACACCCATCGCGACATAAAGCAATTCGTCGGCGCTCGCCTGGATCAACTCATCACGTGGATAGGTTTCCAGAATATTCAGCAGTGCTTTATAAGCATGGGTACCGGTAGCAAACTCAGACATGGCCATTACCCGGGCCAGCTTACTTTTAAGCAATGGAATATCTGCAGCGCTGTTGTTATATAACGATGATGAATACAAGCCGATAAAACGATGCTCGCCTACCACCTTGCCGTCTTTATCGAACTGTTTAACCCCAACGTAATCGATATAAGCCGGTCGGTGAACCCGGGATTTGTTATTGGTTTTAGTGAGCACCAAAATTGTCGGGCTTAACGCTTGCTTGCGACCGGCATCAGGCAACTCAGATAACATAAGGTCGCGGGATTCAGAGCGGCGCATCAACCCCAAAGAGCTGGCATCGATGCCGGCAATTTTATAATCACCTTTTACCGGCGTCATTTTATATTCGCGGTAACCAAGTAAGGTAAAGTTATCTTTAACCAGCCAGTTAAGAAAATCCGTTGTTTCTTTAATTTCGTCAGCAGCAGCTTTACCACTGTTTTTTGCAAAGGTTTTAATTACGTCCAGCAACTTCTGCCGGGTCGGCTGCCAGTCCTGCACTGCCAGAGAAACATCTTCCATTACCGAGTGCAATTCACTCTTTAATGCCTGGATAGTTGAATCATCTGATATCCGATCGATTTCAATATGAAATACGGTTTGCTGAGTACTGGAGCTATGGCTACTGCCTAACTTGAAAAAATCAGTAATATGTCCGGCTTTATCGCGTTGTGTTTGTAACGGATAATGCAATAATAAATGGGCTGCAATGTTATGGCGGCTTAATGCCATACGCACTGAGTCGACTAGAAATGGCATATCCTGTACGACAATTTCTACGATAGTGTGCTTAGACTCCCAGCCATGGCGGGATATCTCAGGATTGTACACCCGGATCCGGGCTTCAGCTTCAGCATGCTGATTAAAAGTTTGCCATAAACTTAATGCCGCGCCATACAGATCACTGTCATTGCGCCCCACTAAATCTTCATTCGACATGTTGCCATAGAGGGTATAAGCAAACTTCTCCACCAGCTTAGGCTGATCTTTTACTTTTTGAGTTATCAGTTTGCTTACATTTTGTAGTAGTACAGAGGGATGACCGTCTATCAGTGCCATTATTGTATCCTTTTTCAGAGCACAGCTTTACCAGCTGGTTCTACCTAACATACAAGGTCTTGTCTGCTGCGCAGTGTAGTGACTATTGTAGCGCTTTTGAAGCACTATTTCCGGCTTTTATGCTGGTTAAACCAGTGGTTTTTAAGGCTTTTGACAACTTATTCAGTTCACTTAAATAGAAAATGGCCTTTCGGCCATTTTCTTGTTTAAACATGCAAAAAATAATTTTTGCCGTTAACGATTATTTCGCCAGAATACCGCAGCTAAGGCTGGCAATACCACAATGGCACCTAACATGTTTACAATAAACATAAAGGTAAGCAGGATCCCCATATCTACCTGGAACTTCAACGCTGAAAATACCCAGGTACTGACCCCAACGGCCAACGTTATACCCGTAAACAACACGGCACTGCCCCGCTCTTTCAGGGCTTCAAAATAGGCCTGCCGTAATGGCATGCCGTCGCGCAACAGCTGACTCATGCTGGATAAGATATAAATACCATAATCAACGCCTATACCGACACCCAGCGCAATAACCGGTAAGGTGGATACCGTTAATCCAATCTGCAACTTGGTCATTAGTGCAGTCGCCAGCACTGACACCACATATAGCGGCACTACAACCGCAATAGTGGCCCGCAGTGAACGGAAGCTGAGTAAACATAGCATGATCACAGCGCCGTACACGTACCACATCATGGGTTGCTGAGCCGCTGACACCGCTTCGTTGGTCGCAGCCATTACCCCCGCTGGGCCTGAAGCCAGCATAAACCGGGTTTGAGCATCACCCAGTTCCACGCCGTATTTTTTCGCGGCTAACACCACTCGCTCAATCGTTTCTGCTTTGTGATCTTCCAGAAACACCATCACTGGCATAACGGAACAATCGGCATTAAGCAACCCGGTACTGGTTTCAACCCGGGAGGTCGCTTGCACCAGCGACTGAGGATTGCGCGGTAAAACCCGCCATTTCTGATTGCCTTCGTTATACGCGGCATTAATGCTTTTAGACACCGATGCCAACGATATTACCGATTGCACACCCTGAACGTTCTCCATCAACCATTGAAATTGATCTATCCGATCCATAATATCGTGCTCAGTACAGGCACTAGGAATGGTCTCAACCATAATATTGATGTAATCAACAGAGATAGCAAAACGATCCGTTATAAGTTTTGTATCGACGTTATAACGGGAGTCTTCGTGTAGTGACGGTGCCCCTTCATGCAAATCGCCAATCTTAAGCTGCTGACTCTGCCAGTATCCAACGGCGAACAACACGGCGGTTACCGCGATAATGGCATAAGCAAATCGTTTGGTGGCAAATGCTGATAACGCATACCAAAATTTATCTGCCTTGGCTGAAGGCGAAGCAACTCTGGCCTTGTACGCTGCGCTGAATTTAACAAAAGACATTAACACCGGAAGCAAAATCAGGTTGGTCAGAATGATGACAGCAACACCAAGGCTGGCGGTAATAGCGAGTTCACGAATCACGCCAATTTCTATGATTAATAAAGTTAAAAAACCCACAGTATCCGATAACAAGGCCACGCCCCCTGGTACCAGTAACTTTCTAAAACTGGATTCTGCCGCCGTTTTCGCATCCATACCCGCAGCAACACGTTTGCCGGTAGAGTTAATCATTTGCACACCGTGACTGACACCGATAGCAAACACCAAAAACGGTACCAGAATAGACATTGGGTCAATGCCAAAACCAAGCATGGTCAGCAGCCCCATTTGCCACACCACAGCGATCAGCGAGCAGGCAATCGGCAACACGGTCAGCATGATAGATTTAGAGAAGAAAAACACCATCAGCGCAGTTACCGCTAACGCCACCAGGAAAAACAACACCACACCCTTGGCGCCTTCGGCGACATCACCAACCATCTTGGCGAAGCCGATAATATGGACACTAATTTGTTCACTTTGATGCTTTGCCCTGATGTTTTGTTCTAAGGTTGTGGCAAACTCGAGGGTATCGACCGCCTCTCCGGTGTCAGAGTCAATTTCAAGCAGTTGGGCAGTTATCATGGCACAACTGTAATCATCCGCGACCATACGGCCGACAATGCCTGCTTTTTCAACGTTAGATTTCACCCTGGCAAGGCCACGCTTGTCGGCAACAAAATCGGCAGGAATAACTGGTCCACCGGCAAAACCATCCTCAACCACTTCAATAAAACGCGTGCTGGGACTGAACAACGACTTGACCAATACCCGGTTTACGCCCGGCGTATACAAGACGTCATCATGAACCTGGCGAAATGTTTCAAAAAAGGTTGGGTTAAAAATGTCGCCACTGGCATCGCACACCGCAATAAGAATATTGTTAGCACCGCCGAAATCTTCAGCATGCTCCAGATAAGTCTGCATATATTCGTGCTTTAGCGGGATATTTTTGGTAAACGCTGCATCCAGCTTAATGTCTGTCGCTTTTACCAGTAAACCGATAGTGACCAGAAGAAAAACTACAAGCACCAACGCCCGGTGCCGGAATAACGCATATTCAAATTTATTAACCAGTGAATTTACACTCATATTATTCAGACTTATCCAGATTTAATACTTTAATGCCAACCTCAGTAACCAATAACATCCTGTTATCCAGAGCCACCCCATTTAAAATTGCTTTACCATCGTCTTGCGAGCGTTCCGCAAAGCTGACACCGTCATCTTCACTTTGTAATAAAGTGCCTGCATTACCTGTCAGATAAACATTGCCGTTTGCATCACTGAACACGCTATTCAACGTAGCCGCTTCACTAATCTCAATTTGTTGCCAATTCTGACCGTTGTCTTCGCTTCGAAAAACGTGACCGCGTAAACCAACGGCTAGCAACCCCATTTGTGGCGTCCGATGCAAATCAAATAAGGAACCGTTATAAAACTCTTCCATTCGCTGCCAACTGGATCCGAAATCTAAACTTTTTGCGATAAAACCTGATTCACCAACCATGTATAACGTATTACCATCGATAAATAGTCGATTAAAATGGGGCAAAATTGAACTCAGTTCCTGACGGTAAATCTCGGGATCAGTTTGCTGTAAATCCAGTAAGTATTCTTTATCTTCCTCAGCTGCGAGTTCGACAAATAATTCCTGCTGCCAGTTTTTACCACCGTCGGTGGTAACAAAAAATAAGCCATAAGCGCCTATCGCCATACCATGTTGGGCATCGCGGAAGTAAACGTCCAGCAGAGGCTTATCATCATCAGGCAAAAACTGCTGTAGCTGCCAACTGGCACCGCCATCGCTGGTCGCCAGTATTAAGGCGTCATGCCCCACAGCCCAACCGTGTTGCTCATCAACAAAGAAAACTGCAGTCAGCAGGCTTTGTGTAGGTACCGGCACCTGTTGCCACTGAGCGCCATCGTTACTCAATAAAATATGACCACGCTCACCCACTGCCACATAAAAATTATCACTAACCTTTTGCACATCGGTCAATAATGACTGTGCGGCGAGCGGCATTATATATGCTGCCTTAGCTTCATCTACAGAGTTGACATCGGCCCGCGTCTGCAACGCTGTATTGCTTAACAAAACACAACTGCAAGCCAAAAAAAGTTTCTTAAACATAGGCAGCGTACTTACTCTTTACAATGCATAAATAAATTAATTACTGCCAACACCACTGTTGCGACAGAAATTAAAGCTAAAAAAAACGGCCAGCTAATGCCAGCCGTTTAACTACTATCGTGAGTTAACGAGTACCCTCACGGCGCAATGCTGCAGGCGTGAAGTCATTGTCAGAAAGTTGAACTGAAAAGTCATACATTCTGTCTTCGTTGTCCAGACCAATGGCGATATAACGACGGGAGTTAAGATCATGATAAACTTCCAGCGTACTCCAATGGGTTGGTACTTCATAATAGTTCAAGCCATGCGCAACCGCTACCCGATACATGTCACCACGGTTATCGTACAGGTCCGCAACATGAATTTGCCAGCTGTCTTCATCGATATAAAATACCCGCTTACCATATACATGCCGGGTACCCTCTTTCAGGGTTGCTTCGACCACCCAAACCCGGTGTTTTTCCCAACGAACATAATCAGGATTAATATGACCGGCCATCAGAATGTCAGCATATTTTGCTTCTTTGCTGTGCAACTTATAATCATTGTACGCAATATACATTTCCTGTTTGCCTTTCAGCTCCCAGTTATAACGGTCAGGTGAACCGTTGAACATGTCAAAGTCATCAGTGGTCCGTAAACCATCTGACGCAGTACCTGGTGCATCGTAGGCGACGTTTGGCGCACGACGAACCCGACGTTGGCCGGTATTATAAGTCCAGGCCTGACGAGGTGTTGCCACCTGATCCATCGTTTCATGCACTAATAACGCTGTGCCTGCCAGTCGCGCTGGCGAGGTAACGCTTTGCTTAAATCTGAACAAGATGTTTTCAGCTTCTAATGCGTCTGCAGTGGCGTCCGGATGAGAATACTTAAACATGATTTGTTCATCGAAGCCAATAACCGTATAGGCACCGTTAGAGGTAGGCGCAGCCTGGCCACCATTACGGCTTGCAGCAACACCACGATAACGAACAATATGGTTCCAGACCGCTTCCAAACCATTTTGCGGTATTGGAAATGGAATGCCTATTGCCGCGTTAATCAAACCATTACCACCTTGAACTAACTCAGCTTCAGTAGCAATTTTTTGGGTAGCATCATAAAAATATTGAGGAAATGATGCACTACGACGAGTTGGATAGACATTCATCTTAAAGGTATCAGGATAAATATCAAACAGCTGTATCATACCCGGGCTTAAAAACTGCCGATGGTCTGCAACATTAGATTTATCAATGGTTAATACCACTTCATCTGAAGCAAATGGATTAATATGATGATCACCAGCTGTGTAACCTGCTGGCGCACTTTTAATACCACCTGTCCATGCTGGAATTGAGCCATCAGCATTTGCAGCTTTCTCAGCACCCAGCGGCGTTAAATCATTTCCCAACCTGGCAGCTTGTTCTGGTGTTATTTTTGCCAGGGCGTTACAGCTGACAATCAGAGCAATCGCTGAAGATAATAGGGTGAGTTTTTTCATAATCGGCTCTCGTCCCTTAAATAGAATATTTAATATTAAAAGATACAAAATCACGGTCGGCTACGTTGTTAGTAGTACCCTTACCACCCCAGAACAAATTGTAAGAAACCTCAGCTGACCACTTACTCAGGTAATCAAAACTAACCGCGTAAGCTGCTGATTTTCTATCTTCAACAAACATGAATAACGGATCAGGGGTAATACCATTCACGTCATGTGAAAACACCAACCGTTGCGACATATTAACGCCAGCAAAGACGTTGTTATAGTCTGCTTTAGCCAGAATACGATATCCCCACGCAGATTTTGTTGGAAATGGATTGGTTTCAGGGCCATCAGACAAACCAGTGTGCAGGCCTTGAGATGGACCATTTACACCAATCAGAGGACCACCGCTGCGATCCGTGCCTGGACCATTTAAACGTAACTCATCATATGCTGGCATATCATTAATGGTGATACCACCAATTTCACCTAACATACTAAAGTTATCAGCTCCCAGCATAGGGCCAAATAAATGCGTAAAGGTCGCTTGCGCCTGCAAGGTATCACTTAGGATGTACCCTTGGGCAAAATCACCCGGGCCAACTTTTTCGCCAAACACCCGGCCTATCTGAGATATACCTGCCAAATCGGTACGCAAACCGGCATTGGCTAGCTGTTCAGGCATCCCCGCATATAAAATTTCAACGTCGTCAATTTGCAATGGCTCATCCTGCCGATAGGCTATTTCGCCTGCAATTGACGTTCCGCCTACCGTTGTATTAAAACTAAAACCATATAGCTTAATATCTTCAGGATATTCTAATAACGCCTGCGAAAACATTTCCATACTGGCAATATTTTCACTGGTAATCTGACCTTGATTTTGCGACAGGAAACTTAACGACTGAAGTACACCTATGAATTCTCCACTTTCAGGATCCGCACCTACTCTGAAATCAGATGCGATACCTGAAATAACAGGAACCCGGCTATGGTAATTCATGTAGTACAGCGCAAACTCGGTTTCATTCAACTCCGGTGCATAATACTCAAATTTAATACCGTATTGCCCACCATTTTTAGGTTTCACTTCACCAGCACTGCCTTCCGGACGCAGTGTTACCTTTGTCGGATAAGCAATTGCCAGGTTTACGGCGTCAGCACGCTGCTGAGCTGTGCTGGCAGGGTTAGTAATAACCTGCAACAATTGCGGCGCAAACATCGACAATGTATTCATTTGGTCAACCAGAAAATCCATATCGATATCCGGGTTACCCGCAAAACCTAACTGCACGTTCTGGGCATAACCACCCCGACCGGCAAAGTCATTGGTAGAGAAGTAGCTACCCGGAACTGGCAAGTAGCTTTGTTCCCAATCGTACTGATAAAAAAGTTCAGTAGACAGGTTTTCTGTTAAACCAACAGACAAGGTAATCATGCCGACAGGGATATAAGCTTCTTTTAATTCAGCGCCTGGCGCTCGGGCAATACCGACATCTATCGGTGTAATATTAATGCCGTGTTGGATAAGCGTACTTTCACCCCAACTTAACACCTGATTACCCACTCGAATTGTCACTGGGGTCATGCCATCGTTAAAACTGAAATTACCGTATACATAAGCATCTAACAGTCGTAAATCTTTACATGCCAATTCGCTGGAACCACTATCGGCACAGGGATCGACCCGATTACCACTTAAAGGGTTGGTATAAGCAAAATCCTGATCTGCGACAGCAAAATCATAAAAATACATAAACCGGGTAAATAAACCAATATTGTCACCGCTGATAGCTAACTCATGTACGCCTTTAAACAAGCTGCTGTACATATCGCCACGGTCAAAGTTCAGATTGCCGCCATCGCCATTACTGGAGTAGGAACCAGGTTGTTCCCATATCTGAGAGTTGGCATAGACACTGTTAAAATTAGGGTTGCCACTACCGTCAACAATATAGCCATAACCTGTCCAGTCAAAGCGCGGGTGATTTACCTTAGAAATGGTATCCCAATTCCGCTCTTCGGTGCGAATACTGCCACCGTATGAAAACGTTGAATCGAATACGACATCGAAATTGCCAACTTTAAAGGTTGCTGCTTGAGCAGGCACAATGGACAATGCCAGTAATGCAGATGCAACCCCCAAGGCTAACGGACTTTTATAAAAAGTATCAGGCCTTCTATTCATCTTGTGATCTCCCCCCTGTCCCTGCAGGTATGTTTTATGTCTTTTTAATTATTATGCTGAGCCAACTGCTCGGAGCTCAGCTTGCATCACGGAAATAATTACATCATTTTAGGGTGTTAGCAAGGCTTCTCCTTGCGTATATCTGTTGATTTTTATTCAATTTTTACTTATTGCAGCATCTGCCTGATCTGATAATCGCACTTTCAGTTTAATCATTGTCTTAAGCACGTTAACACCACATCATAAGCTAATGAAATTAAAGGTCAAACCAGATGAAACTGCAAGTCGTCGTTTTAATCTATCGTTTAAAGTAATAACTCTAATTAATTTTTTCCAGCCTTTCAAAAGCGCCACTTTGCGACAACGACAACCTGAACCGACCGCGCAGGCCCGACTCTGAAAAAAAGGGCTGAAAATGCTTTAAACCAAGCTGGATGCGCTCTCCACTGTCTGCGGTTACAACCACATAGCGCAGTGTGCCCTGATAATAGAGTAGGCATTTTTCCCTGCCCAGAAAAGCACTAAACACAAATAGCCGTTTCATGACAAGCTTTTAGTAATTTTCTCATAGAGATCATTACTTAATTTCTCCTGCGTTGCTAATTGCTTAAGTGTGGCCAACATATGGTCACGTCGTTGATCGTTAAAGCGTTTCCAGGCGAGTAAGGGAGTAACCAGGCGGGCAGCCACCTGCGGGTTTATCGAGTCCATTCTGGCGACGACTGCGGCCAGACAACGATACCCCTGCCCGTCAGTACGATGAAATTGTTCAGGATTGCGCATACTAAAAGCACCATACAAAGCCCTGACCCGGTTAGGATTTTTCCAACTGAAAAGCGGATGGCGACTTAATTTTTCTAAACTATCAAACACCTCTTCTCTGGGATTACTGGCAAGCAACGAAAAGTATTTATCCATAATCAATACGTTGTCTTGCCACTTTAACGCAAAATTCTCTGCCATATCGTTAAATCCCGCTAGCGCTGCATATTGCGCCGCAACAAGTGCGGCCAGCGTATCCGTCATGTTGTCTGATTTCTGATAGTGCTGATTGAGCAGTTCAGAGCCATCACTAAGCAGTGCAAGGTAACTTAAACAACAATTACGCAGCGCCCTGCCACCTGCTCCCTGCTCTGTATAACGATATGATGCATGTTCAGTGGCTTGATAACAGTGACGCCAGTCTTTGGCAAGCTGGTTCGCCAGCTGTAGTTTAATCGTCTTTAGGCTGCTGATGATGCCCGACACCGGTATATGCTGATACTGCTCGGCCAGGGTATCAAAATCAGGTAAGGTTAGCAGCTCTGCGGTGAGTGCCTGATCGGGCAATGGATGCTGTAACCACTGGCTGAGTAGTGTTATCAACTCAGCGGGCAATTCAAGCCGGGTGGCGGGTTGCGCTAAGTGTTGCCGGATAAAATCAGACCAGAATACCTGCATGGCATCCCAACGGGCAAACCCGTTATTTGCCTTTTCAGCAATCAGTAATAACTGGGACAACGAATAGTCTTGTTGCAATTTCACTGGCGCAGAAAAATTCTCCCATACCACAACCGGTTCGACTGATAGATTGTTAAAACTGAAATGTTCAGTTTGCTGGCGCAGTGTAATAAGGTGTTGCTGATCCACCCTGCCGTCACGGCTTAATAGTTGTAATTGCAAGGGTATCAGCAACGCTTGCTGGGTTGTTTGTTCTGAATTTCCCGAAAGCTGCTGTTTTACTTCAAGATGCAAAGTTGACGTTTGCGGATCAAACTGTTGAGTCAGGGTGACTACCGGCGTGCCAGACTGACTGTACCACAGCCTGAACTGAGTTAAATCTATACTGTTAGCGTCTTGCATCGCTGCAACAAAATCATCGCAGGTCACCGCCTGGCCATCGTGGCGCTGCAAATAAAGCGCCAGCCCCCTGTTGAAGCCTGGCTTGCCAAGCAGAGTCTGCAGCATCCGGATAACTTCAGCACCTTTATCATATACCGTGACGGTATAAAAGTTATTCATTTCAAGTACTTGCTCAGGTCTTATTGGGTGTGCCATCGGCCCGGCATCCTCAGCAAACTGCGCAGTACGGATAAGTTTAACCGCATCAATCCGATTGACTGTCGCAGAGCCCATATCTGCGCTGAACTCCTGATCCCGGAATACCGTTAACCCTTCTTTTAGGCTGAGCTGAAACCAGTCACGACACGTTACCCTGTTACCCGTCCAGTTATGAAAATATTCATGACCGATTATTGATTCAATATTAAAGTAGTCTTTGTCTGTGGCAGTACTGTCATCGGCTAACACATACTTACTGTTAAAAACATTGAGACCTTTATTTTCCATTGCGCCCATATTAAAAAAATCAACGGCAACAACCATATACACATCCAGATCGTATTCCAGATTGTAACGTGTTTCGTCCCAGCGCATTGCGCGTTTAAGCGCTGCCATCGCAAAATGACCTTTTTCCTGCTGGCCTGGTTCTACAAAAAGTTGCAGGCTTACCTGACGGCCGCTTGCTGTCGTAAATTGATCCGACAGGCAATCGAAGTTGCCGGCAACTAAGGCAAATAAGTAACAGGGCTTGGCAAAGGGATCATGCCAGCTAACACGGGTTCTGCCATCAGCACGTTGCTCAGTCGCAATGTTATTGCCATTGGCAAGCAGATAGGGGTACTGTTTATGGTCAGCAATAATATGGGTGGTATAGACCGATAATACGTCAGGTCGATCAGGATAAAACATGATCCTGCGAAACCCTTCAGCTTCACACTGGGTACAAAATACATTGTTGGCAAGATATAAACCTTCCAGAGCCGTATTTTCTGCCGGAGCTATCTCAGTAATCAGTTGCAGAGTAAATGTTTTTGGCACACTTGGGATAATCAGATGATCATCGGTAAGCTGATAGCGCTCAGGACCAAGTTCAACGTTATCAAGCGCGATATATTTCAGGCTTAGCTGCTGACCATCTAATACCAGGGGAGCACCAGCGCGCTGCTGGGTAATTTTCATCAGCGCCGTTACCCGCGTCGCCTCAGGAACCAGTTCAAAGGTCAGTTCAATTTCAGGGATCAGAAAATCGGGTTGCCGATAATCGGCCAAACGACGGCTGTTTCGGTCTGAATTGCTACTCATACTTTCTCCTTGAGACCATTAAAACACTCTGGTTCTGAGTTAAAAAAGCCTGAATATTTTCAGGCTTCAGATTGTGCTAGTTTTTTAACGTTTCTGCCGGCTGCATTGAGGCTGGTGGCGACAATCGCAGCACCTTTATGCCCAGATAAGCATATACTATAGACAGCAATGGATTAATTAAGTTAAAGAACGCATAGAAGGCATAATCCAGTGGGCTGACACCCAACACACTATGCATATAGGCCCCACAGGTGTTCCATGGTATTAACGGGCTGGTTATGGTGCCACCGTCTTCCAGTGAACGTGATAAATTTACCGGAGCCAGGCCACGACGCTTATACTCTTCTTTAAACATGCGTCCAGGCATTACTATCGACATATACTGGTCGGCGGTAAGTAAGTTGGTCACGAAACACGTCGCTATCGTACTGGTAATCAGCGAACCGGTACTGCTGGCAAAATAGAGAATGGACTGCACAAATTTACGCAGCAAACCAATTTTCTCAATAGTTGCACCAAACATCATCGCACAAAATACCAGCCAGATAGTATTGAGCATGCTTGCCATGCCGCCGCCACTGAGTAACTCGTTCAGGTTACTATCACCCGTATCGACAGCAAAACCAGCATAAAAAGTATGCCATACCAGTTTAAAAACTCCCACAGTGGCCGGCAAGTTACCATCAATCAGACGAGCCAGTAATTCCTGCTGAAAAAATACGGCCCATACCGCGCCAAGTAAGGCACCGATAAATACGGTTGGAAATGCAGGTACTTTTTTAATCGCCATGGCTAACAGTACCAGCAGCGGTACCAAAGACACCAGGCTAATAGCGAACTGATCTTGTAATACCGCGCTAATTTGTTCAATCCGGGCAAAATCGGCACTGATGTCACTGCTAAAACCAATAATGGTAAAAAGTATCAATGCCAGCACAAAGCTTGGCACAGTAGTCCAGAGCATATGCTGAATATGTTGAAAAAGCTCAGCCCCGGCGACTGCTGGCGCAAGGTTAGTCGTTTCACTCAGCGGTGAAAGTTTATCACCAAAATAAGCCCCTGAAACAATAGCACCGGCGGTAATAGCCGGTGACAACCCTAACCCCGAAGCTACACCAATTAGCGCAACACCTATGGTCGCTGCAGTGGTCCAGGAACTGCCAATGCTCATTGCCACAATACCACACAGTAAACAACTGGCGGCGTAAAACCAACTCGGACTAAGTAACTGTAAGCCGTAGTAAATCAACGTTGGTACAGTACCGGATAACATCCAGGTGCCAATCAGCGCTCCGACTGATAGAAGAATAAGGACCGCTCCCAATGACAACGAAATCCCTGACACCATGGCACTTTCCATGGTATGCCATTTATACCCATTTTTTAAACCAATGATTACCGCTACTGCAGTGGCAACAAATAGTGCAATCTGGTTTGGCCCATACGAGGAATCGTTGCCAAATAAATACACCGACGCAGAAAGTAATATAATCAGAACGATAACCGGCAGCGCTGCATCCAGAAAACTAGGATGTTTTTCAGTCATTATTGTTGCTCCACTTTAGTAAAGGCGCTTGCCGCGCCTTTCAATATTATTATGATGGAAGAGGCAAAGCCCTATAATGACCGGTAAAACATCAGCACTATGATTACCGGACAAACGAATTTAACGTACCAGGGCCAAACCCGCCAGAACCAGCTATGTTCTGCCTGCGAATCGCCCTTCTTCAGCTCAGCTAAAATGGAATTTCTGTTCCATATCCAGCCAGCAAAAATACATAACATTAAGCCAAGCAATGGTTGGCTGTACTGGGTCGTCAATGCAATAACAAAACCAAACAGCAATTCAAAGTTCGCCAGAATAAGTACACTAATCGAGAAAATAATGGCAGCAATAAGCCAGACTGCTTTGTTACGCGCGACTTTCCGGTTCTCCACAACATAAGAAACCGGTACTTCTAACATTGAAATAGAAGAAGTCAGGGCGGCTATCGACATCAACAGAAAAAAAGCAGAGGCTACAACTAACCCTACAGAGCCCATTGTGGTAAACAAGGACGGCAAAACGGTAAATATAAGGGTATCTTCAGCCAGTAGCTCGCCATTTGCCCCAAATATTTCAACACCATTGTGTAAAGCAACGTACATTGCCGGAATAATCAGTAAACCAGCCAGCACCGCCACACCAATATCAACCAATGCCACTGATGCACCTAATTTTGGCAGGTTTTCTTTATGGCTGACATAGGAGCCATATATCAGCATGGTGCCGACACCTAATGACATGGAGAAAAACGCCTGACCCATTGCACTTATTAATAATTCCGGATTAAGTGCTTCGGTAAAATCAGGCAGAAGATACACTTTTAAGCCATCCATAGCGCCGTCCTGAGTCATCACATACCCAAACAGCAACAACATCAACACAAATAATGTTGGCATTAACCTCACAGACCAACGCTCAATGCCGTTGACCACGCCACCGCTAACGATGCCAACCGTTAACAGCATAAACACGCCACAGAACAGAATATTTCGAGGCAAAGAAGACGCGATCAGCCACTGTGCCAGTTGTTCTAAACCCGCAAGGCTAGCTAATGCTTCCAGTGTGTAGGACAGCATCCAGCCGCCAACAATACCGTAAAATGCTAAGATCAATGAAACGGTAGCAATACCCCACATTCCGACAACGCGACCGGAACGACCTTTCGATACAGAACCGAGGGCATCCACCACATTGGACTCGGTTGCCCGGCCAATTAATAACTCAGCCATTAATACCGGATACGCCAACACAAATGCCAGGACTAAATACATCAGAACAAAGGCGGCACCCCCATTGCTGGCGACCTGAGAAGGAAAGCCCCAGACATTTCCCAAGCCCACTGCAGATCCCGACGCAGCCAGAATAAATCCCAGCCGTGATGAAAAAACACCCCTAGTTGCCATAAATTAACCTTTATAATTATTTTTATATTTGGCTGAGCCTAACAAAAAGCGGTAATAAATACCGCTTTTAAATCGTTATGTTCGCCTTGTTTTATTATTTTTTCGCCATACGGCTAACTCTTAATAAATCCGCCGTGATATTTGCCGCTTCCTCAAGAAAGGGATCCAATTCACTGATTAACTCAGGCGCATCATCTACAGACTGAACTTTCTCAAGTTCAAACCTGACTAATCGCTCGTTAACCCTGGCAAGTTGTTCCGCTTTTTCTTTATCACGCTCGCTTATCCGTTCAGATTCTTTCAACGATACCGTTTTGTCATTCTGACGCTGCTGATAATCTTTTATATCCTGCAACATGTAACCAAACTCAGTTTCCTTGCTAATCCGTTGCTGATGCTTCTCAAGCAATACGGGCACTACGGCCTGAATATCATTAACGCTGGCATATTTGGCCGGGTTAATAGAATCCCAGGGCAAGGCATGCTGCTCTTTGCTCTCACCCCATTCAGCGGGATCAATCGCGGTAGGGAAATGAATATCTGGTATTACCCCCTGGTGTTGGGTACTGCCGCCATTAATCCGGTAAAATTTGGCAATCGTATACTGTACACTGCCCAACGGTTCTTCAAACATGTCGTAAATACGACCTAAACCACGGTGTTGCTGCACAGTACCCTTACCAAAGGTTTGTTCACCGACGATAATTGCCCGGCCGTAATCCTGCATCGCTGCAGCAAAAATTTCTGACGCCGATGCGCTGTAACGGTCGACAAGAACGGTTAACGGGCCATCATAATAACTAACGCCATCGGTATCTGGTGACTCGGTTACTTTTCCGTCGCCCTGGCGGATCTGAACCACCGGGCCGCTATCAATAAATAAACCGGTAAGCAAAGTGGCTTCCTGTAGCGACCCACCGCCATTGCCACGTAAATCGATGATAATGCCATCAACTTGCTTTTCTTTTAATTCAACCAATAATTTTTTAACGTCATCAGCCAGATTATTATAAAAGCCAGGGATGCTGATTACACCGATATTCTGCTCAAGCTCGTTGAGCTTCGGATCTAAAACCTCTGCTTTGGCAGCGCGATCTTCCAGTCTGATTTTATCCCGGACAATCGTGATAACGTCGGCTTTATTGCCTGCGATATCGCTACCACCAAGCACTTGCAACCTTACCGTACTTCCTTTCGGGCCTTTTATTAAATCAACGACATCATCCAGCCGCCAACCTATAACATCAACAAAATCATTGCTGTCCTGTGCAACACCAATAATTCTGTCTTTGGGCTTAAGTTTCTGAGTCTGATCTGCTGGTCCACCTGGTACCAGACTCTGGATGACCGTGTAATCTTCATCGGCTCTTAGCACGGCACCAATGCCTTCGAGCGACAGATTCATCTCTTGTTGGAATCGATCAGCATTGCGTGGAGATAAGTAGGATGTATGCGCTTCAATGGCCCGCCCAAACGAATTCATCACTAGCTGAAACACATCTTCGCTATTGGTCTGGCTTAACCGCTTCTGGCTGTTACGATAGCGTTTATTCAGGATCTCCCTGATTTCGTCATCGGCTTTACCGGTCAACTTTAAATTAAGGGCGTCAAACTTGACCCGCTGGCGCCATATCTCATTCAGCTCAGCTTGGTTTGCAGGCCACTGCGCGTCTTCTCTATCGTACTTATAGCTATCGTCTTTACTAAAATCGAACTCTTTAGCAAGTAAATCAATAGCGAAATCAAACCGCTCAGCTCTACGCTGCATCGTATGATTAAACATATCAAACGCAAAATTTAAATTCCCTTTGTTCAAGCCATCGTCAAATTCGTCACGAAAATGTGCAAACGAATCAACATCCGCTTGTAACAGAACATTGCGGTAATAATCTAAATTTTTTAAATACATATCGAAAATGCGACCTGATAATTCATCATCAAGTTGCACAGGGACATAATGGCCTCGGGTGAACAGCGCGGTTATCCTTTTACTGGCTGTTGCGTGATGTGACGCCTGGGCCATTACTGGCAGAACCTGATTGTCTTCAGATTTTCCTGGCTCGGCTTGAACAGCCAGAGCCATCATTAAACTTGCCGCTAAAATGGATAATTTCTTCATAAGCTACTCTGCGTTAATCAGGCCTGATACAAACTGTCCCGACGGGTTTTGACCACCATTCCAGACGAAAGCTGCACCGTTACATCATCTTTATGCACTTCAAGCACGGTTGCCAGCATTGGAGACTGGCCTAACTTAACCAATACACCAGCACCTACTTTCAGTTGCTCATCCGCTATAGACTCTAAAACAGCCTCTTTCACTACCGGACTGGCAGCTTTAGTCACTGCTTTACTGCTTAGCTTAGTGCTGTTAGAGCTATTACTTGTCGTTTTGTTCGGCTTTTTTTTGTAAGCAGGTTTATCACTAGCGGGTTTAGCCTTGGCTTTTTGCTCTGCAAGCCGCGCCTTACGTAATTCGGCCGCTTTATTTTTGCTCTCAGTAAGCGTACTCAGGGCATGATCTGCTTGCTGCTGGTCAATCAGCTCACCTGCTTCACCTTCCAAATCTACGCGGGCAACACCAGTCTGGATTGCTTCCAGATAGCGCCAGCTGGACGTATATACCCGCAGCGCTTGCCTTAATTGCGTTTTGCTTACCAGGCTATCCTGCTCAAGTTTAGCCGCAAGATCTTGAAAAATACCGATTTTAAGTGGCTTTACCTGCCCCTTAACACTAAAGCATAAAGGAAATTGCTGGGCCAGATATGCCAGGACTTCTTTTACATTCGCCAGTTTTCTGACTTCGTTCTCGTTGGCTGACGCTTCTTGCGCTGGCGCAGTATTCTGGTCTGTATTTAACGCTTCAGTGGAGGTTGTCATTAAAATTTACTCTTCATCATCATCTGCATTTACGTCAGCATCTTCTGCATTTGCAGTGTCAGCATCATCAATGCCCAATTCAATTTGTTGTCGCATATAAACTAAAGCCCACCCGGTCAGTTCATGCTCATCAACATCCAGCAATAGGGTATCAGTTCCTAATTGCTGCCAGAGTTGTGGCATTATCTGTTCTATTTGCTCAGTGGCAAGATCATCGGGTAAAGCGTCCCACACAGCATGAATAATACTGTTAATCTTATCGGTTACCAGTTCCTCTTCGCCGTCCCAGTCACCCACTTCAGACTCGTTCAATAAATAGTCCTGAACTGTCAGTGCGTCTTTCATAGTGGTTCAGTTAACCGTTGTTCAAGCAATTTGACCAACGACACCAAATGCTGTTGATCATCACTATCAAAACGCGCCAGCGTTGGACTATCAATATCCAGTACCGCAACAATATTCTGTTGAAACCGCACAGGCAGCACAATCTCTGAATTACTGGCGGCGTCACAGGCGATATGGCCGGCAAACTGGTGGACGTCTTCAACCAACTGTACTTCGCCGGTAGCTACGGCCGTGCCACAAACCCCTTTTCCTACCGGGATCCGGACACAAGCGACCTGTCCCTGAAAAGGCCCAAGCACGAGTTCATCGCCACGCATTATATAAAAACCAGCCCAGTTTAAATCAGGCAGACTGTTGTATAACAACGCACTTAAATTGGCCATATTGGCAATAACATCGGTTTCATCGGCAATGATCGCCTGAGCTTGCTGTAGCAGCAAGTCGTATTGACTGTTCTTTTCGCTAGACATCGGTTTGCGGTTTCTGTTTACCCAGTATCAAAGGCATTACATTACTTGGTTTGCAGGTTAATTTAAACCTTTTTAATGTGAAAGACTGCCCATAGCCGTATGAATTCTGCAGCATCAAGCATAAACTGGTTACAAATCGCACAAAATGTACCATCAACCGCCAAATCGCATTGGGTTTGCCGGGTAATAACAGGCACTGGTCTGCGGCTGATGTCCGAAAAAACGGGTATCTTTATAAGGTAATTTCATAAAGCCACCGACGCCCTCACCGCTGATCAGCGGAACTTTGCGCAGAATACTGGCCAGTAATGATGAAAACTCGGGTTCGGCGGCGCTATCTAATAACCGGTAGTAGCTATGCACTTTCATATAAAGTGATGTGACTTCAAAAATAATACAACCGGTATGCCGGATCAGATTAAGTTTGGCAATATCATCCATAATCGCTTCTGGCAAAACGAGCTGCTCGTCCGGATCTTTACCATCTTCAAAATAGGAATGTTGCTTGCTAGCTTCTTCCTGGCTGGCAACCGGCGCATTCTGATAAGGTATCAGGGCTTTAGATGGCACAATAAACGGCTGTTCAACTGTTTCACGACTAATATGGATAGTATTACGGGCATCAAACAAACAGGCTTTAAACACACCGAGTTTACCAATAGCCCGGCCAAGATTAACGACATTATTTACCGCATGGCTGAACGCCACTTTCAGACTATGGTCGTACAAATTTAAACTGGAATCGATATAGACACCGCCAGCTTGCCAATGAATTGCCAGGCCACCTACAACAGGGTAGCGAGCCAGCCGCCCTACTGCAGCGATAAACGCTTTCTCGGTCTCGCCCATTCCTTCCAGATAATTTTTGTAATAGCGCTCCAGTTGCACATCATCAACATAATGTAAGTCGGCTTCTTCCTGATGCTCACGTAAAAACGATTTTCTAGAAGAATAGACAACGGTATCCAGCTCTTGTTTTTGAGCGCTACACCAGACCGGTAACAATGCCTCGTCAGGAAGTAATGGCAGCGCGGGCAACACCAGTTGGCTTAATTGCGGCATTCTGCTGATAAAATAATCACCGGCCTGCTGGCGCAAATTCGGGTCATCAGCCAGCATGCTGTCCAGCATAGTGGCAAACTCTACCGGTAACCCTAAACTGCGTGCTGGTATGGCCAGGCGGCCAAAACGACATGATTGTGCCGATGCTAAAGCATACAGCGTACTGGCAATGCCCTGCTCATCAAATCGTGGACTGGAAAGTGCTCCGGTACGTTGCTCCGGGCCAATAAAATAAACATCACCCATTCTGGCATTGGAATGCTGTAAATCAGCAGACATTAACTGCATTACATTATTTGCCAGATACTGTCCCTGACTATCTAGCTGAGCATGGACGGAAGATCCCCAGTCTATTAAACTTATCTTGCCGGTTTGCTCGTCAAACACCAGATTAGAAGGCTTAATATCACCATGCACGATTGGCGCACTATTACCATGGATCTGTTGCTGGCGCAAAAATAGCAGTAACTCAGCCAGTTGTGCGGCGATATCCACCACCAGGCGCACCGATAAACGCCCTACTTTGAGGCTGTATTGCTCTAAATCCAGGCCCGCGGCCCGACCCATCATTAATATCCCCTGCTTTTTAATCACCTGATAGGTAACGTAAGCCGGTACCGCGGGATGTTTTACCAGTGACAGCATATAAGCTTCGTCGGCCAAACGCTCCTGAATATGCGGCGCTAAATTTATCCTCGAAAACTTAAACACATAAGACACCCCATCCAGGCCAAACCCGGCAAAAGCAAAACCATAGGCGCCTTTGCCAATCAGTTCTATCTGGCGGTATCCCAGTTTTTCCAGTTCTTCAATACAAAGCGCCACCCAGTCCTTAAGCTTTTTAGCGTCATTCGCATTGAGTAGATAGACCGATTGCTCTTCCGGTATATAGAAGTTTCGCAGCGGGATCTTGTCGGTTTTATCTGGCATGGCTTTCCTGTTAATGATGCTTACTGGTAATAGCTATGCCATAACACAACGTTGCTCTGCCCAGCGGCGCAGGCTGTTGATCCGTTCGGCCATTACAATTGACAAGGGTTGAGTTTCATTCAGTTCGGCCATTAAATGCTGCAGGCTGAAACGGCCACCATCGGTATGCATACGATAACTGGCACTCACTACGGCCTGCTCCAATTCAGCACCTGAGAACCCCTGCGCCAGCGCAACACATTGGTCAAGCTCTGTATCGCTTAAGCTTAACTGCCGGCGCTGCAAGTGCAATCCCAGCAGCGCTTTAATTTGTTTATCGTCAGGTAAGTCGACAAAAAATATTTCATCAAAGCGGCCTTTTCGTAGCAGTTCCGGTGCCAGTTCGTCGATATTATTCGCCGTGGCAACCAGAAATACCGGTTTGGTCCGCTCTGCCATCCAGGTTAGCAAGGTTCCGAGGATCCTCCGGGTAACGCCGTTATCGTTGTCACCGCCCGCCAGGCCTTTTTCTATTTCATCAATCCATAGCACACAAGGTGCCATCGCATCAGCCTGAGCCAGCGCCTGACTGAGGTTCTTTTCGGTTTCGCCAATATATTTATTATACAGTGCAGCCATATCCAGACGTAATAGCGGGATCGCCCAGGCGCCAGCAATAGCCTTAGCAGTCAGACTTTTGCCACTTCCCTGTACTCCGGTCAATAAAATACCTTTAGGCGTATCCGCGCCATTATGTCGAAATGCATGCTGACGTTGTGCAAGCCAACGTTTAAAATTGGTCAGGCCGATGACGTCGTCCATACCTTTTGTATCGAATATCTGACTCAATGTGCCGCCACTTTGTAGCATACTAAACCTCGCTCGGGTAATTCGTGGCAGATCAGCCTGCGTTATTGCGCCATCATCCGCGACCGCCTTGTACGCCAGGCGTCTCGCTTCATCAAAGGTTAACCCGACTAAGTTTTGCACCAAGGCGCTGACATCTGCCGGAGCCATGGCCACTAACTGGCCATGCTCTCGGCTGTATTTATCTGCAGCTTCATTAATCATTTGCCTGATCTGCTGCTCGCCTGGCAGTGACAACTGAAACCGGTAACTTAACCGCGCCAGTTCCGGTGGGGTTTCGAGGGCATAACTTAATAAAATCAGGGTGTGACCCAGGCTTTCGTGCGCCTGAGCAATTTCTTTAAGAAAACGGATGTGACGGGGTTCCGTTAAAAACGGATGAAAGTCACATAATACATAAATACCGGGCACCCGCGTGCCCTTAATTTGTGCCAGTAGCTGCGAAGGTTCAATGTTAAAAGCTTGCGGACTGCTCTCCCGATCGGTCCGTTGTAACCCGTCAGTAATGGTCCATTGAAAGACCGGTCGCATCAGGTTTATTGCCAAACGCTTTATTAATGCCAGTGCCCGTAACTCTTCATAGGTTTCAATGACAATAAGGGGGCTTTTAGCCTGCACTAACACTCTTAAGTCTTCAAACTCGTACATTTTCGTTCCCTGTACCCACGGTATTATTCACCATAAAAAAACCCACTATCAAAGTGGGTTTTTATCAGAAACAGCCAGCGTTGCCAACTGCTTAAATCATGCTAACGAGCATCGAGGTCGGTTGCTCCAGATACTGTTTCCACAAATTGGTAAAGCGGGCAATCGTGCCTCCGTCGATGATCCGGTGATCGCCGGACCAGCTTATTTGCATCAGTTGCCTTGCTTGCACTTCGCCTTTGGCATTAAAGCGAGGCAACGTCTGCACCTTACCAAGCGCCACTATTGCCACTTCCGGTTTATTAATAATAGGCGTAGCGACCGTGCCACCAATTGCCCCAATATTAGAAATGGTAATGGTACCGCCTTTTAAGTCTGCCGGACTAACCCGCCCTTCGCGGGCCGAATCGGTTAAGCGACTAAGCTCGCGGGCAATATCAACAATAGATTTCGCCTGACAGCCTTTTACATTGGGTACCAGTAAACCCACTTTACTATCAACCGCCACACCAATGTTATGCTCGCTAAAGTAACGTAACTCCGTGCATTCGCTGTTTGGCTGGCTATTCATTACCGGGAAATCTTTAATTGCCAGCGATAACGCTTTCATAAAGAACGGCATCATCGTCAGCTTAACGCCTTGTTTGGCATAGCTGTCTTTCAGACTTAACCGCAGCGCAATCAACTCAGTCAAGTCAATCTCTTCACAGTAAGTAAAATGCGGAATTGTGGCGACAGAATCCGCCATCTGACGGGCCATTGCCGCTTTAATGCCTTTGATAGGCTCCACTTTGTCAGCAGTCTGATTGCCACTGCTCACTTGAGCCGAACCTGATGCGGATTGAACCTGTGCCTGGCGATTACTGCCTGCCTGCGAACCCGCACCATCAGCAAACGCTTTAACATCTTCTTTGTAAACCCGGCCTTTATCACCTGAGCCAGGCACTTTAGCCAAATCAATGTTCAGCTCTCGGGCTAACCGGCGTACAGCAGGGCTGGCTAATGCCTTGCCGCTGGACGCCACAGTGCTGTTGCCAGAAGCGTTATCAGTGGTGCTGCCAGAAGTGCTGCCAGAAGCGTTGCCAGAACTATTACCAGAGTTGTCGTTACCGGCTACTGCCGCAGTTTGTTGCTTAGCGGGCGCTGAAGCCTGTGCAGCCTGTCCGGCTATTTGCATCGCAAATAGTGGCGAATGCACTTTGGCAATCTCACCTTTGGCATAATACAATTTAGTGACCACACCTGAGTATTTAGCCGGAATTTGCACCAGGGCTTTATCGGTCATCACGTCACAGACCGGCTGATCTTCGACAATACTGTCGCCTTCGGCTACCAGCCAGTCAACAATTTCACATTCTACAATACCCTCGCCAATATCCGGCAGTATAAAGTCTTCTGTGTTTTCAGTGGTGTTAGTTGCCGCCGGTTTTACGCTATCTGATGACTTACTTTCGCCAGTCGGTGCAGCAGCGCCGGCTACGGTTTCATCTTTAACTTCCATGGCAAACAGCGGCGCATGCACTTTAGCAATCTCGCCTTTGGCGTAATACAGCTTGCTAACCACACCGTTGTGGACAGCAGGAATTTGCACCAGGGCTTTGTCCGTCATGACATCACAAACCGGTTGGTCTTCCTTTATGGTGTCACCTTCGCTGACCAGCCACTCAACAATCTCGCACTCGACAATACCTTCACCAATATCCGGCAGTATAAAATCCTGTTTCATACTATCTCCTTAGAAATTGACCGAGCGCATAATGGCTTCGTAAGTTTTAAGATGATCAGCCACATATTCTTTTTCAAGTGCAAGCGGATACGGCGTATCTAAACCGCAAACCCGGGCAATCGGGCTTTCCAGATGCAGGAAACACATCTGCTGAATGGTAGCGGCAATTTCACCGGCAAAACCGCCGGTTAATGGCGCTTCATGATTTATAACCAGCCGGCCGGTTTTCTTAACGGAAGCGGCAACAGTGTCGGCATCCCAGGGTAAAATACTGCGTAAATCGATAACTTCACAGGAAACACCTTGATCCTGTGCCATTGCCACCGCTTTATCAACAATCTCCATTTGGGCGCCCCAGGCTAAAACTGTAATGTCTTTACCTTGCTGCACAACTTCTGCTTTGCCCAATTCGATTTCATAATAGTCTTCAGGCACTTCACCCGTTGACGCCCGGTACAGTTTTTTCGGTTCAAAAAATATTACCGGATCCGGGCTGGCAATAGAGGCCAGTAATAAACCTTTTGCCTGATACGGATCACGCGGTATCACCACTTTAAGGCCTGGAGTATGAGCAAAATAGGCTTCAGGTGACTGGCTGTGATAATGACCGCCAGCAATGCCACCACCATAGGGACTGCGAAACACTAAACCGCCAACATCGAACTCGTTACCTGAACGATAGCGGAACTTTGCGGTTTCATTGACGATTTGATCAAACGCCGGAAAAATGTAGTCTGCAAACTGAATTTCCGCTACCGGCTTCATACCTTGTGCCGCCATACCATTGGCGAAACCGGCAATACCTTGCTCGGTTAACGGGGTATTAAAGCAGCGGGCTTTACCGTACTTTTCCTGTAGTTTGCTGGTTGCCCGGAATACACCGCCAAAATGACCAACGTCTTCCCCAAAGCATACTACGGCATCATCTTTTGCCATGGCTAAATCAAGCGCATTGTTAATCGCTTGCAGCATATTCATTTTGGCCATTAGTCCATTCTCCCCGACGTCACCGGATACGCATCCGGGTATTTTCTGATATGTTGTTTTAATTCATCTAATTGTTGTTGTAACGCCGGGATCGGCTGTTGATACACATCAGAAATTAAATGTTCTATTCCAGGTTTCGCTACTTTTTCAGCAACTTTCAGTGCATCCAGAATTTCACCACGCAGCGCTTCAATTTTTGCTTTATCCGCGTCTTCGTCCAGCCAACCCTGCTTTACCAACCATAAGCGAAAACGTGATATCGGGTCGGTTTTTCGCCATAACTCTTCTTCTTCTTTCGAACGGTAGCCACTTGGGTCATCCGAAGAAGAGTGTGCGCCTAATCGATAAGCCATGGCTTCAATTAATACTGGCTCGTTATGCTCAAGTGCATAGTCTCTGGCCATTTTAGTAGCCTGATATACCGCCAGAATATCAGCGCCATCTACCCGCAGCGCTTTCATGCCATAACCCACGGCCCGACACGCTATACCATCGCCAACAAACTGCTCATTAGCGGGAGTAGAGATGGCATAGCCATTATTGCGACAGAAAAATAGCACTGGTGCCTTGTGAACGGCAGCCATATTTAGGCCCGCATGAAAATCCCCTTCCGATGCCGCACCTTCACCAAAGTAACAAATAGTGGTGTTTTTCAAACCACGCAGCTTCTGAGCGTACGCGTAACCACTTGCCTGCGGAATTTGCGTGCCAAGTGGTGACGATATTGTCATGTAATAAATGTCTTTACTGCCATAATGCACTGGCATCTGACGACCTTTACCCAGATCTTTCTCGTTAGAGAACAGCTGGTTCATAAACTGCTCAAGGCTAAAACCGCGGTAGCGCAATGCGCCTTGTTCACGGTATTGCGCCATAATCATATCTTGCTCATCCAGAGCGGCAGCACTACCTACTGTAGTCGCCTCTTCGCCCAGACACTGCATGTAAAAACTGATCCGGCCCTGGCGTTGTGCGGCCAGCATCCGCTCATCCAACACCCGGGTAAATACCATAGTGTCATACATTTTCAGGGCGGTTTCTTTGTCCAGGCTCGGTTTATCGGCACCGTCATAAAGGTTGCCATCGTCTTTAAGAATTCGCAGAGTAGGAATTTTTAACGCATCACCAGCAGTAAAAGCTGCATTATGCACCGTGGTGATGGTGGCATTATTTGGGTTCGTCATAGCTATCTCTTGGGTTGTGGACACGCTGTCGATTATGGTTATTTGCCGGGAACTTTACCTTTACGTAAACTGCATTGCAACCGTGCTCAGGCACAAAAAAACCTGACAGCCCGCTGAGCTGTCAGGTTATATTTACTGTTTGCCAGCCATATTATATTACTGGCCTTACAGCAGGGTTTTATTGCAGATTATCTATTACAGAGCTTGGCACCACCATTAACATTGCCCGCTGGCCTATCGCTACATTAGCATTGGGAAAAATCAAAGCTTCACCTTCTTGTTCAACCCGGTATTCAATATTTCCATCTGTGGCTAACAGACTTCCTAAAGGATAACTGGTGAAGTTTTCAATATCGTCAGCAAAATGCAGTTTGAAGTCCTCCGTTTGCTTAATAATAGAGCGATATACCTGATACATATTAAACTGACTATGATCAAAGGCGCCGGATTTTACCGGTTTATTGCAGATTAACGCCCGTAAACTGCTATCCGCCTTGGCAAAGCGCGCCATATCGTTCTGACCAAACGGCTTAACCTTGCCAAGTTCAATGGTAAAGGAATTTGCACCATGTTCATTTGAAGCATAATAGCTAAAAGTGCTGGCCGGCGTTTGCATCAACAACACGGTATACACATCACATGCGGCTAAAAACGTAAACTCGGCCTGGCGCCAGGGCTTGCCATGCAGATAAGGATACACCGCAAACTTTTCAAAACGGGAACCGCGAATAGCGGTATGCAAGTCATACAAACTGCGGTTACGCATAACGTTATTGGTTACGGGTAACCCTTGGTAGAACTGAGTAACATACTGCTCCAGCGCTTTTGCACGCTGCCTTTCCGGATTAATTAAGCCCGCCCCTTTACTGTGATGACCAGAGAACAGTCGGTTAAGATTTTCAGTAATTTCACGAGTACCGGCATTAATCGCTGGTGGGTTTCCAAATAGTACCAATAACCGGACGTTGACCGCTAAACGCCCGGTCAGGATGTCTTGTACTATAGCAGCACAAATTTCAATGGGTGCGGTTTCGTTGCCATGTACACCACATGACAACACCACATCTTCAGTTGTTTCCCCGGCGGGCTCAAAGCTTATTACCCCACTATCCCATACCTTGACTTCAATACCATTAGCTAATGTAAATCCGAAGGGGGCTAAACCCAGAGGATTATTCAGGGTAAGTTTAAGAAAATCATCAGCAGGTATTAGTTGCTGTGCCATACATCGTCACTCCTTCCACTTGGCAGCTGTAGCGTATGCTTTATTATTGCGCTTATTGATCAGTTTTCTGATATTCGACCACCTGATTGCGGCCCATGGCTTTTGCTTCGTACATGGCCTTGTCAGCATCTGCCAACAACTGTTTGTTATCGTATCCACTGACAACACTGCCGCTGACGCCAAAGCTGGCGCTGAGGCTGAATTGATGCTCACTACTGCTGCAATCAATACTGGCGATGGCATCCCGGCATATCTCGGCAAGTAAGGTTGCTTTATCTAATTCACAACCGGGCATCATAATAACAAACTCTTCGCCGCCAATCCGGCCAAATATATCGTTTGATCGCATAAACTGCTTACATGCCTGCACGATCTGCTGCAGTGCCCAGTCTCCGGTGGCATGACCAAACCGATCATTAATGGTTTTAAAGTGATCCAGGTCGAACAAGATTATCGCCACCGGCAAGTGTTTAGCCTGGCAATACTTTAATGTCTGTTTGGCCTGGTTATTAAAATGGTAGCGGTTACTGATACCGGTCAGTTGATCGTACTCTGCCATTATTTTAAAACGTTTTCGCCCGGTTAATCCCTGGTAAGCCAGCACCAGAGCAATACAGCCAATCAGGGCCGCTAACAGCAACAGCAAACGACTGTTTTTCACTTCTTCCTGATAAATGCTTTGTTGTAAAAACAACAGTTCGTTGTCTCTGTCCAGTAAATTAATCCGTTGGTTTTTTAATTCAATCTCCGACTTAACGGTATGATAAGCCGCCTGTTGTTTAGCTTTACTGGCATTAAACTCTTCCTCGACCTGATACTGTTGCTCCAGATACTGCAAAGCCAGTGCGTAGTTTTTTTGCTGTTTAGCAATCTGATATAAGGTGGCGTAGGCCTCTACCAGCGCAACGTTATTAGGGCTGCTCTTTGCGCTAAGCAACGCCTGATTCGCTAGCGTTGCAGCCTGCTGAATATTATTTAGCTGCAGCTGAGCCTGAGCGGCGAGAACTTGGACTTGCGATATCAACATCGGATAATGCGTGTTTTCTATCTCTTCAATATACTGCTGATAAATTGCCAGCACTTTCTCAGGTTCGTTATTCTTTAAAAAATGCCGCATTAAATGGTGTCTGGCTATATTTGCAGGAATGAATTCTCTGGCCGCTACACATTCATCTATCACAATATTTGTTTCATTTTCAGTAGCGACACTGTCAACTTTTTTAAATTTTGCTTCAACGCCAATGACATTTATCCGACACGCTAATTTTTGGGGTATTGAATTAAAATCGATATATCGCAAATATAATAAAGATAAATCATAGCGTTCGAGTTGGTTATAAGTAAACATCACTAAGACAATAACCTGCGCCATCAATTCAGGATCAGTAATAGCAGATATGTTATTGGTTAACTGTTCAAAATAGGAAAAAGCCAGTTCATGGCGATTTGACAACAAAAGGACATTCACGGCCAGCATACGGGCTTTAATAATCATGGTTGGATCTGAAGAAGCGTCCAGTAATTGGGTCAGTACAGGCAATACCCTATCATATTGCCCTAGCAGGGCTTGTTCATAGGCATTCAGCAACATTAAATACTCAATATCAGCCGTCTCAGACAATTGTAATTGCCTTAATCTGGCCAATCCGGCTCTAAATTGAGATTGATCTTCCAGTCTTATATTGTCCAGGTAGGTTAACTGTTGTTGAATGGTCAGAGCTTGCTCAGCAGTGGGTTCCTCAGACAATTTAGCAGGTTCATTTGCAAAGCCTGCAGGTATCAGAATAAGCAGCGTTAGCAACAGCGCAGCGCTACCCGTAATGACTTTAATTAGAACATTCATAAGGTCAGTGCTGCTGTTTTTTTCTACTCATTAATTTAAACCGCCCGCTTAATTTCAGGATCTGCAGGCTCGGGTGCATCCTCCGGCTGCTTTTTGGGCTCATCGTCAGGCGTCGGCTCTTCTGCCGGCAGGATCATACAGACAATTTTATTATTGGCATGAAGCAATTGTGCCAATTTAATATCGTCATGCTGACATATTGCCTGCTGGATTGCCGGGTCCAGATTTAACGGGTTAACAACCTGCTCAAGCTGAGTATCAGCAAGATGACGCAGCGTAGCATCCTCTCCTAACCGTTGTAATAACTGCAATACATTATTCATGCGAAGCGTCCTGTATCTGTAATTTTATTATTATTATGTAATTTATAGTAATTACCTTGCTTACAATACACAAAGCCCAGCTCGCTAACCAGCTTTATTGCAGCCAGATTGCCGTCGGTAATCCTGCATATTATGTGTATGACCTGGGGCAGTTGCAGCAACCTCTGACATAAACTGATAAGCGCAGTAACAGCAAGACCTTTACCCTGGGCGAACGGTAGCAGCATAATACCAATCTCCGCGTTAAAACGATTGGCATGTACTGAGGTATTAAAGGTTACGGCCATTAACCCGGGAGTGGTGTTCGCTGCCGGGTCAGTAATAGTCAGAAATAACCGGCTATTTGGCTTAAGTTCAGTCGATGCCGCTAAGTTTTGCTGAAGCGCCGCAGCAAAGCTGCAGGTCAACTGGCTGTCAGTTAACGGCTCGCCAATCCATTGCATTACCGCTTTGCTGGTAAAAAGCTGCCGGTAGAGCTTTTGATCTGTCGCAAGCAACAGCCTGACACTTAAAAAGCCAGCGTCAAAACAAACAACAGGGGCACTAGGGTTATTGAGCAACGTTGTTATCTGCCTGTAGTGCGGCCAGTTTATCCAGCATGGGCTGGTTAGCGACCATCTTGGTCGCCGGCGGGATCACCAGAGTAGTTTTCGGATCCATCGGAGCACTTAGCAAATCGGCAAGCGACAAATAAGTAATCCGCGGCTGCTGAATGGGCAGGGTTACTGCTTCATATAATATTACCTGATGGCTTAACGGATAATGTGCAGCTAACAACTCAATAAGTAACTGCCGGTAACGGGCGTCAGTACTGCGTTTGGCCAGGCTGAGATCTCCCGCCACCCCAACCTGCCACAAAATAAGATATGCTGCGGTATCAATAGTGCGTTTATAATACATAAACTGGCTGGTTTCAAAATGCTGACAACCATAAGCACCAGGGTCGATAGCCAAATCCGCTATCAGGCAATCCTCTGCTGAAATACCGGGCTCCATATGGGCGGCAAAACCCGCAGCTTTCGCCTCGGCGATGGCCTTATGCGGTACCCAGGCAAACACCCCGGGGTGACCGTAAAACGCCCCCACCACTTTTTTATTTAGCCGTACCTCGCTCAGCATAGCTGCAACCATTTGCTGATAGCTAAGCATCCGCGATACACCCGTCTGATAATAGGGCTGTAACGAGCGAACATCGGCATTCATCTCGCCCACCCATTGTTCAGTAATACCATCTGCGACTAATAAAAATACTACATCGGCTTGTTCAATATAGCTGCGACTTAACGGACTAATATGCGAGCCCAGGGTCATACCGGTACCGACACAAACTAAACTGCCTGTTTGCTTCACGTGTTGCTCCACTATCACTATCACTATAATTTTTAATTTTGTTCAGTTGACCCTGCAGCCTCATCAAAGGCGCGTAAACCTTGCTCATTGAACATGTTAAAGTCAATACTGCTAACGTCGCTGTGCCACATTCTTAATACTTCCAGAAACTCCGGGTCTTGTCTTATTTGCGGCATCACGCGATTTATTCGTGATATTTGTTCCTTACCCCAGGCATTATTTGCGCAACCTATGGCACCAGCCACCGGCTGTTGATCATTTTCTGAAATAGCGATGGTTACCATATTACGGTTGTATAGCTGCTGAAAATAGTTAGCAATCATCGGGTAATCAATGGTGTAATCAAGCCTGCCCGAGCTGATCATATTCAAAATGGCCACAGAGCCGCCCGGGCCTGAGCGGGCCAGATAAGGGTCATGTTCATTTATTAAGGGTTGCAACACACCATAACGCCGACCCGAAGGATAGCCCAGCCGGAAGCGAGTGTCAGCCAGTAATGTGGCTAAGGAAATCGGCTCACCATAGAGTGCCTTTAACGTTTTCGCCGTATTTTCATCAGTAATGACATGATGCGGGTAATAAAGGTGCGTTGGCATACTGTAAACTGCTCTGTCCTCTCCTTCTGGTTTAAAGATCATGCAGGGAAAACACACCGGTTCTTTGTTGTCTAATGCCTGAGCAATTCTGGGCTGGGGCATCACCAGATACCTTGGCCGGGTATCTGACATGTAACGATGCACCACTTTAATTAACACATCACATACCCCCTGACGCTGATATTCGCCATGGATCACATGAAACGGCGGAGCGTCAGTAATGGCCCAGTTTAACCTGTCTTTCTCTTCGGTATCGTCAGTGACTTCTGGCCTCGCCTGCATTTCATTAGTTATTTGCAATGTATGGCTTGTCGTATTGGCCGCATGCACCGTTACGGCCACTGTTAACCCATAACCAAGTAGTAAAATATACATTAGCTGGCCAACTACCTTTCTGAACAATAGTAACACCTGCCCTGACCTCACCTAATCTGCTAAACCTGCTTAACTTTACGCATAGCCGGTAGCAATTGCCAAATTTTTGTCAATAAAAAACCCATCTGAAGATGGGTTTCTGTCAATGGATAGCGTTGCATCCGGCCTGATTAACCCTTAATCAGCTATTTTACACCGCGTTAAACGCCACACCTTGCTGACGTAATCTTCAATTGAACGGTCGGAAGTAAATTTGCCAACCAACGCGGTATTAAGAATCGCTTTTTTCGCCCAACCGGCTTTGTCGCGATACCAGCTATCTATTTGCTGCTGTGCTTTTGCGTATGATTCAAAGTCAGCCAGAACCAGATAAGGGTCGCCTCCCTCCAGTAAGCTATGCTTAATCGCTGCCAATTCACCAGGCTTGCCAGGAGTAAAGTAATCTGTTTCCAGCCAGTCTAAAATAGCTTTAATTTCTGGATTATTATGATAGTACTCGTAACTATGATAACCCTTAGAATGAAGTGCTTTTACTTCATCGACGGTAAGTCCGAAAATCGCAATATTGTCGCTACCGACTTCTTCGGCAATTTCAATATTGGCGCCATCCAGAGTGCCTACGGTTACTGCACCGTTTAGGGCCAGTTTCATATTGCCTGTACCAGACGCCTCTTTACCTGCAGTTGAAATCTGTTCAGACACGTCAGCAGCCGGGATCATTTTCTCGGCCAGGGTTACCCGGTAATTTGGCATAAATACTACTTTCAGCCGGTTTTTAACCCGTTTATCATTATTGATTTTGTCGGCAATTTTATTAATGGCATAAATAATTTCTTTAGCCAGCTTATAGCCAGGTGCTGCTTTGGCGCCAAAAATAAACACTCGGGGTACCATATCATAATCTGGGTTTTGCAGAATACGACGGTACAGCGCCAGTATATGCAATAAATTAAGATGCTGGCGTTTATATTCATGCAGCCGTTTAATCTGAATATCAAAAATGGCCGCCGGATCAATATCAATGCGGGTCAGTTTTTTTACTTCTTTGGCAAAGTCGGCTTTGTTTTGCTGCTTGATTGCCATAAAGCTGTCCTGGAGTTGCGGATCATCCGCAAAATCTGCCAGCTTGCTCAGTAATTTAAGATTAACCGGCCATCCGTCGCCTACTTTTTCATCCAGCAATTTGGACAATCTTGGGTTACAGGCTTTTAACCAGCGCCGAGGGGTAACCCCATTAGTCACATTGGTAAATTTATCCGGCCACAATGCCACCATCTCCGGGAATAAATCAGACTGCACCAGCTTTGAATGGATCTCTGCCACACCATTCACTTTGAATGAACCAACCACTGAAAGGTGACCCATCCGCACCATCGGTTCGTCGCCCTCTTCAATTATAGAAAGCTTGCGTTTTTTAGCATTATCACCAGGCCATAATACGTCGACCTGTTCGACTAGAAAACGTCGGTTAATCTCATAGATAATTTCAATGTGCCGTGGTAATACTTTTTCAAATAACCGCACCGGCCATCTTTCTAACGCCTCTGGCAGCAAAGTATGGTTGGTGTAGGCAAAAACCTGTTGGCATAGCGCCCAGGCGTCGTCCCAACTCATGTCAGCCCGGTCAATCAGAATTCGCATCAGCTCCGGGATAGCAACCGCCGGATGGGTATCATTTAATTGAATAACGACCTGCTGCGGGAATTTGCTCCAGTCATCGCCATGGGCTCTTTTGTAGCGACGAATAATATCTTTTAATGAACATGAACAAAAAAAGTATTGCTGGATCAGCCGCAGCTCTTTACCTGCATCAGTTTCGTCATTCGGATAGAGCACTTTTGAAATCGTTTCAGCTTCAATATTCTCTCTGGCAGCATCAATATAACCACCAGAGTTAAATACATCCCAGTTAAAAAAGTCACTGGCCCGACTTTCCCACAGCCGCAATACATTCACCGAACTGCCATTGTAGCCTACAACCGGAATGTCCCATGGCACACCTTTTATAATGCGCCCAGGATGCCAGACTTTTTTCATGGTGCCTTGCAGGTCATATACCGTTTCGACATAGCCATAAACTGAAACTTCCTGCACTGATTCTGGCCGGCATATCTCCCACGGATTGCCATACTCGCGCCAGCTATCGGGGCGCTCTATTTGCCGACCATCCTGAAAGCTCTGTTTAAACAGACCATGTTCATAATGAATACCATAACCAATGGCCGGATAATTAAGAGTAGCCAGAGAGTCAATAAAACAGGCAGCTAAGCGGCCAAGACCGCCGTTGCCAAGCGCCATATCTTCTTCCTGATCTTCCAGATCCGCAATATTCATTCCAAGCTCTGACAGTGCTTGCTTAGCTTGCTCATGCAAGCCTAAGTTATGCAGATTATTACTAAATAAACGGCCCATCAGATATTCAAGGCTAAAATAATGTAAAGCGCGGGTATCTTGCTGATAATGCGTACGCTGAGTATTTCGTAAGCCGTCGAAAACCTGTTCGTTAACCGCGGCACAGGTGGCACGCCACCAGGCCTGACTGCTGGCTTTATTAACGTCGGTACCCAGACTTGAATGCAGGTGTTTAATAATATTCTGTTTAAGTTGTTCAGTTGTCGCGCCGCTGGCAGCGGCCTTTGGTGAGGTTGCTTTCTTCATTGCCAATCCTGAAATTTACTGAGCTTGTTAATTAAACCAATTTACTGAGCTGAGCCAGCCAATATTATCGTTACATGTAGCAATATTACGAAAACGATACCTTAAATTAGCTCATTTAGCAAAATAAAGGCCGCTTATGTAATTAAATTACAATATGAGGCGGCCTGGTATTGCGCTCAGAGAGTACGGAAGACCTGATCTACAAAGGCTTTCGCATCCTGTTCTAATAACTGTAAGTGTTGTTGATCAGCAAAACTCTCCAGATAAATTTTATAGGCGTTCTCAGTACCAGAAGGACGAGCGGCAAACCAGCCATTACGGGTGACCACTTTTACCCCGCCTATGTCTGCCTGGTTACCAGGCGCTTTAGTTAATACCGCCAATATCGGATCACCCGCCAATTCAGTCTGGCTAACACTGGCGATATCCAGTGATTTTAACGCGGCCTTTTGTGCGGCATTCGCCGGCGCATCTAATCTGCGATATAGCGGAGACCCTAACTCTTTGGTCAATGCCTGATATTGTTGATAGGGGTCAACTCCGGTTTTCGCCAGCATTTCTGCTGCTAATAAACCGAGAATAATACCGTCTTTATCCGTAGACCATACTTTACCATTTAGCCGTAAGAAGCTGGCGCCAGCACTCTCTTCACCACCAAATGCCAGGGTACCGTTATACAAACCATCAACAAACCACTTAAAACCTACCGGCACTTCACATAAATTACGGCCTCTCGCCGCCACCACTCGGTCAATCAATGCGCTGGACACCAGGGTCTTGCCAATGGCCAGACTGGCAGGCCAATCGGGCCTGTTCGACAGCAAATAGTTAATGGCAACTGCCAGATAATGATTTGGATTCATTAAACCGCCACTGCGGGTAACAATACCATGGCGATCAAAATCAGGGTCGTTGCCGATAGCAATATCAAATTGGTCTTTTAACTGGATTAAATTGGCCATGGCACAGGCAGAGGAGCAGTCCATCCGGATTTGACCGTCTTTATCCAATGGCATAAAAGCGAACGACGGATCTACTTTGTCATTGACGACTGTAATATCAAGACCATACTTTTCAGCAATCCGTGGCCAGTAACCAATGCCAGAACCGCCCAGCGGGTCAACGCCAATTCTGATGCCGGCTTTAGCAATTGCGGCCATATCGATGACATTTGCCAGATCGTCTACATAATGCTGAATATAATCGATGTGCTGACAATAGCCTGACTGAATAGCCAGACTGTAGGGCATCATTTTCACCCCATCAAGATCTTTGGCAAGTAGCTGGTTAGCCCGTTGTTCTATCCAGTTAGTCACCTCGGCATCAGCCGGCCCGCCGTGCGGTGGATTATACTTAATGCCCCCGTCTTCAGGCGGGTTATGCGAAGGCGTGATAACAATACCGTCTGCCAGTTTGCTATCTGCCCCCTCGTTTTGGGTGAGAATAGCGTGTGATATCACCGGTGTTGGGGTATAGCCTAAATCTTTTTGAATACATACCTGAATTTTGTTGGCTATCAGTACTTCCAGCGCTGAGGCAAAAGCCGCCTCTGACAAGCCATGCGTGTCTTTTCCTAAAAACAACGGGCCGTTAATGCCTTGTACTTTACGATAATCAGCAATTGCCTGACATATCGCCAAAACGTGCGGTTCATTAAATGAGCAATGAAGGGCACTACCCCGGTGACCAGAAGTACCAAAGCTGACTTTGTGCTCCGGATGCTGATGAACATCAGGTTCCAACACATAGTAGGCCGTCATTAACCGACTGATATTGGGAATACGATCGTTTGGCACCTGTTGTCCGGCCAGGGGATGTAAAGACATATTGATTCCTTATAATAAATCGCGGATCCGCTCAGCGTCGTTTTCACTATAACCTAATTTAACTGCCGTTTCGGTTAGCATCATTTTTTTTCTGGTGGTATTAGAATTAGTAATAACCCAGAAACTGGTATTAGGAATTTGTTTGGGATTAGTGCTGCTTCCGGCCTCAGAAAGCGCCTCGGCCGTAGTGGCAAAATACAGGCGGTTACGGCCTTTAATCTCAAGCACTTTACTGAATTGCTTTTTATGTACCCTGGCCAGTACTGACAATAAATATAAAAAACGCCCCACTACACTTGATTCCGCCTGTAAATCCTGGCGGCTTACCAAATCGAAAACAGTACCTGTGTTACTGGTCTCAAGCGTAACCGCCGGTTTTACTGGCTCAACGTCGACAGTCTCAGGTTTAACATCAGCCGCAGAAGTCTGGCTTGTCACCTGCTCACCGAGCAGTAAACGACGTAAAATATCAGAGGCACTTTCGCCAATCTGGCGCGTTTGTGTGGCAATGTAGTGATATAAATCGTCTTCTATTTCAATGGTTTTCATATTTTTTTCCGTCAACTGTATGTTGGCCCATTATATAAAGCCTTTGCGACTGACGCCAGCAGCTTAATTTGTTAAAATACCCGCTCAATCTTTTCAGTGAGTTAGCTATGATTCTACATTCAAACAGCACCGGTTCTGGGCAACCTTTGATCATACTACACGGATTGTTCGGCAGTTATGACAACTTAGCCGGTATTGCCAGAACCTTAAGTGACCAATGGCAGGTGATCAGTATCGATTTACCTAATCATGGTCAGTCCCCCCACAGTAACGTCATGAACTACACCAGTATGGTGGCGGATTTGGTTGATACAACTGAAAGCCTGAATATCGATCAATGTGCGGTATTAGGTCACTCACTCGGCGGCAAATTAGCAATGGCATTCGCGTTAGCCCACCCGGGTCGGGTTACGGCGCTTATTATTGCTGATATCGCCCCGGTTAGCTATGCCAGAAGCCATCAGGCAGTTTTTGCTGGATTAACAGCGGTCAACACCAGCGCGCTAACCAATCGTAGTGAAGCTGAAAAGCAGCTGGCCAAGCATATAACAGAGCCTGGTGTGCGTCAGTTTTTGTTAAAAAGTTTGCACAAAACTGAACAGGGCTTTGATTGGCGCTTTAACTTAGCGACATTAGCGCAATGTTACGACCACTTGCTCACTTTCCCTGACTATAGCGATGCATACACCGGCCCGGTACTTTTTATTAAAGGCGCACAGTCTGACTATATATTGCCGGAGCACCGGCCTCAAATAATGCAATTATTCCCCGATGCGCAAGCAAAAATAATTAATGGTACAGGCCATTGGCTACACGCAGAAAAACCGGTTGCCTTTGCCAAGCTGGTTAGAGACTTTTTATTGAGCCAGCACACTAAAATTTAGCAACTTTTGTGCTATAGTGCGGCCAATTTTTCAGGTATGGCCAGAGCAGATGACCATTGCACAATTTGAAACCATGGGATTATGGCTGGGGTTGTCGGTACTCTATATTTTTATAGTGCTGGCAATTAACGATGTACTGAAAAAGAGTCAGGCGCCACGGTTTGGTCGTTTTTTTGTCTGGCTGGTGTTGTTTCTATCACCACTGGTGTTTGTGATTAAAACGGTGGTCCAGTATTTTCTGGAATAACAAGGTTGAGATTGATGGCTAAAATCGCCACTGATCGCACCACTATTGATTTGTTTGCGGCTGACAAGCGGCCGGGACGGCCTAAAACCAACCCGTTGCCCAGGCAAGAACAGCTAAAGCTGAATAAACGCAATCAAATTAAGCGCGATCGTAATAACGGCTTAAAGCGTATTGAATGTAAGGTGTCAGCTCAGCTGTATGATGCGCTGAGTCTGGCTGCCGAACAGGCAAACACCACACGCAGTAACTTAATTGAACAACTTTTAGAGCAAGCTTTATCCAGGTAAGAAGGCAATTAACCATGGCAACTGTAGGAATTTTTTTCGGTAGCGATACCGGCAACACTGAGCATATCGCCAAGATGATCCAAAAAGAGCTGGGCAAAAATCTGATTGAGATCCGTGATATCGCCAAAAGCAGCAAAGAAGACATTGCCGGCTTCGACTTACTGTTACTGGGTATTCCAACCTGGTATTACGGTGAAGCACAGTGTGACTGGGATGATTTTTTCCCTGAGCTGGACGGTATCGACTTTAATAATAAACTGGTGGCAATTTTCGGCTGTGGCGATCAGGAAGATTACGCTGAATATTTCCTGGACGCGATGGGCACGTTACGCGACATCATTGAACCTAAGGGCGCGATTATCGTTGGCAACTGGCCAACTGCAGGCTACAACTTTGTGGCATCAAAAGCGTTAGCCGATGCCAGCCACTTTGTTGGCCTGGGTGTTGATGAAGACCGCCAGCCAGAGTTGACTGAACAACGGGTAAAGCAGTGGTGCAAACAGGTTTACGAAGAAATGAGCCTGCAGGAATTTGCTAACCTTTAACCCGGCTGCAAAACAGATAAAAGAGGCATTATGCCTCTTTTTTTCTGAGGCCAATTTATCAGGATAATCCGGAAAATTGGCACGCTACTCACCACTAAACTTATATTGTGCCAGCGTGTTCAGCGGTATTTGGGTTTCTTTCGAATGTAAACGGTTCGATTTACTTCGCAGACTATGTTGTTGTCCTGATCTTTAATATGTACCAAAAACTGCGGAAAATATTTCTCGCCGGCAGCCGTGTGCTTAATAATGTCGGCAACAGTGTCATCGGTCAGGATAAACTCCGCCACCAATCTACCTATTCCGGGTTTAAGGTAATCAATATCAGCTTGCTTATCCCAGACGATATATTCTTTACCCAACGCGCCCATCAACAGTAATGGAAATACTGGATCTGTCATGGCAAACATTGAACCACCAAACTGGCTACTATTAATGTTTCGGGTCCAGGGGCGGTTTTTCAGCTCTACTCTGGCATAGCGGTAATCATCAGCCAATATGGCAACTCTGATGCCACTGAAAAAAAATGGCGGCCAGAAATTCAATAATTTTCGCATGATCTGTGGTTTAAACGCCCAACGCATCACTTTACCTGGTATGACCTGTTTGCAGGCCATTTTACAATGCTTAAAGGAAAGCACAACAGAATTGACGATAAATCAGCAGTAATCGGCCATTTCAATATGGCGCCAATGTCTTTATAATCGATGCAAATCCACCAGCAAGACAGAGTTTATATGTCAGATCATAATACTGAGCTACGCAGAGCCGGCCTTAAAGTTACCTTGCCGCGGGTGAAAATTCTTGAGATTTTACAAGACCCGAATCATCAACACATCAGTGCTGAAGACGTCTATAAGATCCTGCTGGAGCTTGGTGAAGATATTGGGCTGGCCACGGTATATCGGGTACTGAATCAATTTGATGATGCTGGAATTTTAACCCGTCATCATTTTGAGGGTGGTAAATCGGTTTTTGAGCTGACGGGCAACAGCCATCATGATCATCTGGTGTGTTTAAAGTGTGGTAAAGTTATCGAGTTTGAAGATGAAATTATCGAAGCCAAGCAGCTGGAAATAGCAGAGAAAAACGGTATTAAACTTACCCACCATAGTTTGTATTTGTATGGTGAGTGCACAGACACCGCACAGTGCCAGAAAAATGCGAATTCTCATTAATTAAAAACACAACAGCTACCTGCATTGAAAAAAAGGCACTTGAAAGTGCCTTTGTTGTTTTATAATCTGATTATTCAGCTATTACCGGTATTAATGCGGGCCATGCATAACGCCGTGACATATTTACCATATTGAAACGCAAAATCTGCCAACTCCGCCTCAACTTCAAAACCAAAACGCTCGTACAGAGCAATAGCAACGTCATTGCTGCTATAAACAGTTAGCTCCATCCGTCTGATATTCAGCCAGTTATCGGCCATCTCAAGCGCTGCACGAAGCAGAGCCGATCCCACGCCCTGACCCTGATATTCCTGTAATACCCCCATTCCTAACTCAGCAACGTGACGTCGTCTGGGGTTCTGACAAACCTGTAAACCTAGTTGCCCTACCACTTGTCCTTCAACCTCTGCAACTAAATTATAAAACCCGGCACCGGCGTTATATAACTTCTGCCAACTGGCAACGGGCTGATAAGGCAGCTGTAAGGTATTAGAATAAACTGCTGGCTGATCATATATTGTTTTAATTGATTCAATATCAATCGGTTCAGCATGGCGAATTAAAACAGACATTCTTTTGGCATCCTTGGCAAATGGTAGATTATCTTAAGTCGGAAATAACATTGGCAACAAGCACTAAAACGCAAAAAGCCAGCAAATGCTGGCTTTGATACGGCATTTTATGTTGATCAGAGCTGCTGTTCGAGCTCTGGCAACACGGTAAATAAATCAGCGACTAAACCATAGTCAGCAACCTGGAAAATTGGCGCTTCAGCGTCTTTATTAATCGCTACGATCACTTTAGAGTCTTTCATACCTGCCAAATGCTGGATAGCACCCGATATACCTACCGCGATATACAGATCAGGTGCAACAATTTTACCTGTCTGACCAACCTGCATATCGTTGGGCACAAAGCCTGCATCCACTGCAGCTCGTGAGGCACCAATTGCCGCATTCAGTTTATCGGCTATGCCATTGAGCATGGCGAAGTTCTCACCATTTTGCATACCGCGACCACCTGAAATAATAACCTTGGCAGCGGTCAACTCTGGCCGGGCTGATTTAGTCAGCTCCTCACCAATAAACTTAGATACCTGTAAATCTTTCACCAGATCTAACGACTCAATTGGTGCATTGTTACCCTCTGCAGCTGCAGCGAACGCAGAGCCGCGCACCGTCAACACCTTGATGCTATCTGCAGATTGTACTGTCGCTATTGCATTACCTGCATATACCGGCCGCACGAAGGTATCCGCACTCTCTATCGCAATAACGTCGGAAAGTTGTGCGACATCTAATAGCGCGGCAACCCGTGGCAGCATATTTTTCCCGGTGGTGGTTGCTGCCGCCAGGATGTGGCTATAATCTTTGCCAATTTCTGCCACTAACGCCGCCACGTTTTCGGCCAGTTGATGGCCATATGCGCTGTCTTGAGCAACCAGCACTTTGCTAACCCCTGCGATACCTGCTGCTGCTTTGGCGGCGCTATCACAGTTCTCACCCGCCACTAACAGGTGAATATCTCCGCCAATAGCCGTAGCGGCCTGCACAACTTTATGTGTGTCGGCTTTAAGGGCATCATTGCTATGCTCTGCAATTACTAAAATCGTCATCAGATCACCTTCGCTTCGTGCTTTAATTTTTCAACCAGTTCTGCAACCGACTCAACAATTACCCCACCTTGCCGGGTAGGCGGCGCGGTGACTTTCAACGTGCTGACGTTTGAACTCAGGTTTACGCCAAGACTGTCAGCCGCTTTAACATCTAACGGCTTTTTCTTGGCTTTCATAATATTAGGTAGTGACGCATAGCGTGGCTCGTTCAGACGCAAATCGGTCGATACCACGGCTGGCAAGGTCAACTCTACCGTTTGCAAACCACCGTCAATTTCCCGGGTTACCTGCACTTTGTCACCGTTTACCGCAACTTTTGAAGCGAAGGTGCCCTGGCCCATTCCGGTTAACGCTGCCAGCATCTGGGCGGTTTGGTTGTTGTCAGAATCTATTGCCTGTTTGCCCAGAATAACCAATTGTGGCTGCTCTTCTTCAACCAGCTTTGCCAGTAGTTTGGCAACCTGTAATGAATCCAGATTCAGCTCGGTTTCCAGGTGGATGGCACGGTCGGCGCCCAGTGCCAGTGAGGTGCGCAGTTGTTCCTGCACCGCCTTTGCACCGATAGACACAACCACGACTTCAGTCGCCACACCGGCCTCTTTCAACCTTACTGCTTCTTCTACTGCAATTTCACAAAATGGATTAAGTGCCATTTTCACGTTGGCCAGGTCAACGCCGGTTTGGTCTGCTTTAACACGAACTTTTACGTTGTAATCGATAACCCGTTTCACCGGAACTAATATTTTCATATAATCCTCTTAAATCGCGTGCTACGCAGCAGGTTTACGTTAAGGTAAACATAACAATGTATATTGCTGCACAATCTACTTACTGTTGACGTTAACGTCAACCTGCAATACCCTTATCAACACAATAAACGCAGTGAATACTGTAAATATAAGCATCCAAGGGGTAACCATCGTGGAAAGAGAAGCAATGGAATACGATGTTGTAATCGTTGGCGCAGGGCCAGCGGGCTTGTCGGCCGCGATCCGGTTGATGCAACAGGCAAAAAACGCCGACAAAGACATCACGGTATGCGTGGTGGAAAAAGGCTCTGAAGTAGGTGCTCATATCCTCTCTGGTGCCGTGTTTGAACCCAGGGCCCTAAATGAATTGCTACCGGACTGGCAAGAGATGGGAGCGCCACTGACCACGCCCGTTACCCATGACGATATTTACCTGTTTAGTGACGAGCAATCCAGTCGCAAATTACCGGGCTTTGCTGTACCGAAAACAATGCACAATAGTGGTAACTATATTGTGTCTGTTGCTAACCTGTGCCGCTGGCTGGCAGAGCAGGCAGAAACACTTGGCGTAGAAATTTTTCCTGGCTTCGCCGCCAGCGAGTTGCTGATAGAACAGGATGTCGTCAAAGGCATTCTCATAGGTGATATGGGCCTGGACCGTGAGGGCAAACCTAAAGACAGTTTTACACCAGGTATGGAGCTTCGGGCAAAATACACGCTATTTGCTGAAGGTTGTCGAGGCCACTTAGGTAAGCAACTAATCCAACACTATCAGCTTGATAAAGACGTATCACCACAACATTACGCTATTGGCTTTAAAGAAATCTGGGATGTTCCCGCCAATAATCATCATCAGGGGCTGGTCGTGCACTCGGCGGGCTGGCCGCTCGCTAACGAAGCATCGGGTGGTGGTTATTTGTATCACAGTGAAAGTCAGCAAATCGTCGTCGGCTTAATTATTGACCTCAATTACAGCAATCCTCATCTGGATCCTTTTGCGGAATTTCAACGTTACAAACACCATCCGGTTATCAAGCAGTATCTGGAAGGTGGTAAACGGGTAAGTTACGGCGCGCGGGCTATTGCTAAAGGCGGGCTGAACAGCTTACCGAAAATGAGCTTTAGTGGTGGCTTACTGCTAGGTTGCGACGCCGGCACCTTAAACTTCGCCAAAATCAAGGGTAACCACACGGCGATGAAGTCTGGCATGCTGGCTGCTGAGACCGTATTTGCTGCACTGCAGACTGACGATGGCGGCGGCGGCAGAGATTTAACTGAGTATGGCCAGAACGTAAAGCAAAGTTGGCTTTATGAAGAATTGCACAGCTCACGTAATTTTGGCCCGGCTATGCATAAGTTTGGTACCTTCTGGGGCGGTGTTTTTAATACTATTGAACAAAACTGGTTTGGCGGCAAACTGCCCTTTACCCTTAAAGATAATAATTTTGATTATGCCCAGTTAACACTGGCGAGTGAAGCAACAAAAATTGCTTATCCAAAACCAGATAATACCCTGAGTTTTGACCGGCTAACCTCAGTTTATCTGTCTAACACCAACCATGAAGAAGAACAGCCTTGCCATCTTACCCTGGCAAACGCCGATATACCTATTGAAGTAAACTTGCCAAAATATGATGAACCCGCGCAGCGCTACTGTCCGGCTGGCGTTTATGAAGTTATCAGTGAAGAGGGGCAGCAGCCGCGTTTTCAGATTAACGCCCAGAACTGTATCCACTGTAAAACGTGTGACATTAAAGATCCAAGCCAGAATATTACCTGGGTTACCCCGGAAGGCGGTGGCGGTCCTAACTACCCCAATATGTAGGCTAAGGCTTGCTGCAAGACGTTACAGCCCCTAAACTAGGGGCTGTTTTATTTTAACTCAAGAATGCCATGACAGACCCCACCCAATATCGTTTAAACAAATACATTAGTGACACCGGTTTCTGTTCGCGTCGTCAGGCCGATAAATATATCGAGCAGGGTGTTGTAACCGTAAACGGCGAAGTTGCGCCGGTCGGGTTAAAGGTAGTTGACGGTGATGATGTAAAAATTGCCGGAAAAGCACTGCAGCAAAAACCTGATCGTATCTATCTGGCCTATCATAAGCCGGTGGGCATTACCTGCACCACCGAGCGTCATATCAAAGGCAACATTATTGATGCCATAGGCTATCCGCAACGGATATTTCCGATTGGCAGGCTGGATAAACCTTCCGAAGGCCTGATCTTTTTAACCAACGATGGGGACATCGTTAACAAGGTATTGCGCGCCGGTAATGCCCATGAGAAAGAATATTCGGTCACGGTGAATAAACCCATTACTGCTAATTTCATTAGCAAGATGGCCAGCGGCGTACCTATTCTTGGCACCACCACCCAACCCTGCACCGTTACTCAGGTATCAAAAAACACCTTTAAAATTATTCTCACCCAAGGGCTGAACCGGCAAATACGCAGAATGGCTGAGTATTTAGGATATGAAGTTATAAAATTAAAACGAACCCGGATTATGCATATACGCCTTGCTGAATTGCGCCCCGGCCAGTGGCGTTTATTAGATAAGTTCGAATTATCGCAAATGGACCAATTGCTGCAACATTCCAGTAAAACGGCCAATGACTGTAATGCCAATGAACACGACGATGAGGAATAACGGTGGCCAGCAACAGGCTTGAACTTGGTTATCTGCTCCCCTTGCTCACTGGCCCGCTGGTTTTTTTGCTGGTGTTGTGCACTGAGCCAGCGTTTAACGGGATGTCTGAGTCAGCCTGGCTGCTTACTGGGCTGACTGCATGGATGGCCATATGGTGGATTAGCGAGAGCGTGCCAATTCCGGCAACTTCATTATTACCCATTATTGTCGTGCCACTACTTAACCTCGACTCAGTTGCTAACGTGACAGCCCCCTACGCTGACCCGCTGATTTTTCTATTCCTGGGTGGCTTTATGTTATCTATTGCCATGGAACGCTGGAACTTACATAAACGGATTGCCCTGTTAACCATGTTGATGGTAGGCAGTAAACCCAGCCAGCAAATTGCTGGCATGATGCTGGTCACTGCCTTTCTGTCAATGTGGATGTCAAATACTGCTACTGCAGTTATGATGCTACCCATTGCCCTGTCTATTATTGGCATGCAAACCAATATCAGCGATAAATTTGCTAAAGCTATGCTGTTATCTGTGGCCTATGCTGCCAGCATTGGCGGTGTCGCGACGTTAATTGGTACACCCCCCAACGCCCTGTTGGCCGGTTATTTGCGTAATCAGTATCAACTGGAGGTTGGCTTTGCCCAGTGGATGATACTGGGTGTACCTGTTGCTGTGGTATTGCTGCTTGCTGCCTGGTACTGGCTTACTCAAATTCACTTTCGTTTTGGCCGCGACGAAGTGCAAATAAGCCGTCATATCTACCTTGAGAAACTGGTGGCACTTGGCAAAATGCAACGCGCAGAGAAAATTGTGCTGGCAGTCTTTTTATTGGCAGCCAGCCTCTGGATCTTTAAAAAGTGGTTTATCAGCATTACCGGCTTACCATTAAACGATACGTTAACCGCAATTCTTTGTGCCAGTTTGCTATTTATCATACCGGTAAGTTTTAAGACCGGCCAGAGAGTATTGACTTGGGAAGATTGCAACAAACTTCCCTGGGGTATTCTGATATTGTTCGGAGGTGGCTTAACCCTGGCCTCACAAATACAGCAATCGGGCCTGGCAGCTTTTATTGCCAGTCAGGTCGGTGGTCTTGGGGCAATAAATCTTCTTCTGCTGATTATTTTGGTGACAACCATTATTATTTTCCTGACTGAAGTCACCAGCAATACGGCAACAGCAGCCGCTTTTCTGCCGCTGCTGGGCCCCGTGGCAATCTCGCTTAATACCAGTGCCTCTATGCTGGTGATCCCCGCCGCCATTGCTGCCAGCTGTGCTTTTATGATGCCCGTAGCCACACCGCCAAACGCTATTGTATTTGGCTCAGGTAAATTAAAAATTGCCGATATGGTAAAAGCAGGTCTAGTGTTAAACCTGCTGGCGATAGCGGTGATAACCACTGCCGTATGGTTTATCAGTCCAAAACTCTTTAGCTTTTAGTGTTTTTCGCCGATATTAGCAACTTCACCACCTGACATTCTGCTTTGGGCAGAATGTCAGGTTCCAGCAGCATATCAGCCAGGTATCGTTACCATTATCGATTTAACATTTACAAACTCTCGCACACCAAAACCGCCATGCTCTCTGCCATAGCCACTGTCTTTAACCCCACCAAAGGGTAAGTTAGGTACTGCTAAAGAGTAGCCATTAATATTAATCATACCCGTATTAAAGTGCAGCTTAGCCAGCTCAATGGCATGCTCAACATCTTTTGAAAAGATACCTCCTCCAAGTCCATAGCGTGAATCGTTCGCCACTGTTATGGCTTGCGAATCGTCTTTTACTTTAATTAATACGGCGACCGGACCAAATAACTCATCATCATAAGCTGGCATTCCCGGGCTCACATTTTCCAGAATTGAAGGCGGGTAGAAATAGCCGGTTCGATCAGGGATCTTACAACCGCAAACAATGGTCGCACCAGCCTTAACCGACTCGGTGACTTGTTTATGAATTTTATCTCGTAAGTCACTGCGTGCCATCGGCCCTAAATCGGTATCATCATCATTCGGATCACCCATTTTCAGCTTAGTCATCGCGTCTGAAAACGCGTCTTTGAACGCATTATAATTTTTCTCTGTAATAATAAAACGTTTTGCCGCTACGCAAGTCTCTCCATTGTTAACTATCCGGCCCTTTACACAAGTTTCAACGGCCAATTGAATATCAGCATCATCCAGTACCAGATAAGCATCATTACTGCCTAGCTCTAACACCGTTTTTTTTGCTAATTTAGCCGCAGTCTCAGCCACCGATTTTCCTACTTCATCACTGCCAGTAAAGGTGACCCCTTTTACCTTTGGGTGACTGATAAGTTCTGACGCTGTGCTTCCATCAACCAGTAATGATTGGTAACAATGTGGTGGAAAACCTGCTGCAAGGTACATGGCCTCTATTTCCTCGGCCATGCCAAATACATTGGCCGCATGTTTTAATACGGTAGTATTGCCAGCGACCACATTCGTGATACTGTAGCGAATAACCTGATACAGCGGGAAGTTCCAGGGCTGGATCCCTAATATAACTCCCAGCGGTTGATAAGTTACAATGGCTCTGCCTTGTGCAAATTCGCGCTCTTCGTCTGCAAGCTCAGACTTTGCCTGCTTGGCAGTATAACGACATATCTCAGCACACAATTTAACTTCTTCAACCCCCTGCTCGCGCACTTTGCCCATCTCATCTGTCATCAGCTTAGTAAGATGCTCTTGCCGATCCTCAATTACTTGTGCCAGTTTTTCGGCCAGTTCAGCACGTTTTGCTAAGGGTGTCAGTTTCCAGTTGGCAAAGCACTTATCAGCTTTATCAATGGCTTGCTTAGCTGCTTCTTTACTTAATAGCGTATACGACTTAATAGGCTGCTCAGTAAACGGATTAATTGTTGTTGTGGTATTGTCTGCCATTTCGTTTTCTCTTAATTGCCTTAAACACTTAGACATGCAAAGCCAACGCCAAAAATTAAGTCAACAACAACACTTACAAGGTTATGTTTTGTATAACAATTAATAGTTAATATTTTTTCAGATAGAGGCCGCAGCCAAAAAGTATGAAAATATTGCAAAACCTTTGCTAATTATCAATTTGATAGAGCACTGTAAATCGGGCGAAACCATAAAGCAAAAAAGCAGCCATAAGGCTGCTTTTTTAAACTTGGAGCGAGTAACGAGGTTCGAACTCGTGACCTCGACCTTGGCAAGGTCGCGCTCTACCAGCTGAGCTATACTCGCGAGAATCTGGTTTTACTGTGGTTTACTACCAGCAGCAAATGGTGCCCGGGGCCGGACTT
>DEYP01000002.1:0-112679 GCA_002364615.1 Arsukibacterium sp. UBA3155 | reverse complement strand
AGCGAGGGATTTTAAATCCCTTGTGTCTACCGATTTCACCACCCGGGCAGACAACTTTTTGTAACCTTTACATCGTATCAGTATTATGGAGGCGGGTCCCGGAGTCGAACCGAGATGGACGGATTTGCAATCCGCTGCATGGCCATTCTGCCAACCCGCCAAATAACACGAAACATTCATCTTACAATAAGAATCTTATAATAAAAATCTTATTAAGAGTTGGAGCGAGTAACGAGGTTCGAACTCGTGACCTCGACCTTGGCAAGGTCGCGCTCTACCAGCTGAGCTATACTCGCAATGCTTATGGCCATGTGCCTTAACACGTGACGCATTCTACTGTTTTAATTAACCCAGTCAATAACAAATTAGTAGTTTTACAACTGACTGCTTATTTTTTAACTGACTTGAGCTAATTAACCGCAATTAACTTATTGCTGGGATAAATCATGCCAGGCTGCGGTTAAATATTGATACATCGACCACAACGTTAAAACCGTTGCCAGATATAACATGGCATAGCCAACCGGCGTAAACCAAGCCAGCAACATAAATTGTGGCTGCCAAATCAAACCAATAAGTGCCAGCATCTGGGCAATCGTTTTATACTTACCCAGATTTGAAACCGCCACATTGGCTCTCTTACCAATTTCTGCCATCCATTCGCGCAGCGCCGATATGGCAATTTCCCGACTAATAATAATAATAGCCGGAATACTAAACCACAGAGACTGTTCATGAATTGCCAGTACTACCAACGCGACGGCGACCATCACCTTATCCGCAACAGGATCTAAAAACGCACCAAATGGCGTCGATTGTTCTAGCTTTCTGGCCAGATAACCATCCAGGGCATCTGTAATGGCCGCCAGACAAAACACCAGTGCCGCCCAGAAACGGTAATGCTCCCAGCCAGAATAAAAACAGAAGATAAACACCGGGATCAGCAGAAGCCTGAACAACGTTAATAAATTAGGAATATTCCACATATAACCGTTCTCACAAAAACAATGACGCTATGCTACTTGTTATGACAAGCCTGGTAAATCTTTTCTGCTTGCGCACGAGAAATACCCGGCACCGAACTTAATTCTGTTACCGACGCTTTCATTACGCCTTGCAAGCCCCCCAGATATTGCAATAACGCCTGCCGGCGCTTCTCACCAACACCCGTTATGTTTTCCAGCGGACTCTTCGTGATACTTTTGCCCCGTTTACTACGATGCCCGGTGATGGCAAAGCGATGAGCTTCATCCCGAATTTGTTGGATTAAATGTAACGCCGGGCTGTCTGAAGCCAAATGCAACTGCTTACCACTATCCCACAGTATCAACGTTTCCAGGCCCGGTTTACGACTGACTCCCTTGGCGATACCAATCAACAAAGGCAACTTTTTAAATGGCCAATTCGAAAATTGAGCCAGCGCGATATTTAACTGCCCTTGTCCACCATCGATAAAAATAATATCAGGAATTTTAGTTTCATCAGTTAAACGGCTGTACCGTTTGTCCAGTGCAAACTGCATGGCAGCGTAATCATCACCACCGGTAATACCGGTTACATTGTAGCGGCGATATTCTTGCTTAAAGGGGCCCTCACCATCAAACACCACACAGGATGCAATGGTTGCCTGGCCCATGGTGTGGCTAATATCAAAACATTCCATCCGTTGAATATCGCTCTCAAGTGCCAGCAACAATTGCAGTGCAGCATATCGTAACTGCATTTTCTGACCGGCAGATTGCCGGCTGTCACAAGCAATTTCAGCATTTTTTTGTGCCAAACTAAGATACTGAGACTTCTCTCCCCGCTTAGCTGCAGTAATCCTTACTTTGCGTCCGGCAGCCTCAGATACTGCCAGGGCCAATGACTCTGCATCATCAAGCCGGATCGGCAACACAATTTCCGGAGGTATTTGCTGGCCACTGCTACCACTAAGATAAAACTGCAGCAAAAAAGCACTCAGTACTTCAACCGGCTCGGTATTAGCGGGTACTTTCGGATAATAAGATTTTGAACCCAGAATTTTCTGCTGGCGTACAAACAGAACGTGGACAACTGCCACCTGGCCAAACTTGGCAAAACCGATAATATCAAGTTCTGCGTGCTCGCCACTGACATACTGTTGTTCCTGTACCTGCCGCAAAGCAGTAATCTGATCACGAAAACTGGCAGCCGCTTCAAAAGCAAGTTGCTCGCTGGCCACATTCATTTTCTGAACCAGCTGCTCAACAACCTGCTGGTTTTTGCCGCTGAGAAATAAACTGGCCAGTTGTACTTGCTCAGCATAATCTTCGTCTGAAATTTTGCCAACACAGGGCGCTGAACAAAGCTTCAGCTGGTACTGCAGACAGGGCCTGGTACGCGCGCGGTAAAAACCGTCCTCGCATTGACGAATAGGAAAAATTTTTTGTAACGTTTTTAAACTCTGCCAAACTGCTCCGGCATTTGGATAGGGCCCAAAATACTGACCACTATGCTTTCTGGGACCGCGATGTGAACTAATCCTTGGGTGTTTATGATTGGAAATCAAAATATAGGGATACGACTTATCATCCCGCAGTAACACATTGTACTTCGGCATGAACTGCTTAATCAGGTTGTTTTCCAGGATCAGAGCTTCGGTTTCACTGTGAGTGGCGGTAATTTCAATACTGGCAATCTGGGCGACCAGTGCTCTGGTCTTAATACTGTCTACCTGCAGGCGAAAATAGCTACTCAGGCGTTTTTTCAGATCTTTTGCTTTACCGACATAAATTACCTGCTCTGCCTGGTTAAACATTCGGTAAACACCAGGCTGAGAAGGAACTGAAGCTAAAAATGTCTTAGAGTCAAACATCAAATCAGGAAGACACCTTGGCAATATCTATCATGCCGTGTCGCAAAGCCAAATGCGTTAACTCCACATCCCCACTGATGGCGAGCTTTTCAAACATTCGGTAACGATAGGAATTGACCGTTTTAGCGCTGACACTTAACTGCTCCGCGATATCATTGACCTTTTGACCACGGGTAATCATCAGCATGATTTGCAACTCTCTGTCAGACAGTCCTTCAAACGGGTTTTCGCTATGGTTATTTACCTTCGCTAATGCCATTTTCTGCGCCACTTCATCAGATATATGCCGCACACCGCTGTACACTTTACGGATAGCAGAAACCATGTCTTTCGGAGCAGAATTCTTTGAGATAAAGCCTGCAGCACCAAGTTGCATGACTTTAGTGGGTACTGGCTCTTCACAAGATACCGACAACGCCAGTACTTTAATATCCGGGCAGAAATGCAAAATACGCTTTGTCGCTGTCATCCCGCCCATACCAGGCATATTCATGTCCATCAGCACGACATCGGGTTCATGCTGCCGGCAAAATTGCAGCGCTTCTTCACCGGAACCTGCTTCGCCAATCACCTTGATACCACGCTCGTCCATTAGTATGCGACTAATCCCGGTTCGTACAAGTCCATGATCATCAACTAACAACACGTTAATCAAGCTGGCTTCTCCGTCTCACTAGTTATTAGAATTATTATGCAGCTAGCATAGTAGAGCCTGAGCGTTTGCGCTAACTGTTAGACACCAATATTGTCGGCAACACTTATTAGCGTAAATAGTGTGCCAGAAAGGTAAAGAATAGGAAACAAGATTCCATAACTATTTAACCAAATGCTGATAGTTTTGAAGTTTACAGATGGGTTAGCTTTGCTTGAAAACGGCTGGAGTAAAAGTGGCGGAGGGAGAGAGATTCGAACTCTCGGTGGGCTATTAACCCACGCCGGTTTTCAAGACCGGTGCATTAAACCGCTCTGCCATCCCTCCGCGGTACGGGGCGAATATTAAGAACTCCCCCCGCCTTTGTAAAGCGCTTTTTTAACGCTTTCACCTGTTTGGTTATAAATCCGCCAGCAATCTGCCATTTATTAAGCTTTACCTGACAGACATCAGCGTTTTATAGCTTATAAAAACAAAAACCACCTTGCGGTGGTTTACGTATTAAAAGGTGGCGGAGGGAGAGAGATTCGAACTCTCGGTGGGCTATTAACCCACGCCGGTTTTCAAGACCGGTGCATTAAACCGCTCTGCCATCCCTCCAGCGCTGCGTATACTAATCAGTTTAACTGGGAAAAGAAAGTCAAAAGTTAAAAAATTTTAGTTAATGCTTTTTTTTATACGATAACCACTGGAGCTACGGGAACTAAGTCAGTATGATAACTATCAGAAAGACATAATATTCAGCTAACAGGAGACTGCATATGTCGTATAGAGAAACCAGTACTATCAACACCGTCAGCAGCGGTATTGAAATTAATAAAGTGCTTCGCAATACTTATTTTTTGCTGGGGCTTACTCTGGCATTTAGTGCGTTAACAGCAGTTATTGCCATGGCAATGAACCTATCCCCTATGGCATCCATAGTCTGCTTTATTGCCGGCTTCATTATGTTATTTGTCGTAAATAAGAAAGCAGATTCTGCCAGTGGTATCTTCTGGGTGTTTGGTTTTGCCGGCGCCATGGGCGCATCGCTTGGTCCGCTACTCAATGCCTATGCCGGTCTGGCAAATGGTCCAAGTCTGATTATGCAGGCTCTGGGTGGCACTGCTGTCATTTTCTTTTCGCTATCTGCCTATGTATTAACTACCCGTAAAGACTTTTCCTTTATGGGCGGCTTTTTGATGGTAGGTTTAATTGTGGCAATGGTTGCTATTATTGCCAACATTTTCCTGGCTATACCGGCTTTAAGTCTGGCGATTAGCGCTGCTGTGATTTTAATTATGTCTGGTTTTATCTTATTTGATACCAGCCGGATTATTCACGGTGGTGAAACAAACTATATTCGGGCGACTGTCGGTCTGTACCTGAACATATTTAATATTTTCGTCCACTTGTTAAGTTTGTTAGGTATTATGGGCGACGAGTAACCCTTTGCCCTAACCTGAAGTTCCGCTAGAATACCCCGTCTTGTACGGGGTATTTTTTTATGAGGCCGATGTGACCACGTTTAGCCTGTTAATCACCACCAGCCCTCTGGCCAGCCAGAACTTTGCCAGTGCGTTGCAGTTTTGCAATGCGGCTCTGATATCAGGTTATCAGATTGAACAAATTTTTTTATATCAGGATGCCGTATTTGCGGCTGCAGCTGACATAGACTTGCCAGCAGATGAACCAAATTTGGGCCAGCAGTTGGCAATACTTTGCCAGCAGAACCACATCCCCTTATTGTATTGTGTTACCGCTGCTGAAAAACGTGGCATGCTTGATCCGGGTAGCAACTTTATCGGCGCCGGCCTGGCCGAATTCGCGATGCGTTTAACAAACAGCAAACTGGTACAATTTTAATGCAACATATTGCGATTATTCAGCGACAGAGCCCCTATAACAGCAGTGGTGGACGTGAAGCGCTTGATTTAACTCTGGCACTTGCCGCCGTCGAACATCAGCTGACCGTCATTTTTATTGGTGATGGCATTTATCAGCTGCTGCCGCTAAACCTGAACAGCGACTTTAGCTTAAAACGCTATCAGCAAGGCTTTAAGTTATTCGGCTTATACGAGATAGAGCAGCTGTATGTATGTCAACACTCCATGCAACAACGCCAGATTACACTTGAGGATTTATCCTTTGCCGCGAAGCAACTTGATACCATAGCGATGCAGCAACTGCTGGCTAAGCAGCAACAGATAGTGTGTATTTAATATGAAATTGATCTCACTGATAAACCCAGATGCTACTCTCGCAGAGCTGGCACCACTGTGCGATAACGACGATACCCTGTTGTTGCGTCAGGACGCCGTATATCTGGCAAGGCGAACCGATATTCGCTGGCCCTGCCAGAACATATCGGCGCTTAAATCCGATCTGGAAGTACGCAGCATCACCCCAGCGCCGGGCATTAGCATCATTGACGATGCCCGGTGGGTAGAACTGGCCGCTAGCGCAGCGCAGGTAGTGTTATGGCGATAAGCTATATTACGGTTGATGACAAGCAGCTTGTATTGGATAAACATGGGTATCTGGCTGATCTAAACGATTGGCACAAGGGTGTTGCAGTGTACTTTGCTGAAGAGGAGCAAATAAGCTTAACCGCCGCGCATTGGGAAGTGATTCAGTTTGTGCGGGATTTCTATCAGGAGTTTGGTACTTCCCCTGCTATCAGAGTGCTGGTTAAAGCGATGGCAAACCAATTTGGGCCTGAAAAAGGAAACAGCAAATATTTATTTATGTTATTTCCACAAGGGCCTGCCAAGCAGGCGACACGCCTGGCGGGACTGCCTAAACCTGCTCGCTGCCTTTAACGGTAACGAGCAGATAGTCTAGGCTAACTGACACACTATAAATTACTTAAGATGCGTCTGGCCTGCCATATAAGGTTGCAATACCGCTGGGATCTCAATCGTACCATCTGCTTGCTGGTAGTTTTCCAGAATAGCAACTAAGGTACGCCCCACCGCCAGTGCTGATCCATTTAAACTATGCAACAATTCTGGCTTTTTCATGTCGGTACTGCGAAATCGTGCCTGCATCCGACGGGTCTGAAAATCGGCCATATTGCTGCAGGATGAAATTTCACGATAAGTGTTCTGTGCTGGCAACCATACTTCCAGATCATAGGTTTTACTGGCACCAAACCCCATATCTCCGGTACATAACAGCATCACCCGGTAAGGTAACCCTAACAGTTGCAACACCTTCTCTGCATGGCTGGTGAGTTGCTCCAGCGCCTGCATTGACTGCTCCGGTTGCACCAGCTGTACCAATTCCACTTTGTCAAACTGGTGCTGACGGATCAAACCGCGGGTATCTCTGCCATAAGAACCGGCTTCGCTGCGAAAACATGGCGTATGAGCGGTAAACTTTAACGGTAATTCCGCAGCATCAACAATGCTGTCACGCACCAGATTAGTTACTGGTACTTCTGCCGTTGGGATCAAGGCCAGGCCCTGACCTTCCTCGGTAGCGGGCTGGGTATGAAACAAGTCGGCACCGAATTTCGGCAGCTGACCGGTACCAAATAAGCTGGTATGGTTAACCAGATACGGCACATAAAGCTCGGTGTAGCCATGTTCATTACTGTGTAAATCCAGCATAAACTGCGCCAGCGCCCGATGCAGGCGTGCCATTTGCCCTTTCATGACAATAAAACGGGTACCGGATAATTTTACCCCGGCGGCAAAATCCAGGCCTTCAACAAACGCCTCCCCAAGTTCAACGTGATCCTTTACCGTAAAATCAAATTTCCGCGGCTCACCGTGTTGCCGAACCAGCTGATTTTCAGTTTCATCTTTGCCAATCGGTACCGAGGCATCCGGTAAATTTGGGATCGTTAATGCCAATTGTTCGACTTCAGCTAAAACTGCATCTAGTTTAGCTTTGGCCGCATCAAGCTCTGCCCCTAAACCATCAACTTCTTTTAACAACGGACTGATATCTTCGCCGCGCGCTTTAGCCTGGCCAATACCTTTAGATTTGCTGTTACGCTGATTCTGCAGTTCCTGAGTTTGCACCTGCAACACCCGGCGTTGTTCTTCCAATGCACTAAATTTATCAATATCCAGCTTAAAACCACGACTGGCTAAGCGGGCCGCAGTTTCATTTAATTCGGTACGTAAAAATTTTGGATCTAACATAATAGTAGTTACTTCTGTCGGCTGAAGCCAAAACTGGCAGACATGGTTAAAATAATAGCCACGAATATTAACCAGCTACGCCTTAAATTGAAATGCCTTCGGGCGACTTAGTTGCAAGAAAGCCTATTTTTTATGGCGTTGCTGCGTGCTTTGCATATCAAGTTGGCGTAAATAAGCGAGTTTGTCTGCCAATTGTTTTTCCATTCCGCGTTCAGTCGGTTGATATACGCGTCTATCAGCCATTTCTGGTGGAAGATAGCTCTCCCCTGCAGCGTAAGCGCCTGGCTCGTTATGGGCATAACGGTACCCTTCACCATGACCCAGTTCCTTTTGCAGTTTACTCGGCGCGTTGCGTAAATGCAGCGGCACAGGGTAATCGGGCAACGTTTCGGCGAATTGTTTCATCTGGTTAAACGCCTGATATACCGCATTGCTTTTTGGCGCCAGCGCCAGATACACCGTAGCCTGAGCAATGGCCCGCTCACCTTCTGCCGGCCCCACCCGACTAAACGTATCCCAGGCATTCAGGGCCAGGGTAAGTGCCCTTGGATCAGCATTACCTATATCTTCGCTGGCAATTGCCAGTAAGCGCCGGGCAACATAAAGTGGGTCGCCACCGCCTGCTAAAATCCGGCAATACCAGTACAACGCTGCATCAGGATCGGAACCGCGGACTGACTTATGAAAGGCAGAAATCAGGTCATAGAACATATCACCCTGATTGTCAAAACCCGGTAATTGCCGGGGAACAACCTGTTTAATAACAGCAGCACTAATTTGCCGGCCCGAACCAGTATTCTCATCTGCCAGGGTCAGATCGGCAGCTTGTTCCAGAATATTTAACAGCTTACGGGCATCACCATTAGCCAGTTGCAACAATAACTGCTTAGCATCACTTTCAATCTTAAGCTGCATGGCACCGAGGCCCAACTTTTGATCGGTAAGCGCCCGCTCCAACACTTGCTGCAAGTCCGTGTCTGTCAGTGCTTTTAACACACAAACACGTGCCCGGGATAAAATGGCATTATTAAGTGCAAAAGCTGGGTTCTCGGTAGTGGCACCAATAAAAATGATAGTGCCATCTTCAATATAGGGTAAAAAAGCATCCTGTTGGGCTTTATTAAATCGATGTACTTCATCAACAAACAGCAACGTGCGCTGTTGATATTGTTGCTGGCGCTGCTGGGCATCATTAATTGCCTGCCGAATGTCTTTTACGCCACTGGTTACTGCAGACAACTTCTGCAAAGTCGCCTTAGCGTGCGTGGCAATCAGTTCTGCTAATGTCGTTTTACCGGTACCCGGCGGGCCCCATAAAATAAGCGAATACACTTTTCCGGCTAGCACTGCCTGGTACAGCGGGGTACCCGGCCCTATCAGGTGCTGCTGTCCAACATATTCACTTAGTGCTAATGGCCGCAGTCTGGCAGCGAGCGGCCTGATATCGTCGCTGAAATCGAGTGGTAAATTAGCCATAACCCTTAACGCTGACGTTGGTCATCAATATCAACGCCATCCGGTACGGTAAATCTGAATTGGCTATCAGCAATATCCGGGTTTAAGCGGGCATCAGTAAACCGAAACACACTTTGCTGCTGGTTAATATCGATGACCGTCATCTCACTGATACCGTTCTTATCAAACGCTAACGTCAGTTGTTGTACCGGGTTGTTACTGTCAATCGGATGAATAATAAAGACATCTGGGCGGGCGATAACCTGATATTGCTGCCATAGCAGAGGATCGGTTGTGGTCAGCAACGCAAATGCTGTCTGCCCTACCTGTGCTTTAGCATCATAAATACTTACCTGTTCAAGCAGCTCGTTATAAAACCACAGGTTATCGCCATCGCTTACCAGTAAAACCGGTTCTGGCTCTTCACCTTCAAACCTGAATTGAGCTACTTTTTTCAGCAGTAACCTACCCTGACCTTGTTGCAGTAACTGCTGCTGTTCGTCAAAAACCTGTTGCTGATATCGCGCAGAGAAACTGCTGATTTTAGCCAACTCAACCAGCAACTCGGCGCTGCCATCCGGCGCACTTAATCGCTGTACCTGTACCTGTTTTAAATGCGGAGCAAACTCAACAGTGGCAGCTTGTTGCGCCAGACAAAGATTGCTGAACAGCATTGCCACTAACACCAGTTTTTTCATTTAGTACCCTTTTGGTTGTGACGGAACCATCACTTCACGATTACCATTGTGGCCGGGGCCACTGACCACGCCACTCATTTCCATTTGTTCAACAAGCCGCGCTGCGCGGTTATAACCGATGCGGAATTTACGTTGCACCCCGGACACAGACGCCCGGCGACTCTCAATCACATGCGCAACGGCCTGGTCATATAACGGATCTGCTTCACCGTCATCACCTTCCATCGTTTCTCCCGGCAACAGGCTTTCTTCGCTGGTCTCACCGCTTAAAATTTCAGAAATATAATTTGGCTTACCACGTTTTTTCCAATCAGCAACAACCGCATGCACTTCATGGTCGTCAACAAAAGCCCCATGCACCCTGTTAGGCACACCAGAACCCGGTGGCAAATACAGCATATCGCCCTGCCCCAATAAGCTCTCTGCACCTTGCTGATCCAATATCGTTCTGGAATCAATTTTTGACGATACCTGAAACGCAATCCGGGTCGGAATATTGGCTTTAATTAAGCCCGTAATGACGTCCACCGATGGCCGCTGCGTCGCCAGGATCAAGTGAATGCCCGCAGCCCTGGCCTTTTGGGCGATCCGGGCAATAAGTTCTTCCACTTTTTTGCCGACAATCATCATCATGTCGGCAAATTCGTCAATAACTACAACAATTGCGGGTAATTTCTCAAGCAATGGTACTTCGGTACGCATATCATCAGAAGGTTTCCATAGTGGATCTTTTAACGGCTCGCCGGCAGCAATTGCCTCTTTTACTTTCTGGTTGTACCCTTTTAAATTCCGAACGCCCAGGGCAGACATCAGCTTGTATCGCCGCTCCATTTCCCCTACACACCAGCGCAGGCCATTAGCCGCATCTTTCATATCAGTAACCACTTCGGTCAGTAAGTGTGGTATTCCTTCATAGATAGATAACTCAAGCATTTTCGGGTCTATCATCAAAAAGCGCACATCATCCGGTGTCGACTTATACAGTAGGCTACAGATCATCACATTAACGCCAACTGACTTACCTGAACCAGTCGTACCGGCGACCAGCAAATGTGGCATTTTTGCTAAGTCAGCGACCACTGATTTACCGGCAATATCTTTACCTAATACCATGGTTAACGCCGACTTCGATTCAGTAAAAATCTCATCGCCAATGACTTCAGATAAACGTACTATTTCCCGGTGCTGATTAGGTAGCTCTAAACCAATAAATGATTTTCCCGGAATAACCTCAACCACCCGAACACTGATTGCAGATAACGAACGGGCTAAATCTTTCGAAAGGCCGGTAATTTTACTAACCTTAACCCCGGGGGCTAAATCCAGTTCAAAACGGGTTACCACAGGTCCAGGATGGACACCCACCACCCGTGCTTCTACGTTAAAATCAAGTAGCTTGGCTTCAACCAGCCTGGAAACACGCTCTAGATCGGCAGGGTCAATGGGGTTCTGCGCTTTGTCAGGACGATCGAGTAACGCTAATGAGGGCAGCTCTTCCATGGTATGCTGAACTTCTTCACTATCATCCGCATCTTCTTCATCCTCAGGAAATTGCATTAAAGGGTCTGACGATTCATAAGGTTCAAGCTGCGCCAGCGTTTTAGAAATGTGCTCGGCATTCATTGGCTCGTCTACTGCACTAAACGACAACTGCTCATCCGCCAGCTGGTCCATACTGTAGTAAGATTTCGCCTCTGTTTTTGGATTTAAAGGTTTAACAGGTAACGGCGCCGTTACTTTTGGCTCGCCAAAAAGCGCAGGTTCAGAGCGCTGTGCGGTCGATTTATGCTGCGCATGATTAAGTTGCAGCGGTGCAGGTTCAGCAGCGTCGGTATCATCTGACTCCGGTGGTGCACTGCCAAAACGCTCGCTCAGCCAGCCTGGAGCCAACGCCAACCATTGGCCAACCTTAAAGCAGGCTAACCCGAGATAATCTGCAACAGTTAACCAGGAAATGCCGGTCATTAAGGTCAGGCCGGTCGCAAAACCTGCCAGTAACAGTAAGCTGGTACCGATAAAGTTAAAATAGGGCAATAGCACGCTGGTGGTCACATCCCCTACTGCCCCACCAGAAGAAAAATAATAAATATCATTAAAATTCATGCTGCTTATTGCAGTGGCACACACCAGCGTTAGTACCAGGCCAATCAGCCTCAGTCCGAGAATAAGATAATCAAGGGCAAAAACGTTGTGATAGCGTTTAAATAATAAGTACCCGAACGCCGCGATCAAAAAGGGCATCAGGTAAGACACCCAACCAAAACTAAATAACAATACATCAGCGACCCGGGCGCCAATGAGCCCGGCAAAATTATTAACGTTGGTTTGATAACCGGTTTGCGACCAGCTTGGATCGGCGGGATCGAACGAAAATAATGCCAATAGTAAAAATAACGCCAGCGCCCAGAACAGGATCAATCCCACTTCGAGCAAGCGTTGCACGCCATTTAACGGAAATATTTGTTTGCTTTGCAAATGATGGGCCTCATTATTTTTATGCTGTCTGCGCAGACCTTACTACCTTACCAGAGCCAGCAAAAAAGTGCATCACCATCCTTGCTTTGCACCCGACTCTGGCTGGCTTTTTGCTATGGCGCTACCCCCACTTAGTGAGAGTAACAACGCCTACATTAACCCCAGCTTTACCTATTGCGGATTGCTAACGTATTACGGCGTAGCACAGTGGCGTTATCGGGAAATACTCATTGCTACAAAACTGCTTTGTTTCACTTCCTCCATGACCACATAAGTGCGGCTTTCCCGAACACTGGGTAATCTGAGCAGGGTTTCCCCCAACAACTCACGATAAGCTGCCATATCGGCTACCCGGGTTTTCAACAAAAAGTCGAAGCTGCCCGAGACCAGATGACACTCTTGAATTTCGACCAGTTTTTGCACCGCCTTACTAAACTCATCAAAATCTTCAGGCGAGGTTTTACTTAGCGTTATTTCCACGAACACCAGCAAGGCAGCGCCCACTTTGTGGGGATCAACCAGCGCCGTATAACCTATAATGTAACCTTCAGTTTCAAGTTTGCGCACCCGCTCCAGACAAGGTGTCGGGCTTAAGCCGACTCGCCTGGCTAATTCGACATTGGCCAGGCGGCCATCGTGCTGCAATTCAGTGAGTATTTTACGATCAATTCTATCTAACTTCTTGATGCTCTTACTTAAAGAGTACATGGTAGTGAAAACCATCTATTAAAAAAATATAGACAGAATTTTGCACTACATAAGCATATTAAAACAAGCATTAATTCTGTTTTTTAGGCTGTATACTGCGCATAAATTTTACCTACAACCTACAGGGCGGAATATCATGATTATCGGCGTACCAAAAGAAATAAAAAATCACGAGTACCGTGTTGGTATGACACCAGCGAGTGTTCGCGAGCTGATTGGCCATGGCCACAGTGTTTATGTAGAGCATAACGCCGGTATTGGCATTGGTTTTACTGATGAAGATTACACCGACACGGGTGCCGTGGTGTTAGCAACTGCCGCAGAGGTATTCGCCAAGGCTGAAATGATTGTTAAAGTCAAAGAACCACAGGCCGCAGAGCGCGCAATGTTGCGTGAAGGTCAGATCCTGTTTACGTATTTACACCTGGCTCCCGATTTACCGCAAACTGAAGACTTAATTAAATCAAAAGCAGTGTGTATCGCTTATGAAACCGTAACAGACAGTAAAGGTGGTTTACCGCTTCTGGCTCCTATGTCAGAAGTAGCAGGACGAATGTCAATTCAGGCGGGCGCCCGGGCACTTGAAAAATCCTGTGGCGGTCGCGGCGTATTGCTAGGTGGCGTGCCAGGAGTTGCTCCGGCTAAGGTTGTGGTTATCGGTGGTGGTATGGTCGGTACCAATGCTGCCCAGATGGCGGTTGGCCTGGGCGCTGATGTGTCAGTACTGGATCGCAATGTAGATGTATTACGTCGTATTAATGCCCAGTTTAATGGAGCGGTAAAGGCGATTTATTCAACCGCCGCAGCCCTTGAACAGGAAGTGCTGGCCGCCGATCTGGTTATTGGTGGAGTATTGGTGCCAGGAGCAGCTGCTCCTAAACTGATCACTGCAGAGCATATCAAACGAATGAAACCAGGCTCAGCCATTGTCGATGTCGCAATTGACCAGGGCGGTTGTGTGGAAACGTCAAGAGCGACGACTCACGCTGATCCAACCTATATTGTCGATGAAGTTGTGCACTACTGTGTAGCGAATATGCCAGGCGCCGTGCCTCGTACATCAACCTTTGCGTTAAACAATGCGACCCTGCCGTTTATTATCCGTCTGGCGAACAAAGGCTATAAGCAGGCACTGACCGATGACAAGCATTTGCTGGCAGGCTTAAACGTTTACCATGGCAAAGTAACCAATCAGAGCGTGGCGGAAGCCCTTGGGTTTGCTTATACGGCACCTGAGCAGGCCATTGCTAATAAATAACCTGTCAAATCGTTACTTGATGGAATTAAACCGGCTGAATGCCGGTTTTTTTTATGTTGCTGGTAATTAATTTTATTATTTTAATAATAAAGCTATACATTCAGCCCAGAAGTGTTAAAGTGCTCCCCGGCCTGTAAAGCAGACCTATGTAACAACATGTTTTTGAAAACTTCGCTACACAGCTTCATAGTAAGTCATGTCCCTGAAGATTCACGCACGTTTGCCCGCATAAGTAAATTTAACAGTCAGGCTAACAGCGCATTAAGCGTAATTTAGTATCATTAAAATTTTTAGGAGTCATTCATGGCTAAAGTAACTGGTGTAGTAAAGTGGTTCAACGCAGATAAAGGTTTCGGTTTCATTACTCAGGATAACGGCGGCGCTGACGCGTTCGTTCACTTCCGTGCAATCATGACTGAAGGTTACAAAACCTTAGACGAAGGTCAGCGCGTAACGTTCGAAATCGAACAAGGCCAGAAAGGCCCACAAGCTGCTAACGTAACTGTACTTTAATAGTACTGTTCGTTCAGTTTAAAAAAACCGGCTTTTAGCCGGTTTTTTGTTTTTCTTAATTTAAATTGGTTGTTTAAAAAACTATACAATCTTTTCAGACCTGATAATATAACTCCCGGCCTGGAGAGCAGACCTATGTAACAACATGTTTTTGAACACTTCGCTACACAGCTTCATAGTAAGTCATGTCCCTGAAGATTCACGCACGTTTGGCCGCATAAGTAGAGTAACAATCAGGCTATCAACCCATTATGCAAAACGTTCTTATATTAATTTTAGGAGTCATTCATGGCTAAAGTAACTGGTGTAGTAAAGTGGTTTAACGCAGATAAAGGTTTCGGTTTCATTACTCAGGATAACGGCGGCGCTGACGCATTCGTTCACTTCCGTGCAATCATGACTGAAGGTTACAAAACCTTAAACGAAGGTCAGCGTGTTGCTTTCGAAATCGAACAAGGCCAAAAAGGCCCACAAGCTGCTAACGTGACTCTGCTGTAATAGCCTGAAACGTTCAGTTAAAAAAACGGTCGTTTTAACGGCCGTTTTTTATTGTCGAAAATTAATAGATTAACGATACTAATATCGCATTAAATTTTATTGCAAAAAAACGCCGCTAAAAGCGGCGTTTTATCTGATTTGCTGTATTACCTACTCTTTCGCAACAGGCAGCGTCGGATATTTAATCCCGGCCATATCATTCATTACGCGTATTACCTGAGTGCTGTAACCAAACTCATTGTCATACCAAACATAAAGTACACAGCGATCACCATCGACTATCGTCGCTTGTGAGTCAACAACCCCAGCGTAACGTGAACCAACTAAATCAGAAGAGACAATCTCCGTAGAGCTGGTGTAATCAATTTGATCCTGCAACTCCGAAAACAATGACGTGCGCTGTAAAAAGGCATTCATCTCTTCACGGCTGGTTTCTTTTGTCAGGTTTAATGACAGAATCGCCATCGACACATTCGGGGTCGGCACGCGAATGGCGTTACCCGTCAGTTTACCTTTTAATTCAGGCAGTGCTTTGGCAACAGCGCTGGCAGCACCGGTTGAGGTTATCACCATATTCAGTGGTGCAGCCCTGCCCCGGCGCTCGGCTTTATGAAAGTTATCAATCAGATTTTGATCATTGGTATAGGAATGCACCGTTTCAACGTGGCCGTTGCGGATACCAAACTCATCATTAAGCGCTTTAAGTACCGGAGTAATGGCATTGGTTGTACAGCTGGCCGCAGACACAAACTTGTGCTCTGGCATAATCATATGCTGATTAACACCATACACGATATTGGGCACTTCACCTTTTGCCGGTGCAGTTAACAGCACCCTTGCAGTACCCTTGCTTTTGAAGTGGATAGCCAACTCTTTGTCATCTTTCCAGATCCCGGTATTATCAACTACCAGTGCATTATCGATACCATAAGCGGTGTAATCTACTACCTCAGGGGAACTGGCGTAAATTACCTTAATAAAGGTGCCATTAGCTTTTATACCCTGGTTTTCTTCATCAACGGTAATGCTGCCGTTAAAAGGCCCGTGAATTGAATCACGACGTAGCAAGCTGGCTCTTTTTTCCAAATCGCCTTGTTTACCACCACGCACCACAATCGCTTTTAAGCGTAATTTACTGCTTGGTCCAGAACGTTCCAGCATTAAACGCGCCAGCAACCGTCCTATTCGGCCAAAACCGTATAAAACAACATCTGTGGGTTTAACTTTATCTTCATGATCAAGAATGTCGCTGAGTTCACGTGCCAGATATTGCTCAAGATCTAAACCCGCTCCCGAGTTCTTAAACAGAAAACCGTAAGCCAGCTTACCAATATCGACCCGGCCAGGGGCAAGATTCATTTTGCTGATGGCTTCCAGCACCGGAAAACATTCGCGTAGCCGCAATTTTTCGCCTTCAAACCGCTCAACAGTTTTGTGCGCTTTAATAATGTCGATAGTGGTGGCGTTTACCAGAGGGCGGCCATAAACCACCACTTCTATTCCCTTGTTACGATATAGCCGGCCAATAATAGGCTGCATATTCTCGGCATATTCCTGGCGTTCCTGCCAGCTTTTCTGGTATTGCTCTGCGTGTGATAGGGTCATGTGTCGGCCTTTTACTTCAATAAAATGAATTAATCGGAGCCTCGTGCTGTTTTGTAGGGTACAGCTTATTTACTAAAGGCGGCACATTGTAATAGATATTGAAACCTTACCACAACCACAACAGGTCATTTTCAGGCTTTTGTCACATGCTGAAAACTCAGGCTCACTGAGTTTACACAAAATCGTTGTCCTGTCGGTGTCGGTCCATCGTCAAACACATGGCCCAGGTGTGCATCACAATTGTTGCACAAAATCTCTGTCCGCTGCATGCCATGGCTGGTATCAGAATGATATTTCACCCTGCCCTCCAGCGCTTCTGAAAAGCTGGGCCAACCGCATCCAGCATCAAATTTGGTGTCAGATGAAAATAACACCGCGCCGCAGCAGATACAATGATAAGTACCATCAGCGGTATGATGAAGTAACTTGCCGGTAAACGGATATTCTGTACCTTTTAACCGGGTTACCCGGTATTGCTCATCGGTCAATCGTTGTTGCCACTGTTGCTCTGTTAACTTCATAGTACCTTCCTGTTGTAGACGACGCATTTACAATAGTGCATTAATCAAGAACAGCTTAGCGTTATTTTGTCATTATACCGTTGAAATATAAAAAACACCGTTAGACATAAAAGTTACCGCTTGTTATTTTAAGTGGTTACACTTAGCTGACATCAACAGCATTGCAAAGGAAATAATTATGCAAAAGTTACTGGTATGGTTCACTGCTTTATTCATGATAACCGTTGCCGCACCCGCTGGTGCAGAGCAGCTATCTGGAAAATGGCGCGGAAAGTTACAAATGACACCGCAGGCAGCACTGACAATAGGCATTAATATCAATAATACACCTGAAGGATATACCCTTACGCTGGACAGTCCAAATCAGGGGATGTTTAATTATCGTCCCAGCCAATTCAGCATCGACGGTAAACGTGTTACTTTTCAGGATGATAAACTTAATGCCAGTTTTAGCGGAACCCTGAAACAAGATCAGCTACAGGGTGAGTTTATTCAGGGTAAAGCCCGTGAGCTAAATTTAACAAAGCTTGATGAGCAGCAGCTTAAATTATTGGAAAATGAAGGTAGTTGGCATGGCGATCTTATTATCAATAAAAGTGCCCGCCTGCCTTTGGTATTAAACATAGCAGTAGCAGCTGATGACTATCATGTCACACTCGACAGCCCTAAGCAGCAAAGCTTTGGTATACCGGTTAATAAATTCAGTATTAACTCTGACAAACTGGAATTCAGCTCTGGCGTCATAAATGCCAACTACAGCGCAACCTGGAAGAATGACAGCTGGCAAGGCACTTTTGTTCAGGGTACTGCAATGCCATTGGTATTAAAAAAAAAGACGGATTAAGTAAACCATTGCAGCCGACATTAGCTAATATTGAGCAATGGTTAAATACAGAATTCAACGATGCCGGTATTGCCATTGCCATCATCAGCGAACAGCACACCCGTTTTTACCTACACGGCCTGGCAGATAGTCAGCAGAACCGGGCCATTAGCAATAAAACGTTATTTGAAATTGGCTCAATCACTAAACCTTTAGTCGGTTTGGTGACTGCACTCGCTGTTAATAACCAGCAGTTGTCCATTAGTGATTCCGTAGCATCGCTGTTACAAGGTACACATTACCAGCAGCATCAATACAACGTAGCTGAGTTACTTACTCATACCAGCGGGTTGCCGCGTTTACCCCCAAACCTGCCACTTTCTGACTTAACAGATCCTTATGCAAATTATACCCATGCTGATTTAATGTTGGCCATGCAAACGGTTCAGCCCGGTGAGAAGCAGTTTGAATACTCAAACTTAGGCTTTGGTTTACTGGCAGAGATAGTCAGCCAGCAGCAGGGCAGTAGCTTTTCGACCTTGTTGAAACAGCAAATCTTCCAACCTCTGGGTATGGCAGACAGTAACGTTGCCATGACCAACGGCCGATATCCAGATCTGGCAAAAGGATACCAGATTGATGGTTCAACCACAGCGAATTGGCATTTTCAGGCACTGGCGGGTGCTGGCGCTGTACTATCGACAATTGACGACATGGCATTACTTGTTCAGCATTATCTGCAAGCCACCGCCATCGGAGATACCGGATCTGCTACGGTGGCGGGATTGGCGGACGCGATGCGTTTATCAGTAACTACTTTGATATCTGAGCCTGCTGTTGGCTTTGGTTGGATGCTGCATCCCGACGGGGCGGTCTGGCACAATGGGCAGACTGCTGGGTTTAACGCTTTTGTCGGTTTTGCTCCTGCTGAGCAGGTCGGTGTTGTGCTCCTGAGTAATTCCACTATTCCGGTAACCCCAGCCGGTATGGCGCTGCTGCAGCAACTTCGTCAAAAGGATGAAACAAATATGGCAGAGAAAAATTATTAATGCATAAATATCTATACAGATTTCATGACAAATTTGCTTATTTCGTGTGTCAGCTGAGCGGATGGCTGACCCTGTACACCATAATTATGGTATCGATATTTAATAAACATTATTTCTCAGCGATAGAGCTGCTGTTTGGTGCCGTCTTAATTGGCAGCAGCGCGGTTGGCTCTCATTTGATGCGCCGCACATATAAAGCGATTATTTTTAAGAAATCAACAATTCGGCAATTCTTGTTTTTTGGCTTTGCCAGTATTTTTGTTGCCGCTCTGGCCACGCTATTGCTAATTAGCACCGTATTTGGCCTCGCACATTTGGGTATAACTGATCCAATTCCGGCGTCGCAATCAACATTTATGATTAAAACAATAGCTATTGGTAATTTCTTCAATATGCTGCTGGCGCTACTTTTCTGGTCGGCCTTGTATTTCAGTATCAGCAAAGTCAGACAATTGCGTCAAACTAGCGAGCTTCTCAAGTCGAGTAAGCTTGATGCCTTGATCCATCAGCTCAATCCACATTTCTTGTTTAATGCTATCAACAATATCAGGGCATTAATCCTGGAGGACCCTGCGCGAGCCAGAGAAATGCTGGCCAGGTTAGCCGACATGTTGCGTTACAGTCTTAGCAAAGACGATACAAGCAAGGTTACGTTGAATTCAGAGCTGGCTATTGTTGATGAATATATCGCACTATGCTCCATTCAATTTGAAGATAGGTTACGTTTTTCTGTTAGTGCACCCGTTAGCGTTCAACAGGCACTTGTACCGAAATTGCTATTGCAGCTGTGTGTCGAAAATGCGATTAAGCATGGAATTAGTACCGAGATTAACGGCGGAGGTATAGACGTTACTGTGTATCAGACAGACCAGATGCTCGATGTTATTATCCGCAACGACGTCACCCTGCACAACGACGCTAAGCATCACGGCGTTGGCCTTCGCAATATTCGGCAACGACTGGCGCTGTTATATCCTGAATGTAGTGCTACGGGGCTACGCCTTTACCACCAAAATAGTAAAGTGATCACGCACGTAAGGTTACCACTGGAGTTTTAAAATGGATGTTCTGGTCGTAGATGACAGCCGGCTGGCCCGGTTAGAACTAGTTGAGCAGTTAAACCAGATTAGCGGCACTACTCTGGTTGGCGAAGCTGCCAACATTAGTCAGGCGAAACAACTGGTACAAAGCCTGAAACCTGATGTCATGCTATTAGATATTAACATGCCAGGTGGCGATGGCTTTAAACTCCTTGAGCAACTGGATTATTTGCCACAGGTTATTTTTGTTACCGCTTATGATCATTACGCCATCAAATCTTTTGAATATAACGCACTGGATTATTTACTAAAGCCAGTGACCTTGAAACGCTTGCAATCTGCATTTGATAAGTTAAAACCTGTTAGTCAGAATGAACAAAAATTGGCACTACACCAGCAAATTTTTATAAAGGATGGGGATAATTGCTTCTTTGTCACCTTAGCTGATGTCATTTGTTTTGAAGCTATGGGTAATTACACAAGGGTACATCTGGCCAATGCTGCACCAGCGACATATCGCAGTATCAGCGCTATTGCTGAACGTCTGCCGGCCGAAAGTTTTTTTCGGGCTAGCCGAAGCTGGATAATCAATACTCACTACATCAAAGAGATCACCCCGTCTGTTGCCGGCGGGTTTGACGTGCAGTTACAGCATGATAAGCAGGTAGAAATTTCACGCCGTCAGGCCAGTGCCTTTCGTCAGCACTGGAGTTTATAAATCTCCCCGCTCAGAAACTAAGTAAATCCTGACGAATAGCCTGCATCAAACGCTGGCTGATTAGTTGCAACTGGTTACCAACCTGCTGTAGCTCCTCACCCATGAATTTAACCGCTTGATAGTCTTTACTCAGGGTTATAGCCACTAATTTATTCATCTGCTCGGCAGAAACAACCAACAATGCCTGATACAACTGCTGAATTTCCAACAAAATCTCGACAACATCATCAGCAGCACTAAGCGTTAGCGCCGCTGTCTGTTTATCAAGCGCCTTGAGTTCGGTATTATTTGTATCGCTGACTTGCTGAATTTCTCCGGAAAACCATAAGGTAGCTAAAGAGGCAGCAGCAGTGTCTTCTGCCGCTTCAGCGGCCTGGTAACGGTTATTAAATTCGGTAAAAAGAGGCAGGAACACATTTCGGTAATCATTCTGATGCCTCAGATGAAATGCCTCCAGCTCATGACAGTAGTCTTCATACTGACAGACTTTAAGTTCGTAAACTTTACGGCGGCGCTCCAGCTCAAGGTTTAATGAATGTTTTAGCTGCTGGTAACGAATATGGCTTGCATGTTTGCTAAAACACCAAAGGGCAAACCAAAGTAAGTTAGTAAGAACGAATAACCAGATATAGTATTCAGGCCAGGCTTCTGAAGGTAGATTAGCCCGCCAGGCAATGATGGTATCCATTCCTCTCCTTAGTACCCAATGAGTACTCCGGTCAGATTAATGCTTATCTGAAATTGCAAAAAGGAAAAACATAGCGCTTAACCGCTGAACTAACGCTGAATTATCCGCTGTACAACCTTATTGAAATAGTTGTTCTATACTGCGCTGATAACGGGTAGACAAGGAATCCAGATTTTGCAGATCAGTGAGCAGCTGTTTAATTTGACTATCAGTGTCTGCCAGCAAATAACTGTAACCACCACTGGCAGAGGTTAAAATACCCATATTCAGTTGCACTGAGCCATCATCAGAGCGAATAAATACCAGATTATTGCGAATTTTGAACTTCTCAGCACTGTATTTAAAAAACTGTAATGCGTATTCCAACTGCTGAAATGAAGTAGGATAACTACTTCGTTTTGCAGGATATTCGCTTACTGATCGGCTAAGCTGGTTTTGCTGAGCATACAGGGTGTCAGGCTTGCTACCACTGAACTGAAAATAGAGCCGGCAGAAACCTGGTTTCCTCTGTTCAATAAGCTGTATACAAGAGACATTTCGCTCTGTATTAAATTGGATTGTTACTTCAGCGGCAAGCTTAAACGGAACTAACAACAAGCCAACGACTAACCACACAACTGGCATTTTAATTAAGATCACACCGCGTCCTCCATTACACTACTTTACTTCACGTACATTATTTAAGCATGTACGCCCTTTTAGTTATAGATGGATTAGTCTGGCGATGCAATTGATAATTTTGTTTTCGCTAATTTAGTCGATTTTTCTCCCAATATTGTGGGAGTTGAGAGCAATACGCTGCACAGTAATCGCCAGAAAGGTTAGTTGGAATATTGTTGTAGTTGATTTAGAAAAAAATGTTGTTTAGGTTAGTACGCTATTTTAAACAAGGAATAAGCATGGATCGCTATTTAAAAAAGTGAAAATTCCCGGTTATCGGGTAATCAAATAAAACGTCTTCCAGTTGTGGGCCGGCGCCGATGTTATGCACAATCAGTGGTCGTTTAGTTCCCGGCACCAGCTGATCAGTCACTATACCAATATGAGGCAAGTTTCCCGGCAATATCCAACTGACGATTGCGCCAGGATGATAATCCTCCGGCTTCTGAGATACGGCTATTTCAATACCGTGGCGTCGAAAAAACGTCTGCAAATTTGGCACGCGACGATGATCAATATTACTATCAGGTCTGTTAAGCCCCCAAATACGCTGTGACGGGTAACTGCTGAAATTATCGCGCATATCTTCATGAATCAATTGTTGCAAATCGATGCCCAGTGCACGATAGCTACGGATAATGACATCGGTACATACTCCAGTATCTGCAGGCACATCTCCTCCCGGATAGGCAATACGTTGATACGCACCGTCATAGCGCACCGCAAAGCTGGTGCGCTGTAATGCTGCCTCCACCAATTGCTGCTGAAAAGCAGTCGGCGCGGCAAAGGCTGCGCTACAGACTAAGCCATACATCAAGGTCAGGAGTTTAACCAATCTTGCTTGCATATAATCTCCGTTTCAATGCTGGAAGCAAGCTTTAAGCTGGCAACTGTCAGCACCTTACCGTAACGACATCTTTGGATAAAAATGGATACATTCTGAACCAAAAGCAGCGTCAGCAAACGCCACTCCCGAACAACAGTCTAACCCGTCGCGACCCACGTAGGTGCCCTGACGACATGCGCCGGGAAGTAATCGTTTCCATCGAAGACCTCGGCTATTTGGACCGCCGTTAGATTCAAACTCATACGCACAATGATGTTGTCTTTTGTCTGCATTTTGCTTATCGCTGTTATAGGTTTCCTGGCTAACCTGCAAGCATTGTTCATACTTCGGCGCATCAAGAGCCTGCGCTTGCTCTGCCGCGGCAATTAATGCAACACATAATGTGTTGTCAGGTTCTTTAATACAATTGACTCTGCCATCAAGCTTTCGCTCAATTTGTTGCAGCGCCAGACATTTTGACTTTAATGCGCCCGGAATTTCATCTTTTGCACACCACTCCTGATAAAAAGCAGGCGTCAAATCAAAAGTATTCTTACCGGGGCCGGAGCCTCGGTATTGGGTAATTAAACATTCAGTAGCGTTATCATCAAAGCAAATTTCACAGGCAGTATTCATTTTACAGGCAACTGGATTACCATCGCCAGAATCCGGGCTGTGAACAAACTTGGTGCCATTTAAACTACGATGAACGACAACATGGGCATCACAATTTGCCGGGCAAGACCGGCCATCATCGTAAATAGTAAGCTTTGGTGCCGCAGTCAGGCTAAAAGGAGTGATAATTAGCAAAACGAAAAACAATACTTTACTGAGCATTTGTAACTCTCCACACGTTACAGAAAAATTGCCCCCACTGGGCTACTCTCCATAACGTGGGCGCGCTTCGGTTAGCACGTTCAACTTCATTTAACTGTTTTGCAAAAATTAGTTAAATATGTACCGGTTAAATATTGCACAACGCAGCACAACAAACAAACTAATTCACCACACCGTTTGCTTATGACTTATTTAAACCAAACATGGCACGACATTGGTCAGCAAAAGCTGTAAACTTTTCTTTTATGGTTTTTTTCAGTTTTACATCCAGTGAACCCAGAATAGAATAGCCCTCTACGACAATTTGTGGCGCCTGCCGATCGCCGATACTTGGCGCACTGTTATCGGTACTGCCAATAATATTAAACATATTCGACACCACATTAACTTGTTCAGGCACCAGAATGGTTAAGCTGCCAATCCAGTTATTTACCCGGATAACAATGTTCTGATGCTGAAAAATGGCTTCTGAAAAATCCAGCACTACTGACCCCACGACATTGATAACCCGTATTTCAGCTGGCACCAGCCATTGACCGTTTTGCCGATTGGATGACAGGACACAAATAATTTTTTCGTTTCGGGTATCATTGCCAGCCTGATAACGTGGCGTAAAGCTTTGATCGCGTTGCTGCTGATACTGTTTATCTGGCTGTAATGATAAGTCGGCCACCACATCAATCAACTCCTGAAAGCTTGTAGCATCAGAAGCGACATCAAGTCGCCGCTCAAAGGCTTCTGCCGATATCACACCATGGCTATAATTCATAATAAGTTGATCAATAGCCTCCTGCCTCACCTGATCAAACGGCCGGTCTTCAATTTTTACACCATGAGTATCGATCGCCATCTGCAAATTCCTGTTTGCTCATTTTAATTGCTAAACGTTAGCATAGTTAGCAAAGAGCAATTTAAGTTTTTGGTTTCAAAATGTAAATAGCTTATGTCATTCGAGGGGCAGATTATCCAATTAGTGTCTGCTGACAGGCCGCAACTTACGCCAGACGCTCACGGTGCCAGCAACATAAAGCATACCAATCGTCAGACAAATAGCGGAGCTTATCAGCCAGAATGTCAGACTATTACCGGGAAACATCGGCATAATAGCAACGAACGCCAGACCCCGTAGTAAGAAAATGGCACTAATAACACAAAGCGCCGTGCGCAGCAGCGGCAAACGGCGAATCACCCCGGCGCCCGACAACGCAAACAGCGCCCACAACACCAGCAACAGTGAGATAACCGCTGTTGCCACGGTTGGATACCAATGTCCCTGCTCTGCCAGCAACGCCATCTGCTCACCTGCACCAAAAAAACGATACCAGTCGCCGCCAAAAACAATACACCCTACATGCGCCACAGCTGCGACTATACAGCACAGCGCCGCAGCAATAAGATAACGATTATTCGACAAAACAGAGTCCTTAATAATTAGAGCTATTTGCGGCCAGGTTCAAAACTATCATAGCGCGGTAAGTTTTCGTCTAAATCTTCCCAGTTGGCTTTAGAACTATAAAAGTTATGTGATTGCGGCCGTTCACTGATAGCGGTAGTAAGAATACCCAACCGGATCCTGACACGGCTAGGATCTTCGACATTACAGCTATACACCGGCGAGCCACACTTATTGCAAAAATAGCGAATACGACCAGGCTTAAAGGCAAACTGGCTTAACCGCTCTGCCCCTTTAACCACGATAAAATCAGTTGTCTGGACAAAGCCATTCGTAGCAAAGGCCGTACCACTAGATTTGCGGCATAGCGAACAATGGCAATGAATGATGCTATTGATAGGCCCGCTAACTTCAATGGCAACCTCGCCACATAAACACCCGCCCTGGTACATTGTTACTCCTCAATAGTAGCGAAAGAAAGCGCAGCTTCCACTAACGTATCCCGGTAAGCCGGAAAAAACTTACTGTCGTTGTTGGTCATAAAAATAATAAGTAACTGCGTATCAGCATAATAGCGAAAATCAGCGGTAAAAATGCCGTTGCTACCACCATGACGCACCACTTTACCAGCCGGGCTAGCGGGTTCTACAATCCAGCCATAACCGTAAAACACTCCGTCACGAGGTGTCATAACATGAGGCGTAAATAGTAATGCAGTTGACGCTTTACTAAGTACTGTTTCGGTTTGCAGTGCCTGCTGCCAACGTCTGAGATCGCCCATCGTCGATAAGAATCCACCATTGGCATGCAAGTTCCACCAAGGGCCGTCTTTATCCCAGGAGTGTTCCAGTGGCGTGCCCCAGCGCTTACTGCTGCCATCGGCTTTACCACCGAAAAAGCTATCGCGTTTTAGCTCATAACCTGCTGCCACGGCTAAGCCAGACCAGTCAGGGATCCGATAACCGGTATGCGATAACCCGGCAGGCTTTAACAAATGCTGCTGCACATAATGCTCATAATTCTGACCAGATAGCCGCTCAATAATTAATCCCAGCAGCGCATAACCAGCATTAGAGTATGAAAACTCTGTACCTGGCGTTGCATCAAGTTTTGAGCGAAACAAGCGCTTGATAAAGGTGTTGCGGCTCACTTTACTGTAATCGCCACCGGATAAATTATTTACCAGGCCAGAGTTATGGGTAAGCAACTGGTGTAACGTAATCGCTTTTTTGTCTTTTCCTGTCTCTGGAAAAAACTGGCCCAGAGTATCGGTTAGCTGCAGTTTTCCCTGCTCTTGAAGTTTTAAAATAGCGGCCGCAGTAAATTGCTTTGTTAAGGAACCAATATCAAATACGGTATCGATGGTAAAAGCTTTGCTAATCTCATAATCGGCCACGCCATATGCCTGTTGCAATAGTGGCTTGCCTGCCTGTACTACCAACACCTGACCGTCAAAGCCTTCAGCCATCGCTTGCCGGTGCCAATGCTGTAGTGCTAAAGGTGCAGCACTTAGCGTGGGCATGGCAACTAAACTGCTAACACCTAGCAGCATGTAACACAGATATTTTATTATCTTTCCAAAATACATGTACCCTCCCTGGAACTTAGACATATTATTAAATTCAATTCGTTACTTGTAGTTCAAGCTTTTTGAACAACCGTGTCAGCTCTTGCATAACCAGCTCTGGCTCATCAAACTGGACAAAGTGACCACTTTGCTCCGTTAACACAGCCCGCCCTTGCGGAGAATCCGTGGTCCAGCTTAGCCAATGCTCACCCCAAAGCTTACGACCTTGCTCGGTAAAGAATAAGTTGGTTGGGTTTTCTACTTTTTTAACTGAAACAATCACCGTTACCGGCATATCGCTAATTTGAGGGTATTCAGGCAAAGGTCGCTTGCTCCAAAAATCCAGATACTGATTCGACATGCCCTCTTTCATATCGTCTAATTTAATCTGAGCTATCTAACGGTTGCCCTGCTCAAGATCAATAGCCCGCAAAATATCAACGTCATGTTCAGAGGATGGATCGAGCATCAGTAACGCTTTAATTTTATCCGGGTAGGCGGCAGCGAAATCCCGTGCCACACTGCCACCATAGGAATGCGCGACCAGAATCACCGGCTCAGATATGTTTAGTTTATCCAGTAACTCACTCGCGTAGTTAGCATAATCAACCGAGGTAAAGTGGCGTTTAATCTGAGTTGAATTGCCATTACCAACACGGGAGTAACGGATAACTGTCGCCTGCTGTGCGATCTGGCTAAATACCGGAGCCCAGTCAGTCATTGCAGACCCGCCACCCGCTTCAAGCAAAACAATATGCTCGCCACTGCCAGCAATTTCATACTCCAGTTCAAATTCATTCACTTTGATAAACTGACTTTGCAAAGCGCAAAGGTTTAAAGATGACAGCACCAAGACAAGTGATAATATTTTCAAAAAAGATCCTTAAAATACTAATTAGTAATAACAAACTATAACGCAAGTTGCATTTGCAACGCCCGCCAGGCTGAACGGGTTAACGAGGTATCTGCTGATGCAGCTCGCAACTCCTTCAGCTCTGCTTGTTGCAATAAGTGACCTCTTATCATAACGCCTACCGGATGCTCTACTGCACTGATGTTGTCTAAAGGGTTGTTGGCCAGTAATACCAAATTCGCCCGATAACCTGGTGCAATGACGCCCGTTTGCTCAAAGCCTAATACTTCGGCACTTACCCGGGTAGCAGCGGCAAGCGCATCATAGGGTGACATCCCGGCCTCGACCAGTAATTCTAATTCCCGAGTTACTGATGCTCCAGGCACAATTGCAAAGCCCCCCGAATCTGTTCCAACAATCAGTGGCACGCCGCCTTCATACAACAGCCGGGTAGCGGTTTTATAGAATTCCGCTCTTGGCCCCTCGTAAACGCTTGTGTCAACCTGGCTCCAGTACTTTACCGCATCTCGTGTTATCAATCGGGTCAATGGGTTTATCGTCTCTGCGCCTGGCCGCTGCAAATAGGTCCCCTGACTTTGTGCAATCAATACTAAACGTTTATGGGCCAGCAGGGTCGGTGTAATCGCCTCACCCGAGGCAGCCAGTTGCGCTGCCAGCTCACGCATGCCGCTCTTTGTTGGCCTATCTCGTAGGCCATGCCAGACAATAGTTTCAATATGCTCAAGTGAATTGAATCCGCGGCCAAGCGTTTCTTGCCAGGCAATATCGAAGGGCTGCTGGCTGGGCACACCACTGCTCCTGACACCCTCAGGTGAATGGCCGGTCAACTGCATGCCAAGCAAGCTGGCCTCATCAGCAATGGCGTCAAAGGCTTCAGAACGCAGGTTTGAATACAATTTAAGAATGCGATAGCCAGCGCGATACTGCGCTTGCACAGCGGCACGAGCCTCAGCCGCGGTGGTCACCGTTTGTTGAATCAGCGTTTGGTTGGGCCCTCGGCTATTTAACATTGGCCCGGTGGTAATAAAATCAGGTGCTAACATCTCATCTTTAGCAATGCGTTCTGCCAGTGCTAAATGAAACGGATAACCCGACATATTGCGCAGCCCGGTAATACCATGCGCCAGATAGGCTGCCAGCTCAGCTTCATCGTTAAGATGAATATGGGCATCAATTAAACCTGGTATCAGGGTGTATCCTTGACCATCAATAAGCGTAACGTCTGACGCTGCTGTTAGTTCACCTGTAGCGCCTACTGCTGCTATACGATCACCTACTATCAAGATAGCGCGTCCCTGCTCAATAGCCGGTGCGCCGGGTTGCATTGAGATCAGCTGAACATTATTAATCAGAACGGCAGCGGGTTTATCGCTATGACTTTTAAAAATTTTTGGCAAGTTAAAGACATTATAAACTGCCCACATCAGTCCTACACTGCACAGTAAAACAAGGCCGATACATGTTGACTTGAAAAAACGTAGTTTATCGATGAACATAACACCTGCTTACGAGCACAATTTTTTATTGCTATTTAAACCGCGCTTGATGCTAGTGGATTTTATTCGTAAAGTGAACAACTTGTTTCTATTAGTGGCTTATTACAGTGCCCGACTGGACACATCATCTTAATACTCTGGCCAACCAGCTATGGCGACTCAGCCCGGCGTGCCGGATAGCGGCCGATCCTGTCCAGGTAAAACTGGTAGCGCATCGCGGTGCCTATATTGCGGGTAACAACAGCCCGGCACCGGAGAATACCCTGGCGGCCTTTGACCGTTGTGTTAAACACAACATTTGGGGAATTGAACTGGATGTCCGGCTTACCCTGGATGGCGAGCCGGTGGTGCATCATGATCCGGCCTGCGGCCGTCTATTTCAGCGGCCTGATTTGCAGATTGCTAGCACTACTTTTGCCACATTACGCCACGAACTGCCGCAAATACCGCACCTGCAAGAGGTAATTGAACGATATGGTAAGCACTTGCACCTGATGATAGAGCTAAAAGTATCCTGGCGTGAGAATAAGCCATTGCAGCCTCAGTTAACCAGATTATTAGACACGCTTGAGCCTGGCGAGCATTATCACCTGCTAAGCCTTGAGCCTGATTATCTTGAAGGCTTTCGCCAGTTGCCAGCTTCAGCATTGATGGATGTGGCAACAACCAACACCAGAGATATTATCCGCCAGAACCTGGCGCTGGGTCACGGTGCTGTTGCAGGCTCTTTTGCCCTGTTTAACCAAACAGCAATAGACCAGCTGAAAGCGGCTGGTAAAAGCATCGGCACCGGCCAGGTTAACCACCCCGACATTGTAAATCGTGAAGCAGCCCGCGGCATTAACTGGGTATTTAGCGATCAGCCGCTGCTGCTGGATAAAAGCATTATCAATCAGGAAAAATAAATTAACCTGTTTAAAAAAACCACCCGCAGGTGGTTTTTTATTTATTAAGAACTCATTTTAAGTGCTACTTCAGCGTTACGCTTAACTGGCTGATGACCTTAAGGGCTTTATCGGTCGCGGCTTCAACCGTGTCGCTCAGAGCCAGTGCGACACCCATCCGCCGCTCGCCCTGCACTTCCGGCTTACCGAAAATACGCAGTTCGGTGTCCGGTTCGCTTAGCGCCTTAGCTAAGCCCTGATACTGAATATCCGCACTGTTGCCGGGAACTAACAATACAGCAGATGCTGCCGGGCCAAAGTGTTTAATATAGGGAATAGGCAAACCTAAAATGGCGCGGGCGTGCAATGCAAACTCGCTTAACTGCTGGGAAATCAGGGTAACCATGCCGGTATCATGTGGCCTTGGGGAGACTTCAGAGAAATACACCGTATCGCCTTTAATAAACAGCTCTACCCCAAATAAACCCCGGCCGCCAAGCGCCTCTACCACGGCTTTCGCATAACGTTTAGTTTCTGTCAGCGCGCTGTCACTCATTGCCTGGGGCTGCCAGCTCTCCCGGTAATCACCTTTTTCCTGACGATGGCCGATAGGCTCACAATATTGAATTCCGGTCAGCGAATTAATGGTCAGCAAGGTAATTTCGTAATCAAAATCAATAAAACCCTCGACGATAACCCTGCCCTTGCCGGCACGGCCGCCTTCCTGAGCGTAAAGCCAGGCCGCATCAATATCTGACTCGCTGCGAAGCACGCTCTGACCTTTGCCGCTGGACGACATAATAGGTTTGACCACACAGGGGTAACCAATGGCGGCAATTGCCTGTATAAAGCTGTCTTTATCACTGGCAAACTGAAATGGCGAGGTTGCCAGCTTTAACTCTTCAGCAGCCAGACGGCGGATCCCTTCACGGTTCATGGTCAGATTAACTGCCTTAGCGCTGGGCACCACATTAAAGCCGCAATCTTCCAGCTCAATTAGTACCGAGGTGGCAATAGCTTCCAATTCTGGCACTATCAGTGCCGGCTTTTCACTGATCACCAACTGGCGCAGTGCCGCGTTATCCAGCATCGACATCACCACAGCCTTATCAGCGACCTGCATTGCCGGCGCATTAGGATAGCGGTCTACCGCAATGACTTCACAGCCATAGCGTTTAAGTTCAATACACAGCTCTTTTCCAAGCTCACCGGCACCTAACAACAACACCTTGGTGCTATTTGCCGTACCCGGCGTACCAATTTTCTCAATATTATGGGTTATCGTCATTTTATCTTCACCATTGGCCGCGCCGGGTTACTCCAGTCCACATGAAACATTTTACCTTTGGCTTTATCTGTACGCTCGAAGGTATGGGCACCAAAGTAATCACGTTGGCCTTGCAGCAGGTTTGCCGGCAATACCGCTGTGCGGTAAGAATCGTAATAGCTCAGCGCAGAACTTAATGCCGCTACCGGAATACCGGCCAGGGTGGCATTAGCCACTGCTTTGCGCCAATTGTGCTGATAAACCGATATTTGTTTGGCAAAAAACGGATCAAGCAGCAGGTTTTCCAGCTCGTCATTGCGCTCGTAAGCGTCGGTAATTGATTGCAAAAACACCGCGCGGATAATACAACCGGCGCGCCATATTTTTGCTATTTCTGCAAAATTTAGTTGCCAGCCGTGCTCGTCTGCTGCCGTCTTCATTAAATGAAACCCCTGGGCATACACACAAATTTTGGCGCAGTACAGCGCATCCTGCAGCGCCTGAATTATCTCGTCTTTTTGCTCTGCAGAAATGAGGTTCTGTGCCGGGCCTGCCAGCACAGTAGCGGCTTTAACCCGCTCGTGTTTCAGCGCAGATAACGAACGGGCGTAGACTGCTTCGGCGATAGTGGGCGACGGGCTGCCCAGTTGCAGGCTGCTTACCGCAGTCCACAGGCCGGTGCCTTTCTGGCCGGCTTTATCCATAATCACATCAACCAGCGGCAAACCGGTTTCTGAGTCTTTGGTGGCCAGCACTTCGGCACTAATGCCAATTAAATAGCTGTTAAGAGGGCCTTCATTCCATTGTTTGAAAACCTCAGCAATGGCGGCAGATGTCATGCCAAGCACGTCACGCATTACCTGATAGGCTTCACAAATCAGCTGCATATCGGCGTATTCAATACCGTTATGAACCATTTTTACGTAATGGCCCGACCCACTGGGACCAATGTAAGTGGCACAAGGCTCGCCTTCAGTAACGGGGTTGCCAGGTTCAAAACGTTCTATTGGCTTACCGGTTACAGGATCTACTTTAGCAGCAATGGCCTGCCACAGAGGCTTAATCCGGGTCCAGGCATACGGGTCGCCACTTGGCATCAAGGAAGGGCCGAAGCGCGCGCCAACTTCCCCCCCTGATACCGCAGTAGAGAAGAAAATAAATTTGCCTTCATACTGTTTTTCGCGGGCAACGGTATCAGTCCACAAGCTGTTGCCGGTATCGACAATAATATCGTCTGCCTGAATACCGGCATCAATAAGCTTATGGCATATATCGTCGACCGGCTTACCGGCTGGAACTGACAGTACAATTAAATGCGGCGCAGATAAACGTGATAATAATTCGGTATACGAGCTGCAGCCAATAACTCTAGCGGGCTTATCGCCACGCTCAGCTTTATCTTGTGCCAGTACCGCTTCCAGTTTCTGATGGTCTAAATCGAAGGCGGCTACCCGATAGCCATTATCGGCAAGGTTTAAAATCAGGTTTTTACCCATCACCCCGGCTCCGACAAAACCGATATCACAAAGTGGCGCTGTATCTGTCATCTGACGATCCTTTACGTAACGTTGCTAAGCCAACAACAGGCTCGGAAAATGGCGCGCATTATACGGTATAAGCGCTGATAAACCTATTGCCACACCGATATACTGTGCGCACTCTGTAAATAATCGCGATGTAAGCCGGTGTTACTGTCTTTAAATCCGTCATTGTGGGCCGTATCGAACAACCGCTGCCAGCCGCCTTCGGCTTTCTCTGTCGGCAGTGTTAACTCAATTGACTGCTCAGCGCCATTAAACACAAACAATAGTGCTTTGCCAGTTCGACGATTGCTAATCCGGAAAATACAGACAGCTCGCAGCGGATCATGCCAGTCGTGCTGTTGCTTTTCAGTGCCATCGGCTAAAAACCAACACACCTGATGTTTATCACCGTGCAATTGGTATTGATCATCTTGCAACGATAACTGCTGTAAGCAGCTGAATTGTTGTCGTAATTGAACTAACTGACAGATAAACTCCTGAAATTTCTGTTGCTGAGCATTTAGCTGCCAGCTCAGCCAGCTTACCGGATTGTCCTGGCAATAGGCGTTATTATTTCCGCCCTGAGTATGACTAAGCTCATCGCCGCCTAACCAGTGGATCATGCCCTGACTGAGCAATAAGGTAGCCGCCAGATTGCGTTTGTGCTGGTAACGCCGGGCCAAAATAACCGGATCGGTCGTGGCGCCCTCTACGCCATGATTACTACTTAAATTGTGACCATGGCCATCGCGGTTTTGCTCGCCGTTTTGCCAGTTATGTTTATCGCAGTAACTGACTAAATCGTCCAGGGTAAAGCCATCATGGTAGGTCAGATAATTTACGCTGCAACTGGCGGGTTTATGATGCTTCTGAAAAGTATCGCGTGAGCCCAGCAGCCGCGTTGCGAATTCAGCCAACACGCCTTTATCGCCGCGCCAAAACGCCCGGAAGGTATCCCGGCACTTGTCATTCAGCTCTGACCAGTTGGCCGGGAACTGGCCCAGATGGTAGCCAAAAGGCCCGACATCCCAGGGCTCGGCAATCAGTTTAGCTTGTGATAGCACCGGGTCCTGGGCAACTATCTGAAAAAAACTGGCATAAGGGTTAAAGCGTTTATGCTCGCGGCCCAGCGTAACCGCTAAATCAAAGCGAAAACCATCAACCTGCATCTCGGTCAGCCAATAACGCAGAGCATCCATTACCAACCGCTGAGTGGCCGGGTTGGCGATATTGAAGGTATTACCGCAGCCAGTAAAATTACAATAGTTTTGGTAATCCACCATGTCGGCATGGCTGTGAAACAAGTAATAATGGCGATCCGCCAGGCCACGAAAACTCAAGACCGGACCATCGTCGCCCGCCTCAGCACTATGGTTAAACACCACATCAAGGATCACTTCAATGCCATGTTGATGCAGAGTCCGCACCATTTCTTTAAATTCTGCTACCGCATCATCCCGTTGATAGCGTGGATCCGGTGCAAAAAAATTGACCGGGTTATAGCCCCAGTAATTGGTCAGGCCAAGGCAGGTTAACCTGGGCTCTGCCATAAAGGCTGCCACAGGCAACAGTTGTATGCTGGTAATACCAAGCTGCTTTAAATGACGGATAATACTGGCATGACACACCCCCAGATAAGTACCCTTAATGGCATCGGGCACATCGGGGTGTTGCATGGTCAGGCCTTTGACGTGCGCCTCGTAAATAACCGTTTTCTCGCGGGCAATATTAGGTTTGTGACTCCCTTGCCAATCAAAACCTGTGTCTTGCCGGCTGTAGGTAGCAACGTCCAGCACACCTTTGGCTAACGCCAGATGGCTTTTTTGCTGATATTGCTCTGATTGCCAAACCTGAGGGCGATTAAGTTTTCGGCTATAGGGGTCAATCAGCACGCGCTCTTTATCAAAACGCAGGCCAGCACTGCTGTTGCAGGCGCCGTCGGCTTTTAACGCATACAAGGTGCCGTCAATAATCCCATCTACCTGCACATGCCAGACACTGCCGGTGCGGCCGCTAAACACCAACTCGGCCAATTGCTCTTCGGTATCAGGTCGATACAGGCATAGCACTAACGCAGCAGCATCAGGAGCAAATACCGCGAAATTCCAACAGCTGTCGGCTACCAGGCTTGGCCCCAAAGGGTAACTGTTGCCATGGCTGATTTGCACTGATAAGGCGTTATTGTCCAGCTCTGCATTCATTACGCGGCATCCTTTTTTCGTAAATATAAGCAGGCTAAGGGTGGCAGGTTTAACCGGATAGCCAGAGATTTACCGTGGCAGCCGGGCGCTGCCGCAGGCAAATGGCTGCCCACTGCGTAATTACCGCCCCAGTAATATTCACTGTCAGTATTGACCACAACCTCATAGTCACCGGCGTGCTCTACACCCAGCATAAAATTATCGCGTGGTATTGGGGTAAAATTGGCGACCACGTAAATGGAGTTGCCAGCGCTGTCACGGCGGACAAAACTTAAGGTGCTGTGTTCTGAATCGTTATGATCGAGCCAGCTGAAGCCCTGTTGCTGGTAATCCAGCTGGTGTAACGGTTTGCAACGCTGGTAGCTGTGGTTAAGGTCTCGGAACAGCTGCTGCATGCCTTTATGTTTAGGGTACGCCAGCAAATGCCAGTCCAGGCTTTGGTTATGGCTCCACTCCCGGCTTTGCCCCAACTCATTACCCATAAAATTCAGTTTTTTGCCTGGATGGGCAAACATAAAGGCAATGTAGGCCCGTAAATTTGCCGCTTGCTGCCACTCATCACCTGGCATTTTGTTTATTAAACTGCCTTTGCCGTGCACCACTTCATCGTGAGATAACGGCAAAATAAAGTTTTCGTTATAGGCATACACCATGGAAAAGGTTAAGTCGCTGTGATGATACTTCCGATAAGAAGGATCTTTACTGATATAACGCAGGCTGTCATTCATCCAGCCCATATTCCATTTAAAACCAAAACCCAGTCCACAACTATCTACCGGCCGCGATACCTGAGGAAAAGAGGTAGATTCTTCAGCAATGGTCATGGCCTGAGGAAACTTACCGTACACCTCAGTGTTTAACCATTTAAACAAGCTGATGGCTTCATAGTTATGGTTACCGCCGTCAATATTAGGTACCCATTCACCCTCGTTTCGCGAATAATCCCAATATAACATTGAGGCCACTGCATCGACACGGATCCCATCAATATGAAAATGCTCCAGCCAATAAAGTGCACTGGCGACTAAAAACTGCCTGACGTAGTCTTTGCCATAATCATAAATGCAGGAATTCCAGTCTGGGTGCCAACCGCGGCGCGGATCGGCATATTCATATAAATGGCTGCCATCAAACTTTGCTAAACCGTGACCATCTTCCGGAAAATGAGCCGGCACCCAGTCCAGGATAACGCCAATACCGGCCTGATGGCAGGCATCAACAAAGGCTTTAAACTGATCAGGGGTACCAAAGCGTGAGGTGGGCGCAAATAGGCCCAGAGGCTGATAGCCCCAGGACCCATCGAACGGGTGTTCCATAACAGGTAACAATTCAATATGGGTATAGCCCATCTCCAACAAATAGGGAATTAACTGCTCTGCCAGTTCCTGGTAATTCAGCGGCTGGTTATCTTCTTTGCGCCGCCAACTGCCAATATGCAGCTCGTATATACTGATGGCGCTCTGATAAGGGTCAGAAGCTGGCCGCTCGCGCCAGGTTTTATCCTGCCACTGATAGCTGTTATGGTCATAAACCAAAGAGGCGTGCGACGGATATTGCTCGGCATAAAACGCCATTGGATCAGCCTTATGGGGCAATACATTTTCGTTTTTATCTTTAATTTCAAATTTATAGCGTGCGCCACTGCTGACCTCAGGCATTACCAGCACCCAGTGGCCGCAATCAGTGCGCTCCATCGGGTGACAGCGGCCATCCCAGCCATTCATATCCCCTACAACGCTGACACTGCGGGCCTCAGGTGCATACACGGCAAAACGGGTAGCTGATAGCAATTTACCATCTGGTTGTAAGCTGATGATCTGGGCGCCAAGCTGGCGATACAGATTTTCAGGTTGGCTATGCACATGATGTACCGCATAAAACGCTTGCTCGCGAAACTGATAAGGATCAACACAACGATAGGTACTGTGCGCATCGCTTACCCGCAGATAATACGCACCTATTTTTCTTTTGCGAGCCAGTACTAATTCAAAGACACCTTTAACATCAGCATGTGGTGCAAGTTTACCCAGGCTTTTATCACTCTGGTACTCAAAAGCTTCTACCGTTAGCGCATGTGGTAAAAAAGTTCGCAGCAGCATACCGGTGCCTTTGGCACTGTAACAGTTTGCCTGCCAGCCCAGCACCGAAAAAGGCTGGCTACAGGTTGCCTGGTTTAATTGCGCTAATGTCATGGTCTCTGTCCTTATTCTGTTATTGTTCGCAGCAAAACACGTTAACCGGCTCTTGCTGCGCTTAGCTGAGCAAGTAAGTCTTGAATATGTGGCTCGTTCGTCCACTGCTCCAGCTCGCGGCTTAACTTGCGGCGCCAGTTTGGATATTCATCACTGGTGCCCGGTACATTAACCGGCTGGGTCATCTCCAGCCAGTCTTCCAATTGCAGACACAGCAGCTGACTGCTGCCGGCAGCCAGATGGCGCTGCAGGGCAAAGTTAAGGGTGCGATCCATGCCGAGATTATCAACTTTGCGCGGATAATCGGCTGGCAACATCCCATGACCGTGCAGAGAATCGAGAATTTGTTGTTTATTAGCATGGCGTTGTTGATACAAACCCTGCAACTGATGCTCATCTTTGTACAAGCCCAGCTGCTGCCCCAGTTTCAGATCATCACAATGCCAGAAGCCAATTAAGGTTGGTAAATCATGGGTACTTAAGGTTGCCATCGCCTGCGCCGGATAATGGGCCGGCGAGATATAACCGCCGTCCGCCGCCGTTTCAAAAAAGAAAACCCGGTAAGAATAGATGCCATAGTCTTGCAATAACTCCCGGATCCCCTCTGGTACCGTACCTAAGTCTTCACCAATTATCACGGCCTGCTGACGTTGACTCTCAAGCGCCAAAATACCCAGTAAATCCATTATCGGATAATAAACATAAGCGCCGCCACCGGCATTTTCTGCAGATTTGGGCACCCACCACAGCCGCAGCAGCGCCATTACATGGTCTATTCTGAGCGCGCCCGCATCCTGCATGTTACTCCTGAATAAGTCGACCATAGGCTGATACGCCTGACTGTACAACTGATAGGGCAACATGGGTGGCAGCCCCCAGTTCTGGCCTGCCGGACCTAATGGATCTGGCGGGGCACCCACGCTGGCATCGCGACAATATAAATCGCCATTGCTCCAGATTTCGGTAGATGCTTCACTAACACCAACCGCTAAGTCGCGATATAACCCCAGTAACATCCCTGCGCTTTTCGCTTGTTGTTGCACGGCATTAAGTTGTTGCTGAGCAATAAACTGCAAATAACAATAAAAATCCAGCTCTGCCTGATGCTCCTCTGCAAACTGCTGCACCGCGTCACTGTGCAAATCACGATATTGCTCAGGCCAGTTTGGCCATCCCCAGTAGTTGCTATCCTGCTTAATTAAATAGGCATGCAGTGCATCGTATAGCGCCAACTGCCGCAAGCTATCGCCGCCCTCACGCTTAAATTCAACAAATTCGCTCGCTAAATCGGCTTTCTTTTTGCTTTGCTGCACAAACCACTGATACAAGCTTTGCATTACCGGCAGCTTAAGTTGCAACACTGCACTGTAATCAACCCAGTCTCGAGCACGCTGTGCCAGCAGCGCCTCGCTAAAAGCCGCGGTGCTTACCCTATCCCGGGTCGCGCTGCAGTGCTGATAACCTGGCATCGCGGTGACATCAATATAAATAATATTTAGCCAACGCCGGGAAGACGGACTATATGGGCTGGCACTTTCGGGCATGGCCGGATACAGCGCATGAATAGGATTTAAGCCCACAAAATCGGCCCCCTGCCCGGCCAGATAATTTACCAGGGTAGCTAAATCTGTAAAATCACCAACGCCCCAATTACGGGCAGAGCGTAAACCATATAGTTGCACCGAAACGCCCCATTGCTTTTGCTGAGCAAATTGTGCTGGCTGATAGCAACTGCCAGGAGTGATAATTAAACGTTGCTCAAAACTAAACTCAGTGTCTTTACAGGTAAGGATCAGGCGGTGGTAACCAGCCTCCAGCGGATAATCCAGCTTGTGCTGGTATTGCTGATATTCTTCCTCGTCAATTACGGTAACTTGAACCAGCTCGCCTGCCACCGGCTCGGTACTAAACTGATAACGCTGACCCTGCTCAGTGTGTAATAAAAAATCAAAGTCGTGGTTAGCCAGCACCAGCGGCACCTGTAACTCGAACATTATTGGCTCACCAAGCGTCTGCACCGAAACCGGAGAGAGAATTTGCTGCCAGAAATCAAGCTGTCGCTCAACAAGTTCCGCTCTGGCGGCATCCTCATCTGCTATATTAAAACCCTGGGCAGCGAGCAAGGCTAACTGATCGGCAGCAGCAACCTGGGTAGGCTTACCCCAGGCGTCATTAAATTCAGTTTCAATTCCTGAGAAAGCAACCAGTTCGGCCAGTAGCGCGGCATCCATTTTATATTCCTTTGTTTAAACAGTTAGTTGGCTTTATTTTACCGTTAAAGGTTATGACAACACCAAATCAATTTACGTTATTAAATTACAAAAAACCAATTTAATGCAGTATAAAACTTGAAAAATGCCAGCTTTAATGTAATTTTACTACACAATAGTGATTGAATACGATTGGATGAATACGTTTTCAATCTCTGCGCATACTCATTTTACTGGTTCAAATTTAATTCTGGAGTCGCTATGTCTATTCGGGTCGCAATTAATGGCTTTGGCCGCATTGGCCGCAATGTGTTACGTGCTTTATATGAAAGCAGCAAAAATTACGATATTAAAATTGTAGCCATTAACGATTTAGGCGATGCGGCTATTAATGCACACTTGCTAAAGTATGACACCGCTCACGGTATTTTTGCTGCCACGGTAACTCATGACGAGCAGGCTATTTATGTCAACGAAGACCCAATCAAAACCTTAAGCATCCGTAACCCGGCAGACCTGCCATGGAGCGATTTAAAAGTAGACGTTGTACTAGAGTGTACCGGCTTATTTACCGATCGCAAAACTGCCGGCGCCCATTTAACTGCCGGTGCCAAAAAAGTCATTATATCTGCACCGGGCAAAGACGTTGATGCCACTGTGGTGTACGGCGTGAATCATCAGGTCATTACCCCACAAATGACCATTATCTCTAACGCCTCTTGCACCACTAATTGCCTGGCGCCCATTGCTAAACCGCTGTCAGATGCGCTGGGTATCGAATCCGGTTTAATGACCACTATTCATGCTTACACCAATGATCAGCGTCTGAGCGATGTGTATCATACCGATGTGCGCCGGGCCCGGGCAGCCGCCATGTCGATGATCCCGACCAAAACAGGCGCTGCAGCGGCAGTAGGTTTAGTCGTGCCAGAACTCAAAGGCAAGTTTGACGGTCTCGCGGTGCGGGTTCCTACGCTTAATGTCTCTCTGGTTGATTTAACCTTTATTGCCGGTCGGGATACCAGTATTGAAGAAGTAAATGATATTATTCGCGCCGCAGCCGCGCAAAGCCCGATGAATCAGGTACTAGCAGTTAACGACTTGCCGCTGGTGTCGGTCGATTTTAATCACAACCCGATGTCATCTATTTTTGATGCCTCTGAAACCCGGGTAAATGGCAGGTTGGTAAAAGTAATGTCATGGTACGACAATGAATGGGGCTTCAGTAACCGAATGCTCGATAACGTAGTTGAGTTAATGAAGTAAAAGATGCCTGCTTAATGACCATACAACCCTCAGTCAGTCAGCATACTGGTTTTGCTCAGTTAACTGATTTGCCTTGCCTGACACTGCAATGTGCTAACGCCACTGCAGTGTTATCGTTGTATGGCGGTCAGGTATTGTCTTACCAGCCCACTGCAGGTAACGAGTTACTTTGGTTATCTGCTAAAGCACAGTGGCATAACAGCACAGCGATTCGGGGCGGCGTGCCGGTGTGCTGGCCCTGGTTTGGCCCTGTTAACCCAAAACTTAACCCCCAGCAGCTGCCACTGCATAATCATGGTCTGGTTCGAAACCGGATGTGGCAATTGACGCACAGCAAGACAACTGAAGATTCCGTCTGTGTCACCCTGACAATAACGGTTGACGATATCCCCGCGAGTTTGTGGCTTTCAGCCAGCGAGCAGCAACCGGTAACGCTCAACCTGGTCGTTACCCTAACTTCTGCTAACTTGAGCATGCAACTGGTATGCAATACTCCTTTATATCAGCAAGCCGCGCTACACAGCTATTTTACCGTCAGCAACCTGCAGCAAACCTTAGTAACAGGCCTGAGCCCCGATTATTTTGACAAGGTGGCCAACGCACAACGCCAGCAGCAAGACGGCGTCGTGCATTTTACGGCAGAGACCGACCGTATTTATTATGATACTGGCTCGCAGTTACACTTGTCGGATGACAAGCAACTACGGTGTATTACTCAGCAAGGTCACGATGCCAGTGTTATCTGGAACCCATGGCAACAAAAAAGCCGTGACCTGCCCGATATGGCAGATAACGGCTTTACCGAATTTGTTTGTGTAGAAAGCGCCTGGCTTAATATTAGCCAGATCAGCGTTCTAGCGTTGGCCCAGACACTCCAGGCGCCTTAACACTGGCCGTGTAAAAACTGCTTAAGATCCTGTTGCGGGTAGCCAAGTTGGTCCAGCATTTCCGGCAGCTCATCCTGAGGCAGGAAAACGCTATCAAAGTGCTCTAAAATCACAGTTAAATCAGCACCCTGGTCCCGTAGCTGCTGAGCGGTTGCTAAATGAATATTGCGGACAAAATCACTGGTCATTGCGGTTAACCTCTGAATGAAATTAGCGTTAGCCTCTGCTTGTTTCGCCGACCCATACTGAACATATTTTAGCCAGCTGACAAGCTTTAAATCAGACTTTTTACCAGCTTGAATTAAACCGCTCATTTATCAAAAGTTTTTGACCATCAGCCAACTGGAGCGTCAAGTTCAGTTGCCAGATCATGGCAGGATCAGCGCAGGCTCCCAGCAGAAAGACAGCCTGCCATTGCTCTGAACCTGCTGAGTCATCCGTACTAAGCTTTTGAAAACGCAACGGGATTAACCCCATGTACATGCTTACTCCGGTTAGCTCGGCACTGATTGCCGTAACGGGCTGTTCACTTTGCACAGTAATCTGCAATGGTGTTTCTACCGGTGCCGTCGCCGGGCTTAAGCGAACGGCAAGCGCCGGTTGCTGATATAACACCAGCATGCTGTCATCACCCCTAGGTGGTTGACAGGCCAGCAATATCAACAGGCTGAAACTAACGGCTATCCACTTTGGCATGGGCTAATTAAGGACGGGAAATAATGGCATTGTACCGGCTTTTCAGCAAAAGGGCTAAATAGTGACTACAATTGGCTGTTTATTAAGCAGAGACTTTGTTCTACGTCATAAAATGGGCGAGTTAACCTATCTTTTAAAAGGCAAAACTCGTATCATTTCGCCCAAAATTCAGTGGCTGCAACAGCTAAGTTAACATGGTGTTAGTTGTCCACTTTATAAGAAAGGGCCACCTTAAGGTGGATTTTAGTAACCAGCATAACTGCAGCGGAACTCAACATGATCCAGACCAAATCGTTAAATGTTGAATACAACTATAGCGTTGTCCGCCTCTTTGCCATCACTACCGTTTTATGGGGTATTGTTGGCATGGTGGTGGGTGTATTACTTGCAGCCCAGCTTTACTGGCCGGCATTAAATTTTGATATTCCGTGGCTGACATACAGTCGTTTGCGGCCTTTACATACCAACGCAGTTATTTTTGCATTTGGTACCAGTGCCTTATTTGCCACATGTTACTATGTGGTCCAACGAACCTGCCAAACCCGGCTATTTGCGGAAAAACTGGCCATGTTTACCTTCTGGGGCTGGCAGCTCGTTATTGTCGCCGCGGCCATCACCCTGCCAATGGGCATGAGCCAGAGCAAAGAGTACGCAGAGCTGGAATGGCCGATTGATATTTTAATTACCCTGGTCTGGGTGTCGTTTGCGATTGTGTTTTTTGGAACGCTGGTAAAGCGTAAAACCAGTCATATTTACGTGGCTAACTGGTTCTACGGCGGCTTTATTATTACCGTTGCTGCATTACATATTGTAAACAGCATGGTCGTACCGCTAAACTTATTTAAATCCTATTCCATTTACGCTGGTGCAGTGGATGCTATGGTGCAATGGTGGTACGGCCACAATGCAGTTGGCTTCCTGTTAACTGCGGGCTTCCTTGGCATGATGTACTACTTTGTACCCAAGCAAGCTGGTCGGCCGGTATACTCATACCGCTTATCAATTGTCCACTTCTGGGCGTTGATTGCCTTATATATCTGGGCAGGTCCGCACCACTTACATTATACCGCGTTACCCGACTGGACTCAGTCATTGGGCATGGTGATGTCTATCGTGCTATTTGTACCAAGCTGGGGCGGCATGATTAACGGCATCATGACGTTATCCGGAGCCTGGCATAAACTGAAAACCGACCCGATACTGCGGTTCTTAATTGTGTCTTTGTCATTTTACGGCATGTCGACCTTTGAAGGCCCAATGATGGCGATTAAGTCGGTTAACGCCTTGTCCCACTACACTGATTGGACCATAGGCCATGTTCACTCTGGCGCGCTTGGCTGGGTAGCGATGATCTCTATCGGCGCCATGTACCATCTTATTCCGGTTGTTTATAACAAAGTGGGTATGTATAGCACCAAACTGATCAACACCCATTTCTGGTTACACACCATTGGCGTAGTGCTGTACATCGTTGCCATGTGGATATCCGGTATTATGCAGGGCATGATGTGGCGTGCCGTTAACACCGACGGCACCCTGACGTACAGCTTTGTGCAAAGCTTAGAGGCGTCTATGCCGTTCTATCTGATGCGCTTTATTGGTGGGGTATTTGTCGTCGTCGGTATGTTGATTATGGCGTACAACGTGTATAAAACCGTCCGTAGTAAAGATGAAGTGGCGCACGCAGTGCCAGCAACGGCATAAGGGGTTTGACATGTCGAAAAATCATCACGAAAAAATAGAAAAAAGTGTTGGGCTGCTTGGTATATTTACCGTCATCGCCATTAGTTTTGGTACTCTGGTTCAGATTACGCCACTGATGTTTATGGAAGAAACCAAGCAACCCATCGACGGATTAACGCCCTATACCGCGCTGCAAATGGAAGGCCGGGATATTTTTATCCGCGAAGGCTGCACCAATTGTCACAGCCAGATGATCCGGCCTTTCAGAGCCGAAGTTGAGCGTTACGGCCATTATTCGGTTGCCGGCGAGAGCGTGTGGGAGCATCCATTTTTGTGGGGCTCCAAGCGCACCGGGCCAGACCTGGCAAGGGTTGGTAATCGCTATAGCGATGACTGGCACTACGCTCACTTAATGGATCCCCGGTCGGTAGTACCACAATCGAATATGCCTGGTTACCCGTGGTTAGACCGCAATGTACTGGATGGCAAATACACTACCCGTAAACTGGAAATCTTCCGTGGGTTTGGCGTGCCATATACTGATGAGGATATTGCCGGCGCCGCTGATTCAGTAAAAGGTAAAACTGAAATGGAAGCCCTGATTGCCTACCTGCAATCATTGGGCACAGCGTTGAAGTAACCATTATGGAATTTGCAACAGTTCATAGCGTATTAACCGTGATTCTGTTCGTCGGCTTTGTTGCTTTCGTTATCTGGGCTTACAGTAAAAAACGTAAGAAAGATTTTGACGAAGCGGCCAACCTGGTGTTTGACGACGAACCTGAATTAAAAGAACAGAAAACCAAACGGGAGTCAGATCATGAGTAGCTTTTGGAGTGCTTGGATCATTGTTTTAACGTTACCAGTGCTGATTGGCTGCTTTATTCTTCTGCGCTGGAATTTAACCAACTACGTTGGCGTACCGGAAGATGAAACCACCGATCATGAAGTAGACGGCCTGAAAGAAGTCAATAATCCACTACCCAAGTGGTGGACTTACATGTTCTACGGCACATTGATCTGGTCTGTATTTTATCTGGCAGCCTACCCGGGTTTAGGGAATTGGCCCGGCTTTCTAAACTGGACCAGTTCAAACCAGGGTATTAAAAACCTGGAAGAATCGCGCGCAGCAATAGTCGCAGCCAAAGCCGAAGGTCGCAATGTGCAGCTGGACATTGAAAATGAAGTCGCAGCAGCAACCTATGGCCCGGTATTTCAGCAATTTGCCCAGCGTGATGTGCTGGACCTGGCTTATGATCCGGACGCGCTAAAAATTGGCCAGCGGCTGTTTCTGCAAAACTGTGCGCTTTGTCATGGTTCTGATGCCCGCGGCCAGCGTGGCTATCCTAACCTGACCGACAACGATTGGTTATACGGTGGTAGTACAGCGAAGATTAAAGAAACCTTACTGTATGGCCGCAGAGCTGCGATGCCAGGTTGGGAAGCCGCCCTGGGTGAGCAAGGTATTAAAGAAATGACTGCCTATGTGCTGAGTTTATCTGGCCGCGCAGTTAATGAGCGTGATGCCGCCGCCGGCAAAACCAAGTTTGGGTTGTGTGCCGCTTGTCATGGCGCAGACGGCAAAGGCAGTGTGGCGCATAATCTTCCCTTCGGTGCCCCCAATCTTACCGATAATATCTGGTTATATGGTGGTTCAGCCGGAGCCATCGAGGAGACCTTAATTAAAGGCCGTTACGGTGTAATGCCGGCGTTTAAAGATACACTGGGTGAAGATAAAATACATATTATTACCGCTTACGTTTATCGGTTGTCTAACCCGGAAGATAAACGTTAAACCACAGGTTAGCTTCGTTTAACCCGCAGCTAACAGGTTATAAGCGATAAAAACAGGCTAAACCCCACTAGGCCCCGTAAAGGGGCTTAGTACTATCCAGACAGAGGTAATGATGCGACAGGATACTAAACCCTGGTATAAACAAGTATGGCCCTGGATCCTGATTGCCATTCCGGTATTAACCGCATTGCGGGCGATTTATGCAGTGGTATTGATGAATCAGCAGCAGCCTGATTTAGTGGTTGATGATTATTACCAAGCCGGTAAAAGCATCAATCTGCAATTAGCAAAATACCGGGAGGCCGCATTACGCAACTTAAATGCCACGGTATTGATTGCCGGCAACCGCGCCGTGGTGCGTTTTGCCGAGAATGCAGTACTTGAGGATAGTGTTCATCTGGATTTTTACCACCCTACCCTGGCCGCTCAGGATTTTGCCGTTGATGCGCTGCGCAGTGGCGAATTACTCTATGTTGCAACCTTGCCACTAACCCCAACAGGCAAATGGCGCTTGAACGTCAGCGATAACAGCGCTCAGTGGAAATTACGGGCGACTTTTGAGCTGCCCGCTGAACAGGAAATTAAACTCGGATATTAGTGATATGCGCTGCAGAGGTCGGATTGGCAACCATTAGCTGTTTTCATTGTTTAGAGCCCGTCATCACTGGCGAGCGCTTTCGATTAACTATTGCAGGTAAGCAGGAACTGTTCTGTTGTGCAGGTTGCCAGGCCGTGGCGCAGACCATTATTGCCAGTGGCCTGGATGATTACTATAAGTTTCGCACCAAAGCAGCCGCAAAAGCAGAGCGGTTACCTACCGAGCTGCTGGCAAGTTTACAGCAATACGACAGCCCGGAGGTTATGGCCGACATCAGTCAGCCACAACAACACGGCACGGAAATTGAGCTAGCGATCAACGGCATGAGCTGCGCAGCCTGTGCCTGGTTAATTGAAAAACATCTCAGCAGACAAGTCGCCATCAATAAAGTCAGTATTAACGCCTCAACCCAGCGGGCATTACTTAACTGGCAACCCGGACAACTCGCGCTAAGTGAAATTTTATTACTGATCAGCCAACTGGGATATCAGGCCAGTCCTTTTATTGCTGATGAACAGGAAAGCCAGTTCAAAGCCGAATTAAACCGTTTTCTAAAGCGTCTGGCGGTGTCCGGTATTATGACCATGCAGGTAATGATGCTGGCTTTTGCTTTGTATTTTGGCGAATACAGTGGCATTGATGCGTCACATCACGGCTATTTACGCTGGATCAGTATGCTCCTGACCCTACCGGTTGTGTTATATGCCGCTCTGCCTTTTGTCAGCAGTGCCTGGCGTAGCATTAAAGCCCGCCAACTTAACATGGATGTACCGGTTAGCCTGGCTATTTACTACACCTTTTTTGCCTCTGCGTACGCTACCGTTACCCAGACTGGCGAGGTTTATTTTGAATCGGTTTGCATGTTTACCTTTTTATTGCAGCTGGGTAAGTTTTTTGAGTACCGGGCGCGCGCGCAAGCACGGGATGCCACCAGTAACCTGCTGAAAATAATGCCGGTGTCAGCAACCTTGCTTAAGGACGACCAGCAGCACGTTGTATCGGCCCGCAGGCTTCAATCCGGCGACACCATTATGGTGAAGCCAGGCGAAACCTTTCCGGCTGACGGTGTGGTCTTAACTGGCAACAGCACGGTTGATGAGTCGATGCTAACCGGTGAATATACGGCGATAAGCTGCCAGCCGGGACAGCCGGTGCTGGCAGGTACGATCAACCATGATGGCTTGTTAACCGTAACGGTTAGCGCAACATTGGCCCATTCCCGCCTTGGCCAGATAATTCAATTACAGCAACAAACATTACATACCAAGCCGCGGCTGGTTGAAAAAACCGATAAACTGGCCCGTTATTTTGTCGAGCGCTTGCTGCTTATTGCCGCTGCAACCTTTGCCTTATGGTATATCTGGCTGGATGCTGACCGGGCGTTCTGGGTTACCTTGTCGGTACTGGTCGCCACCTGTCCCTGTGCGTTAAGTCTGGCAACTCCCACGGCTGTAACCTGCGCCCTGGCCAGGCTAAATCGGCACGGCATCCTGGTGAAAAATGCCCAGGCGTTGGAAACCCTGCCCGAACTCAGTCATATTATTTTCGATAAAACCGGCACGCTGACCGAAGGCCGCTTTAGCATTACGCAGATAAACAGAATACCCTGCTCTGCCGGCGACGCCATAACGGACAGCAATCTGCTGAACCTTATCGCTAATCTGGAACAACACTCTGAACACCCTATTGCCAGGGCGTTTGCTGGCAGCCTGCAATCGAAGCTCCAACTTGCTGATATCGACATTAGTATTGGCCAGGGGATCAGTGCCACCTGGCAAAATCAGCTACTAAAAGTGGGTAGTGCGGATTTTTGTCAGGTAAGTGCAGCGCAACTAGCCCTGACCGGTCAGGCCAATGTATTTGTAACACTGGATCAACAGTTAGTGGCGGCAATAACCCTGGCTGACAGCTTACGCGCTGGTACAGAACAACTTATCAGTCGCTTGCAGCAGCAGGGGTATCAGGTGGGGATGCTAAGTGGCGACAGTTCAGGTCAGGCAGCTAAGCTTGCCGGCGAACTTCGGCTTGATTTTATGCAGCAGGGTTGCAGCCCAGCAGACAAAGTAGCCGCGATTAACGCCCTGGTGACAAAGGGCCATACCGTATTAATGGTCGGCGATGGCATCAATGACAGCCCGGGCTTTAATGCGGCCCATATTTCTGTAGCGGTAGAGTCCGGCACAGATTTATCAAAGAACCAGGCTGATGTGTTATTGTTACAACCGGACATCGGCGCTTTGGCCACCCTGCTAAGTGCAGGTAAGCAAACCGCACGGGTGATCCGGCAAAATCTGGGCTGGGCTGTAGGTTATAACCTGCTGATTATCCCCCTGGCGGTAGCAGGCCTGGTTTCCCCCTATGTGGCAGTGCTGGGTATGTCATTCAGCTCCCTGCTGGTGGTATCGAATTCACTTCGGCTGCTAAAAAACAAGAGTCTCTGAACAATGAGCATTATTTACGTATTAATTCCAATTGCTATCTTGTTTGTCATGATAGGACTGGCCATTTTTTTCTGGGCAGTACGTAGTAAGCAATTTGAAGATTTGGATAAAGAAGGCTTCAGCATTTTATTCGATGAACAACACGCTGAGTCAAAAACGATGAAAACCGACAAAGATCCATCGCCTGGATCGGACCAGGACCACAAGCGCTAATGAATGCAGAGTTAGTTGCAGCAATCATGATTGGTTTTCTGGGCAGCAGTCATTGCATCGTGATGTGTGGTGGTATCGTTGCTGCTTTACAGCTGGCCTTGCCTGAGCGCAGTTTCAGCTGGAAACTGGCTATGCAACTGTTACTGAGTATGGGCCGCCTGACTACCTATACCCTGCTGGGCGCGCTGGTGGGCTATTTTGGCGCACAGGCAATGGCCCTGGCGGGTATCTCGCTTATCTGGTTGCGCTTACTCGCTGGCATACTGTTACTGTTGATGGCGCTGTATATCGCCAGATTATGGTTTGCGCTTACCGCGCTTGAGCGTGCAGGCAGGCATATATGGGCATTGGTCAAACCGCTGAGTCAGAAAGTCATGCCACTAGATAGTCTTCCCAAGGCTTACCTGTACGGTCTGTGCTGGGGTTGGTTACCCTGTGGTCTGGTATATTCTACCTTAGGCTGGAGTCTGGCCAGTGGCAGCGCCAGTCAGGGCGCGCTTATTATGCTAAGTTTTGGTATCGGTACTCTGCCAGCATTATTAGCCTTTGGTAGTATGGCCAGCCAGTTAAGTAAATTTAAAAATAAACCAATGGTACGATACAGTGCTGCCGGACTATTAGCTATCTATGGTCTTTATACGATATACCTTGCTTTAAAAAGACTTGTTTTTTAAGCTGGTGCGATAAATTCAGGTACAGTCAGGAATTCAGATTATGCAACGATCAGCTATTAACTGTCAGGATTGTGGGTTTAGCCAGTTATGTTTACCTTTTTCGTTGAGTGAACAAGAACTCACCCGCTTAGATGACATAATTCAGCGTAAAAGGCCGTTGCACAAAGGCGATATGTTGTTTGAAAGCAACAATCCTTTAAAAGCCTTGTATGCTATTCGCTCTGGGTCGTTTAAAACCTTTACCTTGACTGAGCAGGGCGAGCAGCAAATTACCGGTTTTCACCTGCCTGGCGATGTTATTGGTTTTGATGCCATTAATACAGAAATGCATAACAGCTATGCGGAAGCCCTGGAAACCGGCATGGTGTGTGAAATACCCTACCCGAATCTGGAAGTATTACTGGATCAACTGCCGAAACTGCGTCAGCAGTTGATGCGGCTGATGAGTCAGGATATTCAGGCAGATCAGCAAATGATGTTGTTATTAAACCGTAAAACCGCAGAGCAGAAGCTGGCGACCTTTTTAAACCATCTGGCCGAGCGCTTTGGTAGCCGGGGGTTTTCTGAGAAAGCCTTTCGTCTATCGATGACCCGCAGTGATATTGGTAATTATCTGGGATTAACAGTTGAAACCATCAGTCGCCTGTTAAGTAAGTTGCATAAAGAACAGCTTATTATCGTCGACGGTAAGCTGATAAGTATTAAAAACCCTGCGGCAATGCAACAATTGGCCGGTAATTGTTAGTTTTTTTGATTTAGCACAATCTGAAGCTACCCCCGCTGCTTTTTTATTGACTACACTGTTTGTAATCAATTAGCTAAATAATAAAGCAGGGAGTGAGCTATGAGTGTTTTCAGCAACATTTTAATCGTGTTAGACCCGTCAGATAGCCAGCACAAAGCCTTACAGCGCGGCCTGGAATTAGCGCGTAAGCAAACGTGCAAACTTACCGCCTTTTTATCGGTATATGATTTTTCTTATGAAATGACCACGATGTTATCCGGTGATGAACGGGAATCGATGCGTCAGGCCGTGATCCATGACCGCGAGTTGTGGGTCGGTGAGCTGATTAACGATGCCCGAAATACCGGTATTGATATCAATTTAAAAGTGGTGTGGCATAACCGGCCGTTTGAAGCGATAGTTCATGAAGTGCTGGAACACAATTTCGATTTAGTCATTAAGGGTACCCATAATCATGACGTACTGAAATCGATGATCTTTACGCCCACCGACTGGCATATATTACGTAAATGTCCCTGCGCGGTATTGCTGGTAAAAGAACATGAATGGCCTGATAACGGCAATATTATTGCTGCCGTAAATGCCGGCAGTGAACAGGATCATCACCAATCCCTGAACCAACGGGTTATCAGCAATGCCAAATCAATGGCGCAGGTGCTGCAAGGCAGAGTTCATATGGTCAATGCCTTCCCCGGCACCCCGGTTAATATTGCTATCGAAATTCCGGAATTTAATCCGCAGCAATATAACAGTGCAATGCGCCGGCATCATGAAAATGCCGTTGCAGAGCTTGCCAGCCAGTTTGACATGGCAGAAGAGGACACGCATGTGCTGGAAGGAATGCCGGAAGATATTATTCCGGCACTGGCCACACAATTGGATGCTGAAATGGTGGTCATCGGTACCATTGGCCGCACCGGTTTTTCTGCCGCCATCATCGGTAATACTGCCGAGCACCTGATTGATCAGCTTGATTGCGATGTTTTAGCGTTAAAACCAGCAAACTTTGTCAGTCCTTTAGCAAAACACTAAAATCCGCCCTATGGTATTGGCGCACACTTGGTTATAATGTGCGCCATTTTTCTGTAGGGTTACTGTTGTTATGTCTCATGCCGCGCAAGCAAAAGCTCAATATAATTTAAATAAACTGCATAAACGGCTGCGCCGCGGCGTCGGCCAGGCCATCAGTGATTTTGGCATGATAAGCGACGGCGACAAAATAATGGTTTGCCTGTCCGGTGGTAAAGACTCGTACACTATGCTGGATATTTTGCTGAACCTGCAACAGTCTGCCCCTATCAGTTTCAGTATCGTTGCCGTTAATCTTGACCAAAAACAACCGGGGTTTCCGGCCGAGGTGCTGCCAAATTACTTACAGGGTATTGGGGTCGACTATCACATTGTCACCGAAGACACCTACGCCATAGTAAAAGAAAAAATTCCGGAAGGTAAAACGACCTGCTCGCTCTGTTCACGCTTACGTCGTGGCATTTTATATCGCACCGCAAAGGAGCTGGGCGCAACCAAAATTGCCCTTGGCCATCATCGCGATGACATGCTCGAAACCCTGTTTTTAAACATGTTTTATGGCGGCAAGATGAAATCGATGCCACCGAAACTTATCAGTGATAACGGCGAACATATCGTGATCAGGCCACTGGCGTATTGCAAAGAAAAAGATATTGAAAAATATGCGCAGGCCCGTGAATTTCCTATTATACCCTGTAATTTATGTGGCTCTCAGGATGGCTTGCAGCGTCAGGTTATTAAGGAAATGCTGCAGGACTGGGATAAACGCTTCCCCGGTCGCATTGAAACGATGTTTCAGGCCATGCAGAACGTGGTTCCCTCGCACCTGGCCGACAATAGCTTGTTCGATTTTGCTGCCATAACCAAAGATCACGCGGCAAGCGCAGAAGGTGACACGGCATTTGACCCGATTTCGGTGCCAGCCATACCCGTTGGTCTGGTTAGCGATGACGAACATGATAATCTGGCCAGCAGCGCCGACCAGAGTGAACTTAAAATAGTGCAGTTAATCTAGTGCCGCTATCTGGTGAAGATAATATCGCGCAGTTAACACAGTACAGTTAATCTTCCAGAAAGCGCCGGTTGAAGCGGATCATGCTGCTGATTTCAGTAATATACTCTTCGCCGCGTTCTGAGTAGCGACCTAAGCCAGCCGCTAATGCCTCGCCTCTTACCGGCTTGCGCTCTGCCCTTAATTTTGCCCGGATCTCTCTGAGCGATTCATAAGTATGAAATGTATTCAGGTTATAAAAATAACTACGAATGCTCTTTGCAGGTGAATCGAATTTTGCCACCTCGTGCGATTGGTCCTCGCCCCGGCTTAGCGGCACCAGACCGCAGCCTTCACGAAAACACCATTGCCCAAAAAAATTAAAACCTTCCACGGCAAAACGGCTGGTCCCCCAGGCAGATTCATTTGCTGCCTGCATCAGCACCAGACTCGGCGGTAAAATATCAACCCGCTTTAACAGCTCCTCAAGCATTTGCGGATCAGTTTCCGCCACATCCATCCTGAACTCGTCATACAAACTGTATAGAAAAGCGTATTCATTAATATTTAGTCGTTGGTTTTTCCTTTTTTTCTCAGCCAACTCCAGCAATTGCTGGCGCAGGTAGCGCAGCCGGTTATTTTCTCGCTGGACATGAGGACGTAAATAATCGAAAAACGCTCGTTTTTTAGCGGTTGTGTCGTTAATAGCATTAAAATCCGGCAAAGGTTTAAAGGCAACAGCCGGTTCCGTATAAGCTAACCGCTCCAGTACTCGCTTCTTATCTGCCTGGCTTAACGCTTCAATTCTGTCGGGCCGTTGCCATTCATCAAGTGAGTCTTGCTGAGGTATCGGCTGCAAACCGACAAACGGGCTTAGTGCAGCAGCACATACTGCCAGCCAGCCAACTATAATTGCACTTTTTTTAATCAAATAATCACCACTATATTCAACAGCATTACCGCAAGCTCCACTGAACTTCACCGGCTACTGACTTGAAAAATCATTGGTCATTTTAGCCTTTGCTTGCCCCAGAGTGAACTAAAAAAATTTTCAGCACCTTTTTTACTGAAAATTCGTCAACATTTGTGGTCACTGCATTGCAAATTATCCGCCGTTATGTGACAACTACATCTTATTGTTTTAGCTATCTGGATGGATATTATTTTAAGGGGCAAACCGGTTCTGTCTATGAAACCAATTGAACGTTCAACCAAACTTGATGGCGTATGTTACGACATTCGCGGACCTGTGGCTCAGGAAGCCCGTAAAATGGAAGAAGAAGGGCACCGTATTCTTAAACTGAATATCGGCAACCCGGCACCTTTTGGCTTTGAAGCGCCAGACGAAATACTTAAGCATGTTATTCATAACCTGCCGACAGCCCAGGGCTACTCTGACTCGCAGGGTATTTACCCGGCAAGGGTAGCCGTGGCGCAGTATTATCAGCAGCGTGGTATCAGAGGCGCCGATGCTGACGATGTCTACATCGGAAATGGCGTGTCAGAGTTAATCTTAATGTCGCTGCAGGCCCTTTTGAATAATGACGATGAGGTGCTTATCCCCTCTCCTGATTATCCGTTGTGGACAGCGGCGGTTAACCTCGCAGGCGGCAAGGCGGTGCATTATCGCTGTGACGAGCAGCAAGACTGGTATCCGGACCTGGCGGATATCAGGCATAAAATAACTAATAAAACCAAAGCTATTGTGCTAATTAACCCAAATAATCCCACCGGAGCGGTTTACGATAAAGCCTTTTTAAATGACGTTCTTACCATAGCCCGGGAGCACCGCCTGGTGGTATTAAGTGATGAGATATATGACAAGGTGCTATACGACGGTACCGAGCATATCAGCACCGCAGCGCTGGCAGATGATCTTATTATGCTGACTTTCGGCGGCTTGTCGAAAAATTACCGGATTGCCGGTTTTCGGGTAGGCTGGCTATTTATCTCTGGCGCCAAACATCTGGCAAAGCACTACATTGAAGGCTTGAACGTATTGGCTTCAATGCGACTTTGTGCCAACGTCCCCTGCCAGCATGCCGTTCAAACTGCGCTCGGCGGTTACCAGAGCATTAATGAATTAGTGATACCCGGTGGCCGTTTGTATGAGCAGATGGATCTGGCTCATAAACTGGTCAGTGAGATTGATGGCTTAAGTTGTATGCGTCCAAAGGGTGCTATGTATTTATTTCCAAAAATTGATCGCAAAAAAATCCGGATTAAAGACGATGAATTGTTCGTCCTCGATTTTCTTCGCCAGCACAAAGTCTTATTAGTGCATGGCCGGGCGTTTAACTGGCCGGAACCGGACCACTTCCGGATCGTGTTTTTGCCGCATAAGGAACAACTGTCGGCTGCCCTTGGCAAACTTGCCCAATTTTTACCAGGCTATAACCAATGATAAGTGACTTTTCGTTCCAACAGGTATTTGAAAGTTTCACCGCTAAACTTGCTGCCATCGTGTTTTATGCGTTTGATATTAACGGCATTGCCATACCCATGGTATTGATCTGGCTGATGAGCGGTGCGTTGGTATTCACCTGTTATCTCGGCTTTATTAATGTCAGAGGGTTTGGCCATGCTATTGGTTTGCTTAAAAACAACAAAAGCAGCGGCGGCAGCGGTGAAATTTCACCCTTTCAGGCACTGAGTACGGCGTTATCAGGCACCGTGGGTACCGGTAATATTGCTGGCGTCGCGATTGCGATAAGCCTGGGCGGGCCGGGTGCAACCTTCTGGATGATCGTGGCCGGCCTGCTAGGTATGTCTACGAAATTTGTTGAATGTACCCTGGCAGTAAAATACCGGCAGATTAACAGTGACGGTTCGGTATCCGGCGGCCCGATGTACTACATTAAAGCGGCACTGGATAAGTTTAATTTGCCGCTTACCGGCACCGTGCTGGCTATGGCATTCTCGGTGTTTGTTATTTTTGGATCTGCCGGTTTTGTCCATGTTAATCAGGGGTTTGTTCAGGTTAAAACCGTTACGGGTTTTGATAATGCCTGGCTGTTCGGTGTTATTTATGCAGGACTGGTGGGCGCCGTGATAATTGGCGGCTTAAAAAGTATCGCCCGGGTGACCAGTAAACTGGTGCCGTTAATGTGCGGACTTTATCTGGCAGCGTCGCTGCTTGTTATGTTTACCCACTTTAGCGCGATCCCTGCTGCGCTGTGGCTGATTGTCCAGGGCGCGTTTACTCCTGAAGCAGGTTATGGCGGTTTTATCGGCGTATTGATTCAGGGATTTCGGCGCGCGGCCTATTCTAACGAAGCAGGCATTGGCTCCTCGCCTATTGCGCATGCCGCTGCAAAGACCAAAGATCCTGTCAGCCAGGGGTTTGTTGGCTTGCTCGAGCCCTTTATCGATACCGTCGTTATCTGCACTATTACCGCCCTGGTGATTATCCTGACCGGCGCATACCAGACCCCGGGGCTGGATGGCGTGCAAATTACCTCCGGCGCCTTTGCCTCCGTTGTCAGTTGGTTTCCGTGGGTGCTAATGGTGGCCCTGCTGTTATTTGGCTTTTCTACCGTGATCAGCTGGTCGTATTATGGCTTAACCGGTTGGCGTTATCTGGTGGGCCATGACAGGCGTCTGACCAAGCTTTATAAAGTGCTGTTTTGCTTTATTGTGTCAATTGGCGCCGTGCCAAATGTAATGGCCGTTTTCGATTTTATCGATTCAATGATATTTCTGATGGCAGTGCCTAATATTCTGGCGTTGTATTTACTGCTGCCTGAAGTAAAAGCCGATTTAAAAGCCTACTGGCTAAAGCGGACACCTTAATACCATAAAGGCTTTGGCTGCGCTGTCACATCTAAGTCAGCGCAGCTTTTGCTTACTATTGCCATTGCAAGTGGCTCAGGCAGCTTGCTCTGCCCCAGGCTTGTTTGCTGCTAATTCAGTCTCGTCAGGCGCTTTTGTTTCAGCGACCGCTTTAGCTGGTTTTTTTAGCGGCGCTTTCTCCGCCACTTTTGCTGGCTTTTTGGCACCCAATGCGACCAGTAACGCGTCTTTATTCTGGGCCAGATATAACGCCAGAGTCTCGGTTTGCGCTTCATCATTCAACAGGCTACTGGCGTTTAGAAAACCAGCTAACTCATCAGCAGTATCCAGCATTTTGTCATAGGCATCAGCCTCCGCTTTTGAGGTAAATGTCATTTTCTCTACTCCATTGCGCTCTACAATATATTTAATTACTACTGCCATTTTGCTGCCCCTGATTAATTTTAACTGTTATTTTATACAGTATAATTTAGCCGGTGTCGAGTGCTCGAATTAAAATCGATTGTCGCGTAGTATAGTGGCTCTTGCTAAGCCGTTTTATCATGATTAAGGAAGGTTATGTTAGCAATTTGGTCGGAGCGACACTCAGAGGGCAACCATGATCGGCCTAATGATCAACGCTCACCCTGGCAGCGTGACCGCGCGCGTATTCTGCACTCTGCCGCATTTCGGCGCTTGCAATCAAAAACCCAGATCCTGGGGATTGGCCAGAATGACTTTTACCGTACAAGACTTACCCACTCGTTAGAAGCGGCCCAAATTGGTACTGGACTGGTGAGTCAGCTGGAAAAAAAGTCGAGCGGGCAGATTAAAGCCGCATTGCCAGATCTCAGCCTGATGGAGGCGTTATGCCTGGCCCATGACATCGGCCACCCACCCTTTGGCCATGGTGGTGAAACTGCACTGAATTATAAAATGCTGTCTGACGGTGGCTTCGAAGGTAATGGCCAGACGTTGCGAATTGTTGCCAAACTGGAGCCCTATACCCAGCATCACGGTATGGATTTAGCAAGGCGTACCTTACTGGGGTTATTAAAATACCCGGTATTGCAACCACCCTTGCCTACCATTAATAACACGGCTAACCCACTGAACTTAAACCACTGGAAACCGGCTAAAGCCATTTTTCAGGCCGACGCTGATATTTTAGACTGGATATTGCAGCCACTAAGCAGCAACGATCGCGACGCCTTTGAGCAGGTAGAAACTTTAGCACAATCGCCTTTTATTAAATCCCGCTACAAGTCACTTGACGCATCCATTATGGAACTGGCCGACGATATTGCGTATGGCGTACATGATTTAGAAGACGCTATTGTGCTGAGCAATGTAAGTTATAGCCAATGGCAACACTATACCGGCGATGATATGCAGCAGCTGGGGGCAAAGCTGTTCAGTAGTGAGCACCATATCCGAAAAGACGCTATTGGCGCCTTAGTAAACCGGCTTATTACCTCAGTGGAGATCTATCAACCATTGCCAGATGCCAGCGAGCCGTTAATTCGCTATAACGCCCGCTTACCGGGTGCGGAAACCGCACTGTTACATAGCCTGAAAAAACTGGTGTTTAATTGTGTTATCCGCCAGCCAATGATTCAGCAATCCCGGTTTCGCTGTCAGAATATGTTGTTGCAGCTGTTTGATGCTTTCGCCTCTGATCCCAGTCGCTTGCTGCCGCTTAATACCCAACAGCGCTGGCACAGTGCCAGCGAACATGGCCAGGGAATGCGGGTCATTTGTGATTATATCTCTGGCATGACTGACGATTATGCCGAACGCATGCATAAAACCTTGTTTGGCCCGTTATAAGGTGTTTTAACATCGGCCTGAATACTTACTGGAGAGTCCTGTCGTTTTGAATAAGCTTCGCGTACTAGCCGGCCCGGGTGCAATGGCGCATATTAAACAACATGGCCTGCAGGCCGACGATATCAGCGTGATGGTGGGAGCAAGTGGCGGCCCCAAATGGTTTTGTCTCTATGGTCTTGACCAGTACTTACTGGCTGAATTTTTCGCAGGGCGCACCAAGCCACTGCATTTATTAGGTAGCTCGGCCGGAGCCTGGCGCTTTGCCTGCTATGCCCAGGCCAACCCGGTTGCTGCCTCAGCGCGCTTTGCCAACGCCTATTCCACCATTACGTTTCCACCTGGCGCCGATATTCATCAGGTAACCCGTATTTCATCGGCCGTTATCGACCAGGTGTTCAGCAGTGAGCAGCAGATTAACGAAGTACTCGACAACCCGGTGATGAAACTCAACCTGATTGTGGCGAAGGCCAAAGGTATCAACCGTAGCCAGCGCAAATTATGGCAAGCGGCCGGTTTAACCCTGGCCGCCGGCGCTAATTTATTAAACAGACGAAATCTGCAGCACTTTTATCAGCGGGTGCAGTTTCATCCGCAGCATTGCCAGGCGCCGTTTCATCGCTACACCGGCTTGCCCACCCAACATGTGCCCTTAAGCCAGGCAAATCTGCGCCAGGCAGTGTTGGCCAGTGGCTCCATCCCGCTGGTATTGTCCCCTGTAAAAAACATCGAAGGCGCAGGCCCGGGGCTTTATTACGATGGCGGCATAACCGACTATCACTTTGATCTGCCATTTAGTCATCATGGGCTGGTGCTGTATCCGCACTTTTACCCCCACCTTACACCAGGCTGGTTCGACAAAGCGCTTAAATGGCGCCGGCCCAATGCCGCGCACTTGCACAACGTGGTATTGCTGTGTCCAAGCGCCAGTTGGGTGGCCAGTTTACCGAACGGTAAAATCCCCGACAGAAATGATTTTAAGCTCAGCGATCCGCAGCGTATCGCAAACTGGCAAATCGTGCTGCAGCGCTCACATGAGTTGGCCGAGGCGTTCGCGAACGGTGATTACCAGCTGGAGCCGCTATAAGCCTTGGCCGTTAGCCACCACGGCCGGCTTAGTGACCACAACACTTAGGTTGAGCAAGTACGCCCCGGCGATGAACCTAAATGAGCTAGTGCTTTGCCTGGGCCTTTGTGCGGGTTGTCTCGCTTGCTGCACTAAGCGGCGTAATCGTGAACTCAGTCGGTATAATATCCAGCTTTACCCCGAAGGCACTGCCACTATCGAGCAACCCATCAAGATATTGCCAGTATCCGGTGGTGTATTCATCCTGAGTAAACCGCAGGGTAAAGCCGGTCCCTTGCCCCTGATGCAGATAACTGACCACCTGTTTGCTGCCTTTATTGTCAACCAGATCAAAGGTCAACATATCTTTTAGCCGGGTATTGCGGCTAAACACACCCGACACCACAGGTTCTGCCAGATTAAGATATTCATGGCCCACGGTAGCGTGCTTAAGCGGGTTAGCGACAAACTGCTCGGTATCAAAATGATACTGATCCCCGCCCTGCATTACGCTAATACGGACATTTTCAATATGAAAAGCATGGGGATTTTTAATTCGCCTGGCATTGCTGACATCAATAGCAGTAACCGCACCGGCCCCGATGACCTGCACACTATGATTTGCGGCGGTATAAACCAAAGCGGTATTTTCATCAATGCCAAAGCCCAGCGGAAATGTAGCTTTGTTCAGTTCAGTAGCCAAAATTAAACGGCCAAAGCGGGCTTTGCGGTCAAAATGCTGGTCAATAATGGCATGGGGGAAGAACCCCAATCCCTTGGCCAACATTAATGGGCCATTTTCCTGATCCTGCATACCGTTGTAACTCTCGGTAGTGCCTTCTGTCAGCGCCCCCCAGGAATCACCCGCCGCGATCATAACCTCGCTCATCATTGCCGCACCGGCGCTGGTGCCGCCAATCACACCACCGCGTTGATATAGCGCCCAGATAGCCTCAAGCAATACTGACTTCTGGCCATCCGGCGCCAAAGTGGCGGTAATGTTCAGCTGATCGCCGCCCAGAAACCATACCGCCGTATACTGGCTGAGGTGTTCCGCCAGTTTAAAATCGGTAGCACCGCGGCGCCACTGGCTTTCATCAATATCGGCAGTACTTTTGTCATCATTCACAGCAACCGGAAACAACGTCATCTGGTCTTCATCCAGGCCGTAACGCTGCATGTCCTTACGAAATTGTTTAAAGTACTTTGCCGGCTGACCACTGGCAGCAGGAATAACCGCGATCCTCGCTTGCAGTTCACCACCTGCCAGCTCAATAAAACGCTGATGTACATCCGCATTAGACGCGGCAAGCGCCCCACCAACTAACACCAGCGACCCTTTATCTGGTAACGGCGCAGGCTCAGGGGTGTCGGCTTCGCTACAGCCGGTTAGCCCGCTTAACGTTAAAATCAGACTTAACGTTAACATCGGCTTTGCCATCAGATTTAAAGAAATAACAATGTGCTTCACCCGTTTTGCTCCATTTTTATGCTTTTTGTATTCATTTTTTAGCCGGGCAGTTATTATTTTTATGGCCCACTAAACAGAGTACCAGATTTAAGCTGGTAAGGTCACTCGCTACAAAGTAAGCTGAAGCTAGACTGTTTCTTTAAATATCAACGCTGCTTTCTTTTAATATCAACGCTATTGTGTTCGAACCGGAGAATTTTTAATGCTAAGTACACTTTTACTCACGTTATTTATTGCCATGTTATTACCGTTTTTAGCCAAGGCTCCGCTGGCATTTGCCATGCAAAAAGCCGGTGGCTATGACAACAAAAACCCCAGAGAACAACAAGCGGCATTAAAAGGCTTTGGCCAGCGTGCCAATGCTGCCCACTACAATAGTTTTGAAGCGCTTATTATCTACGGCTGCGCGGTACTAAGCGCGGTGGCTTTAAATGCGGTAGACAGCACTACCGTCATTTTGGGCTGGGTCTTTATCGCCAGCCGCATCCTTTACTACATTTGCTACTGGTTCGACTACGCTACCCCACGCTCTACCGTTTGGTTGGTAGGAATGATAGCCGCCTTTGGTATGGCGGGTCGGGCTTTGCTATACTGAGTGGCTTACCACCTGGCCTGTAAATACTGTTCAGATTGAACAATAACCCCGGAAGGAGCATTACCTTGAGAACAACGCTATTTCCGTTGGCAATGCTTTTTTTGCTAATTCTTATTTCCTCTTGTGGCGGGCGCGCCCAATTATCTGCGAAGGCCGGCACTGGTGCTGATCCGCAACTGCCAGTGCCTAACCCTTCTCTGATCCCCACCGTCAAGATCGCACCAGCTATCGGCTGGCCAAACGGTGTCACGCCAACCCCAGCTTCGAACATGAAAGTCACAGCCTTCGCTGAGGGTCTTAAGCATCCACGCTGGCTGTACGTTCTGCCAAATGGCGACGTACTGGTTGCCGAAACTAATGCGCCCCCAGGTAAAAGTGGTATCGGCGGCATTAAAGGCTGGATAATGAAACGGGTTATGAAAAAAGCCGGGGCTGCAGTACCCAGCGCCAATCGCATTACCCTGCTTCGCGATACCAACGGCGATGGCAAAGCCGAATTGCGCACTGTTTTTTTGCAGGGTCTGCATTCGCCGTTTGGCATGGCGCTGGTTGGAGACACCTTATATGTGGCCAACGCCAATGCATTAGTAAAAATGCCTTATCAGCGCGGTGACACAACGATAACCGCTACGCCTACCAAAGTAACTGACTTACCCGGCAAGGGCGATGAATTGAACCACCACTGGACCAAGAGTTTGCTCGCCAGCGCTAATGGCAGCAAGCTTTATGTCGGCGTTGGCTCAAATAGCAATATTGCCGAAAACGGCATGGAAGCCGAACATATGCGCGCCGCCATACTCGAGTTTGATATTGCCACCGGTGCGTTGCGCACATTCGCGACCGGACTGCGTAATCCGGTAGGCTTAGACTGGGAGCCCCAGACAGGTGCACTGTGGGCGGTAGTAAACGAGCGGGACGAATTAGGCAGCGACCTGGTACCCGATTACCTCACCTCAGTGCGCCGGGATGCGTTCTACGGTTGGCCATACAGCTATTTCGGCCAGAACATCGATAAGCGCGTAAGTCCACAAAACCCAGAGCTGGTGGCAAGTGCTGTATCACCCGATTTTGCCCTCGGCGCACATGTCGCGCCGTTAGGTCTGGCCTTTAATGACAATACTGTGGCTGGTTATGCAGAGGGTGCCTTTGTTGGTCTGCATGGCTCCTGGAACCGCCAGCCACTAAACGGCTATGAAGTTGTCTTTGTCCCCTTCACCAACGGAATGCCGACCGGAACGATGCAGGTGGTGTTGTCAGGCTTCATCGACGCCGACGGCAACGCCCGTGGCAGACCTGTTGGAGTTGCAGTAGATGGACATGGCGGCCTGCTGGTGGCCGACGACGTTGGCAACACTATATGGCGAGTTACCAGCGCACGCACTATTTTTGAACGGGTTTCAACCAAAGATTCTACCGGCAAACCTCGTTAAGCGAACGCTTAGTGTGTGGCCTTTTTCAAATCTATTTACAGATTTTTGCAGGTGATATGTAGAAGAGATTTGCCCTGATAGCATCAGTCAGCATCAGGGGCAGTCTTGCTTTTTGCCAATTGTCTTGCTAGCTAACCCGTGAATAGTGCCAACCACAGTATTCTCTAAGCTTATTTAGCGACAAACTGCCTGTTTGATATTCTAATTTAGGCTAATAGCGGTTCGTCACGTAAATTTGTTCTGACTCCAATTGTTGTTGGATAAAATCCATAACCAGACAGTTGGAGGGACTTTTTTCGCAGCTAGTTTCAAAAGCTAAAGAGGTGTGTTGTTAATTTGAGTCTGTTTTGGCGTTAAATGGCCGGGGTTTAGCAATATGGTAGCCCTGAGCATAATCAATACCAAATTGGCGCACCGTTTGCAGTATCTCAGCCGACTCAACAAACTCCGCGATTGTTTTGATCTGCATTTTGCTTGCTAACCCGGTGATTGCTGTCAGCAGATGCTGGCTGGTGCTGTCGGTGTGGATCTGACGGATCAGCGAGCCATCAATTTTAAGGTAGTCAATATCTAAGCTCAGCACATGGACAAAATTGGAGTATCCAGAGCCGAAATCATCAATAGCAATTTTGCAGCCATGTAGCTTCACTTGACGGATAAACGCACTTACGGCCATATAGTTGCTCACTTCTGCCGTTTCAAGCAATTCGAATGTCATGCGTTTAGCGACATGCGGGTAATGCTGCAACAACTGTAGTAAATAATGCAGGGTCTTGGCATCTTCTATGTCATCCATAGACAAGTTGACTGAAAACTCCGCACTGCTGTGCTCAAACAATTGCATACTTTTTTGCAGCATAGCGGCGGTAAGCCTGGAATACAGCTGCGACTTTTTCGCCACTTGCATAAAATACCCCGGCGCCAGCACAGTGCCCTCATCGGTTACAAGTCGCATTAAACACTCGTACTTTACTGTTCCTGTCGCGGTAAGGGGCTCGATACGTTGCACGTAAGGCACAATATTGTCGCTATCTATCGCTTGCTTCAGTTGGCGCAATACCAGTAGGTTATGACAAAACTCTTCAGAATTAGCCATTTCCGGTTTAAACATGGCATAGCGCTGAGACTGCTTTTTCGCCCAGCGTCTGGCGATATCAGCCAGCGACAACATGTCACGGTTACTGCTTTGCGCCTGTTCACGTTGCACTATGCCCAACGTTACTGATAAGTAATAGTCGTTCTCTGACACCTGCAATGGGCGTTGCATTAGCAGGTTAATAATATTTTCTGCATTGGCGTCAGTGCATTTTGTGTTAAAGGTAATTACAAACTCATCCGCGCCAGGGCGATATAGTTTGGCGTCAAGCAGATTACAATGCGCGGTTAGCACACTGGCAACATCACAAAGCACTTTATCAGCCGATACGGTGCCATAGAAATCATTCAGACTGCCAAAATCATCGATATTCACCAACAGCATCGACGCCGGCACAACAGATCCAGTATCAGCAAGTAAACGTTTTCGGTTGGCAAGCCCGGTCAGACTATCTTCGAATGCAATGTGATAGAGCTCAGCCTTTTGAGTGCCTATATGGTTAAAACTGGTTTGCAGTGACTGACGCATTTGTTCAAAATGTTCGGCCAGGGTTTGTATCTCATCGTTGCTGCTAATCGTCAGCTGCGAGTCAAAATTACCCTGTACTATTGCCCGGGTCCATTGGGTAAGTTGTTGCAAATGGCGGGTAATATGGCGGCCAATCCTTAGCAGTAATGCCAGCGTCAGCGCCAGAATACATAGCATCAGCAGCAGGTTCATCATTGCTATGCGCAGTAATTCCTGGCCAAACAACTTAACCTGAATAGAAGCGATGTAATAACCGCTAACCTCCTGATTGTGAATTATAGGGACCAAGACGTTGCTAAAACCAAGCATCAGTTCAGCAAGCCGGGTTTCAGGCGTATCTATGGCGGTAACGTTGGCAGATTTGCTGGTAAAACGGACGCTGCGCTCTGGTTGTTCAGCCAGTGAAGAAAGTAAAGGTTGCCAAATTCCCTCGACAAAATATTGCTCTGTCGAACTAAAACCAAGTTCTGTAGCCCTGAATTGCTGAATATTGCGGTTCTGCCTACGATGATGCAAGCTGCGGATCCGCCCCTGAGCATCAAGTAACGCTACATCCGAAATAGTGATTTGCTCAAGTGATGCCGTGTATTTTTCTACCCGTACCATGGCAGGCTCAAGAAAGATTTGCAGTGCTTGAGTTAACGCTTGCTCAGAGGGAGGATTTTCTGTTTGTGTCTGCTGCACCAGCGACAGATGCAACATATGCACATTGTCTATGATGCCTTGTTTGATCAGCTGGCGGTGTTCATAAAACTGGTAAGCTAACAACACTAACTGTGCCATTACCACCAGCATGGCACAACTTATTGCTAACTTACGATGAAAAGGCATTGCCAGTTGCAATAGCCAGTGCAATAAAGGTTCGGCCAGGCAGTACAACAAAAAGCTCAACGTCAGACCATAAAGCAGCAGCGAAGCGACCGTATAAACTCGATTAATATCCAGCCGTTGCACCAGGGAATTACGCTGGCCAAAAGGATTGGTTTTATACGCTGGATTAGTTGGATCATCCAGCCAAACAGGGTCTGGCTGATTTTTCAGATAAACGACAAAGCGATATTCCGTGTCACCAGGTTTGGCCGCTAACATATAGTGCCAATGCGTTTCATCGAGCTGTTGCAGTTGATAAAAACTGTCATCACCACTCCAGTCTGAGAAATGGCCACTGACAAATACTTTTTCAATGTCGGGATTAACGGGCAACTGATGACGATCAGCAAAATCGGCTGGTAAAGGCAAAGATAATTGCAGTGCTATCGGCGTCAGGTTGAACCGCTGCACTATTTTGTAAATATGTGGCAAGGCAACCAACAGACTGGCTAGCAGCACCAGTAGACTAAGCCTGAATTTCCAGTAATACAGGTAGTGCCCTATCAAACTCATTACTGCTCCACTGCCGCAGATGTTCAACCGGCAGTGTAACGAAAAACATGCAGTCAGGCGAGCGAATTAAAAAGCCATGATTTGCGGGCTAAACCTATAAAAATTTATTTAACAATTTTTACTGTTATTCGATTACATGTTTCCTGGCATCCACCTCATAAGGTGAATCCATATAACTAAATCGCATTATCTCGCCAATGTAGCGGGACAAAAATGCTTCGGCCGAACCGGCTTGCTCGTACTGGTGAACATGGCGTAGCTCGTGTGACAGCAAACGTGTGGTTAAGTAACCCTGTTTAAAGAAGCAAACTTGGACAGGCACACCTATACTCCTGTGCGATCAAAGGAGAATCATGTTGGACAGGCACATGTTGGACAGGCAAATCTAAACAAAACTTATTTGATCAACCACCAATACCTTGACAGCCAAGCAATTGGTTACTAACTTTGACACTGTATATTTAACCAGTTATAAGGTTGCCTTATGCCCAGGCCACGTAAAGCCCTCATTGCCGTCGACGATACACCTTATTACCATGTAGTGTCTCGCTGTGTGCGCAGGACTTTTTTGTGTGGTGTTGACAGCGATACCGGTGAAAATTACGAACACCGCCGGGCCTGGATTGAACAGCGCATTCGCCTGCTGGCCTCGTTGTTTGCTATCGACATCTGTGCCTACGCGGTTATGTCTAATCACTTGCACTTAGTAGTAAAACTCCAACCAAAGCAGGCATCTGATTGGAGCGTGCGAGACGTGCTGTTGCGCTGGACAAGTATTCACAAAGGGACGCTGCTGGTGCAACGCTATCTGGCCAGCAGCACTCTTAGCGCCGCCGAGTTGGACTCAGTGCAAAACTGTGTCGAAGTATACCGCCAGCGGCTAACCAGCCTGAGTTGGTTTATGAAGTGCCTTAATGAACCCATTGCCCGCCAGGCCAACAAGGAAGACGGCTGCACCGGACATTTCTGGGAAGCAAGATTCAAATCCCAGGCACTGCTAAGTAATGAGGCTCTGCTGTCCTGCATGGCCTATGTCGACTTGAACCCTGTACGCGCACAGATAGCCGAAACACCTGAAATCTCGGAATTTACCAGTATTAAAGAGCGGCTGATGCCGACATTCGATTTGACAGCAGCTATCGATGAGCAGACCCGGAAAGGTAATCTGCGACATTTCAGGCACCCTCTCAAGCCGCTGCTATCTTTCGAGGGGGCGCTGGTTGAGCACGCGCAGCACGGTATAATGTTTAATCTGTCTGACTATTTGGGATTAGTGGACTATACTGCTCGCACTGTCTGCCGCCGCAAACCAAGGGCTGATGCTGGACTACTACCACCCATCCTGCAAAGGCTGAGTCTCAACCAGCATGATTGGCTTGAACGCGCCACCCAATTCGAAGCTCGCTACACCACTTTTTTTAGCCGACGAGCCCTCCGAGACACTGCCTGAACATCTCATCAATTCTTACTATCAATACTTGTCGGCTAAAAATTTTCATTCAGAAACCGTCATATCTGAAAAAAAATAGCAGGGTCACATATGGCTCGAATTCATGTCAATCAACGCTTTCTATCAGTTTCCTTCTGCGAATTAGCACTGAATCTATAAAACACCATTTATTTGTTGGGCGGTGGGCTAGATCATCTAAATTGTGCCTGTCTTAAACAGAATCAAACTGTTCTGAATAGTGCCTGTCCTAAATCTAATCTCTGAGTGCTGCGCCGACCCAAGGCATCGTGCTAGCAACTGATCGAGATCTACTCTATTCTGCATAAAGCTCTGTTACTAGTGTTTGGTAATAGTTTCATTCAGTGCTTGTTCTAAAGTTCGAAAAAACTTTTCAGCTCGTTCCGGATGATCGTAGTCCTGCAAAGCGATTGCGTAATCGATTGAGTCAAAATGAGAAAGATCGTTTATTGCATCAATGAAATTTTCAATGTCAGCGGAATATTTCGTTTTCAGTTTATTACGCATCTCGAGACAAGCAGCTTCATCGTTTCCATTTCTAACGAAATCCCGATAAATATGCCTTAAAATACTAACCACTGATGGATAATCTACGTAAAACCTTAACACCTCCTCCTTTACTATATGTCCGGGAATCAGCCGTTCATCAAATCTCACCCCAGCTAATTGAAACATATCTTCATGCAAAAAAATGGTGGCTTTAGTTGCCGCAAAATTGATTACGTGCTGATTTGTGTAGGCACGGGCAACAGCTTGACTATAGTCGGCATACTTGTTTTTAAGGATCCAAATTATGGCTTCACAATCACGCTTTAGCCCTGCAAGATCCTGTTTCGCTTCAGCCGCATATTTAGGGGTGAGAAAAGTCATATATTTGTGCTTTACTCCCCCCCACATTAAATACAAAAAAGCAAATACGGGCTGCGGCACATTAGAAATCATATGCATGAAATCCCCCTCTTCCAAATTGCTCTATGAGTATAGTAATCATTCGACTATCTGGTTTATAGTCATGCCTAAAAACGTTATAAATCAGGGATGTTTTAAAAAAGTAAATCTCGCTATTCGTTTTAATAATTATCTCAGCCTCCGCAAGTGAGACCTGTTCATTATTCCATTCAAATATACATTTCTCTGATAACTCTGATACTTTAGAAACAGCAATATGCCTACGAATATTAACTAACAGTCCAGTGCGGTAACACTTAACTAGTGCGTCGATCAGTTTAAATTTAAATTCGGATTCTTCAGCAGAAAATATTTGATTAGGGTCATAATCGGGAATATTAATTTCATTGTTCCCATGAATATATATGCCTCCACGTGCATTACCGAATATCATGCTTTTATCCATTTGCCATCAACCTCTACAAAATATTGACCGTTTACTTTTTTATAAACACCGTCAGTATGAAATATTAGATTTGCATTTTCATGGTCTTCATCAAACGTACAGGCTGCCCATCTGCAATTACCCATATCGGGTTTTAACAACTTGTCAATCGTAGTAGGTCTGTTAACCTGCGTTGACGTTGGTTGAATATTTAATGAACCACAATTAGGATACAAACAATACATTGGAATCGTCTCACCTGACGTAAAAGTTCGATGGTATGCATCGTCTAATGGGTCCCAATTCTCAATTGCCACTCCTAGATCATCAGTTATTACAGCTCCGTCTTTACTAAAAAATGTTATTGAGGTCCCATCAGGTACAACTGTCGATTTAGATATTTTTACAGAGCCATGCCCTGCAAATACAACTCCTTTTTTATATTTATCTTCCTTACAACTCAGCCCTAACGGATCCACCCAATTGATATGATTAGGGGCATACTGGTAGTGGTTAATGCCGCCAAGCAGGCCTATGGGGTCCTGGCTGATAAAACGGCCGGTGTCGGGGTCGTAGTAACGAAAATGGTTGTAGTGCAGGCCAGTTTCGCTATCAAAATACTGGCCTTGAAAACGTAACGGGTTATCGATTTCGTTACGCGTTACAGTTGCTTTACCAAATACGGAGTAGCTGGCCTGCCAGACTATGCGGTTATTAGTGTCGGTTACTGATATCGGCGTACCAAGCTGGTCTAACTGGTAATAATAAATTTCGCCATTTCTGATAAACAGTAAAGGTTTACTCGTGCCTGGCTCATAGACATACCAGATTTGCTCGCCCGCACTGCTAGTACCCGCACGGGTTTCACCGATAAGTTTATCACCATCCCAGTAGTACTCAGTGCGCTCGTTGCCAACGATTTTAGCACTGCGCCGGCCCAGAGCATCATACTCGTAACGGCTGATAGTGCCATTGCCGCTGACACTGGTTAGCTGGTTAAAACCATTAAACTTCCGTTGCTGACTAATATCAGGCGCTGAGACTGCAAGCTGATTGCCGCTGTCATCATACTGAAACTGCTTATCGTGATAGCGCAGCAGCCGGTCATGCTTTACTTCAATGCCTTCGCCGGTTGGGTTGCCAAAGCTATCCCATTGATGACTCTCGTTCTGACTGCTATCTGTGCTATGCGTTTTACTGGTAAGCTGGTCAAGCTTGTTGTATTGGTACTCAGTGTTACCCAGCTGGTTATCCGTTACTTTTTTCAGCTGGTGCAGTGCCGTGTAACGGTACTGGCGCTGCTGACGTTGCTCACCCCGATGCCACTGCTGCATGGTTAAGCGGTTAAAGGCATCAAACTGCTGCGCTAACGTCAGGCCACTGTCATATTCGCGGGCAGTTTCGCGTCCGGCACTGTCGAAAGTGCGCCAAAGAACAGGCTGCTGATTGACGGCCAACTGGCTTAGCTGGCCTTCTTCGCTGTAACGGTAGTCTATCGTGGTGCCATCAGGCAGCTGGGTCGTGCTGCATTTACCCTGCTCATTATATTGATGATATATGCAGCTGTTATCCTGCCAAATTTCGGTGGGCTTACCGTTTAAATGATAATTAAATCGCAGTTTGCGCTGGCCATTGCTGGCCCGCAATATCCGGCCAATTTTATCATAATGAAAATGATTACTGGCCAGCATCTGACCATATAACGCCGTTTGTTCGGTGATCCGGCCGCGCTGGTCGCGTTTAACTTTTAGCTGGCGTTTGCTGCCATCACGCACACTGGCAACGTGGCCGTTAATATCATAGTGAAAATGCTGCAACCGGCCATCAAAGCCCTGTAACCTTACCGGACGCTCCTGTGCATCATAATCCAGCTGATAACGGGCGCCGTCACTACGCATTATGGCGGTTAAGTTGCGCTCGTTATCATACTGGTAATTAAAACCACTGCCGTCTGCTTGCAGCAGGCTGGTCGGCTGGCTTAACCCGGCGAACTCGCGCTGCGTCACATCGCCGTGGGTATTGGTGGTACTGAGCAAGCGGCCGCTACTATCATAACGGTAGTGCTGCTCTATTCGCTGAATGGGGCTATCCGGCAGATCCGCCGCTAAAATATCTGGCGAGGTGTCTGCTGCACCAGTTGCTGAAGCGTCGGCCGGGTACTGGGTCTGTTTTACCAGTTTACCAGCCAGATTATACTGATATTCGGTGACCAGGCCACTGGCATCAACAATACCATTTAACCGGCCCAGACTGTCATAGCTGAAACGGGTTAATGCGTCATTGTGTTTTACCGCAAGTAACTGACTCTCGTCGCTCCACAATAAGCGCTGTACGCCGCCTGCAGGCAAATACACTTTTTCCAGCTGGTTCTCAGCATTATATTGGTAACGGGTAACTGAATTATCGGGGTTGGTTTCACGTAATAACAAGCCGCCCGCACTATAGTCCCGGCGCCATTGTCGCCCTTCAGCATCAATAATACCGCAGCGTTGACCCAGCTCATTGTATTGGAAATGGCTAATTGCCGCGTCAGCGTGTTCCTGAGTAACCAACTGACCATTGTCATTGTAATAAAAACGCGTCTGACTGCCATCGGGCAGTGTTTCAGTGGTTTTCTTGCCCTGTTTATTCCAGCTGTATTGCCAGGTGGCGCCGTCTGGGGCCACCTTTTTTATCAGCAAATTACGTTCATTATGAAAGTACTGCCAGCAATGGCCATTACCATCGATACTGTGGGCACTGCGATTACTATCATCATAACTGAAGCGGTAATCATAAATGCCATTGTCACCCCAGTTACGAACACAGCGGGCGTTAGGGCCTGCACCTTGCCAGCTGAAATAATGACAAAATCCACTCGCCCGCTGTCGTACCGTCAGCAAATGCTGACTGTATTGGTATTTTTCGGTTTCACCGCCACTATTAATGGCGCTGACAAGCTCATTGTCATCATTATAATGATACTGCGCCAGTAGCAGTTCTGTGCCCTTTGCCCCCTGTTCACTCAGGCTAACCGCTTCAATGTGGCTTAATAAGCCCGCGGTGTTGTAATGCAATTCAATGCCTTTTTTGCGGGTGTAATCAATCCGGCTTAGCTGGTTTTGCCGGTTATAAAAAAGTTGTAAATAACGCCCCAGACTATCCATTACCTGATGAAGTACCCAGCGTTGTTTATGATCAGGCCTACCGCTTTTCAAAACAGGTTTGCTAGCCGCCGGTACAAATATCCAATGGGTATTATCTGGTTTTAGCAGCACCAGGCTGCCATCGGTTTCAGCTCGCAGCGCCAGCGACTCAGCCAACTGATAACTGGTCTGGCCCGGCTCTGGCTTCAAAAAGTGCAGCTGTCGGCCTTCTTCATTAACCAGCAGTAATGCTTTCGCCCCGTCTTCATCAGTTATGCTGTCGATATACAGGTTAAAATTACTACGCCAACCATAGCCAAAACCAATATTCTGATGGCTCTGGCTGGAGCGGTAAGTACGTCGCCATTGCATTGCTAAAGGCCCGGCCAGCTCAAAGTCGGTTAGCTCAAGGATCTCCTCTCCGGTGCACATAGACACCGGATCGCCACAGGTTTCGACCTTGTCAGTTTCTGGTGTGTGTTGATTGGCGGCGTTAGTGCCAGCCTGCTTAGAAGTTACAGCAACCTCACCTTCAGGGTGAGCATTGGCCGAACTTGTGGCTGTGGCTCTGCCCCCTTGCGCCAGAGTTTTGGCAGTGGTCGCTGGCGGCGTGACTGACTCAGGCGCTGTTAAAACAATTTTTTGTTCAGGCAACTGCAGGATCAGAAGTTTGCCCTCAAGCAGCACGGTGGCAAGAGTACGGCATAATTCAGCGTCGCGCACGGCGCTAAGAGGTGCTGCCAAATCTGCTGCCGTTGGCTGCTTACAAAACCATTGATATACGTGTCTGATACTGTCGCTTTGGGTGGCGCTACGATCGAATGATTGACGGATCCAGTTGGTCGCCGCATCGCGGCTGGCAAATTGCAACGGTGTACCACTTTGACCCTGGGTTTCTGTGCAAAATACATACATTTTGCCCGACTGGGATTTAAGGGTTAAAGAATGCGCTGCCATGCCAGTTAATATCCTTAAAATTCAGAAATGCTGCTGGCATGCTGCCAACTGAAAACGGCCACGGCACGATACAGCCGCGGTGAAATTTCGCACTGCAGGGTAGCGCCATTCAGGCTTCCGCTTTTGTACCCCAGATATAAATGTAATAGCCGGTAAACACCGCCGGCCGCACCAAGTTCACCGGTATAATAGGCAGGAAAGTGCAGCTGAGTACTCATATCAATTTTCGGTGCCAGGCAGGAATAATGACGCTGCCAACATGCGGTCACTGCAGTGCTGCCATTGTCTGGCAAATACAGTTGGCTAAGTGGGCCTTTGCTACCCTGTGCAGCCCCCACAAATAAATGGCCCATAGCCAGGTCGGCGCTGGTATGACTAACCGTGGCATCTGCTGCCAGATGCTGACACCGTAAACCCGCGTCATCCTGATTAAGGGCCATTGCCACGGCGCCCTCAGACCACAGCACCTGTTCAGTTTGCAGCGCATCTGTCAAATCAACCGCCTGCCCGTTGCTGGCAGATGCCCCTGTTGCCAATGGCAGGTAACTGGTTACCGGGCTATCCACTGCAATCAGCCATACCACCGGCGTCCCTTCCTCAAGTAACTGCCTGGCAGCAGAAAGCGCCAGCAATGCTGCACTGCAGCCATAAGGAAATATCTGGCATGCGCAATGGCTTAACAACGTCGGAAACGCCTGCTGCAGGCTACTGACAAATTGTGCTAACAGGGGATCGCTAGCCAATTGCTCGGGTAACACTAACAAAACCGGCGCCGCTGCGGGCGCAGCAGTTAATTGCGGCCACAAACCAGCCAGTAAGGCAACCAACCTTGCCGCAAACGACATACCGGGTTCAAGCTCAGCTACGCGGTTAAATTGCCGCCATTGTCCGTTAAGCATAGAAAGTGTGGGCGCTACCGGCACCGCATCCAGCTGCATTGCCCAATCAGTAACTGAAGTTTTACCCAGCACCGCGGCATATTCTTTAACGGCTATGCAACCGGCCATAGTCCACCTTGCCAGTTGTTTGGTTCAGCCAGAGCCAGACCAGGGGTCTGCAATACCCGCAGAGCAGCCGCAGCAAAACGCTGATACTGATTGCCGCTGGCCCAACACGCAGCAAAATCTAACGAATTCAGCAGCTGCCCGCCAAGCATCGGCTCGGTTGTATCGGCTGGCAACCTTTGTCTATCTGCCGCCAGCTCCGTTTGTAAATTATCAGCTGCCAGCGCACCGAGCATCGTTATCAGAGCACTTTGCGCTGCAACCCGGTGGGCAGGTTCTTGCGTTATCTCAAGTAATACCGGACAAAACTTAGCCAATCCGCTAAACCCCATCGCATTGACCGCCAAAGCAGTGTCGCTGCTACATAGCGCATTAACGATCCGTATTTTGCGCTCCGTGCAGGCACCCAGCAGCAATAATTGCAGTTGTCGTGTCGTCAGACATTCTGCATTGTGTAACTGCAGTACCAACTCAAATTCGTCGCTATGCTGCCCCAATAAATATAATGCGTAATTAAGCTCGGCCAGACGTGCCGCGCCCAGAGTATGATCGGTTGTCTGCTTTAATAAAGCAGCACGCTGAGTCGTTAAACCACACTGCCCGGCTAACTGCACGGCGCTTCGTCTGTCAAAAGACTGCATAACGTCAAACAGGCGACTAGCAGCGGGTTTGTCAGCAAGCAGGCAGAGTAACAGGCTTTGTTCTGAGCGGCAGTACTGCTCAAAATAATGTGCTTTGGTTTTTTGCTGCAACGCCAGCCACAGCTCTGCCAGTAACACCTGAGCAGATAAAGTCAACGGCAACGCCAACAAGCTGTCCAGTTCAGCCACACGATTATCCAGCAACGCCTGCAGCCACAACGGCAAATCGAGCTGCTGGCTCAGATAACGCTGGCATAAACGCACACTTTGCAGCAGGCGATTGTCATGCTGCTGCAACTGGGTAAGCGTAATGTAGTCACTGCTACTGAAGCGGTCGCGTTGCAACCATAGCAGATGACTACGCTCTGCCAGATCAGAAAATGTTTGCATCATTGTTCAGCCATACCAGTGCCACCCCGTTGCCTTATTCTTGATATAACCTAGCCACCAATCAGCACGGTGGGGACCCCTACCACTATCTTGCCGCCATGGGCTGTGTCATCGCCAAGCCTGGCCGCATTCTTGCCATTGATAAACACGGTAGCCGAGCCGCCGCTGATGCTGTCAGGCGGTCCGACACATAGCAGCTTGTCGGCCTTACGTGCTGCAGGCATACCGGCAATGCTGACATTAGGGGAGCCTTGCAGCACAGGCCCCCCCACGTGCGGTACCTGGCCAGTAACTTTGGGGCAGACATGCATACAACCAATTATCGCGGCGGGCTTGCTCATTGTTCACCTGTATTGCAACGCATTCTGCGCCAGTGTCTTACTCGCTCAGGTTTGCGTTTGCACTAGTTAATACTGACTTTAGCGCCATTGATCGTAATGTTAACGCCTTTAATGGCAATGGATCCGTCGCTTTTCATGGCAATCGAGGCGGCGCCGGTTTTAATGGTAATGGCATCTCCTGCCTCAATAGTGAGTGCTTTCCCTACTTTATGCGTTTCAGCGCCATCCACCTTAATGGTCCGGTCTTTATTGACCGTGTCCTGGTCACTACCCTTAATCAGACGCGTACTGTCATTATCGATACTGATCTGTTGGTCGTGTTCAACCTGCATGGTAAAGTTTTTTTCGGCATGCAAATAAAACAGCTCATCGCCTTTCTTATCTTCAAAACGAATTTCGTTAAAATTATCGGCCGCCCCCCCTTCGCTGGAGCGGCTTTTAATCCCGCTCTGTGTTTTATCGGTGGGTAAATCGTATGGCGGCATATGATCAGAGTTGTAAACAGCACCGATGATTACCGGTTGATCAGGATCACCATTTAAAAATTCCACCAGCACTTCCTGATCCCGGCGCGGGTAAAAAAACATGCCCCATTTTTTGCCCGCCCAATTCTGACTCACCCGGATCGGACAAGAACTTTCATGATCAGTTATGTCACTGCGATCCCAGTGAAACTTCACGGTTACCCGGCCCAGTTCGTCAACCGAAATCTCCTCAGAGCCTTTACAGGTTACAGTAGCCGTCTGTACGCCTTGCACCAGTGGCTTTGCGGTTTGTAATAAGGGCCGGTATGCCACCTCTTTGGGCACACAACGGAAACTGTTGCTAATAATTATCCCGGCGCTTTGATTAGCACCCGTTTGACTGATAATGGCGGCATCTAAGCGCAAGTCGGTAATAACATACTGCTTGCCCTCTTCTGCTTTATCCTCATGCTCACTGATAGTAAAGGTACGTCCGGCGGTAAAACTTCGACAACTGCTGGCCCCTTGTTGCATGGCCATATCACGTTGTAATGCTTCAAGTCTGATTGTGGCTATGGCGTTCGCGCGGGTGTGGGTGTCAGCTTCTGCTTCGTATTTAAAGATTTCATAATCAGCATGCTTACTAACCAGACTCCCCTTGCCATAGGTGCCGGTAGGTAACGCTTTAGGCTTTTCCAGATTGTAGCCACGCTGCACAAACTTGCCCGGTACCATCCGTATGGCTTTTTGCCACTGGCTAATATGCGCCTCTGCCAGGGTGCCGGTGTGAAACTTAACATGGTTCTCTGTGCAAGGCTGATAAGCCGACGCTTTATCCGCCAGTATCAGCTTATGCTGGCCTTTACTGTGTTCAAAAAAGTAGAAAATACCTTCTTGCTCCAGCAAGCGACTGATAAAACTGAAATCAGCTTCTTCGTACTGTACTTTATATTCGTAATCGGGATAACTGCCGCTGATTTTAGAACTGGCGTCCAGGGTAATGCCATGTTCAGCAGCCAGCATTTCAACAATTTTCAGCACATTGCTGGCTTTAAAAATGCGACTATTCACCTTATGCTGCATGTACCATGCTGCGGGCACGATACTAAGATGATAGTCGCGAAAGTTATTGCCACCGGCGTCTTTGTTTACCCGTAACCCCAGCGAACTAAGCGAGGCTACCACACCATGAATATGGCGCTGGCGGTTATTTCCCAATTCAAGAGTTATACAAACCTCTTTACCAATCAAATCTTTAGCTGCTATTTCCTGACCATTAGTATAAACCGTTGCGGCCAGTGAAAATAACCGGGATATTCCTTCATCTAATACAAAGCGGGTCAGATAAAGCGCATCCTTACCCAGCGGGGTATCAATTCTGATGCTGTTTTCATCCTGGGTAGCTTTTTGCATCCGTTCGCCTCAATCAAGAATGGATTGGTAAAAATTCCGGGCTGATTTGCAGTAAGTGCAGCTGACACCGCAGGCGGCATCAGCTGCAGCTCAACCTTACAGCTTGGCGCCTTTAACGCCGCTGTAACCGTATACCAGTGGTGCAGTAACGTTGTTTTTGTCGTCTGTTGGGGTAACAGTCATCATCAACTCGGTGTAGCTGATCACGATAGTTTCAACAGGACGGTCACCTGAAACTGACATCTGATAGCTGCTGATCATCGCATCAGTCAGTTCAATTTTCATGATTTCTTCAATTTTGTCGCCTTGCTTGGTAATGTGGAATACCGCCTTCTGGCCTTTACCAATAGTCGCTTCTTTGAATAAATCCGGTGATGATTTATCTTGCAGTTTTGTAATAACAATATCGTTTAACCGGGTAGAACTGGCTTCACGATCCATCGCCGTACCGGTGTATGAAGTTAACTCGCGGTGAGAACCCCAATCCAGAGATAAAACAGTGATCATGTCTTTGAATTCATCAGCGGTCGATTCGCCTTTGATCGCGCCATACTGCAGGTAGGTATTTGCTTGCATGCTATGCTCCTTTTGCATATTTAAAATAGTGTCCACTCAGGACAGATATAAACCCGGGCAAACTCACCCCGGCCAAACGCCAAAAAAAACACTTCCTACAGCCACTATGCATACCACAAACACATTTAACAATGTTTAAACATTAAAGCGGACTTTGTTGGTAAAGTACTTTTTCAAACTGTACAAATTATACATTCTAAGAAACTATGATCAACTTTTAATTAACTATTTATTTATTTAATTAACCGATTAGGTCGGCAATAAATATAAAAAAAGTTTACAACTTAATTTGTTTATTAAATGTAATAATTAATCAATATGGTAATCGAAAGTTTCGCCATTAAAACTTAGCTGCACCTGCTCAATGGTTTGCTGCTGCGCGCTACGCTGCAGGATCATGACTGACAACTCCGGTAATAACGTATTTTGCAGAATATTGTGGATAGTACGCGCACCGGAGCCAGCGTCCTGACAGCGACTGACAATGGCGTCAATCACCTCACTCTGATAGCTGAAATCGGCACTGTAGTGCTGCTGTAACCGCTGCACAATCCGCTGTAACTGCAATCGGCTAATCATCGCCAGTTTGTCATCGTCCAGTGGCAGGTAAGGAATAACGTTTAGCCGCCCCAAAAAAGCGGGTTTAAAAATCTGCAGTAAATCGTCTTTTAACGCTTTTGTCAGGCCAGCAACAGAGGGAGCAGTGTCGATATCTTCAAATAACCGCATAGTGGTGTCTGTGCCGACATTAGAGGTCATAATAATGATGGTATTTTTAAAATCGATATCGCGCCCTTCCCCATCTTTAATCGACCCTTTGTCAAATACCTGATAGAAAATATCCTGCACTCCGGGATGCGCTTTTTCCATTTCATCCAACAATACCACGCTGTAAGGCTTACGACGCACGGCTTCAGTTAAAATGCCGCCTTCGCCGTAGCCGACATAGCCTGGGGGCGAGCCCAGTAACAACGACACTTTATGTTCTTCTTTAAACTCCGACATGTTAATAACGGTAAGGTTATCTTCGCTGCCGTAAACCTGTTCTGCAATCGCCAGTGCAGTCTCCGTTTTTCCCACTCCGCTGGGACCTGTTAACAAAAAGATACCGTTTGGCTTGTTCTCATCTGCCAGTTGCGCTCGTGAGGTTTGCACGGTGCGGGCAATCAGTTGCAAAGCATGTTGCTGGCCAACGACCCGCTCTGCCAGGTGTTGTTCCAGTGCCAGCACCGTATTTATTTCATCAGAGTGCATTTTACCAAGCGGTATACCCGTCCAGTCAGCCACCACCTCTGCAATCAATTGCCCGGTAACCTGCCAATGCACCATCGGGGTGCTAAGTTCGGCTAATGACGCCCGCAGCGCACTCAGCTCTTCGAGCAGTGGCCCGGTATTAACCGGTGTTTCAGTGCCCTGCTCAGGGTTGTCGCTCGTTGTCGTTCTGGCATCCTGTTGCAGCTGTGCTGCCAATTCCCGCGCCCTGGCCACCCACTCACGCTGGGTTTGCCATTGTTGCTGCAGCTCACCACGTAACGTTTTTGCCTGCGCTAATTGCTGTTGTATTTCCTCAAGCTGACGGGTGTGCATCTGGCCAAGCGTCTGCTCGCGCTGCAATACGTTGATTTCACGAGCTAACTGATCAACGATACGTTGTTGATCTTCAACCGGGCCGGGTATTGCGTCCTGGCTCATCGCTACCCTGGCACAGGCGGTATCAAGTAGCCCTACTGCTTTATCCGGCAGCTGACGGCCACTGATATAGCGGTCAGACAAATACGCGGCGGCTTGCAATGCGTTGTCAGTAATACTCACGCCATGATGGCGCTCCATCACGTCAAGCAAACCACGCATCATTAATACAGCTTTTGCCGGGCTCGGCTCTTCTACTTTTACCACCTGAAAACGTCGGGTTAATGCCGCATCTTTCTCAAAGTACTTTTTGTATTCGGCCCAGGTAGTGGCGGCGATGGTTCTAAGCTCACCACGAGCCAGCGCGGGTTTCAGTAAATTGGCAGCATCGTTCTGTCCGGCCTGACCGCCGCTGCCAATCATGGTATGGGCTTCGTCAATAAACAAAATAATCGGCGTAGGGCTTTGCTTTACTTCGTTAATAACGTTTTTCAAGCGATTCTCAAACTCGCCCTTCATGCCTGCACCTGCCTGTAACAGGGCCAAATCAAGCACCCGCAGGGCAACAGCCTTAAGTTTTTCCGGCACGTCCGCTGCTGCAATCCGTAAGGCGAGGCCTTCTACTACAGCGGTTTTACCCACGCCGGCTTCACCCGTTAATATCGGATTATTCTGACGCCGGCGGGTTAGAATATCGATCATCTGGCGGATCTCAAAATCGCGGCCTACTATCGGATCAATCTTGCCAGCGCGCGCCTGTGCCGTTAAATCAACGGTAAATTGATCCAGTGCCGGCGTTTTACCAGGCTTGGTATCTGCAACCGCTGCGCCGCCCTGTTCGGCCGATTGAGCCGCCAGACCAGGCCATACCCGTAACAGCTCGGCGGCGTTTATTTTATCCAGCTCTGGGATACGGCGTAACATCAGACCTGAGAGACTCTCGTCCTGCAGCAGGGTATATAATAAGTAGACACTGCGAACCTGATGGTCATTAAACTCGATGGTCGTGTTAAGCCAGGTTGCTTTTAGCCAGCCAATCAGTTGTACCGAGATCCCCGGCAATGAATTATTTCCGGTTTTCAGCTGCTCCAGAGCTTGTTGCAGCTGTTGGCGCACTTTATCTGTGTCAACGGCAAATGCCCGAAACACCAGTGAAAAATCAGCACTATCGCGTTGTACTAAAGCATCCAGCCAGTGTTCAATTTCTACCGAATAGTGGCTGCGAGACTGGCAACGCGCCGTCGCAGCTTCAAGTGCCTGTTTACATTCGTTATTGAGGGTTTCTACCAGACTTTTTAGAGAATGTGTCGACATAAATGCTTCCTGTGCATTAATTAAAGCCGGCCCAGTTGGAAACCAACCTGAGCGGGATGCTGCGACATTGCAGCGCGAATACTTAAGCGGCTACCCCGGCCCAGCGACGTTGTGCTGTCAGCCAGACGGCTACAGGGGAAATCCTGTTGTCTCCCCTTTACTACCAACCGAACTTGCAAATGAGGGTCGAGATAACGGCCAGCAATATGCTGAACTAACTGGTAGCGACTGGCGCCTGGCAAAAAGCCGGCTAATGTATTGGCGGGTGGGGCAACTTCAATCACTACCACTGAGCTGACATCCCACACCTGCTGTCCCAACATACTGGTTTGGCCCAGCATGCCATTCTGACCTTCAGGCAGGGTGCGACTGCTAAGCCGGCTTTGATCCTCTTTGGCCAGCGCCAACCATCGGCCCGCCAAGGAAATCACCTTAACCGGCGCGCCCAGCAAATCCGTTAATATTTGCTGTAAAAACTGGCTTGAGCGATTGCGCTGGCTAAACGCCCCCGCGTAATACAAACCAAGATTGTCATTACAGCCACTGAGTTGTTGCAGTAAGGTACTGAATGGATCATTTAAGCCATTGGCAATCTCATACTGACAAGCAAACCGGTATTTTTCCCAGGCCCGGTAATACAGTGAAATCAGTCGATGATTAAACATATCGAAAAAGTCACGCATGGCGCCGTCGCGTTGCTTTAAGCGCTGCAATAACATCTCGGTATAATGCTGCGGCATTACCCCGCTGGGCCCGGTTAACCCCAGGAAACTGACATATAACTCCAGTGCCAGCTGATCGTTATCGTTGGTGCGTGCATTGGCTTTATTTATAGGCTGGCCGGCAAAACCTAAATGTTGCTCGGCCTTAAACCGGACCAGCTCTGCGCCGGGAAACGCATCGCGTCCCACCCCGTGCCACTTTTTCTGCTCAGCACTTAACTGGCGCTCTATCTGATATACCGCCTGGTAAAAGTCGAAATCGCCTGGGCTGGCAACTAACGCGGCGAAGCTCATAGTGGCTCTCCCATCACGCCATACTCATAGCAATACTCTGCTACCTACTCTGGCGGGCCAGCGATGGTAGAGTTGTTCATGCTCTTTTAGTTTGACACTAAGCCGGGTGTAGCTGTTGATGCTGGCATACTGGGCAAAGAAAGCATCGAGAATGTTGGCGAAAAAATACACATTGCTGCCAGTGTAAGCAGACTGACTGAATTCCAGCAAAATTTCGGTACCGCTGCAAACAGCAATCCGGCCCTGCTGATTAACCCGCGCTGAGCCACTGCTCAGGGTCAGGCCGGTAATACCGTCAATCAACGCTTTTGATTCTGGCGTGCAACGAAAATCGTATAGTTTTAATGTTTCCTGCAATACCGTTAACGCCTGCTCACCACTAAAATGGTTCAGGGTAAGGTGATTTACCAGCTGCCAGCGGCTGCTCTCAGCAAGTGCCGGGCGAATGCTCATGGTTGGTGCCACCAGACAACGTACCGATTTAATCACATCAGCGTGTTTACTGATGGCAAATTCCGGCTCGCCGCCACCAAATGGCAAATAAGCTGGCTGATTGCGGTTACTGCACAGGGCGTTAACCTGAATAACCCAGTTTTGTTGATCATCATGGCTACTGACGCCCTTGAAATGACGGTCAATAATGGATAAATACACTTCGGTGCCCGCTTCCGCATAGCCCCCCGCCCAGTCAACAAATTCACGCCGGGTATGCCAGAACAATTGCTGTTGCGCCAGATAATCAGGGTGGCCCTGGCTGTAATAAGGATTGAGGGTCACTTCATTTCCGTGTGGATCAAAAGCCTGTACCTGTTGTACCTGTACCACCTCACAGACATCAGCATCCAGATAGCGCGGCGCCAGCCGGTACTCATATTGGGCCGACTCTAACTTCACCGGCTCAAGTTTTTGCTTAAACAAATTAATCACCGGAGTGCAGCCCAGCAACACGCTATCGGCGGTAACATGGCGCTCTAACTCATCTGCCCCTTCGGCCAGATAAAAATACAAATCTACCTTATCGGCAATACCCGGCCAGCTTGGATCCAACCCGGTCAGGCCAAAAAACAGAAACTTTTCCGGACATAAAAATTGCTCAATAAGCAACCGGTAACCACTGAAACTGCGCTGACTGTAAGGCACAACCTGCTCATCATCGGCAAAGCCAATGGCGTGGATATGACGAGGTTGCAAAAACTTCATCTGCTCAGGCTGGCCAGTCGGCGCCACGCCAATGCTAATAACGTGCCTGAGGATCAATTCAAACAGCTTATAGACATGATGACGCTGACCATTAAGGTAGAATCGCAACTGGCCTATCGCCAATTCCTGCAACGAGGTGTTATCAAACTCACAGGCTAAGGTTAACTTGAGTAAGGCCTTAGCGGTCGGACTGGCTGGCGGTCTTGGCGCATGAAATGGCGCATTCTTAAATTCGGCCTGCACCACTTCCAGCGGCCAGATATCGCTGTCATAGCAACTCTGAAACGTACAGGGCTTCAGCCCTTCAGCCCGGGTTTCAAACTGAGTGCCACGTTTAATCTTAATACCCGATGTCGAGACATTCTGACTGACCAGCTTTAATACCGATACGGACGGAATAGGTGCCTGATAATCCGGATACATCTGGCCCAGCAAGGCATCGGTCAGTTCGGGAAAACTGTCATCCAGCTTCTGCCGGATTTGAGCACTGAGCAGGGCAAAACCTTCAATTAACCGCGAGACATGTGGATCTTCAACTGTCTCTTCGCTAATACGCAACCGACCGGCAATTTTCGGATATTTTTCGGCGTATTCGGCCCCCATTCTGCGGATAAACGTCAGTTCACGATTGTAATACTTTAATAACTCATCATTCATTACTGATAATCCCTGATGGTCAGCCCCAGATGCACCGGTTCCACCTCGGAGTCGAACATAATATGTTCCGGCTCGGGGTCGGCATAGAGCAATGCCTGGATCCGCAGCCGTAACACCCGCTCAATGGTTTGATCGTCATCGGCTAACGACACTTCTACCTCAACAAACCTCGGTTCAAAACGGCGGATACATTGCTCTACTGCCCGACACAACTGCTGGCGGCCTTCAATAGAGTCGACCACCATTACCGAAAAATCTGGCAGACCATAGTTCAGCAGGCTTTGCTGCAACTGCTGATAACTCTCTGGCCAGACGTGCCATTGCACCCGGGTATTGAGCAGGTTTTCCAGATCCCTCCGGACACTTTGTCGCAACGCTTTTAAATCAAAGCCACGACGTTGCCGGCCGGGATCTTTCTGGCCAGGTGCATCGTCAATAAGCCGATCGAGCAGCGACATTTGCAGCGCCTGTTTCTGATGTACCTTCATCTTGGTTATTCAGCCATTGCCGCGACAGCTGCAGGCTCAGCTTCACTGATGGCGTCAAGCTCGAACACCTCACTGAGCGCTACTGCCTGCTCGCCCAGCAACAACATTTTCTGGCCAGTACCGGTAATCAGCCGATCACTATGCTCATGCCAGTCGGTCGCCCGGCCAAGTTGTATTAACGGATCAATATCGGCAGCATCAGCAACAGGGTTCGCCACATAAATCATTGGTAAAAAAGCCTCACCCTGTGGGCCGTCGACAATACTGATATCAACCCGCCGCCAAATGGTGTCGAGCAGGCTTTTCACCGGATGCAGCTTTAAACTGGCAACTTGCTCAAACCCGGCCAGGTAATATTTGCCATCGGTACCAAACAACTCCAGATATCCCCCCAGACTGTCGTCCAGGTCACGGATATCCGTATGGCACTTATCGCCACAGGCAATAGCAACCTGTGGCCGCAGTTGTTCCATCTCCCCGGCCGCTAACGTCGCCCCGGCAATGTCCTGCTCATGCATCGCTAAACGAAGCTTTAACAGTGCGCTGAACATCGGCGCCGGCTCACCAAATAAAGTGGCCGTCATGCCACCCTGGTAAAAGTCACGCCGGGCAGTTTCTGCCCGGATAAGCTGTCTTACATTGACGGCGCCAAGCAGAAAGTCCGGATGCTGACGTACTATCATGTCCAGCTGAGCATCGGCTTTGTCCAGCTCACCGGCTATACATAATAACTCAACGTACACCGCACGCATCTGGGCATTGAGTGGGTCTTCCCGTAGCTCGCTCAGCGCATGGTTTAACGCACCGGCTAACTGACCGCTACTGATTAAGGTATTAAGTTTTTTCATTTAAGATCCCTCAGGCTGACGCCTTTTGCTTTGGAGATAGCTCCGCGACTAATTTTACTGATGTCACCATCTGATCCAGCTGAAAGTGAGGCTGTAACTGGATCACTGAATAATAGCGGCCGGGCTGGCCCCTTTTTTCTTTCACTTTTATTCGCGCTTCACGCAAAGGCCGGCGCGCCCGCACTTCATATGACGCATCCTCAGAGGCTGTGGTGTAGTTATGTAGCCAGCGCTGTAATTCCTGCTCGCATTCTTCTGCCGAGACATAACCCCCAACTTTGTCGCGACCTATCACCTTAATGTAATGGGCAAACCGGGCCACACATAAGATGTACTGCAACATGGCAGATAGCCTGGCGTTTACACTCGACAAGGTTTTATCGTAGGCTTTTGCCTCCTGCACCGAGGCATTGTTATAAAACGCATAAAAATCGCTGTACGGCACAGCCGATAGCGGCACAAAACCGGCATCAGATAACGCCGCTTCAAAGCGATGCCCCACCAGCAAATTGACCGATGGCTTATTAAAAGGCTGGTATTTTTCGGTTTCGTACTGGCTAACCGGCAGATGGGTCACCAGGCCAAAGTTATAATGGCCCGCTTTCATACCGCGTATTTGCCCAAACCAGCCCGACTCGCTATAGGCCCTGACCAACACGCCGGCAAACGCCCAGGCGGCATTACCCCACAGATAGTCCCGCTCTGGCCGGCTAAATTGTTCTTTAAACACAAAACCTTCAGTGCGGCTGCCATCGTCCTTGTAAGGTGGGCGCATCAGTACCTGTGGCAATACCAAGCCCAGAAAGCGGGCATCTTCCATATTTCGTAGCGCCCGCCACTTAACATATTCCGGCTGTTTAAACTGGCTGGCGATATCAGTCACCTGGCCAAGTTCTGAGAAATGATCCACCCCGAATAACGAAGGGTGGGCAGCGGTAATAAAAGGCGCAAATGCAGCGGCAGCCGTGCGCGCTACTTCCTGTAACGTATCGAGGTCATTAATACTCTGGCCACGACGGATTTTATGGCTGATCTGATAGTCACCAACCAAAACGCCAAATGGCTCGCCACCTGCCATATCAAATTCGTTGTCGTAAATGAGTTTGAAGAAATCACTCTGGTCAAAATCGATAGCCCGGTTTATGTCTTTACTTAGCTCAGGCCAGGATAGTGAAATAAGTTTAACTTTAACTTTTTGTTCGCGATCATAACGTTCGGCCTGCTCTGTCAGGTACAACAAGCCCCGCCAGCTGGCCTCCAACGTTTGAAATGTCTGGTGATGCAACACCGCATTAAGCTGCTGGTTAATCAGGCTGTCAATTTCGGCAATGGCCCGGCCCAGCACCGGGGCAATAAAAGCCGCCCCGGCACAGGGACGGCTTTCAATATGCTGCAGCCAGAATAACACCGCGTTCAGCGGATTGGATTCACGCAAAAAACGGCTCAGTAAACCTGTTCTGGCATAACTGGCATAGGACGGACAGGGCCTGCTGCCCTCATCCGTATCAAATACTGTATCAGCAACAAAATTAACTGCGTCAACCATGACTTGTCCGTCCCTGCCTTTTATAACCGCTCAGAGTTGGTTACTAAAACGTGCTTAGCTACCCATTTCCGGAATTTTGGCTACTAAACGTAATGACGTAGACAATTCTTCCAGCTGCAACCATGGCCGTAACCAGGCTACGGCATTATAAGAACCAGGACGCCCCGGGATCTCACGCACCTGCACCTTGGCATCCGCCAGTGGATAACGGGCCCGGACTTCCTGGCCGCTGCCTTCTGAGGCATTAACATAAGTCAGGATCCAACGATTGAGCCACACTTCCACATCTTCGGCCTCCATAAAGCTGCCAATTTTGTCGCGGGCCAACACTTTGAGGTAATGGGCAAAACGTGATGTCGCCATTAAATACGGTAAACGGGCTGATATAGCGGCATTTGCGGTGGCTTCCGGGCTATCATATTTTTTCGGTTTTTGTGCGGTCTGGGCACCAAAAAACACGGCGTAGTCGGTATTTTTATAATGGCATAATGGCAGAAAGCCCATTTTGCCCAGCTCTGCTTCACGACGATCGGTAATACCAATTTCGGTAGGACATTTCAGATCCGGGTCACCATCATCACTCATAAAGATATGCGACGGTAAACCTTCCACTTTACCGCCGCCTTCTGCGCCGCGAATGGCGGTACAAAAGCCATATTGTGCAAAAGCATTGGTCAACCGGCTACCCAATACATAGGCGGCATTCATCCAGCAATAGTGGTTATGGTTAGTATTTTTGGCAACGGCTTTCTGGCCATCTAATTCAAACTCTTCATAGCCAAACTCTTCTACCGGCGCCGTAGTGCTACCGTAAGGCAGGCGTGCCAGTACCCGTGGCATTGACAGCGTCACAAAGCGTGAATCGTCACTGTCACGGAATGAACGCCATTTAGTGTATTCCAGCGATTCAAAAATCTTTTCTAAATCGCGTGGCTTAGACAGTTCCGTCCACTCGTCAAAACCAAACAACGCCGGTGAGGCACTGGACAGGAACGGGCAAAAACCAGCGGCAGAAACATTAGACATATAGGTCAGCGTTTCAATATCTTCCGGATGGTTGGTAAACTCATAGTCACCAATGATCGCACCATAAGGCTCGCCACCTGGGGTACCAAACTCTGTTTCATACACTTTTTTAAAGGTCTGGCTCTGGTCAAACTCGACCGCTTTACTTAAATCCTTGTACAGCTCTTTTTTGCTCATGCTAATCATGCGGATTTTAAGTGAACTGCCCGTTTCAGAGTTAGTCACCAGATGATTAAGCCCACGCCAGCTACCTTCTAATTTCTGAAAATCTTCCGCATGCATAATGGCCGCCAGCTGATCAGAGATCAGGGTGTCCAGCCGGTTAATCGCTTCGTTAAACGTTACCGTCAGGTTTTTATTCCAGCTGACCGTGCCGCTCATTGCTTCTTCGGTTAGGGTGCGAATAAGTTCTTCGGCGCGCGACGCATCTGTCTGCTTGGTGGCACCGATAGCCTGGTCCAGTAGCGATGCAAACTCAGTGCTGCTGTCGTGGCTTTGTGCTAAAGCTTCCGTACTCATATTATTTATCCTCTACATTCAGTTCCTGCGCCAGCTGTTGCAGGTCAGCATCACTGTTAAGTACCCGTTCCAGAATATTTTCCAAATCTTCAGAGCGGTCTATTTTGGTCATCAGATCCCGTAACTTATTACGGGTAGCCATCAGTTTCTCCAGCGGTTCAACCTGGCGCACAATGGCCGCAGGTTCAAAGTCCTGCATCGATTTAAATTGCAAATCGACGGCAAACTCGCTGCCGTCGCCGGCCAGCTTATTTTCCACTTTAAAATTTAGCTTTGGGTTCATCCGCTTTAATACTTCGTCAAAATTATCGCGGTCAATTTGGACAAAACGCCGATCTTTTAATGGTTTTAACGCTTGAGTATTGTGACCGGCGAAGTCGCCCATTACCCCTACTACAAAAGGCAGTTCTTTTTTTACCGCGTTGCCTTCAGTCTCAACATCATAAGTAATGTGAACTCTGGGTTTGCGTACCCGTGACAACTTACTGTGAATACTTTCCATTTACGCTCTCCTATCATTTGTCTGTCGTGGCCGCGCAGGCAACGCTGGCCGGTTGCACTACTCAGGTTGTACTACTTGGTCTGCGGGATCCCCGCCAGACGAAAATAACTGTTTCGGGTATTGTTATCGTCAATCAGCTCCTGCAACAGCTCCGGTAAAGTGAGGTCACTCCAGCGGATCACTTGCTCAAGCGCATACGACATTGGCGAATGCGGTTCGGTTTTTCGAAAAAAATCAACCGCATGCTGTAATGAGCGAATAACCTGCTGACGTGATTGCAGTTGCTCGTCGACGTTATTCGGGTTCAGGTTAACAGCGGTATCAGCAGCATCCGTTGCGGCATGATGTTCAGCCACACTCAGCTTATCTGCTGCCAGATAGCTCACCGCATCCAGACATTTCTGCATTGCTTTACTAATGGCAGTTGTCGGCTGCGGTGAGCCTTCCATCGCGGCATCCATCACATCAGATAACTGTTTAAATTCAGCCATCGCCAATTGAATGTCGCTGTAAAGCTGCTGGTAAAAACCAGCGGGGGTTTCCTGAACCGCCTGTTGAATTTGCTCCAGACTGGCGATGCCGGCATCGGCGCGCAGTTTCTGTTTATTCTCGTCTTTGCGGGATAAGTCCGCCGCACGAACATATTGCCAGCAGGCAAAACAGCCCACCGAGCTGATATCCGTGATGGGAATACTTAATATCGGGGTAATTAGTGCGCCATCACCTTCGTAACCATTAAGGCCAATCAACGGCGCTATCCGTGCGTCCATGCCTTCATCATCGGGTAATGGATAAATATCTTTCCAAAACTGTTCAATCAGTAACCGCGTGGTTTTAAAACCCGCCGCCAAGCCAGCAAAGCCCTCGGTGCGACACCAGGCCTCAATCAGCCAGGCTGCATATTCCAGATCTTTACTTTGCTCAGTTAATATATCGGGTAAAGCCTGGGCAAGCGGTCGCCAGTCAAGCACCAGTGACTGAAAATCATCATCTTCAAACAGCATGGCCCGCTCATTGGCACGAGCCTGACTGCGAACGTCTTTTAAGGTGTAGTACTGTGAGGTAGGTGAAATATCGCTACGTGGATCGATGCCCGCCGGCGCATGTTCCGCTACGGGTTTAATTAACAACTCAAAATCTATTAATTCACTGCGATCCATCACAATTAACCATTAAGTACATCAACAGCAAAATATGTTACTTTATAGTTCACGAAATAACAACATTTCAAACTATATTTATACAATTTTACGATTTAACGGTATTGTCATGTCATTTGAATTAACATTTGCGTGACCTTTAAGCTCCACCAGGATGCTGGTGACATTGTCTTTTGCGCCGGCTACCAGAGTGGAGTGCAATAATGCTTTGCTGGCGTCGGCTATATCATCATGTTGTAAATATTGATGAATTTCATTGTCAGGTAACTCTTTTGTTAAACCATCGGTACACAGCAAAAATAAATCACCCGGCTGACAGCTATCTGAACAGATTGCAACCTCCAATTCAGTATCAACCCCAACCGCCCGGGTAATCACATTTGCCAGCTCATGACTTTCTGCTTCGCTGGCATCCAGTAAGCCTTGCGCTACCATTTCATTAACCTGGCTGTGATCATGGCTCAACTGCTCTAACGTATTGTTACGTAATAAATAACAACGGCTGTCACCCGCCCAGAGTAAATGATAGGTAGCCTGCTGGATAAACAATACCACCACCGTAGTGCCGGCCAATGTGCCAAGCAATTGCTGCTGACTGTATTTCACCAGTGCCCGGTTAGCCTCCTGCAATGCCTGGTTTAATATGGCTGCACTTAGCGCCTCTCCTGCACTGTCGACTGCTGTTTTAAGCAGGTCCATTACCATCCGGCTGGCAATGTCACCCGCGGCATGCCCTCCCATACCATCAGCTACAGCCCATACGCCGGCTTCAGGTAGTGCCAGACACGCATCTTCATTTAGTTGGCGAACTAAGCCTTTGTGGCTTTGGGCATGAAATGCAATTTGCATCATTAATGTCACCATCCGGATTAATATTGAATTTGTTTTTGTTGCCAGTTCCAGCGCGACCAGTCACCATCCAGCATGGCAGCATACTGACTCACCTGAGGCAAACCAGATGTCACCAGCAAACACGGGGCGACATGCTCAGAGCCGTTGGTCCACCACAGGCAATAACGTGAAAACTGTTGCAGGTAACTCTGATGTAACAGACCAAGACTTTCCAGCGGCGCACTGGCACTGATAGTCCAGGCCTGGCGGATAGCTTCGTTGCTGCTTTGGCTGACCTGGATCCGCTTTGACTCAGGCCAGGCTACCGGCAGCTTGGCCAGCGCAGTCAGCCAGCGCTGCAGCTCAAAGCCATCGTCCAAAGTGGCAAGTGCTTGTTGCTCAAGCTCTTCACACCAGCCTCGTTCGTGCCACGCCTGAACCGGCGTTACCGAAAGTTCAGCGGCAAGGGTAAAGGGGAAGTGACGCCCCACCTGATCCACCGATGGCATCAGCGTGCCTGCCATGGCCTGATCACTGCAAACCCCGGGGGATAAGGCAAAATGCCAGACAGGACTTGTCAGGTAAGTTTCAAGCCACGCCGCTCCCAGTTGCTCACGACTTACCGCAAGCACCGCTTGCAGCCACTCATTCCAACTGTCGACAAAGGCAACCTCAAGTCCCTGCGCCAGGAAATCTCCCTGGCTGGCCACTTTGCCACAAATACCTAAGGGTGATACCACCTGTTGTGCTACAGACTGGCCGGACACGAGAATGCCTCCAACTCGCTACTCCAGAACGGCGTATTTACCGTATCTGGAACCAACTCCAGCCTGGCTTTATTGCCCTGCACTGCCAGATGCAGCACTTTGTCGGTGCGGGTTTGCGGTCGTGCCAGGGTCAGTTCATCCAGTAACCGGAACCAGGACCACTCACCCTGATAGCTAACATTAGATGATAAGCCAGCATTTGCCGGGGTAAATACCAGCCGGGTCTGCAGTTTGTTGCGATCACCCGGCCAGTAGAACTGGCTGGAACGGGTTGGTCCATGCCGGTAAGACAATTCCTGCCCCGCTATATCCAGCATCAGGTGGGTAATATGCCGATCCAGAAATAATGGTTTTAAACTAAAACCTACTTTTAACTTCTGACTGCCCGGTTCAAAAAAGGTACTCCGTATGCGCTGGGCACGTTGAAATGTCTGCAGCACATTAGCATCAAGACCGATATCTTTTTTAAAGGTCCAGGCGGTGCGACTGGTGTTAACAAAAGGGCTCAGATAATCATTAAAGAAACTGTCCAGAGTGCCGCCATAACCAAAAAACTTCTCAAAATCACGTAGTTTAATATCTGCCTCGGCCCTGCGGTTCAGAGGATAACGACCGGCGATAGCACCACGATACTCGCTGAGTACCTTGCCTTGCCATGCTTCATTAATATGCTGACGACTGCCGCTGGCAAACAGCTGTGCAGTATCGCTGGAAATATTACCCAGCCAGGTACTGAACGGCGCGGGGATTTCACTGCGTAACCGACGCAGTGCCACATTAAGCTCATTGCCCTCCTGCGAGTTTAGCTGATTAGCGTACGCCTGACGTGCCCTGCCCCCTGGCGCATACAGCCGCTCCAGATATTCATAATAACGCCGGGTAGTCTGGCCAATTTGCTCCAGCTGAACAGGTTCGATGGCCAGCAGCGCTGAAAACGCCGCCTCAACTTCTTTTCCGGGCAAGCTACGACTGACATCTGGCATCTCATCCGGCAGTATCCGGTTTAAGCGGGTGGTCTGACTGGAAAACTGTGTTTTAGCTACTTTACCGGCAACATCTGCCGCCATATCCAGTTCAGCCGATTCAGGCAACTGCGTTAAACGCAGGTTTTGCTGCGCCGCTTTAATCAGGTTCTGAATAGGCTGCTCCGGCCCAGCCAGGATCCTGGTAAGGGCCAGTCCCTGCTCGACATTGGTAATAGGTTGCATTTCAATGTCGTTTAGCAATTCCTGCCATAAATACACGTAGTCGCGTAAATAACGCAGAGTGACCTTTGCAGATAAATCTGCGTTATTCTGTTCACCACCAGCCGCGTCTTCCTCACCATATACCCAGCTGTCGGCCAGCAACTGGCGAATGATCCGGCGCTTCTCAATATTAAAAACGCCATGAAACCCCTGATAGGTATACAAGCCTGAGATGCCCTGGCGTAGCGGTTTACCACTTCGTCGACTGAATAGTGTTACGCTGTCAGTTGCCAACACATCTGACAGACGAAAATCTGGTATGTGGCTGTCCATCAGCTCGGTGCGGACCCGCTGATAAGCGCGCTCGGCCAAAGGCACAGTCATCAGTAAGTCACGGGTGTCAGCGACGACATTTTCATCGTAACGGGCGCCCTGAATACCTGCCTGCAATAATGCATCCAGATGGCTTTGCAAAGAGGTTCGCAGCGGCTGGTTAACATCAGCGGGCATCATACGTTCGGTAAACTGTGCAAACCATGCCTGCACCTGCTCTGCCTCAAATCGCTCCGGCTGAAAAATCATCAGATAGGTTTTCAGCGTCTCATATAAATAATCCCGATGCTCAGCATGTTGCTGCATCTCGGAGGCTAAACTGTTCAGCAGAAAAGGCACAAAGTCGGTATACAATGCCCGCTGATAAGCGGTTTTAGCAGACTGACCTAGTTTGTCACCCTGATATAAACCAAGATTCTTCGGGCCGTCCGCCGGTAATAAACCGGCATAGCCGGCGGGCATATCGCGCAGTACATTAAGCCGCTCGTTAAGTTGCAGCATCGATTGCTGCGCTTGCGACTGATCCAGGCTATGGTACTGCTGCAAAGACAGCGCAACGTCATCGACCAGCTGTCGGTTCCAGTGATAACTGGCAGTCCAGGCACTCAGTAACCAGACTGAAGCCACGGCAGTAGCGGCCAGAGTGCCATGTCGGATCCAGCGATGTTTGTTTTTATGTTGCAAATTTACCGAGGCCAGCTCCCGCTCTGGGATCACAATCTGCTCAAAAAAACGTGTCAAAAAGTAACTTTTCCCCTCGCCACTATGCCGGCGCAGCGGTGGCTCAGCCAGGCCGAAATTGCCGCCTAACTGCGCCATAATCCGATCAATCGGCTGGCCCTGCTGGGTGGCGCTGGCAATATAAACGCCACGCAACATCGTGGCTTTTTCAAATGGGTTGGGTGAAAAAATCTCTTTCAGGAAGTCATCAGCTGCACTTTGCAATAATCGTAGCTGGCGCGGAAATTCATAGATAGCAGCCCGGCTCTGTTGCTCCCGCTCGCTTTGCAGCCGGCTGTATAAGCGCTGGTGCAGCCGGTTAACCATGGCATGAAATTCTTTATTAAACTGAGCCACAATGCCTTTTTCTTCGTTCTCTGGCTCCAGCGAAAAAGTGGTACCCCATACCTGCTGCCGATCTTCCGGCGCCAGATCATCAAAAAACTCAGAAAAGCCGGCAATCAGATCCGCTTTAGTAAACATCACATAAACCGGAAAGCTCATCCCGAGCTGGTTCTGCAGCTCCTGCACCCGTTGTTTTATTGCCCTGGCATGTAAGTTACGCTCGGTGCGGGTCTGGTTCAGTAAATCAGCCAGACTGACAAATACAATTACGCCATTTATTGGCCGGCGTGGCCGGTGCTTGCGCAGTAAGCCCAGAAACCCCTGCCAGGCTGTTGCATCCTGCTGGGCATGACTGTCCTGCGTGGTATAGCGACCGGCCGTATCTATTAACACCGCCTGATTAGTAAACCACCAGTCACACTGCCGGGTGCCACCAATACCTTCAATAGCATCAACTCCCATTTGTTCCTTTAACGGAAATTCCAGGCCAGACTGTTGCAACGCGGTAGTTTTACCTGACCCTGGCGGACCAATAAGCATGTACCAGGGTAACTGATAGATATCCCGTGCCTTGCTAAAGCGGGCATGTTTTAAAATATCCAGCGCCTTTTGCATTCTGCTACGCAGTATTTCAATATCCCGTTTCGCCATCGCATCCTGTTGCTGATGCGCCTCGCCATTTAGCAAAGTGTCTACCGCTTGTTTATGCGAGCGGTCTTCGCGCATACCACGGATATAATGGCTGGCGCCCCAGATCAGCGCAATAAGCAGCAGTGTCACCAGCCTGGCGGTGGTGCTGGCTAATGGCTCAACACCGGCAATTGCCACTAGGGGTCCACCAAACCAAATCAACAGCGCCAGTGCCGTTAAGCCAAGTAAGGTTATCACCCAGCCGGCGGTCAGAATGCGGCGCAATGACAGAAAAAATCCTTTAATTTTCATACTTCTAATCCTTTGCACTTGGCTACTGCGCTAACAAATCTATTTCGACCCGCCGGTTCAGCGCCCGGTTTGCGGCGCTATCGTTGGTCGCTATTGGATCAGCTTCACCGCGTCCTTCTGGCCATAACCGACCATGTAACTGGCCGCCAAAAGCCAGGGCGTCCGCCATCGCATTAGCGCGGGCCAGTGACAGATGCCAGTTGGACGGATATTTACTGGTAAAAATGGGTAAGTCGTCGGTAAAACCGGTAACCAGAATACGACCCTCAACGCCTTCGAGTGACCTGGCTATTTTGGTAATAACCGGCATAAAGCTTTCATTAATGGTGACGCCACCCGGGGTGAACAGATGATGTAACCCTACCCGGATCCGCACCCGATCAGGCAGCTCTATCACCTGTAACATATCGCGCCGAATTTCGGTTTGCAGCAGTTGTTGTAAGCGGATCGCATCCTGATGGGGTTTGCCACTCTGGCCTGACACGACATCAGGCTGCCAGTTCACCAAAGCATTTAACTGACGATGAACCTGATCAGAGTAATTATTAACCTGGTAATTAAGATACATGTAGACGCCAAGCAATAAGGCGGCAACAACGGAGCACAATACCCACAGCGGCAAGCGGTTTTCCAGGGCTCCGGATTGCACCACATCACTGCGCCATTTTGGCGACAGCTCGCGGGCAGGCTCGCCACGCTGGCTTCGAATCGCCTTGTAGGCGCGATCCTTGATCAGCTCCAGTTTTTCGTAGCCGCGCTCTTCAACCCGCATTTTGCCCACGAAACCAAAAGACAGACATAAATACTGCAATTCCAGTAACGTCAGGTTTTGCGAAGGCTGGTTTATTGCACTCTCCAGCAGAGTAAAGAAATACTCTCCGCCAAAGGTCTCATTATGAAATGTTGACAGCAGGCTCTCTGTCGCCCAGTCACTATTGCCACCCCAACGGGTGTTGAGCACAATCTCATCAATAAAGCAGCATAAGGTATAACGGGCCTGCTCAATCACTTCTGCCACAACACCTTTGGCACGCAGCTGCTGCTCATATTGATTAATTAAACTCACACACTGCTTTTTTAAGCTATTAACATCATGATGACTGGCAGTACTGCGTATCGGTGCCACCAAAGAAAATAAGATCGCGGCTTCATCAACCAACACGTTGTCACTGATCGACAACGTTTGCGGCCCCTGACCGGACGTATTGCTGCGATTGCCCGTGGCAATCCGGGTTTTGTCATTATTAACACTGGCGCTGGCAGCTGTGGCGGCCCCGCCCGATGCTAAGGGCTCTGCCGGAGCAGCAGAGGTAATTTCTGGTCGCTTCGCACGACCTCCTGGCCGGGGTTTCATAATGGTTTGATCAGACATTGCCTTCTATCCCTATATTTCAGGCCTTAATCGCCCAGAGTTCCAGCTTTAAGCCGGGGTAATTCCCCGATAAATGCAAAGCCAGTGCGCCACTGTTTGCCAGTCGCTGCCAGTAAATACTGGTTTTATCCAACTGGAAGTAGTGATAACCGGCATGATATGGCACCTGCCTTGGTGCAACCGGTAAGCCCGTAACCGGTATGCCGGGAAGTTGGTTGTTGACCAATTCACGGATATGTTCGACCGGACCAATTTTAAGTCTGGCCGGCAAATGCTTGCGGATGTCTTCAGCAGGTAAGTCAGCGTTGACCGCCAACACAAACTGGGCATATTCCAGCAGCGTTTTGTCGGTTAGCGGTGAGACTAAAACACCGAACTTGGCCTGTTCTAATGGCAATGCCTGAGCAGTTTGCTCCAACACCACGCTGAGCGTCTGATTCATAATCACCGCTAAGTTGCCAAAAACGGCGGTCAGATCCTGATGAATATAGGGCGGAAACTCAGGCGGCCTTTTCTCTTTGCTGGTAAAGGTGGCAAGTTCACCGAGCATACTGACCATCAGCTGATACAAAGCCAGCGGATTACTGCCATCAAGTTGCTGCCAGTGCTTTAACAGCGGCTCATACCGGTTCAGCACCTGTAACATCAGAAAGTCGGCAATAGAGCTACTGGTACCCTGACCTTTGCTGATCCGACTGCTTAATGCCTGCGAGCGCTGGTTAAGCATACCCAGGGTTTCATTTATCAATGCTTTTAGCGGTGGATTGCGCTGCACATTGAGTAGTGGCGGAATAAACTTGTCGTCCAGCTTCACTTCGCCCTGATCGGTCACTTCCCGGATCCGGCCAATGGCAACGCCAATAAATCCACTTCTATCGTCACTTTCCAGTTTCAGCAACACGCTGAGCCTGGCTAACTGCAAGGTTTCAACCGCCGCTTCGGCTAAGCTGGTGTCGGTCAGGGTATGATCAGCAAAATGAAAGCGGGTTATCTGTTCACTGTGTTGCTCAGCAATATTTAAACCATTCGCTTTATCAACCGCCAGGCAAAGATACACCTGCTGGTCGCGACACCCTCTGGCAATGCTAAGCGGTGCCGGCAGTGGCTCAATATCAGGTAATTCCAGTAAAGTGCCATCTGGCAGGATACCGCGCAGACGGCTTAAGCCAAACTGACTGAACTTTAAACACTGGCTGTCCAGCTGATAATCGTAGACGCCCCAGCTAAAGGGCGCTAACTGCGCCTGGCGGCTTTGTTGGCTATAATGCAGATGGCGCTCTTGCTGTTGAAAGTGTTGCGGCCGTAAAAACATCCCTTCTGACCAGGCAATTTTACTGAATTCACTCATTTACATTCTACTCCGGGCAGACTGCCGCCGTTAACGGCTGGGCCGCTCTAGATCATGTTCACGGATATACACGGCAAGCTTGTCCACGTAGACATAAAAATCGTCATAACCTGTTGGTTTAACATCTACTACTGCACGCCAGCGGGCACCTTCAATATCCCGGTATGCGGCAATCACAGCAACTGCTTTGGTAGTGGGTAGCAAGGCCATTTTGTATTCGGTGCGCTGCCCGGGTTCAAACACCAGCTCATCTATTTTAAGTAAATCGGTACGTAGCGTTTGTTCAGGATTATCGTACAGCGCAAAAAAATCCTGATTTTCAAATACGGTTTTTGACGCCAGTTCATACACCCGCACAATTACCGGCGATGGACGCTGATCCGCATCCGGGTTTATGTCCTGAGCCACCCTAAAATGCAGCGTGGTAGAAGGTGGAAAAGTGGAATAGACAGCCTGACAACCCGTTATAAAGAGCACAGATAGCATGACTATCACCAGCAGGGTGATCCGTTTCATAATTGACAACTCCGTTGATCTATCATTTTTGTTTTGTTAAGTAGTTTTCATAAGCACGGATAAAATCATCGTTTACCCCACCTTTGGCAGTGCGACCCACTTCAGCAAGCAGCTCCTGATGCAGCGCCTGATACAGCCTCCAGTAACGACTGTAACGTTTCGCAGGGTTTACCTTATCGATAAAGCCGGCGCCAAAATCCCGCTGTGCTATCAATTGCGGTGTCAGTTGCGCAAGCAGCCCCTGCATTGCGCCAGCGGCGCCGGCAATAATTGCCGCTTCGTGCTCACTGATATCGGCAAAAGCCGCTTTTACCGCTTGTTGCGGTGCCATAAAGCTGCTGGCGTTATGATTAAATAAGTTATGAAAAGCTTCAGTGACATTGGCAGAAAATTTCAGCGGATTATTTTCCCGCTGCCCAAACGTAGTCTGGTTAACCCGTAAGGTGTTTTTTAACTCTGAGCGGGAACGCATAACATCAATCATGCCTTGCAACGATGCCTGCAACGCCTCACCTAGCTGCCCCCACCAGGCGGGGTTTTGCAGCTGCTGTGCTGGCGGCGTAGCAACGTTAAGTGCACTGAGAAAGGCCTGTAAACATTGCCCGGCATTCGCCTGTTCAGCGCCCACATCTGCTGCAGCCGCAGTACCTCCTGCAGCCCTAGCACCTCCTGCACCCGGCATTGCCGAAGCCTGCGAGCTGACATGGTTGGTTGCCAGCTGCAGTGGTTCGTCGGGTAAGGGAGTCTGTTGCCACTGTGGTTGCCAGTCGTCGGGAATAATACTCTGTGGCGGGCTAAAACTTTCATCCAGCATATCGTTACTGGCCAGCGCATCAGTCTGCTGATAGCCGTCGGTTTGCTGGTAATGGGAACTCTCAGAGGTAATTTGTGTATTATTTTGTGTAGTAGTCTGAAAATGCGCAGCAGCAAAGTCACTGACTTTCAGACCCGGACCAGGCGAGCTCGCCGGCATGCTCTGTGGCAAACTCGCTGCGCCCGTTTCGGCGTGGCTGGGAGCGGATATAATGGCAACGTTAATTTCATAGTCACCCAGACACAATAAATCACCGTCGGTCAGTAAATGTTTCTGACCGTTGCCAAGTGGCGCAACAGCACGATTAACAAATAGACCATTGGTTGAAAGATCCGTGATCCAGAAACTACCGCTCTGGTATCCAATTTGACCATGAATGCTGGATACCACCCGCTCTGGATCCGGCAGATGCCAGTCAGCATGTTCTGCCCGGCCCAGCGTGCCACCATTACCGTCAAAACGTTTTAATGCCACCTGACGTGGTGACAACCGGTGATAACTTAACACCGACAGCTCGAGTAACCTATCCGTCTGACCCACTTAACACTCCCTGCCGAAAGCACCCATTTAATACACATTAATTTTACCAAATGTTGCAGGCGCAAAGGTTAGAACCAAAAAGAAACCAAGTCAATATATATCTTGTTTACATTATTGCAATTTAACTTGATGTTTTTTCATCTAAAGCTAAAATGGCAAGGCATTAAACAACGTGACGGTACTTAACATCGTAGAAGGCTGAGGTTTTTATTCAGCATTTATAACTATTTGTCACGTTTATGTAAAAAGGTGGGGGGTGCAGTAATACTGATGCGTCACACAACCGCAGCAGATTAACGAGTAAGGTAACTAAACAATGGCTGATAACGCTGACAAGACCACTCAACCTGATACAACACTTGCTGCAGATGACACGTTCGCAGCAGATAACGAGAAAACCCGCTTTGCCCGCCGCCCCCCTGCGACAACAGCACCGGGAAGTGACTTAAGCGGTAAAACAATCAAACAACGCTATTTACTGGAATCAAAAATTGGTTCTGGCGGGATGAGTGACATCTACCGTGCCCGGGATACTTTTTTAGCCGAGGCTGGCGTTGCAGAAGCTCAGGTAGCGATAAAAGTGTTGCAACCACAGTTTGTCAGCCAGCCAGAAGCACTGCAGCTGTTGCTACAGGAAGCCCACAAAACCCAGCAGTTGTCCCATCCTAATATTGTCAATGTGTTTGATGTTGACTGTGAACAGAACTGTTACTTTATCGTGATGGAATATCTGGATGGCGAAAGTCTGGACCAGGTAATAAAACGCTATAAGCCAAAAGGACTCCCCCTGCGTGCCGCAATTAAACTACTGGACCAATTAGGTTCGGCCCTAAATTATGCGCACAGTAAAGGTATCGTCCATGCAGATTTAAAACCGGCCAACATTATGGTTAACCGCAGTGGCCAGTTAAAGGTGCTGGATTTTGGTGTCGCCCATACCCTGCAACTTAATCATGATATTTATGCCGCTGAGCAGCATAACCCGGCGGCTGCATTAAGCGGCTATACTCCTGCCTACGCCAGTACCGATTTGCTCGCAGGCAACGCCCCCTCAGTAAGTGATGATACCTTTTCATTCGGCTGCATCAGCTATGAGCTGTTAACCAGTAAGCACCCTTTTGACAGGATCCCGGCGGATAAAGCTGCCAAGCAACAAAAACAGCCTGACAAACCCGCTCATCTCAATCCATGGCAGTGGCTGGCGTTAAAACGCGCGCTGCGTTTTGACAGAAATAGCCGCCAAACCAGTGTTAGCAGAGTATTAGAGGGGCTGAACCGGCGCTACTGGCCAGCAGCAACCGCAGCTGGTGTCGCATTGTTGGCTGCCACCAGCTTATGGCAGTTACACAGTCAGCAGCAGCAACAGCTGCTGGCACTGCAACAACAGCAGGCCAAGCAACAACAGCAGCACGATCATTACCTTGCGCTGGCTAGCACTGCTGCCCCGGAGTTTCTGAGCACATTCTCAGCGCTTGAAAACACTGATCCTCTGATACGCTCTGGTTTATTGCGTTTACAATCCGACAAGCTGCTGGCGTACTTTGAACAGCAAATTGATCAAGTGATTAGTGATCGGCGCTTTAACTATCCGGATTATCCGCAGATTGAACAATTGCTAAATCAGGCCAGCCGCTTATATCCCGACTCGCATTATTTGGCGGGTATCGCCAGTAATATGCATCGTAGCAAGCAAACGGCGCTTGATGTCCTGCGCAACCAACTGCGTAGCCTGCTCGTTAATCAGCAATACCAGACAACAGTCGATGACACCGATATTTATACTATTCTTAAAGAGATGAAGCGGATAGATCAGCACTATATTGTGGTGCCGGACGACGCTGAAATCAGTGCTTATCAAACTGCCTTTGCCAAGGCCAGCCAAGAGCATAATGCGCCGGTGCTGCATGCGTTAATTAATGCCGGTAAACATATTTTTGCTGACAGTGAGCAAACCCGTGATTTACTAAGCCATAGCGAACAGCTGCAAAGCGCCGTCGCGGCGATGGCGGCCTATCACACGGCCAAAGATACTGCCACGCCGCTGCCCTTCCCTCATCAGGAAGCCGCGGTGTTTTATCAGCAAACCTTTGCACGGCTTAGCGAAGAGCTAAACCTCAGTCGTTCAGCTCGGGACACTGACAGTGTGTTTGAACAGTATCAGCATTACAGTGCTCAGTTACCGGCAGATTTCAGCTTAATTAAGGGTTTAAAACGGCAATTGGCTGACAAATACCTGACATTATCGGGTGAGCTGTTAAAAACCAATCAGGTGCGAAATGCTGAGCGGTTAATGCGCCGGGCCAACACCCTGATGAGTAGTATTAACAGCTAGCAGCCAGGCACTATGTTGATAATACTGCCGTGGCTAACGGTAACTATCAAGGCCCTGACATAATTGCCGGATACCGGTCAAGGTGCGCGGACTGGTCCGATACAGTAAGTCGGCATCGACGGTGATAAATTGGCCCAGCGCGACGGCCGGGATCACCGGATAAGCCTGCCAGAAACCAATATCTGCGGGCGTAGCACCCGCCGTAGCCTGAATAATCACCTGCGGCCGGGCCTGCAATACCTGCTCTAAGCCGGGCTGAGGATAATCGTTGCTGGCACTGGCAATGATATTGTCCGTGGCGCACAGCGCCATAGCTTGCGCTGGCCAGGCCTGATTGGCTACAGAAGTAAGCGGTTCGGTACCCATACTGAAAAATACCTTTAGCCGGGGCTTATTGCTATATTCGGTTTTCAGATCAGCCAGTTGCCGTTCAAACTCTGTTGCTACTGCCTCTGCCTGTTGCCGGTGACCCGTAACATCGCCCAGATAGCGAAGCTCATTGGCGATATCACCGATCTGAATAGGATCGGAGTACACCACATTAATACCAAACTGTTGTAAACGGCTGATATCCGCTGCCACATTGCCGGTTTTCCAGGCAATGACCAGATCGGGCTGTAACGCTAAAATAGCTTCAAGGTTTACTCCGGCATAATTCGCCACCTGCGGTAAGGCTTTCGCCGCTTGTGGATAATCGCTAAACGCACTCACCCCAACCAGTTGCCCGCCGGCACCAATAGCATACAGCAGCTCGGTAATATGCGGTGCCAGCGCGATAATCCGTTGCTTTGGTTCAGCTTGCGGTTGGGGTGTGGCCGACTCTGCAGCTAACGCTGGCTGACCAAAACATAGCAACAGATACCATACTGAGAAAACACAACGGGTCTTCACCCGTTGACTCTTCACAAATCGACTTTTCACCAATCCAGGCCCCGCTGTGCTTTAATGCCGGCATCAAACGCGTGTTTCACCACCTGCACTTCACTGACCGTGTCGGCCATCTCAACTAACGTGCGATGACAGGAGCGGCCGGTAATGACCACATGCTGCGCCGCCGGGCGGTTTTGCAGCGCACAGACAATCCGCTCCAACTCAATATAATGATAACTGACCATGTAGGTCAGCTCGTCCAGCAATACCAAATCAATGGCCGGATCGGCCAGCATTTGCTCAGCGCGCTGCCAGACTTTTTCTGCGGCAGCAATATCAGCCGCTTTATCCTGTGTATCCCAGGTAAAACCGGTTGCCATTACCGCAAATTCTACCTGATGTTGCGCCAGCAAATTGCGCTCGCCGCACTCCCAGCTACCTTTAATAAACTGGACCACAGCTGCGGTTAAACCATGACCAACAGCCCGGGCAACAGTACCAAAGCCTGAAGTAGATTTGCCTTTACCATTGCCGGTAATAACCAGCAGCAAACCTTTTTCAGCCGTTGCTTTATCAATACCTTGCTGCACCTGTTGCTGCAGCTTTTGCTGGCGCAATTTGTGCCGTTGTTGCCGGTTTTGTTCATCCGCCGCGTCGGTAGCGGACGTATCCTTTTCAATAAAGTTATCATCAGACATCGCTATGCTGTACTCCTGCGTTGGCGCATAATCACCAGAAAAAATAGACTGCCAAGTACCGAGGTAATAATACCCAATGGGATCTCCTGGCTTAGCAAGGCACTACGGGCCAGGTTGTCAATCCAGACCAGAAACAAGGCACCAAACACCGTGCAGCCCAGCAACAAGGGTATCGCCGTCACCCCGACAAAATAACGCACCAGGTGCGGGATCATTAAACCAACAAAAGCAATGCCCCCGCACTGTGCCACAATACAGGCCGTTACCAGAGCGGTCAGCAGCAACAATATCACGCGCAGCCGGGTTGGGTTAACGCCAAGCGTCTGAGCACTTTCGTCACTGAGCAGCAAGGCATCCAACTGACGGCGCAGCATCAGTGCAACCAGCAACAAGACGCTGACCGCTGGCGCTATTAAGCCAACACTGCCCCAGTCGGTCCGGCTTAAACTCCCCATCAGCCAGAAAATGACTTTGTTGGCGGCAAAAGGCTCTGCAAAGTACAAAATAAAGCTACTTATCGCACTTAGCATAAACGACACCGCCACCCCAGCCAGTAACGTCATTTCTATTTTTCGCCATTGCCGGCCCATACACACCAGAAACACCAGCGCTACGGCAAATAGTGCCCCCAGAAAGGCCGCTAAAGCCAGGCTTAACACATGGGGTGGCAGTAGAATACTGGCAATGCTGGCCCCCAGGCCGGCGCCGGCCATTAAGCCAAACAAATAAGGATCTGCCAGCGGGTTACGGCTGGCATTTTGCAGTACCGCGCCAGCTATCGCCAGCCCGGCCCCCACTAACATGGCACACAATAGCCGCGGCAATCGCACCTGCCAGACAATGGTACTGGCAAGCGGATTTTGCTGGCTGCCCAGCAGTGCCTGCCATACCTCGGCAATAGTTAAACTGGCCGTGCCAATCGTTAAACTCAGCACAGCGCTTAACAGCAACGCCAGCAGCATTAACCCCAGTACAAGCGGCTGTTTCATAGCCCGCTCCCGCTGGCAAAAAAGGTGATTTGTAGTTTGCCATGCACCGGGTGCACGCTGACTTCACACGGCAGCTGAAAAACCTGGCTAAGCTGCGCCGTCGTTAATACCTCGGCCGGGCTGCCAAACGCCAGCAACCGTCCCTGATGTAACAAGGCTATTTTGTTACAATAGCGCGCGGCTAAATTTAAATCGTGCAAACAGGCCAACACTGTTTTGCCCAGCCCCCGGCTCAGCTGCAAAATCTGATGCTGATACAACACATCAAGATGATTAGTTGGCTCATCCAGCAGCAATAGCTCAGCTTGCTGCACTAATGCCCTGGCCAGATAGAGCCGTTGCAATTCACCACCAGACAGGGTTTCCACCAGCGCCTGTGCCTTATGTTGTAACCCCAGTTGCTGTAAAGCCAGCGCTATCTGTTGTTCATCTTCGCTGGTGTTACCGTCAAACCAGCCCTTGTGCGGTAATAAGCCCATCGCCGCCACCTGATACACCGTTAACGCAAACACCGGCGGACTAACCTGGCTGACACTGGCAATTTTGCAGGCTCGCTGGCGGGAGTTTAATTTCGCCAGCGAGCGTTGTTGCAGCACGATATCACCCGAGCTTAAAGGCTGCGTGCCATTAATCAGTTTCAGCAGGCTACTTTTACCGGCCCCATTGGGGCCGATAATGCCAATAAAATCACCTTTATTTGCGCTGAAGCTAAGTGGCGCCACTATAGATTGGCCATCAATCGTTAGGGCAGCCTGATGAAGTCGTAACAACGCCGGGGGCAAACGCAGCTCCTGAATTATCCTGCCAAAACAACACTGCCGGCTAATTGCCGGCAGTGTTGGTCTTATTGTTAAGCCGGCAATAGTAGCCGCTTACACCAGTGTTAGTCCAGATTTGCCAGTAAGGTTTTATCTAAACCATCTTCATTTAATATTTTAATAATTGCCTGGCAGTGGTCCAGGGTAAAATCGCCTTCACCAATTTGCGAATTCAGCATCGCCCGGCGCTTCAGTACAATTTCCGAAACCTGCTTACCATCACCGAGTTTGCTGTGTAATTTTTCCAGCCACGGGTACAGCTTTTGTTCCGCATCGTAAGCAGCCTGACGCGCCTCTGGATGAAAGTCCTGACACGCATTGATATTCAACAGATAAAAATTCAGGTAACCGGCAACGGTTATCAGCTTATAATCCTGCGTCTCTGCCTTAACCGGTAAAGTTACTATTAACGCGGCCACCGCGGCACCTAACCATTTTTTCATTGTTATTCCCTGCCATCTGTTGCTAATTATGCCAACCAATCTAAACAGAAAATGCTTATTTTGCAATGTTGGTTCCAAAAAAAGCCAACCAGTACCGCCGCGTTGTTAAAGCGAACCGCCAACATTAAATTCCGCCCGCTCTGTCAGGCAATCGTCTGAACCCATGGCAAACTCGCGGCAAACCCAGGGCCGCTGGTCATATATCGTGCAGCGATAGGTGTCACGATCTAACGCAGAACACCAGCCATCGGCCAGCCTTAACATGGTTTCACCACCCCACTGATCCGTCGATATGTGGTAATCCGGCACCCCGGTATCAGAAATTATCATCACTTCTAAGCGGCAACAACATGCCTGACAATTCGCGCAACTTACTGTTGCCGGCGTTACCGTGCTGGTGGGAATAATCGTGGCTACTGATTTAGTCATAGCTAAGTTTAGCCTGCCCTGCGCCATCGACGCAATAGCAGCGATGGCTTCCCCCTTTGGTTGCAAATGGCTCGCCAGCTACTAAAATCATCAAACAAAGATGGAGGTACTATGGCAACAAAAGCAAAAATAAAAGAAGCAACGCTTTATCGGATGCTAACCCCCGAACACACCTGTCCATTTGGCATGAAATCAAAAGCGCTGTTACAGCGACAGGGTTATGACGTCACCGATAACCACCTTAGTAACCGACAGCAAATTGAAGAGTTTAAACAGCAGTATCAGGTTAAAACCACACCACAAACCTTTATTGATGATAAACGGATTGGCGGCTACGAGCAGTTGCTGGATTATTTTGATAAAACCAAACCCGGTAATGGCTTTGCCGCAGCCTACCGGCCGGTGATTGCTATTTTCGCCATCGCACTGTTAATGGCCTTCGCGCTGAACGTTGCAGCCGGCGCTGAAATTTGGTCGATAAGCACGCTCGAAAACTTTGTCGCCTTCAGCATGGCTTTGCTGGCACTGCAGAAATTACAAGACGTGGAAGCGTTCAGTAATCAATTTTTAGGCTACGATTTACTGGCTCAGCGCTGGGTGCGTTATGCGTATATCTATCCCTTTGCTGAAGCGTATGCGGGTATTGGTATGCTGGCTGGTTTATCTGCGTTTATCGTCGCGCCGGTGGCACTGTTTATCGGCATTATCGGCGGCATTTCAGTATTTAAAGCGGTATACATTGAAAAACGGGAACTAAAATGTGCCTGTGTAGGCGGTAACAGTAAAGTGCCACTGGGCTTTGTGTCCTTAACTGAAAATCTTTTTATGATTGCAGCCGGCAGCTGGATGCTGCTGCAAGCCTGGCAATAGGCTAATGACCTGACGCATCAATGGTCTATTTCTGCTGTAACGCAATAAAGTGAGGGATCATACGTGGTTTTTTTCCCTACTTACTGCGGTAAAAATCAGACAGTGCCTTTAAAAAGGTATATTCATCCAGCCCGGCTCTGTATAGGGGTTTAGACTGGGCACTCCACATTACCACCACCAGGCTGGTATCGGGATCAACAAAGATATACTGGCCGAAAATACCCTCTGCAGCATAACTATTGCCATGCATTGGCCATAACATGTAGCCATAATTAACCTGCTCACCTGCAATAACCTGACGGGTACTGGCCGTCTTTATCCAACCTTGTGGCAGCACCCGTTCGTCATTTATTACCCCATCGTTTAGCAGAAACAAGCCAAAACGACCGTAATCACGTAAGGTTGCCGACAAACCGCTGCCTCCAACCTCAAGGCCATCGGTTGATTGCAGCCACCAGTTCGCGTCGGCTTCCATGCCCTTCGACCAGATTTTTTCTGACAGATAATCGGCAACGGGTTTGCCGGTCGCCGCCCGTACCAGCGCCCCGGCCAACTGCGTTTCGCCGGTGCTGTAATTCCAGCGGCTACCTGGCTCTGCAGCCCGCGGCAGTGTCGCCATCAGATCGAGTACGGCACCGGGTTGCTGACTAATTTGTGCTTCAAGCATGCGTCGTCTGTCAGATGTCGGATCCGTATAGGTTTCGTTCCAGGCCACACCCGAGCTCATTTGCAGTAAATGTTTTACCGTTACGCCATCGTAAGCGGTGCCTTTAAAGCGCGGTAAATAATTAACTATCGGATCATCGATACTGTTAATGGCGCCATCCTGGATTGCTGCGCCAATCAGTGTTGCCGTAATAGACTTTACCACTGACATCGACATCCAGCGGGTATGCTCATCATTGCCCAGTTGATATTTTTCAAACTGTATTTCGCCGTTGTGTATGATCAGCATGCCGCTGATGGCATTGAGCGAAAATACATCATATAAATCGTATTGTTGCTTGTCGACCGTGTAGCTAAAGGCTTGTAACGGCTGCTGACTTAACGGTAACGTGATTACCGTCTCACCTCGCGCAACGGTGCGGGTTGGAAACAGCCGGTCAATATTGCGAAACGTATTTACCCGGATATCGGGGTAAAGCTTGCCGTCATACAACTGACGCACCGTGCCAATCGGTTCATCGGCGTGGCGATAAGCCGGTGCAGCATTGCCAGGTTCAGAACTATGCACAGCGCTATCGACAGCACTATCAACAGTACTATAAACAGTACTATGCCAGCCAGCAGCTACCAGTAATAATACCGGTCCAATTATTCTGAGTGTGTTAATGGTAAACATAAAGTGTTCATCCTTTTGTTTAATGAGATTGCCCACTTTTATTTAGCGATATCTTTGCCCTGTCACGTGCCCGGGCAAAAAATACCTGCTTAAAATTTGTCGTTACCGGACAATCTTAAATTATTAACCTTTTTTTTTCCTAATATCTTTAATAAAAGGTTGCGAAAGCATCGCAGAACGGGATAAAGCACCCCAGACACGGTTTTTGATTTGAAAAGCCAGTAGTTTATTCGGTTAAGTATGCCGTATCGGCTGCCAATTAACGCCAGAGCATGAATGGCATCGGCACCAAAGTAGAGTTGTTCGCCTATTTTCAGCACCATTCCCTGGTCAACATCCAAGCCCTTAGCGGTAATTTCTTCCATAATGTCACTCTCTTCCCGGGCATTAACGAGTATCAAATCGCCCACACTTCGCCGTATATTCACCACCTGACAATAAGCATGACACGCCGGACACTCTTCATCATAGACCAGTATTATTTGCTCACGTTTCACCGGGTTTTTCCTTGTTCATAACCAGTGCAATGCCGCCAAGTATAGCCACACTAGCAACGAGCAGACGTACGGTAACTGGCTCATTTAAGATAATAATACCGCCCAGGGCTGCAATCACCGGTACGCTAAGCTGCACCGTTGCAGCGCTGGTTGCCCGCAGCGCTGGTAGCACCCTGTACCAGATGGCGTACCCCAACCCGGACATTAAGGCGCCCGAGGCAACGGCATAGCCAAAACCTGCCATATCAAGTGTTATCGAATTTAAAGTGAGCAGGCTCATGGCTAAGGTGATAGGAACCGCACGCAGAAAATTCCCCGTGGTTACCCCGGTAGGATCGCCCGCGCCTTTGCCACAAAGAGAATAAATGCCCCAGGCTACCCCCGCACTTAACATCAGTATAGCGCCTTGCAGCGGCGGTGCCGAAAGCCCCGGCAGCAGCATCACTAATAGCCCCCCGAGTGCCAGTAAAAGCCCGGCAAGCTGCCATTTGCGAACACGCTCTCCAGCATAAATGCCATAACCAATCATGGTCGCCTGCACAGCACCAAAAAGTAGCAAGGCACCGGTAGCAGCAGACAAACTAATGTAAGCTAAAGAAAAGCCGGCGGCATAAACAAATAACGCCATGGCCGACAGCCAGTTACCCGCAATGACAGGCGCCCCCTGCCGGCAGCGGATGAGTAGCACAAGTACTATTGCACCGGAGATTAATCGAATGCTGGTGAAACTGGCCGCATCAATGCTGGTATGAAGCAAGGCAGCCCGACACAGCAATGAATTGCCAGCAAATGCCGCCATGCTCAGCGACGTTAAGCCTAAAATACGTAAAAATGACATCAATCTTTTCCCGGGGCTGACATAATTATCTGCAATAGCCGATAGAAAGGTCCCGTCCATGAATTAAAAGGTTTTCATAAAACTCTGATAAGTTGCACAAATCGCCACAGTAGATTAGAACACCGTTTTTCGCTGGCCCTGACATCTGCTTTTCCTTGCCGTGTACTGTGAAATAAATAATGCTGATAACATAAAGCACCAATGATGGCACGCACAGCTTCTACGGCATAACCTTGCCGATCAAGCGCCTAAAAGTGGCAAATGTTTGCGCTGTTGATAAGTTAAGGCAAGCTCTACACAGTGCTTAATTGCTGCCTCAGGCAAAGGGTTACATACGCTTAATACGATTGCCCTATTGCCTTGAAACTCCAGCGTACTATTGTGTAATTCTCTAAACGTGTCGACTAACTTAGTTTTGCAATTGAAAAACAGAAAATAGTTATCTGGCGACTTAAATTTCCAATCAATTCGGATAGGGCTACCCGTTTTGACGCTATAACTCGGCTCGCCCCACTTCAACGATTCTTCGACTTTACCTAAATCTAAGTCAGATGAAAGCTTGAGAATTAAATTTCTTAACTGTTCCAGCCGAGGGCGAACGTTTTCGGGATACTCTTCAAAACGAGTTTTGACTACCTTGTCCATTGAAACTTCCTATTCACATGACGCTCAAAGCACACCGTCGACAAGCAGTGCAGTGGGTTGGCGTCTAAGCGGCTACAGGCCGCGAGTAATACGTATTGTTAGCTTTGATTGCGTTTAAATGCATAATATTGTTTGAAAAAATATAGATATACACCAAGCACCACAGCTAATAGCAAGAAATACATATTGCCAAAGACAATACTATTTACGGCGAAAATAGATGAAATAAAAACTGCCCAGAAAAGTTTACGTGGCTTTGAGTATTCTACCTTTACAAAATATCCTTTCTTGAGCGCAAACATTTGTATGACAAGCAGTGCAACTATTACAACGAACACAAAAAATTGTGCGTTTAGAAACGAAAAGTTATCCATTTACTCATTGCTCCCTGAAAAGCTAATACCCTTATTCACGTGCCAGCGCAGCTGGTCGCGTGCAATAGATAGTTATGTGCGAACAACAATCTTTCCTTTGTGGGCAGCTGCCTCAAAATGATGAAATGCATTGCGGACACCATTGGTTGTGAATTCAAACACCGTATCAATCACCGGTTTGAACTTGCCGGCTTCGAACAGTTCGTTAAAGTAGGCCAGATCGCGATTGGCCTGAAGCCCTATAACCCGAAGCTTCTTGTCTCGCGCACGGTTTATGCGTACGCCTGAGAGGGCAATCTTCAGCAACCTGGATACTTTTCCACCTACGGTCGCATATATACCATCAGTGTTCAGAGCACGCTCGTAGTCCGCTGGGTTCCGATCGGTCTTGACATCGATAATCAAGTCATAACACCGGCCATTGCGTGTAAAATCCTCAGCTTGATAGTCGATCACATGGTCGAATCCCCACAGTCGCATCGCGTCCAGTTTTGCTGCGCTATCGACGCCAGTCACCTCTATATCATGAAGCTTCAGGAGTTGAATGGCGATACTACCTACTCCACCCCCAGCGCCGTTTATCAGAACTTTCTGTCCAAGTTTGGGTTGACCACCCGCGGTCACTCCTTGGAACGCAAGCATTCCCGCATGAGGGATGGAGGCTGCTTGTTCAAAACTCATACTTGGAGATTTAAATTTTACGGCACCTTCTGGTACACATACATACTCTGCAAATCCTCCGAACCCGGAACCAGATAGATCACCGTACACTTCGTCACCAGGCTTGTATGAGCTGACTGCACTGCCAACAGCTTCAACTACTCCAGCAATGTCTGTGCCCATGATGATGCGCGGTTTAAACAGCCCACCTATAAAGCGATTTGGTACAAATGGCGAACCGTGCAGCAAACCACAATCCCAGTCGTTGACCGAGACAGCTTTTACTTTAATCAGTACCTGATCACCCACTGGTTTTGGTTTTTCAACATCTTGAATCTCTAAAAAATCAGGTGACCCGTACTTTCTAATATTCAGTGCTTTCATATGTTCGCTTCCGCGCGATTTTGCGTTTTTTTTGAACAGTGCTCCCAACACCCGTCACTCTGTATGATAATTTGAGCATTGCACAGGGACATAACTGCCGCAGCGCAGCGTAGGCAGTCCAGTGGAGGCCACGTTGTTTGTGGCCGGAACGAAATTAAGCAGTTTGTTATGAGCCAATTTTATTTGAATCCTTTTTGAATTTTAAATAAGTCGCGAGCAAGGCAAATGGAAAGCCCAGCCAAGGATTAAACAAAGCCAAAATGAAACTAGCTAATTCTCCTTTCTCATTAGCATATAGCCAAAATGTTGAATCAAGTCTCACCTGAAAATACAGTTCAGCCCCAAGTGCACACAATAATGAGATTATTGAGAAGATAATAAGGTTAAGGTTAAACGCCCGCTTAAACATTAAAACTCCAATTTGACTTTTAGCATATCGCTTTAAGCAGAGGCGCCGTTTGCGGCGTCCTGCTGACTTAACTTGTTATAAGCCGATGGCACGTACTTGATTGCCAACAACTCTTCGATACATCCTGATTTCGATAATTCTTTTAAGGATTTTTTTAAAATTTTGCGCAGTGATGGCTTTAAATGATGTGCAGCTGTATCGAAAGGTATATTCTTCAGGCATAAAAAAATAGCCAACGCATACACATGTTCCGTTTCCGTCAAATACCCATTCCTACTGTAACTCCAACCTTGAGAGTCAATTTCCGAAAATTGCCGAAAATTAAATGCAGAATTGGCCATGAAGATGCCAAAGCCTAGAAAAGTAGCCGTAATGTCAGTAGCAAATTCCCAGTTATCCCATCCACCAGGGGGCTCTTCGATACAGGTGGCAGTTAAATAGTGAGCAAGTTCATGTGCAAATGTAGCCACAAGTTCAACGGGTTTTTGAACTGCTGCCGGGCTATAGGTTATAACAACCTCTTCGCTTTCTTTAACTTCAAAAGTTCCAAGTGGGTTTTGCGGGGCATTCTGAATTGCGATAGTTGGAGATACCCTTACGTCAATGTCGTCCTCTTGCGCTTCTAATTTGCATGGCCAACCCTCCATTCCTGCGTACTTTTTCACGGCCAAAAATGTTTCATTTGCAGCGTGCTCGATGTTATCAACCTTTGAAGGAAAGAAATTTTTAGTAGGAAGAACCAGTGTTGAATCTTGATAGAAATCATCCCCACCAAAATGTTTCAGTAACCACTTGAAAGTAGCGATTTGGAATTCTGTATCCTCGACAGACAGAATAGGCTTGCTCTCAAAAATTCCAAACATACTCAATCCTTAAAAGGCTTATAACGCCCAAACTTAGCGCGGAAAGCCGCGCAGCGGGTTGACGTCGCAGCCAGCGCTTTTTGCTGGCGATAATATTTGCT
>DEYP01000006.1 GCA_002364615.1 Arsukibacterium sp. UBA3155 | reverse complement strand
CGAAACAGCGCTACTAGAAAAACGTGACGAGGACTTCATCGATGCAATTGATAGAGTATGTATTGATGTTGAAGGGATAGTTGTCAACGCAATACCGCCGGAAGAAATCCAAAGACTAAAAACGGCAATAAGGCAAAAGCGTTATAAAAATAACGATTTCAATCGCCTTTTAAGCGAGTATCAGAGCACACTTTCATTCGTTGATGGTAGGTTAGATAGCCATTAATCAGTGCCGCTCAGTCACGCAGAGAAATTTTTGGTGATTTTATATAACAACAAAACCAAGCAAACTAAATATTGAAACGACTCAAATTTAATGAAGAAACAAGCGTTAGCAAATTGAGTTACCAGTGCTCAGTCGGCAGCAATCACTTTTTTCAACTTAATTAAGAACGCTTTGTTTCAATTAGTTATATTTTCAGTTTCAAGTTAACGACGCTTCTTGGACAAATAGTATTTTAATGACGCATCTGAGATTATATTCGTCACTTTCCCTTGCAGCATTTGTCCATATTCAAAATCACGCCCAGCTTTGTTACCTAATCGCCTTTTCCACCATTTAATTTCACTTAGCATTCTGGCTGCTTTTTCTCTAAGAACGTGTGCGTTGTGAGAATCAGCAGTAAGTGAAAATTGTGGAGGCTCAATATTTTGTTTTTGGCAATAGTCTAAAGCCGCTTTGAGCCCTTCTCTATGTATTAATTCAGCGCAAAACTTAGCATGCATTTCGGCTTGCCGGCACTAGAGGTGAGTAGTGCTCGGGCCTGACAATCTAACGTCCACCACGGCTAAATCAGTCTATTATAAGTTAATTACAAAATTTCAATAACAACATAACCAATTTAAAAGCAGTTACTTTCTTTATTCTTTATTAAAATCACGGTGAAAAGCCATCCTACCATCTCCACAAGATCGCCTGTATCCGCTGCATTCTTTAATCAGTCAATGTTCTGGAAAGTGAGGAAAACTGCCCAGTGTTACTCACGCATTCTAACGCCTAGTAAAGGTACACATAAAATAAAATGTCGACTATATTTGACATTGGTGTATTTAAGTCTACATTTAAATGGGCTAACTAAAAATGGTTAAGTAAGCGCTGAAGAAGGGATTTCTATGTCCGCCAGGGATGGTCAGAGTTTCATACAGGAGAATTCTATGATGAGCATCTCGGCGAATACGTTTTTACAGTCAATGTACGAGCATAAATCACAACAGAGGCGTTTACATAACGTGCGAGATTATTTGCTAGCGTCACTTCAGATCAATCCTCACAGCCATAACCTTATAGTTGCCATCGGAAATGGCAATGAGAAGAGTAATGCTGACGCCCTTCTGAACTGGCTTTCGGGGACGTCACATCACAATTCTTTTCTGGCGGATTTGCCAGCGAAAGAAGTGAAAAGTCTGTTGCTACACCATCTCCAGCGGACTTTGGATTGTTGGCCTGACTGAGGCTGTCTGTGGGCTTTACTTGTCGGGAACGTGCTCGATAAGGTGTTCGACCGGAACCTCGAAAAATTTACAGAGGCGATCAATGGTATCTAGCGTCACATTACAGCCAGGGTTATTAATCATTTTTGATAGGGTCGCTCGGTGTATCCCCGTTGCCTCGGAAATCTCGTTAATCGTAACGCGTTGCCCATCATCAAATGATTTTTTTTCGACTAACGCCATTAAATGGTACCTGAACATCTGTCCTCCGGGGGTTGCCTGTTTTTAATCATAACCGGTTTTTCACCAAAAGCGCATCGTTCTTAATGGAGGTATAAAATGAAGCCTATTGTCCGTGATACAGAAGGTAATTTGGTATTACGTCTAAAAATCATGGGGTGCCACTTATCTGAGCAAACAAAATTTTTAGATACACCGAAACACAGGACGTATTTGCAGACTACCTTAAAAAAAATACATCAAGAAGTGAAATCAGGTGTTTTTGAATATGCAAAATACTTTCCTTACAGTAAAAATGTATTTTATATCAATGCATTAAAATCAAAATTTCTGTCGCCAGGTTGGCGAGGACTACCTACTTTCAGGCATTTCCTAATGAATGAGTTTCAAGGTAGTTCAGATGAACTAGGGCAGATTTTAATGATTTGCATTATGGGATGTTTGGGGGAGCAACGGGTTGATGAAATTCTGGGTTACAACATCCTCAAACTGAAAGAAATGCTCAAGACTATAAAGGGAATTACAAAACCAAATTACATTGCAGCGATGGAGTTTGTTTTCACGGTCTTAGATCAAGCTTCGCTAGTCTATGTATTTCCCAGGCCATTCAAACTAGTGCTAACAGACGACGGTGGACAATATGCCAGGCCATTATGTCACAGAGACATATTGCAAATAGTCGATAACGTGCCATCAAAATATCGCGAGGTTTTTTTATTGCAATATTATACGGGGCTATCTTCAAAAGAGTTGTTAGAGCTTGAATGGAAACACTATAGCATAAAGGATACAACGTTTTTTTTGTCTGGGCGGGAGGTATATATCGACCCTTATGCTAGACGTCTTCTCTTTCAACTGCGAAAAAAATCGGGTAGTAGCCGCTATGTATTTGGCGCACCTTTTGGCAAAAAGTTGAAAATAAACCATTGCTGGCTCAGCAAAGAATGTTGGCCAAAGGCTTGTCAGGAGGTCGGAAGAGAAGTGCTACATATTCATGTTCTGAAGCGTGCTTCAGTCTTTTACCTCTATGAAGCCGGACTAAGTGTCGACCAAATTTGCCAACAAACACAGATCTTGTTTCGGCCTGTTATCCATCAAATTTTATCGCAATATGTGCTCGATTAGCTATGACAAAACGAATAATCAATAGACGGTATGCTGGTATTTTATTAGAGTATTTTCTGGTTAAAGATCCGGAGCTACCTTTCCAATACGCCTATGGGATCCGATATTCTGAGCAATATGGAGTTCATTATATACGAACGACACCGGTGACCAGAATCAACCACAAAAAGAACAAGCTGTTCACCTTGACGTGTATATATACAGTCCAGCATTACAATACGGATACAGGCTTTAACGAACTGATAGAAGCCCTATTTTCTTACGTTGATATGCCGATATGGGATGATGAATTGATTATTGCCACCATGAGTCTGACGTCACATTAGATGGGCCAGTGTAATTAGATAACTCATTAAAATTGTTAGTAAAGTTGAGAGTTGGGAGCCATTGCTACAAAGGCGAAGAGGCTATAAAATACAATCACCGCTGCAAAACAATGGATGATTTACTAGATCAGTTTGGGCACTTTACGGATAACGCTGCTTCGTTTCAGGTAGTCGATCATAGCTTACAGCGGATGGAGCTGAGTAAGGATCAGTTATTTAGACCCTGGCCGAGAACGTTTCCTAATAGTCTGTCAATTAACGATATTTAAATGGCTGGTCAGTTTAAACCGGTTAGCCGGATGGTACAGCACGGCGTAGCAAATAGGCTGGCCATGAGAGTGAGTTATCCGGGTGACTTTCAGGCAGGGTACGCCATCGTCCACTTGCAGGTTGTGTTTAAGTATTTTCGTCGGCATCACCGCTTCTACCGTTATTTCTGCTTCGGTAACCGGTGCTATTGAGTTCAGATACTCGCTGGCAGTGATCTTGCTGAAATCCTGCTGTAAAAACAGTGGTACCCGCTCTGCATTAACATAGCGTTCTTCCAGCTGAATGGGTTGATCGTTCTCCCAGTGCACGATAATAATTTTATATACCGTTCTGCTGTTAAGTGACAGGGTAAATGCGATGGCATCGTTTGGGATCAGCATCAGTTTACTTAACACTGTCATCTTGTGTACGTGCCCGCGGGAGCGAATTTCATCGGCAATATTGCGGATTTCCAGTAATGAACTTTGCGCGGCGGGTTCCTTTACAAAAGTACCGACACTGGCAACGCGTTCAAGCACGCCACTATTAACCAGCTCATCGACGGCTTTGCGTGCCGTCATCCGGCTGGCAGAAAAGTGGTTAGCCAGTTCGGTTTCCGACGGGATCTGAGAGCCCGCTTTCCATAAGCTGGCGCTTATCTTCTTTTTAATCTCATTCGAAATAAGACGATACTTTGGCAGCTTCATGCAATGTCCATATTACCTACAAACAATAAGTTCGAAGTGCGTATTCAGCTAACTCATGACACTTCAGTGCGAACCCGGTCATTCTATACTGCATTGCGCTGCCGCCAACAGATTTTTGGGGCCTGGTTGGCGTTAATTAGGCTTGTCGCATAAGTAACATGTCAGCAACACCGTGCCAGTATATACCACATGGCTATGCTGTCAATTTTTAGTCAGTTCAACCGAGTTTTCTGTCGCAAATATAATGAAATTATTTTCAATACCGATGTTGTATATACCGGTATGCTGTTGTATAACATTTAAGCAGGCAGCGACCTTATAATAATTTCCGGCCTCAGCTGGTACAGATGCTACTCAGGAGAACATTTAATGACAGCAATAAATTTGACGCCTAGTCGTGTATATACCGCGATGCTGATGGCCGGTGCAGTGGCAGTTTCCGCGCAAACGAAGGCACAAGACAGTGATCCGGTTGAACGTATTCAAATTACCGGCTCAAAAATTAAACGTACCGATATTGAAACCGCCAGTCCGGTATCGGTTATATCGTCAGCGGATATCAGTGCATCAGGCATTACCAATGTAGAAAACCTGCTGCAGGAAATGTCGTTTTCAGCCGGCGTGGCCGGTAATGCAACTAACGCATACTGGACCAGTGGTGGTTATGGCACGGCTCAGGTCAATTTGCGTGGCCTGGGCATTAAGCGCACCCTGGTATTGTTAAATGGCCGCCGCGTGGTCGGCGGGGGAACCGGTGCCAATAGTTCGGTGGATTTAAATATGATACCGACAGCGATGATTGAACGAATCGAAGTATTAAAAGATGGTGCTTCGGCTGTGTACGGAGCTGATGCGGTCGCCGGTGTGGTGAATATCATCACTAAAAAAGCATTCAGCGGCGCTGAGCTCAGTGTAAAAGCGGGCATGGCAGATAAGGGCGATGCCGAAAATCAGGATCTGAGCCTGACACTGGGCGGCGAATTTGATAAGGGCAATGTGGTTGTCAATTTGAGTTACGGCAACACCTCTGCGGTGCGCCAGTCTGATCGTATTGCCTGCTCTAAGTACGGTACGGAAGAAGGCACCTTTGAGTGTTTTGGCAGCAGCACCAGTGAAGGTGGCCGTGCGTTATTGGCTGACGGTACTCAGGTGCAGTTTAACCAGGACCCGGATACCGCCACTAACGGCAATAACTACGGCCCCTATAATGGCGCGTTGCATAGCTTTAACTATATTCCCTACCTAAACGCCGTAAGCCCGATGGAGCGGATAAATCTATCCAGCTTTGCTAACTACAATATCAATGACTCGGTGCAGTTGTTTGTAGAAGCAAGTTACGCTAATCGCCAGGGCGAGCAAATCGTGACGCCCCGCAATGGTTTTGCCGGTATTAAAGTCGATGCCGATTTCCAGTACAACCCTACCGGTCAGGATTTGGAGTTTTTACGCCGGCGCAACACCGAACTGGGCGCGCCTTACTTTTTCCAGGAAACCAATACCATTCGCATTGTAACGGGACTAACCGGCGTACTAGACAATGGCTGGGAATGGGACTTGTCTTACAACTATGGCCGTAATACCGGTACTGATGGCTGGACTTTCGACATTGACCCTGACCGTGCAGCGCATACGCTGGACGACAGCATTTGTACCTATGACAACAGCAATGGCATTCCTTGTGGTGACTGGTTTGGTAAAAACGAGCTGACGCAGGACGTTATTGACTATGTAAAATACCGCCGTGAGGGCACAGGTGGTAATGAAATGCGCACCTGGTCATTGAATATGAATGGCTATTTGTACGAGTTGCCGGCCGGAGGTATTGGTTTTGCTGTTGGTGCAGAAAGTCGCAGCGAAACAGGCTGGCGCGACCCGGACTCTACTGTATTGCGTAACGGCTTAGAAGACCCGATCCGCGGTAGCTATGATGTAAAAGAAGTATTTGGCGAACTATCGGTGCCAATATTGGCTGATACCTATTTAGCCAAGCGATTGTCGGTTGAGCTGGCGGCGCGTTACTCTGACTACAGCACTGCAGGTGCGGAAACCACCTACAAAATGGGTTTAACCTGGAATGTTAACGACAGCCTGATGCTGCGGGCTGTGCGTTCTACCGCGTTCCGCGCGCCGGTGATTACAGAACTGTTTGGCGGCACTAATGGCGAAAACCTGCGCACGATAGACCCCTGTGAAAATGCTACTGGCACCATAGCGGCAAATTGTCTGGCGGCCGGTGTACCGGCAGATTTTGTACAGGACGGCACGACAATTTTAACCAGTGTTGGTGGCAACCCCAGGCTGGAGCCAGAAACGGCTGACACCACTACGGTAGGTATCGTATGGCAGCCCGAGTTCCTTGACGGTTTTTCCGCGACGATAGATTACTTCAACATTAAAATCGACGAAGCTATTACATCAGTCAATGGTTCCGATATGCTGCGGTTATGCTACGAAGACCCTATCGGCAATGCGAAATTCTGCGATACCTTTACCCGGCATCCGGTAACACACCAGGTTAATGAGCTGAATCAGCGCCCGGTGAATGCTGCAGTAGAAACCGTCAGTGGTATCGACCTGAACACGGCTTATAAATTTACCTTATTTGGTTTGAGCAGCCGGGCGAGTTTGGATATCACCCGTTTACTGAAGCATGAAAGCACACCGTTTAAAGGTCAGCCAACCATTGATAAGGTGGGTTTTATTACCGAAGACCAGGGTAGTTACACTGAATGGCGGAGTAACTTCAGCTACAGCGTGATGACAGATGACTGGTCAGCGAGCTATTCATTGCGTTATATCGGCAGTGCCGATGACGTTAACGGCTCGGATTTCGACCCGCTGGGTAAATCAGTCGGTTCAGTTACCTATTCTGATGTATCAGCCTCGTGGTACTACAGTGATGCGTTGACGCTTAGCCTGGGTGTTGACAACATCTTTGATAAAAAAGCACCGTACCTGACGTCATGGAACGATGCCAACACCGATGTAATGACATATGATCTGCTGGGGCGCCGCGGTTTCGTCCGTGCAACCTACCAGTTCTAAGTCAGCTTTTATCGGTAGCACCAGGGCCGTATGCCCGTATACCATAGGGCCCTGGTGTTTACTTTTCTCATAACAGTAATTAATGGTTTTGTCCGGGCCACAGGCCTCCTACGCGGCTATTAAACTGCTGCGTGAAACCAGGCCGTGCCGGACTAGAGGGTTGGGAATGAATAAATCAATGCGGCTGCTGAAAACCAGCAGGAAATACCATAAATGGCTGATGGCGTTTATAGGCCTGCAGTTTATTATCTGGTCGGTAACCGGGGCCTATATGGTGTTTTTTGATATTGATTATATCCATGGCGATACCCTGGTTAATAACGAACAGGATAAAATCGACCCGCAGCAGGTAACCTACTCATTACATAGCTTGTTACAACAGTATCCGCAGGCAAAAGCCATTACGTTGGGCCGTTATCTGGATAAGGTGGTGTATCGTTTTACGCTGGCAGAACAAAAGTTAGCGATCGACGCCAGTTGCGGTGCGATCATGCCGCCGTTAGGTCAGGCTCAGGCAGAACAAGCTGCCCGGTTTTATTACAGCGGTGCCGGCACTGTCGAAAGCGCCGAGCTTATCAGTGAAAATGCGCCATTTGAGCTTAACCCTAAGGTCATGCCTGCCTGGCGGGTAAATTTCAGCGACTTTGGCGCCCCGGCAATTTACGTGTCTGCCGAAACAGGCTTGCTGGTAGGTAAACGGCATAGTTTCTGGCGCCTGTTTGACTGGATGTTTCGCTTCCATGTGATGGATTACGATGACGGCGCCGATATTGATAACAGCCTGCTGTTCTGGTTTACCTTGTTCGGTATGTTAGCTTCTGTACTGGGCATGGTGCTGGCCTATTTCCGTGTGTTTCGTAAAACGGATGAGGCATTAACGGCACCGGCTGGCAATGACAGCCATACAGTTGGAGTTGCGCCATGAATACAGTCAGAAAACTGCATAAGTGGGCCTCTGTTGTCGTTGGCATTCAGTTTCTGATCTGGCTGGGCAGTGGTATGTATTTCAACTTTATGGACCATACCAAAGCGGCGGGACACACTTACAAAGCGCATCAGCATCCGTCGCTGAGCTGGCATACGCTGGCGCTGCAGGAGCCTGCCGAGGTGTTACGGCAGTATGCACCCAGCACCTCGCTGACGTTAATTGAGTTGGCGCAAAAACCGTATTATTTGCTTAACCATCAGCGCGGTTTGTACGCTAACTTTGTCAACAAACACAGCTTGGTCGATGCGCAGACAGGCCAGCCGCTGACGGTCGATGCGGATTTTGCCCGGCAGTTGGCAAGCGCTTCATATAGCGGGCCGGGTGAAATCGTATCTGTAACATTGATGCAGCCGCCGATTGCCGATTTACTCAAACAAAAGAATGCCGTGTGGCAGGTTAACTTTGCCGATGAAATTAACACCAGCGTCTATGTTGAGGCAGACTCAGGCCGTATTGCCGGCCACAGTGATGCTGACAAACGGCTGGCAGATTTTTTCCTGAAACTGCATTTTATGGATTATGCCAACGAAGGCAGTTTTAACAGCGTGCTGATGATGGTATTTGCCTTTGTCGCCTTGTGGCTCAGCGGCACCGGCATGGTCTGGACCGTCGATCTGGCGCTGCGCGGTCAGTATAAAATTAAGCTGTTTGGCCGCAAAAACACGGTAAAGTTATTTGACCGCAACCAGAAAAGCCTGGGCCAGGTGGCGTTTTCCAACCATAAAAATTTGTTGGATGGTTTGGTTGAGCACAATATCATTTTGCCTTCCACCTGCGGCGGCGGTGGCACCTGTGGCCGGTGCTGCATCATGATAAATCAAAATGTGAAAAGCACCGCGGCGGATTTGCAGCACTTCAGCGTCTTCGAACTGGAACAGGGGTACCGCCTGGCTTGCCAGCACTTCAGTGATGATGTTGAACATATGACACTGATGGATATTACCGATGCGAAAAAGTACCAGCTGGAATTAGTCAACAGCACCTTTTTAAGCCCGTTTATTAAAGAGTTACGCTTTACCACCCAGTCTAAGGTACCCATGCGCTATAAAGCCGGTGCGTTTATGCGCTTCTTTATCCCGAAGGCCAGTGGCTGCTCCGTGCCGGCAGATGTGCCAGGTTCATTGCAACCGGACTGGCAGCATATCGCCCGGTTAAACTATCAACATGGTGCCTGTAGCAGAAGCTATTCCTTAGCCGGCATAGATGAAGCTACAAACGAGTTAGTGTTTGTCATTAAGCTGCAAAGCGCAACTAACCCGTCGGTATTGCCCGGTATTGGTTCTAATTATCTGGGGAACTTGCGCATTGGTGACCGGGTTGAGGCTTTAGGGCCGTTTGAAGAGTTTTACGCTAACCCAGGCAGTGACAAAACCATGGTATTGGTGGGGGCAGGCTCGGGCATGGCGCCACTAAAAGCGCTGATTGAAGAACAGTTAGCGCTGCATCGCAACAATAAAGGCGACAAGCCGCCCCGGCCGCTGCATTTCTTTTACGGCGCCCGCAATGAAAATGATGTGATTTACGTCGACTACTTTTATCAGCTGGCGAAGCAGTACCCGCATTTTCATTACTACCCGGTGTTGTCACGGCCGGACAAAGGCTGGTTGGGTGCGACCGGCTATGCACAGCACGTGCTGGCGTTGAATTGGCAGAATGTGGTTGAACAAGGTGAACCTGAGTTTTATCTGTGCGGGCCCAAAGGCCTAATGGATGACACGATCCGGTTACTGCGTGACAAAGGGGTGCCTGAAAGTAACATCGCCTTTGATGAGTTCAGTTAGCTAAAACAGAAACTGCGCGGGGAAGCTTTAGCGCAGTCTCTATGGTAAGGCAGTGGTCAGGCTGTTTTCAGCCTGACCACAAAGCGGGTGCTTTGCTGATCTGATTCGACACTGATATGACCTTCATGCGCGTCAACAATGGCTTTAGTAATAGCCAAACCTAAACCCGCACCTTCACTATGGCGTTGTCTTGATTGGTCAGCTCGATAAAAACGTTCAAATAAAAAGGGTAAATGTTTTGGCGGAATGGGTAGTCCAGGATTTTCGACACAAATAGTAACCGAGCCAGGTGCAGCCAACGCCGTTGTTACGGTAATGCTTTGGCCCTTAGCGGTATACCTTAATGCATTCGACAGCAGATTGGTTAACGCATGGCGCAGTAACGTGCGGTCAGCCTGCACCATAATTGCCGCGCCGGAAAATTGTAACGTAACGCCGGACTCTTCAGCTAATGCTTCGAAAAAGTCAAAAATCGCGTTAATTTCGTCCGCAAGATTTAGCGGCTGCTTTTGCAGTGTGATCAGCCCATTCTGACTTTTCGCCAACCACAACATGTCGCTAATCATTTTGTTTAATCGTTCTTGTTCTTCCAGATTTGAAAACAACACATTCTGGTATTCCTGCAGCGTACGTGGCTTGGATAAACTAACCTGGGTTTGGGTAATGATATTGGTTAGTGGAGTGCGCAGCTCATGCGCAATGTCGGCACTAAAATGCGACAGCTTGGTAAAGCCTTCTTCCAGTCGGTGCAGCATATGGTTGAATGACTGCACCATATGCTCTAATTCCGCAGGTACTGTATTAGAGTTGAGCCGGATGTCGAGTTTATTGGTTTGAATATCGCGCATCTGCTCAGTCAAGCCTCTGAGAGGTCCCAGGCCCTGATGCACCGCCAGCCAGGCGGCCAGCAGCGTGAGTATGCAGGAACCAAATAAAATAAAACCAAGGCTTCTTTGCAATTGCTGCAAAAACTGCAAGTGAAAGCTGGTATCAATGGCGGCAATAACCTGGTAGTTTGCGGCTGCGGAAGTAAGTTTCACTACTACACCGTGATATGTTTTTTCTGCCAGCGTCCAGTTGAAAATCTGCGCATCATCAAAATGGTCGGCTGCGACTGAGAGGCTTGACAGCTGAGTTAAATCAAAATCGGCATTGCGATAAATCAGCGCGTTGTGTTCATCCATAATTTGATAAAACACGCCATGATGCCCGGCAACCGCCAACGACAGTGACGTTGCGCTCAGTTGTTGCTGAGTTGCGGCACGGTGCAGTATTTCTTCGACAGAACGCACGATAACTGCCAGCTCATCCGCATCCTGTTGAATAAAATGATGCTCAACCGAGCTTATCAGCATCTGTCTGACAAAAAACAGGCAAATTGAAATGGTCAAAGTGACAAAAAGCACCACGCGTAGCGTAAGAGACAGCGGGCGCTGACGGCTGTTATTCATTATCTTGCTCTTCATCCAGTTTATAACCCATCCCGCGCACAGTATGGATCAGTTTAGGCGTAAAGCTGTCATCTACTTTTGCCCTTAGGCGCCGGATAGCCACATCGATAACATTGGTATCGCTGTCAAAATTCATATCCCATACCTGCGATGCGATAAGCGATCGCGGCAAAACTTCACCCCGGCGGCGCATCAGTAGCTCCAGTAAACAAAACTCTTTATGACTGAGCGTTATTTTTGTGCCGCTGCGCACTACTTTGCGTTTGGCGATATCCAACTGCAAATCGGCTACCTGTAACAGCTCAGCGGCGCTGATGTTTTGTCCGCGTCGCAGCAGGGTGCGTACCCGGGCCAGTACTTCAGAAAAGGCAAATGGCTTGATTAGGTAATCATCGGCACCCAGCTCAAGCCCCTTCACCCGGTCATCTACGCTGTCGCGGGCCGATAAAAACAGCACCGGCGTGCGGTTATCGCGCTCACGCAGTGCCTGCACGATGCGCAGGCCGCTGACGTCGGGTAGCATCACATCGAGAATGATCAGATCGAAGGCTTCTGTCATCGCCAGATGATGACCATCCAGGCCATTTCTGACCAGCGATACCTGAAAGCCGGCTTCAGTCAGACCTTGCTTGAGATAGTCACCGGTTTTCAGTTCATCTTCAACAATCAGTAAACGCATCTTTTTTCCTTTGGCGTTGGCTCTGCCAGAAGTATGGCGCTGGTAGGCATACAGCAAGATGACGACAAGATTACAACTTTGTCATGTTTGAGTCATGCTGCTGACAGCTTTAATCACTAGACTGCAATAAATTACAACGTATTGAGGGATAGCAATGGGCAGCAACAAGTTATCGATGCCGCGGTCAGTGTCGCGTCGCCGTTTCGTCCAGGGGCTGGCTGCGGGCGGTGTATTGGCTACCTTTCCGCATATTGTGCATGCGGGTAGCCGCTTCAGAGATAATGCTTTCACCGGCTATGCGTCAGAGTTAAGCGGCAAGGTTATTGAGCTGACCATTGGCGAAGCCCTGGTTAACTTTACGGGGGTAGTGCGAACAGCAACGACGATTAATGGTTCCATTCCCGCCCCAACGTTACGCCTGCGTGAGGGGGATGAGGTCACGATAAAAGTGACTAACACCTTGTCAGTACCCAGTTCTATTCACTGGCACGGCATTATTTTACCTTACCAGATGGACGGTGTGCCCGGCATGAGTTTCAGGGGCATTATGCCCGGTGAAACCTTTGTTTATCGCTTTACGTTGCAGCAGAGCGGCACCTACTGGTATCACTCTCACAGTGGTTTTCAGGAAATGACCGGCATGTATGGTGCGCTGATCATTGAGCCCAGAGCACAAGATATTATTACTGCCGATCGCGAATATGTGGTGCAGCTGTCAGATTGGACCGACGATGATCCGAGGCAGGTGTTTGGCAAACTGAAAGTGCAAAGTGATGTGTATAATTTTAATCAGCCAACAGTACGGGACTTTTTTCGCGATATGTCGGCTAAAGGTTTAGAAGCGGCCTTAGCGAAACGCAAAATGTGGCAACAGATGCGGATGAACCCCACTGACCTGGCCGATTTGTCTGCGGCAACCTTAACTTATTTAATGAATGGCAGCACACCACTGGCCAACTGGCGCGGCTTGTTTCAGCGAGGCGAAAAAGTGCGTTTACGTTTTATCAATGGCTCCAGCAATACCTTTTTTGACGTGCGTATTCCCGAACTGAAAATGACCGTGGTGCAGGCCGATGGACAAAATGTGCATCCGGTAACGGTAGACGAATTCCGCTTTGGCCCAGGTGAAACCTACGATGTTATCGTCACGCCGCAAACCGATGCCTATACCATTTTCGCTCAAAGTATGGACCGAAGCGGTTACGCCCGAGGAACGCTGGCAGTAGCGGCTGGCCTAAATGCGCCTGTGCCGGCGTTAGATCCGGTGGAGTGGCTAACCATGGCCGACATGATGGGTGATATGGCAGGCAGCAACGCGATGGACCACAGCGCGATGCAGGCAGGCGCTATGGCGACTGGCAGTGCCGCGGTGGATCATAGTATGCACGGTGGCATGGCAATGGATCACAGTCAGCATGCCAGGCCAACACCATTTGCTGTGCCCAGCAAAACAGTGCGCCACGCCAGCACCGAATACGGCCCGTCGGTCGATATGCGGGTGGACATGCCCAGAACCAATCTGGACGATCCAGGTATTGGTTTGCGAAATACCGGACGGCGGGCATTAACGCTGGCCGATTTACATTCATTGGACGGCATTATCGAAAAGGGTGGCCCGGAAGCAGAAATAGAGTTACACCTTACCGGCAATATGGAGCGTTATAGCTGGTCAATTGACGGTTTAGAGTTCAGTAAAAGTACCCCGGTGCATATGAAGCTTAACCAGCGCATCCGGGTTATTTTGCAGAATGACACGATGATGACCCATCCGATGCATCTGCATGGTATGTGGAGCGACCTGGAAAATGACAGTGGTGAAGTGCTGGTTCGGCGTCATACCATACCGGTTCAGCCGGCACAGCGTATTAGTTTTTTAACCACGCCCCATGATGTAGGCCGCTGGGCCTGGCATTGTCACTTATTGTTCCATATGGATGCAGGCATGTTCAGAGAAGTGGTGGTGGCATGAAGAAACCAATTGCGACAACCAAGCTGCCGGTTTTATTGTTCACCAGCACATTATTGCTATTAAGTGGCGGCCTGGCCGCACAAACCGCGACTGAAGCGCAACCACATCAGCATGAAACGCAGGATAACAGTGGTGTAGATCACAGCAAGATGGACCACAGCAAAATGCAGCAAGATGAGATGCCGATGGACCATAACCAAATGGACCACAGCAAAATGCAGCATGACGAGAAGCCGATGGATCACAGCAGCATGGATCACGGCGATATGCAGATGCAGGGCGGTAAGGCGCCGGCGGATGCGCGCGATCCACACGCTTATTCCAGTGGTTACACCCTGACAGACGGCCCCTATGGCATGGCAGACTCCCGGCATTTAAAACATGCTGTTGAGCATCCAATGTGGTCAATTGTGGGGGACCGGCTGGAGTACGATATTGACACCGATGCAGTGGTGTTCGATATGCAGGCCTGGTATGGCACCACCTACGATAAACTGGTAGTGAAATCTGAAGGGCATGTTAGCGAGGGTATACTGGAAGAAAGTCAGACCGATTTGTTGTGGGGACATGCAGTTGCAGCATACTGGGATCGCCAGCTTGGTGTACGGTTCGATCAAAATGCTGAGGGTGAAAGTCGGCAATGGCTGGCATTTGGCATTCAAGGGCTGGCACCATACTGGTTTGAGCTGGATATCACCGCTTACGTTGGTAGTAATGGGCGTACTGCACTGGCCGCTGAAGCAGAATATGAAGTGTTGTTGACCCAACGCCTGGTATTGCAAGCGCGGGCAGAACTAGCTGCTTACGGTAAAGATGACGCGGTAAATGCTATCGGTAAAGGATTGACGTCTTCAAACGTCGGTTTGCGTATGCGCTATGAATTTTCCCGCCAATTGGCACCCTATGCCGGTATAGAATGGAGTAATAAGTATGGTAATACGGCCGATCTCGCCCGTTTGTACGATGAAGCAACTCAAGAAACTGCGCTAGTTGCCGGTTTACGGTTTTGGTTTTAATTAATAAGGAAACGAAGATGAAAATAGTTAAATTTCTGCTGCCGCTGGTGGCACTTTTTTTCGCCGGCCAGGTGCTGGCACATGTCCATCTTACACAAACGGTGCCAGCTGATAAGGCCATGCTGACGCAGACACCAGATACATTGATCCTGAACTTTAGCGGCCCGGTTCGCCTTACAAAAATAAGTTTGACCGACGCGGATAACACCAGTGTTGAATTTGGATTTACGCCATCAGCGTCGGCATCTGAGCAATTTAGCTGGGCGTTACCTGTGCTACAAAGCGGTAACTACCAGGTAAGCTGGATAGCACTGGGTGCCGATGGCCACAAAATGAGTGGCGACTTCACTTTTATGCTGCATGGCCCGAGTGCATCTGCGACCGCAGAAGCTTCGCCACATTCACATCAGCATTAAAATAAGGTAACGAAGATGGTTGATGTTTGGGCGCTATTTCTAATGTTGTTAAAACTGCTTAGCTATAGTGCAGTGGTTAGTGGGATCGGCGCGGTGCTGCTTTTTACCCTCTTGCCACTTCGGAGCACCTTCGACCAATATGGCTCTAACCGTTTTCAGTTTTGGCTTAACCGCTGGTTGATCAATTGGTCTGCTGCAGGGATGATTTTAGCACTACTACAATTGCCGTTGCAGGCAGGTGCTATGGCAGAAAGCGGACCTGCGGCGATGATGGACACGATAATGCTAAACATTGTCTGGCAGTCTGCCATAGGGAGTCAAACTGTAATACGGTTTAGTGGCTTTGCAGCACTGCTGTTCGCAGCACTGCTGTGGTCGGGTTGGGGAAAGGATACCATTGTCGCCTGGATTGTTGCCTGGATTCTCGCTTTCAGCGGCATTGTATCTCTGGCAGGTAGTTTTATCCTCACCGGTCACACCGCGCCGCTTGCCGGTTGGGTACAAGCAATATTGCTTTTGCACGTGCTGGCGATTGCAGCCTGGGTTGGTGCATTGTGGCCGCTTAAGAAAAGTTGCGATTTGATGGCTATATCGTCTTTGTTGACGCTGATGGAGAGATTTGGTCGCGTTGCAGTTGTAATCGTAATAGTGCTGCTGAGCTGTGGTCTGCTATTGCTGCTGCAGTTAATTGGTTCCCTTAACGCACTATTTACCACCGACTATGGTCGGTTAATGTTGTTTAAACTGATGTTAGTCAGTTGCATGTTGTTACTGGCAGCTTGGCATAAATTTAAACTGGTAAAAGACCTGGCACGGCATCACAACAGCGACACGCTGCGAAGATCTATAATGGTCGAGACCCTACTGGCCGTGTTGGTGCTAACAACAACCACAGTTTTTACCACTGTGGTTGGGCCGGCGGGCTAACCATCCAACTGAAATTTATAGAATAAAAGGATATATGGCATGTTATTCAAAAACTTAAATGCGTTAACTGTCGCATCCCTGTTTTCTCTACTTATGCTGCCGGTTATCGTTGTCGCACATGGCACTGAAAAACCGAATGCTACTGAGATGTTTACAGGCGAAACGTCCGCCGCTGCGCAGGTCGTAAAAGCTTTTCACAAAGCCTTGCAGCAAGGCAAAGCTGCCGTTGCCCGTTCAAGCTTGGCAGACAATGTCCTGATTATTGAAGGTGGCGGTGTAGAGCGCTCTGCCGATGAATATGCCAGTCATCATATGTTGTCGGATATGAAATTTCTGGCCGCGGTCAAAGGCGAGGTAATTGAACATCATACCGTCGTGCAAGGTGATGTCGCGTATTCGGTAAGCAGAACAAAAATGTCCGGCGAATATAAAGGAAAAGTGATTGATTACACTGGTAAAGAAACATTGGTACTGGTGAAGAATGAAAAAGGCTGGCGCATTGTACATATACATTGGTCGCGATAACAGCGACCAGCAAAGGAGACTACGGATGACAATCAAAATTACTTCGCTAATGCTGTTGGTGCCGCTGTTATTGGTGGCTTGCACCGAACCTGCAGTAGATCCAGCAGTAGATAAAGTAGCGCAGGTTTCAGCGCCGGTAACCGACAGTGTTTTGCCAGCAATCACATTAACGATATACAAAACACCCAGTTGCGGTTGCTGTAAAAAATGGATATCGCATCTGGAACAGAACAATATCGTGTCTGCTGCAGAGAATTATGATGATTTAACAGGCATAAAAAAACGCTATGGCATTAAGCCTGAACATTATTCCTGCCATACGGCCGTTTCAGAACAGGGCTTTGTGTTTGAGGGCCATATTCCTGCCAGGTATATCAGGCAATTTTTAGCTGAGTCACATCCCGACGCGCTTGGCCTCACCGTACCCGCTATGCCAATGGGTTCTCCGGGAATGGAAGTAGGTGATAGCTTTATGCCGTATGACATCATCATGTTGATGAAGGATGGCAGCAGTAGCGTGTATGTTCATGTCAGTGCAGCCAGCCAGCAGTAGTATGCACATTGGCCAGATGCAACAGGTGTAGCGGGGTAATCTGTTTCATCCAGTGCTACCAGAATGGCTTTCTATATCTACGCGCTGTTTGCTCGGGTTGATGTCTTTGTAAAAAATAGTTTTGCCAAGGAGCGTCCCTTTGTTTTAGATCAATTTTTTAGCCACATTCAGGTTTATACTCCTGTTTGTTAGTCTGACAAATATTGAATGTTTGATCTGTAGGATGGATGTGAAAAATTCAAAATTTTTTACGTACTTGTCTCTCTAAAACTTATGAGGAGTTATTTCATGTCAGCAAGATCAACAAATTGGCTCAGTCTTCATGGTCTCATTGTACTGTTTTTAGTTGCATCAGCACTGTATTTCCTATTTGTCGAGCATGGTAGTCACTTTTTGCCTTATTTACCCTATCTTATTTTATTGCTATGCCCGCTGATGCACGTTTTTATGCACAAGAGCCATAGTGGATCTAATCAAAACAATACTTCCCCGGATTCAAACGAGGCTTATCATCGGGGGCTTGAAGAAGGAAAAAAACAGTGTTCTCAACATTCTAAACCGCAGCAATGATTTATTAACTTTAAGCTTGAGCAGTAATTGTGAGGCGCACGACATGGAAATTAAAACCTTTTCAGACCTGATAGAATGGACCCGTCAGCTGCATCAACACTTGGCATTGTGTCTTGCTCACTGTGCTACTAAGAATGAACAACAGCAGGCCAGAATATTGCTTGACTACCTGGCTGAGCATGAAGCAAAAATTGAGCATATGCTGAAATTATTCGAACAGCAGGCTGCACCTAAAGTTCTGAAAACTTACATTTATGACTATCTTTGCCATCAGCCCATACAGTCACACCGAACTTGTGATAGCCACTATGCAAGCCTTGGTTTTGATGAAATCTGTAACGAGGTATTTGATTATCATCAACAGGTTATAGAGCTTTACCGGGATATTGAAGCGAGGGCTGATATTCCTGAAGCGAAAGCATTGCTGGGTTCGTTACTGGCAATGGAAGAGCATGAAGCCATGCGGCTGTCCAGGCAGACTGGCCGAATGAGCGATCTGTAACTAACCACCTTTTCGTTTAGGTTTGGAATGCTAATCTTGAAGTTTTAGCTAGGTTAATTTTTAGTCACCTCTGAAGGAAACGTCATGAGCAGTGCAGCACTGGAAAAAAGAAGTCAGGCACGGCTAACGGTGCCGGGCATGGGATCGGATCACTGCGCCGGGATTGTGAAAACATCTTTGAAGCGGCTAAAAGGTATTGGTGAGATTAGCACTAATATTGCAGCGCATCGCGTGCACCTCAGCTATAACGCAAAGGTATTAACTCTGAATGATATCCGCGCTGCCGTCGAAAAAGCAGGCTACGATGTGGCACAAGTGTCCGCTGACGATGATGCTGACACCGGTCACGACGCTGAAATTGACGCAGCGTATTTAACCCAAGCCCACAAACGACTTTGGATAGCCGGGCTCCCTACCGCCATGATTATGCTACTGATGTTGCCTCATATGTTCTGGCAACCCATTCCTGGATACCTGGCTATTGTCGCGCTGCTGGCTTTTCCTGTGGTATTTTTGTTTGGCGGTGCGGCAACTCATAATTCTACCTGGCGCTCACTGACCAACCGCACGTTTAATATGGACGTGCTGATTTCACTTGGCTCAATTCCGCCTTATCTGATTGGCCTGGTCGGCTTTTTTTATAGTATGACTTCTTTTATCGAAATGGCTGCCACCATCATGACCTTTCACTTGCTGGGACGTTTTCTGGAAGCCAAGGCGAAGGGCCGAGCCTCTCAGGCTATCCGTAAGCTATTGACTATGGGCGCTAAAATCGCCCGTATAGAACGAGACGGCGCAGAGCTGGAGATACCGGTCAAGGAGTTAAAACCTGGCGATGTGATGCTCATCCGTCCTGGTGATAAAGTGCCAACAGACGGCGAAGTACTGGATGGAGAGAGCCATCTGGACGAATCTATAGCCACTGGTGAATCAGTGCCGGTGTATAAGGCAGCAGGCGATAATGTCATCGGTGCTACTATTAATAAAGAAGGTCGATTGCGGGTAAAAGTCACCAAGGTGGGCGGCGATACGTTCTTATCTCAGGTTATTAAATTAGTGGAGCAGGCTCAGGGCTCGAGGGTGCCTATTCAGGAATTTGCAGACCGCATGACGGGCCGCTTTGTTCCTATCGTGTTATTTATTTCGCTTGGCAGCCTGATTGTTTGGTTATTGGCTGCTGATAGCTTGCGGCCTATGCTGGAGTGGGGGGCCGGTTTTCTACCCTGGGTCGACCCAAGTGCAAGCACGACAGTGTTGGCGATACTATCGGCCATTGCCGTATTGGTTATTGCTTGCCCTTGTGCGTTAGGCCTGGCTACCCCGACAGCGTTAATGGTTGGCTCAGGGATTGGCGCAGAACGAGGCATTTTGATTCGATCCGGTGAAGCGATTCAGACCTTTAAAGACATTAGAGTGATAGTACTGGATAAAACCGGCACTATTACCCGTGGTGAACCCAAACTGACCGAATTGACAACCGCTGATGGTGTGACCGAGCAACAATTGTTGCAATGGGCCGCTACGGTTGAAAATGCGTCGGAACACCCAATTGCCCGGGCGATTGTTGAGGGTGCACGCGAACGCAATGTAAAACCTGGCGAGGTTACTGAATTTCGCTCTACCGGCGCCCGAGGAGTGTCTGGTATGGTTGCGGGTGCTTTTGTACTGATCGGAAACCGCAAATTGCTCGATGAAGAGGGCGTCATAGGCCTCCAAGCGCTGGATCAAGAGTTAGATGAGCTGGAAGGGCGTGGCCGCACCGCTGTGCTGGTTGCGGTTGACGGTAAAGCCTGTGGTGTTGTCGCCGTGGCCGATACCATTAAGAGGGAGTCAGTTGCTGCCATTCGTGGCATGCATGAGCTGGGCCTGCATGTGGTGATGATCACTGGCGATAATGAACGTGCGGCACGCGCTGTGGCTAATGAGGTTGGCATCGATGAAGTGCAGGCGGGTGTGTTGCCCGCCGGCAAAGTCGATGCGGTGCGCGAACTTCAAAAAAAATATGGCAACTATGTGGCCATGGTCGGAGATGGCATTAATGATGCGCCGGCGCTAAAACAAGCTAACGTCGGCATTGCTATTGGTGCAGGGGCTGATGTCGCTATAGAGGCAGCCGACGTAACCCTGGTGCGGGGCGAATTGACTGGCGTGGTTGATGCAATGCATCTATCAAAAGCGACCTTTAATAAGATTGTGCAAAATTTGATTTGGGCCAGTGCCTATAACATTGCAGCTATCCCGATTGCTGCGATTGGTTTACTACACCCAATGATTGGGGTCGTGGCAATGACCGCCAGTTCATTATCAGTAATTGGTAATTCATTACTGCTAAAACAGCAATTTAAACGAAAAATAATGTCTTGAACGTTAAAATTTAAAGATGCGTGATCTTAAACATCACGCCGGCGTAGGCAAAATCAATTTGGTGATACGCCATCTATAATTTATAAGTTATAATTGATGGGCCCTGAGTCGCCACATAAAGCCGTCAACACAAAATGGACAGGCTTGCATATCAATTCTTTTGTGAAATTGGGTACGCTGATATTAGTACAAACATATTATAAGTGAGAAACGTTTTGCGTAAAGCTTCATGGTTTTTTTGGCTAATATTAATCACTTTCCTTACCAGGGAAGCGTTAGCCAATGGCTTTGATTCGTGTACTATGTTTCCTGAGCAGATAGTGCACACCACTACAACCTCTCAACACCAAGCTGAATCAGAGCATTCGGCTATCCTTCACAACCTTTTAATCAACCAGTCTGAGCGAGGTTGTTGTACAGATTGCCAACTTGATGCAAATTGCATGATTAGTGGTATTCCGCTAATTTCCCCGCCGCCAGTAAGCATGCTCACCCAGCAATTTACGTCGGTCACAACTTATTTTGCTGATAATAAAGCAGTTCCTCCATCACCTTATTTTCCGCTATTAAGACCGCCAATAACCTAAATCACTTGATTTTAATACGTTTGAGAAAGGCATACTGCAAAGTATTTTGCTAACACTAATAATGAGAGCATGTCGCTTCGTTAGTGGTTAGTTTGCTTTTTGTTAAATTGTTTTGGAGGCACTAATGAACTTGTCAAATGTTACTTTCTTTGTCGTTTTGTCGCTAAGCGTCAGCAATGTTATTGGGTATGCTCAGACGTTTCCTGAGCCACTGAAGTTGGAGCAGGCGGTTGCACTTGCCGTAGATGCTGATCCCTGGCTTACGGGAAGCCAGTTCACTCAGGAAGCTCTCAATGATGAAGCGATAGCCGCGGCGACTTTACCGGACCCACGAGTGAGCTTGATGGCGGGCAATTTCCCCGTGGACACTTTCGATTTGAACCAGGAAGCCATGACCCAGTTGTCGGTAGGGGTCAGCCAGATGTTTCCACGGGGCGATAGCCTTGCGCTCGCCCAGCATCAAAAGCAGCAACTAGCCGAGCAACATCCACTGCTAAGGTTGGATCGCAAGGCCAAGGTAAGCGCTATGGTCAGCCAGTTGTGGCTGGAGGCCTTCAAAGCTCAGGAGAGTATCCGGCTGATCGAACAGGATCGCGCACTGTTTGAGCAGTTGGTGGATGCCGCCAAAGCGGGTTACTCCTCGGCGCTGGGCAGGGCACGTCAGCAGGACGTGATCCGTGCGCAGTTGGAGCTGACTCGTCTCGAAGACAGACTGACGATGCTCAGGCAGCAACAGCAAGCCGCACAAAAGCGTCTGACCGAATGGATCGGTGCGCCTGCCACTGTCCCTCTGGCTCCGGTACTACCGACACAGTCTCTTTCCAGGCCACTGTCGGTACCGACCATTAAGCAGTCCAGCGAGCATACGCGCTACGAATGGATCCGTCATCATCCCGCGTTGCGAGCGCTGGACCAGCGTATCGACGCAACGCAAACCGGTGTGGATCTGGCAAAACAGAAATACAAGCCCGAATGGGGCCTGACCGCCCAATACGGCTATCGCGACAGCGATCCCATGGGGCGCGACCGGGCCGATCTGTTCTCCGTTGGCGTGAACTTCGACCTGCCCATTTTCACCGGTAACCGGCAGGACAAGGAAGTCAGCGCCGCCGTCAATCGAACCGAGGCCATCAAAACCGAAAAGCACTTGCTTGGTCGTCGGCTGATGGCGGAACTGGAAACCGCGAGCGTGCAACTGGCGCGTCTTGATGAACGCCAGGCGTTATACGCCGATCAGCTGCTGCCGCAAATGGCTGAGCAGGCAGAAGCTTCGCTGACCGCCTACAACAACGACGACGGCGACTTCGCCGAAGCCGTGCGTGCTCGCATTGCCGAATTGAATGCCAAGGTCGACGCGCTCGCCATTGCCGTGGATCGGCAGAAGACCATCGCCCAAATCAATTACCTGCTCGCCGAGGCGTCGTTCGACGATGCACGGCCGGCGAAACCGTTTTAAAGGAGTTCAACATGAATACATTCACCAAAACCTTGCTGGGCACGGCCGTCGGCGCGCTGCTCGGCGCATCCGGCGTCTGGCTGCTCGGCAACCCCGATGAGGGGGATATGACAGCAACCGGCGGTGAACGCAAGCCACTTTACTGGGTGGCGCCCATGGATCCCAACTACAAGCGCGACAAGCCTGGCAAATCGCCCATGGGCATGGATCTGATCCCTGTGTACGAGAAATCCGCCGGAGAGGATGAAGCCGGCACCGTCAAGATATCGCCCGAGGTCGTCAACAATCTCGGCGTGCGCACCGCCACGGTTGGGTCCGGGTCTCTGGATCTGGATGTCAAAACCGTCGGTTACGTGCAATACGATGAGAACCGGCTGGTGCATATCAGCCCGCGCGTGGAAGGCTGGATCGAGAAGCTCCATGTCAAGGCCGCCGGGGATCCGGTCAGACAGGGCGACCCCCTGTACACCCTCTATTCACCCACCCTGGTCAACGCCCAGGAGGAATTGTTGTTGGCGTTGAAACGCGACAATCCGGTGTTGATCGGCGCTGCCGTGGAACGGTTATTGGCATTGCAAGTACCTCAGGCAGATATCGACCGGCTGCGTAAAACCCGCAAGGTCAGCCAGACCATCACCGTTGCCGCGCCGCAGTCCGGGGTACTGGACAATCTCGCGGTGCGTGAGGGCATGTTCGTCAAGCCTGGCTTGAGTCTGATGAGCATCGGCCAGCTAGAACATATCTGGGTGATCGGTGAGGTGTTCGAACGACAGGCAAGCCTGGTCAAGACCGGCGACCAGGTGCGGATGCGGCTCGATTACCTGCCCGGTCGGGATTGGTTGGGCCAGGTGGACTATGTCTATCCGTCTTTGAATGCCAAGACACGTACCGCGCAAATCCGGGTGCATTTCGACAACCCGGACGACTTCCTCAAGCCGGGCATGTTCGCGCAGATGGTCATTGAGACCCAGGCGGGGGCTGAAGCACTGTTAATCCCGCGGGAAGCGCTGATCCGTACCGGCAGCCAGGCGCGCGTGGTGTTGGCGCTGGGTGATGGCAAATTCAAATCGGTGGCCGTTGAGGTCGGCCGCGTGGGCGAGCGGCAGGTGGAAATTCAGTCGGGACTCAAAGAAGGGGAACGCATTGTGACCTCTGCTCAGTTCCTGATCGACTCGGAATCCAGCAAGACGTCGGACTTCAAGCGCATGGCCAAGCGCGATCAGCAAGGCGAATCAATGGATGTAAAGGCAGACGCTGATTCCCGCTCAGTCTGGGTGGCCGCACGTATCGACAGCCTGATGCCGGATCACCGCATGGTGACCCTGGAGCACGAGGCCATCCCGGACTGGCAATGGCCCACCATGACCATGGATTTCACCGTCGCTGAGGCTGTGGACATGGATGCGCTCAAACAGGGAATGCGCCTGCATGTGCAGATCACCAATAACAACAGTGGTGGATACCAGATTACCCAAGTGCATATTCCCAATGAGCAAGGCAATGATGCCATGCCTGCAGGAATGGATCACGGTCAGCACGAGGGTATGGATCACGGTGATATGTCGATGCCGGAGCACAGCGAACACCAGGGCATGAACCACGGCGGTCACGATCAAAAGGAGCACAATCATGATTGAATCGATAATCCGTTGGTCCATCGGTAACCGTTTCTTCGTGCTGCTGGCTACTTTGATGCTGGTGGGGATGGGTCTCTATTCGCTGAAAAACACCCCGGTGGACGCCATTCCCGATCTGTCCGATGTACAGGTCATTATTAAGACCAGTTTTCCTGGGCAGGCACCGCAGGTGGTGGAGGACCAGGTCACGTATCCACTGACTACTGCCATGTTGTCGGTACCCGGTGCGGTTACCGTGCGCGGTTATTCCTTTTTTGGCGATTCCTTTGTGTATGTCATTTTCGACGAGGATACCGATGCCTACTGGGCACGTTCCCGGGTGCTGGAGTACCTGTCTCAGGTCGCGCCCACATTACCGCCCAGCGCCCGGCCGCAACTGGGGCCGGACGCTACCGGAGTTGGCTGGGTCTATCTCTACGCCCTGGTGGACCGTACCGGCAAGCATGACCTCAGTCAGCTGCGCAGCCTGCAGGACTGGTTCCTGAAATACGAGCTGCAAACCGTGCCGGGTGTTTCCGAAGTCTCGGCGCTCGGTGGCATGGTCAAGCAGTATCAAGTGAAGGTAAACCCGGAAAAACTGCGCGCCTTCGGTATTCCCCTGTCTCTTATCCAGATGGCTATCCAGCGCGGCAACCAGGAAGTGGGCGCCTCGGTGGTGGAAATGGCCGAAGCCGAATACATGGTGCGCGCCAGCGGTTACATCCAGAGTATCGATGATCTGGCCAACATTCCGTTAGGGTTGGATGTTAACGGTACGCCGCTGTTGCTCAAGGATGTGGCGGATATCGAATTGGGGCCGCAAATGCGCCGTGGCATCGCCGAGTTGAACGGCGAAGGTGAAGTGGTGGGCGGTATTGTGGTGATGCGTTTCGGTGAGAACGCCCAGAAAACCATTGATGGGGTCAAGGCCAAGCTGGAAAAACTCAAGGCGGGTTTGCCCGAGGGCGTGGAGATCGTAACCGTTTATGATCGTTCAGGGCTGATATCTCGCGCCATTGACAGTTTGTGGAAAAGTCTGGCCGAAGAACTCGCTATTGTGGCGTTGATCTGTGTCATTTTCCTGTTTCATGTCAGGTCCTCACTGGTGGCGGTCTTCAGTCTGCCGCTAGGTATACTCACGGCTTTTACCGTGATGTATTGGCAAGGCCTTAATGCCAATATCATGTCATTAGGCGGTATAGCGATTGCGATAGGCGCCATGATTGATGGCGCGATTGTCATGATCGAAAACATGCATAAGCATATGGAACGTACGCCCTTGACGCCAGAGAACCGTTGGAAAATCGTGGCGGCGTCAGCCAGTGAAGTCGGTCCGGCGCTGTTTTTCAGTTTGCTTATTATCACTGTGAGCTTTGTACCAGTATTCACCCTGGAAGCCCAGGAGGGCCGGATGTTCAGCCCGTTGGCCTTTACCAAAACCTATGCCATGGCAGCCAGTGCGGCGCTTGCTATCACAGTGGTGCCGGTTTTGATGGGATATTTCATCAGAGGCAAGGTGGTAGCGGAAAACAAGAATCCTGTTAATCGATTACTGATTGCCGGGTACATGCCCCTGCTGAAAACCGTATTGCGTTTTCCGAAAATCACACTTGCGATTGCGGTTGTGATTTTCCTCGTTGGGATCTGGCCGGTTAACAAGATTGGTAGTGAATTCATCCCCGATCTGGATGAAGGTGATCTCATGTACATGCCGACCACTTATCCGGGGATCTCGATAGGCAAAGCCAGGGAATTGTTGCAGCAGACCGACAAGCTGATCGCGACAGTGCCTGAGGTAAAAACCGTGTTTGGCAAAATCGGTCGTGCCGAGACAGCCACGGATCCCGCTCCGCTGACCATGATCGAGACCTTTATTCAGCTCAAGCCCAAAGAGGAATGGCGCGAGGGCATGACCACGGAGAAGCTCAAGAAGGAGCTGGATGCGCTAGTGAAATTCCCCGGTCTAACCAACGCTTGGGTGATGCCGATCAAGACTCGCATCGACATGCTGGCCACCGGTATCAAGACGCCGGTAGGCATCAAGGTGGCGGGCGAGGATCTGCGAGAAATTCAGAAGATTGGTCAGCGACTAGAGCAGATCCTCAAGGATGTACCCGGCACAGCCTCGGTGTATTCCGAAAGGGTGGCCGGTGGGCGTTACATCAAGGTGGATATTCAGCGTGCACAGGCGGCGCGCTATGGCCTCAATATTGCTGATGTGCAGCAGGTAATAGCCACGGCCATTGGGGGAATGAATGTGGCGCAGACCATTGAGGGGCTGGAGCGTTATCCGATCAATCTGCGCTACCCGCAGGACTATCGAGACTCGCCAGAACAGCTGGCGCTGCTGCCCATCGTTACGCCCAGCGGCCAACGCATTGCGCTCGCCGATGTGGCCAATGTCTATGTGGAGGACGGCCCGCCAGCGATCAAGAGCGAGAACGCCAGGCTGAATGGCTGGACCTTTGTAGATATCGATGGGGTGGACGTGGGCAGCTATGTACAAGCGGCCATGGCAACGGTCGAGCAGCAGTTGGATTTACCGGCCGGTTACTCGGTGGCCTGGTCCGGTCAGTACGAATACATGCTGCGCGCCAAAGAGAAACTGACCTATGTGGTTCCTTTGACGCTTGCCATCATTATCATTCTGTTATACATGAATTTTCGTAACTTCACTGAAATAGCCATTATTCTGGGAACACTACCACTGGCGGTAATTGGTTCAATCTGGCTGATGTACCTGCTTGGCTATAATTTTTCTGTCGCGGTTGCGGTTGGTTTTATTGCACTGGCGGGGGTTACGGTGGAGATAGGTATCATCATGTTAACTTATCTTAACCAAGCATATCACCAATTGATAGATACCTGTCGTGAGCGTGGAGTGCAACCATTAAAAGAAGATTTGCTCGAAGCCGTGACACAGGGCGCGGGACTTCGTGTAAGACCCGTAATGATGACTACGGTCTCCACTATCGCTGGATTGTTGCCCATTATGTTCAGTTCCGGAACAGGTGCGGAAGTTGTTAGCCGGATTGCGGCGCCTATGGTGGGCGGAATGGTGAGTGCTGTGATTTTAACGTTGTTGGTATTACCCGTCGTGTATTACCTATGGCGCACCCGCTCGCTGAAAGCATAATATTGCCAAACTAAATGGGGCAGACTTGTCTGCCCCTGCCGGAGCTCTGTGGTATAAACCAATAAAGCACCAAATGCACAAATAGGTTAATGCTATTTGGTTGATCTGAATCAATCAAAACACCTAAACATTACAGTCATGTCATGTTGGAGCTATCCATCCGTAATCATCACCCCATATAATAGACAAAGAAGCTTAATAAAACACACCTTAGGCGACAACTAGCTTGACAGCTACCGGTGTAGAAGTTGGGTAAATCAACGATAAGGGAAAACCATGAACATGAAGAAGTCAAAACTCAAATGCTGCCTTCTGGCTTTAAGTGTTACAGCGGCAATAGTTCCTGCCGCTGTTTACGCAGACAATCAGACCGACAATCTCAGGCAGCAAGTCGACGATCTTCAAAATCAAGTTGATCGCTTGGAAAACACGGCAGCGGAACGTAATACAGATTCGTCATTTCATATGGCAGGTTATGGAGCGGTCGAGTACGCCGATCCGGATTCAGGCAACGCCGCTTTTAACAAGGTATTGGTCGCCCCCATCATCCACTACAATTACCAAGACTGGCTAATGTTCGAAACAGAATTTGAGCTGTCGAACACAGCTGATGGGGGCACTGAGCTGGCGTTGGAATATGCCTCTATCAACCTGTTCCTGAATGACTATGTAGCGCTTGGCGCGGGAAAATTTTTAAGTCCCATAGGTCAATTCCGGCAGAATTTGCACCCTAGCTGGATCAACAAAGCTGTCTCGGCACCCGCTGGCTTCGGGCATGGCGGAGCTGCGCCCCTAACTGAGACCGGCTTGCAATTGCGCGGCGGGTTTCCACTCGGCGAGATGCGCGCCAATTATGCTGTTTATGTTGGTAACGGGCCCACCCTGGCCGCCGCAGTAGAGGGACAAGGAGGGGATTACGAATTGGCCATCGAGGAGGTGGAGACCGAAGGCCGTACCAGTGACCCTGACGGGAAGAAGTCATTTGGTGGCCGCCTTGGGCTACTGCCGTTTCCAGGTTTGGAAATAGGGATTTCCGCTGCCAAAGGTAAAGCCACCGTAACGGAGGCTTTTGCTGGTGGACACGATGGGCCTGAGCTCGATATTGAATCCACAGGCGAATTTGATTATGACGTCATCGGTGCTGATTTTCGCTATGGCTGGAACAACCTGGAGCTCAGAGGGGAATACCTCAAAACCGAGATTGGCGAAGGTAGTTCCGGAGTCGAATTTCACAGCGATGATCTTCCAGCAGATTATGCAGGCCCCGCGGAGTTTGACGAAGTTGAGGTAGGTCAATGGAAAGCCTGGTATCTGCAGGCAGCCTATAAAATCCCCTCGACATCATTTGAAGTCGTCGTTCGCACCAGTGAATTACAGACGCCTCACTCTGCGGAAAACTATTCTCAGCGCACGCTGGGGTTGAATTACCTGTTTGCCCCCCATGTTGTCGTTAAGCTCAATTATGAGATAAAAGACTACGACTCATCAGGCGCAGATGATGATAACGCTGTGCGAGTGCAACTGGCTTACGGTTTTTAGGGGAGAATTGATATGAAAATCAGCAAATTTATTACTAGCAAGCTTTTCGGTGTAAGTAGTATGGCTTTGTTACTGTCTGCAACCGTCCTCACACCGGCTCTGGCCGAAGCAAAAGGCGATGCAGCAAAGGGTGCTCAGAAATGGGCCAATAACTGCGCCCGTTGTCACAACATGCGCGACCCTAAGGAGTTTTCAGATGCTTACTGGGACACCACTGTTATGCACATGCGCCTCCGTGCTGGACTGTGGGGGGTGGACGAACGTGATATTCTCGCGTTCCTGCAGGCATCGAACACACCAGCAGTAAAGGTAACAGTAAAGTCTGTATCGGTGGATCTGGCCAACTCCGGTCTATCCGGTGAGGCAGTCTACAAAAGCACCTGTATCGCATGCCATGGCGGCGACGGCAAGGGTGCCTTTCCTGGCATTCCGGACTTCACCAAGTCGAAAGGCCCATTGAGCAAAAATGATGCAGAGTTACTGAGCAACATGATCAATGGATTTCAGAGTCCAGGCTCGCCCATGGCCATGCCACCGCGGGGCGGCAATGTCAGTCTGACCGACGCCGACCTGAAAGCCGTACTTGGTTATATGCGAGCCACCTTCGAGAAATAGGGCTTTATCTGTGGGCAGAGTGCTCGGTGTCAGCCGGGCACTCTGCCCCACGTTATATTCTCCAGCCCTTTCCCTTGCTCGCCGCTCCATATTCTTCAGACATTACCAACAAGTGCCTCCAATTTTTCCATCAGGACCAGCGAGGCATTGTTGTTGAACTGCTGTCCTTCCTCAATGTATTCCCAAACCGTTGCATCGCTTTTCCAGCCGCCTTGCTTTTTAATCAGTTCAAAATCGACTCGCTCTCTTGCAGCCGATGTGGAAAGACCACGCCGGAAGCTATGGCTGCTCAAGTCCGATACGAAATCGAACTGACAGGCATTACCCAGCGTCTTGAGTAATTCATTAATGGCACCGGAATTCAACGCTTTGGGTTGAACCTTATCCCAGCGGTTAATGGGGCGAAAAATCGGACCTTCATTGATTTCAACCGATTCTATCCAGTTCCTCATGGCCGTAGCAGGACAGCAGCCTGGTGCCCCGAAGGGCAAGGCCCGTACCAAACCTGTTGCTTGCTGATCGGTCTTGGATCGTGGCAACTTAATGAGAAGCCCTTCAGGCTCCCACACGAGATCACCGATTTGAATGGCCACCAATTCGCTACGACGAAAGGCGCCAAAAAAGCCGGTCAACACCAGCGCGATATCCCGCTGCTTCTTTTTGGTGTCAGGCAGTTGCCGCAAGTGATTCACCATCTTCAATAACATAAAAACACTCACATAACTTACTCTAATAAAAAGCTTGGTATGTGAGTACGCTAGTTACATTAGCTGCTGTAACTTATTTATGCAGGGGTATGAACTTAGACCACATTTATCACGCCACGATACATCTGCATTTGGCAGTGAAACTCATATTTTCCCACGGCCAAAGCTGGCACAGGCACGCTGGTAATGTCGTTTAATTTAAGGCTGGCACTAATCTCTAGCGCTGGTATTAATACTGTTTCTGTACAAGGTGACGCATCTTTTCTATTAAACTTCAGGGTTAATGGACTGCCCGCTTGCACCTCTATTACCGACGGCGTGTAAACACAGGGTGAGATTACGAGTGGTCATTTAATCACCACACTCATGCCAGCTTCCAACACCGCATCAAGATAAGCCTCATTCATCAATGCCTGACGCTGCTTTCTTCTGATACTCATTTTCCGCTTCTCAGCGCGTAACATATTCAAGCCGAAGTGTCGCATCGTGGCAAGATTGGCTGCTGCATTACCACGGTATATCTGGCACGCATCCTCACTTAAGCTCACATCCAGCACCCAGTGCAGTTGGTTTTCAATACACCAATGCTCGCGTACTGCCTGGGACAGCCTTTCTGCGTTAAGGTCGGCTGAGCTGATAAAATAACGTTGCTCTAACACCGCACGCTTGTGCTTTTCCACCCGGTAAGTCGTTGCCATGCCAAGGGTTGTCAGCGCTGGCCACGCAGCTTTGAGTTTTTCCGGTAATTCACTGGCATCACATACCTGGAATTCTCGGTACTCCAAGCGCCCAGGGTTCTTTTCCAGTGACTGCGCGGCACTATCTTTATGCGCTTTCACCGCAAAGGCTTGTTTTACTGCATCGTGCAACTGTCCTTGGTTGCCTTTAACCGTCAACAGGTAGTCGGCTTCTTTATCTACTATCTGCTGCGCTATCTCTTTCTGGCATCCCATTGCATCCAAACTGACCAGGCATCCTTTAAGCTCCAGCAAGTTAAGTAGCTGAGGTATCGCCGTAATTTCGTTGCTCTTCTCGTCCGTTTTAACCTGGCCCATTACCACACCATTGGCGCTGGCAAAGGCGCTAACCATATGAATAGAAGAGCAGCGGTCTTCCCGGTTGTAGGAGCCGCGAAGCGTTTTGCCGTCGATTGCTACCACCTGACCATCGGTAAGCTCTGTACAAGCCTGCATCCAACTGGCAAAGCAGCGCTGCAAGGCTTCGCTGTCCAGCAGTGACATCACCCGCGCGATGGTGTCGTGTACCGGCAAACCCAGTTTAAAAAAGCTATGTTCTTGCAGCCAGTCAAAGCGGTTTTCGCCGAAATCTTCAATATCTTCCCAGCCCTCACAGCCAGCAATGACTGCGCAAAGCGTTAAAAACACTACGTCAAACAAGGGGTAAACGACCTTAGCGGCTTGCCTTGGGTCTTCTAATTCTGAAAAGTGCTCTGCAAAAATATCGATGTTCATAAACTGGCTCCGCGTAAAAGCCAGTATCTGATCACAGCTGAAGATCGGGGTCAATCAGTTATGCTAAAGTGCGTACTAAATGTTCGTGATCTTGCCCTGGGTGCCAGTCTGGTTTATACCTATCAAGGTGGAATATCA
>DEYP01000010.1 GCA_002364615.1 Arsukibacterium sp. UBA3155 | reverse complement strand
CCCACTCAGTCGAGTGGGCTTTTTTGCGTTTAGCTTACTGATCTTCACGCTGGAAAGCTGGTTAATATCTGGACAAAGCAGCAAATAACGTTAACACTGTATCAACAGTCAAAAGGAGTTGTACGTGTCACTTGCCCGCTTATTTAAACAAAAAACCTATTCCAGCTGGTTAATTATCCTGGCCTCCTGTCTGTTGTTTGCGAATAGTTTATTTGTTATTTCCGCGATTTTTTTGCCTGCAAACCTGGCCATATGGCAATTAGCATTGTTATTTAATGGTTTGTTAGCCCTATTCCTGACTGGTTTGTTCTACGGTGTGCAATATCATCGTCGTTCTTTGGCGACGACAGTATTGCAAGTTGATCATGCTATAAAACGGTTGGAAGAGCGGTTGGAGCTTAGTCAACGGGTTGATTTAATGCCTGAACTCCGGCTGGAAAAGATTAATGACCGATTATTAAATTACATTCGGCGAGACCATGAAGTACGCCATCTGGTAAGAGTGCAAGGCTTGATTGATCATGAACTTGCAATTGGTAACCGGATCTTTTTTGAAAGCAAACTGCAACACTTTCTCAGTGATGCTTCTGAAGAAGGTGCCGGTGGGTTATTTATTATTGAGGTTTCTCATCCCGGTCATAGTGTTAGCCAGGTTAAACAGCTTGCATGCCTTAAAGCCTGCGTTGAAGTCATTAATAGTTACTGTGAGCCTTATCAGGACAGGATCCTGGCGCGCCTGTCCGAAAATGATTTAGTACTATTACTGTCTGGTATAGCAGAGAAAGAAATGGCTAACCTGGCTGACACTCTGGTCGTAGCGATGGGACGGGCAAATTGTTTTGCCACGTATCTGAGTTCGGATTTTGTTCATATCGGATATGTTGCGTATCAGCGTAATCAAACGACTTATCAATTGCTGTCCGAAGCGGATATGGCCCTTAGAACCGCACAATTGTATGGTCATAACAGTGCGTTTGGTTTTGAGCCAGAAAAAAAGCCAGCGGCAAAAGGTTCGGTCTGGTGGCGTTCAGAATTAACTAAAGCACTAGTTCAACATCGCTTCAGTTTAAGTTTTCAACCCGTGTTTTCCTGGCAGGATCAGGAACTGTTGCAACAGGAAGTGTTGGTCAGGTTGCAAAGCACTGAGGGTGAAAACATACCGGCGGCGATATTTCTGCCAATGGCTTATAGCTGTGGTTTAACACTACAAATTGATCAGCACGTGTTGCTTCGTGCGGCTAAACTTGGTTTATTAGAAAGCCGGAGCGCTATCAGGTGCAGTGTTAATATAAATGCTCATTCGCTTTTAAGTAAGGATTGGCAACAATGGCTGGAGCAGCTGGTAGCGTCCGGGCAGCTAGACCCTTCGCAATTAGCATTAGAATTGACTGAGCATCATCTCATCCGGTATTACGATAAACTCAAGCCGGTGTTAGATAAGGTTATAAAGTTAGGGTTTGCACTGGTGGTTGATCAAGTTGGATTAACTATTGATATTCCACCTTACGCTGATGATTTAGCCATTGAGTCTGCCAAATTACATCCATCTGTTGTGCGCAATATTGATGAACATCTGGAGCAACAATTATTTGTTCGTGGTTTAATATCCCATTTTGCAGAGCGTGGTATCCGGGTTATCGGCACTGGCGTAGAGTTGGCCAACGAGTGGCAGACACTGCAAAAATTGGGCGTTGCAGGGGGGCAGGGTTTCTATTTTAGCCAGCCTTTGTCGAAGATAGTAACCGGTACTGCTGCGGATTGATTAAGTCGCGATAGCGTAAGCCCGCCACACCTTGCAAGCCGCCGGTATGAAAAAAACTAATCCGGCTGCCAGGTGCAAATTCCCCCGCACCAATCATTTGATAAAGCTTATATAGTGCCCTGCCGGTATACACCGGTTCAACTGCAATACCGTGTTGTTTAGTAAATTGACAACAAAAATCTATGTGTTGCTGCGGACATTTAGCATAACGATGCTCTGCTGCTGTGGTAATAATGCGCCAGGGAAAAGACTTAACGTCTGCTGTTTTCAACAGCACTGTAATCTTTTCTGTTAAAGCGTCGTCATTCACTACCGCCAGTCCTATCACCTCTTTAACCGCATTAGCTGCCGGGCTTGCCCGACTGGCTGCCATAATCAAACCGGCTACTGTTCCGCCACTGGCTGATGCGGTAGCAATCACATCAGCCCGACCTGCCGGTGTATCGGTAAGATTTAAATCGGCGATACCTTGCGCACCTAACACAGAACTTCCACCTTCTGGTACCAGCAAATGATCGGGATGGCGTTTCGTTATCAGCCCGAGAAAAGTCTGTTGCTGCCGTTGTCGATAGGTCTGGCGATCGATTGCAATCAGCTGCATTCCCTGTCCCTGACAATAGGCTAAGGTAGGATTATTCAGATCAATATTGTCTGTCCGGACATAGGCGATGGCATTAATCTTATTGAGTTTTGCAACAGCAGCACAGGCCGCAAGATGATTTGAGAAAGGCCCTCCGAAAGTCACTAAGCCGCGATATTGCTGTTGCTGAATCAACTTTATATGATATTGTAATTTCATCCATTTGTTACCAGATAACATTGGCTCAGCCATCGTCTGACAATATAACCAAAGCTCAACACGGGCTTCAGAAAGCCGCGGTTCAACAATCTGGTGCCAACTGGCAGAAGGAGCTGCGATATCCATGGGTGACAATAACATAAAGCGGGTTGGTAACTTTAAAGTGAAAGTGCCAGTATTATAAACCGATATCAGGGTTAAATAGCATTAAGATGTTAGCCAAAGTATTGCAGCACATCAGATTTGGCCACAAAAGCTCAGCAGGTATTGCTGTGCTGCATATTCGTGATCATGAAATTCAGCTTTTACTTCAGCCCGCGCGTGACAAAGAGGCAGCCGTCTCTGTTTATCCGGTAAACCATGGCGATTGGCAGCCTGCAATGAAAGAAGCGCTTGGTCATGTTAATAAAATGATGGCGTTATCTTTGATTATTTCTCCGGCGATGTACCAGATTGTTCAGCTCGAGAAGCCGGCACTGGACGAGCCGGAGTTGCTAACCGCTTTGCCCTGGCAAATCAAAGATCTTACTGATATTGCTCTGGAAGAGCTGGTACTTGACTATATCGACTTGCCCGGCGCGCCGGGACAACCTGCTAAAATTAATGTGGTGGTAAGTGCCAAAAGCCAGTTGCAGGAGCTGATCGCAATTGTTACTGATGCAAAACTGAGCTTGCAGCAAATCTTAATTGAAGAGTGGTTAATTCATGAATTAACCCATTATGCTGATCATGCCGCGCTCGTGTTAATGCATCAACCCGGACAAGACGTATTGCTGCAGGTAATCCGGCAAGGCCAATTACAATTCTCCAGGCGGATCCGTGGTTTTAATCGCCTGCATCAATACAATAAAACTGACCTACAGCAGGGGGTGTTTGATAATTTACTGTTGGAAATTCAACGCTCTATGGACTATATCGAAAGCCAGCTTAAATTGCCGCCGGTGCGCAGTATTCAATTGTTATGTAGCGGCGCAGAACGAACGGATTTAGTACCATTATTTCATCAGGCTGGCTTTAACCAGGTTCAGGCATTGCAACTTAAACCCGAATTGCACTGGGCTGCGGCCATTAATTTGAATGAATTCTGGCCAGCTATTGCCGCTACCGTCAGCTCCAGTTGGGAGCCGACAGCATGAAACAGCGGATTAATCTTTATCAGGTAGCTTTGCAACCGCAGAAGCAAACGATGACACTGTCGTCATTATTTGTGTTGTTGCTGCTGGTACTGGCTATAAGTTTGCTGGCATGGGGGGGGTTACAATGGCAGCAACAAAAACAGTTGCAACTGAATGCCCATGCGGAACAGCAGTTGACGCGCCAGCAGCAACAGCTTGAGCTATTGCAGCAAGCTCTGCTGCAGCGCAAGCCATCGTCAGCGCTTATTAACGAACGTGACTTGCTAAAGCGTCGGGTTGAACAGCAAATCGCTTTGCAACACTATTTATCCGCACAGCAAATACGGGCGGACTATGCATACAGTACGGTGTTGCAACAGTTACTTGAAACCGATATTAACAGCGTGTGGTTAACCCATTTTAAACTGCGCCCTCGCACCAGCGAGTTAAAAGGTCTGACGATAGTACCAGCTGAAGTGCCTGGCTGGCTGGAAAGTCTGCGCCACTTCGACTATTTTCAAGGCCAGCGCTTTAACCAGCTGCGGTTAACAGAATTGCCAGAGCAGCAGGCAGTACAGTTCCATCTTATTGCTGAGCAGGGAGACTGAACATGACTAACTGGCAGCAATTAAACCAGAAATATCATGCGTTACAGCTGCGTGAAAAGCGGCTGGTCTTTTTTGGCTCACTAATCTTAATTTTCTGGCTACTCCTCATCTATCTGCTGGAGCCTGCCTGGCAGCAACAAAAGCAATTGACCGGGCAACAGCAAAAACTGCGCTTACAGCAACAACAAGTTCAGCAACAACTTGAGCTTTTGCAGTTGCAACTGGCCATTGATATCGAACAACCCTTTCGGGATGACATTGCCAGCCTCACCAGGCAACAGGCAGAGTTGGCAGTCCAAAGACAAAATCAAAGCAGTTTATTTATTGGTGCCGATCAGATGCTGGCACTACTGCGGGAAATTCTGTCGAAAAGTCAGCAGGTAAAATTACAAGCCCTGTCAACTTCTGCAGCGGTGCCTGTTGTGCTGGCAGGCCAGTTAGCGGAAGAAGCGCCCTTGTTGTATCAGCACAGAACTACGCTGATGGTCCGCGGTCGTTACGCTAGTGTGCAGCAACTGCTAACCGAGTTAGAGCAGTTACCCTGGCTGGTGCAGTGGCAGCAACTGGATTACCAGGTAACGGAGTATCCGATGGCTGATATTAGCATTGAATTTATTACAGTGAGCGAGAATGAAAACTTTATTCAGCTATAGCGCTGTGTTGTTGCTAACGTTTAGCAGTCAGGCCGACCCCACGCGGCCGGCCACAGGTTATGTTGACCCTACCAAGGGAGGGGGCAGTGGCAATGCTGTCAGCCCGGTCAGTGCGTTAAAGTTGCAAATCATTCAAAACAGTAACCAGCGGACTAGTGCCACTATTAATGGTCAGTTACTGCAACTTGGTGAGCAATATCAAGGTTATACCCTCACAAATATCAGAGCTACTTCGGTTGTGCTGAGCCGGGGAGAGGAAAAACTCATTTTGCAGTTACATAATAAAACGATAAAAAAATATGAAGAATAATACCCGTTTAAATGTGTGTTTTGTCAGCAGTCTGCTGTTGCTGAGTGCGTGTCAGGCTTTACAGCCCAATGCTGGCCCCACGGAAGCGAAAAAAGCATTGCAGAGCGACGTCCCTGCGGCTAAACCTGTGTTAGCTGTGCCGGCAGCGGTCACTCAGGATTTGCTGGCCAGGCCTGCGCCTGTGGTTGCCAGCACTGAACCGAGATTCAACATTTCGGCTTCAGACGTTGCACTTAACGATTTTTTTCATTCGATTGTGCACGATACGCCCTACAGTCTGGTGGTTCACCCCAGTGTTCAGGGCACCATCAGCCTGCAACTGAAGCAGGTAACGCTAGCTGAGACACTGGCTATTGTCCAGTCGCTGTATGGTTTTGATATCCGACGCCAGGGCATGGTCTATCAGGTTTATCCTGCGGGCTTGCGAACCGAAACTATCGCGGTTAACTATCTGATGTTACAACGCAACGGCTTTTCATCTATTTCTGTTAATTCCGGTGGTGTGTCGCAGGACAACAATCAAAATAATAACAATAATAGTGCTGGTAATCAGGGGTTAGCGAATAACAACCAGCAAAATAGTCCGTTTGGCAATAATAATGGCCAGATGCAGAACAGCCAGCAACAGTTTAATGGCAGTACCATTCAAAGTGAAAGCCGTACTGATTTCTGGAGTGATTTAAAAGAAGCGGTACAGGGCGTATTAGGTGAAGGTGAGCAAAGAATGGTGGTCGTCAGCCCACAAGCCGGCTTAGTAACGGTGCGTGGCATGCCAGATGAAATCGCAGCAGTTAAGGCGTTTCTGGGTCAGTCCGAACAGCAATTACAGCGGCAGGTTGTGCTGGAAGCTAAAATTATTGAAGTGACATTAAGTGATGAATATCAACAGGGTATTAACTGGCAGAATGCGCTGGCCACAATCGGCTCAACCAGTTTCAACTTTACCACGTCAGGGGTTATCCCAAACAATACAATAAGCAGCAATGTCGGTGGGGTCAGCGCTATTTCATTCAGTAATGCTGACTTTAACGGCGTCATTAATTTGCTGGAGACGCAGGGTAATGCTCAGGTGCTATCCAGTCCGCGGGTTACCGCGATGAATAATCAAAAAGCGGTGATTAAAGTGGGTCAGGATGAATATTTCGTCACTGACATTACCAGCAATACGACTATTGCGGGCACCGGGGCAACGACCACGTCGCCCAATATTTCTCTGCAACCTTTTTTCTCCGGTATTGCACTGGATGTGACGCCGCAGATCGATCAGAACGGTAGTGTGATCTTGCATATTCACCCGTCAGTCACAGAGACCTCTGAGCAGAGCAAAACGATCCGCTTTAGCGATGAGCAAATTGTATTGCCATTGGCGCAAAGCAATATCCGGGAGTCTGATACCATTATTAAAGCGCAAAGTGGTGAAATTGTGGTTATTGGTGGCTTAATGCAAACCGTTACCAGTGACAGTGAATCACGCACACCGGTATTGGGAGCAATACCTATATTGGGCCAGTTATTTACAAGCAAAAATAAAGTCGAACGAAAAAAAGAACTGGTGATCCTGCTAAAGCCTACCGTCGTGGGCAATGGCGTCTGGCACCAGCAGTTACAGCAGTCAGCGGAATTAATCACTGACTGGTATCCTGAGCAATAAGCTTATGTATGCTGCCCACTTTAATCTGGCATTAACGCCGTTTTCACTTACTCCCGATACCCGTTTCTATGTTGGCTTACCGCAACATGAGGCGGCTCTGGCGGTGCTGAATACGGCGTTAGCTGCCGGTGAGGGCTTTATTAAAGTAACCGGTGAAGTCGGCACCGGGAAAACGTTGTTATGTCGCCTGCTACTGAAGCAGGCGCAGGCTGACTGGCAACTGGCGTATTTGCCTGATCCCAGTGTAAGTCCATTAGAGCTTCGCTGGGCACTGGCTGCAGAGCTGGGACTAAAATATTCAGCCAATATCGATGCCAGCCAGCTTTTGCAATTACTGCAACGGCAGCTTATTCTGCTGGCGCAAAGTGGTAAGAAAATTATCCTGGTGATTGATGAAGCGCAGGGCTTGCCCGACGATACCCTCGAGTCATTGCGGCTACTTACCAACCTGGAGACCGAGCAGCGAAAGTTATTACAAGTGGTACTATTTGGCCAGCCTGAGCTGGATCAGCGTTTGGCAAGTCAGCAGTTCCGGCAATTGCGTCAACGCATTTCATTCTCTTACGTGTTGCCGGTAATGTCACCAGCACAAATCCGTTTCTATGTAAGGCACAGGCTGCAGGTAGCAGGCGCTACGCCCGCCTTATTCAATTCATTCGCTTTACTTGCTATCGGCCGTTACAGTCGTGGCATTCCCCGACTGGTTAATTTACTGGCGCATAAAGGGCTGATGTTGGCGTACGGCGAGGGTAAAAGCAGGGTCACCGCCAGGCATATCCGCTTTGCCGCTGAGGACACTGAAGACACCCGGCGCAGCAAACGCCATTATGTGTGGTTGTTAAGTGGTGCTGCGGTATTTAGCGCAGCCTGTGTTGGCTGGATGTGGCGATGAGTGTCATTAATAAAATGCTGCAGGACCTTGAGCAACGCCAGCAGCCCGATCTTGCTGTCAGCGAACAGAAGCAGGCTCCGAGGCAGGGCAGTGGACGCACCAGGTATTACTTTGGATTTGCTTTGCTGGCAGGGTTAATGTTGATTGGCGTACTTTTATTTTCATTTTCTCGCCCACATCAGCAAAGCAGCGGTGCTCAGGTGCAACAAACGGCAACGATTGATCAAGGTGCCAGTGGCGATCAATTGCAACCTTTAGCCAACATCAGCCAGCCAACCGAAATGGACGAAGCCGGGCTTGCCGGCAATATGGCAGTGCTGACGGCAGAGCAAATTAAAACAGAGCCAGTGACAGCAGTTACCGCAGAAAAAAAAGCTAAACCGTTAGATGTGGCCGATGCTGCGGTAGTAGTAGCAGCCACACTCGTTGGCGAGCGTCAGGCGGAAGTGCTGACCATGCAACGCGAACTGACACCGGTTCTGGCGCAGCCAGTGCGTGTTAATACGTCGCTGGTAAAGACTGGGGCAGCTGCTGAGCCGGCCGCTGCAGCTCAGCCGCAGACCATGATAAATAAACAGCAGCTAAGCGCTGCACAGCAGCAGCAAAATATGCAACATCGGGCAAATGCCAGTGAAGCGGCAGGAGACACCAGTGGCGCCATTACTATCTGGCAACAGATCGTGTCGCAGCAACCTGCCGAGGCTAACGGTTATCTGAACCTGGCCAGGCTATGGTTAAAGCAACAGCAAATTATTACCGCCAGTCAGGTGCTGTTGCAAGCGCGCCAAAAAGGGGTGTTAAGCGCAGAAATTAATATGCAGTTAGCCCAGTTGGCGGTCCGTCAGGGCCAGTGGCAGCAAGCATTAGCGTTTTTACCCGATCAGTTTGAGTTGGCTGCTGAGCCGGAATATTTTGGTATGAAAGCCACGGTATTACAGCAACTGCAGCAACATGCTGCGGCGCTTGGCTGGTATCAGCGGTTGCAGCAATTGCAGCCAGATCAGGGACGCTGGAGTCTTGGCGCTGCTCTAGCCAGCGAACAACTTGGTCAGTCAGCGCAGGCCCACCAGTATTATCAGCATGCCTGGCAATATCGTCAGGCGTTATCGGTGAGCAGCCATAACTTTATTCAACAACGGCTTAAGGCAACAGAACCTTAGTATGCAAAAACCCAAGCTTAAAATGCGCCTAGGCGATTTGCTGGTGCACGAAAATATTATAACTGAGAGCCAGCTGGAGCAAGCCCTGGCGCGTCAGAAAAGCAGTGGCCGTAAGCTCGGCGCCACCCTGATAGAAATGCAGTTTCTCTCTGAGCAACAGTTACTGCAATTTTTAGCCCAGCAGCTGCAGGTGCCATTTCTGGACATTGCCCAGAGAAAAATTGATCCTAAAGCCGCCCAGTTACTTGCTGAAGTACATGCCAGACGCTTCAGAGCGCTGGTAATTGAAGACATGGGCGATTCCGTTTTGCTGGGCATGAACGATCCGGCTGACCTGGCTGTGCTGGATCAGATAGCGCCACTGCTTGCCCCTCGTGAAATTAAAATTGCCGTGGTGCGCGAAAGCCAATTGCTGGAAGCGTTTGACTCGCTGTATCGGCGTACCAAAGATATTGAAACCTTTGCGACGCAGTTAAAACAAGAGCATAGCGGTGATACCGATGATGCATTGCTTGCTGAAGAAAACCGGGAAGAAACCGACAACACGATAGCCAAGTTGTTACGTTCAATCTTTGAAGATGCCGTGCAGGTTAAAGCCTCGGATATTCATATTGAACCCGATGAAAAGGTGCTGCGCATCCGCCAGCGGGTAGACGGAATTTTACAGGAAAGCACTTTAAATGAAGTGAGTATTGCTGCCGCGCTGGTACTGCGGTTAAAACTGATGGCCAGCCTGGATATTTCTGAAAAACGGCTGCCGCAGGATGGCCGTTTTCAAATTACCGTTAAGCAACATAAAATTGATATCCGGATGTCTACCATGCCGGTGCAATACGGTGAGTCGGTGGTGATGCGTTTGCTGGACCAGTCAGCCGGGCTGTTAAAGATGGAAGATACCGGGATCCCGGGCCCGATGTTGGCCAGATTGCGACGTATAGTGCAAAGCCCGCATGGCATGATCCTTGTTACCGGGCCCACCGGTTCGGGTAAAACCACCACCTTATATGGCCTGCTTAGTGAGCTTAATCAGGCAGGCAGTAAAATTATCACGGTGGAAGATCCCGTAGAATATCGCTTATCGCGGATTAATCAGGTGCAGGTTAATCATAAAATAGGCCTGACCTTCAGCAATGTACTGCGTACTACCTTGCGTCAGGACCCCGACATCATCATGGTGGGCGAGATGCGCGATCAGGAAACCGCCGAAATGGGTCTGCGCGGCGCGCTTACCGGGCACCTGGTATTATCTACCCTGCACACCAATGATGCGGTATCCAGCACCCTGCGCTTAATTGATATGGGGGCGGCGCCTTATCTGGTAGCCAGTGCCCTAAGGGCTATTATTGCCCAGCGGCTTATCAGGCGGTTATGTGACTATTGTAAAAAGCCGCATCAGCCTGACGAGCTGGAATTAACCTGGTTACGACACCATAAAGCCAATGACCAAGCCAGTTACTGGCAGGGCCAGGGCTGTCAGTCGTGTCATCATACCGGCTATAAAGGCCGGCTGGGCGTGTTTGAGCTATTGGTTATTAATAAACCGTTGGCAGACGCGTTACGCCGCTCGGACATTGAAGGCTTCAGTGATCTGGCCTACCACAGCCCCGATTTTGTCAGCTTAGGAAATATGGCGCTTGATTATGCCCAGCAGGGCATTACCACGTTAGAAGAGGTTATCAGGGTATCAGAATATCTGGAAACCGAGCCGTTAACGCCGGACATGCCGGCACCTGACGCGGCAGAGGACAACTAAGATATGGCCAGCTTTCAGTACAAAGCGCGGGATGCCAGTGGTAATGCCGTTACCGGTCAGCTGGAGGCCGGTAGTCAGGCGGCGGCGGCGGACATGCTGAAGCAGCGTCGTTACATTCCACTAAGTATCGAAGCCATTGTCGTTGCTGACAAAGCCGCCCCATTCCAGCTGTGGCAGGCCAAAGTCAGCCTGACGGAGCTGATTATATTTTCCCGCCAGATGTATTCGTTGATGAAAGCCGGTATCCCCATTATCCGGTCGATTAAAAGTCTGGCTGAAAGTACCGGTTCGCCGCGACTGCGCCAGGTAATGAACGATCTGGCCCGCGAGCTGGAAAATGGCCGCAGTTTATCGGTTGCTATGGCAAGCCACCCTAAAGTATTCAGTCGTTTAATTGTCAGTCTGGTGCATGTGGGTGAGAACACCGGCCGGCTTGACGACGCGTTTTTGCAGTTAACCTTTTATTTTGAGCAAGAGCTGGAAACCCGAAAGCAAATTAAACAGGCCACCCGTTATCCGATTTTTGTATTATTTGCCCTGGTGGTGGCCATGGTTATTCTGAATATTTTTGTTATTCCGCAATTTGCCAATATGTTTGCCCGCTTTAATGCCGAGCTGCCCTGGTCTACTCAGCTATTACTTGCCAGCTCTTCGTTTTTTATTACCTTCTGGCCCTTGTTGCTGGTATTGTTGGTAGCATCCATTATTGGTATCAGTTTTTATTTGCAAACGCCGGCTGGTAAATACCGGTGGGGGCGCTGGAAATTACGGGTGCCAATTATTGGCAGCATTATTAACCGCGCTACGCTTGGGCGCTTTGCCCGCAGCTTTTCAATGATGCTTAAAGCCGGGGTGCCAATTACTACCGCGCTTAGCTTAGTTGCCGAAGCGGTCGATAACGACTATCTTGGAGAGAAGATCCGGGAAATGCGGCGCAGTATTGAACGGGGCGAAAGTCTGTTGCGGGTGGCACAGCAAAGTAATATGTTTACGGAGCTGGTGTTACAAATGGTCTCGGTTGGCGAAGAAACGGGTCAGATGGATGAAATGCTAACGGAAGTAGCCGGCTTTTATGAACGTGAAGTGGCGTTTGACTTAAAAAGCCTGACGGCCAAAATAGAGCCGATCCTGATTGTGATTGTCGCCGCCATGGTATTGTTACTGGCATTGGGGATTTTTACGCCAATGTGGGATATGCTAAACGCTTACAAAGGCGGTTAATACTTGATACAAATTAAGCTCATAACAATAATTAACGATATACTCAATATGACAAGTGCCTGGGAGCAACCAATATGAAACAACCCAATATGAAACAGCAAAGCGGTTTTACATTAATAGAATTAGTGATCGTAATCATCATCCTCGGCTTGCTGGCTGCAACCGCGCTGCCGCGGTTTTTAAATGTTACTGCTGAAGCAGAAGATGTGGCAGTGGAAGGTATTGCCGGTGGTTATGCCTCGGCAGTAGGCCTGGTGCGGGCGCAGTGGGAAGTGTCGGGCCGGCCAGACGGCAACGGTGGCACGGCAGAGCGAACGGTCGTCAACTATGACATGGTGCAAATTGGCGTTGATGGCGATATTGGCTACCCGTCTGGCGATCCGGCGACTAATACCCGGGTTACCAGTGTTACTGCAGATGATTGTCTGTACCTGATTAACAACTTATTTCAGCAGCAACTTAGAGTGGCCACCACTTTTGTTGCCGCTAACCAGTTGTTTGTCCGGGCTGACGCCAATATCTGTTTTTACCACCAAACGGCTGGACTTTCGACTGCTCCTGCCGATACCGTCGGTAATAATGGCTTTTCGTACAATGCGGCGACAGGTCAGGTTGGCTTATTTTTAAACAAAAACATCTAAGTTTTAATTTAGCAAAAGGTAGTATTTATGAAACGTAATCAGGCAGGTTTTACATTAATTGAATTAATTATTGTTATTGTCATTCTGGGTATTCTGGCAGTAACCGCTGCACCGAAATTTTTAGATTTTGGTGGTGATGCCCGTAATTCGGTATTACAGGGTGTTAAAGGTTCGCTAGAGTCTGCCAGCTCGTTGATTTATGGCAAGGCAATCATCGCCGGTGAACAAAATGCAGCTACCGAAACACTAACGGATCCTGCCATAAATATCGTTTATGGTTATCCGGCCGCTACCAGTACTGATTTAACTGCCGCAGCTGAATTATCAGACTTTGTGTTCGGTACACCAGCAGCCGGTGCAATTCGAATTGCCACCGATGCGGCGGGTATAAATGCTGATGATACAGCAAACGAAAATTGTCACGTGTTATACACGCAGGCATCAGGCCCTGGCATTAAGCCGGTTATTACTATTGTAAATGACGGCTGTTAACAGCAGTAAGTTGTAATGAACAAAACCCAGCACTACCGCGGCTTTACCTTAATAGAGCTTATCGTGGTGCTGGTAATCATAGGCGTGTTAGCGGTGTCCCTGCTACCACGCTTTTTTTCTGGCAGTGGTACCAACGAATATTTATACCGCGACCAGGCATATAGTTTACTGCAGCGCCAGCAAATGCAGGCGATGCAGTGCACCAACTGTCCCCCGGCTGGTTTTAGGGTCAACAGCTTTAGTGTTAACCCCGCCGGTATTAATGGCTGTGATAACACCGCTACTGCCATGTGCATCAGCGAGCGTGACCGTAGCAGCATTCGCCTGTCGCCTGGCGCCTTTAATAACGATTTATATTTTAATAATCTGGGCCAGCCGATAACCGAGTCTGGCTTGCGTCGCTGTAACAGTGGCTGCCGGGTTAGAGTACTGGGCAGTGTCAACCTGGCTATTTGCATTGAGTACGAAGGGTACATTCATCTATGTTAGGCCAATTTGCATTAGGTCGCCGCCAGCAGGGCCTGAGCCTTATTGAGCTGATTATCGGCATTGTTGTGCTGGCCATTGCGCTTAGCCTGGTCACGGCGGTGCTGGGTCCTTTGTATGTGAAGAGCACCGATCCCTGGCATCAGGTGCGGGCCACTGAGCTTGGCCAGAGTATGCTAAATGACATTATGGCGCGCTCCTTTGATCAGCAAAGCCCCCGCAGTGGCAGTTTGCTGCGCTGCGGTGAAACCGGCGCGCCGGCTTGCACTTTGCAAAACGGCGATGGCAGTTGGCCGGCAGATCCGGGAGAAACGGCGCCCGATAACCGGCTGCGGTTTAACGATGTGGATGACTTTAACAATTTTACCGCTAACGGGTCGCTGTTAACCAATATTCTGGCTGAAGATCTGGCCGACGTTTATCGAAATTATCAGCTGACGGTCAGTGTTCGTTATGCGACTGCCGCTGATGTTACCGGTATTGGTCTGGCGGCAGATCAGGTCAAAGTGATAACCGTTACAGTGATTACTCCAACAGGCAGTGCACTGCAGTTCAGTAGCTATAAAGGTAACTGGTAATGCAGCACAGAAAACCGACAATATTTATAACACTCCGGCACGGCTTTACCCTGATAGAGCTAACCATTGTTATTGTGCTGTTGTCGGTGCTGGCACTGGGGGTAAGCAGTTATATTGGACTTGGCGCCAGCATGTACAGCGATGCCACTGAGCGGGAACAGGTACTGAACCAAAGTCGTTTCGTTGCCGAGCGGCTGCAGCGCGAGCTGCGTAATGCCGCGCCTAACAGTATTCGTACCGCCGATGCGGCATTGTTGCGCTGTATCGAATTTGCACCCATTGTCAGCAGTGGTATCTATTTACAGGCGCCGGTTGCCCCGCAGGCAGGTACAGAGTTAAGGCTTGCTGTGCTGAACTGGCAAAGTAGTTATCTTGGCGCCGTGCCCGGTTTGCCCTTGAGTATTTATCCACGCCAACCAGGCGATATTTATGGCAACACGGGTAGCACAATACCGTTTAGCGGCACTGAAACTGACGATATGGATGGCAATAGTGCCACCCGCACGGTACAACTTGCCAGCAGCCATAGCTTTGTGCTGGGCTCACCTGAGCGGCGCTTTTATTTACTGTCAGCAAGCCCGGTAAGTTACTGCTTTAATGCGGTTGATGGCAGTATTCGCCGCTACAGCAATTACAGTTACAGTGCCGCGCAACCTTTGCCACCTTTGGGTAATGCTGAGTTAATGGCCAGCGATGTACAGCAGGTGCGCTTTGCCATTAATAATGCCGTACTGACCCGCAACAGCGTGGTGAACTTATTACTGCAGTTTGGCCAGAGCCAGGCCAGCGACATGTTTTTTAATTACGAGGTACATATTCCCAATGTTCCTTAAACAGGCGCTTAGCAAAACATCGCAACGAGGCAGTGCTTTAGTTGTCGCGGTGTTTATTATTGTGGTGATGCTGGCCATCGTGCTGGCGTTGTCACGTATTTTGTTAAGTAGCAGCGACAGCGTCGTGTATGAAGTGCAAGGCACCCGCGCCTTATTTGCTGCGCAAAGTGGCATGGAGCTGGCATTGACGGAGCTTTTCCCCCGTACCGGCGCCAGCAACTGCACAAACTGGACATTTAATTTCAGTACTGCCGGTTTAACCGGCTGTCAGGCGCAGGTGCAGTGCAGCGCTCAGGCGGTTGCCAGCGAGCAGCTTAGCCAGCTTTATCAATTGCAAAGCAGCGCCAGTTGTAATGCTAATGAATTTATTACCAGTCGCAGTATAGTGCTGGAGGTAAGGCAATGAGGCGGATATTTTTTAGTATTTTATTACTGATAAGCATGCAGGCTCAGGCAATTAATTGCAGCGATATATGGACATCTGCCATTCGCAGTAACAGCGCGGTACCGACTAGCATTCCTTTTCCGGCGACCCCTAATCCTAGTTTCCCTGAACCGCTGGCAGCAATTGACTACTATTACGATACCAGTGACAATTACGTTATTAACAATAATACGATCCGGACAACTTCGGGCGCAACCAGCCGCGTATTCGTTAATGGCAACCTGACCATTGGTAATAACAGCGTACTTAATTCCGGCGGCCCGCCAGAAAATTTTATTTTAGTGGTAAGTGGCAATCTTACTATCAACAATAACGCAATTATTAATGGTTTTGTGTTGGTCGGTGGCGCGGTTCAGCTTAACAACAACGCGCTGGTTAATGGCGCAGTGGCGGCTAAAGGTGCAGTCTCCAATTTCGGTGGTTCAGTAAACTACCGGTCCAGCGCCATTTCTCAGTTACGAGGTGGCGTAGTATGTGATGCGGTTGTACCCCCTGCTGTTCTAATGGCGCATTATCCCCTGGATCAATGTTTTGATGAGAGCAATAGTGTCCTGACAGAGTTAACCGGTAATTATCCTGCTGCTGGCTTAAACTTAACCCGCGCAGTTGGGGTAGTTAATCAGGCTGTGCGATTCAATGGTAATACTAATAGCCGGGCCGAGCTGCCAGCTGCCCTGCTGAATGCCCAGAACAACTTTTCACTGTCGTTATGGATCTATCCGGAAAGCGCATCTGGATTTCGGGAACTTATTTCAGCGTCTAATAACGTCAGAAACAACGAATTTGAGCTCTATCTTAGCCCGGAGAATACTATACGTACTGCTATAAAGGGGGTTTATCATAGCTTTACTGCTAGTCCACCAACCGTAGCGGTAAACACCTGGCAGCACGTGGTGTTTACCCGCAGCGGCGAGGAAATATGTCTTTATTTGAATGCGGCTCTGGTGGGATGTACTACCGCACAAAGTGGCAATATGGAAGTAAGCCGGATGGCACTCGGCGTATGGTGGCAGGCTGCCAATAGTTTTTCCGATACATTTACCGGCCGTATGGACGAAGTCTTGTTCTACCAGAATAAACTCAACGGTAGTGAAATAAACCAAATTTACACTTCACAACGTGATGGTCTGAATTACGACGGTAACAACCGAGCTGATACATGCTTGGCGTGTCTGGCCGACACCTTTAGCGATGCGGCCTTAAGTGATACCTGGGTTACCGCCCGCAGTAACGGGAGTTTTACCCCGCAGGTGGTCAATGGTCGGCTACGAATGACCCAGGCGGTAGCAAACCAGGCGACCTCTGCGACGTATCAGCGGCTTTATCCAGCGGCAGATAACCTGGTTATTGTTGAATTTGATTACCGGGCTTATGGTGGTAGTGGTGCAGATGGTCTGGCGGTAGTGCTGTCTGATGCCACTGTCACGCCACAACCCGGCAGTTTTGGTGGCCCGCTCGGCTATGGTTTTAAACCGGGTATTCCGGGGTTCGCTGGTGGCTGGCTAGGCTTTGGCCTGGACGAATTTGGTAATTTTTCTAATGAGGGCGGCGCTGCCAGCAAGGGGCGGCGCCAGCAAAGCGTGGTGGTAAGAGGCTCTGGTGAGGGAACTACGGGTTATCGCTATCTGCGAGGTACCTGTAATAATGGTGCCACTAACCCTGCCGGCGGCTGCCTCAATCCCAGAGTTGATGGCAATGAGACCAGCCCGCACCGTTACCGTTTTACCGTTGACTCCCGAACGCCGGGTACCACCATGGTATCGGTTGAACGCAATCATGGTACTGGCTTTATCACGCTAATAGCACCATTTAACGCCCGCACCGAGCCCGGTCAGGCAGCCGTACCTGAGAATTTCTTTTTATCACTAACAGGTTCAACCGGTGGCTCAACTAACATTCATGAGCTGGATAATCTGAGTATTTGTGCGCTGCGCTCCACGCCGGTAGGCCGGCAAATAGACCATTTTGAATTTGATTACAGTGGACAGGCACTAACCTGCAAGCCAGAAACTTTAACGGTAAGGGCCTGTGCCAATGCCAGTTGCAATCAGCTGATCACCGATCCGGTCAGAGCAACCTTAAGTCCGGCTACCGTCACGAACGGCGGTTGGGTCGGGGGCAATGTGCTTAATTTTAGCGGTGGCACGACGACCGTTGATTTACGCCGAAATGTCGCCGGCAGCACTTTGATTGGCATCAGCGGTTCGGTACCCGCTACCCGGCCGCTAAGTCAGACCTTATGCCGCGCCGGTGCCAGCGCATTGAGCACCGCAGCCTGCAATATTAACTTTGCCAGCGCCGGGCTGGTGTTCAATGTGCCTGATGGTATTGCTAACCAGCCTGATACCAATATCACGGTGGCGGCCGTGCGGCAAAGTGATGTCAGCCAGCAATGTGTACCGCAATTTGCCAATGTCAGCCGCAATGTCAATTTCTGGAGCAATTATATTAACCCCGATGCGGCTAGCCGGCCGGTGTCAATACCGGTACAGGTTAATGCTAACAACATCGGTCAAACAGCCACTAGCACTGTGCTGCCATTAAACTTTGACGGCAATGGTGAAGCACTGATTAACGTTAACTATGCTGATGCCGGGCAAGTGCAGTTAAATGCCCGTTATACCGGTAACGCTGCCAACGACGACGCGGGTCTTGTTCTCAACGGTTCGGATCAGTTTATCCGCCGTCCGGCTGGTTTATGTATTAAAAATGATGGCCATTGTCTGGCCGCCGATGCCAGTTGCCCGGTATTTAAACGCGCCGGCGAGACCTTTCCGCTTACCATAAGCGCTCATGCCTGGCAGGACGCCAGCACTGATATCTGTAGTAACCCGGTAACCCCGAATTTTCAACAGAATACTATTGCCCTTAGCCATACGCTGCTGGCACCTGCCGGCGAGCCCGGCACAGTGGGCCTGGTAAATTATACACACCAGCGCGCCGTCAATGGCCAAACCCTGGTGCAGCAAAGCGTCACAGAAGTAGGGGTATTCAGGTTTAATACTGCGCCGATAAATTATCTAAGCATGACCAGTCCGGTGCCGGAAGCCAGTGGCCAGGCTAGCGGCCGTTTTGTGCCAGCCGATTTTGCCGTTAGTGATATCAGTAGCAGTGCAGCTTGCGGTAGTTTCAGTTATTTGCAACAACCTTTTGCGCTGGGCTTTACTTTAACGGCTCGTAATACCCTGGGCCAGCGAACCCGCAATTACTTTGGTGCTTTTGCGAACAGCTCGCTATTGCTCCAGGCTGAAAATGCCGACAATGGCACAGACTTAACCAACAGATTAACCAGCAGTGGTTTTGCCAGCTGGGCCTTGGGCCAGCAAACGTTCAGTACCACTGAATTAACGCTAAATCGCCAGCTAAGTGGTGCTACCGACGGCCCATTCTTAACGTTAAGCATCGCCTTAAACGTGGTCGATGATGATGGCAGCCTGGTCGCCAGCCCTGATACCAATACCGGCAATATTGCCTGTGCCAGTGACAATAGCTGTAATGCAGCCGCTCTGATGCTGACCGATATCCGTTACGGCCGGTTGCAAATGGCCAATGGCTTTGGCCCGGAATTTGATGATTTGCCGGTTAGCTTAACGGCAGAATACTGGGATGGCAGTCGCTTTGTGACGAACGCCGCTGACAATTGCAGTGCTATCAATGCAGCTAACCTTAGTCTGAGTAACAGTCTTACTACCGCTTCGGCCAATGCCGCAACGATAAGTAGCGGTAAGACTCCGCCAGGCGGGCTGTTGCTGCTGGCTCCTGCCGCGTCAGGTACGGTAGAGGCAACTTATCAGGTACCGGTTTGGCTGCAATATGACTGGAATGACGATGGTAGCTATAATAACTCGCCCGTTGCTGAGTTTATGTTTGGCCGTTACCGTGGTAACCCGCGGCAAATTTACTGGCGGGAGCGTTTCTAGCATTCAGGTAGTAGCCAGTACTTACTCAGTTGGAACAGCTGAACTAAGTAAGTACTGGCTACTCTGATAAACTGCGCAATAACCCTGATTAATTTCTGAAAAATGTCATAAAAGGCTATTTTCTTGGCATAGACTTACTTAGAATAGCCGGATAACTGATTTTACCTCCGGTGTAAACCAAGCAGTGTGCCCGCCAATGGTGCCTCTGCTGGCGGAGAACTTGTTAATAGGATCTGGCGTCGACATGTTTAATAAATTGCGTGGCCTCTTTTCAAACGACTTATCTATCGATTTAGGTACAGCAAACACCCTTATTTACGTAAAAGATCAGGGCATTGTGCTGAACGAGCCTTCGGTGGTTGCCATTCGCCAGGAACGTGCCGGTGGCCCGAAAAGTGTGGCCGCTGTCGGACATGCCGCTAAACGGATGCTTGGCCGAACCCCGGGCAATATTAAGGCTATCCGGCCAATGAAAGACGGTGTTATTGCCGACTTCTATGTCACTGAAAAAATGTTACAACACTTTATCCGTCAGGCACACAGCAATAGTTTCTTACGGCCAAGCCCGCGGGTACTGGTATGTGTGCCGTGCGGTTCTACTCAGGTAGAACGCCGGGCTATTCGTGAATCTGCCCAGGGCGCCGGTGCCCGTGAAGTTTATCTGATTGACGAACCTATGGCAGCCGCCATAGGCGCTGGCTTGCCGGTATCAGAGGCGACAGGTTCCATGGTGGTGGATATTGGTGGTGGCACCACAGAAGTGGCCATTATTTCGTTAAATGGCGTGGTGTACTCATCTTCGGTACGCATTGGTGGTGATAAGTTTGACGATGCTATCGTTAACTATATTCGGCGCAACTATGGCATTTTAATTGGTGAAGCAACCGCAGAGCGGATTAAAACCGAAATTGGTTCAGCCTACCCAAGCGACGACGTACTGGAAATTGAAGTACGTGGCCGTAACCTTGCAGAAGGTGTACCACGCAGCTTTACCATGACCAGTAACGAAATCCTTGAAGCGCTGCAGGAGCCACTGGCGGGTATCGTCAGTGCGGTGATGGTCGCGCTGGAACAGGCTCCACCAGAGTTGGCGTCGGATATTTCAGAGCGCGGTATGGTATTGACCGGCGGCGGCGCTTTGTTGCGTGATCTGGATCGGCTGTTAATGGAAGAAACCGGAATTCCGGTAGTTGTGGCAGATGACCCGCTGACCTGTGTCGCCCGTGGCGGCGGTAAAGCATTGGAAATGATTGATATGCACGGTGGTGATGTCTTCAGTTATGAGTGATAGTGCGCTTACTACAATAGTGTTGTTATGAACGCCATTTTCAGCCGGGGCCCGTTGCTCGGACTACGACTGTTGCTGGCGGTGCTTTGTAGTGTCGGGTTAATGGTGGTAGATCGCTATACTGAGCGTTCTACCCAGCTTCGCAGTTTTCTTACCTCTGCTGTCAGTCCGTTGTTTTATATTGCCAGTCTGCCTGAAACGCTGCTTTCCGGTGCGAGTGAGCAGTTTATGTCGCACCAGCGCCTGCTGGATGAAAATGCCCGCTTAAAAGAAACACTGCTGCGCCAGAATGGCCAGTTGCAGTTGTTAGGCTATTTGCAGCAGGAAAATACCAAACTTCGTGCCTTACTCGGCTCTGCGCCACTGACGGATGGGCAGCGCCTGGTAGCGGAAATACTGGCAGTATACAGCCATCCTTTTAGCCATCAGGTGGTACTAAATAAGGGCAAGAATGATGGCGTGACTGTGCATCAGCCGCTGATTGATGAAAGTGGCGTAGTAGGCCAGGTCGTCAGTGTTGGCCCTACCAGCAGCCGGGCCTTGCTTATTTCAGATAACACCCATGCTATTTCAGTCCGTGCTGAACGAACCGGCATCCGCACTGTAGCCGAGGGGCTGGGGCAATGGGATTTACTGCGAGTGATACACTTACCGCAAAGTGCGGATATCCGGGTTGGCGACCGCTTACTGACCTCGGGACTGGATGGTTTGTTTCCGGAGGGGTATCCGGTGGCAGAGGTTACCCGGGTACAAACAGATGAAAGTCAGCCTTTTATGACTGTGTATGCGAAACCTTATGCCCAGCTCGATCGGATCCGCCATGTGTTGCTGCTATGGCCGGGCGCCGAGCTAGACAATTTGTTTGAGCAGGAGGACCCGAACTGATGCGCAGAAGCAATGGTCTCGGTTTTATTTATTTGTCACTGCTGGTCGCCTTGTTGTTAACCGTAATGCCAATGCCCCAACAGGTTAAATTATTCCGGCCAGACTGGGCATTGCTGGTCGTGATGTACTGGACCCTGGCGTTACCAGGGCGGGTAAATATTCTTACTGCGTTTGTGCTGGGGTTTCTGACCGACGTATTGGTAGGTACCGTGCTTGGGGTTAATGCATTGGCATTCTCGGTTGTCACCTTTATTGTCGCGGTTAATCATTTAAAAATCCGGAACTTTTCGGTGATCCAGCAAGCCTTACTGTTAGGTCTGTTTTTAGCGCTGTACCATTTGCTGCTATTCTGGCTCAGCCATTTTTTAACCGGTGTCTATTTTTTACCAGCTTATTTATGGCCGGTATTAACCGGTATGTTGGTCTGGCCCTGGTTGTTCTGGCTGTTAAGGCGCTATCGCCGGCGCTTTAAAATCCAGTAATTTATACTTCAATACCATTAAGACCCTTAAAACATGTATCCAGAAATCGCTCTTGCATCAGCTTCGCCCCGGCGTCGTGAACTACTGCAGCAAATCGCCGTACCGTTTTCTCTGGTAAAAGTGGATGTTGATGAAAGCCTGCACGGCAATGAAAGCCCGCAGCATTACGTTTCCAGACTTGCTTACGCTAAGGCTATGGCCGGCGCGTTGCAACTGCAGTTTGCGCTGCCGGTATTGGGTGCCGATACCATCGTGGTTGTCGATCAGCATATATTGGGTAAGCCGGTTGATCAGGCAGATTTTACCCGGATGATGCAACTGCTGTCAGGGCGTTGTCATCAGGTTATGACGGCAGTGGCGCTGGTAGGAAAGAACAACAGCAGTGACTGCTTGGTCAGTACTGAGGTGTGTTTCCGCCAGCTGAGCGCTGCTGATGTTGCTGCTTACTGGCAAACCGGTGAGCCCTGTGACAAAGCCGGTGGCTATGGTATCCAGGGCCAGGGCGGTCGTTTTGTCCGCCACATAAGTGGCAGTTACAGTGCCGTTGTGGGGTTACCCTTATGCGAAACCGATCTTTTATTACGTAACTGGCAGGAGCAGGCATGAGTGCAGAACTACTGTTAAACGTTACGCCCACTGAAACCCGGGTGGCACTGATTGAAAATGGTGTGCTGCAGGAATTGCACATTGAACGTCAGGCAAAACTGGGCCTGGTAGGTAATATTTACGTTGGTAAAGTGAGCCGGGTGTTGCCTGGCATGCAGGCTGCATTTGTCGATATAGGCCTGGATAAAGCTGCTTTTTTACATGCCTCTGACATTGTCCAGCATAATGAGAGTACCGAGCAGGACAGCAAGCCGGCGGTGAGTAAAGATATCAGGGTGTTAGTGCGGGAAGGTCAGCATTTACTGGTACAGGTAGTAAAAGATCCTCTGGGTACCAAAGGCGCCCGCTTAACCACCGATATTACGCTGCCATCCCGTTATCTGGTGTTTATGCCCGACTCCAATCATGTTGGTGTCTCCCAGCGCTTAGAAACAGAAGAGGAGCGTAAACGCTTAAAAGATATTGTCAGTGATTGCCTGGATGACAGTGGCGGTTTTATTGTTCGCACTGCGGCAGAAGGCGCCGGGGCTGAAGAACTGGTGCAGGACGCCAGGTTTTTGAAGAAACTCTGGAGTAAAATTGTTAAGCGTAAGCAAAAAACCCGCAAAGAGGGCGTGGTTTATGAAGACCTTACCCTTTGTTACCGGATATTACGAGATTTTGTTGGCAGTGAACTGGAACGGGTACGCATAGACTCTAAAATTACCTACCAGCAACTTACCGCTTTTTGTGAAGAGTTTATGCCGCATATTTCGCCGCTGCTGGAATATTACCCCGGAGAGCGACCTATTTTCGATATGTTCGATGTCGAAAATGAAATTCAGCGGGCACTGGAACGAAAGGTCCCCCTGAAAAGCGGCGGTTATCTGATCATTGATCAAACCGAAGCGATGACCACGATTGACGTTAACACCGGTGCTTTTGTTGGCCATCGTAATCTGGAAGAGACTATATTTAATACCAACACCGAAGCAACGCAGGCTATAGCCCGCCAGCTAAGATTACGAAACCTTGGCGGTATTATTATTATCGATTTTATTGATATGCAAAGTACCGAGCATCAACGCCGTGTCTACCATAGTCTGGAGTTGGCACTGGCCCGTGACCGGGCAAAAACTAACATTCATGGGTTTTCAGCTTTGGGTCTGGTAGAGATGACCCGTAAACGCACCCGTGAAAGCCTGGAACATATTTTATGCTCAGAATGTCCGGTATGTAAGGGTCGTGGCACATTGAAAACGGTCGAAACCGTATGTTTTGAAATTTTGCGGGAAATCGTCCGGGTTAACCGGGCCTATGCGGCAGATAAATTTGCCGTGTACGTATCGCCGGTAGTGAAAGATGCTCTAACCACCGACGAATTTCATAGCCTGGCAGAACTACAGGTATTTATTGGCAAACAAATCACCATTTATGGTGAGCCCATGTACACCCAGGAGCAATTTGATGTGGTGATGATGTAGTGCAAAAAGCAACGAGGGTCTGCTTTTATTGTTTACATAAAATCTGGCTATTGCTGGCCATAGGCCTGGTGCTGCTTGCTACTTTAGTATCCGTGTTGCGCTTAGCCCTGCCTTATGCCGATAGTTACAAACATCATCTGGAAAACTTGCTGGCCAGCCAGCTTGGAACCTCAGTTCAGATAGCGGAAATTAGCGCCGGCTGGCAAAAACTTGGCCCGGCCATGGTGCTGAACGAAATGCAATTAGGCAATTCGCAACAGGAATTGCAGCTGCAGATAAAGCAAACCCGGGTTCGTTTTAATTTCTGGCAAAGTTTGCGCAGCATGCAGCTTCGGGCTGAGCATTTTGAACTCAGCGGTCTTCGTTATGCGGTGCCAAGCAGTAAATTGCTGAGCCGTCCTCAGGGTAATCAGCCATTGGATACCGCCCCGGCAATAACAGCGCTGGAGCACTTGTTTTTTCGGCAACTTAATCATTTTACTCTGCTGGACAGTGAACTCATCTTAACGGCCACCGGCAGCGACGATATTGTTATCTCGGTAGATAAGCTGGACTGGCGGAATGAGGGTGAACACCATCAGGGTATAGGACAGCTGGCCGTTGCGGATATTACCGGCAATACCTTGTCGTTTATTATCGATTTGTACGGGCCGAGTTTAGATAAAGCATTTGGCCAGATATTTCTGGAAAGTCGCGAACTGGATATTTTACCCTGGTTTAAGCAAGCATTGCCCGAAGCTGGCCGGCTGGATCAGGCGGATATCAATTTTCAGGCATGGGGACGGGTTGATGACGGCGATTTGCAGCGCTTCCAGATTGAACTGGCTGATAACAGCTTAAGCTGGCAACATGACGGCCAGCCTAAGCTGTTAAAATTGGGTCCGGGCCAGTTATTATGGCACCCGACAACAGATGGCTGGTCCTTGTACTCTGGCTCGTTAGCGTTGTCTGACGGTCAGACTCAGTGGCCAGATCTTAACATACAGCTGCATCGGCAGGCCGCCGGTTGGCATGGTCAGCTACAACAATTAAAGCTTGATGCGCTCGCCCCACTGAGTCAGCTACTCAGTGAAGAGGTACCGCAACTCGCTCGCCTGACAACCACTGAACTTCTTGGTGAGTTACGTTTTGCCCAGTGGCAGTTTCAAGGTCATGACAACTGGCAATTACAAGGTCAGCTAAGTAATTTAAGTAAAATAAACAGTACAGACTTGCCCGGTGTCAGCGCGCTGGATGGCACATTCTGGGCCAGCCCTGGTGCTGCTGGTATCACGCTTCGCGGCCAACAAAATGAATTACGCTGGGACACCATGTTCAGTGCCCCCATTAGCTACCAACAGCTGGAGCTGGAGCTGCTGGCCCGGCAAAGTCGTGATGGGATCTGGCAAATTCAAGTTCCTTCATTGCAGCTGCAATCAGCTGATTTCAGCCTGAACGCCGCAATGCAATGGCGCCTGGCAGAGCAGCCAGAGCTAAGTTTGTTTGCTGCAGTGACCGACGCCAGTGCAGCAGATATTGGCCGGTACTTGCCGCTGCGTTACATGCCTGAGCAGGTAAGAGATTACTTAACCGAAGCGATTGTTGATGGTCAGGTAAGCCAGGCAAACGTATTATGGCAAGGTACGCCAGCCCTGTATCCTTTTGCTGAAGGTCAGGGGGTGTTTCAGGTTGGCGCAGAGGTCAGTGATGCCAGTTTTGTATTTAACCCAGAGTGGCCAGCACTTGAGCAGTTAAGTAGCCATTTATGGTTTGAAAATGCGGCTATGCAAATAAGCAGCGACAAAGCGACTATCGGCGGCGTTACTTTGCAGGGCCGGGTGCAGGCGACTATCCCTGATTTACTCGATGCTGAATTTCTTAATATTGAAATTGATAGTGCGATGCAGTTAAGCGAAGCGACCGGGCTGATCAATGCCTCGCCGCTGGCCGCTAATTTAGGCAAGGTATTACAACAGCTAGCTCCAAGCGGTCCGGCCCAGGCTAACATTGAACTTCAGCTGGGGTTACGTGAGCCAACGGTGCAGGCAAGCGGAAATTTGGCTTTGCAAAAAATCAGTCTGGATTTAACAGCACCTCAGCTTGCCGTACGCCAGTTAAGCGGGCTGGTAAAATTTAACGATGCCCAGGTGACTGCACAAGGGCTGACGTTCCAGTGGCGGGAGCTGCCAGTTACAGCCACAATTGATGGTCAGCAGCAGGGTGACAACTATCTGTTTACGCTAAATGCGGATGCCAGAAACGCCAGCAGTAAGGTAGTCCAGGCGTTGTGGCCCGCTGCCACTACACTGGCCAGCGGTGTACTGGACTGGCAACTGGCATTAGCTTTAGATCTGCAGCAAGATAATTTCAGCTACCGCTCAGAGCTTAACGCCGACCTGACAAAAACCGGGTTAGCACTACCCGAACCCTATAAAAAGGCCGCCGCCAGTGCCGCTAAGCTTACCGTAAATGCACAGGGTGACAGTCAACAGGGGCTGCTGTCGGCAAATTATGCAGACAATCTCTACTTTACCGCTGAACTGGACCACAGGGCGGCCCGGGTGGCGCGTGCTAATTTAAGCCTTGGCCAGCTGAATGCGGGTATTAATGGTCCGGATTTCACCATTGATATTGAGCTTGAACGTGCACAATTGCTGCCCTGGCAACAACTGTTGACGGAGCAGCTGTTAAGTGCAGAACAGGACCAAAACGGGGTAATGCCAGCGTTAAGCCGGGTGCGCGGCAGCATTGCCTATTTGAGGCTGGTAGCGGGTACCGCCCTGCAAAACACCGTATTTGAGCTGGAACCTGGCCAGGATGCCTGGCAGTTAAGGCTGCATGGCACTGAAATCGCCAGCCGCTGGTCTTTCAGTCATGACTGGCAACAACAAGGATTGCAGGTAGAGATGGATTATCTGCATTTACCGTTGCCGGCTCCAATACGACCGGACACCGGCGAAGATGAGGCGGTTGACGCCAGCACCGATCTGGCAAGCGCCAGTCGTATCAAAACAGAGGAGATCCTGCCGCAGCTGCAAGACAGTTTACTCAGCATGGTGCCATTGACCTTAAAGTGTAAAGACTGCTCTGTCGGTAACTATCGGTTCGGTCAGCTGGAGATGGCGGCAGCGGGTCAGGGAGATCACTGGCAACTGTCGACATTTAACAGTCGCTACAAAAAAAATGAACTGGTCATGCAGGGCCGCTGGGTGCCGGATCAGCAGTTGGGGGTAACGACGCTAAGCGGCCGGTTTCAAAGTGCAAATCTTGGGCAGCTGTTAAATGAATTTCAACTGACTACCGGTATCAGTGGTAGCCGGGCTGAGATGAACTTTAACCTGAACTGGCCTGCTGCACCAAACCAGTTTGACCTTGCCAGCCTGAACGGTCAGGTGCAATTCAACCTTGGCGAAGGTGCCCTGACGGAGGTCAGTGATCAGGGTGCCAGGCTGTTTTCCATTTTCAGCCTTGACTCACTGGTGCGTAAACTTCGCCTGGATTTTCGCGATGTGTTCTCAAAAGGATTTTTCTACAACAAAATGTCGGGCGAGCTGGCTATCCATAAAGGGGTGGTACAAACCAGCGATACCACCATCGATGGCGTACCTGGTAACCTGGCCATTCAGGGCTACGCCGATTTGGTGAGCAATAAACTGGATTATCAAATGTCTTTTTCGCCCAAAGTCACCTCCAGTTTGCCGGTAATTATTGCCTGGATGGTAAACCCGGCGACCGGACTGGCTGCACTAGCGCTGGATGAAGTATTTCAATCGGCCGAAGTGATCTCGCGTATAAACTTCACCGTTACCGGTACCCTTGCTAAGCCGGTCGTTACCGAAGTAAATCGACACAGCACTGAAGTGCCGGTTCCGGTAAGGATTGCTAAACCTGAACCCGCACCCGACGCAGAGGAGCAACCCCGTGGCGACTAACTGGCGTTTATCAGCAATACAGCTTACCAGTGTGCCGGATCCGGCTGTTAACCTGGCAGCAGTAAAGCACTACCTGCAACAGTTACCAACAGCACAGCAGCATCTGGTGCTGTTGCCCGAATGCTTTGCGGTGTTCGGTGGCAGCGATAAACTGCAGCTGGCACATCAGGCCCCTATTGGCGAGGGCTTTATTCAGCAGTATTGCCAGCAACTGGCCTGTGAGTTTGGGGTCTATCTGGTGGCTGGCAGCCAGCCCACCGCCACGAATGATCCGCAACGTTTCGCAGCTTCCTCTCTGGTTTACAGCCCCACAGGGCAGCTATTGGCGGATTATCAGAAACTGCATATGTTTGATGTCAGTGTGGCTGACAACACCGGCAGTTACCGGGAATCGGCAACCACCTTAGCCGGCGAAAAGATAAGTTTATGCCAACTGCCTGATCTGAAACTGGGGCTGAGTATATGTTATGATGTGCGCTTTGCAGGCTTGATGCAGGCATTAGCCGCTAGCGGCATGCAGGTACTAACCGTGCCATCGGCTTTTACCAGGCTAACCGGCGCAGCGCACTGGCATACGTTATTAAAAGCCCGGGCTATTGAAAACCAATGTTTTGTGCTGGCGGCGAACCAGACCGGCGTTCATGCTAATGGCCGCGAAACCTATGGCCACAGCCTGATTATCGACCCTTGGGGCGAAGTCCTGGCTGACGCCGGTACGGGGCCTGGTTGGGTGTCAGCCCAGATTGATATCAGCCAATGCCAGCAACTTGGCCAGAAAATGCCGGTACACCAGCATAATCGTTTTAACAGTGAGCTTAAATAATGAATGCAGTTGAACAGAATTTAATTACCGCTTCCGATCTTAGCATGACAGATTTAGAGCACACCCTTGGCTATTTATTTGGTCATCAGCTCGATTATGCTGATCTGTATTTTCAATCCAGTGTGCATGAATCCTGGGTGCTGGAAGACGGCCTGGTAAAAGACGGCTCGTTCAATATTGAACGCGGGGTTGGCGTACGCGCCATCAGTGGTGAGAAAACCGGTTTTGCTTATGCCGATACCATTAGTGCCGCTGCCCTGCAGCAGGCTGCCGGTGCAGCAAGGGGTATTGCCAGCCATGGCCAGCAGGGCCGGGTAAAGGCGTTTAGTAAAAGCGGTAACAGTAATATTTACTTGCCGTGCGAGCCACTGCAAAGCCTTAGCAATACCGAAAAAGTTGCGCTGCTTAATCAGATCGAAGCCTTTATTCGCACTCTCGACCACCGGGCCGAGCAGGTTATGGTCAGTTTGTCCGGCGTTTACGAAGAAGTATTAGTCGCCGCCAGTGATGGTACCTTTGCTACTGACATCCGGCCGCTGGTGCGGCTGAACTGTTCGGTACTACTGGAGCAGGATGGCCGGCGTGAGCGGGGCAGCGCCGGCGGTGGTGGCCGAACCGATTATTTGTATTTTACTGAGCCGCTAAACGGACAACCGCGCTGGCAACAATATGCCCGCGATGCGGTGCGCATGGCGCAGGTTAACCTAACGGCAATTGACGCCCCGGCGGGCACTATGCCGGTAGTACTGGGTTCAGGTTGGCCGGGCGTGCTGTTGCACGAAGCGGTAGGACATGGCCTTGAAGGCGATTTCAACCGTAAAGGTTCTTCTAATTTCAGCGGTAAAATTGGCCAGCAGGTAGCTTCAAAACTTTGCACTATTGTTGATGACGGTACCCTGGCGCATCGGCGAGGCTCACTTAATGTCGACGATGAGGGGGTGCCAAGTCAGCACAACGTCTTGATCGAAAAAGGCATTCTTAAAGGCTATATCCAGGATAAACATAATGCGATGCTGATGGGCGTAGACCCAACCGGTAATGGCCGGCGTGAATCATTCGCCCATTTACCGATGCCACGCATGACTAACACCTACATGCTGGCTGGTGAGCATGACCCGGCAGAGATTATCGCCAGTGTTAAGAAAGGCATTTATGCGCCTAACTTTGGCGGTGGTCAGGTAGATATTACCTCGGGCAAATTTGTGTTTTCAGCTTCCGAAGCCTATTTAATTGAAGATGGTAAAATAACCAGCCCGATAAAAGGCGCAACCTTAATTGGTAATGGCCCTGCCGCGATGCAGCAAGTGTCGATGGTGGGTAACGATCTGGCACTGGATACCGGTGTGGGCGTGTGTGGCAAGCAGGGACAGAGCGTTCCGGTAGGGGTTGGTCAGCCAACCTTAAAACTGGATGCAATGACCGTTGGCGGCACCCAATAACTTATAAAAGACAAACAACAGGAAACAACAATGGCTGCATTTGGTAGTGTTTTTATGCCACAAATGGCATTAACCCGTTTTGAGCAGGGCGCCTGGAGCACCCCGCAAATTGTCGCTGCAGACAGTATCAGCCTGCACCCGGGCGCTCATGTGCTGCACTATGCCAGCACCTGTTTTGAAGGCTTAAAAGCGTTTAAACACAGTGATGGCTCAATCAATTTATTCCGGATGGAAAAAAACGTTGCCCGTTTAATTCAGAGCAGCAAATTATTATCGCTACCGCAGCCAGACGCGGCTACCTTAAGCCAGATGATTATTGATATTGTCAGCCAGTATGCCGGCGACGTACCAGAGCCACCGGGCTCTATGTATATCCGGCCTACCCATATTGGCACCGAGGCCGCCATTGGTAAGGCTGCAGCGCCCACGGCCAGCTCCATGTTGTATGTTTTATTATCGCCGGTAGGTGATTATTTTGCCGGTGGTAGCAAGCCGCTACGCTTATTATTAGAGCAAAATGGCGCCCGCTGTGCTGCCCACATGGGCATGGTTAAAAGTGGTGGCAACTATGCCAGTGCACTGCAACCCATTTTAAAAGCCCGCGCCAGCGTCCAGGCCGATCAGGTATTGTTTTGCCCGGGCGGTGATGTACAGGAAACCGGCGCCGCCAATTTTATGCTGATTGACGGCAATGAAATTATCACCAAAGCGCTTGATAGCAGCTTCTTACACGGCGTAACCCGGGATTCCGTGTTAACCCTGGCCCGCGATATGGGCATGACAGTATCAGAGCGCGAGCTTAGCGTTAGCGAGCTGCTGGAGCGTGCCGCCAAGCCAGGTGCTGAAGCGGCACTATCTGGTACCGCAGCCGTTTTAACGCCGGTTGGCACCCTGATTGCCGATGGCATGGAACATAAAGTAGGCAGCGGCGAAGCCGGTCCAGCCACTTTGAAACTGCGCCAGGCCTTAAATGATATTCAGTGGGGCCGCGCTGAAGATAAACATGGCTGGTTAACTCGTATTTAAGTGTTATTAAACGACAGATATTAAAAAGCCAGCATATTGCTGGCTTTGTTTTTTGCGTGGTCAGCGCAATTAATTAGCGTCGTTTTCCATAATAACCGGCCGGATCAGCTGAAACAGCTCGCGAAAGGCTTTTGGCGGCTGCTCCTTTTCCTGTTCCTTTTTAGCCTGACGGATCAACAAACGCAGCTGCTGCACTTCAATAGCCGGGTAGGCGGCAATAAAGTCGGTTAAGGCATCGTCGTTGTTCAGTAGCTTTTCCCGCCACTTTTCCACTTTATGAAACTGCTTATCAGCTGCCTGTTTTGTATTACGCATTACCGCCAGCGCCTGCTCTATTGGCTCGATATCACGGGTACGCATTAAACGGCCAATAAACTGAATATGCCGACGCAGTGCTTCGCGTTTTTTGGCCAGTTTGTCGGCCAGCTGCAGTGCGTCAACTAACTCTTCGTCCAGCGGCACTTTAGCGCGAGAGGCCGGGCTTAGCGCCACCAGTTCCTCACCTAAAGCTTGCAAGGCGAGCATGTCACGTTTTATCTGGCTTTTGCTGATATGGTCTGGTTGTTCCAGCCATTTGCTGTCGCCGTACTTAAATTCGGTTTCGGTCATGGTGCTTCTTCATTAGCAAATTTTGGGTAAGTATATCACTAAAGTGTGGGGTGCTGGCAGCAGCCGTTAACAGTATATGGTAAGCTTGGCACAAATAGAGCGATCAGCAAGAGTGAATATGCAAGCAACAGAACAAAACGTCTGGCAGGAAATAGCCGAAGTTAAAGATGCCGTGGCTGCCGTACTGGCCCGCGCCAAAGCGTTGGGTGCCAGCAGTGCCGAAGCATCAATGAGCCGTACCCGCGGTTTAAGTGTGGAAACACGCCATGGCGAAGTAGAAACGGTAGAATTTAATCAGGATGGCGGCCTGGGTATCAGTTTATATTTTGGCCAGCGCAAAGGCTCAGCCTCTACTGCAGATTTAAGCCCGCAGGCGCTGGAACGTGCCGTCGCGGCTGCTGCCGATATTGCCCGTTATACTTCAGAAGACCCGCATACCGGGGTGGCTGAAGCCGGTTGGCTGGAGTACAGCCCACCAGATTTAGATTTATTTTATCCGGATAGTATCAGTACAGAGCTGGCGATCAGCTTGTGCGCTGGCGCAGAAGAAGCGGCCTTTGCCACCGATAAGCGGATCACCAACTCTGAAGGGGCGTCATTCTCGTCGCACCAGGGGTTAAAAGTGTATGGTAACAGCCATGGCCAGTTAGTGGGCTACCCCAGCTCGCGCCATAGCTTCAGTTGCGTGGTCATTGGCGAGCAGGACGATGAAATGCAGCGTGACTACAGTTTTACGGTGGCACGCCAATACAGTAAATTACTCGATCCCAAACAAATTGGCCGTGAGTCTGCACTGGAAACGGTAGCCCGTTTAGGTGCGCGCCAGGTATCCACTCAGAAGGTGCCGGTTATTTTCCGTGCCGATATTGCCAGCAGCTTGTTTGGTCATTTGGTATCCGCTATAAGTGGTGGCAGTATTTACCGCAAGTCCAGTTTTTTACTGGATAAAGTGGGTAAACAGGTAATGTCATCCGCGGTAACCGTGCAGGAAAAACCGCATTTAGCGCAGGCCTTAGCGTCCAGCCCGTTTGATGCCGAAGGGGTAAAAACCCGCGATTTAGCTGTTATCGACAATGGCGTGTTAAATACCTACCTTACCACCAGCTATTCGGCCCGCAAGCTGGGTATGGCCAGTACCGGCCATGCCGGGGGTATTCACAACTGGCTAATTAGCCACGGTAACGATGATTTAGCCGCACTTTGCCGGCAAATGGGCAAAGGCCTGCTGGTCACTGAACTGATGGGCCAGGGGGTGAATACCGTAACGGGTGACTATTCCCGCGGCGCCAGTGGTTTTTGGGTTGAACACGGTGAAATTCAGTTTCCGGTAGCTGAAGTGACTATTGCCGGTAACCTGGCCGATATGTTTATGAATATCGCCGCCGTGGGCAATGATGTTGACCGCCGTGGTGGCGTACTGACCGGCTCGGTGTTGATCAGTCAAATGCAGCTTGCCGGCGCCTAACCTGCGCTGATATTACACGCATATTAAAAAAGCCCCGCAGCTTAACATCAAGCAGCGGGGCTTTTTTTTCGGGTAAACCACAGTGGTTTACCCTTTGGTCTGCTGTTTAGTCTACTTTGGTTTTCAAACCACGACGAATTAACAGCGCATCCGTAGTAGGTTCCTGGCCGCGGAAGGCTTTATACGATTCCATGGTAGGGCGTGAGTTACCGACTTCCAGAATGTTCTTGCGGTAATTATCGCCATTTTCGCGGGTTAAACCACCACGTGACTGCACATAGGCGAAGGCATCTGCTGCCAGAATCTCACTCCACATATAGGCATAGTAACCGGCTGAATAGCCGCCACCCATTGAATGAGAGAAGAAAGGTGACTTATAACGCGGGGGGACCGCCGGTAAGTCAACGCCGTGCTTTTTCAGGGCTGCAGCTTCAAACGCCACCACATCTTGCAGGGGTTCGTCGGCTGACAGCGAGTGCCATTCCATGTCCAGTAAGGCAGCAGACATATATTCTAAGGTGTCATAGCCCTGGTTAAAGCTGCGTGAGCGCAGTACTTTATCCAGCAATTCTTTTGGAATTGGCTCGCCGGTTTCATAGTGTTTGGCATAATTACCCAATACTTCAGGGTGCTGGGCCCAGTCTTCCTCAAAGGTAGACGGGAACTCAACAAAGTCACGCGATACAGAGGTACCGGCTAACGTCGGGTATTTCACGTCAGAGAACATACCATGAATACCATGGCCCAATTCGTGGAAAATAGTGGTGGTATGGTCATAGCTTATTAACGTTGGGCTACCTTCAGGCGCTTTAGGAATGTTCATGACATTCACGACTACCGGCTTGGTACCCAGCAAGTTTGACTGGCCGACAAACGAGCTCATCCAGGCGCCACCACGTTTACCTTCACGGGCAAAGTAGTCAGCATAGAAAATAGCCAGGCTGGAGCCGTCAGCGTCAAACACTTCATACGCTTTAACGTCCGGGTGGTATACCGGTAAATCCGGACGGGGTTCAAACCGAATACCGTAAAAACGATTCAGGGTATAGAATACGCCGTCTTCCAGTACCCGGTTAAATTCAAAGTACTGTTTAACTTCGTTTTCGTCTAAATCGTATTTAGCCTGGCGCACCAGTTCGGCATAATATTCCCAGTCCCAGGGCTGGGCGTCGAAATCGCCACCTTGCTGTTTGATCATGGCGTTGATGTCAGCCAGCTCTTTTTTAGTATTTTCTACCACTGCCGGCACCATACTACCAAGCATATCGAACACCGCTTCGGGTGTTTTAGCCATTTGTGCTTCCAGGCCATAACTGGCCCAGTTAGCATAACCCAGTAATTTGGCGCGGGTTGCGCGCAGTTGCGCTAATCGGCTGACGATAGGGGTAGTATCAAATTCGCCGCTCTGGCCACGATAAGCTGACGCTTCCCACACCCGCTTACGTAATTCGCGGTTATCAAGCTGGCTTAACACCGGCTGACGGGTGGTATTGGTAATGCTTAGCAGGTATTTATCTTCATGGCCTGCTGCTTTTGCTGCAGCAGCAGCTGCTGTGATCTGAGCGTCGGTTAACCCGGCCAGCTGTTCTTTACTGTCAACTACCACGGCGATATTCTTGGTTTCAGCTAACAGATTTTGCGAAAACTTGGTGGTCAGGTTTGAATGCTCTTCATTCAGTGCCCGAATGGCGGTTTTCTGATCTTCAGTCAGCTCGGCACCTGCCCGCACAAAGCGGTCGTAGTAGACTTCAGCCAGGCGCACGCTTTCCGGATCCAGCTTCAGCTCATTGCGATTGTTATAAATGGCTTTAACCCGCGCGAACAGCGCAGGATTTAAGCTAATGTTGTCAGAATGGGCTGCCATTTTTGGTGCCAGTTCTGACTGAATTTTCCGACGCTGTTCGTTACTGTCAGTACCGGTAAGGTTATAAAATACCCGAGATACCCGGTTTAACATCTCACCACTTTTTTCAAGGGCAACCAGGGTATTGTCAAAGGTAGGTTCAGCCGGATTATTGGCAATAGCTTCTACCTCAGCCATGTGCTGTTTCATGCCTTCTTCAAAAGCGGGCAGAAAGTGATCATCATTAAAGGCACTAAAGTCCGGAGCCTGATATTGCAGGCTGCTTTGCTGGAAAAATGGGTTGCTGCTGGTCACTTCGGTATTCTCAACGGCTGAGGGAGTGGATGCTACCTGGGTTGGGGCCGTATTGTCTGAGCAGGCGCTCAGCGCGAAAATGGCACCCATCGCAGTAGCGAGTAGAGTTTTGCGCATTATTATGTCTCCTTGGAATATGTGCGGCTAAGGCCGCTAGTCATTATTATCAGCGGCACACGTGCGGGTGCGCTGTAGCAGATGCAGTATGTCAAAAGTGACAATAGAATGCCGTGTTTTGCAGCCAGTGGTAAGCAAATTAAGACAAACTCCGGTCAGCGGCAACTTTTAAGCCGATCAGGCCCCGGCTGCCGGTAACTCGAAATAAAAACAGCTACCCTGGGCCACGCGCTGATAGCCAATTTTGCCGTCCATCTGCTCTATTATTGCTTTGCTGATTGCTAAACCGAGGCCTGTGCCGGCATGCCGGCGACTCGCGTGGTTTTCTGCCTGAGCAAACCGCTGAAATAGATGGGGTAAAAATTCTGCGCTGATCCCCTTGCCCTGATCAATAACGCTGACCCGGATCATCTTGTCATGCTCGGTAAGCTTAATTTCAACCACACTGTCATCTGGCGAGAACTTGACTGCATTAGACAGCAAGTTCAGACATACCTGACTTAAACGACCTTTGTCAGCGATAACTAGGTAAGCTTTTTCACTATCCTGGCTGATCAACAGGCGCTGCTTATGTTGCATTGCAGTGATCTGGGTAATATTTTGCTCCAGCAAAGGTACCAGTGCTACCTGAGAGAGAGTAAAGCGCATTTTTCCGCTGGCCAGGCGCTCAGTATCCAGTAAATCGTTAATCAGCTGGTTTAGCTGGCCACAGCTGCTGTGTGCCATACTCAGCATTTTCTGGGCCGAGGGGTTCAAGTCACCCAGTGCACCGCCGGTAGCCAGGCTAAGGGCACCATTTATAGCGGTAAGTGGTGTTCGCAATTCATGGCTTACCGTTGCAACAAAGTCATTTTTCAGTTTTTCAATTCGTTTACGTTCTGTAATATCCCGTATCAGTAATAACTGGTGTTGTTGTTTACCCTGAACCAGCCTGCTGCGGCTTAACGACAGTTCAAACTGGCTGCTGTCATGACGCAGTCCCTGGCCTTCAAACTCTTGTTCAGGTACTGATGTTGCACTGTAAATCTCGTCAATATTCTGGGGGGTAGCCAGCAGCATCGACCAGTGTAAGCCTTTCAGGCTGCCCCTGGGGTAGCCATACAACTGAAAACAAGACAAGTTGGCATCCTCTATAATGCCGTCATCGCTGGTAACAACGATGGCATCGCGCACATTGTCCATTACTGCCCGCAGATAACTCTCGCTATGGCTCAGCTCAGTTGCCGTATGCCGTAATTGTTGGCGCGAATAAAACAGCCAGGCTAGCAACATCAGCAAGCAAAGAGTAGCAGCGAACAGACTCATGCGTAATAACGCACTCCGGTTTAGCACCGGGCCGCTGGCTCTGATGGCCATTTGCCAGTCTGCGCCGCGGATCGCCAGATTCAGTAACAGGCTGTCGTCATAAAATAAATCTGGCTCACCAAAAAAAGTGTTGCCATAGTCGTCCTTGCCAGGCACTTTAGCCCTGAGTGCTATAGTGACATTTTGCGCTGCTGCGTTATCAGCCAGCAAAGACCAGATAGTTTCTATATTAATAACAGTGCGTAAAATGCCCCAATAGGTATCGTCGGGAATAAAGATTGGCAGCCGGTAAATAAAAGCCTGGCCGCCCTGGACCAGTCGCACCGGACCAACCAGCCGCGCCTGTTTGCTACGTATAATTTCCTCCACTGCCGGCCACTGGTCGGGCAAATCCGGGTAATATAAATTGATGGCGCGCTCATTACCGACCAGCGGATAAATATATTGCAGCCGGTTGCCCGGCGCTACGCCAATATTACGGATATGCTTCGCCTGGTGCACCAGACCAGGCAGCAGAATATCCAGCTCATCTTGATCTATTTCACCGCCGCTCGCTTTGATATAAGAGGCCAGGCCAACGGTTAAATAAAGCGGGATATTCAGTTCAGATTCGAGCATGGCTTTCAGCTGACCCGCACTGGCTACTTCATGGCGCAATTGCTGGCTACGGGTAAGCTGTTGTTCGTGTTTAACTAAAATTTCCGTGGCCAGCAAAGCCACACCAGCCAATACCGCCAGCAACAACCAGTGCCAGTAGCGCAGCGCGCTAAAAAAACCAACCATTAAAAAGGTCCTTCAACCACAATTAAGCTACTCTAGCTTTTCAAGGGCAGCGGCGCAATCACCGGCGTAAAAACTGTTTGCCTAAAAAACGCACTGCCAGGCAATAGACTTACAGCAAAAGGCTGTCTATAATGCGCGCTCGCACCAATGTGCGAAGGTTGCACCCGTAGCTCAGCTGGATAGAGCGCTGCCCTCCGGAGGCAGAGGTCCCGCGTTCGAATCGCGGCGGGTGCACCAAAACATCAAAACCACCTTAGGGTGGTTTTTGTGTTTTAGGCACTTTGCCCGATGAGAGCGCGTTGTTCGACAAAAACGTCGGGAACGTTTTTGAACAGCTCCGCTGGCCCGTCAGGGCGAGGGCAGGACAGCCCGAGTAATCCTCTCGGGTGCACCAAAACATCAAAACCACCTCAGGGTGGTTTTTGTGTTTTTAGGCACTTTGCCCAAAGAGAGCGCGTTAAAATGACTGCGCCATGCACTAATAAACACGCAAAAATATGCGTTAAGTGATCATCAAGTGGTTACCAAGCTTGTCTAGTTTTATTACCAATATCTGGTTTAGTTATTACCAAAGGGCTAATTCTAGCTGCATTGTTTAGTTTCGGTTGTTACTTTACTCCCTGTCTTAGGAATTAAAGCAATATATCTCAACTTCCCTTTATAACTGCGGGTTGGCGGGGATGTATACGCTTTTCTGCACTAGCCAAATATTGATTACTCTACCTTCATTCCAATCCGGTTTACCTTTGGTAAGCTATCTTTGAGCTGTGCATTCTTATTTTTACCAACATATTGGTTGACAAATTGGCAAGAAGTAATTAGCTTTATTGTCGTGCCGGGTGGTAAGTTTGTGGTTTTAGTCTAGCAATATGCGGCCAGGCCTTATCCGGTTCTACAACAGCATTTACGAGTTGCAACAATGCAACAACACATGGCTATGTAATGTACAAAAGTGTCTTCGCACCATTGTCAGTGCAGCAAAAAATAGGGGTGAACAATGTCAAAACCAGCGATCGGCTTCATCGGCCTCGGCCTTATGGGCGGCAATATGGTCGAAAATTTACAGAAGAAAGGCTATCAGCTGACTGTAATGGATCTTAACAAAGACGCTGTTGCAGCCTGTGTTGCCAGAGGGGCATCCACTGCAAGCTCGGCAAAGGAGCTGGCAGCATCTGTCGATATCGTCATGCTCTGTCTGACTACCTCTGCTATTGTTGAAAAAGTGGTTTACGGTGAAGAAGGTATTCTCGCTGGTATCAAAGCAGGGGCGGTACTGGTGGACTTCGGTACCTCTATTCCAGCGTCAACGCACAAAATCGGTGCTGACCTGGCTAAGAAAGGCGCCGCTATGATTGACGCCCCGCTGGGCCGTACTCCGGCCCATGCCAAGGACGGATTACTGAATATTATGGCTGCCGGTGATCGGGAGACATTCAACAAAGTGAAACCCGTGTTGCAAGATCAAGGTGAAAACGTGTTTTATCTGGGCGGGTTGGGTGCTGGACACACGACGAAGCTTATCAACAACTTCGTTGGTATGACGACCGTTTGCGCTATGTCTCAGGCCTTTGCCATCGCTGATCGTGCCGGTGTTGATCGGCAACAACTGTTCGACATTATGTCTACCGGACCTTCCAGTTCGCCTTTTATGAAGTTCTGTAAGCACTATGCCGTGGACAATGTCAGCGACCTCGGGTTCTCACTGGCCAATGCGAACAAAGACCTGGGCTATTTTCTGAAAATGGTGGAAGACCTTGGCAGCGAGTCGAAGATTGCTAAGGGATCATCTGCTGATTTGCAAGCCGCATTCGATGCCGGCATGGGAAACGGCAACGTGCCGGAGATCTTCGATTATTACCGGACGCTTGGCAAATAGAGCGGTTAGCGAAGAGTCGATTGTGGCTTCGGTGCCAGAGAGAGGGAATTTATTGGCACCGGAGCTAACACCTCACTTCATGTTACTAAAGGAATGAAGTGAATCTCAGTTTTAAGGTGAGAAAACCATAATGCGTTTATTCAAAGGTTATCTGCTAACTATCTGCTTGGCTTTGCTGTTGCTCTTAGTGTCAGTGACGGCACCGGCTACGGAGTATTTTGTCCAAAGCCAAGACGAGTACCGAGCGATTTCATCGAAACTGGTCGCAGGTGACACGGTCATCTTGAAAAACGGGGTTTGGACAGACTTTGAGATAGTGCTTGATGGGCAGGGTCGGGCTGATGCACCCATAACACTGACGGCAGAAACCAAGGGGCAAGTGATACTTTCTGGCCAGTCTAATCTCAGGTTAGCCGGTCAGCATCTTATCGTTACAGGCTTAGTCTTTAAAAACGGCTATACCCCCAGTAGTGCCGTTATTGATTTTCGCAAAAACAGTAAAGAGTTAGCTTTCCATTCAAGGGTGACGGAAGTGGTCATCGATAATTATAATAATCCGGATAAAGAGGAATCGGATTATTGGGTAGCGTTGTATGGTCAGCATAATCGTTTAGACCACAGCCATTTCGTGGGTAAGCGGAACAGAGGCGTTACCATTGCGGTCAGGTTAAATAGCGAAAAAAGCCAGCAAAACCATCACCAGATTGATCATAACTATTTTGGTTATCGCCCAACCTTTGGCTCTAATGGCGGCGAAACACTGCGCATTGGCACTAGCCATTATTCGCTCACCGATTCTTTTACATTGGTTGAGAATAACTACTTCGAACACACCAATGGTGAAGTAGAAATTATCTCGATCAAGTCTGGCAAAAATACCCTGCGTGGTAATGTGTTTTATGAGGCCCGCGGCACGCTGACCCTGCGCCATGGCAACGGTAATATCGTCGAGCAGAACATATTTTTGGGTAATGGTGTGGAACACACCGGTGGTATACGTGTCATCAACAAAGATCAGGTGATCCGCAATAATTATCTGCAGGGCTTAAAAGGTTATCGCTTTGGCAGTGGCTTTACCGTGTTAAATGGCGTGCCTAACTCGTCCATCAACCGCTATCATCAGGTAGAAAACGCCCTTATCGTCAATAACAGCTTTATTGACGTCGATCACATTCACCTGGCGGCCGGTAGCGATGCAGAGCGCACCGCGGTACCTATCAACTCCGTGATGAAAGATAACCTGATAATCAATACCAACAATCACCAGCCTTTTAGCCTGTTTGATGACGTAAGCGGGATAAAGCTTTCCGGCAACGTCGCTAATACTGAGGTGCCAGCAGCACTGGAATACGGTGTTCAGCAGCAGGACCTTACCCTTGAAAAAGCGGAAAACGGCCTGCTTTATCCCGTATCAGACACGATGAGTGCTGGTGCCAAACGCGACTTAAAAGTGTTGTCCAAACAAGACACGGGTGTCAGCTGGTATCCGAAATTGCCTGGGGCAGTTACATTCGATTCAGGTCAAACACATCGTATTGAAAAAGGGGAAAAGGCGTTACTAGCGGCAATAGACAACGCTGACGAGGGTGACGTTATTGTGCTGGCCAATGGCCAGTATGATGTCTCAAAACTGGTAAAGATTAATAAAACCCTAACCCTAAAAGCGGCAGAGGAAGGCCAGGCCAGGTTGACCTTTGAACGTTCCACCTTGTTTGAAATCCAGGATGGCGGCAGTTTGAAACTTGAGGGCTTAGCTATCTCAGGGGCACAGAGTCCTGACTCGGCTGGCAATACGGTCGTTCGCACTCAAAAATGGGGCATGGTTGAAAATTACCGCTTTGTGATGCTCAATTCACAAATTTTGCAGCTGGATATTAACCATTCGTTCGATTTCTTCGCCACGGGCAAGGGCGCCTTTGCCGATGAGATCACCTTGATGGGTAACACGTTCGAAAATGTCACTGGCGACATTCTGCGTCTGAATACTGAAATTGAAGATTTGGGCATTTATAACGCCGAGTATGTCACGATAAAAAACAATACTTTCAACAATGTGCAGGGTGCTGTGGTGAAGCTTTATCGCGGCGGCACCGATGAAAGTACCTTCGGACCGCATTTGTTAATGGCAGACAACACGTTAAACCAGGTTGGTCATGGCAAGCGCAACAAGAATAAATCCAGTCTCTATCTGCACGGCGTTCAGGTTGCCGACATTCAGCAAAACACCCTGGTTAGCTCCGCGCCAATAAAAATTGAGCACACGGTAGGGGAACCGGTAACGGTGATTAAGGGCAATCTTTTTGATGCGACCCTGGTACCTACGGTGACCGAGCTCAGGGTTGAAGGGCCGCATACGGCCGTGATTGACGATAACAAAACAGTAAATACTGAGAAGAGGTAGCCGCAGATGAACATTGCAATATTCCTGGCAAAAGTAGTGTCGCGGATCCTGGTTACCTTTGCTCTGATACTGCCATTGTGTGTGCAGGCGGCTCATCCTAATTTGGTCATTACCGCAGCCGATGTGTCCCAAATGCGCCAGGCCATCACGAAGCCTGGACGCTTTTCCAACGCCTACAGCGATCTGAAAGCCCAAGTCGATCTGCAAATGGCCCAAGCCATTAACGTTCCAGTGCCTAAGGACGGTGGCGGCGGCTATACCCATGAGCGGCATAAGAACAATTACCAGCTGATGTACAACGCCGGCATTATTTATCAACTTAGCCAGGATAAGACTTATGCCAATTTTGTCCGGGACATGTTGCTGGCTTATGCACAGTTATATCCGACACTGGATCTGCATCCCGAGCGCAAAGTTAATTCACAAAATGCCGGTAAGCTATTTTGGCAAAGCCTGAATGAGGCCGTTTGGCTGGTTCATACCATTCAGGCTTACGATTTAGTCTGCAGTGCGTTAAGCGCGCAAGACATCGCTAGCATCGAAACAAAGTTGCTAAAGCCTGTGGCAGTGTTTTTGTCAGAAGGACAACCCTCTACGTTTAACAAAGTGCATAACCATGGCACCTGGGCCACAGCCGGGGTCGGCATGGCCGGTTACGTGATGAACGAACCTGAGTGGGTTGAAAAGGCGCTGTACGACCTGGAAAAGTCAGGAAAAGGCGGTTTTCTGAAGCAACTGGATGAATTGTTTTCGCCTCAGGGTTACTACAATGAAGGGCCGTATTATCAGCGTTACGCGCTATTGCCGTTCGTCACCTTTGCCAACGCTATTGAGAATAACGAACCGCAGCGAAAAATTTTCCAGTACCGGGATGGCATCATATTAAAGGCCATAGATACCACCATTCAGTTGAGTTATGACGGTCTGTTCTTCCCCATTAACGATGCCATAAAAAGTAAGGGTATCGACACCATCGAGCTGGTGCATGGCGTTGCTCTGGCGTATAGCCTGACAGAGGCGCCCGGCTATCTGGATATCGCCAGACAACAGGATCAAATCATCCTTTCCGGCGATGGCCTGAAGGTGGCACAGGCTCTCGACCAGGGCCTGGCCGAACCTTACCCGTTCGAATCCGTTGCCTTCGGCGATGGCAATGATGGCAAACAAGGGGCGCTGGTGATTATGCGAAGCCAGTTGGCGGGTGATCAGGCCGTGCTGTTTAAACCTGCTGCCCAAGGTCTGGGCCATGGTCACTTTGACAAGCTTACCTGGCAGTTTTATGACCAGGGTCAGGAAATCGTCTCGGATTATGGTGCGGCGCGTTTCCTCAATGTTGAGGCAAAATATGGTGGCCGCTATCTGCCAGAAAACGAGAGTTACGCCAAACAAACGGTGGCCCACAATACGGTGGTAGTGGATGAAACCAGCCACTTTAACGGTGACGTCGAGGTTGGCAATCAAAATGCGCCGGTACTTAATTACTTTGAAACCAGTTCGCTTGGCACAGTTGCCAGCGCTAGAATTGATAAGGCTTACCAGGGTGTTGAGCTAAAACGTACCATGGCGTTGGTTAATCTGGCAGAGGTTGAAAAAACCATAGTGCTCGATGTGTTCAATGTTGTTTCATCCAGTGAGCATCAACTGGACTTACCGCTACATTACCTGGGCCAGCTAATCGACACCAACTTTAGCGTGTCGGTCAGTACTGATCAGCTCTTCGCCCTGGGCGCTAAAAATGGCTATCAACATCTATGGCTTAAAGGCCGTGGTTTACCAAAGCAGGGGCTGGCAAAGGTTTCCTGGTTGAATGAAAACGGACGCTTCTACACACAGACAAGTTTGGTAAATGGCCAGGAAGAATTTCTGTTCACCCAGATTGGTGCAAACGATCCTAACTTTAATCTACGCAATGAACAGGCGTTTATCCGCAGAGTAAAGAACAATAAACAACACCAGTTCATTTCCGTACTTGAACCTCACGGCGAATACAACCCTGGCAAAGAATACACGCTTGAAGCAGAGAGTCAGGTGACAACGCTAGGTCATAGCCAGCGAGGTGAAGTCATGTTGGTAGAGCTTACTATCGCTGGTGTGTCATACCTGATTGCTATAAACCAATCTGAAGATGGTGCAATCGACCAGGATTTTCAATATCAAGACCAATCGTTTTCTATTAACGGCCGACTGGCTGTTTTTGCACTGAACGATGATGAGGAGTAAGTCATATGAGCAAGCAAAGTAACCATTTTATCTCTGGAGCTGAAGCTGAGATTGAAGATGTGGGTGGTGGCTTAAAACGTCAAATGCTGGGTTATAACCACGAACTCATGATGGTCAAAGTTTGGTTTGCCAAGGGAGCCGAAGGCTATGTGCATAAGCATCGTCATTCACAGGTGACCTATGTGGAAGAGGGAGAATTTCACTTTAATATCGGCGGGGAAATCACCGTGATGAAACCCGGCGACAGTTGCCTGATCCCTCCCTATGTGGAGCACGGTGCAGTGTGTCCGACCGGCGGTATCCTGATTGACACCTTCAGCCCTCCCAGAGAAGACTTTCTTAAGGACTTATCATGAAAATTAAAGGCTTACGCTGGTGGGTGGTGATGTTGATCGCACTGGCGACCATCATCAACTACATTGACCGTCAATCGCTCAGTGTACTGTGGCCCGCCATTGTAGAGGATTTATTTCCTGACAAATCGGCGCTGGAACGCAAACAAATTTACGCAAACATCTCTGTGGTGTTCGTTTTCGCTTATGCCTTTGGTCAGGCGATCTTCGGCAAGATTTTTGACTGGGTGGGAACAAGAGTCGGCTTCGTGCTCTCCATCGGGGTATGGTCAGTGGCCACCATTGCTCATGCATTCGCTCAGGGCCTGCTTAGCTTCAGTATTTTCAGGGCAATTCTCGGGGTTGCGGAGGCGGGTAACTGGCCAGGTGCAACCAAGGGCAATGCCGAGTGGTTTCCTATCAAGGAGCGCGCATTAGCTCAGGGAATTTTTAACTCAGGTGCAGCAATTGGTGGCATTATCTCTATTCCATTAATTGCCTTTCTTACCGTTTATTTCAGTTGGCAAATGGTGTTTGTGATTATCGGTCTGGTGGGTCTTCTGTGGCTTATACCCTGGCTGGTTTTGGTTAAGGCACCACCTGCCATGCATTCCTGGATTACCGCAGAGGAACGCGAGTATATCCTTACCGGTCAAAAACGGAAGCTGACGCCGGAGCAGGCGTCTTTGCCAGAAGAGGCAGAATATAACCCTACTACCGCCGAGCTGCTTTCCCGCAAGCAAAGCTGGGGGGTGATTATTGCCTCGGCGGCTATCGATCCAATTTGGTGGTTGTTTGTTTTCTGGATCCCTATTTACCTGAATGAAGTTTACGGTATGGATGTTCAGGCTATAGGTATCTATGGCTGGGTACCTTATGTGGGCGCGATGCTAGGTGCCTGGTTTGGTGGCTTGCTAGCCCAGAACAGACTGAACGCCGGTTGGAGTGCGGATAAAACCCGCAAACTCACTATCACATTAGGCTGCTTTATTATGTTGCCATCATTACTGGCGATGGCTAACCCGGGAGAGCCAGTCGTTGCCGTGTTAATTATGGCCGTCATTTTATTTGGTTTTCAAACGGCTATTGGCAACGTGCAAACGCTTCCCAGCGATCTCTTCAGCAAGAGTGCCGTGGGTACCCTGGCCGGATTTTCTGGCATGGCGGCTAAGTTAGGCGCAGTGGGGCTGACCTCGTTGGTGCCTTTCCTTACCGCTGACGGAAATTATACTCCTGCGTTCGTGATAGGCGCTGTACTGGCGATCACTGCAGTTGCCGCTGTGTGGATATTGATCCCCACCATCGAGCCCCTGAAGAAACCCTTAAAGAAACGTGGGTAAAAACATGACGAAAATATTTTTTTTCGGTGAGTGCATGGTTGAACTCAGAGAACTGGATGACGCGACGATGGGGCAGTCGTTTGCCGGTGATGTATACAACTCAGCGGTATACATGAAACGCTGCTTTCCAAAAATAACCGTATCGATGATCACCGCCATTGGTCGTGACCGACTCAGTGAAAAAATGCTTACCCGATTCAAAAGTGAGGATTTAGAGACACAGTTTGTGTTTCAGCATCCAAGCAAAGTGCCGGGTATGTATTTTATTGAGACAGATAGCGCCGGTGAGCGGCGCTTTACCTACTGGCGCAACGATTCTGCCGCCAAAAAAGTTGTCCAATTTCTTAATGATGATGTGGTCGAGCAATTAACCGCAGCGGACATGTTTTTTTTCTCAGGCATTCCACTGGCGATTATTGACGAAGACAGTCGGGACGCATTTTGGCAAAAACTGGAACGGCTGAAGCTGGCCGGCGTAAAGCTGGTGTTTGATCCAAACTATCGGGCGCAGCTATGGGCTGGCAAAGATGAGGCAATTGCCCAGTTTGACAGAGCCTTTCAGTTAAGTGATATCGCCATGCCCGGCGTCGAAGATCTGAACGTGCTTTACGGCATTTCGTCTGCAGAAGAGGCAATTGACTTTTGCCAGCAGTATAAACTGGAAGAAGTCGTGGTGAAGGATGGGCCGAAATCCGTTGTCACACTCACTGGCACAGAGCGGCACAGCCACCAGATCACCCCTGTTAACAATGTTGTGGATACCACTTCTGCCGGCGATGCCTTCAATGGCGTTTATCTTGGTGCGCGTTTATCAGGAAAAAACGTATTTGAAGCGGTACAACTAGGCGCCAAAGCCGCCGGCACGGTAATACAGCACCCCGGCGCGATAGCGCCATTGGCAGCATTTAAACAGGCCATGTCTGAAGCAGGGCTATAGCTGTTATTACAAAAGAACATTTACTTTAATTTAAGAGATATACAGACATGACCCGTTTTTCTGAACTGATGTCAGGACAGACATTGTTACCTATTATTCAAGCAGAATCGCCCAAACAAGGCGTGCAAATTGCCCAAGCCATGGCCGATGCCGGTCTTACGCTGGTCGAAGTGGTATTGCGAACGAAGGAATCTCTTGCGGCTTTATCCGCAATTAAGCAAGAAGTACCCCAACTCACCGTGGGCGCAGGCACGGTGATTGATGCCCGGATCCTGAATCAGGCACTTGAAGCAGGAGCGGATTTCATTGTGACCCCGGCAGTCTCAGAGGCCCTGTTGGCTGAATTGGCAAGCTGCAGGGTGCCGGTGCTGCCCGGGGTGTCCAATACCGGTGATATTTTGCTGGCCTATGAGCACGGCTACACCGAATTGAAGCTTTTCCCGGCTTCGCTGTCGGGTGGCGCTGCGTTCCTGCGAGCCATGTCGTCAGTTTTCCAGTCGATTCGTTTTTGTCCGACGGGTGGCGTCAATCAGCAAAATATGCAGGACTATTTGGCATTGAATAATGTGTTTGCGGTAGGCGGCACCTGGATTGCACCGGCTGAGTGGGTTGAACAGGCTAATTGGCAGGCCATCACCACAGCCTGCCAGCAGGCAATGACTAAACCATAATCAGAATTTACCATGCAGTTATTTAGATTCAAGCCGCTGTCGTTTAAGCAGAGCAAAAGGAACAACCATGAAAACACTAAACGTTATGCTAACGCTGTGTTCAATGTTGTTGGCGATATTTGTCAGTTACGCCAATGAAAGCGACAAGAACGAAACAAAAATTGCGATACCCGAATCCCATCAACAATTAGAGCAAGGGGTGTTACTGGGCAGTTTTACGCAGTTAGATCCTGCGAAAAAGCCCAGTGAAAATTTTGACCTGCTGGATTGGAGTCTGACCCTGCCGACGGATCTGAATAAAGATAAAAAAGCAGACATTGTTTACGAGCGGGCACTGGCCAATGGTTTTGAACTCAAACCGTTGTTTTACACCGCAGAGGATGGCGGTATGGTATTCGCCTGTCCTAATGAAGGCGCTAAAACGTCGAGCAATACCAAGTATGCCAGAACGGAATTGCGCGAAATGCTCAGGCGCGGCAAAACGCAGATAAAGACACAAGGCATAACCAAAAATAACTGGGTATTCAGCCAGGCACACGGTTCGGTTAAACGAGATGCCGGCGCTATTGAAGGTAGCCTGGAAGCCACGCTTGCTGTTAACAGGGTGTCGGTAACCGGTGATGAGAAACAAGTCGGCAGGGTAATCATTGGCCAGATCCATGCAACAGACGATGAGCCTATACGTCTTTACTACCGAAAACTCCCTGATAATGAAAAGGGCTCCATTTATTTTGCGCACGAGATAAATGGCGGCGATGACGTCTGGACCGATATTATCGGCTCACGCTCTCATACACTGTCTGACCCCGAAGACGGCATTCAATTGAATGAGAAGTTCAGCTATAAAATTACGGTTGAGAACAGTGTTTTATTCGTCACTATTATTCGTCCTGGCAAAGCCAATATCACTCAATCCCTTGATATGAGTCAAAGTGGCTACCACAGCAATAATCAATACATGTACTTTAAAGCGGGTGTGTATAACCAAAACAACAGCGGTGATCCCCGGGACTATGTGCAAGCGACTTTCTACCATCTTGATAACCAGCACGATAATTAGCAATTATAGTTAAATTTTTTTTCTTACTCTTATCCATCAAAGCACAAATTGGTATACCAATTTGTGCTTTTTCTATGGCGGTTCATTCAAGCCGCCTTTAGGGTGGCGCTTTCCTTTGTAAGTTTTTATTTTTTCATTGGTAATTATTATTGGTAACATCTAATTTTAATAATTGGTTGATATGTCGATTTTGTTTGGTTATATTTCAAACAGAAAATGTATTGCTTAACTGCATTACTTAAATGCAATAGGTAATCCTACCAACAAGATCGCGAAAAAGGACAACGGGGAATTAGATATGTCGCTGATATTTGATAATGATGCAGACTCAAGCAAAAAAGAGCAGCAATTCAGGCTGTCGCCTGTTGCAAGATTGGTAAAAATGGCAGTAGTCGTCTCTCTGACCAGTTCTGTTGCCTTTTCTGCTAACGCACAGGAGACGAACAATGAATCTAAAAAAGAAGCTGATAATATTGAAGTGATCGAGGTTGTTGGTACCCGTAAAACAATCCAGGATCAAATTGCCATAAAACGCGAGGCGACTTCGGTCGTTGACGGCTTATCTGCTACCGATATCGGTGATTTGCCGGCACTTTCCATTGGGGAAGCCTTAGAGTCAATAACAGGTGCAGCCTCTCACCGTGAAAATGGCGGTGCAACAGAAATTACTATCCGGGGCTTAGGGCCCTTCCTGAGTGCCACACACATTAACGGTCGTGAAGCAACTAATGGCAGTGGTGACCGCTCGGTTAACTTCTCACAATTTCCGTCGGAGTTAATGCAAAAGGTCGCAATTTATAAAACGCAGGACGCATCCTTGATCGAAGGTGGTGTGGCCGGCGTCATCACCTTAGAAACGCTAAAGCCTCTGGACTACGGCAAACAGCAAATTCAGGGCGAAGTAAAACTGAACTATAACCCTGATGAAGCCAATATTGACAACTCATTACACGATAACGTGGGCGGTCGGGTTACATTCAGCTTTGTTGACCAATTTGAGTTTGACAGTGGTCAGTCCTTAGGGGTTTCTTTTGGTGTGCAACGTCAGGATATCAGCCAACCTGAAGCTGAATACCGCAGTTCCAGCCCTAGCGGCTCTTCTTTGTGGGCATGTTTAAACGATCCGACCAACAGCAATGAAGGTTTTTTCCGAAGTTCAGCCGGAGATTGCGAAGATCAGGTCAGTGGTAGTAGTAACCAGGGTTATCAGACTGCTATTAATCCTGAGACGGGTGAAGCACAAAGTGCTGGCACGCCTTACGCCTGGACCGGTAGTAGTAGTAGCTACCGACAAAACGAAACGTCTGATGAGCGTGATGCCGTGTTTGTTGCGTTACAGTATCGACCCTCTGATGCCTGGGATATAAACGTCGATGCGCAACTCTCGGATCGTAATCAGGCGGAAGCACGTCATGACTTATTGTACTTACAAAAGCGCGTCACGCCGGGTGTAACCGGTGAAAATCTTATTACCAATGATGTCGGGGGGATCTTGCACTGGGAAGGTGAAGAGCGTTTTGAATCTGCCGGCGAGCAGTTTTCCCGTGAAGAGAATTATGTTGGATACGGCCTCAATGTTGAACATTTTTTCAACGACCGCTTAACCATCACTGCCGATTTGGGTTACTCCCAGACAAAACGTGAAGAGTTGCAAATTAGTAACCGGGGCAGAACCCCTGGCCGGCCTTTCTTTACGTGGGATATGGGGGAGTACATCCCGCATATTACCGTCACTGATTTTGATGTGACCGACATCTCGAATTTCACCGATAGCTTACGGACCCGTCTTGACAGAGAAGGTGTGCGTGAAAACGAGATTGTTTCTGCCCGCCTGGACTTAAACTATGAGCTTGACGGTAGTATGTTCACCAGTGTGCAAGGTGGGGTGAGAGCTTCAGAGCTCACCTTTTTACAGTTTGGTGGCGACCAGGGTAGTGGTTCACGCACTGAAGTATTGCTGAATGAAGGTGCAATATCAGCATTAGAGGTATTGCAGCAATGCCAGATCGATTTCCCTGAAACCGGCTTTTTATCTTCAGTGTCCGATGGCAATATTATTACCCACATAGACAGTAACGGCAACGTTGTGGACAGTGGTACTGGTTCATCGTGGGCTACTTACGACAATGTCTGTTTCGCACAAGCGCTAGTGGCTTCAGTGGGTGGTAATTTTGCCTATCCGCAAGTTGAGTATGAAAATGCGGGAACTCAGGATGTCACTGAAAAAACCCTGGCGGCCTATATTATGGCCAACTACGATACGGAAGTGCTGGGTAAGTTTGTTCGCGGTAACTTTGGGGTGCGACTGGTTGATACCGAAGTCACCTCAATTGGTTTCAGAAACAGTTTTGATGTTGTCACCAATGAGTTAGGGGTGCTGAGCCTGGTAACCGGGGATTCTTTAGAGTCCATTACCGGGGGCGGCAGTTATACCGAAGTATTACCCAGCTTTAACCTGGTAGTGGATTACCGTGATGACATTCTGCTACGGGCCGGCATTTACCGGGGCATGTCCCGGGCCAATCCCAGTGACATGAGTTACAGCCGCACCTTCCAAACTGATGATGATGTAGCGCCAACCACCTTGGCAGATTTGTTTGTCGGCGTAAATGGCTCAGGCAACCCAAATCTCAAGCCACTGATGTCCTGGAATTACGACGTCGCCTTTGAATGGTATCCCAACGAAGATTCAATCTTCGCCGTTAGCCTCTATTACAAGCAATTTAAGGGTGGGTTCCAGCAACAGACAGTATTGGAAGACTTTATTGTGGACGGTCAGACGGTGACGTTGCCGATTACCAATTCGGTCACCACAGACGATACCAGTGATCTATACGGCTTGGAGGCCTCAGTGGCCTATCGATGGGACAACGGCATTGGCATTAAGCTTGGTTACAACTACGCTGACACCGACTTCGAGTTTGAAGACAGTTTATACGGCGATACCTTTATCACAGACCTGGACGGCACCACGCGTCAACTGACTGAAGGCATTGTGCCACCTGGCTCGGTTCCGGGCTTTTCTGAGCATGTATTCAGCGGTCAAATCTACTATCAGATCGGCGATTTTGATACTGCACTTATCTACAAGTATCGCAGTGAATACTTCCAGCCCTATACAAGCAACGGGACCAGACTGCGTTATGTCGATGAAGTCGGTGTATGGGAAGCGCGCGCATCTTACAAAATAAATAAAAATATCCGGGTAAAAGTGGAAGCGATTAACTTGTTCAGTGCACCCAAGTCACAGGATTTCTTTGTGCAGGGAAACCTGGGAGAGGTTAACGACTATGGTCCACGAATTTTTGCTGGTATTAGCTTGAAGTACTAATCGATTCACGTGAAAGCGTAATCAGGATGCGGGAAACAGTTTAAACCCGCGCATATTTACCTATATTACTTTTGTTCAGTACCTAAGCAACGTTTTAGCACTGAACCTGTCAGGAGCAGAAAGCATGGTTAAGCAGACTCTGATATCCATCATCCTCGCAACCGCTTTAGTCGGTTGCGGAGGTGGTGATAAAAACGAACAGAATGGCAATAGCAGAGGGAGTGTCTCAATCACTGGTGGAGAGTTAATCGCAGGTACCACGCTCTCTGCGGCGGTTACTGATGCCGACGGCATTCGAAGCGGTACTCTGGTTTACGCCTGGTCGACCGGGGTGACGGGTTCGTCATACACCATCACTGAAGCGGATGAAGGTTCAGTCATCTCAGTTTCGGCCAGATATACGGATGAAAAAGGCCTCACAGAAGGTGTCGGTGCATCGACGTCAATGATACTGCCAACCCTGAATGTGACGGCAAATGTGGTAAAAGGGCCGGTAAGCGGCGCAAATTGCGAATTATTTGCCATTACTGACACGGGGGTAGCGGCAACACCCGCTCAGGCCTCGGCCATTTCAAGTAGTATGGGCAGCATCACTTTTACTGACGTTCATTTTGAAGGTGCAGGTTTAATCTCGTGCTCAGGCGGTACCTATAAAGATGAGTCAACGGGTGTAACGCTGGATGCGCCAGCATTGCGGGCTGTGGTTGATGTTGTTGAAGGAAACGCAGAAACGCCTGCCCCCTCTTATGTCGTGTCTCCTTTAACTGAAATGGCAGTACAGGCGTCAGGATCCGATCTGGGCGCCTTTGCTGAGCAAGCTGCAGTAATAAATGCGCGTTTTGGTATACGTTTTGACATTACAACCGTTTTACCGACTGAGCTGGGCGTGGTTGCACTGGGTGCTGAAGGCGCTGCAGATGCCGACCGCTATGGCTCTGTATTAGCGTTGTTGTCGCAACTGGACGCTGATAACGCTGGCAAAAATATGGCGATGCTAATCGCCGAAATCGCTGCTGATTTAGCTGATGGGCAGTTTTCACAGGACCTGTTAGACGCCTTTGAAACAGCCCAGTTGAATTTACAAACGGTGTCCGTCATCGCCAATGATGTTGATGAGTCTTTACTGGATATTATCGGATCCGCGATTGGATACAACAACACCCCTGTCGCTGCCATCATCGAAGGCATGTTAAGCGGAACCGTGCAACATACCGCTACCGAACCGTTAACAGGTTCTGTTATTGTGATTGATCCGAACTTTGGCGAAGATGAAATTCTGGCACAAACTGGTGTGACTCTCGACTATGGTACATTCAGTATCAATGCTCAGGGCAATTGGTCATACACGGTAGATGTTAACAACGAAACGGTTGCCAACCTTGAAATTGGCAACTCGGTTAATGATACGGTGACCATCACATCGATTGACGGTACCACTGCCGACATCGCCATTCGCATCGCAGCACTTACCCAGTTAGCAAAGATTTCGGATACCGGTAATGACACTGGCGAACTTAGATTTAGTGTAGATAATTTACGTCAGGGTAAACTCAGTGCTATGTTTTCAAAAGACGAAGCGTTGGGCAGTGATGGCAATATTAAAGATGCCTACATTACACTGTATGGCTCTTCCGGTAGTTCAAGTGAGGCGTTGATTGATTTGCGTATTCAAGGCACGCAAACAGACGGTAATGGTATTATCATTGGCCCTCGCTTCCTGGTCAGAAACACTGAAAGTGACGCTTATCCCGGTGTAATAGTTACCGCGCCCTTTGTTGAAGAGCAATTTTATACTGTTGAAATTACCTGGGATTTGGATGCCGCCGAGCAATTAACCCTTACCATAAACGATGAAGTTATTGGTGGCGGGTCGTTCTCTACTGCGGCAGTGGTTGATCCTGATTTCACTGATATTAATCAGTGGTTCGCCGATGGCATTAAGGCTATTCAATTCAGATTTGGTGACAATGACAGAACCATACCTTTTGGATCTTTTTATGTAGATGATATTGCGGTCTATTCAGACGTCGCGGGCACAACCAGCGTATTCGAAGATGATTTCGAAAGCTACGCAGAGGGCGAAACCCTGGATGGTGTCGGCAGTTCTTATAACTTAGCGATCTATTCTGAGGTTGTGGTATTTGATGTTGGCAATGGCAATGACCAGCCAACACCAGCGGCTTTCTTTGACCTGACCGCAGCCATTGCAAGTGATGCGACTGAAGCATTGACCGGAACCGTCACTGTTGTTGACCCGGATGAAGGTGAAGCCTTTATTATTCCTGCCTCGTTCTCCAGCACATTTGGCGAGTTCGCCATTATGGACAACGGCGCCTGGACCTACTTGCTTGATACAACAAACGATATCATTGCTGCGTTGGTAAGCGGTGAGCGCGAAACGGATACCATTACTATTGAATCTGTCGACGGAACAACGGCTGAACTGGTAATTACCATTACCGGTGTTGGCGGAGATACTGGTGGCGCTAATAATGTCGCCGTCATTATTGATACCGATCCAAGTGATACCGGAGAGCTTCGCTATGCGCTTGGCAGCGATGGCCCACTGGCGCAAGGTCGAGTTACGGTATCTGTTAAGCGTTTAGATGATGAATTAGGTGATGGTGATGCGTTTATCACGTTATTCAATTCTGCAACCAATAACGATGGCGCGATTTTAGACCTGCGTATTAAAGATGATAACTTTGAGGTTCGAAGCCCAGGTGGTGTAGACACGTCGGCGGCCACCGTAGTGTTAGATACCTTCATGGATGTTGTTATCACCTGGGAATACCCAAATGGTAACTTAGAGGTCACGCCATTGGTTACGGTTGAAGTTGATGGCGTCAGTTTTGTGGCTGAAGGCTTTACTCCGGATAACAGTGCTACAGGTGGAGTGACTCACGTGTCATTCCGGTTTGGTGACAATGGTGGCGTACGGGCAGAGACTGGTAAATTTACTGTTGATGACTTAGTCATTTACGCCGACACAGCGGGAAGTAGTGTGGTATTTTCTGACGATTTTGAGTCATATGTTGATGGTGATTCTCTGGACACGGATAACCCGGCATCACCTTATAACTCCAGTACATCGGAAGCAAGTGTCGAGACTATTGGTGAAGCAGGTGGCCCGGGTACACCAGGCAATAAGCTTGCCCAAATACGGGATACCGATGCCTCTGACACTGGAGAGTTAAGATATGCGCTTGGTGACAATGGTCCTCTGGCACAGGGTCGAATTACCGCATCGGTTAAGCGTTTAGATGATGAATTAGGTGATGGTGATGCGTTTATCACGCTATTCAACTCTGCAACCAATAACGATGGCGCGATTTTAGACCTGCGTATCAAGGATGATAGCTTTGAAGTTCGCAGCCCAAGTGGTGTAGATACCTCAGCGGCCACCGTAGTGTTAGATACCTTTATGGATGTCGTTATCACCTGGGAATACCCAAATGGTAACTTAGAGCTCACGCCATTGGTGACGGTTGAAGTTGATGGCGTCAGTTTTGTGGCTGAAGGCTTTACTCCGGATAACAATGCCACAGGTGGTGTAACTCACGTGTCGTTCCGGTTTGGTGACAATGGTGGCGTACGAGCAGAGACAGGTATATTCACGGTTGATGACTTAGTCATTTACTCTGACACGGCCGGAAGTAGTGTGGTATTTTCTGACGACTTTGAAGCCTATGCTGAAGGTGACTCCCTGGATACGGACAACGCTGTGTCACCGTACAACTCAGCAACGTCTGAGGCTATCGTAGCGGTTGAATAACAGCTTACATCCTTTTCTGGGGCATCGCTCAGATATAAAAGGATTATAGAAAATAAGTAGGCGGGAGAGATCCCGCCTGTTTTTTGCCGTAACTAAAACCATAAAAGGTAGTTGCGCATACCTAATCTTACAGTTGAGACGAATAGATTTAGACTGAATGTGACAGGCTGCTATGAGCGGGCGCTAACGACCCAATCAGGGGGGCTGCTAAAATGTGCGGCGAAGCGGAAGCGCAACCGAACAAGCTGTTATCAGTTCCACTTCTGAATTGGCATGTTATATTTCTTTAAACTCAGGCTTTATTAAACCAAAACACTTTAAGTCATGGAATTCGTTTTTCCAGAAGCCACTTGAGCGCCGTACACCTTCTTCTTTGAAACCTAGCTTTTTTAACACCGTTTCAGAAGCTAAATTTCCAATCATAGTATCTCCCTGTATTCTGTATATTTCGCCGAATGGGGACTCATTAGAAAAAGCTAACTCAATAATTTTGCATATTGCTTCAGTTGCATAACCAAGCCCCCAATAATTAGATGATAGTTCGTACCCTATACCAGCATTTTTCATTTTTTGGCTCAAAGAGTTAAAACCGCACGTACCAATCAATTTTCCAGTATCTTTAACTCGGATAGCCCAACGAATCCCAGCTCTTTCAATGAAGCGGTTATTAAAGAAATCTATTAATTCTAGTGATTGTTCTTCTGATGTATAAACGTCAATATCGTAATATTTAACAACCTTATCGTCGGCGAAAATATTCAATAGAGCCTGTCCATCGTCTTTCGATAGCTGATTAAGAATCAGCCGCGATGTTTCTAATTCTGGAAATTGCATCTAATCTTCCTTGAAATTGTTCTTACCCACAAACGCAAGCAACTTGTTGCGAGTCGAGCGCTCAAAGGGCGCATTTTTGATGGCAATTGTTAAATGGCTATCCATCTATCCAACAGCGCTCGTATATGGTTTTTTGATTACTGATTACAACCACTTTATGTACTTGATCATGCTCATCAATGGCCAATTTTACGGGAACAATCACGGATACATCATTTTTGTTGTAGTAGATGGCTGGCAAAGGAAAAGACCCAGGATGAGATAGCTTTCTACTATTTTTTATTGGGTAATCATTTACATCACATGGATCTACATATGCTGATACCGTAAAACTAATTAAAAAAATAGAGAACTTAGAATACTTTTCATTACCACCTTAGTCATTTAGCGCCCCGCGCATGCGCGGACTTGTGAGCGTCGCAGGGGCCGTAGGCACCGAGTGACGCGACTTGTTAAGCTTTTCCTGCACCATTACATTGCCCAGATATAAAACTCAACAGAGTGTTCGATATTAAAGCTTTGAGCCAGCCAGGGCCAAAATCTGTCATATCGTTATGTTTAGAATTTGCGATTTGTACAATACAAGCATTATACATTGCCATTTCTTGCGCTGTGTACAGTACACCGTGATCAGCTGGAAAATCGCTACCTCGAATAGATAGGATGGATGGAGAGCCAGCTCTAGGTAAGGGAACACGGCGGTGATCTAACGTTATAAGTGTCTCAGCAAAATCTACACCTTCGGTAAGCAACCAACTTGAGATATCGCCACCGTTCGAATGACCAACCAACGTTAACTTATTAAAATCATAACCTGAAAACTCAGACTGTAACTGAGCACGGATAAATTTCAGGGTTATAGTGCCTCGCTTCCAATTTTCACTTCGTTCAGTATAAAGATTACCTGTAACTGCAAGAGGTGGATCGCCCGGCAGCTCATGCTGAATAGCAACAACAAGGTAACCTGCTTTATTCAAAGCATCTGAGATAAATGAATAATTATCGTAAGCAACTCCATAACCTGAGCTTAAAAAGGCGACAGAACATTGATTTTCAGCACTACACGAAGAGACGTCCACCGGAGAGCTAATTTTAATTGGAATATCCCTTTGCCTATCCGCATCTTTAATAACACGATACTCCGACGCAAATACTGGGTTAGCAAACAAAATGAGCAGAACTAGAAATCTCAAATGTATCTCCAAAAAGCTTAACGCCCAAATTTAGCGCGGAAAGCCGCGCAGCGGGTTGACGTCGCAGCCAGCGCTGTTTGCTGGCGATAAAAATTTGATTGTTATGTCGACTTAAAACCAAAACTGTTAATTTTAGAACCGCAATAAAAGCAGTTTGTTCGACGCTTGGAAATTTTGTGACCACAATCTGAACACTCTGTGGGTTGCGATAGCTTCCCATCTAACTTTCCATCCCTTAAGTCGATTTCTTCAATTTTCTTCATAATTTGCGACTGGGTTATGCCTAGCTCGGTTAGCAGTTCTAATGCGGCAAGATTCATTATGTACAACTGGTCGATTTTTTCAGACAAAGTGTCAATATGAGACTCATTTTGAATGGCACGTACAGAAGTTTGGTTACTTTTAACTGAATTCGTGGTGATTCTTAAGTCTTGAAATAAATTTGTTAATAACTGCATGTATAATTCCTTCCCAACCTAGCTCAGAACCAATTCAACGCGAAGCATTTGCCAAACAACAATTTTACAATCCAGCCAATGCAACAAACGCAATAAAACTCAAGAGTTTAGTCACTAGTACTAGTAAAATGAGATCAGGCCAAACATCAGCACCGGTAAAGTCTTTAAGTAAGTAAAATAAAGCAATGATCGAGAGAATCCAACCAATCCCTGGGATCAATGCAAGGAGCGAGGAAGCACCAACACAAATTACTCCTTCCTTGTATCCAACTTGGACAGTAGTTACTTTACCAGCAGCCCAAAGGAATACTCCGGTAATAACGACATCTAAAATAAAGAAAAAAACTATTTCCAAAACATACTCCGATGTTTACTAGCGACATAACGCCCGCCACAAACGCGAGCAACTTGTTGCGAGTCGAGCCGCGAAGCGGCGTTTTGGTGGCGTTTGTTATGCATCTCTATTTTTAACAGATTCATTTTTAAAGCGGTTTACCATTAGAACAGCAAGCCCCATTGCGAAAATGATCGAGCCAACAATAGCGTACCTTGGATTTGGTGCTGTTGAAGATATGAGATTGAAATATGTCATTACTGCAGTACCAAATAAGCTAATTATCCCGCCGACTAATCTATACATTTTAAAATCACTACTCGCTTGGCTTTTTGCTTGGATTACTTTAACTAAAGGAATCACTGTGTTCTTACCCATAAAAAGTAGAC
>DEYP01000017.1 GCA_002364615.1 Arsukibacterium sp. UBA3155 | reverse complement strand
GGTCAGCTTAACTGACCGGCATTATGCCTATGCACCTTTTTTGATCTTCACGAATGGCTAACTAGTCATCCATCTCCCAGTCATCCAGCAGTTGGCGCAGCCGTTTTTGCTCCATTAAATCATCGATACGCCGGCGTGCTTCATATTTTTGCTTTGCTTTACTGTCTTTGCTGACTTCTTTGCGTAACTCAATGTCAGTGGCAATATCGTCTTCTTCTACTTGTGGTTCAACCGCTAACAACATAGACAACACCTCCGTTTTTTTTGCCTATTTACCGTTATTCCGGCCGATAAAACAGTGAATTATTTTGCAACTGACGATAAAAAATTTTTACTCCAGATCAATCTGCAATTCAGCGGCCGCCAGTAAAGGCTGAAATACCTGTTTGCGCGGTGAAACACCTTGTTTGTTTTCGACTATATTTTCAATAAAATCAATAACCTTTTCTTGAAGCCGTACTTTGTTAAGCCGGTTAATCCGGGCAATACCGCCAGGGCTCATCACATTGACTTCAATCAGCTTGCCGTTAATAACATCGATACCGGCAAAAAATAAACCGTCGCGGGCTAAGCGCGGGCCAATATGGGCACAGAGTTTTTTTTCTTGTTCCGTTAACTGGTGTTTCAGCACTGTGCCGCCGGCGTGGACGTTGGAGCGCACGTCATCTGGTGGCGGAATGCGCCGCATGGCGCCAATCGGCTTGCCATTTAGCATCAATATCCGGATATCACCTTGCTCTGCACCCTCGACATATTCCTGCAATATAACGTAGTTGCCTCTATCACCGTCGCCAATATAAAAGTCTAATAATGACCGGGCACTTTGCACGGCCGACTTTTCCATGACAATGACGCCTTTGCCGCCATAACCATTGAGCGGTTTTAAAATCATTTTGTCATTGGCTGATTCTGCTAAAACCCGGGCCAGGTAATCTTTATTCTTAGAGACATGGGTAATGGGGGTAAACTCGTTGGCCGGGTCGTGCAGGGATGCGGTATACATTTTGTTGTTAGCGATGCGAATGCCATCCAAATCATTCATTATAAAAGTGTCTTCACGTACTGAGTCCAGAAAGTTCAGCACGATGGGGTCCAGTGGCGGATTAAGCCGGATAAAAATAGCATCGAAGGCGGCCAGTGGTAATTTCTGCTGATTAAATTCTACCTTCTGATAAAAGCTGGCAATATTGCTGGAAATTTTCTGGCCTTTTACCACCACCTTGCAAAACGCCTGCGCAATACTGTCACGTACCGTCAGATTATTAGCATGAGTAATCGCCACACTGTGGCCGCGACTTACCGCTTCGTGGATCATCCGGATGGTGCTGTCACCATCCGGCATCACTTTTTCCCACGGATACATTAGAAAACAAATACGCATCGGCTACTCAATTATTTAATAGGGTATTTTATTGATAGTGTGCTAAGCATAATGGGCTTGAGCAAAAATGAAAGCGGATGATAGCGTACGCCAGTGCTTTTATTGTTGTTTTGAAAAAATAATGTTGGATGGTAAAAAAGGATGTCTGGCTGCATCTGATTGACGAGCGGTATCGTAGCTTATAAAAAAACACCAAAGGATCAGATATGGAAACAACGCAACAACAACTGCTGGAGTGGTTATACGCTACTGCAAATGGCAATCGTGCGGCATTTGAAAAATTGTATCAGGCCAGTTCAGGTAAGCTGTTTTCTGTTTCCCTGCACCTGCTTCGTCGCCACGACTGGGCAGAAGACGTGCTGCAGGATGCGTTTGTCCGGATCTGGCACAACGCGGCAGATTATCATGCCGAAAAAGGCACTGTGATGACCTGGATGATCAGTATTACCCGTTACCGGGCGCTGGACCTGCTTAAATCAAGACGGATTAAGGCTGAACATCTTGATGTAACGGACGAATTGCCTGATGAGGTGAAAACGGGGGAGGTGCTGGGCTTAACCAGGGAAAAGGTTAAGTTGGACGATTGCATGGAGGCGCTGGTACCGGAGCAACGTCAATCTATTCAGTTAGCGTATTTAAATGGTCTGAGTCATCATGAAATTACCGAGCATACCGGCTCACCATTAGGAACCGTTAAAAGCTGGATCCGTCGAGGTTTAACCCAGTTGAAGAGGTGTTTAGAAGGATGAACTATTTAGATCAACAGCGACTGGATGCCTTAGCCGTTAACTACGTACTGGGTGGCATGCGCGGCAAAGCCCGCATGCGTTTTCAAAAACTTATTTCAACCCAGACTCTGGTTAGAACAACCGTGTGGCATTGGGAGCAACACTTAAACCCGTTAGCCGCATCATTGCCTGCAACCTCGCCGCGGGCCGAGGTTTGGCAAAAAATTCAGCGCCGGCTTGGGTGGCTTGCACCTGAGCAAGTTGTTAGCAGAAGTGTGCGGCCATTCTGGCTAAGCCTGGCCACAGCCGCCAGCTTATTATTAGCGGTGGTATTGTTGCAGCCGATGCTGATGGCCCCGGTTAAGAGTGAAGTGGCGATTATCCAGACCTCTGAAGCCAAAGCATTGTGGTTGGTGTCACGGCAGGAGCAGCAATTGGTGCTAAAAGCGACCGCTGCTGTTTCTGCGGCAACTGACAACGACTATCAACTGTGGATGTTACCGGCCGATGGGCAGCCGCCAATATCACTTGGCTTATTACCGCAGCAAGGCGAAAGCGTAGTGCAATGGCCAGCTGCTGCACAGGGCATTGATATTGCTGCACTGGCGGTAAGTTTTGAACCGTTAGGTGGCTCTCCAACCGGCCAGCCTACCGGGCCCGTGCTGTTTACCGCAGAGATTATTGCAATATAGTACAGGCACGCTTATTCCTCTTAAAAAACCGCTTCGGCGGTTTTTTTATTTTTTATTTTAATATTTTTTATTTAGCTGCATCCAGTTGTAGAAGTCAGTCGTTACTTGGTGGCAACTTAAATCAAAAAGGATCCAGGTTATGCAACGTTCAATTTTATTTTTAGCGATTACATCAGCATTAAGCACGGCGATCATTGTTAGCGATGTTCAGGCATCAAGCCACCGTGAGGCGCCCAGCATCACCCGTTCACCCACTGTGGATGCAACAGACTTCTACGTGTTTAATAGCTACGAAACAGGAAGGGAAGGCTATGTTACGCTGATTGCCAATTATATTCCTTTGCAGGATGCGTACGGTGGCCCGAATTACTTCGCACTAGACCCCGCTGCGGTTTATAGCATCCATATCGACAACGATGGTGATGCCATGCCGAACTTAAGCTTTAATTTTCGTTTCAGCCAAAGTCTGGTAAACGAGGGAAATGGCGTGCAACTTGCCATCGGCCCTGAAGGTAACCAGCGGATGGTGGGCGTGCCATTGAAAAATGTTGGCGCCATAACCAGTGACAGCAGTGCCGCCCTTAATTTTATTGAGAACTACAGTGTTGAACTGGTTAATGGGGCAGATGTCAGCAACCTGATGTCTGCTGATGGTGCCATGCAGTTTACCAAGCCCTATGACAATGTTGGTAATAAAACCTTTACCAGCAGTGCCGCCTACCAGGCCTATGCTGATCAATATGTATATGACGTTGCCATGCCGGGTTGTGATGCGATGAGTCGGATATTTGTCGGTCAGCGCAAAGACCCGTTTGTGGTAAACCTGGGTGAAACATTCGATTTGGTAAATTATGTACCGGTTGAAGGTGATAGCGCACCGGGTGCGGGCGATGGTGGTGGCTTTCCGGGTGGTATTACCCAAAGTGACAACAACGACGACCTGCTGGATAAAAATGTGACCTCGCTGGCCATTGAAGTACCTACAGCTTGTATCACCGGCAGTGGCAACGGTGTCGTTGGCGCCTGGACTACCGCCAGTTTGCCGCAGGCACGTATTTTAAACCCTAATGCCACCTTCGCTAAACCGGAAGTTAATGGTGGTGCGTTAGTGCAGGTATCCCGCTTAAGTAACCCGCTGGTCAATGAGTTGGTTATTGGTTTGGCTGACAAAGATAAATTTAATAGCAGTAAACCGGCGGATGATGGTCAGTTTGCCGATTATGTGACGCACCCGAGCTTACCAGCTTTGTTAAATATTTTGTTTAAAGATGCGGTTAACAGCACGCTTAATACCAATATCGAAGATTTGGCACCGTCTAACTTTCCGCGTCTGGATTTAGTTAATGCATTTTTAACCGGAGTCGAGGGCGTCAATCAGTTAGCTACCGTGACCCCGTCAGAAATGTTACGCCTTAATACCACAATCCCGGCAAAACCTGCCGCGATGCAGTCTGCTTTTGGTGTGGCAGGGAATGATTTAGCCGGCTTCCCTAATGGTCGTCGTCCGGGCGATGATGTTGTCGATATTGCGCTACGCGTAGTAATGGGTGCGCTGTGTCATGATATTCCGGTAAATGGTACGCCTACTAACCTTGGTTATTGTATGCCGGAAGATGCGCCAGTGGGAAATGTGTCATTTACCGATGGTGCACCGCTAAACGCGACTATGCTGAACAGCGAGTTTCCTTATTTACTAACGCCGCTGGCTGGCTCACCTAACTAAGGAGGTTGTGATGAACAACTTAGCTTTAAAAACCGCTTTGGTGCTGGTAACAGTGGCGGCACTTTCAGCCTGTAACAGCAGCGATAAGCCCAATGAGGCTCCTGTGCTGGTCAGCACCAGCTTTGTAACTGAAACCGATGAAGCCATTAATGATAAATTAGTGGCTTCGGATCCGGAAAATGACCTGCTAGGGTTTGCCCTGGTAACGCAAGCGGCAAGTGGCATGGTTAGTGTGCAAAGTAACGGCCAGTTTGTTTATACCCCTGGCAGTGAATTCACCGGTGATGATAGCTTCAGTGTGGCAATTACTGACGGTGAAAATGTGGTTGAGGCAACCGTGATGATTGATGTACAGGTCGCGGTAGTATCATTTTTAGACTATAGCCGTACTGCTTTTAGTCAGGATGCGACCGATACACCATTATCAGTGAATGGTCGGGTATTTACTGCTGACGCTATGGCTGAAGCAGATTATGCCGATCTGTTACAGGGCCTTTAGCCGTAACTAAAACGGGGCGGAGTATCGCCCCGTTTTTTATCAGGGCATACCGATGAAATATTTCCTATTTTTACTTCTTGTTGCATGGTGTTCTGTCGCCAGTGCCCAGAGTTATAAGCCGGCCGCAAACGAGACACTGGCCATTGGCTCTGCATTGCCATTAACCGATCAGATGTTGGCACTGCAGCAACGGATCACCATGCAACCAGAAGATAGTGATCTGCTGAAACTGACTGCCTTGTATTTACAAGGGGCACGCCAACCGGGATATGACAGCTGGTTCCATGAAGCTGAATATTGGCTTAGCAAAGTCAGTACCGATAACCAAGTTAGTATAGATTACTGGTTACTGCGGGCAGATCTTGAGCAGCAGCAGCACCAGTTTGACAGCGCCTTAACCCGGCTTGAGCGGGTATTTCAGCAACAACCTCAACATTTATCGGCCAGCCTGATGGCCGCACGCATTTATCTGGCAACCGCACAACATCAGGCAGCGCAACAGGCTTGTGCCAGATTGTGGCAGCAAGACTTATTTTTATTTTCAGTGTGCAGCTATGAAGTAGCCGGGCGAAAAGGTAATTGGCAACAAAGCTACACCGCCCTGCAGGCTTTGTATCAGCGCCAGCAGAGCTTGCCCACAGCTATTGACTTGTGGTTACGCGGCATTCTGGCTGAGCAAGCCGAACAAACCGGGCAGTTGGCCGAGGCCCGGGACTGGCTTAGCCCGGTGCTGACACAGGCACCGACCAGCTTGTGGCTGAAGTGGGCTGATTTAAGCCTGGCTCTGGGGGACGATGAGCAGGTATATCAGCAACTGCTGACGAAACATCAGCAGCTGGGGCTGGCTGATAGTCTTCTGGTAAGACTGGCTGCTGCTGAGCAACGGCTTAATAAACAGCCTGTTATCAAACCTGAACTGGCACAAAGAATAACAGTCAGGCTGGCGCGTGGTGATACCGATCATGCCGCTGATATTGCTCACTACTACTTAAAAGTGACACCTGATGCAGCCGCCGCATTGCAATGGGCTGAACTTAACTATTTAACCGCCAAAGAGCCAGATGATGTTGTTTTGCTTGAGCAAAGCAAGCTGGCGCTGCGCCATCAGCAAAGGAACAAGTAATGAACCGAAACGTTAAACTGGCCTGTTGTGTTATCGCCGCTACCTTAGTGGCTCCAGCAGCTTTGGCCCATAAATTTAGTACAGCGTACATGGATGTAACAGTAAATAATGATCAGCCCGTGCTGCTCTGGAAAGTTGCGCTGCATGATCTGGCTCAGGCCCGCCTGATTGACGCTGACAATAGCCATCAGGTCTCCTGGCAGCAGGTTATGGATAGTGCGCCTACCCTTGAACGCTATTTAACCGACAACGTGACGTTTACCAGTGCCGGTAAATCCTGTCAACTTTCAGCTGCCATCGCAGCAGACTGGCAGTTGCAGCAACTACAACGCGATCTTTATTTAGTATTACCGCTGGCAGTCAGTTGTCCCGGTAAAAGTGAATGGCAACTGACCTACCGGGCATTGTTTGCCAGCGAACCCAGCCATAAGCTGCTGCTGTCCTGGCAGGTGCCCGGAGCCTCTGCCAATGCCGTACTGGCTGCAGATGCGGCGATTTTTCCAATTTACTAAGCCTTTTTTTGGAGCTCTTTACGGGCTGCTTTTACTGAACCTTTTATTAAACCGCTTTCTCAGGATGCACCATGAAAAACTTTCGATATTGTTTGCTGTTCAGTGCCATTACATTAGCCAGTTTACCAGCGCGGCTGGCCGCAGATCCTCTGTCAGCACATGTTATGGAGCAAATTACCATTAAAGGCCGGCAAACCGACTTACTCGGCCAGGCCAGCTCGGCATCTGAAGGGATAATAGGCAACGCGGAAATAAGTGATCGGCCACTACTGCGCACCGGCGAAGTGCTGGAGTTTATTCCTGGTATGGTGGTCACCCAACATAGCGGCAGTGGCAAAGCGAACCAGTATTTTCTAAGGGGGTTTAATCTGGACCATGGTACTGATTTCAGCACCGCTATTGATGGTATGCCAATCAATATGCGAAGCCATGGCCATGGTCAGGGCTATACCGACTTAAGCTTTATTATGCCCGAGCTTATTAGTCAGATTGCCTATCAGAAAGGGGCATATCAGGCTGAAGATGGTGACTTCTCCGCGGCGGGCTCGGCCCGGTTCAGTCTTCAAAACCGCACCCCAACCGAAATAGTGCTGGGTATTGGCCAGGATAATTACCGTCGTTTACTGGCTAAGGGCAGCAGCAAACAGGGCAACGGTAATTTGCTGTTGGCCGGCGAGTTGCAGCACTACGATGGTCCCTGGACTGATATTAAAGAAGATGTTAAGAAAGTGAACGGTTTGGCGCGCTACAGCCAGCCATTGGGCAGCGGCCAGTTATCGGTCACGGCCATGGCCTATGACAATAGCTGGAACGCCGCCGATCAGATACCCGCGCGGGCAGTTGCCAGTGGCAAGATTGACCGGCTGGGTTCACTGGACCCTACCGTCGGCGGTCAGAGTAACCGTTATAGTGTGTCGGCAAACTGGTACAGCGATGCCTGGCAGGCGAGTGCCTACCTGATTGATTCTGAGATGGACCTCTGGTCTAACTTTACCTACTTTTTAACTGATCCGCTAAATGGGGATCAGTTTCAGCAAGTAGATAAACGCCAGATTGTTGGCGGTGAATTAAGCCATCACTGGCACCACCGGGTGGGACAATTTGCAATAGAACATGTTGTTGGGGTGCAGCTACGTTATGACGATATTGCTGAAGTCGGGTTGTACAATACCCGGGCGCGGCAGCAGTTAAATACCGTGCGCAGTGATAAAGTTCAGCAGGGCTCTGCTGGGGTGTTTAGCCAATCCGATATCCAGCTTACTGCAGACTGGACCGCGCACCTGGGGGTGCGTTACGACTATATGGACGCCGCTGTTGATAGTGCGTTAACTACGGCTAATTCTGGCGACGCTTCAGACGATATTGTTACCCTCAAAGCAGGCATCAGTTATCAGTTTTCACCAAACTGGCAGGCTTATCTGAATACGGGCCAGGGTTTTCATTCCAATGATGCACGGGGTGCCACTACAGTAGCTGATCCGGTAACGTTAGAAACAGTTGAGCCGGTCGACTTACTGGTAAAATCTGACGGCGCTGAGCTTGGCCTACGTTTCTTTGATTACACCGCGTTTAATGCATCCCTGGCAGTCTGGTATCTTCAGCTCGATTCAGAATTGCTGTACGTAGGTGATGCCGGGACTAATGAAGCTAATCGCGGCAGTAAACGCTATGGTGTGGAGCTGGCGGCGTATTACTGGATTGGTAGTAACTGGAGTCTGGATGCCGAGCTGGCATTAACCCGCTCCCGCTTTACCGGTACCGAGGTGGGGGAAGGAAATTATGTTGATGGTTCATTGCCACTGGTTGCCAGCATGGGGCTGATTTACAAAGCTGATCGTCCCTGGCAAGCCAGCTTAAGGTTGCGCCATTTTGGTAAACGGACCCTGGATAGTTTTAATGAGCAACGTTCTGCCGCAACCACCGTGCTAAACGCCGGTTATCAATATGCCTGGCAACAGTGGCAGTTTGGGGTAGATTTATTAAATTTACTCGATAGCACGGACAACGACATTGACTATTATTACAGCTCGCGTTTGCAGGGCGAGCCGGCTGCTGGCATAGAAGATCGCCATTCGCACCCGTTAGAACCCAGAACATTACGTTTAAAGCTGACTTATCGCTTTTAAACAGGGATGGTTGCAGCTTTGGAGATCGGTTTAGGCTAAGCTAACGTAACAGCTAGGCTTACACCCAACATATTACTGGAGAATTACGATGAAAAAATGGTTAAGTGCCGCGGCGGTGTTAGGGTCGTTAACGGCTATGCCAGCAATGGCGAATCAATGTGGTGAAATACTCAGCCATGCGATGCAACAGTTAAACACCCGGGAGACTGTTGATTTATGCGAGCAGTACCAAGGTAAAACCGTATTAGTAGTTAATACCGCCAGTAAGTGTGGTTTTACCAAGCAGTTTGAAGGTTTGGAAGCGCTTTATCAGAAGTATCAGGACAAAGGCCTGGTGGTATTAGGTTTTCCTTCTGACAGCTTTAAACAGGAATACGACGATGCCGAAAAAACGGCTGAAGTGTGTTACCTGACCTATGGCGTTAAGTTCCCGATGTTTACCACCACTAAAGTAAAAGGTGATGAAGCTAACCCGGTATTTAAAGCGTTAATCACCAAAACCGGTGAAACGCCATCGTGGAATTTTAATAAGTATCTGGTCAGCGCCGATGAGCAAACGGTAAAGCATTTTGGCAGCCGCACCGCGCCGGATGATAAAGACTTTATTGCTGAGCTGGAAAAAATGCTGGCTGCGAATAGCGGTACTGAAAAGACAACTAAATCTGGCGAATAAAGGCTTGACCAGAGGGGCAGCTGCGGCTAGAACCTCGATTTGGACATCACAGAGTGTCTGAGTGAGTGCGCAAGCGCGAGCGAGTTGCTGTGATGGGCCAAAGCGAGTGTTGTAGCTAAAGCAGTTGCCCTTGCACTAACCGCAGTTGACACACTATTACCGTGGCTGACGTGTATCATCGACTGATGACTATTTTTGGCTTTGCTCAAACGCCTGGTCAACTGTCGTGGGTTTTGCTTCTGCGGCCGAACGGGCAAGCACATCACAACGCTCATTTTCAGGGTGACCGGCATGGCCTTTAACCCAGTGCCACTCTACCTTATGTTTTGCCGCGGCAGCATCTAACCGCTGCCATAAATCCTGATTCTTAACCGGTTGCTTCTGGCTGGTTTTCCAATTATTGCGTTTCCACCCAGCCAGCCATTGCATAATACCCAGCCGCACATACTGGCTGTCGGTGGTCAGATCAACCTGGCATGCAGACTTTAAACTCTCCAGTGCAATAATCGCGGCCAGCAATTCCATTCGGTTATTGGTAGTAAGGCGAAAACCGCCGCTCAGTTCTTTGCGATGCTCGTTGTACACCAGAATGGCGCCATATCCGCCGGGTCCGGGGTTGCCAAGACAAGAGCCATCGGTATAGATCGCAACACTTTTCTGCATAAAGCCTTTCCTCGAAGCAAAACGGCGTATAATCTAACTTAAATGCAGTAAAAAGCGAAATCTCTGATGGCAAAACGACAAATTATTCTGGATACCGAAACCACGGGTATCAACCCGCGGGAAGGTCACCGCATTATTGAAATTGGCTGTGTGGAGCTGGTAAACCGCCGTTTTACCGGCAACAACTATCATGTTTATATCAACCCTGAGCGGGAAATTGAAGCCGAAGCGATTGCCGTGCATGGCATTACCAACCAGCGCTTAGCAGATGAGCCCAAATTCCGGGATATTGCGAAAAGTTTTTTTGAATATATTCAGGGCGCTGAACTGGTTATTCACAATGCGGCGTTCGACGTGGGGTTTATTGACCATGAATTTGCCCGGCTGCGTCCGGTTTTACCCCCGGTAAACGAATACTGTGCCGTGCTCGATACCCTTAAATTAGCGCGGGAGCTGCACCCGGGCCAGAAAAATAACCTGGATGCACTGTGCCGGCGCTACGACATCAACAACAGCCACCGTACGTTGCACGGAGCCTTGCTGGATGCGGAAATTCTGGCCGATGTCTACCTACTGATGACTGGCGGCCAGGTCAGTTTAAATCTGGCGGCAGAGCAAGATCAGACAGAGCAGGGCAATAGTGGCCAGCCGGTTATTATTCGTAGCAGTAAGCTAAAGGTTATTAAGGCTTCTGCCGATGAACTGCAAGCGCATGAAGCGCGGCTTGATTTAGTTCAGAAGAAAGGAGGAAGCTGCCTGTGGCGCAATTAAGAGCACAGTGGTGGTGTTTGCTGGTACTGGTATTGCTGTGGCCTGCAGCGAGCCAGGCACGTCAGGACTCAGCTATGTCTGCTGAACAACCGCAGACTGAAGCACAGCTAAACACAGACGCAGAAACAGCTAGCACGGTAGCAGACGGTGCGGTAACCGATGGTTTTGCGCTGCTCGACGATTTGCCTACCAAAAATCAAATCCCTTTTTTTGAAAATCGTTTTCGGATTGATAGCGAAGTAGACACCATAACTTTACTGATGTTTCGCCGCCCAGGCAGTGCCTCTGTGGTGTTGGTCAGGCCGGATGGCAGCAAACTGCATTTTAATACTGCTGAAGAAAATAAAGTACGCTGGCACGATGCCGCCAGCTATGACTTAATTGAAATTGACAACCCGATGCCCGGCCCCTGGCAAGCTATTGGCCGGATCCTGCCAGAAAGTCGGGTTATGGTGCTTACCGATATTAAGCTGGATGTTGATCCGTTGCCCGATAATTTAATGGTTGGAGAAACCGTGAAAGTTACCGCGCGAGTACTTAATGGCGGAGCGGCAATTAATGCCCGCGAATTTAGTGACGTGTTAATGCTGGAAGTAATTTTTATCAGTACTAACAACGCTGACTATGACAACTTTGGCCGCGGCATCATTCAGGTGGCAACGTTTCGTGATGACGGTCGTGGCTTTGATGAGCGCGCCCGCGATGGCGTATTTACCGGCGAATTTAAACTGGATTTTGTGGCCGGCCAGTGGACGCCAAAATATATGGTTCGCACCGCACTTTACACCCGCGAACTGGAGCAGGAGCCGCTTATTTTGAAACCGGCGCCAATCACTCCCCAGATTGAGTTGGCAGCAACGGATACTGACCATCATCAGGTTGTTTTTAAACTGACCGAGCCGGGCGTTGTCGCAGACAGTTTATTGATCCAGGGACGCATACGTTATCCTGATGGCAGCATTGATCCGTTTGCACTGAACGCGCAGGATAATCCCGATGCAACGCTGCAAGTACTAAACAAGGGCTTTGGCAGCTATATTTTGGAAACAGCTGTGTTTGGTAACTGGCACAGTGGTCGGGAGTTCATGTTGACCATGCCGGAACTGAGCTTTGTGGTGAATCAGCAAACCTTCGCTGCACCCGAACTTGAACAGTTGCCTGAGCAACTTATCGCTGAGCGTGCTGCAGAACAACCCGAGCCGATACCAGAGTTTCCCTGGGCGCTGGTCATTGGTATTAACTTGTTTATTCTCATCGCCGGTAGCCTTGCTATCTGGTTAATTATGAGCGGTAAAAAGCCAGCCGCCTTGTTATTCTGGCGCAAGCCGTCCGCCAGTGCTACCCATGCTGCCAAACCAGCAAAAACCGCCGGCAACAACACAAAAAAAGCAACTTCGCCGACAAAAGCGCAAAAAAACAACGATCTGGATGATATTCTGGATCTTTCCCTACCGGATGATTAAGGAATAGCCAAAAGCAACGAAAAAGGAGTTGACGGGCTTTGGCCTTATCCGTATCATTCCCGCCGCACCAGACGATACCCAAATGAAATTGTCTGGTGTAATTAGCGCGGAGCGGTAGTTCAGTCGGTTAGAATACCGGCCTGTCACGCCGGGGGTCGCGGGTTCGAGTCCCGTCCACTCCGCCAATTATTCGATAACCTCGCCTAGCGCGAGGTTTTTTCGAATCTGA
>DEYP01000019.1 GCA_002364615.1 Arsukibacterium sp. UBA3155 | reverse complement strand
CCGACACACTAATTATAACTGCATTAGTCACGCCCACATCACTGTTAGCCGGCGCGCCGCTTAAGGCCCCAGTTGCACTGTTAAACATTGCCCAGCTTGGTTTATTGGTAACGCTAAAAGTCAGAGCAGCATCAGCATCTATGTCAGTTGCTGTAGGTGTAAAGCTATATAAAGCACCTTGCGCTATGGTCGTAGCTGGTGAACCGCTAATCGTTGGAGCGTCATTGACATTGGTGACACTCAGATTAAAGGCCGGTAATGTCGCACTTAAACTACCATCCGACACACTAATTATAACTGCATTAGTCACGCCCACATCACTGTTAGCCGGCGTGCCGCTTAAGGCGCCAGTTGCACTGTTAAACATTGCCCAGCTTGGCTTATTGGTGATGCTAAAAGTCAACGTCGTATCCGTATCCACATCGGCTGCGGTGGGTACAAAGTTGTAGGCAGTGTCTTGTGCCACAGTTGTCGCTGGTGAACCGCTAATCGTCGGTGCATCGTTAACATTCACAACAGTGATAATAAATGGTGAAGACCAAACTTGCTCGATACCATCACTGACGCGAATAAAAATTTCAAATGGGTAAACGCCGACATCACTTTGTTGCGGTGTACCAAATATACGACCGTTTGAGGTATCGACGGTTAACCAGCCTGGTAAATTTACCGCATCAAATGTCAGTGTTGCATCTGGATCAATGTCTGATGCAATAGGGGTATAATCATAAAACACACCTTGGTTGATAGTAAGCGGTGGCGTCACCGTAATAACAGGCGCATCATTTACAGCATTTACCGTGACAGTAGAAGCCGTATTGATGAGGCTGCTGTTAGAGCCGCCATTATTAGAGTCACCGCTGTCCAGTGCACGGACCAGGGTTATAATCCGATTTATGGTACCTGGATTTTCACTGGTGTTTCGATAGGTTATGCTGTCAATAACCGCAGGCATATCAGCCGGGTCAATGTCCTCCGCGCCGATATAGACCGTCGCCGTTGCACCAGCAAAGGTAACCTCGAAATGCAAAGGTTGGCCTGCACTTGAAATACCTAGCCGTTCAACCAGCGGCAAATCCTCGCCGTAGATATTCAGAACTTCATTGCTGCCATCCACAACATCGGCAATGCTCAGGTAAAAGCCTTCGATAGTCTGGCTGGACTCTACCGCGTTGCCACTGGCGCTGGAGAATACCGCAACCGCTGGCCCGTTTTCGGTATAGCTTGGGTTTAGCGCAGAGACAGTAAAGACCGGAGGGTCATTAACGTCAGTAATGCTAAGCACCGCAATGGCAGTTGCACTGGCACTTTCGTCATCGGTAAAGGTAACACTGATGCTGGCATTGCTGCCTGGCTCATCACTACTGGAGCTAAAGGTAAGTTGTTGTAATATTACCGCAACATCAGCACGGGTAGGCGTTTCGCCGTTGACGTTGGTGAAGCTCAGGCTAAGTTGGCCGGCAACACTGCTGTTAACACTGGCAATGCTCTGGCCGTTTTTCAGCAGGCTGGCACTAAACAAACTAATGCCATTGCCATCGTTAAAGCCAAATACATCTGTGGTTATTGCGCCACCCTGGCGCACCAGAGTTAGCGCTGCTCCGTTGTAATCACCCGCACCGCTATTACGTGCGTCTAAGTCGTCATCACTTACCGTGGCATTGCTGTCTATTAGTACGCCAACGTCACCTTCAACATAGTTAGCGCCGCCGTTAACATTGCTTAGTACAGGGGTAGCATTGCCCTCAACGGCACCAATATCGACAATGCCACTGATGCGCGCACGGCCATTGGCATCCACTGGCAACGCCTCAGTAGTGTTAGTGTCATTGTCCAGGTCGTAAGTATCAACGGGAAGGTTGGCATTGATGCCAGCGGCAACTAAAGCACTGCCATTCAACGGACGGTGCGTAAGTACTTTACCTGCAGCATTAAAGGCAAGGTTACCCAGCAGCAGGTTATCGGTACCCTGGCCATTTAAACTGTTGCTATCACTGACAATATCGGCCACGCTGCCGAAATAGCTGTTAATGGCACTGGTAACAGGCCCACTGGTGTCTGCCAGCGTGCCGCCGGTCGCTATTGCCGAGCCGCTATTATCTGCTGTTGCACCGGTGCCTGCCGTATTACCAGCCACCACGGTATTAACAAAATTCACGCTGCTATTGGCCGACACACCACCGGTGGTGCCTGCGGCGGCATTACCTACAATGGTACTGTTGTAGAAGTTACCGGTTGCATTGTCTAAGCGCACTGCGCCGCCAGCAGAAAAATTGCCGATTGTCTTGTTACCGCTAAGTGTGCTGTTTACTGTATTTACCGTAGCGCCGTTCAACGCATAAATAGCACCACCTTGCGCACTCTCGCCCGACGTATAGTTACCCCTTAAGGTACTGTTAATCAGGTTCAACACGGTACCGTTGTCCGCCAGATAAATGGCGCCACCATGTGAGTCGGTATTATTGCCGCTCATTGCCGTATTGATCAGCGTCAGGCTTGCCCCCTGCACGGCATAAACTGCAGCACCGGATATCGCATTGTTGTTGCTGATTTCGGCGTTCTTTGTAGTTAAGCTGCTACCGGCGTCCATATAAATAGCACCACCAGAAACTGCAGAGCCGCCCGTTAGGGTCATCGACTCGATGGTGATGTTTGTAACATTGGCGTTCATGGTTAGCACGCGGCCATTGTTCCCGGCGGAAACGGTAACGTCTGTAGTACCGTTATCATCTACATCACCGTTAAGCGTCACACCTCTGTGCGCCATTACCAAAGCGGTGCCATTTAAGCTTATAGTACCGCCTTGGTTACCGGCGGTGCTGCTATCCAAATCGAAGGTAATGGTGTCGCCGCTACGCGCATAATGCAGCGCTTCACGCAGGCTTAAGCCGTCACCGTCGTTTTTGTCGGTATCAAAGTTGGTGTCTATTGTCGCATCCAGACCAGAGTCTAGTGCCGATGTTGCCAGTAAAGCACTAGCCGTAACTGACAGCGCAATGGTATCCGTATCGCTGTTGCTAAATTGATCGGTAGATACGACAGAAATGATAAAGTCACCGGCCGCATCTGGGGTATAAACCAGTGTGGCCAACACATCATTGACGTTTGATGCCAGGCCTGTAATCGACACACTACCGCTATTGTTGCCGGTAATTGTCATACAGGAAGCAGCACCCTCGTCGACATAAAAACTGCCGCTACTGACGCTCAGCACGGTGGTAAGTTCACTGGTTTCGGTTACGCTTATAAGGTTTGCGCCGATAAACGCCAGGGTTTCTACCGTACTAACCGTTACCGCCGTAGGTACATTGTTTACCGGGGCTGACAAATCTTTGTACAGATAATTTAGAACATTCCGGGTGTTTCCGGCAGTGTCTGTCAATGTAAAGCTAAGTTCAATTGCACCGTCAGCCAGGCCCGATAGGTCTATGCCGGTAAATTGTTGCGCAGCTTCAGTAACCGCCAGATTAGACGCTGTTACGGCGGTTCCACCGCCACTACTGCTAATGCTATAGCTTGCAGTCGTGCCAATTTCTGCACCATTAACCGTTACACTCAGCGCTGTCTGGTTCTCGGTGGTTACCTGATTTTGGTCAAAGGCGGCATAACTAATCGCGGGTACAGTGGTGTCAATGTTGATACTAAGGGCACCGGACGCAGCCGATGTATTTCCTGCGGTGTCAGCAGCTTGCGCAGTGATATTGTGGTTACCCGCCGTTACGCCGCTGCCGGTAAATGACCAGTTACCTGAGCCATCGGCGACAGTATTACCCAGGCTGCCATCAATCGAAGACGTTATTGTCACCGTGCTATTTGGCTCTGCGGTACCCGCAAAGGTAGGAGTGGTGTCAAAAGTGATATTGTCGGTGCTGGATGCGCCGGTATCAGAGCCTGTTGTAAGATCAGGTACTGATGGCACATCAGGTGCCACGGCATCAACCAATACTGCGGTAGTGGCCCCTACACTATTTAAGGTTAAGGTCGCGTCATTGTTTCCAGCATCCCGTAACGTGCCGCCATTGGCAGACAAGGTGCCAATGCTTATACCATCGGTGTCGTTATCACCCGTTTGTACAGTATAGCGGAACAATAAGGCACTGCTGCCTGAGCCACTTGCATAGCTCGCTTGTCGAGTGGTTGCACCCACGGTAATGGCCAATTGCGGTGTACCACCTGCTGTGTTGACCGTGACGCTTTCATCAAAGTTCACCGCAAAATCCAGGTTTTGCCCACTGACGTAAGTGGCATTGGCGGGTACGGTAACAGAAGCCACAGTGGGTACTGAGGCATCAACTAATACCGAGGTGGTTGCCCCTACGCTATTTAAGGTTAGGGTGGCATTGTTACCTGTTGTATCGCTTAAGGTGCCGCCATTGGCAGACAAGGTGCCGATACTAATACCATCGCTGTCGTTATCACCAGCTTGAACGGTATAGCTAAACAGTATCGCGGAGGACCCACTGCCGCTAATGTAGCTTGCCTGGCGGGTTGTTGCGCCCACGGCAATGGCCAATTGCGGCGTGCCGCCACCGGTGTTTACTGTGACGTTTTCGCTAAAGTTAATGCTGAAGTCTAAATTCTGCCCACTAACATAAGTGCCATTAGCAGGTACGTTGACCGAAGATACAATTGGCGCTACCGCATCCACTAACACGGATGCTGTCGAACCTACTGAGTTCAATGTCAAATTAGCATTATTACCAGCCGCATCTCTTAGCATGCCACCATTGCTGGCTAAGGTGCCGATAGCTATACCGTCGCTGTCAGCGTCACCACTTTGCACGGTATAACGGAACAATAAGGCACTACTGCCTGAGCCACTGACATAGCTCGCCTGGCGTGTGGTAGCCCCTACCGTCAGGCTTAGTTGTGGCGTGCCGCCGCCGGTGTTTACCGTGACGTTTTCGCCAAAGCTAATGGTGAAATCCAGGTTTTGCCCACTAACGTAAGTTGCGTTGGCCGGTACGGTAACGGAAGCCACATTAGGTGCCGTGGTATCTATGGCGTAATTGCCAGAATCCGTAGTGCCGCTGCCTGCATTGCCTGCTGTATCAACAATACCAGTATTATCCAGCGTAATCACATTGCTGGCATCGGTGACACCAGCGGATGGCGTTAACGTCGCAGTCCAGGTAATGCCACCATCGCTAGAGCTCAACCCGCTTGTTGCGCCGTTAGCGGTGGTGAGATCGGCGATAGTAAAACCAGTAACGGCCTCACTAAAGGTAAAGGTAACCAGCGAGGTTTCGCCTGCTGCAAGCGCGGTATCTGACACGACTATGCTAGCGGTTGGCCGCGCAGTATCAATAGCATAATTATTGGAATCGGTGGTGCCACTACCGGCATTGCCGGCGGCATCAGCAACGCCGGTGTTATCCAGCGTAATCACATTGCTGGCATCGGTAACGTTGGCGGTGGGCGTTAACGTCGCAGTCCAGGTAATGCCACCATCGCTGGAGCTCAACCCGCTTGTTGCGCCGTTAGCGGTGGTGAGATCGGCGGTGGTAAAGCCGGTTACCGCTTCACTGAATGTGAACGTAACCAGCGACGTTTCGCCCATGCTTAATGCCGTATCGGAAACCACAATGGACGCCGTTGGACGGACGGTATCGATGGCGTAATTATTTGAGTTCGTGGAGCCTGTGCCTGCATTGCCTGCTAGATCAGTAACTCCGGTATTATTCAGCGTAATCACATTGGTAGTATCGGTAACGCCGCCAGTTGGCGTCAGGGTTGCTGTCCAGGTAATGCCGCCATTGACGCTGCTGACTGCACTTAGTGCGCCATTGGCAATAGTTAAATCGGCGTTGGTAAAACCAACAACGGTTTCACTGAATGTGATCGTCACCAGCGAGCTTTCACCCACTCTTAATGCGGTATCGGCGACTACAATAGAAGAGGTTGGCGGTGTGGTGTCAGGTGCAACAATGTTTTCTAATACTATGTCATCTAACCCAGCTTTAAATGGGACATTGGCTGTTATGGTAATAACAGAGGTATTGGCTGCCAAGGCCGACAGATTAACAGGTTGGCTAGTTCCGAATCCTAAAGATGAGGTTGAAACACTGCCACTGATGTTACTGGTAAACGTAAAAGTAGCAGTACCATATGTCCAGTTAGTGATATGTAAACTAGCCGGATCAAATGTTTGACTTCCCGTAAAGCTTAAAGTAACGGAGGTTTCAGTGCCCATACCGCCGTCATAACCCAAGTAGGCATATTCACGAAACGCTGCATTAGCATCAACACCTCGAGTTGCACCATTAACGACTAGAGAGAAGTTTGTGCTGGGACCCGATTCATTGACAATAACATCATCAGCGCTTGTTGTTCCGCCCTGGTTTGTTACATCTGAAACGGTAAAGTTGAACGTTTCTAAAACACTAGTGAAGTCTTTTAGTGCTATTGACTGTTCCAGTGGGGAGGCGTTGATGTCGCCCTTATGAATTTCTAAATCCCAGTCACCGCCCAAAGCGGCATTGCCGGTAAGGTTATTCGAGGCCGCTATATCTACATGGGTATTGTTTTTTAGAATATCAATAAACTGTTCACCGTCAGCACCTTGCGCTAATTCGCAGCCGTAAAACAGTAAATCGCCGCCTTTACGCAATGCTTTATTTAGCACGCTAAAAGTGTCGGGGTGCTGCATTAAGCTGTTTGCATCAACATGGCTGCCACCTAGCGACAGCGCACCGGCGCTAGCATGGGAAAATATACGCACTGTTGCCAAATTAGCATAAGGTGCCAGTGCCTGTTTCAGCTGTGCTAACCCAGAGCTTGTGCCTTCCAGTTCTACCCACGCCACCCCTGGTTTTATTGCCCGGCGCAAGATAGCTTTATCCGCGGCATTCAGTGCTGCATCCACAATAAACAGCTCGTTTACGGGCATAGCCTGCTGCAGTTCAAGCTGCATATCGGCGGTGTCTGCTTGGGTATTGGTAGCAGAAAGTGGCTGTTTATGGCTAGTACCGCTAGAGAGTATGCCGTTTGCAGAAGGCGCTGCTGCACTCAGGTAGCTGCGCTGGTAACTGCCCATGGGTTGTGCAGCATAGCCGGCAATGGGCAGCAAAACAGATGACAAGCTAGTGAGTAAAAAATTCTTCATAGTGATGATGTTTCCGTGTCTGCGCTAGCGAGCTTAGTGGTTTTTTTGCCAGCTATAATGTTGGCGGCAGTGCCGGCCTGATCTTGCCAGAAATCCATATCCTGATATTTCACAAATAAATCGGGCGGTAAAATGCTGCGGCGTTGTTTAAAATCAACTTTTTTTCTCACCGTATGCAGCCCTTTAACGCCTAACTTTTGGTCAAATTCGCTTTCTTCGTAATCTACCTGTTCAAAGTCGTGTTTAAACGGTGTTTCGCCAAGAAATTGATAAATGAGTTCCAGCGTCCGCACAGGGTGCTGACACAGCAGGTCGTAATCTACCAACAGTAATCTATCGGAGTATTCGCCGTAATAGGCTTCTTTTAATGCTGTCCAGGCAGCACCTACCGCACCACCGGCATTAATTAATGACTCACAACGGCTATAAACCGTTTGCCGATTGGCGGCATTAAACATGCGGCTGTAGTCAAAGGGGTTTTTGCGATATATAACTTCAAAGCTGTCCATAATCCAGGCCGGATTCCGTACGCAGCAAATCACTTTAAAATCGTCAACCAGCTCTACTAGCTGATGCAGCCTGGCTGTCCAGTTGCGACTGGTGTCAAAAATAACCGGTTGCGGTTTATCGGCGTAATAGGCATCGAATAAGGCGCGACAAATGCGCTTACGTTTTGCTTCGTCAAAAAAGGAGTAAGACTCGCTGGCAGCGCCCATTTGCTCGAGTGCACCATTAACTAATCCTACTACCGGGCTTGTCATAGAGGCATGAAAGCGCGGGTTTTGGCGAAGAATACCGGCGAGAAGGGTTGAACCAGAACGGGGTAAACCAGAAATAAAATGAAATTTTTGCGGCATGGGCAGCTCAATAAGCTCAACAGTGCACATTTCAACCGCAATTGTTAACAACGTCAAGCACTATTCAGTTTATATTCAGCTTAATTTTGGGGAAGTGAACTTTTCAAAGCCACGTAAGTAACGTGGCATTGATATAAGTACTGTATAAATACCGACAGGGCGGTATCTGCTCTATCCTTGATTAACTGCGGGGCGAGCGACGGCCGTCACGGTGCTCTGTTTTTGGCTTTTTCGGCCGGTAAGGTTTGCTGTTTGGGTTACTGTCAGCCAATTGCTGCACCGGCTCAAACCCGGCTACCACCTGCCGTGGAATTTGCTGTTTGGTTAAACGCTCAATGCCGGCCAGTTCTTTTGATTCATCAGCACATACTAACGATATTGCCTGACCCGATTTACCAGCACGGCCGGTGCGGCCAATACGGTGCACGTAATCTTCAGCAACATGCGGTAAATCAAAATTGACCACTTGCGGCAGCATATCGATGTCCAGGCCCCGGGCGGCGATATCGGTCGCCACCAGCACGCGGATAGTGCCGGCTTTAAACTCGGCCAGTGCTTTGGTGCGGGCGTTCTGGCTTTTATTACCATGAATAGCCAAAGCGCTGATGCCGGCTTTTTCCAGCTGTAAACTCAGTTTATTGGCACCGTGCTTGGTACGGGTAAATACCAGTACCTGCTGCCAGTTATGTTGTTTGGCCAGCGCAATTAACGCGGCGGCTTTCTGGTTTTTATCTACCGGATAGACCCACTGCTCTATTTTTTCAACGGTGCTGTTAGGTGGTGTTACCGTGACTTCTACAGGGTTGTGCAACAAGCCTTTAGCCAGGGTACGGATTTCGTTGGAAAAGGTAGCCGAGAACAACAAGTTCTGCCGTTTGGCCGGTAACAGTGCCAGAATTTTTTTAATGTCGCGGATAAAGCCCATATCCAGCATGCGGTCGGCTTCATCCAGCACCAATACTTCTAACTGGGTAAAACGCATGGCGTTTTGCTGATATAAGTCCAGTAACCGGCCTGGCGTGGCGATCAGAATGTCCACGCCTTTGCGCAGAGCCATCAGCTGTGGGTTAATGCTAACGCCACCAAATACTACGGCTGAGCGCAGTGGCAGGTATTTACCATACACTTTTACACTTTCGGCAATTTGCGCTGCCAGTTCACGGGTGGGCGTTAAAATAAGCGCCCGTACCTGGTTGGCCTGCACTTTGCGGCCCTGGCTACTGCCCTCGCTTAACATGTGTAATAGCGGCAGGGTGAAGCCTGCGGTTTTGCCGGTGCCGGTCTGGGCCGCGGCCATTAAGTCCTTGCCTGATAATACGGCCGGAATAGCGTGCTGTTGAATGGGTGACGGTGAGGTGTAGCCTTTGTCGCTAATGGCTTTTAGAATATCGTTCGACAGGTTTAAATCGGTAAATTGCATGCGTTATCCCGCAATAAAGGCTGCGAGAAAAATCTGCCGCAGCTGCAGTGGCCCTCGTTTTGAAGGGCGTGCAGCTTACAGGATCTGTGCGCTATTAGCCAATAGTGATGCTGGCAACAGCGAAATCCGGGCTAAAATAGCGTATAAATAAACCCTGCTAAGGCCGATTGCTGGCTTACCACCACCAGCGCGCCCAGTAAGGCCAGCACCAGAACAACCGGTAACAACCATATTTTTTTACGAACCCGCAAAAAAGCCCATAAATCAGTTAAAAATTCCTGCATTAAAATGGATCCTCTAAATCTTTCGCGGTTGGTACCTTATCGGGCGCTAACCAGTAGCTGTCACCAGTGGGTTTATGCTGGTATTGCAACTTACTGAAGAGCCGCAGCACCAGGCCAAGCGGCAATAACATCACATAAAAAACCAGGCCCAGCAGCAACCGTGTGTTTATCCAGGCCATCACTGCGGCAAATGCCATCCACCCGCGGTACGGATAATACAGTCCGGTTGGCCAGCACCACGCCATGATTAGCAGCATGGCCGACAACACCAGCGGCCATAGGGGCAGTGTCGCCACGCTAAAATAACCAAATAACCAGGGCAGCAACAGCGAAAACACTAACGGCAGGGCAATAGCCATTTGCCAGCCAAAAGTACGTAAGCCGCTACGGTCGGTTTTTAGCAGTAACTGCATAATGCATCCTTAGTGGGCAACGGGTTAATCATTTGCAAAACTGCGCAATCTGGCTGCCGCCAATTGTGCCGGATCCTGCTCAGCCTTACTGAGCACACAGTTGCCCAGCACCAGATAATCCATGTCCGTTGCCAGAAAGCCCTTTAACGCTTCAGCCGGACTACACACCGGTGGCTCGCCCCGGACATTAAACGAGGTATTAATCAGTATTGGCGTCCCCGTCAATTCGTGAAAGGTTTGCAGTAAGTGATGAAACCGCGGATTAGCCGATTTGCTCACCGTTTGCACCCTGGCACTGTAATCAATATGCGTTATCGCCGGCAGGCTTGAGCGCTGCTCTGCCAGTTTAGCTAAACCCCGGGTTTCTGGCGGCAGACTGATACATAATTCGGGGTTCACCTTCGCCACCAGCAACATATAGGGGCTTTGTGAACTGAGATCAAAATACTCGCTGGCGTGTTCAGTTAATACGGCCGGGGCAAATGGCCGGAACGATTCACGTTGTTTAATTTTTAAATTAAGAATGCTTTGCATGGCAGCACTTCTGGCGTCGCCCAGAATAGAACGGTTACCCAGAGCCCGGGGACCAAATTCCATCCGCCCCTGAAACCAGCCCACCACCTGGCCGGCAGCCAGTAAACCGGCGGTGGTGTGATATAACATGTTATCGCTTAATTGCTGGTAAGGGATCTGCTGCTTGTCCAGTAAGCTGCATATTTCATCATCACTGTAAGCCGGCCCTAAATAGCTACCCTGCATCTGATCGTGCTGCTCATCTGCCGCTCTGGGTTGCTGAAAATACTGATGCCAGACCAGCATGGCCGCCCCTATGGCACCGCCGGCGTCCCCCGCTGCTGGCTGTACCCAAAGTTCCTTAAACGGGCCTTCCCGCAACAGGCGGCCATTAGCGACACAATTAAGGGCCACGCCGCCAGCCAGACATAACTTACTGGCCCCGGTCAGCTTATGAGCATGGCGGGCAATTTTCAGTACAATTTCTTCGGTAACCTGCTGCACCGAGCAGGCTAAATCCAGATACAACTGGCTGGGCGTCGCATCCGGAGCTAACGGCGGCATGCCAAATAACTGTTCGAACTTGCGGTTTACCATCCTTGAACCCGCCGGATAGCTAAAATAGGCCATATTAAGCGCAAAGCTGCCGTCAGATTTAACGCTAACCAGTTCGCGATAAATGGTCTGAACAAAGCGCGGCTCGCCATACGGCGCCAGCCCCATCAGCTTATATTCACCCGAATTCACTTTAAAACCGCAATAATAGGTAAAAGCAGAATAGAGTAAACCCAGCGAATGTGGGAACTGCAGTTCAAACAAGGGTGTCAGGGTATTATCTTTACCCTGCCATATTGTTGAAGTAGCCCATTCGCCGACGCCATCGAGACAGATTACAGCAGCCTCCTGATAAGGGCTGGGATAAAACGCTGAGGCGGCATGCGCCTGATGATGCTGACTAAACAATAACTGCGGCAACGCCTTTTTTTTATCCAGCCCTGCCAGGGTGCGAAGCTCGCGGCGCAGCACGGTTTTTAAATACAATTTTTCTTTCAGCCATACCGGCATGGCACTAAGAAAAGAGCGAAAACCCCGCGGTACATGGGCCAGATAGGTTTCCAGCAAACGCTCGAACTTTAACAGCGGTTTATCGTAAAACACCACGGTGCTTAAATCAGTCACCGCAATGCCGGCTTCAGTTAAACAATAACTTATGGCATCGACAGGAAACGCCGCGTCGTGTTTTATCCGGCTGAAACGCTCCTGCTGCGCCGCGGCCACAATAACCCCGTCGGCCAGCAAACAGGCGGCGCTGTCATGATAAAAACAGGAAATACCCAGAATATATTGCATAAGCCGGCTACTGCCGCACCATCCATTATAAAACCCTTATCTAAAGTAACCTTAATTGACAACGGGCGGTAGTTCAAATGCGCCAAAACTTGCTGCCCCCGAAAACATCGGGTACCGTCATGGTTATTCTGCCGTTTATACCGAATATCATGCCGACTACTCTTGCTTCAGCAGCCACCGTAACCCGCCGCAGTAACGTGCTGTTTTACAGTATCGCGTTGGCGATCCCACTGCTGCTGATCCTGGCAGCAGAATTACTGCTGCGCCAGAGCAGCCTGTACCAGCGTTATCCGTTAACCGTGCCGGTGGCGACGATGCCAGGTTACCTGCAAGCCAACCCGGCGTTGATTAACCGCTACTTTGCTACGCCGGAGCTGGCGCCGCAGGTTAGCCCCGATACCCAGTATTTTCTCTCTGACAAACCCGCTGGCCTGCAGCGGATCATTTTTATTGGTGGTTCTTCGGCCGCAGGCTTTCCCTACGGCCGCTGGGGCGCGCCGGCGGCCATGTTGCAACAGCGCTTAAAAAGGTTGTACCCGGAGCAGCATATTGAAGTAATCAATCTGGCGATGGCGGCGATAAACTCCTACACCCTGCTCGATATCAGCGACGAAGTCATTGCTCTTAAGCCCGATCTGGTGCTGGTATATGCCGGTCATAATGAGTTTTTAGGGGTATTGGGCGTGGGCTCTGCCTTTGCCGGTGAGTATAGCCACGGCACTAAACTGCTGTATTTAACGCTGCGAAAGCTGGCGTTGTTTCAGGCATTGCAGCGTCTTAGTGCCTGGCTAAGTGCGCCCCCAGCCTTTACGGCAGAGCGAACCATGATGGCGCAAATTGCCCGTCATACTGAAATAGCGAAAGACAGCGCCTTGTTTAATGCCGGCATTAACCAGTTCAGCGCCAATATGCGCCTGCTACTAAGCCAGTATCAGACAGCTGGCATTCCGGTACTGCTCAGTACTATTGCCAGTAACGAAGCCGATCAGCCGCCTTTTGTCTCAGCCAAGCCGGCTCATCCAGATCCGACAATCCAGCAATTGCAGCAGGCCCTGATTACCGAACCCCATATTGCCAGCTGGCACTTTCAGTTGGCGGGGCTGTATCGGCAACAAGGCGATACACAGCAGGCCCTGATCCATTATCAGTTGGCACGCGAGCATGATTTACTGCGCTTTAGGGCGCCACAGGCCATTAACGCCACGCTAGCCAGGCTCAGTAGCGATTTTAAGCTGCCGCTGGTTGATGGGGAGGCCATGCTACGCCAGCAAAGCGCTGATAGCATTATTGGTAAACCATTGATGCTGGAGCATTTGCACCCCAATCAGCTGGGCTATTTCTGGCTGGCTGAAGCGTTTTTACCAGCGGTGCAGCAGCAACTTGGCCTTAACACTACCGACAACATCGTTACCCCGTCCCAGGCGCTGGCCGATATGCCCTTAACAGAAGTAGACCTGGCCCTGGCACAGTTTAAGGTGCGCCAGCTGACCGCTGATTATCCGTTTGTCTCTTCGCGGCAACCGGTCAACTTTGCGCCAAGTAGCAACCCCTTTATTGCGCTGGCACGCGAGCGCAGCAATGGCTTAAGCTGGCTTGAGGCCAGCCAGCGTTTAGTGACCTTGTATCAGCAGCAAGGCCGGATTAGCGATGCCGCCAAAGTTGCGGCGTTATTATCTGATGCGTTGCCTACCGAGAGTCATATGGCTTTTGTGGCAGGACAACTGTATTTCGATAGCCAGCAATTCGCGCTGGCCGGTTATTATCAGCGTAAAGCCGTTACCAGTGCGCCGGACAATATCAACTACCGCTTAATGCTGGCCCGCACTTACTACTACCAGCAACAGCTGGCACGGGCCTTAACTGAAGTTGAACACATATTAAGGCGGGAGCCAGGCCACCCCGTGGCGCAGCGCCAGCAACAGCAATTACGTCAACAACTGACAGCAGGAGACTAAGCCGGATGCGAATTTGGATATTTCGGGCCATTGCCCTGGCATTACCGCTGCTGGTTGTCGTACTGGCAGAACTGGCGTTACGGGCAACCGGCGCTGGTGATAACTGGCCTTTGTTTAAACCAAACCCGGCCAATCCGGCTTATCTGGTAACTGAAACCGATATTGTTAAACGTTATTTTGCCAATAATACTCAGCTGCCAACCGTTAAAATGGAACCGGGGTTTCTGCTGGCAGACCAGCCTGATAACGCCATCAGGCTGGTGGTGCAAGGTGGCTCTACCGCGGCGGGTTATCCTTATGGCGGCGGAGCCTCGCTGGCTACCATGCTGGAGCAGCGGTTAAGTCGCACCTTTCCCGGACAACGGGTCGAGGTGGTGAATACTGCGCTCGCAGCCGTTAACAGTTACACCTTGCTGGATCTGGCTGATGAAATTATTGCCATTAAACCGGATGCCGTACTCATTTATTCCGGCCACAACGAATATCTGGGGTTACTCGGTGTGGGTTCGCACTATCTGGCCAGCCAAAGCCCTGCCGCTACCCGGCTGATTATCAGCTTGCGTAAATTACATAGTTTTCAGTTAATGGAGCAGTTGTATCAGCAGCTGAACCAGCCGCTGCAGGGCGCCGATGAAAGCAGCCGCACTTTTATGGCCCGGGTAGCACGCGAGAAAAATATTGTTTTAGATTCAGCCCAGTACCAGGCCGGGCTTCAGCAGTTTGATGCCAATATCAGCCGGTTGCTGGCTAAGTATCAGCGCGCTGGCATACCGGTGTATATCAGCACGCTGGTCAGTAATGTAGCCGACCAACCACCGTTTAACAGCAAACCGATCCCGGCAATGGCAGCACCACTGCTGCAACAATTGGCAAAGGCCAATACCGAGACGGGTGCAGCAAACAGCACCGATGCCGCTTTGCTTGCCACGCTCACCTTACAGGCAGCTGCCGAGCACTCAGCCGATTTTCACTATCAACTGGGTCAACATTACCAGCGGTGTGGTCAGCCTGAGCAAGCGAAATCACAGTTTCTGCTGGCCAAAGATCACGATTTACTGCGTTTTCGGGCACCCGAAGCCATTAACCAGAAAATTCGCGAGCTGGCAAGCCGCTACAATGCGACTCTGGTTGACAGCGAAGCGGCGTTTATCGCTAACTCGCCAGCGGGCCTGTTAGGAAACAACCTGCTGCTGGAGCATTTGCATCCTAACGTGCAGGGTTATTTTTTGCTGGCAGACAGTTTTTATAAAGCGCTGGGGCGCAATCAGGCACTGGGCAGTTGGCAGAAGCCGGTCCCCCCAGAAATTGCCTGGCAGGAGCGACCCATTACCCCAGCCGAAGAGTACGCGGGCTATTTACGTATTTTACAGCTTAAAGCCGATTATCCGTTTAGCCCGGAGCCGCAACAGGTGCAGTTCCCGCCTGCACAAACGGTGCAGCAGCAGTGGGGACAGGCGTATGTAGAGGGCAACCTGGACTGGTTAAGCCTGCAAAACCGCAATGCGCAGTATTATCACCAACAGGGCGATGGCGATATGTTGCTAAAAATCTTAAAAATAATTGCTGATGCGCTGCCACATGACGCTAATGCCAATTTGCAGGCGGCGCAAATACTGCTAAAAGCCGGTAGGACTGGCGAAGCAAAGGGCTATTTACAGCGTGCGTTATTAACCCCTGCACCGGTTACTGAGCCGCAGCAGGCCACCAGGCAACAGGCAAAGCAGCTGCTCAGCACTTTGGCACACTAAAGCAGGGCACACTAACAATTTAGCAGCAGGGCGCACTGACAGCTTAGTCTGCCCCTAAAGCCAGTTACTGACTGTCATCGCCGGCCTCAGCCTTGTTTGCTGCTGCCATGGCCACGCACTCAAAGCCATAGCCCCGCAGTTTATCGGCAAAGCTCGCAGCCTGCTGCTGACAATAGCCCGCTTCGTTACTGGCTTGCCACAGCACAGCGGTCGTCCCCTCTTTGGTGTATTGCACTTCACAGGGCAGCTCGCCACCCTCTGGGTAGTTCACCTCAATAACCCGTACTGCCTCACCCAGTTGGCAATGCATACTTTGCCCTTGCTCCTGCGCCAGCAACTGCTGGCTACTTAATAACAGTACCGATCCAACAATACTCACTAACACCTGCTTCATTCAGCGTCTCCTTTTACAGTAAAACCTGCATTAGTATAGACCAGCTTTCTTAAGCGGTTGGCGCTACGCAGCGTTTCGTTTTACTAACAGACATAAAAAAAGCTGCAGACCGGCTGCAGCTTTTTATCATTCTTAACGGCTTATTGCTTGGTCACCGTTAGCTCTGGTGTTTCGGTTAACGTGGCATCTAACAAGAAGTTATATACCGCGTTTTCGGCAAAGTTCATATTCAGGTTGTCATTACTGCCCTGAATACGCAGTGGTGTGCCCTCGGTTACTGTGGCACCAGCTGGGCCTGCGCCCATATTTACTGTGGCCCAGTCGCTGGAGGCTACTTTAAACTCGTAGCTGCCTGCCGTAATGCTGATATCCACGCTGTACAGGTTGGCGCCAAGATACTCAAAGGCATCGGCCTCGCCCCAGCCGTTCATACCACCTCGCAGGAACACAGTAGTGGAACCGTACGGTACATACTCGCTTACCGTCAGAGTAGGCGCCGCAGCATTTACCGCGTTTAGGGTAAACACATAAGCAGAAGTACCTGGTATGTCTATCCGCAGGTTGTCATTACTTGGTTCAATAACAATAGGCGTATCAACCACAACCTGGTTACCCGCAGCCCCTGCACCCAGATTTACTGCAGACCAGTCAGCTGATGCAACTTTAAACTCATAGCTACCTGCGTCGATATTCAATGTTGCGCTGTAAATACCCGCACCAGCATAGTTAAAGGCATCATCCTCACCCCAGCCATTCATACCGCCGCGAACAAACACGGTTGTCGCCTGGTATGGCGGAATATCCGGCGCACCTAAGGTAGCATCGGCCGCTAAGCCAGGGCCTTGCTCACCCTGCTGGGCTTTGACAAATACCGCCATGCTATAGGCTGGCACGGTAAAGGTGCCTTCATCAGTACCGGCAGTAAAGCTGGCCATGGTTACCATGCTATCAGCAGACGCTTGTTGCAGCGGATGTAAGTCAAAACCAGCGGCAGTAGGCACGGTATGTGACTGCTCCTGCGCCGTGCCGTTAATCATTACCACTAACGCATCGTGCATCGGGTCCAAATCGGTCAGGCCGCTGCCATCGTCAATCGACATGACAATCACACCCTGGGTCTGGTTGCTGCCAATATTATGAAAGCCCACCCGGTCGATGACATCCTGGCCGGTGGTTAAACGAAATAGCGGGCTGCCACTTCGAATAGCCAGAAACTCAGCAAACACATCAGACGCAAACATAATATCGGTGCTGCTTGCTCTGGCATTCGGGTTCAGGAATAAAGTCGCAATGCTATCCCAGCTATCACGGTTCTTCTCGGCCAGTGGTAAGCCTACTGCCCAGTTGTTGGTTTGCATGGTGAAATCAACATAGTTAAACCAGTCACCTGAGTCATAGCTGTCGCGGTCCATCGATTTTGAACGCAGGAAGTCACCACCCATTTGCAGGAACGGAATACCCTGACTCATTAACGGAATGGCAATAGCCATGTTCTGCGCCCGTACCCGCTCAGTCACCGTTAATGGCTGAGGTAACCGGCTTTGCAGAATATCCCACAGCGTTTCGTTATCGTGCTTAGAGACATAGTTGATAATATCTGCCGGATCTTCAGCGTAGCCTGCTGCCTGGCCGTTCCAGTTAGCACTGGAAGCCGGGCCGGTAATATCACGATAGTTTTTCAGCACATAATCTTTTAGGGTGCCGGCCAGGCTGATGCGGATAATATCCTGCTCGGCCAGGTTGCCATCGTCATTAACACCACTGAAAATAGCGGCACTACGCACACCCTCGCGGATCCGGTCATTAAAGGTACCCACTTCAGTACCGGCCATATCCTGCTGCTTAGCCTGGGTAAATAAGCGGTTATCTGCTACTTCACCAAAGTTCCAGCCCTCACCGTAGAAATAGGCCTTAGCATCAATAGCTCTTACTGCCTCACGGGCCGCTAACAGGTTGTCTTTCGGGTGATGATCCATAATGTCAAAGCGGAAATCATTAAAGCCAAAGTCACGGGCTAAAATAACCAGCGAATCTTTAATAAACTTGTCGAACATTTTGTGTTCGGTCGCGGTATTTTCACAACAGGTAGAGCGTTCAATCGTGCCGCTGACTTCGTTGTAACGGTGGTAGTAGCCCGGTACCAGTTTATCGAATACCGAGTTATCAAACAGGCCTGAACTGCTGGTATGGTTATATACCACGTCCAGCGCCACCCTAAGGCCAATATCGTTTAACGCTTTAACCATGGCACGCACTTCTTTAATACGTACCGCACCTTCCGGATTGGACGCATAACTGCCTTCTACCGCAATAAAGTGATGTGGATCATAGCCCCAGTTAAAGCCGTCAATCCGACGGATAGACTCAACCAGTGCCTGCGCATCATCACTGTAGGGCAGATAACCTTCCAGCAGAGATTGCAGCGTCGCGCTGTCACTTTCCACGCCACAGACCGGCGCATCGGCATTTAACGCACACAGCTGTGCTACGGTATCGGTTAAGTTAATCCGACGGTTTGCACGCTCTTCAATATTGGCCTGATCATTTAATGGCAATACATGAAAGTGGGTTAAGCCGTTATCAACCAGTTTTTTCAGATGACTTACCGGCGCAGAGTCCATTTCGGTAAACGCCAGGTATTTACCCCGGTTGGCCGCTGAGGTGCTGGCATCACGGATACTGAAGTCACGAACATGACCTTCGTAAATGACGCTATCTTCCGGGTTCGCGACCACCGGCACAGTGCGATCGCTCCAACCCTCTGGGGCTAGATCGTCATCGTCCAGATTAACAAACTGGCTGTAACGGCCATTGGTCGATAAGCTAACCGAATAGGGATCGGTACTTTCAATGGTTTCCACCGCCCGGGTTAACGGATGATAGACCGTGACTTCATAGCGGTAGAATTTGCGGTCCAGCGCTGTAGCTGCGCCAGAATAAGACCAGACGCCGGTTTGCGCATCCAGGCTCATCGGGTGGCTGGCGGCCACGGTTTTATCGCTGTTATACACTTTTAAGGTCATGCTGCGAGCTGTCGGGCCCCATACGGCAGCGCTAATATTACCATCCGCATACTGCACGCCTAAGTTGGCATTCAGGGCACTGCTTTCGCCACTGGCGTACAAGGCGTCCAGCACTTTGGCTACTTGCACATAACTGGCGGCAACCAGTTCACCTTCGCTGTTGTAAGCAGCCAGCGCCAACTGGTTTTTCGCCATTGTTTTCGCTTCATCTGCCGTAAAATCAACACTAAACGCAGCAGCGTTGGCCATATGCGGCACCAACGCTTTTTGCGCATCGCTCAGTTCTACCGGCGTTAGTTCAATGCTACTGCCTTCCAGCTCGTCATTATTGTTGACTTCCAGCTCAGCATCCGCTGAATAAAACAGCTTTACCACCGGCGCCGTGTCAGCTGCCGCGGCGTTCCAGATAAAGGTATTGGTATCAAGCCAGTGGCCTGATGCGCCCTGAATACTGACACCCAATGATAAGATCGGGAATTCAAACACACCGTTTACGCCTGAGAATACCCAGTTCATCCGGGCAAAATCGGGGTCATCCTGCGACAATGGCATTTTCATGTCCGGGCCAGGATCTTTGCCGGAATCTTCAGTGCCGATATGAATAATAAAGTTACCACAGGCTTCAGCGGTACCGGCGTAGCCAGGCTTTAAGTCAAGGATCCAGTAAGCGCCGTAATTCGGGTCAACCCCATCGTGAATCAGGCCATTGGACCAGGCAGACGCGACTGATGAAGCGGCATAGGCGTCGCAGGCTTCGTTGTTCCAGGTATGCAGCCGATAACCATCGTAGGCATCATCCTGCGGTCGGTTGTAAAACAACACGGCCTGGTTTTCGCCGGCAAACACTACCGGGTCGGGCGCATTTGGATCGCGACCACTGACGCAGCTTTCATTGCTGGCATCAGGAAAGGTACCGGTCGGGCAGGAAAGCGGTGGTGGGTCGATACAGGCACTGCCACCAGCATTCGGTATTTGCGGTACGTTACAGGTTAGCAGCTCTTGGCCTGGCTCGGTCGAATCACCGCAGCCGGCCAACACACTTAAGGTCACCGCCAGCGCGCTCAGTCTGAGCATTTTTTTTACATTGAAAGGCATTGGATTAAACCTTTTTATATTACGCATTATTCAGTTACTCCAGATTATTCTGTTACTCGTCAGTGCCGGGCAGGCCAGCGCCATGACGTTATGCCGGGTTAAAACGAGTACACGGCGCCGACAAAGTACTGGCGACCAAAAAACTGCAAGGTGCCGGTTTGTGCTTTATCACCAAAATAACTTTTAGTGGGCTCGTCGGTCAGGTTATTTACCTGGAACAACAACTTCAGATTGTCGTTAAACTCGTAACCAAATTGCATATCAACCACTAACTCACTGTCGAAGTTAGTTATTTGTTCATCTATCCCCACCTGGCTCGACACGAAAGGTGAGCGATAACGGGCGTTTACACGCGCTTCCACTCCTTCATGCTCCCAGAATAAGGTGCCGTTAAAAACATTTTTAGATAAGCCTTCAAAGGTAGTGGTAATCGCTTCACCGCCCAGGTCATTGATCAGCTCTATCTCACTTTCGGTGTAGGAGTAACTGCCGCTTACCCCCAGGCCTGACCAAAAATCAGGCAGAAAATCAAAGACATGGGTGTAGGCCAGCTCAAGACCGCGGATATAGCCGCCGCGATCATTGTTAACCGCAGTGGAAAACGCGCCATTGAAGGTGGTCCGTGGTACCCCATCTTCGTTAACAATCACGTCAGGCACATCAAAACCGGCGCCGGCGAAATCAAACTCTTGAATGGTAAAGTCATTGATAAAGTTTTTAATGTCTTTGTAAAACAAGGCTGCAACCACAGCACCGCTGCTAAAATAGTATTCGTAAGACAAATCGAATTGGTTAGCTTCAAAAGGCCGCAGGAACGGACTGTTCGAGCTGGAACCATTAATTTCGCCATCATCGCTGATATCGATTGAGGTATTGGACGCCAGGCGGTTAATTGGCGGCCGTGAAATCACTTTCGCAGCAGCAAAGCGCAGATAGGTCTTGTCTGTCAGATTTAAATTTAAATTGATGCTAGGCAGGTAATGCGTGTACTTTTCACCCAGAATGCTTTGCGCATACTGATTATTCACCAGGCCGGCATCATCGGTAATGTTTTGCGCACCACGCAGCACGTCACCGCCTACGTCTGTCAGGTCAGTGGCCGACTGATCGGTCGTCACCCGCCGCACACCAACATTACCCGTTAAAGGTAAATCGAAAATTTCGGTATCCAGGTTCGCCATTAAGTACGCGGCCAGTACATCTTCATATACATCACCACTTTGCAGTACCGACCAGCTGGTATCGACGTTTGAGGTTGGATCGCGGTTAACTACACCAACATTGCCTGCGCCCCAGGTTTGTACCGGCTGTGGCACCCCTTCCGGAAACCAGGCATTAAGCGCTTTATCCAGATCTATCGCTAAATAGCTGGGGTAGGTGGCAAAATCGCCGCTAAAATCGACCACGTCGACCATATCTGCCGTTAAGCGCAGTGGCGGCTGCGAATTTAAGAAGCCACCATCGCTGCCATATTCAAATACTGAGCGATCGTTGCTGTAAGTCCGCTCGGAATAGCGCACGCCCACTTCTACCGATCTGACGACCGGCAAATCGAGGTCATAACTCAAGTCCAGTTTTACCGCGTTCACTTCGTCACTGTTAACAAACGGATAAATACCGTATTTGCTCACCATTACCCGGTCGATATCAGAGAAGGCATCTGCCTGATTAAAGCCGACACTGGGTAAATTCATGCCGTTCAGTAAATATGAAATTGACACATTGGTATCAAACTGTGGCGTCGCGGCTGAGGCATCTTCTGCTACCAATGCCCACAGCAGGCCGTTTCTGAAATCGCTGCTGGCAGTGGAGTGCGACACATCAAACACCAGCTTGGTGCGATCGTTCACATCCCAGTTCGCGGCAACTCCGAAACTCTTCACTTCGTCGTAATCGCGGTTATCATCATTGACAATTTCTACCCGGGTGAAGCTTTGGGAAGTGCGGTTAAAGGTACCGCCAATCACTGAGCGATTGTTTAACACCGGGTTACCGACAGCGGCAGCGTCACCGCCAAATTTCACCCGAAAGCCGCGGGCAAACGACTCTTTATCAAACTGAGAAATAAACGCATCGGCTTTTAAACTAAAAGCATCATGCGGCTGCCATTCCAGTGACCCCAGGTAGCCGTTGCGGGTTTCTTCACCGCCCAGGTGCTGGATCTCAAAACCTTCACTGATAAACTCGTTTTGCTCATCTCCGGCCACATCTTTCTGGCCGTTATACGCCAGGCCAACAAACTGGGTGGCGACACTGGGCTGGTATAGCCTGGCGTAACCTAATGCCAGACCCAGGGTGTTATCTAAAAACTTGCCCTGGTAAGAAAAACTAAAGCGATGACCGGTATCCTGACCATCTGGCACTTCATCGGCGCGGTCATTGAACATACCGCGCAGGTTAACGTTAAAACTATGGTCTTTTTCATTCAGTAATACGCTGGCGGTTTTCAGCTCAACCGTACCGGCCACGCCGCCTTCAATTAATGACGCTTTGGGTGATTTATACACCGCCGCTGAGTTAATTAACTCGGATGGATATTGGTCAAACTCGATATTGCGTTTGCCGCTGGTAGAAACCTGCTCGCGGCCGTTTAAGGTAGAAAAAACGAAACCGCCTGACATACCCCGAATATTAATTTCTGCTGCCTGACCACCGGTACGCACCGCGGAAATACCAGGCAAGCGGGTAAGGGCATCGGCGATTGACACATCGGGCAAAGCCCCTAAGTCATCGGCCGAAATGGTTTCCGACACCACATCGCCAAAGCGTTTGCTATCAAGCGATCGAAACAGGCTGCTGGCAAAGCCACGTACCTGTATTACCTCAACCTGCTGCTCTTCTGCAGCATTGTCTTCTGCCGGCGGTTGTTGCTGAGCTACCGCCAACGAACTTAGCCCTGCTGCACTGACAGCAAGGCTAAGCAGACTAAGCTTAAACTTATTCATACTTTCGTCCCCGTTTTGTTATTATTGTTAGTTGCGCTTTCCATGCTACTAAGGCCATGCGACCGGGCACGAAATAATGCAGCCATCATTGTTGTAGCTTAGTTATTAACCTATTTGGGGCAACTGGCAATATGAATACGTATTCACAAGCGCTAAAATAGCGCAAGCTTCAGCTGGCAGTAACCAAACTGGTGCAAGGAACTGCCAGACTTTTCATTTTGGTTAACTCAGGCTATGTTTCGTGGCAAATGTCACGTAGCATACGTTAAGAGGTAAGAGATGCCTGCCACCCCTTCTGTAATAAAGGATGCTGTCCGGTGAAAAAATCCGCTAAAAGTTCGGTCATGGTGTACCGACTGGAACGTTTACTGGAGGTATTATATTCCAGTAGCGCCAGTTGCTTTTTTCAGCGCAGCAAAGCGTTTTTTGCCAGCTATCGCCAGCAACAAACGGAACTGAAACAAGCCGAACAACGTTGGCAGCAACTGCAGCAAGATCCCAAAGCGAATCAGACTCAGCGCCAGCAAGCCCGCAAGCAATACAGTGAATTACAGTATCAGGACGAAAAAGGCCGCTTGATGCGCTGGGCAGACTTGCAGCTGCTGGCTGAGCAGTTACTGCAGTTGTCGGAAGGCGACAACAACAGCGAAACCCTGGCCTTTAGTGCCCGCTTACTCGGCTGTCTGCAAATTATGGTGCCAACAGCCAAACGCCAGCGTGAACTGGTGCAGTTTGCTTATAAACCCCTTTACCGGGCGGTGCTGAGCCTGCGTCTGTTAGACCATTTGTTAGCACAGCAATCACTGGACGATCCTGCGCTGGTTAGCCATTATCAGCTACGCAACCGCCAGGCCCCCGATGATTGCCCGTACCGGCAAAACGTACAGTTACCTATTGTGATGGCGGTATTGTTGCAGGACATTGGTTTATTGCATCCCGAGGCACTGGGCATTGTGCAGGGCGAACTGGCTCAATTTGATTCTGGCCGGCCGTTAAGTCTGACAGACCGGGAGAGACTGCTTAAAATCAGTGGCGATGCCAGCATGGCCCTACTGCAACAGGGTTTTGGCATAGCCCCGTACATTGGCAACGACAGAACAGAGCGCGATAACTATTTTGCAGCCCAGCAGCAACGCTTGCAGTGGCTTAGCCAGTTGCTGCAGTTAAACCCGGGCGATAAAACGCTGTTTGGCAGCTTATTAAAGGTGCCGCAAGTGTATACGTCAATCGTATTACCTGGCCGGCAACGCTTTAATTACGCCCTGCTACCGAAGGCGGCGTTACTAATGCGGGAAGGGGCAAGGCGTAATGAATATAGCGGCCTGCTGGTTGATCAGTTACTGAGAATAACCGGCTTATTCCCCCAGGGTTATGGTGTGGTGTTTACGCCATTGGGGCCCGATCAGCAACCGCAGGACCGCTACGAATTTGCTATCGTTAACGGCCTGTACCCGCAAAAGCCAGAGCATCCGAATTGCCGGGTGGTCAGCCGCCAGCAACAGTATCGCAATACTGGTATCGACATCAGCCTGCAAACCGATTACAACCTGTATTTTAAAACTGCCCGTGAACGGCTGGAGGTACTACCCGAGCACCGTTTAAAAGCTCTGCTCAACGCCCTTTATCAGGATGGCGAAGAACGTTACCTGCGTAAACTGCTGCCCCGCTGCTGGCAGCCGGAGCAGTTTTTTCACGAGCCAGCGCACCAGAATTTATGGCAGAACGCCACGTTGAGACAGAACTAGCGCTGGCAAGCCTGGATTGCTTGTCGGCTAGTTGCCGTCAAATGACGTAATATCGAGGGTAACGTCGCAATTCAGTAGTTTAGAGATGGGGCAGTTGAGCTTTGCCTCTACCGCCGCCTTTTCAAAGTCGCTGCCATGCATACCCGGCACTTTGGCATCTAACTTAATCTCCGACTTAGTAATGGTAAAACCATCGCCGTCTTTTACCAGGGTAATTTCAACCTTAGACTCCAGGGTACCTTTGCTAAAGCCCTTATCAGCTAAACCGAACGCCAGCGCCATGGTAAAACATGACGCATGTGCCGCAGCAATTTGCTCCTCCGGGTTGGTACCGGTTTTATTATCAAACCGGGTATTAAAACCATAAGGTTGATCTTTTAACGCCCCTGATTGGGTAGAAACATGCCCTTTGCCGTCTTTGCCTAAGCCTTCATATTTTGCCGTTGCCCAATTAATAATAGCCATATAGTGCTCCTCATTGCTTCATTAGTGCTTATAACCATAGGCAAGAAGCAAACTTTATTCCAGCTTGTCCTGAGTAAGCTGGCACGGCGGCTATATGGTGGGACCGTGCTCTGGTTGTATAAAGTGTTCACGTTGTAAGGTAAAAGTTACCGGACACTCCTTTCAACGCTCACTGACAAAGCATAATTTATTTAACATGCGTTCTATATTTAGTCACAAGAGTGTTCTATCTTTTTAAAGTGGCAATATCGCCCCGCACCACTTAACGATGAAACGGACCCTCATATGAAACGATTATTATGGCTTAGCGCAGTAATGGTGTTAGGCACCATGACCGCCGATGCTCAAGGCAAACCTGCGGCGGCTGAATGGCAAGTGATCCCGGTAGATGCGCAAATGGACATTATCGATGAGCAGGGCATCAGCAAAACGATTCGTCCCAGCTGTGCTTTTGACACCGTGCAAAACCCCATTAACGGCGAACCCCTGGATAACGCGTTTCACTTTTACTTTAAGCAAGGCAAAAGTAAAAACCTGTTAGTTTATTTCAACGGCGGTGGTGCGTGCTGGAACGACGCCACCTGTGTGGGGTCTTTGGCTCTGGCAGGTGTACCCGGAGCGCGCCCGGCCTATAACCCGTCAATACTGGCCGAAAATTCGCCGTTAAATGCGGGCGGTGTTTTTGACGATAGCGAAAAAGATAACCCGTTTAAAGACTGGAGTAAGGTTTTTATTCCTTATTGCACCGGGGATATTCATATTGGGTCGAGTGATATTGTCTATGCCGATGTAGACGGCTCGATCACCGGCTATCCCGGCGCGCCGGTCACCGTTAAACACCGCGGGTTCGACAATTTTATGGCCGTTAGAGCATGGTTGACACAACATTTCGATGATAAAAAGCAGAAAAAAGTGAAAAAGCTATTGGTTACAGGCTCAAGCGCCGGTGGTTATGGCGCAACCTTACATTTCCCTTATTTACAGGCCGCTTTTCCTAAAGCAGATAGCGCGTTGTTTGCCGATGCGTCTTCAGCGGTGGTTACCCAGGGTTTTATTGATAGTGTGTTTGATTTTGACCAAGTGTGGAATGTGGAAGCCAGCCTGCCATTGCTGTTTAGCGAAGGGTTAACCACCTATTCTGCGCTGGGGTTTAATGCTGAAATTTTCACAAGATTAAGCGAAGCCTACCCAACAAGCCGGTTCGCGCAATACACGACCCAACTCGATTGGGTGCAAGTACAGTTTTTAAAAATTATGGACCAAAACGATCTGGGTAATACCAATCCTTTCACGTGGGGGATAAACGAATATGACTATCTGTATTTCGCCGAGTGGAATGCCAGAATGGAAGCCTCGTTAAGCTTTTTATCCGAGACAACAAACAACTATCAGTACTATATTGGTAGCGGAAATATCCACACAATTCTGACAGATGATTTTGCCACCCTAGAGGTACCACATCCGTTTTACCAAGAGCAAAGCGCCGCCAATTTGAAATTTACCAAATGGTTAGAACGTTTTACTAAAAAGGGTAAATTTAAACCACACAGCGTTAAGTATTCAGACTAAGTTTCAAAAGGCCAGCCTGGTTAACGTTTCAGGAACACTTTAAACCCCCAGGCTGGCAATGTCAGCGAGGTATCAGCGGCAAATTCAACATTGCTGTTAATGAAATACTCTCGGTAAATACCATGATGCAGGTGGGCTTTAAAGCTTACCTGCTGTGGTTTATCTGAAAAGTTAAATATCGCGAACACCTTGCTGTTGTCATCCTGGCGTACAAAACTTAGTACTTGTGCAGGCTTGCTGTTGTGTACCGGGATCATCCGGGCACCCCAGGTTGAATTCCATAGCGCAGACTGCGATTTTTTGAGCTGAATCAGCTTTTCATATAGCCCGCCATTGGCATGTTCACGCCAGACAATAGGGTCTTTCTCAAAGAATTCCAGTCGTTTTTCGTTGCCGGCTTCCTGGCCGTTGTATAGCATCGGTATACCTTCACTGACAAAAGACAATACCGTGACTGCCGGCAGTGCTTCACCGAACATTTCAAACTCGGTGCCTTCCCAGGCGTTCTGATCATGGTTGCTGGTACCCAGTAAGCGCATAACCTGCTGTGGAAAGTATTTCTCGTTCCACGAATAGTAGACATATAACTTATTGACGTCGGCGTGGCCGGTGACGGCGGCATGTACTGCCTGATGCCAGGTCCAGCCATAGGTGGCGTCAAAGGCCTTAGCATGAAAATCACGGCCTTCAAACTCCGCCAGCATAAACACCGGCTTTATCTGCTCAAGCTCGGTGCGGACATTTTCCCAAAAATCCAGCGGTACAAAGCCGGCAACATCTGCCCGGAAACCATCAAAGCCAATGTCTTCAACCCAGTACTTCATTGCCGCAGTCATATACTGGCGCAGCGCCGGTTTGCGGTAATCCAGCTCGATAATATCGCTCCAGTCCCACCAGGGCGTTGGCCGGAAATCTCCCTTCCAATCGCGGATATACCAGTCAGGATGCTGCTGCACTAGATTACTGTCCCACGCCGTATGATTGGCCACCCAATCCAGAATAACGTACATACCTTGCTGATGTGCGGCGTTTATAAAGGCCTTAATATCTTGCTTAGTGCCAAACTCCGGGTTGACGCCGTAGTAGTCTTTTATCGAATACGGGCTACCCAGGCTACCTTTGCGGTTTACTTCGCCAATTGGCTGAATGGGCATCAGCCACAGAATATCCACCCCCAGCGCTTTCAGCCTTGGCAGTTGCTGCTGCGCGGCGACGAAGGTGCCTTCAGGGGTAAACTGGCGGGTATTTATCTGATAAATTACCGCATCTTTACTCCACTGCGGGTGACTGAGCTTTACATAGGGCTCGGGTTGGTAGCGTTGGCGTGAACTGTCCGTCATGGTAACCCCCTGGCTGCCGGCAGCGGCGTTATCGGATACGTTAATGTCAGACATATTGCCAGCACAGCCGCTAAGCAGTAATCCAGCAAGGATCCATAAGCCGTTGCAGTATTGTAAGGTATTCATTGCATAATTCCTCTATGGTTAGCTTCGGCTAATCATGGTTTCAATGTAGGTATCATGGTCAGGTAGTTTACCGAGCGGCTCTTGCTTAATCGCCTGAATACTGACCAGCATCTCCCGCAGTTTTTCGGCACTGAAATTATTGGCAATCGGATGATAATCTTTTGGCTCGATGCCCTGGCCTAGCATCACCTGCAACCAGGAGCTTTCCAGAAACAAATCGTTTTGATCCCTGAACAACTGGCCATTATCGGCGAAAATGGCCATTTTCTGACGTAAACTGTCCGGAATGGCTAGCTGCTGCATATCGCGCCAGAACTGGCTGTCGCTGCGCTCGTTAACGTGGTAGTGCAAAATCAGAAAGTCGCGGATTTGGGTATATTCCAACTCGGATTGCCGGTTGTATTCATCAATGGCGCTCTGGCAAATGCCATTGTGTGGGAACAGCTGAATAAGCCGCACCACGGCTGACTGGATCAGGTGAATACTGGTCGACTCCAATGGTTCTAAAAAGCCACTACTTAACCCCACCGCCACTACATTGCGTTGCCACTGCTGACGACGCCGGCCGGTTTTAAAACGCAAAAACTTAGGCTCGGCCAGCGCTTTGCGATCCAAATTTGCCATCAGTAAATCGCTGGCCTGCTCGTCAGTATAATGGGCGCTGCTATACACCAGACCATTGCCATTTCGATGTTGCAACGGAATACGCCACTGCCAGCCGGCACTGTGGGCAATAGCGCGGGTGTATGGCACGGTTTTTTCAAACCGCTCAGACGGAACCGCTACCGCACGATCGCACGGTAAAAAATGGCTCCAGTCATCATAGCCGGCATTCAGTTTGTCCTGAATAAGCAAACCGCGAAAACCAGAGCAATCAATAAATAAATCGCCGCTAAGCTCACGGCCATCTTCCAGCACCAGGCATTTAATATCACCGTTGGTGTGCTGAAATACCTGCTGTACTTTACCTTCATGGCGCACCACGCCCATCTGCTCGCTAAGTTTACGCAGGAAACGGGCATACAGGCCGGCATCGAAATGATAGGCATAGGGTAATTCCAGAATACTGTCTTTGGCATTAATGGGCGCAAACTTGCCGGCCATGGCACACAAGTAGTTTAAGTCGTACTGCCATAAATCGGTTTTATCGCCCTGCTGCCGGGCCCGCAGCCATAAATGATGAAAATGACAAAAGGCCAGGCTTTTACCCGGTGCGCCAAAGGTATGAAAATACCCCTCGCCCGGTACCCGCCAGTTGTCAAATTTAATCGCCAGTTTAATGGTAGCTTTGGTTTCCCGTAAAAACTCGGCTTCGTTAATGCCCATCACATTATTAAACAAGCGAATAGGCGGAATGGTAGCTTCACCCACGCCCACCGTGCCAATATCTTCAGATTCCACCAGCTCAATATCAATAGCGCCAGCCAGTACTTTTTTTAACAATGCAGCAGTCATCCAGCCAGCAGTGCCGCCGCCTAATACCACTACTTTTTTAACAGCGTTGTTCATAATATCCTACTCAAAAAAAACCCGGCCCTTAAACCAGGCCGGGCTTTTACCAGGGAGAACCTGCTCTGCCAGTGGCCCGGCTTGCTACTTACTATAGCAGGCCGGCCTGGCAGAATTATCTGAACTTACGTTTTAAAGCTTTGGTATCAGAACTTATAGTTCAGACCTAACATATAGTTAGTACCGAAGCTCTGGTACTCAGTAACTTGACGTATGTCCGCGCCATTGGTTTTTAAGGTTGGTTCGTCGGTAATGTTCTGCACCTGGAAGGTTAAGCGCAGTCCATCCAGCGCATCAATGTTTGATTCACTGAAGTCATAACCAATCTGGGCATCCCATAGCTCAGCACCAATATCTTCTACCGTGGCCAGTGACAAACTTAAGCCACGGGTTTCACTTAAGAACGCATCACGCTTAGTGCCGGAAATTCGGAACTCAAAGCCTTTGTACTCGTAGTAGGCAGTCAGGGTATAGATTTCTTCTGATAAACCCGGTACCCGGCCACCGTCATCCAGTTTGCCATCCATAAAGGTCGCGCTGGCTACCACACCAAAACCATCTAAGGCTTCGTGGACAATTTCAAACGGTACGCTGGCCTGGAATTCGTAACCACGAACAAAACCCTGTAAACCATCAGTTACCTGAGATAGGCCACCAACAAACAAGGCAGGAGGCTGATTACCCGTCGCGTCTGATGATTGGTGGAAACCCGGGATGTAAACGTCCGAGAAATCGGCAATGACGGTTTCATTACGGTGCCAGTTTTTCAGATCTTTAAAGAAGAAGCTGGCGGCAAAGAAGCCATTGTCGTGGTAATAGTTCTCGTAAGCTAAATCAAACTGGTTTGCTTCCAGTGGTTTCAGCTGAGTATTACCGGCATTACCGCCCCATGGGCTGTTAGCCGGATCATCACTTAAAATATTACCATCATTGAACTGGAAGGTAACCTGAGCGTTGGGTCGAAGGTTATCCATCCGCGGCCGGCTGATCACTTTAGACATGGCAGTACGGACATACTGGCGATCTGCCACTTCAACACTCAGGTTTAAGGTTGGCAGAATATCGGTGTAATCATCGCTGTCACTTACCGGCGTTGCCACGGTAAAGCCCTGCGCATTGCTGGTAGTACTGAAGCCTTCACCACTTTGCTTGGCATTAATCACTTGCACGCCAAAGTTACCTTGCACCATCATACCAGCCACTTCGGTGTTCATATCAAACTTGGCAAATAAGGTGGTTAGCTCTTCATCAATTTTATAAGTATCACCAAACCGGCCGTTTTCTAACAGCGCCGCATCGGTTTCAATATAATAACCGCTGTTGTATAAGCCTAAGCTGTCATAAGCGGTAACGCCTTCAATACCAACAAAGCTTAAATCGGCCACACCCAATGGGTTTGGAATAGCCACGTCACCCGGCCAGCTTGGTGCGGTTAAAAAGGCACCGTTGTTAATTTTGCTCTTCGCGCGTTCCTGATAGGCGATACCGGTTTCAACACCAGTAATAATGCCCCAGTTTACAAAGCCATTAAACTGCAACCGCAGGCTGTCCAGGGTTTCTTCGAAGACTGGCTGGTTTACAAAGCCATCTTGCGCCGTATCAGGTCCAAAACCTGGAACACCCTGGAAACGTGAAATAGGGTTTAACGCGCCGCCCCAAGCTTGTGGCCCGGCTAAACGCATCAGGCTGGCATCGGTATAATCTACTGATGGCAGGGTTGGGTGGTCGCTGTAGACAACGCCAGTAGACGTTAAATTCCATGACCGGGCAGCCAGTGGCCGACCTGCAATGCCTGCACGACCTACACCAGAGTAGCTTTCTACATCGGTAATGGTTTTCTCTACTTTACCGCTGGATACATCCAGCTGGGCAGTCCAGTCATCGCTTAGCTCATATTCCAGGTTTAAGCCAAAGGTCATTAAATCGGCTTCCTGGCTGCGAGCATCGTTGCGCACGACCGAGTGAAAACCGTCATAGTAACCAGAAGTTACCAGGCCGTTCTCAACACCGGTAATGGTGTAATCGCCCGTACCCCATTCAGCGCCACCTTCTTCCAGGCCACGACGCACGTCGTTTTCAGTGAAATCGATATACAGGGCATCAAATTTTAAGGTGAGTTTGTCAGTCGGCATATATTCAACAATGGCCGCGAACGAGTCGCGCTCCAGCATCGCTGAACGGGTAAATGAGTCGTGGCCGCCTGAAACCACTGTGCCTTCCGGCACGGTAACTGTATCGGTAGCGCGGCGTGGATTAACAAAGCTGCCATCCGGGTTGCGGGCCAGGTTTACGGTGGCGAAACCCCAACCACGGAACTGCTCTTCCTGGCGCGGTGTTTCCATTGATGAAACCACCAGCGCTACACCAACGGTATCGTCTAAAAACTTGTCAACAAAGTTTATTGAGAAGCGGTGGCCACTATTGTCAAAATCAGGGTTGCCTGATGATTTACCGTTTTGCTCAAAGTTAGCATTAAAGGTCAGGGTAGATTCGGCAGTTAATGGCCGCACGGTTTGCAAGTCGATAGTGCCACCGATGCCCTGTGCCAGAACAGTCGCGTCCGGGGTTTTATATACCACGGCGGTAGAAACAATTTCTGATGGGTACAAGTCGTACTCTACGCCACGGTTATCGCCCATACCTAACAGTTCACGACCGTTTAATGAGGTACCCACGTAGTTTTCGTTGAAGCCCCGCACCGACAAACCGCTGGTACGGCCATTACGACGTTCACCGGCCAGGCCAGGTAAACGGGCCAGCGACTCAGCAATACTGGTGTCGGGCAGCTTACCAATGTCTTCTGCTGACAACACTTCGACCACTGAGCTTTCGCTCATTTTAATCGCCTGTGCTTTTTGCAGGCTACCGCGATAGCCTGTTACCGCAATAACTTCTATCCCTTCTTCTTTCGCTTGCTCGCTGGCATCAGACGTTTGTTGCGCTACTGCCGCAGAGCTGGCGCCGGCTGCAATCAGCGCGACAGTCAGCAAATTTAGCTTAAAATTTTTCATTACCCTTATCCCCGATGAGATTATTATTGTTCAGCAGCAAAGCCTTCCCGACTGATTACAGGCGGTGAAAACTTACTAACCAACTTTTACTATGGTCATTTATTAAACTTATTCGGGCCTAAGCTCAATATGAATACGTATTCATAAGGAACTTATTGCACAACAGCAGAGCAAAGTGGTCAGCGAGCGCACAAATACGGTGCAAGCCTTGTACATAAAGCCACCAGCGCAAACATGACAAACTCAGTTTGTTGTCAGTTAGGTTAGTAAACAGTCCTTCAGACACGCTTTTCCCGCCGTGCATTTCTGGCTATTTTCGCTGCATACGTATGCAGCATGTTTAACTATGGTCCAACGTTGATTTATGCTTGCACCAATTAATGGCAGCTACGGGCAAAGCCGGGGATTTTGCTTTGCTGCCAACTTGGAGCATTGCAAAATGACGATCGTACACCATGGTTTGATACGGTACCGCCTACGACATGAGCTTAGCAGTGGCCAGCGCTATTGTCAGTTATCGCTGTTAAAACAGCAGATTTGCCGGCAATTGCCGCAAGTTCCCAGGTTAAACGACGCTGCCGGGATACTGAATATCAGTAGCCGGTCATTGCAGCGATTTTTGCAAAGTAACAATACCTGCTTTCGGCAGCTGGTAAACGAGTGCCGGCACCAGTTAGCACAACAGTACCTGCAGGAAAATACACTTAATATTCAACAAATTGCTACCCAGCTCGGTTTTGAAGAACAAAGTAGTTTTCAAAAAGCATTTAAAAGCTGGCAAGGTTGCTCGCCCGGTGTTTATCGGCAGCGTAGCAGCACCACAATAAGCCGTTCTTATCCGGGGAATACCCTGGCCAGCCGACAGGTGATGTATGGAACCAATTAAGCAGCTGGCAGCGTTAGCCGGCCTGCAAGACCGTTATATTCATGCTCAGGGCCATACTGAACATATTGCCCTGGACGATCAGCAAACCATTCTGACGGCAATGGGCTACGATTTAACTACGCCCGAAGCAATAGCGCGCCACATTCGTGAGCTGCAACACAAACCCTGGGCTGAAGTGGTCGCACCGGTTCAGGTGATCACGGCGCAGCCCCCCCTTACCGTGCGGGTACAACAGCCCGTAGCCAGTGCCTGTAGTCGCTGGCAATGGCAATTGGTAACCGAGCAGCAGCAGGAGTACTCCGGCCAGCTGCAGGTTGCCACCAGCGATATTATTGAGCGGCAGCACGTAAACAATACCGAGTATCTGGCATTTAATCTGTTAATAAACGTGGAGTTGCAGCCAGGTTATCATCAGTTAACGCTGACAACAGAGGCCAGCGCGTCCGCACCTGAACAACATTATCAGCAACAACTTATTGTCAGTCCCAGTCGCTGTTTTCAGTTACAGGACCAGGCAGTACTGCATAACACCATGGGCCCGGCCATTCAGCTGTATGCCCTGCGCTCCAGCCGCAACTGGGGTATCGGTGATTTTGTTGACTTAAAAAACCTGGTGGCACCCTTAGCGGAACTGGGCAACGACTTTATTGGCTTGAACCCGCTGCATGCCTTGTATCCTGGCCTGCCCCAGGACTGCAGCCCCTACAGCCCTAATAGCCGGTTGTGGTTAAATACCTTGTATGTGGCACTGGAACATAGTCCCGAATTTGCAGAATGCCAGGCTGCTACAAAGCTTTATGCCAGCCAGCAATTCCAGACCCGTTTACAGCGGTGCCGTGCAGCAGCAGACGTCGACTACCATGCGGTTAGCGGTTTAAAAGCAGAAATTGCCAGTTTGCTTTACCAGCATTTTAAGCAACATCATCTGAGCAGCAATAGCGAACGGGCCCAACAGTTTCAGCAGTTTATAGCACAAAGTGATAGCAGCCTGCTGGATCTGGCGCGCTACCAGGTATTGCAGACCGTGCTGTTTAAACGCGATATGCAGATGGCCTGCTGGCAAAACTTCCCGCCAGAATATCAGCAACCGCACAGCGATACGGTACAGCAATTTGCCGAAGAACACCGCGATGCCATTGACCAGCAACTGTATTTACAATGGTTGGCGCAGCAACAACTGGCTGACGTAAAAAAGCAATGTCAGCAGCAGGGCATGGCCATTGGCCTTTACTGTGACGTGGCCGTAGGCGCTAACAGCAATAGTGCAGAGAGCTGGGGGGCACCGGAAGACTTTCTGATGCAGCTGAGCGTAGGCGCACCACCCGATATTATGGCACCCAAAGGCCAGAACTGGGGCTTGCTGGCGTACAATCCGGATACGCTGCGTCAGAAGGCGTATCAGCCCTTTATTCAGCTGATCCGCGCCAATATGCGCTACGCCGGGGCATTGCGCCTGGACCATGTTATGGCGCTACTGCGGCTATGGTGTTGCCCGCCCGGTGCTGACGCCACGGCAGGTGGCTATATCAGCATGCCAGCCAATGAACTGTTTGCCATTATGGCGCTGGAAAGTCAGCGTAACCATTGTGTGGTCATTGGCGAAGACTTAGGCACAGTACCGGTTGAAATCAGCGCGTTAATGGCAACTTATCAGGTCATGTCTTACCGGGTATTTATGCTGGAGCAAAAGGCCGGCAGTTATCAGCATCGCGAACAAACCTATCCGGCATTGTCACTGGCAACGGTAACCACCCACGATATGCCAACCCTGGTCGGCTACTGGCACGAACACGACTTGGCGCTGCGCCATAAGTTAGATTTATTCCCCAGCGCAGAAATCGCTGCCAATCTGGAGCAATTGCGCAAAGATGAAAAGCAGTTGCTCTGTCAGCAGCTGCAGCTGGAGCAAGGTAATGTGCAGCAGTTAGTGACCAACAGCCACCTGTACCTGGCTGCCACGCCTGCCCGCTTAATGGCCTATCAGCTGGAAGATCTTATGCTGGTGGCTACGCCGGTTAATATACCGGGCACCAGCACAGAATACCAGAACTGGCGGCGAAAACTGCCGCTTGAGTTTGAGCAGGCACTGCAACAAAGCGATGTGCGCCAGCTGATCATAGCGATGGCAGAGCAGCGCCGTTTACGCTAATCGCAAACAGACTTTTAAGTAATAAAAAACAGCAGCTTTTTCGCTGCTGTTTTTTATTACTTACCTTGCGATCACTTTAAATCCATTTTTTACATATATTTTTCATAAAGTCATTTACCTGCCTATTTGTTTCAGTTATAAACACAACCGCGTTTTAGCAGCAACAATTAATTTAATAAAATAGGATGTTTTATGCTGTTCAAAAAAAGTATGTTTGCAATGGCGTTATTAGGTTGTACTGCAGTACAGGCTGACACCGCACCAAGTTACCGCTATGTTCAGGGCTCGGTAGAGCATATTTCTCAATCGGGTGACGAGAATTTCTCAGATACTGGCTTTGGCGTAAAAGGTGCCTGGCAGTTTAATAACAACTGGTTTATTGCCACAGAATGGCAGCGCTACACCGATAGCGAGTCTTATACTGTAGTTTATAGTAATGCACGATTAGAGGTGTCAGACAGCCTTAGCTTAGATCGCTATTACCTTGGTGGCGGATACATTATGCCAATCAGTGATCAAACCAATATTAGCATTGCAGGTTACTTTGGTGGCTACCGATTGGGCGCAAAAAGCACTTTCAGGTTTTTTGAAGATAACCAACTTTCTGAAAGTGAACGTTATTCTGAAAACAGCACCGATAATTCGTTAAAAGCCGAAGTTAAGTTGCGCTCGAATGTTACTACATCAGTGGAACTGTCTGGTAGCGCCTATTATGAATACCTGAATGCCGACCTTGAACATAAATCTCAGTATGGCTTAGGTGCTGGCGCGCAGTATAATTTTACTCCCAGGTTTGCGCTGACAACTGATTTAAGTTTTGGCAAATTTCTGGATGAAAGTACCTCACAGTTCAGCGTGGGTGCGCGGTACCACTTCTAAATTATTAGCAGGTAGCATGCCTGGCTTCACAGCAGCCAACCAGCAATGGGTTGGCTGTTTTATGTTGGTTGCTGTTTAACGCTTATCTGGCTCTATTTAAAGAACTTAATACTAAGCGGATATTCCCATACCTCGTTCTGGTTTGCTTTAACTGCACCAATAATGATGAAAATGATATTAACAATAATCAACGCAAACAGCAGGAAAAAGCCAATAATGACAAACATCAGAAAAATACTGACCACCAGATAAATTAACAGGCTCAGGATCCAGTTAACGATATTTTTGCCATGCGCATCTACCTCGGCAAACTGTTCTTTATTGGTTACCCACATCACAATGGGCAAAATAATACCGGCACCGGGAATAATAATTCCGGCAAATTGCGCTAAATGCATCAGTAAACAATACGCTTTTAAATCGACGCCCCACGGCCGGTTAACGGGTTGATTTTCCATAACGGATCTTTTCCTTTTTTATTATACTGTTCATCTTTTAAGCAGCCAGTGCTGGCCTACAGTCAGGCTTTTACTTGCTGGTTACTACGGGTTAGCCAATAAACGCATACTGCCAGCACGATATACCGCGGCAGCGTGGTTAATGCAGCAGCCATAAGCTGCTGCGACGGTCCTAGCAGCAAATATACTTGAAAACATAGTAGCGGTGCCAGCAATAGCAGATAAAACAGCGTATCTGGTTTTTTCTGGACCAGCCTACTGGCTAATATTACCACTATAAAAGCGGCAGCTAAGGGCAAAGCAATGGTAAACAAATCAATCAGGGTAAGTGCCAGCTGCGGTGAAAATGTCATTAGTGGCTTTAATACTGAACCGGGTATCGCCACTGCAGCACCAATCCCTATTATCGCTATTGAAGCCCAGGCCAATAACACACCTAATATCAGCGGGAATACCCGACGTTTAAAAAAATACACTTATTAAATTCCTCTGTACATTAAAAAAGCCTGGCCAGGCATATGACTGATGCAGGCAGCTATTACTCGACATATACGGCAACAGCTTGTGCTGTTTGATAAAATTTAGTCACGTTATTATTGTAGCTCTGGGTGCCACTGGTCGTTGGAACCCGGTCAGTTTCTACCTCTTCTTCGAGCAGGATTAAAATAATGCCATTCGCGCCAAGTGCCGCCGCTTCGGTTTTCATAGCCGCTAACACTTCTTCTGTTTTATTTTTGTTCGCTGTTGTTGATGACGCACCACTGGTCGCAGTTACTGTCGCTATCTGAGTAAACTGTAATGGAGGTTCGCTATACACCACAACTTCTGCAGGCGAGATTGCTGCGCGGGCCTGACCGGTTAATGTGTGGGAAGAGTTTGAAGCACAACTTGTTAGTAACACGCATAGTGATACAAATACCGATAATTTAAGCATATCGTAGTCTCCGGTGGTGATGTTTCGTAAGTGCAGCCCAGCCATTGATATCATTCACACCTTAATTTATGTAAATGATATTATAGGTTTTGTAAAAGAATATTGAATTTACCCAATAAGCTTAGGTTATACAACTTTTTTGGGGGAAATTTTGGTACGCTTTTACAGAGTTTGATCTTAAAACCATGCCTGAGTGTTTTAACTAAGCATGGCCTTTTGAGGATTGATATTTTCAGGGCGCTTAAATGACATAACCCAGTACATGCAAATAGAGACTAATTTGACTTAAAATCCTGATTTAGCACATCAAGCTCTTTGAGTCTTTTTTCAAGCTTATCCACTCTGGCTAGTGCGGTAATACCAAAAACTAAACCAGTAATTCCCATCGACATACCGATAATTCCAAATATGAATCCCAGACTGTCCATTTTGCGCACTCCGTTACAGTTAACTCATAAGGCAACTATATTTCTAACGACTTACCATTTAAATCCAGCAACAAAATCTGGACCGGATCTTTCATGGTTCAACTAATGCTGCAAGCAGTGGCCGTTGCTGGCAGGCCTTGTTACGGTTTATTGGGTTTAACACGTAACTTCCCAGACACGAACTGTGCCCGCGAAGCTGAATTGACTGGCTTACTTTCAGCCTTACACCAGCTAAGTAGCTCGTCAATATCAACATTTACCCTTTTAACTATTTTACCGGTAGCGCGAATGTCCGTTAGTGCTGCATTTGCATTTTTCTTCCATTCGTCATAACTATCATCTAAATCAGCACGATCATCAGCGATTCTCTTTAACCGCTTCCAGCTGTCAGGTTGGAACCAGGCAATGCCGATTACAATTTGATTGTCTTGCACTGATACCTCCTAGCAGGGGAGCCTTAACACCCTAACCAGCCGTGGCGTCAGCAGTCTGCTGTATTTGATTGTTAAAGGTTTTTTTCTCTGACTCTTCCGTTAATAACCACTTAATTGCATCAGGAAACCTTTTCGACCAATCCAGCTCACAGTGTCGTCCCTGATCATCTTTAACCAATCTGAGGTTAGATACATTGCCGCTATATGCAACTTGTAGCATTGAGAATAATGTCTCAATTCTTGAGTAATCACCATACTCTATTTTACCTATATCAAAGTATATTTTTGATGTTGTTAGCTTTTTGTTTTTAATTGCTTTAAATAATACATTGCTACCGGTTGCATCTTTAATATCTAGCGCAGGAGAAAACGAAGCTACAAATTTAAACACATCACTATGTTCAATAGCGGCGTATAAAGCCATTAAGCCGCCTAATGAACTACCGGCCAACCCTGAATTTTCAGGCTCTGTTCTAAAGTGTTTATCTACATGAGGTTTTAACGTATTTTTAATGAAATCTATTGTTATAGCCCCCTTGCCTTGCACTACTTCTCCGTCTCCGTTCACAAAATTCCAGGGATTGTATTCAATACTCCTATCAGAACCATTCGGAATAGCCACAACAATGATTTCGGTAAAGTTTTCATTATGCTCCAGATTAGATAGCAATTCGTCAACCTTCCACTCGTCACTATACGATGTTGCAGCATCAAATATATTTTGGCCATCCAACATATAGAGAACCGGATATTTTTTGTCTTTAAGGGTTTTGTAAGATTCAGGAAGGTATATGGCAATATCGGCTTTCCTGTCATATTGAGGGACATAAAAGTCTTTTAAATAGCGAACATTTTCAGTGGCACTGGATTGTGCCTCTTGCAAGATTGCATCCGTTTTCCAAGCGGGTATCTCTGAAAATAGTGTTGTTGTATTCTTATCCAGCTTTTTGTAATACGTGCATAAACTCTTTCCTTCAACTGATGCGGGCATATGTTGCCAATCTTGTTCCTTTACAAAGGTAAAAAACAACTCATCATCGGTCACTGCCAAATCAGCTATTAATTTTCCTTCAACTAATTGAAGTTGCGTCGCATTTGCGCCTGAAAGTAACCAATCATTGAAATTACCTACAATATGTACGCTTTCTGATGGTTGATAATTTTGTGGCGGCGTAACGATTAATTTTAATTTATGTGTAGCGCCAATTGATGGGAAAACAAATGAAGCCACAACAACAAAAGCCACTAATAATACTAATTTTATTTTCATTTATCCCTCTTTGAACGTAAAAGTAGATTAACGCTTACGGCAGCAGCGAGGATCGAGTCCGCCGGCAGTGCTTGTTAAAACTGGCAAACCATGTAATGACCCCAGTCAGGGTGACACTCACTGGCAAGACAACAATCGTCATTTTTTCATAGGGAGGCAATCCATGGTTGGTGTGGCAACTTTGTTCTTACCCATAAAAAGTAGACGCTGGATATGCGCAATTGCGCTCAAACTCAGCGGGGCTGACTCACCATAACTCTTTCACTAACGATATCTTCCCTTCAGTAAAACCGAATAAAATGAGCAATGGTTCTTTCTGTCGCCAAGTTCCGTCTTTCTGTATCACTCCGTGGGCGTATTCAACAGCGGCATGATTTTTCCCGAGAATTGTTTTCAAAACTCGCTGTTCATTTTCATTACTATTTTTATAAGCACCGCGCTCCAGGTTTCTAATAAAAGCGTTACGCCATGAGTCTTTGTCAAAACTAGCTTCATATTCCACGTGTATATATTTGACATCAGCATGCATCAAGGACAAAAAATAATCGATATCTTTGATGCTCCCCCCTTTGAGGCTGACTTTGTCCAGGGCTTTAAAATAATGGTTAATTTGGTCCATCTGACAACCGGAGTCACAATCGTTTGCGAGGACTTTATTTGAAAGACACAGCCATATTACTAGTAAAATAAGTGTATAAATCTTCATTACGATACCCTGTTGAACATGCCTGACGCACGCCTAAACGGCGAGCAACTTGTTGCGGGTTGAGCGCCCAACGGGCGCGTTTTTGATGGCGATCATTAGGCATTAACAATGAATTCGTAGTCTGCTTGACCATTTTTACCAGACTTAAAAAAGCCTTTCCCAGATATACCTGATAAGCCACTTTTCCCAGAATTTGGTACGATTTCAAAATTGCTGGTCGCAACTCCGGCTTCAAATTTGCCGTTATGTTGAATAACAAAACTACCCGATTTACCGTTAACTGAACCTGATACCGTTTCAAAGCCAACAAATAAGGCCGAGCCACCTGTTTGATAAGACATAAGATATTGCAGCTGACTTGAACCCTGTATCTCACCACTATAGGTTTGAGTGATCTTGGCATGGCTCTGTTTAGTGCCATCATCATCTTCTAAATAAGGTGATTCATCCCACCCGGTAATCTGAAATGTGCCATTCAATTTAGTTGTCATCACGTTTCCTTTGTTTGATGGATCAACGGTTCAGAGCAAAATCATAACAAAATTCAGCTATGCTCCATCAATGCATGCAGTCTTTCTGCTTAATTCTCTGGTAATCTGGCTTAATCATATTGGTTTCTATTTGTAAAATAGCCTTTTAGATATAGTGCAATACAGCAATTAATCTTGCCAACAGTAATGCTAAATTGACAACCTCGGGTAAAATTTGCAAAGAAAAAATTAAGCCCGTTGTTGCCTGGATGCTGACAATACCACCTTACTTTTTCTAAATATAATTAAGGCGAAGACGATTTCCAAAACAGCGCCAGCAAAAGCCCCGGCAATAAACGGTAAGCCTAATACCGGACACACTACGCCTGCAGCCATCAGTAAGGCGCCAAGTAACCAGTATTCTTTAAGCGCATATAAAGTATGAAAAGCAAAATAACGAGCACCAATAGCAAGTAGCATAATTGGAAAAAATAATTCTATTTTAATTTGAGCTACGTATAACGCGATTAGCAGGCCGCCAAAAAGCACGGGAAGCGTCTCTAAAGCAAGGTGCCTTAATGCATTTTCCGATGATAGCTTGCCTGATGCTGATAACAGCTTTGAGAATACAATAGATAAAGGCATGATAAACATGCCGCCAATGAACAGCGCATACATGGCAGCAACATTAGGCATGGTGATACCCACTACACCTGCGATAAGCCACACTAAACCTGATGCTAAAACACCTGTTGCGCCACCTGCGAATGCAGAATTCATGTCGTTTTGTGATTCTGTAAAGTCCATTGCATGTCCTTTTATATGGCTGTATCACGGCAAAACAGCTGCGTGAATGGCGTTGGCTAACTATATTTATTCATTGAAGTTACACGTTCAACCTTGTTTTACTAGGTGCAGTTGTACATAACTAGTTAAATATAAATAACCTTATATGTAAATAACCAGCGCCACAACAAAAAGGGGCTGCAATTGCAGCCCCTTTGTTATCGGTCGTATAGTAAAAGATAAAGTAACAGGTAAAGCAAAAGCTACCGTTACGGTGCCTTCGCAGGCTCGGCGTTTTTAACAAACTCGTCCAGCCACTGCTGGGTTTCCCACAGCATATGCAGTACGGATTCGCGGGCGCGGTAACCATGCGATTCCAGCGGCAGCATTACCAGGCGGGTAGTACCGCCATGGCCTTTAACGGCTTGATACAAGCGCTCGCTTTGCATCGGGAAGGTGCCGGAGTTGTTATCGTCGGTACCGTGGATCATTAGTAACGGGGTTTTTAGTTTATCGGCATGAAAAAACGGTGACATCGCCAGATACAGATCGGGGTCGTCCCACAGTGTGCGCTGCTCACGCTGAAAACCAAAAGGCGTTAAGCTGCGGTTGTAGGCACCGCTTCTGGCAATACCGGCTTTAAATAAGTTGGTATGGGCGAGTAAATTCGCCGTCATAAAGGCACCATAGGAATGGCCGCCAATGGCTACCCGCTGTGGGTCGGTTACACCGCGGCTTACCCCGGCGCCAATTGCAGCTTCTGCATTTAACACCAGCTGGGCAATAAAGTTATCGTTAGGCTCAGTTTCACCTTCACCGACAATTGGCATAGTAGCATTGTCCAGCACGGCATAACCCTGCGTAGCCAGAAATTGCGGCGTCCAATAGCTTATGCGATTAAAGCGATACGGCGAGTCTGATACCTGGCCCGCAGCGGCAGCATTTCGAAACTCGCGCGGATAAGCCCATATTACCGTTGGCAGTGGGCCATCGCGCTTGGGCTTATAATCTGCAGGTAAAATAAGGTTAGCCGACATGGGAACACCGTCAGCACGCTGGTAGTTAATCAGCTCGCGGCTAATGCCCAGCGTATGCGGCATAGGGTGCGGCGTATCAGTTAACGCCGTTAGCTTGCCACTTTGTAAATCGCGCAGGTAAAAATCAGCAGGCTCGGTAGGTGCTTCACGCTGAGTGAGCAGTTTGTCGCCCGGCAGCAGCGTGATCGGGTATTCATAATACGGTGCTTCTGAACGCCATAGCCGTTCGGTGTCGCCGCTTGCCAGCTCATATTTATCTATAAATGGCCGGTTGCCCTGCTCTGACGCGCCAACCGCGGTCAGGTACATATGGCCATTTTCTAACCTTAGCAGGCGCTGACCATTGTCGGCGGTGGTCATTAATGGCCGGCCCGGATCGGCATAGCGGTCTTCGGTAGAGCGCTGCCACAGCAACTTAGGTGCGCTGCTGCCATCAGGGCTGATTAACCAGACTTTTTCCTGGCGTTCCTGCCACCAGCCTTCGTACACCAGTGCAGTATTTGCGTCGGCAGCCAGTAAGTCGCGAAAACGAAACGCCATATCCAGTAGTTTTACCGGCTCTGCGCTAAAGGGTGCAGCCAGCTGCCATAACTGATCGCGAACCTCGGCTTCGTTAGCCGGATCGCCGCCATCAGCCGCTTGTGCCCAGTGCAATGTTGCCGGCGCATCGGCCCGCCAGCTGACACGGCGCGGTCCAGTCTCTACCGCATCAAATGCAATGGGCAGGTTATCTGCCACCGGTTGTTCTGCTACGGTGTAACTGACCTCGCCACGCGCGTTCCACACTTCGATGTTAGTGGCAAAACGGTAGATGGGTACCGCGTAAGAAAAGGGAGGCACTATCCGGGTTACGAGCAAATGCTGATTATCCGGCGACAGGCTAAAGCGACGAATTAACGCTGGCTTACCAATTTGGGTAACCTTGTTACTCAGGCTTATTTTTACCAGCTGGCTGGTAAAGTAATGGCTGAACAGCGCTTCGTCATGACTATCTTTTAGTAAATCCTGATAGGTGCGCGCCGGTGCCGTGCGGCCCCGGGCTTCGGTTACTACCGGCCCCGCCGGCACTTTAGCGGCAACTGGTGCCGCCGGCCGTTTTGGGTCTACCGCCAGCAGATACATGGCATCACTGCTTGCTGCCCATTCCAGCTGGGCCCCCTGCACGGCGTTTGGCTGTAACTTACCCCACCGTTTGGCCGTGGCGTCTTTGGTGTCAATTCGCCATAAGCTGCTGGCATTCTCTTCTAACTGCACCACCGCGACATAGCGACTGTCTGGCGACCATTCTGCACTGATCACTTTTAAGTTTTCAGGTAAGTCTTTAATCTCACGGCTGTTACCAGTAGCAATATCAATAAGGGTAACGCCGGCAATATAGCGCGGCTGGCTGGGGCCATTATTAGCCGGGTTTATTCGCACGCCGGCCAGCCGATGCTGAGGGGCAGCTAAGTCGGCCAAACTGGGCAGGGCAGGAAACTGCAGGCTAAGCAGGGTGCTTCCGTCCGGGCTTAAGCTGGCACTGGGGGTAGGCGCCGCATCGACTATGGCAGTAATGTCGGCTACCGGCTCACGATAGCCAGTACTGACAGCCGTCGCCAGCAGACCAAAAGAGAGCAGGCTTAGCCATAAACTGGCTACCAGCAGCAATGTTTTTTGCATAGTTTCATCCTTCTATTTGCAAGCGTTTAGGTTTAGCATAGACGCTTTACAGCCGCAGCAGTTAAGCGACCACCTCCCATTTTTGTAAGCTAAGGCTCATTACCCAATATTCAAAAACACTCTAATAATTGGCTGCTGTGTAACCCTTTTTGTACCATAATTGCAGTCTCTGCTAAACTTTAGCTGTAACCATTTGGCTGGAACACATTTGAACGTTATATCAACCCACCTTTTGTTGCTGTTCATGCTTCAGGCTCTGATCTTTACGAGCGACGTTGTTGCTGAACAGAAACCAGCTTTGCATTGGGGTTATGTCCATTTTCCGCCCTATTTTGTTGAAACTGCGCCCGGCTTAGCAGAAGGTGAATTAGCAGCATTATTGCAACGCGTGATGCAAGATCTGCAGCTAGAAATGCGTGCCCAGCAGTACCCCAACCGGCGGATGATCAATTTGCTAAATGAAGGTGGTCTGGATCTGGCGATGGTCATCAGTTCAGTGCTGACCCAACAACACCTTTACCTGCGTTCTGCACAACCTGTCGCGATGATGGAATTAGCGGTTTACTGGCAACCAGGTACACAGCCGGTTCGTCAACTCAGTGATTTAAATAACAGCCGGCTGATTGTAATGAGCGGCTATACATATGGCGGTCTGCGTGAAAAGTTAGAACCTGGCAATGGCTTAATTCGCCAGCTGGTCCAGATAGAGCAGCATCGGTTAGGCATCGAAGCCTTACAACTGGACAGAGGCGAATATTTCTTAAGTTATCGCCATGCTATGCCGCCAGAGAGCGAACACCAGCTGAATTATCATATACTCGATAGCATTGAAATGTTTTTATGGTTACGCCAGGCCCTGCCAAACAGTGGGCTGTTGATGCAACAAATTGACGCCTTACTAGAGCGTTATAACAATGAAGCGCAGGCTGCACCAATGCCTTAGCTGGGCAATTTAAAAAAAAGGGCTGCATAGCAGCCCTGATTGTTTTGTTAACTTACCAGATTTTTACCCGGACATCCTCTTCCCGGTACATGGCATCGCCGGGTTTCACGTCAAATGCCTGATAAAACTCCGGCATATTCGATAGTACCCCTAATACCCGATACATACCCGGTGAATGTGGCCCGGTGATCACTTGCTGACGCAGTGCTTCGTCCCGGAATTTTATCCGCCAAACCTGGGCCCAGCCCATAAAAAACCGCTGCTCTGGCGTAAAACCATCAATCGTTGCCGCGGGCTGACCTTTAGTGGCGTTTTGATACGCTTTATAAGACACGGTTAGGCCGCCTAAATCGGCAATGTTTTCACCCAGGCCTAACGCGCCTTGCAAGCGCAAATCGTCAATGGGATTAAAGTTGCTGTACTGATCAATCATCCGCTGCGCCCGCTCGCGGAACTGGCTTTCATCTTCCGGTACCCACCAGTCGCGCAGGTTACCTTCACCATCGGAGCGCCGCCCCTGATCATCAAAGCCATGGGTAAATTCGTGGCCGATAACTCCGCCAATTGCCCCGTAGTTAACGGCATCATCGGCATCAACATTAAAGAAAGGCGGTTGTAAGATTGCAGCCGGAAACACAATTTCGTTCATGGTAGAACTGTAATAGGCATTTACCGTTTGCGGTGTCATGCCCCACTCATCACGGTTTACCGGTTGTCCCAGCCGGTCTGTCATGCGCTGATATTCGCACTCCGCACTGCGGCGCAGGTTGCCCATCAAATCATCAGCGGCAATGGTCAGGCACTGGTAATCGCGCCAGACATCCGGGTAACCAATTTTGGTATTAAATTTGGCCAGTTTGGCTTGCGCTTCTACTTTGGTTTGCGGGCTCATCCATTCCAGATCGTTAATGGCTTCTTTAAAAGCAAGGCGCAGATTTTCAATCATTTCATCCATACGTGCTTTAGCTTCAGGCTGAAAATGCCGTGCAACATACTCTTTGCCTACCATAAAGCCCAGATTACTTTCTACCGTGCTTACTGCACGCTTTTCCCGGGTGCGCTGCTCTTGTAGGCCACTTAGCGTGCGGCCGTAAAAATCAAAGCTGGCGTTAACAAAAGGCTCGCTCAGGTTGTTGGCATTGGCCCGCAACAAATGAAATTTCAGGTACTGTTGCCACTGAGCCAGCGGCACCTCGGCCTGAATTTTGGCAAAAGCTTCAAAATAGCTCGGTTGGCGCACCACAATATGCTCAATATCATTCAGATTGGCCGCGGCTAAAAATGTGGTCCAGTCGAAACCTGGCGCCAGTGCGGCCAGCTCTGCTTTGGTTAGTTTATTGTAGGTGGCATTGCGGTCGCGGTTTTGGATCCGGCTCCATTGTGCTTTAGCCAGCCTGGTTTCGATGGCCAGAATATTTTCAGCCGCCTGCCCGGCGTTATCCCAACCCGCCAGCTGCCACAGCGTTTCAATAAAGGCACCGTACTGCGCCAGTAACACTTTGCTGCGCTCGTCGTCTTTTATGTAGTAGTCGCGATCAGGCATACCCAGCCCGGCCTGGCTGGCGCCGGTAATATATTGATCAGATTGGCGTTGATCCTGGCCCACATAAACCGCTAACGGCGTACCAAACCGATACCGTTGGTTTTCACCCCAGTACTGGCTTAATTCAGCGCTGTTACTTACGTTTTCTATCCGGCTAATCTCACCCTGCAGCGGTGTTAGCCCCAGTGCATTAATCCGTGCTTCGTCAAGGTAAGAGCGATATAAGTCCGCCATTTTCTGACTATCAGAACCCGGTGCGTGGCTGGTGGCCGCCAGCTCCTGAATAATGGCTAACACTTGTTTTTCGGCGTTTTCTCTAAGCTCATCGAAACTGCCCCAGCGTGCTTTATCTGCCGGAATATCGGTACTGCTTAGCCAGTTACCATTTACGTAGCGGAAAAAATCCTGCTGCGGCGCAACGGTAGAGTCCATGTTAGCCGGGTTAATGCCCGAACTTAAGGCTGGAGCCGCTTGTTCAGCCTGCGGTTGAGTGGTGTCAGTGGCAACCGGCTGGCTGCAGGCGGCCAGACCAAGCGATAAGGCTACGCCTAAAGCCAGGGCAGATACTTTGTTCATATGAGTTCCTTGGATAATAGCTATTATTGTTGTAAATATAATCAGAGTGTAAAACTCTACCCCCGTTGTAAAGCAAGGCAGGTTAACCCGCTGCCAGGCTGCGACAAAAGGTAAAGTCGTCAGCTGAATACGGTTTTACTTGAATTACGTTGGCTTTTTGCGCAGGATCAGCGCAGGCAATTAATCGCAGGACTCGTTATGTCAGCCAACCCCATGTTAAACACCGCATTAGGCTCTTTGGCGGGCATTCCCTCCTTTTTAGCTTATTTTGCCCTGGCCGTCGTGCTGCTACTGGTATTTGTCAGGTTGTACACCTGGGTAACCCCGCACGATGAGTTTGCGCTTATCCGCGCTAATAACCCTGCTGCTGCCATCGCCTTTGCCGGCGCCCTGGTGGGTTTTGCCTGGCCACTTAGCAGCGCTATTACCCACTCCTTGTCATTGCTTGATTGTGCCATTTGGGGCGGCGTGGCATTGGTCGTTCAGGTGCTGACATTTCTGCTAAGCAGCGCTGCCCTTAAACAACTGCCGCAACGTATTACCCAGGGTGAGTTAGCTGCCGGTGTTTTCTCAGCCGGCTGTTCAATTACAGTGGGCATGTTAAATGCCGCCTGTATGAGTTATTAAGGAGTAGCCGATGAAATTACCCCCAAGCAAACGCAGCCATAAAGCTGCCCTGATTTTTATGCTGCCAGCCGCTGGTCTGGTTTTGAACGGCTGTGCTGAAAAAGAAGTAACCGCTCAGGTATTCAGTACCCCTGATGAGTGCGCTGCATTTTATAATCCGCCGGCCCAGTGTCAGGCAGCCTTTGCTGAAGCGGAACAATTACACCCGAAAGTGGCCCCACGCTACGCCAATAAGCAGGAATGTGAAGCCGATTTTGGTGCTGGCCAATGTGAAACCGCGCCGGAGCAACACCAGCAGGGCAGTTTTTTTATGCCAATGATGATGGGCTTTATGGCCGGTCAAATGCTAAACCGTGGTGGCTTAGCCGCGGGCAGTGGCCAGGTCACCAGCCAGCAAACCACTGGCTCAACCGGCCGTAACACCGTGCCAACCCAACCATTGTATAAGTCGCGCGACGACCGCAATACCTTTCGTACTGCAACCAATACTGCCGTAGCAAGCCAGCCCGGCACGACCAATATCCGGCCCTCGGCCGTGCAGCCAAAGCCTGCTGCCTTAGCAAGACGAGGCGGCTTTGGTGCCCAGGCAGCGCAGCGTAGCGCTAATCGCAGCTACGGAGGCTGAATTAAGTGAAACGACACAGTATTGCGCCCCGTCCTGGCTGGCAAGACTTTGCCAGCAGCGTGGGCTTTGAATTTCATACCATCGACAATGAACAATACTGGGACGAAAGCGCCTACTACCAGTTTAGCTTGCAGCAAATTGAGCAGGATTTAGAAGCACCGACCGAAGAACTGCACCAGATGGCCCTGGATTTGGTGCCGGATATTCTGGCCGATGAGCAATTACTAAAGCAACTCGCTATTCCAGAGCGGTTCTGGGATTTTATTGCCACGAGCTGGCGCAGTGGCGAGCCACATTTGTACGGTCGGATGGACTTTAGTTATCAGGGTACTGGCCCGGCTAAACTGCTGGAACTGAACTACGACACCCCCACCTCGTTATTTGAAACCGGGTTTTTCCAGTGGGTCTGGCTGGAAGATCAACTGATGCAGGGCCAGTTGCCGCAGGGAAGCGATCAGTTTAACTCGGTACAGGACAAGCTGGAGCAGGCTTTCGCCCAGCTACCATTGGCTCAGCCGTTTTATTTTAGCAGCGTTACCGAAAGCATCGAAGACAAAGGCACTGTCGACTATCTGATGGACATTGCGCTACAGGCAGGCCTCGATTGCCGCTATATTCAGCTGGAACAACTGGGCGATATGGACGGCCAACTGGTCGATCTCGATGGCTATCCGGTAAATGGCCTGTTCAAGCTGTACCCGTGGGAATTTATGCTGCAGGAAGATTTTGCCAGCACCATTTTAACCAGCAAAACCCAATGGCTGGAACCCAGCTGGAAGCTGTTGTTATCTAACAAAGGAATTTTGCCGCTGCTGTGGAAAAAATATCAGGGCCACCCTAATTTATTGCCCGCTTTTTTTGCCGATAACCGCGAGATAGAACCCGGTTGGGTGAAAAAGCCATTGTTCTCGCGGGAAGGCGCCAATATTGAGCTGGTGACTGCCAGCGGCCAGCGCATAAAAGAAGACGGCCCTTACACCGACAACGGCTATATTCGCCAGGCCCTGGCGCCACTGCCAAAGTTTGGCGACAGCTACACCTTAATTGGCAGCTGGGTGGTCGGCGATAGCGCCGCCGGTATTTGTATTCGCGAAGATAACAGCTTAATCACTAAAGACAGCTCGCGTTTTTTGCCGCATATTATCCTCGGTTAATTGCCATCTGAAAAAAGGGGTCAGAAAAAAAGAAAAAAAGGGTCAGAGTGATTTTCAGGAAACGCAGCCCAAAATAAGAATAGATATGCTAAAAATGTAGATAATAATACAAAATACGCCTAAAATGCTGATTTTACTGCCGCTAAATTTGGCTTTTTGTCAGCTTACTGCCATCTTTATAACCTATACAGTTAATTCTTAAGCAAAAGGAAGTCCCTTACCCGTGCGCACTACTGAACTTGTCTCCGGTTTTCGCCAGTCTGCCCCCTATGTTAACGCTCACCGTGGTAAAACCTTTGTGGTGATGCTGGGCGGCGAAGCCATTACCCAACCTGGTTTTCGTAGCATTATCAATGATGTTGCCCTGCTTAACAGCCTGGGTATAAAAATTGTGCTGGTGTATGGCGCCAGGCCGCAAATTAATCAGGCATTGGGCCAAGCCGGCCTGGAGCCGACCTACCACAACCGGGTACGGGTAACCGATGATGACTCATTTAAGCTGATTAAACAGGTTGCCGGCGCACTGCAGCTGGATATTACCGCCCGCTTGTCGATGAGTTTAAGTAATACCCCTATGCAGGGCGCGCAGATAAACGTGATAAGCGGTAACTTTGTTATTGCCCAGCCGTTGGGCGTTGATGAAGGCATTGACTATTACCACAGTGGCAAAGTGCGGCGGATTGACGTAGCCGGTATCAGACGTCAGCTGGAGCATAATGGCATAGTGTTAATGGGGCCGATAGCGGCTTCAGTTACCGGGGAAAGCTTTAACTTAACTGCCGAAGATATTGCCACGCAGGTGGCTATAAAATTAAAAGCCGACAAAATGATTGGTTTTAGCGAAGTTGGTGGCATAACCGAGCCAGATGGTGACATTATTGCCGAATTAATGCCAAATGAGGCTGAAAATATATTAGAGGAACTGGCTGAAAACAACTCAGCCTGTCCGGGCACCCTGGCTTTTTTGCATGCGGCCATCACCGCCACCCGCGGCGGCGTGCCGCGCTGCCATTTGGTCAGCTACGATGAAGATGGTGCGCTACTGCAGGAATTATTCTCCCGCGATGGTATCGGTACCCAGATTGTTACCGAGTCCGCAGAGAAGCTACGCCGGGCAACTATCCGGGACATTGGCGGTATTTTAGATTTAATCAGGCCGCTGGAGCAACAAGGGCTGCTGGTACGCCGTTCCCGCGAGCAGCTGGAAATGGAAATTGACTACTTTACCCTGATAGAACGCGATGGTCTGGTGATCGGCTGCGCCGCGTTATATCCGTTCATTGATGAAAATGTCGGTGAGTTTGCCTGCCTGGCGGTACACCCCGATTACCGCGACGCCGACCGGGGCTATTTGCTGTTAAAGCATATTATTCAGCAGGCACGGCAGCGACGCTATGACAAAGTATTTGCCCTGACGACCCGCAGCATTCACTGGTTTTTAGAGCAAGGCTTTGAGCTGGTCACGGTAGACGATTTACCCAGCCAGAAAAAGCAATTGTATAATTATCAGCGCCGCTCAAAAATCCTGGCGCTGACCCTGTAAAGCCCTACGGCTTAATCTGCATTGCCACTGACTTACCTAGCGCCCGGGCGGTAGTCCACTTACCGCCCGATACGGTTAGCAGTTGTCCCTGCCAGCTAAGCTGATACTCACGACTGGCGTTGCTGGCATTCGCACTGCCGCCAAGCAATGGCCTTACGCCGGCAAAATTGGCCAGTACATTGGTGTGCGTGGCTTTAGGCTGAAAATAATGGTTATACACGTTTAACAGATAGTCGCGCTCGGCTTCAGAGCAGGTAATAGGATCAGTCAGTTGCTGCCGCACCTCGGTTGTACCCAGCAACGTATTGCCTTGATAGGGCAACACAAATACGATACGTGTTTCGCCGGGCACCTCCAGCATATGACCATAGCGACTGATTGCCGGCAACAGTAAATGACTGCCGCGCACTAAATCCAGCGGCTGCTGAGCTAAACCTGACTGCTTTAACAGCTGCTGACTCCAGGGGCCCGCAACATTAATTACCCGGTCAAATTGTTGCCAGCCGCTGTGCAGCAAAACCCTGCCATCGGTATCAACCTGCAGCACCTCGGCATGTTCGCATATTTGCACCCCGGCTTTGGTACATTGCGCAGCCATCCACAGCCCCAGTTTCTGATCGTCCATCTGGCCATCAAAAAACAGATAAGCGCCTTTTAGTCCATCGGCGTTTAAATGTGCAGAGCAACGTAAGGCCTGCGATGCCGTTAACCAGCGGTGACGACCAATGCCTTTGCGTCCGGCAAAGGTATCATATAGCCATAAGCCTATTTTCAGTTGCCAGCGGGCCCGGCGCGAATCATCATAGATAGGATAAAGAATAGGCAGGCGCCGGGTAAGCTGCGGTGCTTTTTTCAGCCACCAGCGTCGCTCCTGCAGCGCTTCTCTTACCAGGCGGAACTCGCCCTGCTCCAGATAGCGTAGCCCACCGTGCAGTAATTTAGACGATGCACTGCTGGTTGCCGCCATGAGTGTGTCGCGTTCAAACAAGGTTACCTGATGGCCGGCCAGTGCCATTTGCCAGGCACTGGATAAACCATTAATGCCCCCTCCTACAATCGCCAGCTTCATTAGCGTTCCTTTTATCCGGGTAAAGTGAATCAGCAAGCACCTGATTAGTTTAGCAGCACTAAATCATTGCGGTGTATGACCTCTTCACTGGGACAATATCCTAGCACCGGGGCAATCTGGCCACTGTGCAGCCCCAGTATTTTAGTCAGTTCGTACGAATTATACTGACTGATCCCCTTTGCCAGCTCCTGTTGCTCTGGGCCTATGATCAGTACCGCATCACCTTTTTCAAAGCTGCCGGAGCAACTGACAATACCACTGGCCAGCAGCGAGGCACCTTTTTGCTGCAATGCGGCGCAGGCGCCGGCATCAACGTGCACCGCCCCGTGCTGTTTCAAACTATTTAACAGCCAGTGTTTTTTGGCGCTAAGCCGCTCCTGTTGCCGGATAAAGCGGGTACCCGTTGGCTCGCCGTTAAGAAGCCGGGTAAAACTGCTGGCATCCTGACCGTTAATTATCAGGGTATCTATTCCGGCTTTGGTGGCTTTATCCGCCGCTTGAATCTTGGTATGCATACCTCCGGTGCCAATGGCATGATGACTACCACCCGCCATGGCATAAATATCTTTAGTAATTTGTGTCACTTCAGCGATATGGCTCGCGTCTGATACCAACCTGGGGTTAGCCGTATACAAACCATCAATATCAGAGCAGATCAGCAGTGCATCAGCATCCACCACGATGGCCACCAATGCCGCCAGATTATCGTTGTCGCCCACTTTTAATTCAGCGGTGGCCACAGAGTCATTTTCATTGACAATGGGTAACACCTGATTGGCCAGCAGGGTACGCAGTGTATTGTCAATATTCAGGTAACGGCGGCGGTCTTGCAGATCATCATGGGTTAGCAGTATCTGGGCACAGTCAAAGTCAAATAGCTGGCTCCAGCTGGCCATCATCCGGCTTTGGCCAACTGCAGCCATGGCTTGTTTAATATTAATTGGCAGAGGGTGTTGCTTGGCTACAATGGCATTGCGCCCGGCAGCAACACTGCCGGAGGAGACCAGTACCACTTCGATATCAGCCAGACGGCACCGTGCAATAAAATGCGCGATACTTAACAGATAGCGGGTGGAACACCCCTGGGCAGAGGGTGCAATTAACGCACTGCCTACTTTGATAACAATACGACGCCAGGACGCAAAAGCCATAACAACCTCCCGCTTAACTCTGGCAGCAGCTTACGATTTAGGCGTCTACATGTCTATTGTTATTTAATTACGTGCGACCGCAACATTACATTCACCCGCCGTCAGGTGGGTAAAATTGCCATACGCCGCAATAATAAGCTCTTGTTCCGTATGGTGACGCACGCGCCAACTTACCTGACCGCTGCCAAAAGCAGGGTGATCAATCACAAAATTACCCGTTTGCTGGCGGATATTATAATTGAAGGTATCCTGTCGCTGTCCTTGCTGAATATGCTGGGTCATCTGATGCTTAGCAAATATCCAGGTTTTACTCATTGTCTCATCCCGGTAAACGGTGCCGTCCAGTACCTCAGAGGTACCCAACTCACACCAGCTCCCTTCCAGCAAAGGTATTTGCTCACTCGCTTCCTGTTCACCGAACAGCATATCAATCTGGGCCTGATCACCGGAAATACAAGCTGCCCCCTGAAAGACTACGCTGCCATCGGCTGCCGTGCACTTATACACATTGGCATGCGCGACCTGGCCTACCCCTAAAACAAAAAACAAACAAAAACAACGAATTATTATTATCATCACAGTTTATCCTGACTGTTTATTACCCTGGCAGCCATTCTTGCTAGCCAAAAAACTTAGCTACCATACCCAAAAACCAGGCGAAAGGGAATTCCATTTACATAAAATCTACATCGGGTCTTGAATCAATTAGTAATCAGGCCAATACATTTAAGTGAATAATTAAGTTCAGCAGCAATTCAGAGAACAGTGTTAAGCTCAATTCATTAATCTAAGGAGCCCAATATGAAATTTACGTCTTTTGCCGTTACAACCCTGGTTGCCAGCCTGACATTAGCCGGCTGCGCTAATCAGTCTAATGCTACCAAAGGCGCCGCTATTGGCGCTGTTGCGGGTGCTATTGCGGGCAAAGCTACCGGCAACCATAAAGATAAACGCCTGGTCATTGGTGCTGCCGTAGGTGCCCTGGCAGGTGCCGCCGTTGGTAGTTATATGGATAAACAAGAAAAAGCCATGCGGGAAGAGCTTAGCGGCTCAGGGGTAAAAGTTATCCGCGATGGCGACATTTTAAAGTTAGACATTCCAGCTCAGCTTACTTTTGATATTAACCGCTCAGATATCAAATCGAATTTGTATCCGGTGTTTAATGATATTGCAAAAGTACTGCGTGATTACGAAAAAACCATGTTGGTGATTGCCGGCCATACTGATGATACCGGCCCGTATCAGTACAATATGAATTTATCGATGGCCCGTGCTGATGCCGTTAAGAATTATTTAATGGCGCAGAATGTGCAGTCAGTCAGGTTGGAAACTCAGGGTTATGGCCCGAACTATCCGGCCGTGCCGAACACATCGGATGCGAATCGCACACAAAACCGTCGGGTAGAGATCCATATCGAACCTATCGTTGAATAAACGGCAAAGGCTCGGTTCGAGCACAGCATTGAATACGACTTAATAAAAAACAGCGCCATCAGGCGCTGTTTTTTATTGGTCACCTCGATTAAAACCGGTAACTGACTTTGCCGTACACAAATTGGCCACGGGGATTGTGAACCCGCGAGGCATAACCGTACAGGTCGGCATCACCATCACCTATCGCAAATGGCGGATCTTCATCCAGTGCGTTATTCATCCCCAGCACCAGTTGCGTTTTGTCGTTCAGATTATAACGAAGCTGCACATCCAATAGCATTTGCGCACTAATTGAACGGGTTGACGTGCTTTCAACTTCACTTGGCGCCGCATAATCTTCAAACTCACCAATGTAACTCAGGCTGGTAACCACGCCCCAGTCACCGTGGCTCCAGTCAGCCGCTGCCAACCAGCGGTGTTGCGGATAGTTATACTCGCCGGCATAGTCGATACCGTTTTTCTCGAACTTATTGATATACGACCAATCCAGATTAAAGCGAACTTGTCCCATATCCTGTAACGCTAAACGGTAAGAAGTAGACAGATCTAAGCCTGTAGCCTCCTGTGAGCTGACATTGACATAGCTGTTAAATAAGCGGGATAATTCACCCAGAGTTTGCCCTGGCAAAGGATCTAAGCGAACACAAATAGTGCTGCTCTGATTATTACATTCGGCGTTGTACACATTTTCAAAATCGTTTTTATCGATTTTATTATCCTGCGTAATACTCCAGACATCCGCGGTGACATCAAATTCATCATTTATCTGCCAGACAAAGCCAAGATTAAATGTTTCAGATTCTTCTGGCTGCAAGCCTTCAGCACCAACAAAGACGATGGTGTAGTCGGTTGCTGCACAAGCTGGATTGCTGGGGTCAATAGTGGGGCAACGAAAGGTGTCAGTAAAAAATACCGATTCCTGTGACGGCCCCAGACCAATTTGCGCCAGTGAAGGTGCCCGGAAGCCCTGTCCAAATGAGGCCCGCAGGGTAAAGTTGTCCAGCGGGCGCCACTTCATACTTAATTGCGGATTAGTGGTAGAACCAAAGTCGCTGTAGTGGTCATAACGGCCAGCTACCGTAAATTCAAGCTCATCTGATACCGGTACCAGTAACTCAATATACGCCGCATACTGATCGCGCTGTGCCTGAGCCGAAACAGACTCAGTGCCAAAGATTAAACCACGCTGGAATTGGTCATCCGGCTGATCAAAAGCATCTTCTTCACGATACTCCAGCCCCGCCGCCATGGAGACCATCTGATCTCCGAGGGCAAAGGCTTCACCACTGATACTGGCATCGTATGCCGTAATATGTGACTCACCACGGCGCACTAACGATGTAGTAATCGCATCGATTACTTCTGGCGAATTTATAGTGCCGCCAAATGGATTATAGTTACCCAGGTTAATCTGCTCTTGCAGAAAATCAGTGCGTACCCAGCCCTGTTGCTTGCTGCCGGTTTGCATTGACTCGCTTCGTCCTTTCTGGGCAGCGATATCCCAATCCCAGTTATTTAGCTGGCCGCGCAAACCCACCACCAGGCGCAATGAATCAGATTCGATATCCCAGGTCCGTGGTCCGGCATCTACCGTCCGAAAACGGTTAATCGCGATATCTTCGTCAAATGGGTTATCTGGATGAGAAGCAGGAACCGTTAATCCGGCATCGCCATCCAGTGGCGTTGCCGCACCCGCTGCCTGTGAACGGTTGTGCTGTACCGCTAATTCAACATAGCCTTCCAAATCAGAGCTAAGACGCTGACTTCCCTGGAAAATTGCTCCCACCCGCTCTGCCGCAGGAACTACCATACCAAAAGGACCATAATCGAACACACACGTTTGACCGAATGCTCTCTCTGTCGGGCAATCCGGATCGATACGGGTTTCACCATTTACAATAAAATTACCCGGAAAACCACGTGATGAACGGAAATCATTGCCGCCGTAAGGCGCCTGGTTAGCCGTGCCAAAACGGCCCATCTCGGCACCGGTAATAACGGTATTTTTAAAATAATCCAGAATTAATGTGGCATTGGCATCATCTGACTCGGTGCCCCATACCAGGCTTGCTGAGGTTTCATCATACGAAGGCCCGGTGGTGCCACCATGGCTGACACTAAGTTCTGCACCGTCAAAGTCTTTACGTAAAATAATATTGACCACGCCGGCAACCGCATCGGATCCATAAACTGCCGATGCACCATCTTTTAATATTTCAACCCGCTCTATTGCAGCAACGGGAATAGAATTAATATCGACAAAAGAGTTGGCAATATTTTCAGCAAAAGCACTGACCGCAACCCGCCGGCCATTGATCAGCACCAGGGTGGCGTCGGAGCCGAACCCCCTTAAACTGATCGCCGCGCCACCATTTGCGGTGGAATCCTGGTTATTGCCGCGAGTAGAAAAAGTACCTGTACCAGCAACCGGCGTTCTTTCTAACAGTTGCTGTAAGTTTGAAAAGCCCGATTTAGCAATTTCGTCACGGCTGATAACGTCTATTGGTGCTGCGCCTTCCAAGTCATTGCGTTTAATCCGTGAGCCGGTAACTTCAATTCTCTCAACCAGAGGCGCTACTGTTTGCGCAGTGCCCTGTTGGCCGAAACTGGCGGCGCTAAAACCGGTGGAACTTACTGCCAGCGCACAAAGTGAATATTTAAATAACGTATTCATATGCTTCCTTTATTATTTGTGTTGGTACTGCCGCTCAGACAGCCACAAATGTGTAGCATACAATTGCCAATATTCACATTGCCATTACAAATTATTACAAATGATATTTTCAAGCGAATTTCTAACTGGAGTTTATTGCTGGATGAATGGTCTTAAAAAAAAGAGATTAAACGCAAAAGCCCGCTGGTTAGCGGGCTTATAATAATTGAGGTTCTGCTTTACTTACTGATTTTGGGCGTATTGCCGTTCAAGCGACACTGCCTGCGCTTGCAAACCTCTTAAGGTAGCACGCTCTGTACTGATCCGCTCGGCAAAGCGTTGTTCGGTGCGCTCGATTTTCTGAGCGATTGCCGCCACTTCTTCTGCCCGCGGGAAACTGCGCCTTAACTTGTATTGCTCGGCTTTAAGTTCTTCCAGTAAAAGTGTTTTTTCTTGCTCAAGCTTCGCTATCTGAAACTCGACAAACCGGCTTTTACGCTTCACAGCATCAACCTGCTGCTTAAACTCACCGGGTGTACCTGACAAGGCCGTACCAACCGGCCGCATATCTACTGCTTCAGCATCCTTGGCACATGGAAACTGGCTAAATTCAACCACGCCATTCGTTTCACATTTATACACCGTCGCCTGCGCTGAAAACGCCCCTAAAAACAATAACGACAAGTATCTCATATTACTTCACCCTTTTTATGAGCAATAAATGTACAAAATGCTTGCCAATTTAGCAAGCTTTCTTTGAAATTTATTTCAGGCTAGCCGCTGGCCTGAACCTGCCCGGGCGGTTACATAAACGGCGTTAGCTGGCTTGCAAGGCTTTTCTCATAAAGTTTGGCAGGGCACTGGCTGCTTTGTGAATATCAACATTATAATATTCTGTCGTAAACGCTGCCTGCTGTGCATCCGCCTCTCGAAAACCATTGAATGCCGCGCCTTTACGCGCCAGGGTGCAGGTCCACCAACCGGAAGGATATACCATCTGTGGGAAATTGAGAGTTTGCAGCGCGGCAAAACCGGCATCGCTCATCGCCTGACGCATTGCTGATAGCAACGGCATATGGATTAATGGCGATTCACTTTGCTGCACCAAAATACCGCCTGGGCGCAGGGCTTGCAGACAACTGGCGTAAAAGGCCCGGTTAAATAACCCTTCGCCCGGACCAATCGGGTCGGTCGAGTCAACAATAATTACATCTACCGATTCTGCTGCTGCATCACGCATAAACTGAATACCATCAGCAAACTGCAAAATGGCACGGGGGTCATTATTTGATGCGCATAACTCCGGGAAATACTTTTCGGCCATCCGGGTCACTTGCTCATCGATATCAATTTGCGTAACCGTCTCTACCCCCGGGTGTTTTAGTACTTCGCGCAAGGTGCCACAATCGCCACCGCCGATAATCACTACATTCTTCGGGTTGGGGTGGGTAAATAACACAGGATGACTGAGCATTTCGTGATACAAAAAGTTATCACGGCTACTGAGCATGATCACGTCATCAATAACCATCAAATTACCGAAATGGCTGGTTTCATACATCGCAATTTTCTGAAATGGCGACTGTACTTCATCCAGTTTTTTGGTAATGGCCAGGCCAAATACGCTACCACTGTCGGCAAATACTTCAGTTAACCACTTTTTGTCATCAAATACTGACATCTTTTTTCCCCTTGTACGTATAGGCCGCATATTTTGCCTGTATGGGCGGCAACAAACAAATTTTTATCGTTTTTTGCTGCAGTGCAACGGCATAGGCTTTACACTATCTGACAGAGAAATATTTAAGGAATCGTAATGGCTGATTGGGGTATTGAAAAAGCACGTTCAATTTATAACGTTGCCGTATGGAGTGAAGGCTATTTTGATGTTGATCAGAAAGGTAATTTAATTGCCTATCCGGATCAGGATCACAGCAAAGCAGGGATCAGCTTTCCGGAGCTGACTAACCGCTTTAAAGAAGAAGGCCTTACTCTGCCGGTGCTGGTGCGCTTTACCGATATATTGCAGCACCGGGTTGATACCCTGATTACCTCATTTAAGAATGCCAAAGCCGAGAAAGAATATAAGGGCCAGTACACCGCTGTTTATCCGATTAAAGTGAACCAGCAGTTTTCTGTGGTTAAACGCTTAATCAGCCACGAAAGTGGCAAAGTAGGCCTGGAAGCAGGCAGTAAGCCCGAGCTGATGGCCATTTTAGGCGTGACCGAAAAACCGCTGCAGATTGTCTGCAACGGCTATAAAGACAGCGAGTTTTTAAGGCTGGCGACCATTGGCCAGATGATGGGCCACACCGTTTATGTGGTGGTAGAAAAACTGTCTGAGCTAAAAACCCTGCTACGCGAAATTGATAATTTAGGTGCAGCACCCCGTATTGGCATCCGGATCCGTTTAAACTCAGTGGGTAAGGGTAAATGGCAAAATACCGGTGGTGAAAAAGGCAAGTTTGGTTTAACCGCCACTCAGGTATTGCAGGCCATTGAGGTGCTGCGTGCTGCCGGTAAGCTCGATTTATTACAATTAGTGCATTTTCATATCGGTTCGCAAATTGCTAATATTCGCGATATTCATAATGCTATTCGTGAATGCGCCCGGCATTACGCCGAACTGCGCACCCTGGGTGTGCCCATTACCACCGTTGATGTCGGCGGTGGCTTAGGCGTAGATTACGAAGGCTCGAAATCACGCTCCGCCTGTTCGATGAACTACACCATGATGGAATATGCCCGCAACGTGGTTAACGGTTTAAAAGAAGTGTGTGACGAGTACGACCTGCCGCACCCGAACATTATTACCGAGTCCGGCCGGGCAATGACGGCGCACCATGCGGTGCTGGTAACCGATGCGATTGATATTGAACGGGCACCTGGCTTGGTCAATTTGCCGGAGCCCAGTGACGACGCGCCAACGGTTATTTTAGGGTTATGGGAAGCCTACCAGAATGTGACACCGCGCTCGGCCATTGAGGCTTATCATGATGCTATTCATTACTTTACTGATGCCCACGCCCAGTATGTGCACGGTTTACTGACCCTGCAAGATTGGTCATTGCTGGAACAAATTTATTTTGCCACCATTAATAAAGTACGGGCTAACTTAGACTTATCGGCGCGCTCGCATCGGGCTATTCATGACGAACTGAATGAAAAACTGGCCGATAAATTATTCGTTAATTTCTCTTTGTTTCAGTCGATGCCCGATGCCTGGGGTATTGATCAGTTGTTCCCGGTCATGCCGCTGGAGCGCATGCTGGAACCGCTGGACCACCGGGCGATTATTCAGGATATTACCTGCGACTCTGATGGCCAGTTAAAAAGCTATGCCGACGGCAATGGCATCGAGTCCAGCCTGCCGCTGCCGGTATATAAAGAAGATGAACAGTATTTACTGGGCATGTTTATGGTAGGCGCCTATCAGGAAATCCTTGGTGATTTGCATAACCTGTTTGGTGACACCGACTCGGTACATGTGGAACTGACGGACGATGGCGGTTACAAACTGACCAATATTATAAAAGGCGACACGGTTGCAGACGTGCTGCGTTATGTGCAGTTTGACGCCACTAAACTACTGACCTCCTATAGCAATCAATTGGCTAAGCTGGACATGAGTAACGATCAGAAAGAGGCATTGCTGGATGAATTGAAATCCGGTGTTTATGGTTATACCTATTTCGAAGATTAAGTTAGAATAGCAACTGATCGGACAAGTACAGAGCAGCCCAGAGCTGCTCTGTTTGTCTTAGGCTTATTTTATGTTGCCAGCCACGGCAGCACGCTACCCAAACAACTTGAAGATGCAGGTAGGACGGGTATAAATAATCAGGTGCGCTATGTTTTCTTTTCTACCCAAGCCCGTTGTTGGCGTGATATCGGTATTACTGTATTTCTTTAACACCTTATTCTGGTTTGTACCGGTAACGCTGCTGGCCATATTGAAATTGCCCCCTATTACGCGCTGGCAAAGCTGGATGACTTATCTGCTGGATGCCTGTGCTGTGGCATGGATCAGTGTTAACAACTTTACCACCCGTTTATTTACCCGCATTCGCTGGAATGTGCAGGGGCTGGAACAATTGTCCCGCAAAGACTGGTATCTGCTGCTGGCAAACCATCAGTCGTGGGCTGATATTCTGGTGTTACAGAATATTTTTAACCGCAAAATTCCCTTTATAAAATTCTTTCTTAAAAAAGAACTGATTTATGTGCCGCTGCTGGGCATTTGTTGGTGGGCGCTCGATTTTCCGTTTATGAAACGTTACAGCAAGCACTTTTTGCAGAAAAATCCGCAGTTGCAGGGTAAAGACATCGAAACTACCCGCAAAGCCTGTCTTAAATTTCAATTTAAACCTACGACCGTTATGAATTTTGTAGAAGGCACCCGCTTTACCAAAGCTAAGCATGACATGCAGCAATCACCCTTTAGCCATTTGTTAAAACCCAAAGCCGGTGGTGTGGCATTTGTGCTCGGTGCCATGGGTAATCAGCTGCACAAAATGCTCAATGTCACTATTTATTACCCGCAAGGGATCCCCAGTTTCTGGGATTATATTTCGGGTAAGGTTCGTGATATAACAGTCAACATTAACGTGCTACCGATCAGCAGTGATTTGATTGGCGACTACAACGACCCTAACTACCGCGAGCACTTTCAGCAATGGGTAAACCAGCTATGGCAACAGAAAGATCGGGAGTTGGCCGCATTGGCAGAAAAAGGAGTTAGCTGATGTTAAGTTTTTTACCGGGTTGGTTATTGTTACCGATCAGTTTCAGCTGTTTTGCGCTAAACCTGGCGTTCTGGGGTATCGTGGTTACTCCACTGGGTATCCTGAAACTGTTGTTGCCATTTAAAGCTATGCACCGATTGCTGGCGATGGCTGGCCGTGGCTGCTTTCGTGGCTGGACCATGGTAAACACCGGCCTTATTAACCTATTCAATGATGTTGACTGGCAAATCAGTGGCCAGCAGGCACTGGATCGGGAAAGTTGGTATTTGCTGATCAGCAACCATAAAAGTTGGCTGGATATTCCGGTGGTCAGCGGTTTTGCCCATAAGCTTATTCCCGAGCCTAAATTCTTTTTAAAAGATCAGTTAAAGTGGATACCTTTTTTAGGAACTGGCTGCTGGGCGCTGGATATGCCCTATATGAAACGCTACAGTGCAGCCACGCTGGCAAAACAGCCCCACCTGAAAGGCAAAGATATTGAAACGACGCGTAAATCCTGTGCCAAGTTTTTAACCGTGCCAACTACCATTATTAATTTTGTCGAAGGCAGTCGTTGTACCGAGCAAAAACGTCTGGCTAAACGCAGCCCGTTTCAATACTTATTGCCCCCAAAAGCCGGTGGCATTGCTTTTACCCTTGCCAGCATGGGCGAGCAGTTTAATGCGATTTTAGATGTCACGTTAATTTACCCGGATAATCAGCAACATGTAGCACTGGATATGTTAATGGGTCGCCTAAAACGTATCGTTATTCAGGCTGACGTGCTGGCAGTAGACGAGCAGGTTATTGGTGACTACTTTAATGATACTGCTTTTCGGGAGCGCTTCCAGCTCTGGTTAAATCAGCGCTGGCTGATCAAAGATAAGAAAATACAGGCGTTTTATCAGCAGGAAAAACAAAGTAGTGCCGCTGGCGTGTTGCTGTCATCCTAAGTGCCGGCCTTTTATGCGAGAACGCAGCCGGCATTAGTTCTGACGCACAGCCTGTAGTAGCAGGTTGCGCGGGGTTACCTGATAATCACAAAACGCGTTTAACTGCACCTGATAGCCGTGTTGCTGCAGGTATAACGCGCGATCCAGCACCAGCCAACGCTCAAGCGGCCTGCGAAACAGATGCCGCACCAACTCAATCCGTGTTACCAGCGCAGCATGCTCAGCCCCCATTGTTAAATAGTGTTGCCAGTCAGGCGCTGCTGGCAGGGTAAGTTGATGTTGATCTGCGGCCCAACGGGCAAAATCGGCGAAATCACCGCTAAACCAATGCTTACCAACCGACGATAATGGCTGGTAGTTATTGTCACCGGTCAGCGCGGCGCGCAGTGCCTGATAAGCCAGTCGCCACTTTACTTCGGTATGGCGCAACTTTTCAATCCGGACACCGGCCGTTACCTGGCCCTGCACCGCCAGTTTTAAATCGTGATGGCTAAGTGCCAAATCAGCTTGCTGCGCCAAAGCAGATAATGGTTGATATTGCTCATCCGGAATTAAATGATAACAACAGGGCACCAGATGCAACTGCTGGCAACCTTTGCTGACAGCCTGGCGTAGTAGTTCAATATGTAATTGGCCACAGGCATGCAGTGCCACTACCTGTTGCTGTGGTGCCAATACCGCGCTGCCTTGTGGCGTAAGCACATCGGCATGAACAAAGCGTTGTGGGATATTAAACTGACTGGCCAGGGCGCTGCCATCGGCACAAAGCTGCTGTTGCCACTCAACACTGGTTACCGGCCGCTGAAACTGCCAGGCCAGCAGGCGGCCTAAATGGCCTTTGCCAGCGCACCATTCGAGCAGTGGCAAATCGCTTTGCGGTATCTGGCTGGAAAAAGCGGTAATTTGAGCCATTTTGCGCCCGCCAATGCCGTTGGTCAGCCAGAAGGGCACCGGTTTTAATTCGTGCGCTATTAAGGTGCTTTCAGGGGCGTTTAAATGGTATTTCAGTTGAAACAGGTCGCAAAACAGCTCGCCAAGATGCTGTTGCTGCAAGGCCGGGTCCTGATCAATACAGGCTAAATCCCGCTCTGGCAGGGCCAGCAGTTTTTCTGCTAACGCCGGATTATCCCAGGGTAACTGCTGGCAGGCAAAAGGTACCAGCTGCCAGTACTGCCGGTTTTGCTGAAGCACCGCACTGCATGCGGCAAAAGCCTGCTGCAGCGTCCCGGAATTCGTCACTAGTACAGCAAACTGTATAATTTGCGCCGGTAGTGGCTGGCAACGGTATCGCCTTTAGGCAGGGCGGCCAGAATATCCAGAAACAGTTTTTTACTGTCACCGTAGTTCAGGTCCTGCTGTAAAATCCCCAGCAGCAGTGCCAGCGCTTCTTCACTGCGCTGCGCTGCCTGATACTGTACTGCCAACTTTTCCTTAATGCTGCTGTCATCAGGATTCGCCGCCAGCTGCTGCTCCAGAGCGCGAATTTCCGGGGTGTCGGCCGCTTCCATCGCCAGTTCCAGTTTCGCTACCACCGCTTTGTAAATGCTGTCCTGATCAGCCAGTTTCACCTCAGCCAGCAGGGCTTGCGCCTGTGGCAGCTGACCCAGGCTGACCGCAGTATCAGCCAACCATACTTTTAATTCAGTCCGCTCGGGCGCTAAATCCAGTGCTTGTTTAAATAATGGATAGGCCTCAGCCGGATTTTGCTCAGCCAAAAACTGCTGCGCTTTAGCAATAAGGTCATCTTCAGGCTTGGGTAAATAAGGCTGTAAGCGGGTCATAATCGCTTGTTCGGTCTCAACACCGGCAAAGCCATCTACCGGCCGGCCATCTTTAATCAGCATTACGGTGGGTAAAGACTGTACGCCAAACTGCATGGCTAAGTCCTGCTGCTGATCGCAATCTACCCGGGCCAGCAATAATTGCTTGGGGTACTGTTGGACGATCTTCTTTAAAATAGGAGTTAATTGCTGACAGCCTTCACTGCGTGCTGAGTGAAACTGAAACAGTACCAGTTGCGTGTTCGATTGCTCCAGCACTTCACGGGCATTTTGGAGAGTGACTTCTACAATGGGGCTATGCATAACTGACAGGTCCTGTATTTCGCCATAATGGCCTAACTATGTGGCCGGATGCGCTATTTTACAAGCTCTGAGCACTATGGTGCAAATTCGAAAAAACCATCGACATTGCCACTAACATCCCGTAAATTGTAAGAGCGTTCAGATAATATGACTTCTTAAGAAGCGACAACAAGAACGCCATAGTTAACAACCCGTCCCCGTAGCAAACAGGCAGTACCCATGCGCGTACTGCAGATTATTAAGCCAATGCTGGTTTTCAGCGTTGGCCTTACGCTTTTGCTATAAAACTATGAGACAACACCATGACAAGCCAATCTAAACAAACCGAGATGTTATCGGGTGCCGCCATGGTTATCCGGGCGCTGGCCGATGAAGGAGTAGAGTACCTTTATGGCTATCCGGGTGGCGCTGTGCTGCATATCTACGATGCCTTATTTCAACAAACCAAAGTTAAACATGTATTGGTGCGCCACGAGCAGGCGGCTACCCATATGGCCGATGCCTATGCCAGGGCAAGTGGTAAAGCCGGTGCGGTCCTAGTCACCTCAGGCCCGGGAGCCACCAACGCGGTGACGGGTATTGCTACCGCCTATATGGATTCTATTCCGATGGTGGTGTTAACCGGCCAGGTGATGAGCCACTTAATTGGTGACGATGCGTTTCAGGAAACCGATATGCTGGGTATTTCCCGGCCTATTTGTAAGCACAATATGTCGGTACGCCGGCCAGAAGATATTCCGGCTATTATTAAAAAAGCCTTTTATATTGCCCAAAGTGGCCGGCCTGGTCCGGTGGTAATTGATATCCCAAAAGATATGACCATTCCCAGCCAGACGTTTCCTTATCACTACCCCAGCGAAGTAAAACTGCGCTCGTATCAGCCCAAATTAAAAGGCCACAGTGGCCAGATTAAAAAAGCAGTTACCGCACTGTTGGCGGCTAAAAAGCCGATACTGTATGCCGGTGGTGGGGTAATAATGGGCGGCGCCTCGAATGAACTGACCGAACTGGCACAGCTGCTTAACTTACCGGTAACCAATACATTGATGGGGCTGGGCTGTTACCCGGCCAGCGATATACAATTTATTGGTATGCTGGGCATGCACGGTAGCTATGAAGCTAATCAGACAATGCACCATGCCGATTTAATTCTGGCAGTAGGTGCCAGGTTTGATGATCGGGTAACCAATAACACCAAAAAATTCTGCCCCGATGCCACTATCATTCACATTGATATAGACCCGGCCAGTATCAGTAAAACCATTAATGCGCATATTCCGATCGTCGGTTTGGTGCAACCGGTGCTAAGCGAAATGCTGGCGTTGCTGCATCATAAAAAGAAAAAGCCCGATAGCGCTGCGATGAAAAAATGGTGGCAGCAAATTTATGAGTGGCGCACTGTGCACGGTGGCCGTTACGACAACGCCGCCCCGCAGTTAAAACCGCAGTATGTGATTGAGCAGGTCAGTAAAATTACCAAAGGCGATGCGTTTGTCTGCAGTGATGTAGGACAGCACCAGATGTTTGCCGCGCAATATTATGGCTTTAACAAACCCAACCGCTGGATTAACTCGGGCGGTCTTGGCACCATGGGCTTCGGCCTGCCGGCGGCCATGGGGGTTAAACTGAATTATCCCGATGCTGATGTAGTATGCGTCACCGGCGAGGGCTCTATTCAGATGAATATTCAAGAGCTATCGACCTGCAAACAATATGGCCTGGGGGTAAAAATCATCAACCTGAATAATGGCTATTTAGGCATGGTGAAGCAGTGGCAGGATATGAATTATGAGTCACGTTATGCCAGCTCGTACATGGATTCCCTACCCGACTTTGTCAAACTGGCCGAAGCCTATGGTCATGTTGGCATTCGGGTAACCGAACCTGAGCAGCTTATTCCAGCCCTGGAGCGGGCCTTTGCCCTGAAAGATCAGCTGGTGTTCCTCGATATTCATATCGACCCGAAAGAGCACGTGTATCCGATGCAAATACCCGGTGGCGCCATGAATGAAATGTTTTTAAGCAAAACAGAGAGGACTTAGCATGCGACATATAATTTCTGTGCTGCTGGAAAACGAGTCGGGCGCCTTAGCCCGTTTAGTCGGTTTATTTGCCCAGCGCGGCTACAACATTGATTCGCTTACGGTTGCACCCACTGAAGATGCGACGTTATCGCGTTTAACCCTGGTAACTCATGGTAATGATCAAGTGATTGAGCAAATTACCAAGCAGTTACACAAGCTGATTGAAGTGGTAAAACTGACCGATTTAAATGAGTCGGCGCATCTTGAGCGCGAGCTGATGCTGATCAAGGTAAAAGCCAGCGGCGCGGCGCGCGACGAAGTAAAACGTTGTGCTGATATTTTCCGCGGCCAGATCATTGATGTCACCGCCACAACTTACACCGTGCAGTTAGTGGGAACCAGCGACAAACTGGATGCCTTTATTCAGGCATTAGCCGGCACTACTATTTTAGAAGTGGTGCGCAGTGGCGTATCAGGCATTGCTCGCGGTGAAAAAACTCTGGCGTTGTAAAAACGCAATTAAGGACGAATATCACTGAGTGTTATTGAGGAAGGGCTGGAATACTATGCATTAAGAAACTTAGCCGCTGCGTTTACATCAAAGACCTGCAGTGTTACTTTCGGCTTAAATCCTTATTGGAAACGTTAGTACCAATGCACTCAGCCAGAGTACTTTTGTTTGTTGGCGTAGCCCTAAACATAACCATTAGCAGTGTTTGCCATGCAGATGCCGGCTTGCCGCCGGTATTAAACAGCTATCCTAAGTGCGATTATCAGGTAGTCCGGTACGCCGAGGCTACAGATAAAACGGTAGCGCGGGATGATGATATTGCGACGGCCAAACAAACCTTATTGCAAAATACTATCGCTAAAATTCGCCAACAAGCGGCCGAAGCTGGTGCAAATGCGGTCATTTTAACTGATGTGCAAGGCGTTATCAGTAACAGTGAATCACTGAAAACCATCAGACATTCAGGCCGTGAGGTTAAATACCGGATTGCGGCCGAGTTAATTACCTTATGTCAGCAAGATAACGACTTACCGACCGTGTACGCTCCCTACAACAGTGCAGGCCAAAAGCAAGCTGAAACCCGGCAGGCTTCCCTCACCACCAGCATGCAGTTTGCGGTGTCTTTGCCAGTTGTCACCCACACAGAGCAGGTTGAATCGGCGCCGCTTTCGGACACCATATCGCTGCAGCATGGTTTTTATGGCGCCCGTGTCGGTATGACGCCGCCGCAAGTACAGGCATTATTTGGTACGCCCGATGCAGAGCTGGCGCTGGAAAAAGAGCAGACCGCCTGGATTTATGGCCAGGAGCATCTGATTGTTTTTGCTGGTAATAATGCAGTTGCATTTCATCAAAGCAATAACCTTTTGTCAGCAGAAATAAAGAAAAGACTGCTTGAAAATCTGCGCTTTCAACAACATCAATGGCGGTTAGACGATACTTTCCGGCGTCGTGCGCCTCTAACAGAGATAAAAGCGTTCTATCAGGAGAAGTTGATCTCTGTAGATCAGTATCAATTTTCACTACAAGGCGACGATAGCCAGCTTATCCTCAATTTTGCGCCTTATCTGGATATAAAAAGTAATAGTAATCAGCTGTTACTGGTTGAAATCAGCCTGGTAGCAACACATTATGCTGTAGGCAAGTTGCAGCTTGCACTGCCAGCGGCCGACTCAATGCTACAAGTAAAAAACAGCCTGCAAACGCTTGCCAACCCCGACGAAAAAAGGCTTGCTACGCTGCCTCAAATCACCTCTCTCAATCGCAGCAAGTTACGTGACGGCAATCGTCTTTCAGTATTAAGCCCGGTCCTGGCGGTTAGCTACAATGAAAGCCATTTAGTTGGCCTGACGGTAACTAATATTTTAGACGACTACGCCATCAGTGATATTCAACAACAGTTGAAATTTTTAGGCTTACCGGCAAACCGGGCCGATTTTATGGCGCGTTTTGCCGATGCTTTTGATAGCCTTAACCAACTGACCCTGTATGGCGATAATGTAGAAATTAAAGCCACCTATAACCAAGATGAGCTTATCGACAGTCTTAACATCAGTTGGTACTGATAACGTAGTGTGGGTTGGCCAGTTTTTAACTGGTTTCACAGAGATTACTGGGCTAAGCTAACGCTATCCGCCGTCATTAACATTGAGATTATGCCAAATTATCGCTGTCTGTACGCTGTTTTAATGTGTTGTTTGCTGTGCAGTTTACCCTTACTGGCAGCGCCAAAGCAGGAAGTGTTGCTACTTACCTATCACTTTAAAGCGCCCTATATTGTTGATGCCAATCAGCAGCAAGGTTTGTATTTCGATTTGGCTAACTATCTTAATCGCTACAGTAAGCAGTTTTCTTTCAGAACCGAGTTTATGCCACGACGTCGCATTGACGCGATGTTGCAACAATCGTTTGCTCACGTTGTTGTCGGTGTACAGCCAGTATGGTTTAAACATTTGGGTACCAGGGTCAAGTTCACTCAGGGCGTATTACAGGAGAATGATATTTTTGTTTCATTAGCCGCCAGCCCCTTCGTTAGCAATAATCTGGATAATCTGGTGGGTAAAACCTTTATTGGCGTGCAGGGTTATCGCTATGTCGGGCTGGAGCAGGCAGAAAAAAATAGTATCCTGATCCGGGTCGATACCATGCATGAAGATAATGTGCTGGATATGTTGCGACTGGGACGCGGCGACTTTACTGTCATTAGCCAATCAACCTTGCAATACAAGGTTAGCCATGGCGAGAACCCAACTTTATATTACGTGGCTGAAAAACCGCATGAACACATTATCCGTCGCCTGATGTATAGCAGCGAAGACACACAACTTGGTACGGAGTTAAATCGCATCATTACCCAGATGAAAAACGACCCTGCCTGGCTTGGCGTATTAGAAAAATATAATTTGGATCCATCCTTTATTCCACCCGCTTAAAACAGGCCAGCAAACCAGAATAAATAGAGTAATGCAAAACCGCTAAGATAAGCCAAACCAAGCCAACTTAACCACTTTAATGGCCAACTTATCCCTGCGGCGGAGCTGCTTGCCATAAGGTTGTAATTGAGCCAGGCAAACACCGGTGTGGTTAAAAATGCCAGTGTCATGGCAAACGTCAGTAAAGGTCCCAGCGCAGCGCTGAAAAACAATAGCAGTGCCATGCCACTGGCTGCCTGCACCAGCAACCAAATATTCAGACTGTGCCGGTTAGCAGGCTGCTGCCAGCCAAGCAAAGTAAACGACTCATTTAAGGTGCGTGCATAGCCATCCAGCACGGTGATGGTGGTGCCAAACATACATAGAAAAGCAATTAACGCCACCATTGGCCGGGCCCAATCGCCGATGGTGCTGGCGTACATGCCAATTAATTGCTGGGCAAAGGCTGCTCCTGCCAGGGCAATATCCTGCTCTGAGCCATATTGCACCAATGCACCTAAACTGACAAACACCAGCGCCAGCGCCGCCGTAAGCCAATAACCCAGGTTAAAGTCAAACAAGCCTTGCGCGCGGCTAATCGATTGCTGGCGCAACTTCGCCTTAAGCCATAACGAGCTGATAGCAGAGATTTCAATCGGCGCCGGCATCCAGCCCATTAATGCTACCAGAAAGCCCAGCATCGCCAGTTGCCAGGGTGACGGACCAATAAAATCAGCGGGCGCGCTGGCCCCGTTGCTGGCAGCAATAATAGCCGCGGCGACGGTAGTGACGGTGAGCAGCAGCATAATCAGCTTGGCCACCTTATCCAGCGCCCGGTAATGGCCCAGCAATAAAATCGCCAGGCACAATGTCAGAATAAGCGCGCACAAAAGCGGCACACTCACCGGCCACGGCAGCGCATAGTGCAGCAGACTTGCCGTAAGTAACAGCACCCCGGCGGTATTGACCACTGCCGCAATAATATTTAAACCGATAAAACTATAAAAATACGCCTTACCCTTGCGCTGATAGCCCTGCAGCAAGCTTTCATTGTGTTCCAGAGTGTATTGCACACCAAAGCGGAAAAAGGGATATTTTACAATATTTACTATTAATATCAGCCAGATAAGTTGCCAGCCGAATAGCGCGCCGGCCTGGGTAGAGGCCACCAGATGAGAGCCACCAATCGCGGCCGTTGCCATTAAAATACCGGGCCCCAGAGCCTGCAGCCGGCTCTGCCAACCTTGTTGCTGCGCTTGCATAGTCTACACTGCTTATTGTTATTTATTTCTGGCTAGCTTAGCCTAAGCAAATACAGGATGCAGCAACAGTTTTACGGCGCTGATCAACAACAACAAGGGTGCACCATGCAGGAAGAACAAGTCGATCAGGCCATGCTGTTTGAAGTAGTTGAAAACCAACTGGCTGACAACTACCCCACTGAGGTAAAAGCGACCTTAATGCGGCTACGGATGACGGGTAACAGCTATGATGATGCTATTGGCCTGATAGCCTGTGCATTGGCACCCGAGATGGTGGAGGTAATAGAGCATCAGCAAAGTTTTAATCTGGCGCGCTATGTCAGTCATTTAAATTTATTACCGCAAACCCCGTGGCTGGAGGAGTAAGCATGACAAGTGACGAAATTATTCATCAGGCATGGCATCAGCGGTTTGTGCTGGCAGGTGACGGTGAGCAGGCGCAACTGGATTATCAATTAGCGGGTAACACCATCAATTTTACCAATACCTTTGTGCCACCCGAGCTGCGCGGCCAGGGTTTGGCCGAAAAACTGGTGCGCCACGGCCTGGCCTGGGCCAGAGCACAAAATTTCACCATTCATGCCAGCTGCTGGTATGTAAAAAAATTTCTGAAATAACCCCATGCTAGCTGGTTAAATTCTGGTTTAACCCATCACAGGTAAGGCAGTCGTGATGACTTATATCAACATTAAAAAGGAAAATGTATGTTATCTCGCCCCAGTATTACCTTATTTGCCCTGCTGGCCAGTACCCTGTTAGCCGGCTGTAATAATACCACTGACACTGCGTCAGCCAGCACACAGAACAGCGCTTCTCAAAACACGTCTTTTAACGTTCCACAGTATAGTGTAGAACAGTTTTTTGCGACCAAAACGTATTTTGGTAATGATATTAATCACGATAACAGCGCGATGCTGGTGGCCTCGGATGAAACAGGCGTTTTTAACCTGTACCGGGTCAGTATGGATGGCAAGAACTGGCAGCCATTGACGAAATCGACCACCGATCCGGCCTTTCCGGTTAGCTGGTTTCCAAACGATGACCGGCTGCTGTACACCTCTGATCAGGGTGGTAATGAGTTAAACCATGTTTATCTGCGCGAGGTAGATGGCACAGTGCGGGATCTGACCCCCGGCGATAAACTCAAAGCCTACTTTGCTGGCTGGCACAACGACGGCAGCTTTTACATTGCCACCAATGAACGTGACCCGCGTTTTTTCGATCTTTATCATTACAACAGCCAGGACTACGGCCGCAAGCTGATCTATCAGAATGACGATGGTTATAGCATCAGTAATGTCAGCAAAGATGGTCGCTATCTGGCGCTGAGCAAAGAGCGCAATAATGCCGATAACAACCTGTTTCTGGTTGACCTTGGTAGCGCCACTCCCAGGCCGGTATTAATTACTGAACATCAGGGCAATATTTCGCATCAGATTTATGGCTTCACCCCGGACAGTAAAGCATTACTGTTTGGGGCTGACGGTAAAAGTGAGTTTGTAGCGGCCTACAGCTACAACCTGCAAAGCGTTGCAACCTCTGCATACAGCAAAGCTGACTGGGATATCAGTTTTATTTATTTCAGTGAAGACGAACAGTACCGGGTACAGGGCGTTAATGCCGATGCCTCTACCGAAATTAATATTACCAACCTTAAAAATGGTAAAGCGCTTAAATTACCCACGCTACCGGCTGGTGACTTACGTGGGGTGTCGTTTTCTGATGACAGTAAATATATGAGCTTTTATTTAAATGCCGATAACAGCCCGTCTAATTTATATGTCTGGCAACTGGGTAGTCCTCAGGCAAAGCGCTTAACTCAGGCACTGGACAGCAGTATTAATGAGCAACATCTGGTGCAAAGTGAAGTGGTACGCTTTAACAGCTTTGACGATTTAACTATTCCGGCGCTACTTTACAAACCCCACCAGGCTAACCCCAACGCCAAAGTACCGGCCTTAATCTGGATCCACGGGGGCCCGGGTGGCCAGTCCCGCACCGGTTACAATCCGATGATCCAACATCTGGTTAACCATGGTTATGCGGTGTTGTCGGTCAATAACCGAGGCTCATCTGGCTATGGCAAAACCTTTTATCATCTGGATGACCTGCGCCATGGTGAAGATGACTTACAGGACATTGTGTACGGCAAAAAATACCTGCAGCAGCTCGATTGGGTGGCGGGTGAGCGTATTGGCGTAATTGGTGGCAGCTACGGCGGCTATCTGACTATGGCGGCAATGGCCTTTACCGATGAGTTTGAGGCTGGCATTAATATCTTCGGGGTAACCAACTGGGTACGCACGCTGGAGAGTATTCCACCGTGGTGGGAGTCATTTCGTGAATCCCTTTATGCCGAGCTTGGCGATCCGACAGTAGATGGCGAGCGGCTGCGCCGGATATCCCCGGTATTTCATGGTGACAAAGTGCAAAAGCCGGTGCTGGTAGTACAAGGCGCCAACGACCCGCGGGTACTGCAGGTAGAAAGCGATGAGATGGTCGAGGCCATTCGCGCCAACGGCGTACCGGTAGAATATGTGTTATTTGATGACGAAGGCCACGGCTTTTTGAAAAAGAGTAACCGGATTAAAGCGCAGCAAGCCTATCTGGCGTTTTTAAAACAGTATCTTTAATTAACCCTGTGGGGTAATGGTTATAAAACAGGCCGCTTTGGGGCGGCCTGTTTCACGACATTCAAAGCCATTATTACTACTCATCTGGGTACTGTTCCTGTTGTCGCTGCTGCCGACGACTTAACCACCAGCTTAAAAGTACACCGCCTGCGACGGCAATACCCACCGCCAGTAAGGGCCGGTTTCTTATTGTGCTGCGACTGCCCGCAACCAGCTGCTGTTGCAGATGATGCAGCTGCTCTCCTTTATGCGATAGAGCATCAGCAGCCACGTGAGCGCCATCTGCCATTCTGTCAACCGCATGGGATGCTCTGCCAGACATCCTTCTGAATGCCGGTGCGGCTTTGTCTGTCACGTTATCGATTGCATTGTGAAAACTGCCTCTGGCGGTTTTTAAGCGACGGCGAACGGCATCCTGATTTATATTTCCGTTAGTAAAATAGTCCATAATACCTCCGTTAGTAACTGGTAAAAAATTAGCCTTAGCAACATTGCCGGGATACTAAGTCTAGAATATTGAGTCCAGAATATTGAGTATAGTACAGCTGCCAGAGTCGGGCTTATCGGTGCGCTGGCGCGCACAGTAAACAAAACCGTGCAGCAAGGGTTTATTCATTTTATAGTAGGGGCTTACCCACATTGGATAACTGCTATGCCTGATCTGAAAACCGCTGTCACTGGCAATACCCTGCCCCGTCATCTGGGCTTATTCGGGCTATGGTTGCTGGTGGTGAATGGCTTAATTGGTGCCGGTATTTTCGGTTTGCCAGGTGGCGCCGCAAAACTGGCCGGCGAATACAGTCCGTTAATTTATTTGTTTTGTGCGCTGCTAATTCTGCCCATTTTGCTCTGCATGGCGGAGCTGGCCAGTTATTTTCGCGGTAGTGGCGGCCCGGTGCGATATGGCACGGCAGCATTTGGCCCTTTTATCGGCTTTCAAGCCGGTTGGTTATATTACATTGCCCGTTTAGTGTCGTTTGCTGCTAACAGTGTGTTGTTAGTCGACAGTATCGGTTACTTCTGGCCAGCGGCAATAGCGGGTTTTAACCGTGTGTTGTTACTGGCAGCAATTATTGTCAGCCTTACTCTGATTAATGTCGTAGGTTCGTTGCGGGCCATGCGCTCGCTGGCGCTGCTTACCGTTATCAAGTTTGCGGTACTGCTGCTGTTGGTTGTTGCCGGCGCCAGTTTATTGGGCACCAAGCTACTGCCCGATTTTAACCCATTAACGGTATTTAACAGCCCCTACGATATTGGGGCGGCGACCTTATTACTGATTTATGCTTTTGTTGGCTTTGAATCAGTAGTGGTACCCGCCGGAGAGGCAAAAAACCCGGCGCGGGATATGCCAAGGGCGCTGATCCTGGGCCTACTGCTGGTTACCCTGCTGTACATTGGCATTCAACTGGTGAGTGTTGCTGCCGTGACAGATATCGCCAATTCCAGCAGCCCGTTACTGGATGTCGCCGCCGCCCTGTTTGGCCCCGTCGGCGCCATAGTATTGATGCTAGGCGTAGTCGCCTCTGTGGCGGCTAATTTACTCGGTGCGATATTTTCCACGCCCCGCGCCAGCTTCGCGCTGGCCGAAGATGGCAGCCTGCCGCGCTGGTTTGGGGCGGTACAGCCGCATTTTTTAACCCCGGCTAACTCTATTTTGTTTTTTGGCGTACTGGCATTGATGCTTGCCCTGTATGGCTCATTTTTATGGCTGGCAGCCGCTACCGTGGTATCACGCCTGCTGTTATACAGCCTGACCTGTGCCGCGGTGCCGGTGCTGCGGCCAAAACTGGCTGTCAGCGACAGCTTTGTGTTGCCACTGGGCTATACCATTCCGCTGCTGGGCCTTGCCGCCTGTGGCTGGCTGGCGCTGCAGGTGAGTTTATCATCGGTTATCGCCACGGCGCTTTTTGTATTACTCGGCACGGCGCTATATTTTCTGGCGCGCCGGCAGGCCTCACGAAATTAAGGTATCGGAAAGTAATCTACAAACCATTAACCATAAGATATAGTAACTGGCAGTATTAACACCAACAGGAGTAGGGTGTTGCAAACCAGCCAGTTATTAATTCAGCTTATGCTGTATGTGTTTTTACCGCTGTGGGGTATTGCCGGTTTTGTGGACTGGTGCTGCCATCGCGCTACCCGTATTGAATACACCTCGGGCTTGCGTGAGTCGCTCATTCACTCACTAATGGGCATTCAGATGGCGGTGCCTATTCTGTTATGCCTGCTGTTTCAGGTTAATGTGCTGATTATGCTGATTTGCATTGTTGCCTGGCTGGCACATGAGGCCGTTGCGCATTACGACGTGCATTACGCGGCGCCCAAACGCCATATCAGCGTCTGGGAAATGCATGCGCATAATTATCTGGCTACTTTGCCCATGTATATGTTGTTGTTGATCATCGTCATTAATTACCCGGTCTTTATTAAACTGTTGAGTTTTAACTGGCAGGGCGAATTTTACCTGCAGCGAATGCCCTATGCCCATGGCGGCGATACTTACCTGCCTTACTATCTGGGTTTTATGGCCGTCGTTTGCGTGCTGCCTTATCTGGAAGAAAACCTGCGCTGTTTATTTACCGCGTTAAAGCATCCGCAGGTAAAACTATGAGCGTGTTTATTACCAGTAGCGGCCACTTTTTACCGGGGCCGCCGATAAGTAATGATCAGATGGAGCCATTGCTGGGTTTAGTGCACGGCAAACCCAGTCGCTTAAAGCGGCGTATTCTGCAATCTAATGGCATTAAAACCCGCCACTACGCCATGGACGCTAACCACCACACCACCATCAGCAATGCCGGCATGGCAGCGAAAGCCGCTGAGCATTGTTTAAGCAGCAGCTTTCTGGGTAAACGACAGATAAAAATGCTGAGCGCCGCCACCAGCCAGGGCGATGTTGTATTGCCCGGTTTTGGTTCGATGTTGCAGGCCGAGCTTGGTCTGAGTGATATTGAATTGCACAGCAGTCATGGCATTTGCTCAAGCAGCATGATGGCATTAAAAGCCGCCTATACCAATTTGCTGGCTGGCGAACAGACCAATGCCTTAGTGGTTGCGAGTGAGCTGACTTCACGTTTATTTAAAGCCAGCCGCTATGAAGCCGCCGGCAGTGAGCTGGATTTTAACGCCGAGTTCTTACGCTGGATGTTGTCTGACGGCGCTGGCGCCGTATTACTGGAAACCCAAGCCCGCGGCCGCTGTTTCCGGGTGGATTGGATCCGCAGTTTTTCCCATGCCGATGCTTACCCGGTGTGTATGAGTGTGGGTTATCGAGGCGATAGCAGTGAACAGCGCAGCTGGCAGGATTATCCTACCTACGCCGAAGCCGAAGCGGCTGGGGCACTGCTAATTCGGCAGGATGTGCGATTGCTGGAAAATATCGTTAAGCTGGGAGTGGATGGCTATTTGCGCTTAATCAGCGAAGGCCGGGTGCAACCAGACAAAGTCGACCATGTATTGTGCCATTACTCGTCACATTATTTTCGCGGTAAAATTTTCGATATGATGCAGCGCGCCGGGGTCGGTATTGCTGATCATAAGTGGTACAGCAATCTGTATGACCGGGGTAATACCGGCTGCGCCTCTATCTTTATTATGCTGGACGAGTTTCGTCGCACCCGGCAATATAAAACCGGCGATACCATTTTATGTATGGTGCCGGAGAGTGGCCGCTTTAATAATGCGTATATGCAACTGACTGTGGTGGAAGCCTGAATGACTGAGCAAGTATTAAGCCCGCAGGGCCAACAATGTTTACAGGCGTTAATGCGGGTATGGTTTGAGTTTGAACGCCAGCTCGGCCGGGTACCGTTGTTGCAGCGCTTAGATCGGGGCCAGTTCAGCAAAGCCGATTATTGTCAGCTGCTACTAAACTGGCGTCAGCAGGTTATTGAAGGCTCACGCTGGATCAGCCGCTGCGCCTCCAGCTTTGACCGCGACTACAGTGACGTGCGCTCGGTCATTATCGGTCACGCCCGCGAAGAGCACCGAGATTACGAAATGCTGGAGCAAGACTATGTTGCCGCGGGCGGAAAATTGGCGGATATTCAACACGCAGCGCGCAATATTGGTACCGAAGCGTTACATGGTTTTTTAATGTACCGGGCCAGCCAGAGCAACCCCATCGATTTAGTCGGCGCGATGTGGATTATTGAGGGCCTCGGCCAGAAAATGGCCAGCGACTGGGCAGCACAAATCGACAAAAGTACCGGCGGTGATAGCAGCTATACCCGCTTTATGCGTTACCACGGTGCCAATGATGATGACCATTTGCAGAAGCTGTATCAGTTGCTCGACCGGTTATGTCAAAGCCCGGCGCAACTTGCTGCAATAGTTCGCACCGCCCGTGTTACCGCCAGGCTGTATTGCCTGCAACTGGAAGAAGTTGATCATGAGTATTAATGACAGCAGTAAAAGTAACGCTGAGCCAAGTGCCTTTTTAAAAGCCATCGCTAATGATAACTCGCTACCCATTGAGCAAGCGGCGCTGGATCTCTGGTCAAAAGATTTACAAAATCCGTTACGCTGGGGTGTACGGCCATTGCTGCAGTTTATTTTTGCGATTTTGCTGCATATTGTCTGGTTTTTTAAACGACTGCCATTGCCACAATTTAGCGCCCACACCAGCTTACAAAAACTCATTTGCTGGTTCTGCACTCACTTTGTCAGTCGGGAAGCGAATTTGCTGATCCTGCGCCACTATGCCACTGAGTCCAATGTGTTGAATTTTCTGGCGGCGAACAGCCCGGCTGGCGACTTTACGCCGGTAAACCTGTATCCAAAAAGCATAAGCGAGATGCAGCAGGCCAGCTTTGTTGAGCATGATCAGGAGCTGTTCCGCTTATTTGCTGAGCTTGGCAGCTGGCACCATCCGGCAGAGCCGCTAAAAACGGAGGAACTTAACTGGCAGCACTGGCAACCGGTTGATATGGAACAGTTTCAGCTAACAGAAAAACGCACCCAATGGCTCGATTTTGAAAGTGCCCATGCCCTGTTTATGTGTTTATTCTGTTTACTGCTAACCCGCGAGCAATACCGCGATGCCATTAATGGTTTTAATCTGGACCAGTCTATCGCTATCCGGATTGGCGACTTAGTGGGCGAGCCAAAACTGGCCGAAATGGCCTACAACAAATACCCGCATTATTTGGTTGGTCCCTGGAATTTAGGCCAGCGCTTTTTAATGCACGGTTTTTTTACCGAGCAGCTGTATGCCTATCTGGAAAAACGCCGCTTGGCAGAACACAGCCAAGCTGAACCGGTGGCAGTTTAAAAGCGCTCTGGGTTTAAAAACGGGATCAGCGCCAGGGTCAGTGCCTGTTGATACACGCTGGCCCGGCTTAACTGGTTATGGGTCAGCAAGCCGATAGCACCGCCGGCTTGTTTAATGTTAGTAGTGCCAAATAACTGGTCCATGGCATCACCCAGTTGCATACCCTCTGCCAGCAAATGCAGCGCCTCCGGTGGCAACATCAGACTGGCTGAACGTGCTTTGCCAAGTTTGCCGTTATGCTCAATCAGCATCCAGGCGAAAGTCATATCAATATCCAGGCCTGCTTCTATCGCCACATAATAATCGGCAGCAGTTTGCAGTTTCAACGATTGTAAGCGGTTCTGCGCACCGAGCAGAGTTTCGGCACTGGTGAGCGGTTGTTCGGCAACACCCGAAGACACCGCATAGCCGCTAACTTTAAAAGTTTGCTCAGGAAAGTTGCTTTGAAAACACTGTTTCACGGCATTAATTTTGGCCGGGTTGGCCGAGGCAACTGCAATGGTCCACATAATAAAAGCACGCTTTGATTAAGATAGCCGTTATGTAACATGCCAGTGTGGCTAACTCAACGTTGCTGCTTAAAAATTAGTTATCATTAGCTGTATTTTGGGTTTGCCGCGCCCGGCGCAACGCTTCTTCTTGCTCCAGAAAACGTAGTTTGGCGGCTTGCTGTTTCAGTCTTTGCTCAAGGTGCCGCTCAACCTGAATTGTTTCAGCAACGGTACCGCGACTGACAATCCTGCGTACATCGCTGTCGTAACACAATGCTTCGTTTTGCACCCAGGCGGTGTAAGTTACCCGGTTTGAAAGAAGTGTAAACATCGGACAGGGCTGATACCCAGCATGTTCTGCCTTGTTATCCAGCCAGTAACCCAATGCAAAACTACCGGCAAACGTTGCCACCAAAGACGCAACCATCGCTTTGCCGGTAAAGCTGTTTACTTTATTTACCAGTGATAACGCTACCTTACCCCGAATCCGCACAGTTAGCTGAAAAATCACAAACGCCAGCATTACCAATAAACCGAGTATGGCCCCCGGCATCAGATTGCCGGAATAACTGATTACAATAAGCGGACGTGCTGAACCAAATTGCGCTAGTAGCTCAAGCCATGAGGGCACCAACAGTGTAATAATTGCAATTATTAAAAGTGTGATAAAAAACAACATCGCAAAACCAGCTGCGATGGCTTTGGAATTACTAATACTCATCGTAATACCGGAAACTGACAAGAAGCGAACAAAGGTGCTGATTAAGCATAATATTTACGGCAGTCACGCTTCTATTAACCCCTGTTTTTACTTGGTGTCTCTTGCTTTAAAAACTTTTGCCTGGCTTGTTGTTGCTTTTCCTTCACACTAAGATACTGCGCCACTTGTGTTGTTTCATCTTTTGTACCTCTTCTTAAAATTCTCCGCACATCGCCGTCGTAGCACAACGCTTCATCTCTCACCCATACTTCCATTGTCACTCTATTAGATAGCAATGTCATCGCAGGGCAGGGAACAAAACCTGCTGTATCGGCTTTGCTCTGCCAGTGAGAGGTAATTAAATGGCTTCCAACAAAAATAACTACTAATCCGATTGAAGCTAAAGAAGCCAGGATCTTCTCACTTCTTTTGAAAAATAGTGTTTCAGTTTGAAAAACACAGCGATACATAAAGTACAGCAGAAACAATAATGCACCCGAGAAAGCCCCAACTATGATCCCAGGCCCATAAGTATGCATGCTACTGATAATTATTAACGGGGATCCACTTGCTATTGCGTTGGCATGATGGCGCAATTCAGCTGTCAACATAACAACCGCTGACACACTTAACGTCAGCATCAACAAAAAGGCTAATAATGATGTGACGGCAAGTTTTACTTTCTGATTCTGATGTTTCATTAACTAGATCTGGCTTGCCTCAATACTGAGCTGCTATTGGCTAAGTTGGTTTCGCCGTTTACTCTCTGTTTCCTGTTGCAAAAACTGTATTTTAGCGGCTTGCTGTTTTTCCCTTGCACTTAGATGTTGCGCCACTTGTGTTGTCTCATCTGCAGTGCCGCGAACGATAATCCGCCTTACATCGTTATCGAAACATAAGGCTTCGTTTTTAGTCCAGGCCTGCATCGTGACCCGATTGGTTAACACCGTAAGTGGCGGACAGGGCTGGTAACCGGCATATTCTGCTCTCCCATCCCAGTACGAGTTAATAACGAAACTACCAATAATTACAAGAGCCAAGCCAGCAAGTACGCCTATTGCAGTAACTTTGCCGTTGTCAGTAGCCATTGGTTGCCGTCTCAACCCACTCCATAGTCTGTTAGCGGCATAACCCAACATAAAGACCATAGCTATCAAAGCACCGGGTAAATAACCATGAAAGCTACTCAATACAATAAGGGGCTTAGCGCTACTCACCTCGGCTAATTGGATTTGCACCGAGTAAAGTAGCGTCCAAATGCCCGCGATAAGTAAAACCCCGAAGAACAGCAGAGCAATAACGTCTTTAAAAATGGAATGGTTGTTCATCGAATTCCTGATGCAGATTAAATTTACACTTAGATGACATATTTAACAAATTGGCATTATGAAGTATAGTGACTCACTAGCGAACTTTACGTTAAGGAAAGATTATGCACACCCCTGTTCAGTTTTATATGGCGGTACCGGAAGATTTGTTTCGTCTAGGCCGCAAAACCACACCTAAACTTGATTACATTCGCCCTACGCCCCCCAGGGATGAGAAAGAAGACACCTGGGATGTTAAAGTTTATGACAAAGATGGTGTAAGTTTTGTCGATAGCAAATCCGGTGGTTTATCCTTGTTTAACTACCGCAACCCAAAATTCGGTAACCTGTGGTGGAAAATTCCTGCAAGCACAAAACTACCGAGCGGCCTGCATATATCCTTAGACAAAGGCGGCAAAGAAGGTAAGTTTCACTTCACTATTCGACCTTTGCAAGATCTGCCGTACTATCTGTATATTGAAAAGCTGAAACAACTGGAATCTGCTGCAATTCCAAGTTTTTTAAGCCCCCCTAAATCCGAGGTAAGTTAGCTATGTTCTCAAAAGTAGAATTACGTCATATCCGCTTATGCCTGGTCAGACAAATAGCTGTTGGGCGCGCTGAACTGGTAAAATTGGATGAAGATAGCGACGAATATATGGAAAAGGCGAATGATTTAATGGTGCTGGATAGCATTATCGCCAAGATTGACCGCGAGCAGGGTTGAGCAGAAACTCGGTTTGCAGTTCACCAAAACACTAAGGGCGTAATCTTTTGAATTACGCCCTTTCCGATTGTAGGAACCTTTGCCTTTTTTCGCCTTAACCACTCTGGTTTGAAACACCTTGCTGGTGACTAAGGCCTTAATCGCATTATCGCGGATTTCGCCGCGGCCATGCTCGGTTGCCGCTAGTTTACTCATCTTTTTTCTCCTGTTTAGAAAACGCGCAAAGTTTAACTGCGCCCCTGGAGCTGATCAAGAAATTTGTTAGCCTGCCGTTAAAAACGTCTGATAACTGCGATTATTGCTGACTTGCTGGTACTGATAGCCCAGCTTATCTAAATGGCCGGCAATATCGCTGTGCTGCGCCACCTCAAAACCGGCCAGTACATCGCCGGTGGCGGCACCGTGGTTGCGGTAGTGAAACAGAGTAATGTTCCAGTGCTCCCCAAGGGTATTAAGAAAATTCATTAAGGCGCCCGGGTATTCCGGGAAATTAAACTGATACACCTGCTCGGTTAACTGGCGCGGTGGCATGCCGCCGACCATATGCCGCACATGCAATTTGGCCAATTCGTCGTCGGATAAGTCCTGATATTCATAACCGGCATCACGAAGTGCTTTCGTCACGGTATCTAATTCCTGCTGGCCATGACGCAGCTTAATGCCAACAAAAATATGGGCTTTATTATCACTGGCATAGCGGTAGTTAAATTCAGTGATGGCACGGCCACCAAGCGCCTGACAAAAACGGCGGAAACTGCCTTTTTCTTCCGGAATAGTCACCGCAAATACCGCTTCTTTTTTCTCGCCGAGCTCACAACGCTCTGACACATAGCGCAGGGTATCAAAGTTTAAGTTGGCGCCACTTAGTACCGCCGCAAACTGTTGCGGCTTACTCAGGGTACTGTTATTAAGCTGCTGGCTGTATTTTTTAAGACCGGCCAGCGCCAATGCACCAGCGGGCTCGGCCACCGCGCGTAAGTCATCAAAAATATCTTTAATGGCGGCGCATATTTCATCACTGGATACAGTTACCACTTCATCACAAAAGCGTTTGGCCAGGTTGAAATTTTCTGTGCCTATACGCTTTACCGCTACACCGTCGGCAAACAGGCCAACCCGCTCCAACGTTACCGGCTCACCGGCGGCCATTGCGGCTTTTAAACTGGCGGCATCTTCCGGCTCAACCCCTATTACCCGCACATTGGGCTGAATGGCTTTAATATACACTGCCATGCCCGCCAGAATGCCGCCGCCACCTACCGGTATAAATACCGCATTGAGCTGGTTATGCTGGCTTAGCAACTCTTTGGCCACCGTACCCTGACCAGCAATCACGTCGCAGTCGTCAAAAGGGGGGATATACAGTGCGCCTTCTGTGTTCGCCAGGTTAATGGCGTAGCTGTTAGCTTCGTCAAAGGCAGTGCCATGCAAGACTACATTGCCACCGAGCGCCCTTACTGCTGCCACTTTAATCTCTGGTGTGGTAATGGGCATTACGATGGTAGCCTTAAGCTCCAGTTTGCTGGCAGACAATGCCACACCCTGCGCATGGTTGCCCGCCGAAGCACACACCACACTGGCATTCGGGCTTTGTTGTTTTACTTTATGCAGTTTATGAAAAGCGCCACGCAGTTTAAATGAGTACACAGGCTGTTTGTCTTCGCGCTTTAGCAGCACATTGTGGCCCAGCCGTTTGCTGAGTTTAGTCATGCCATCCAGTGGCGTTTCCACCGCAGCCTGATAAACCGGCGACAGCAAAATGTCCCGCAAATACTGCTGCATTAACTCAGTATCTGTCTGCCCTGCTTGGACTATTGCCAGGTTGTTCATTGTTGCTCCACTGCTATTAGTATCATTTTACCTGTTGTGGCTTGCAGATCTGTGTATAGCTCAAGACAAGGAAATGCTCTTTTCGCCGGCTTCAAGGATCACATCCCTGTGCCCTTTCAGCCTCCGCGGCATCCATGCCGCTGCTGCAAGAGCACACCTTGCCCATCGCTCTATGCTTTTGCTCGTACCATCCAGATCACTTAAATCGCTGGCGTAGACTATAAACTGCTAAACAAGGCGTCTCCAGCAAGGATGCTGGAGAGGAGCCTACAAGGATGTATTTACGGCGTCCTTGTGTGCAGTTTGTGGTCGAAGCCCACTCAAAAAACCCGGCCGCTACTCTTCTAACTTCGAAATATCCCGCACAGCACCTTTATCAGCACTGCTGGCCAGCAAGGCATAGGCTTTTAAAGCGTTACTCACTACCCGCTGCCGATTCTCCGGCTTCCAGCCTTGCTTACCTTTCGCATCCATCTGGGCATGGCGCTTTGCCAGCTCTTCGTCGCTAATAGCGATACCGATTTTGCGCTGCGGAATATCAATTTCTATTTTGTCGCCTTCCTGCACCAGGGCGATAGCGCCGCCACTGGCCGCTTCCGGTGACACATGGCCTATCGACAAGCCCGAGGTGCCGCCGGAAAAGCGGCCATCAGTGATCAAAGCACAGGCTTTACCTAACCCCATCGATTTTAAGTAACTGGTCGGGTAAAGCATTTCCTGCATACCCGGGCCGCCTTTCGGGCCCTCGTAGCGAATAATTACTGCATCGCCGGCGACCACCTTGCCTTTTAAAATGGCCTCTACCGCCTCATCCTGGCTTTCAAACACGCGGGCACGACCGGTAAATACCAGGTTCTCCGGCTCTACCCCGGCTGTTTTGACAATACAGCCCTGTGGTGCCAGATTACCAAACAGCACCGCCAGGCCGCCGTCTTGTGAATAAGCATGTTCTTTACTGCGGATACAGCCTGCCACTCTGTCATCATCGACCGATGGGTAGCGACAGTTTTGCGAAAACGCCTGGGTAGTACGGATACCGGCGGGGCCTGCCGCATAAAAATCCTGCACCTGTTTTGACGGGCTGGCTTTTAAATCCCACTGCTCCAGCACTGCGCCAAGCGAACTGCCAGCAACATGCGGCGTATTGGGGTTTAACAAGCCCGCCCGGTTCAGCTCGGCCAAAATACCAATAACCCCACCGGCACGATGGACATCTTCCATATGGTATTTCTGGGTAGAGGGTGCCACTTTGCACAAATGCGGCACAATGCGCGATAAACGATCGATATCGGCCATGGTAAAATCGACTTCAGCTTCAATAGCGGCGGCCAGTAAATGCAGCACGGTGTTGGTCGAGCCGCCCATGGCGATATCCAGCATCATGGCGTTTTCAAAAGCGGTTTTATTGCCGATGCTGCGCGGCAAGGCACTGGCATCATCATTTTTATACCAGCGGTTACACAGATCCATAATCCGAAAGCCGGCCTGGACAAACAACTCTTTGCGATCAGCATGGGTAGCCAGCAGCGAGCCATTGCCCGGTTGGCCTAAACCCAGGGCTTCTACTAAACAGTTCATCGAGTTGGCGGTAAACATGCCTGAGCAACTACCACAAGTCGGGCAAGCGCTACGCTCAATTTGTTCGCTATCGGCATCGCTTACTTTCGGATCGGCCGCCGACACCATGGCATCGACTAAATCCAGCTTGATAATTTGATCGGATAACTTGGTTTTGCCGGCTTCCATTGGTCCGCCGGAAATAAAGATGGCCGGCACGTTTAAACGCATGGCGGCCATTAGCATGCCCGGGGTAATTTTGTCGCAGTTAGAAATACAGACCATGGCGTCAGCACAATGGGCATTGACCATATACTCGACTGAATCGGCAATCAGTTCGCGTGAAGGCAGGCTATACAACATACCGCCATGACCCATAGCGATGCCATCATCTACGGCAATGGTATTAAACTCTTTGGCGATACCGCCGGCCTCTTCGATGCTTTTGGCCACCAGTTTGCCTAAATCTCTAAGGTGCACATGACCAGGCACAAACTCACAAAATGAGTTCACCACCGCAATAATGGGCTTGCCAAAATCGGTGTCTTTAACCCCAGTGGCTCGCCACAGCGCGCGGGCTCCTGCCATATTGCGGCCTTCGGTAACAGTGGCGGATCTTAACTTTGGCATCAGGTACTCCGTTAGTAATAATTAATATGGTATTAGCTTAGGCGCGCAGCGCAGCGATGTCGGCGCTGACCAGTTTTAAGTCGCGCACGTCGTATAATTTATGCAGCTGACTGGTCAGTAAATGAATAGGCTTGTCACTGCATACGGTTAACGTAACGCTCAGGCCGGCGCAGTCAGTTAACGGTTCCAGCTGCAAGCCGGCTAACTGGTAACCACGATAGCGGGTAACTTGCAGTAAACGTTCAACCACGCTGGCTTCATTATTGGTGGTGATGGTCAGGGTGTGGTTCATTAGTTGCTCTCCATGATCATATCTTCATTTGCGGCACCCGGCGGTACTAATGGCCAGACGTTGTCTTTTTCATCAATTCTTACATGCAGTAAATAGGGCCCCGGCCAGGTAAACATGGCTTCCAGCGCACCCTCAACTTCATCCTTACGGGTAATGCAGTGGCCGGGTATGGCAAAGGCAGCAGCCAGCGCAACAAAATCCGGGTTGTCTGATAAGTCTGTTTCGCTGTAGCGCTCATCAAAAAACAGCTGTTGCCATTGCTTTACCATGCCCAGACGCTGGTTATCGACAATGACGATTTTTACCGGCAAGCGGAACCGCTTAATGGTACCCAGCTCCTGCACGTTCATCATAAAAGAGCCATCGCCCGATACGGCGATAACGGTATCTTGTGGTCGGGCTAACTTGGCACCGATTGCTGCCGGCAGGCCAAAGCCCATGGTGCCTAAGCCACCGCTGGATAAATGATTACGCGGGTGACTAAAGCGCATATGCTGTGCCACCCACATCTGATGCTGCCCCACATCGCAGCACACCACGCTGTTATCCGGCATCCGCTCACTTAACTGCTTTAACATTAACGGCGCATATATCCGCTCGCCCGGGTGGTCGTAACGCCAGCCATGTTGCTGCTTTAAACTGCTGCAATGCGCTAACCACTCCTGGCAATTGGTCTTACTGGCTATGGCCGGCAGAATTTGCCGCATATCGCCCAAAAACGATACCTGAGCAAAGCGCACTTTATTGATTTCCGCCGGGTCGATATCGACATGGATCACTTTGGCGTTAGGTGCGAATTTTTGCAGGTTGCCTGTTACCCGGTCATCAAAACGGGCGCCTAAACAAATTAATAAATCGCACTGCTGCACCGCTAAATTAGCAGCCTGGGTACCATGCATGCCCAGCATACCCAAATAATGTGGGTTGTCTTTCGCCACCGAACCCATGCCCTTTAAGGTAGTAACAGAAGGCATTGGACACGTTGCTAAAAAATCCTGCAGCTGAGGCATGGCACCCGCCATATGCACGCCGCCACCGATATAGGCCATTGGCTTTTTGGCGTTAGCTATCAGCTGACGGGCCTGCGCGCTTTGCGCCAACGAGGTATTGATTGCCTGCTGCGCGGGTTTAGCGGCAAATTCATGAACGCTAACCTCTGCCAGCTGCACATCTTTGGGTATGTCTACCAATACCGGACCAGGCCGGCCGCTGCGGGCAATAGCAAAAGCATCGGTTAAGGTCGACGCCAGTTCATCAACGCTGCGTACCATAAAGCTGTGCTTGGTGACGCTTAAACTTAAGCCCAGCACATCAATTTCCTGAAAAGCATCAGTTCCCATAACCGCCTGGGATACCTGACCGGTAATCGCCACCAGCGGCACCGAATCGAGCATGGCGTCGGCCAGCGAGGTAATCAAGTTAGTCGCACCAGGGCCGGAGGTCGCTAAACACACCCCAACCTTGCCAGAGCTGCGGGCATAACCGATGGCCGAGAACGCCCCCCCTTGCTCGTGCCGGCACAAGTAGTGTTTCACCGGACTGGAATAGATTGCATCGTAAATTGGCATAATAGCGCCGCCGGGATAACCAAAAATGGTATCTACCCCATGCTGCTGCAACACCTGTAATACCAACTCTGCGCCTTTCATCTGTAACCTCTGTTGCTAATATTTTTTAAAAGCCCTGAAACGACAAAACCCCCGGTCCTTGCGGAGCGGGGGTTTTGTTGGATTTCGCCTTAAGCTACTTTATTTTTCCAAAACACCGCCCCCGCGGAGATTAATAATCACCACGACCACGAGGACAATAATGTTCAGAACAGCAGCTAAACGCATAATATGATTCTTACTTATTTACTTGGTTGAATTCGTTTTTATTTTGAGCGCCACATTGCAGCGCTATTACCTACTACAAATAGCCGTCTATCAGTCTGAAGTCAACCGATTTTTCTGATCTTCTTAAAAAAATCTAATATGCCGCATGCTTAAAACCGGTTTGCCCACGACAACACGCCGTAAATACATCCCTGTAGGCTCGATTCGGCCATCCCGGCCTGCAACGGTTGTCTTAGGGTAAACCGGTTTACGTTGACGATTTAAAAGTTAATCTAAGAGGTTACGTATTTGCACCTTTGGCCTGCCACAACGTACACTTAAGATATTCATCAGTCAGGGCGGTCGCTTTGTGGATCAGCTGGAGCTATTCGACATCCCAAACCCGTGCATCGGGGTGTGCCAGAGCAATAATCGAGGTTATTGCCTGGGGTGCCTGCGCTCGCGTGACGAACGCTTTAACTGGCACCAGAAGCCCGCTGCCGAACGGGCGCATATTCTGAAACTGCTAAGCCAACGCCGGGCCAGGCTGAATGCCAAAACAAGAAAAGATCAGGACTTGCCAGAGCAAGGTGAATCACTGGATTTGTTCTGAATCTTAATCAGCGCGCATTAGAACCCCGAACTGGGCGCCACAGAGTGTCTGAGCCCTGCCGAAGGCGTTAGGGCGAGTTGCTGTGGCGAGCCAGCGCGGGCGTTGTAACGATCAGCGCTGATGGACTCGCTGCGCTAAAATAGTTCTGCTGGCAGTTAAAAGCTGTGGCTAACTTTTTTTAATTAAACTCACTACATAAATCAGCACTATCGCACCGACGGTCGCGGTAACCAGCGAGCCAATAAAACCAAATGACGCCAGGCCAATTAAGCGAAACAAAAAACCGCCGACAAAAGCACCAACAATACCCACCAGCATATTGCCTAACAAGCCAAAGCCTTTACCTTTCATAATATTGCCGGCAATCCAGCCCGCCAGGGCACCGATAATTAAAAAAGCGATAAAATTCATAGTAATCCCTTAATCGTTATATGCTGAACTAGCATGGAATGAGCATAGACCAGCTTTTTCAGATAAAAAAGCCGGCTGCTGTAGCCGGCTTTAACTGTGCGGTTTATGACATGCTAAAATAACCCAGGAGCCACATCGGGTTAGCGTTAGCGTATGTTAACCTTTGGTTTGCGTACTCAAATTTTTATTCACTGCTTTTTCCAGGCCATCCTTGCCATGTTTGGCATTGTATCTTCCGGCTGGCAGGGTATTCACCACTGTCGCATTAACGATACGTGCTACCGGCACGTAGTCGGTTAACGCCGTCGTGATCGCCGTAGCGATGATGTCAGCAATAAGATTTCCGCTATTGCCTGACGTGTTGTGAACGATAATGTTGTTATAATTCCACAACACTTCATTAGTAGTTGTTGACACTAAATTGAACTCTGCTCCAACCGTAACATTACCACCGGTAACATAGTAGTTAGTGTCCCACTGATTAATGGTAACAAATAAAACGGCATCGGCATCGAATAATTGTTTAAACTTTATGGCGTTAACGTCCTGCAATTGAGCGCCGTCGGTAATACCTTCACTATTTAATATAAAATTAGTGAGTGGCAGCGGCATTACATAATAGCCTGCTTCTGCAATGGGTTGCGCTATGGTAGTAGAATATAAATCCGGGGCATCAGCGGCAGTAGAATTATTAATAGCCGGAACCACCAGTATTGATAATGGGTTTTCCTGATACACCTTCGGAAAAGCTTCCTGCTTTGTGATCATAGGTGATGCGCAACCTGCCAAAATCAGGGTTACTGCGCTCAGAAGTACAACACGTCCTAAATTCATGTTACACATCCTTATTCATCGAGCTGATCATCATATCAACTATTTTAGTGGATTCAGGAAACAACTCTTTTTCTTTGCCAAAGTACTGCAGTGCCAGGTCAACATTGCGCGCTTCCGCTTCCAGCATGGCAAGTTCAGCATAAATACCCGGCGGGATCTTTTTATTTTTCTGTTGCGCGTTAGTGACAATATTCAACAAACTCGCTTTATGCTTAGCGAGTGTTTCATCTGTTGGCGTATTTTTTAATTTATAGGCTGAATCAGAATAATCACCCCAATAATATATTGAGTTTGTGGCCTGGCATGCCGTCAGACCTAATGCCACGACGATAATGGCTGCTTTTTTTATCAGGTTCATGGAATTCTCACTTCAAAAGTATTGCCATTAGAAACATAGATTTTACGCTTGACCACAGTGGTGTTATTGCGCAGTACTTCTACAGTATGGGAGCCGGTAGGCAGATCAAACTTCGCTACCTTTTCACCATTAAGTTTAAAGGTATTCACCTCACCACTATCAAGCATGATGGGTTGCTGGTCGTTAATAATTAATACAGTGTTAGAAAAGTCACCGGCCAGCTGCAAATACGCTTTATCATCTACCTGAGTTGACGAGCTGTAGCCAGCACTACAAGCAGATAGCATAAATACAAATGTAATCAATAAGATATTTTTCATTTTTACGCTTTTCCTTTTTCACGAACTACCAGCTTCTGTAACTCAAGCTCAGCAATATTGCCGGTAACCAGCTGGCAAATCGACAGCTCATTCTCGCCCTCACCAACGAAACCGATAACTTTCACCGTAGCAACGGTACTGCCTGGCAGAGTAATAAGAAAACCGGTTTGCGGATTTTTAATTTGCTCTCCAGCCGTTTGTACTTCAAACGTATCGTTTAGACTAATGCCCTGAGATTTACCACCGGTCATCAGGTAATTAGAACCTTGCTGACTAATTAAATAAGCTTGCCAGGGGGCATCCAGCAAGTTCTCTGCAATGTTACTTACCAGCTTAGAAATTGCGGCAGACAATGCTTTATCGTTTATCGCGGTGTCATAGGCGGCTCTTTCTCCAATGCCGACCACAGTGTTCGCTTCTACCCGGGCTTCGCCGGTGGCTTCTTCGGAATACAACACCTGGCCTGTTTTAGTATTAACTAACCTGACATTGACGGTCGCCGTTGCACTCTGAATCCGGTTGCGGCTAAATACGCCAACTTCACTGGTGCTGGAGCGGCCAAACTCAGATACTGAGCCAACAATAAGGTAATCTGAACCTACTGCCTGCACCGCATTGCCCGCAAAATTTTGCTCGGCAATAACCTTGTCTAAGTCAGCACGCTCTAACATAATAAATTTGTTGGTTTCAGTTAAGCGCGCAGCAAGAATGTCAGACGCTTGCTTCCCTAAACGATCTGCATTCTGGTCAACCAGAAAGGCGTTTCCACGCTTGGTTTCATCCGAAAAACGAGCAATGGCTACCACCCGCTTTAACGACATGGCCTCTGGTTGAGCCAGAGTTTTGCTGATGACAGGTTTAGTATCTGGGACTTTATTGACCGTTTCGCGAGTAGCAGATGTGCATGCAGTAAGTGCAATCAGCAGTACAGGTATTATTATTTTTTTCATGAGGTCCTCATTATGACCAGCACATACAAAGCTGCCAACAAGCGGGGCTAGCGTTCCATGCCGACCATCATATTCAACTACACACAATAGTTATTGTGCAACACGCAAAAAATTTCAGGTTGATGTAAAAACAACCTGAAATTTTGTTAGCGCAACTTTACCGGAATAAATAATCTTTTAGAAGAAGGGAGCAAAATAAATTTTGTAGGGTTTACAGGCTACTTGAATAAGCTAGTTGAGTTTGGTCAGTTATCGTAATCCTCAAGCTTACCAATAGCGACTATAAGCCAAAGTAAACTCTGTTGCTTGCTGGCGCTGAATACCAAAACGAATATCCCAGTTAGGCTGAGCGCCCAACCTATGCTGCCATGTATACCAATTGAAGTGGCGGCCATCTGCGTCAAAATGGTACCTCCTGCCAACCTCAACTTGCATACGCCACCAAGGAGCAATGTCCGCCAACATGCCCAGCCTTGGCTGAATAGATACCATACCACTATTTGCAGTATTGGAATGTATGCTGCCATCTAGCAATGCATAGGTAAGAACGCCCGGCCGCCACAATCGGGCTTTACCGATACCGGCATTTAACTGCGATGCCTGGCAATTGTCGCAGGCCAAATGCTGTGGCGCATATGCCAGGTTCAATTTCCATGCATAACCACCATCGCCAGGCAGTCCAGTTGCACTCAGGTTCATATTTTCAATATTTAGTAGTTCAAATCGCTGTACACGCAACCCGTCATCATAGCGCAACGTCAGGTCGAACATTGACAGAGCGCTATATGCTGCACGCCCGGTGTCTGAAGTCAGTAAATCATAATAGGTTGCCCGGAACCGTATCTGCGCTACATTGTTATCGGCCTTAACGCCACTAAGCTGAAACATAGAAGGCAGTGTACCGCGATGCGGCGGCGCAAAGTCAGAGGGTTTTGTGTCACGGGTCGTTGACGCCGGCAGTCTTAATCTCGCCTGCAACAACCGTTGCTTAGCCGACTCAGAGAATAGGGGCTGTTTATTGATGCGCAGAAACTCCAGATAATCAAATAGCATTTCAAGCGATGCACTTTGCTGCGCGGCAGTAAGTTGGTTATATCCAGCAACGTCAACTGAAAAATCAGCATCAATAATCGTCTTAATAATCTGACGCTGAGCATCGTTAAGTTCGGTGTAACGTCGATGAAAGCGCTGCTGTCGCGATGGATGATGAATGATGTCGCCGACAATGGCTCGGTTATCCTGTTTCGCCTGAGCCAAACGATGGAATACGGTAATGGGCATTGCCCAGGGTTGGTGTTTACTAATCAACTCAGTATCAATAACCAACTCTAACAACTCCGCCATACGATAAGCGCAATTTTGCTGTAGAAAAAAATACTGATAGTCTCGCCCTATTAACTCCCAGGCATGGAAAACCAACTTTTGGACCTGTTCTGGTGTTAACTCTAGTTTATATTCCCACAGATCTCTTAGTTCAGCCTCACCATATGTCAGTACATTTTTGTAAAATAAACCATGCGAAAAAACCGCATCATACCCACCAAATAAACCTTTAACGATGTAAACAAGCGGATTCTCTGCATCGGGCACCGCCGCACCAAAGTTAAGGCTTTGTTGTTGAAGAATGCTTTTGTTTGTGTTGCTACTATTCAGTTTTAACAGGATATGGCCATAAAAAGAAGCCGGATTACCAAGGTATCCACTGGCGAAAACTGCACTGACCGAGTTTATCTGTTGTTGATCAGTCCACTTATCAAACAGGGGACAGCTTATAGGCGGTGCTCCAACCAGCAACTCCGGGACTTGCTGTTTTAACCAATGATACCGGGCTATAAAGCGGCATTGCGCATGACTGTTTACGTCGTCTTCAGATGGCTTGATAAGTTGATCCAATGTTGCCAGCAACTCTGCCATGGGATCGGTAGCACCATTTGTAGCCAGAAAAAATCCAGTATCAATAATTTCGCTTTCAGATTTATCAACCGGAAAGTGCAACAGGGCTCGCCAATAAGCCGAGTTGGCTACTTTATGTAACGTGTCAGCAGGCTCAGCTATAACAGCATTACTGGTAAACAGTAAAAGTAAGAGTATAAATTTACGGGTTAAAAACCACATAACTGCAGCCATATTAAAGAAAACCCGCTTTTAGGCGGGTTTGCAAATACTAACTAAAGCAAATTAGATAACCTGGCACTGAGCAAAGAACTGGCCTGAAGTTTTACCTTCTAGTTGTAGATAATATGCTTCAGCTTTAGCGTTGTTATCTGCCGCAGAAAGATCTAACTCTGAACGCACAGCACTAATAATGGCTTGATGCGCAGACACTTCACAACCCATAATATTTAACATAGCTGTCAGATTTTCACCCTGACCGATTACTGTTTCTTCTTCAATATTAATGATGCTGTCATTAATAAATTGAGCAGCAGCAACGTTAACACCTTCACAAGAATCTTGTGAACTTATGTTAGAAGATACAGCAGTAGTACCTAAATCCCAGATAATATTAGAGATAGCAGCTGCAGCACCGTTATCATCAAAAATCATTGCACCAATACCACATTGTTTCCATGGGTTTACTTTTTGCTGAGCTTGCGCAGCTGGTATTACCGCAACTAACGACACCACAACAGCTGAAACCGCAGCAACTAACGATAACTTCATACAATCTCCATATTTTTTATTATTTAATGCAACTCAAGTTGCTATCAGAAATTAGTTTAGAAAATGGAAAAACTCAACAAATTTTTACCTACTTTGAAAAATCATTTCAGCAAAGCGAACCGGCAATTATTACTTTGTTAATTTTAACATCTCAGCTTCAGTAAGCGCCCGATACTCACCCTCTGCCAAATCTGCCGGTAACTGCAAACCACCGATTTTTTCCCTGTGTAGTTGCTCTACTTTATTGCCAATAGCCGCGAACATCCGTTTTACCTGGTGGTAACGGCCTTCATGAATAGTCAGCAGCGCTTCGCGCTCGGCCACTAATTCCAGTTCCGCCGGCAAGGTCGGGTCTTTTTCGCCGCGTAGCATTACGCCCTCGGCAAACAGGCTGGCGGCATCATCACTTATCGGGTCGGCAGTCCATACCCGGTAGGTTTTGGCAATATGATGCTTGGGGGAGCTAATGCGATGCGACCACTTGCCATCATCGGTTAGCAGTAATAAACCGGTAGTGTCTAAATCAAGGCGGCCAACGGTATGCAGGCGTTCAACTAAGGGCTCATCCAGTAAGTTAAACACAATGGGGTGTTCGGGGTCGTCATTGGCGCAGAGAAACCCGGCCGGTTTGTGCAGCATGATGTAACGTAAACCAATAATGGCCAGCGGCTGGCCGTCCATCACCACTGAATCGCTGTCGCTTACCTGCACTGCCGCCTGTTTCACCACTTCGCCATTAATACTGACCAGCTTTTGGCGGATCACTTTGCCGGCCTGGCTGCGGGTCAGGCCGGTACAATCACAAATATATTTATCTAAACGCATAGCACTAGTCACCTGTAAATTAGGTGGCTAGTGTACCGCACTGACGCGGATTAGTCGCGTAGCGCTGATACCATAAAATTCGGATTCAGTAGTTGCTCGCGCTGATATACCTTGCTGCTGATACCATCAAAGCTGACGGTGGCGCCGGCTTCAGTGGCAACAATATGGCCGGCACCGGTATCCCAGGCCATAGTGGGGCCAAAACGCGGGTACACATCGGCGCTACCATCGGCGACTAAACAAAACTTTAATGAGCTGCCAACCGGCACCATTTCATGCGCCTTAAACCGGGCCAGGTAGCCTGCTAAATCGGGGCTGGGATGACTGCGGCTGCCCACCACTTTTACCAGCTGTTTACTGCTGGCTTTATTCGCCTGAATTGAGCTAATGCTGGCTTGCTGCTTTAAAAAAGCCCCTTCACCTTTGGCAGCATAATAGGTTTTCTCCAGTACCGGTGCATGTACTACGCCCAATACCGGTTCGCCGTTGTCTATCAGCGCAATATTTACGGTGAACTCGCCATTACGTTTTATAAATTCTTTGGTGCCATCCAGCGGGTCCACCAGCCAGTAGCGCTGCCAGTTTTTACGGATTTCCCAGCTAATGTCGGCCGCTTCTTCCGATAAAATAGGTATGTCTGGGGTAAGTCTGGCAAGCTCAGCGACAATCAGCCGATGCGCCGCTAAATCAGCTGCCGTCAGCGGTGAGTCGTCGCTTTTAGCGCTAATATTAAAATCGGCCTGGCCGCGGCCATAAATAACCAGAATGGCCTCGCCCGCCTGTTCGGCAATCTTAATAATGGCTGGTAATAAGGTTGCGGTCATGGTGTCGTCCTTGAAAGGTTTGAGAGAGTAGTTGCTGCAATATATTTTGTGCTGCGAGTGTATCAGAATTAACGCAGCCGGGTTAACGGCTGGGCAAATACTGCAGGCTGTGGCCGCTTACCAAACCAATGCAACTGCTGCTGTAAACTAACGACTTCGCCAATGATCAACAGCGCCGGTGATTGTACCTGCTCGCTGCTAACCTTCGCCGACAGCTGACTTAGTTGTGTGGTGATAATACGCTGCTCCAGCCGGCTGCCATTTTCAATGATCGCTACCGGGGTAGCAGCCGAGCGCCCTGCGCTGATCAGCTGCTGCTGAATATGGTCGGCTTTCATCAAGCCCATGTAAATGACTACCGTCTGATTAGCCTTACTCATGCTGCGCCAGTCAGGCTCGCTGCCATCGGGCCGGCAATGACCAGTAACAAACTGGACGCTTTGCGCATGGTCACGATGGGTTAACGGAATGCCCGCATAAGCAGCACAGCCAGCTGCGGCAGTGACTCCCGGCACTACCTGAAAGGCAATATTGTGCGGCAGCAATGCCTGAATCTCTTCGCCGCCGCGGCCAAAAATAAAGGGGTCGCCGCCTTTTAAGCGGCACACTTTTTTGCCGGAAAGGGCTAAATCAATCAATATCTGGTTGGTATCCTGCTGCGCCACCGAATGCGAACCGGCTTTTTTACCCACACAGATCAGCTCGGCATCGCGGCGCACCAACTGCATAATTTCGGGCGAAACCAGATAGTCATATACCACCACATCGGCTTGCTGCATTAACTGTAATGCTTTTAAGGTTAACAGCTCCGGATCGCCGGGGCCGGCGCCTACTACATACACTTCACCGTCCAGCTGCTGCGGCTCGGCCAGCAACTCAGTAAGCCGCCGTTCTGCCTGCGGCAGCTGATTAGCCTGCACCTCGCGCACCACATCAGAATTAAATACTTTTTCCCAGAACTGGCGCCGGGCGGCAAAGCCTTTAATTTTCGCTTTTACCTGATCCCGAAAACGACCAACAAGTTGCGCCAGTGGCCCTAAATGTTGGGGTAACAAGGTTTCCAGCTTTTCGCGTAAACGCCTGGCCAGCACCGGAGCGGTGCCAAAACTGGATATAGCAATAATAATTGGGTTACGGTCAATAATAGACGGGAAAATAAAACCGCATTTGGGCTGATCATCCACGGTGTTTACCAGCATATTGCGTTCAGTCGCGGCATCAAATACTGCAGCGTTAACGTTATCGTTGTCGGTCGCAGCAATGACCAGTAATTTACCGTCGAGCAACTCCTCGCTGAAATAACCGTGAACAAGCTCGGCTTTGCCCTGCCGCTGCCACTCGATAAATTCCGGAGCAAACTCAGGCGATACCACATATAACCTGGCGCCGGCACTTAGCAGGGTGCCGGCTTTACGCAGCGCCACCGAACCACCACCGACAATCAGCACTGGTTTATCGGTTAATTTCACAAATAAGGGAAGATATTGCACGGCCGCTCCGCAAGCTGAAATCGTCAGCTGATATTAGTGCTTAGCATAGCGCTGCAAGCCTATTTCGCAAAATAGCTTATAACGCTCAGATATAACCAAACGGAATTAATGGCAAGCCACTTATGCAAAAGTTTCAATAATGGGTTGTTGTTAGCAAGTGTTATTTGACTTACATTAGAGTGCAAAATAGCAGCAGTAGCGGCCGTTACCAGTAACAACGGGCTGACAATGCTCAATAATAACCAGCGCAGCAATTAACAGGATGTACTATGTCGACGTTAAGCCAGTTTATTAGTGATTTAGCCACCAACCCAAAACTGCAACAGGAATATCAGCAAGACCCTGCCACCGCCATGCAAAAATATGGCCTTCAGAGCCATGAAATTGACGCGGTAGTGGCGGGCGATAAAGCCAAAGTTGAGCAGTTAACAGGACATCCGGTGCAGCCTGTTACTTTTATCTTCCCGGCAAAGTGATACGCGATGCAACGGACAGGATGGGTGTATATACCGCTGATATTGGTGTTAGCGGCGTTTTCTGCTCTCAGTGCAGCTGACACTTTTCAACCACAGCTGGACAAGGCAGAAGCATTACGCACTCAGTCACCAACCCAAACCGCTGACATCGTTGCTCAGCTGGAGTTGGATTACCAGGCTCTGACTCCTTATCAGAAAGAGCAATTTACCTTTCTCAAAGCCTATATCTATGCATTTAAGGGCGAACAGGAAAATGCGATTAGCTGGGCTGCTAAGATAGCAGATAGTGAATACCCGGAAATCACCCTTAAAGCCAACTTGTTGCTGGCAACAGTTTATGAGCACAGAAAGGATTTCAGTAAGGCATACTCGTTCTTGTTTGATGCGCTAAAAGCAGGCAACTATCTGAACAGCGAGCCTCTACAGGTTAGTTTGTATACTGTTGCGACCCAATTACATATCAGTGCCAATGTTTACGACAAAGCCCTGGAATATGCGTCTAATATCGTCGATGTTGCCAGATCTCCGCGCAGCTATTGTGTTGGCTATGCATTACAATTGCATGCAACAATAAAGTTAAAGCAAACGTACACAAATGAAGCATTTAAAACAGCGCAACAAGCCTGCATCACAGCAAACGAGCCATTATTACTGCACACCCTTAGCCTGTACATCGCTGAAATTGATTTAGATAAAATGCCGGCTCAGGTTAAAACTGACATGCTGTCAGTAATGCCTGAACTTAAAAAAACCGGCTATTTGTATTCAGTTATTCAGGCCGAATTTTTCCTGGGGTCGGCTGAGTTACATCTGCAGAACTATGCAGCAGCAGAGGCATTACTGGAAAAGGTTTATCAGCAAACAATAGCGTTAAATGATACGAAAACCGCCAATAAAGCGATGCTGCTACTAGCACAAACACATGAAAAAGCAGGAAATACCGCAGCTGCTGTTAAAGCATATAGCCAACATTCTGTAGCGCTGATTCGTTATATTGATGAGTTTAAAAAACGCAGCGTCGCCTACCATCTGGCACAGGCTGACTTTATGGAAAGCGAAAATAAACTCGCGCTATTAGAGAGTACGAATGAGTTGCTGCAACTCGAAAGTAAGTTACAACAGGAACAAAAACTAAAAGCTCTGATGTTTGCTGTCGCTTTGTTGGCATTGTTACTGCTGGTAATTTATGTTCTCAATAGCAAAAGAGTGGCCCTGAACCGGCTGGCCACCACCGATTTTTTAACCCGCTTATTTAACCGCCGCTATTTTAACGAAACGGTTAGCAGACATCTCGCCAACCGTCGTCAGCAGGGCGAGTACAGCCTGATCATGTTTGATATCGATTTATTTAAACAAATTAATGATCAATACGGCCATGCCGCCGGTGATAAAGTATTAAGTACCATTGCCCAGTGTTGCCAGGTATTGATTCGGCAGCAGGATATTTTAGCGCGGGTGGGCGGTGAAGAGTTTGCCTTGTTTTTACCGGGTTGTGCCCTCGCCGACGCAAAAGAAATTGCCGAGCAATGCCGGCAGAGCCTGGAGCAACTTGATATTGAGGTTGATGACCGGATCATTCAAATCACTGCCAGTTTCGGGGTGGCCACCAGCAGTAGCGCAGATTTTGACAATTTATTAAAGCAAGCTGACGATGCGTTATATCAGGCCAAAACCGGTGGCCGCAACCGGATTGTGGTTTATCAGCCGACCGATAGCAGCGGCAACCAGGGCAACGATGTTAGTTGAGCAACCCCGTGGCAGCTTGATGTGTCTGGGGTTAGGCATTACCCTCGGCAGCCAGTTGACCATTCTGGCCCGCGAGCAGCTGGCGGTAGCCGACGTGGTGTTTTTTCACAGCAATAGTCATTATCTTGCCGGTTTTTTACAGCAAATAAACCCCAACTTAGTTGATTTACAACCATTTTATCAGGCCGGTCAGTCACGGCTTGAAAGCTATCAGGCCATGATGGATGCCGTAATTGCAGCGGTAACTACCGGCAACAATGTTGTCTGGGCCTGTTACGGCCACCCCGGCATCGCCAGCTGGCCACCGCATGAAGCCATACGTCAGCTAAAAGCCCTGGGCTACCAGGCGCAAATGGCAGCCGGCATTGGCGCCGACGCCTGCCTATATGCCGACCTGGGCATAGACCCAATGGCAGAAGGCTGTCAGCAATTTGAAGCCAGCCAGTTTATGTTTTATCAACATACCGTTGATGTCAGTGGGTATTTACTGCTGTGGCAGGTGGCTATAGCAGGGGATTTCAGCTTAGCCAGACTGGAGAGCGACAGCCGTTATATTCAAATTCTGGTGCAGCACCTGCAGCAATGGTACCCGCCGGATCATCAGATTATTTTATATGAAGCCGCCGACTTACCTATTTGGCAACACCGGGCCGATACCATAGCTTTAACTTCACTACCTCAGGCCACACTAAACCAAATCACCACCCTGGTGATCCCGCCTCTGCACGCCAAAAAAATTAACCACAACATGCTGGACCAACTCGGCGTACCGGCCGATCATCCGTTACGGCAAAAAGCCGGTTAACCTAAAAATGTCAGTTCCCATGTCACACTTTTTGGCGCTATTACGTCTTATTATTAAACAACACAAGGATACCCGGTGTCAGCAAACGGATTTGGTAGACCAATAGCGCCTGAGATTATTAGAGCAGCCCAGCGCGGCCAGCCAGACGCTTTAAAGCGGTTTTATAGTCACTTTGCTGATCCGGTGCTCCGTCTATGTATTGGCATGCTGGGTTCTGCCGAAGATGGTCGCGACCTGACTCAGGATATTTTTATCAAAGCATTCGACTGTCTGGCAGATATTAAACAGCCATTGGCGGTAGGCGGCTGGCTAAAACAACTTAGCGTCAGGTTAGCGCTGGATACGTTGCGTCGACGCAACCGGCAACAGCTGCTGAGCGATGACGGAAGCGACAATATTAGTGATCAAAGCTGGAACAGCGCCATAGACTCGCTAACCCGGCTGGATGATGTTGAACGCATTATGGCGGTACTGCCTGAACAGCAGCGGGTATTGGTGTGGTTGTATGCCGTAGAGGGTTACAGCCACCAGCAACTGGCCGAATTGCTGCAACTATCTGAGCAAAATGTCCGCCAGCAATACCGGCGGGCCTTACTGAAATTAGCAACTCAACTTAAGCAGGACGAATCATGAGTAAGCAACAGCAATTCAGTGAGCTGCTGGGTCAGCGCTTAACAGCGGCTCATCAGGAAACTGCTGACGACTTAATGTGGCAGCAGCTGCAGCAACGTCTAAGTAATAAACGCGGGAAATCTGCGTTCTGGCTAAGCAGCGCCGCTAGTCTGGCGATGATAGGCGTAATAGGTGGCATGCTGTATAGCAACCAGCCCGAACCCGCGCAAGTTGCGATAGACCAACCACAAACAAGCCCTGTCAGTAACTTCCGGTTAGAGCAGCTGGATGCGGCAATTCAGCAATCTATTCTGCTTAACGATTACGAGCAGGTAGAACGTTTAATTGTGCAGCGTCAACACTTTAATGAACCTCAACCACGGACTTATACTCTATGAACCTTACAAAAGTTTCGCGGCTTGGCATCACTGTAGCAGCACTTTGGACAATCGGCGTAGCTGCGCAGCAACACACACCTTCGCAGGATATTATTGATGCCGTGCAAGCAGCAATAGTAACATCAGGTAAATCAGCGGAAGATGGCCCACTGATCATTGAACAGCCCGCCCGTAACTATTATCACTTTGGCGCGGTGATGAACCGGCAACATATAGTACTGGCGGTAACCCCGGATTCTGATGCTGACAAAGCAGGGGTTGTGGTAGGCGACAAACTATTACAGATTAATAATGCTGCCGTTAATTCAACCAGCCTTGAAGATGTACTGGCCTTGCTAAACGATTTTGAAGAAGGTAAACCTTTTAGTGTCTGGGTAAACCGCGCAGGCAAAGCAATTAAGTTACACAGCACGGTGACCCGGCGTACCATCCCAGGCTGGCGCTTAGAGATAAACCCAGCACCACAAAACACAACAACCAATATTAACCAGACCACGGGCTGTAGTTTTATTTCCGTATTCTTTTCACCGCCCCCCAGCATGGAAATTTTTCCGGCTACCATCAGAATGGTTGGCGAAACTGACTTCCGGGATCAGCCTTTTCGCAATACTGATGTGATCAAAATCGCTGCAGGGAAGCAAAAAATAGAGTTACTGGAGCACATACCTTTAGGTCGGTTCAGAAGAAACCCGGCCGATATTCGTAGCAGACACTTTACCCAACCACTGGAACTAAATCTGGAACCCAATAAGGTCTATCATCTGGCCAGTCGCTATATTACAGATATTGAAGAACGTACGGACCCTGCACAATATTGGGAGCCGCTGGTGTGGAAAGTAGAAGACCGTCAGTGCGAGTAAAAAAAAGCGGCAACCAAAGTTGCCGCCAAAGAGGGATGAGAGAGGTATCCCGTTTTGCGAAAGTGTCGCCGATACCGGCTATTGAGGCCGGCTCAGATATTAATGGCGGATCAGATAGTCAAACGCACCCAGCGAGGCATTAGCGCCGGCACCCATGGCAATAATAATTTGCTTAAAGGGTACGGTAGTGGCGTCACCGGCGGCAAACACGCCAGGTACTGAAGTCTGGCCACGCTCGTCGACAATAATTTCACCGCGTGGCGATAATTCCAGCGCGCCGCGCAACCATTCAGTATTCGGTACCAGGCCAATCTGGACAAAAATACCCGCCAGTTCAACATGATGCGACTCACCAGTTTTCCGGTCGGTATAATTAATGCCGTTGACCCGCTTACCATCACCGGTCACTTCAGTACTTTGCGCTTCGGTAATAATGGTAATGTTGCCCATTGAATTGGCTTTTTTCACCAGTACCGCATCGGCGCGCAGCGTGGCGGCAAATTCCAATACGGTAACATGCTCAACAATACCGGCCAGGTCGATAGCCGCTTCAATGCCCGAGTTACCGCCACCAATCACCGCTACTTTTTTGCCTTTAAATAACGGACCGTCGCAGTGCGGGCAATAGGCCACGCCTTTACCACGATATTCCTGCTCACCCGGTACATTCATTTCTCTCCAGCGCGCACCCGGCGCCAGAATTAACGTTTTGCTTTTTAATACTGCGCCATTAGCCAGTTCCAGCTCAACCTTATCGGCCTTGCTTAGTTTGACCGCGCGTTGGTTATTCATAATATCCACCTCATATTCCCGCACATGGGCTTCTAAGGCATTCACCAGCTTCGGGCCTTCGGTGTATTTTACCGAGATAAAGTTTTCAATACCGACGGTGTCAGCCACCTGGCCACCGAACCGCTCGGCTAAAATACCGGTATTCAGGCCTTTACGGGCGGCATACACGGCAGCTGAGGCTCCGGCCGGACCACCGCCTACTACTAACACGTCGAAATCCGCTTTATTTTTCAGCGCTTGCGCCTGGCGTTTTTCGGCGTTAACGTCGATTTTCTGGATAATTTTCTCCAGAGTAATGGCACCCTGAGAAAATAACTCGCCGTTTAAGAACACGGATGGCACGGCCATCACGTTGCGTGTTGCAACTTCGTCCTGGAACATTGCACCGTCAATCATTACGTTAGTAATGTTCGGGTTGACGGCTGACATAATATTCAGCGCCTGCACCACTTCCGGACAGGTCTGGCAGCTTAACGAAATATAGGTTTCAAAGGCAAAACTGCCAGGTAACTGGCGAATTTGCTCAATGGTATCTGCCTCAACCTTAATTGGGTGGCCACCTGAGTGCAGCAGAGCCAGCACTAAGGAAGTAAATTCATGGCCCAGTGGCACACCGGCAAAGGTAATATGGGTGTCTTTGGCTACCGAGCGCACCAGCATGGCAGGCTTGCGCTCCATAGCGGTGTCGTCGCGGCGCAACGACACTAAATCTGACAGTTCGGCAATTTCGGTTGCCAGTTGTTTTACTTCGTTGGCTTTGGCGCTATCGTCTAAAGATACCACCAGCTCAACTTCCGTTTTCAGGTTCTGCAGGTAAGTTTTAAGTGTTTGCTTCAGGTTAGTATCTAACATAAAAACTCCAGAAAAAAATAAGACGATAAAAAATCAGCGTAACAAAGCCTCAGCCTGAATTTGCAGGCCGTCAGCATAATATTCGGGATAAACCGGGCAGACACTGCCTGCCCGGTTACCAAACCGTAGTCTGGCAGAGGGAAGCTGAGCTACAGCTTCTTAAGAGGGGCTGTGATCAGTTCCCGCTGCAGTAAACTGCAGGGTGTTGCACTGCTTAGATTTTACCAACCAGGTCCAGTGAAGGCGCTAATGTCGCTTCGCCCGGAGTCCATTTAGCCGGACATACTTCGCCGTCATGGTTAGCCACATACTGGGCAGCCTGTACTTTACGGAACAGTTCAGCAGCAGAGCGGCCGATACCTAAGTCGTGAATTTCAGCGACTTTGATTTCGCCTTCAGGGTTAATTACGAAGGTACCACGTAGTGCTAAGCCGTCTTCTTCAATCATTACGCCAAAGTTGCGGGTAATGGCACCGGTTGGGTCGCCGATCATTGGGTAATTGATTTTTTTGATGGTCTCAGACGCATCGTGCCACGCTTTGTGAGTGAAGTGGGTGTCAGTTGATACTGAATACACTTCAACACCAATTTCCTGAAACTTTGCGTAGAAATCGGCTAAATCACCTAATTCAGTTGGGCATACGAACGTGAAGTCAGCAGGGTAAAAACATACTACTGCCCACTTTCCCGCTAAATCCTGCTCTGTTACCGGAACAAATTTGCCCTGATGAAATGCAGTGGCTTTGAATGGCTTAATCTTAGTATTGATAATTGAAGACATAGTCTTGCTCCTTTTCGTTAGTAATGTAAGTTATTACTATGTGTTAGTAGTAACAGTTCGTAAATTTCTGCGTTCTCAATAGGGGCTATATTACCCAGCCAGCTTAAACTTTTAAAACGAATTAAATTAATAGTATTAATCGCTTTTATGAATTAGAGGCGAGTGACGCTGCTATTATCGCGGTTTTTTATATCAGTTGCGTGACAAACCAGTGCTAGAGATGAGGACAGGGCGCTGATTTCTCAAGCGCCCGGTAACTGTTTTTGCTTAAGGCTAGTCGTTAGCCTGGCTTAACTTAATGGCCCGGATATCCATACCACTGGGGTGCTGATACACCCTTAAGCCAAATTCCGGTAAAATCGCCAGCAAATGATCAAAAATATCGGATTGAATACCCTCATACGCCTGCCAGGCGGTGGTATTGGTAAAGCAGTACACTTCAAGGGGCAGGCCATTTGAGCCCGGCTCAAGTTGACGGGCCATTAATGTCATCTTTTGATGCACGCCGGGATGGCTGGCTAAATAACGTTGCACGTAAGCCCGGAAGGTACCAATGTTGGTGATGCGTCGGGTATTTACCGGCTCTTTACCTTGCTCGGCAAGCTCACTGTTCCAGCTTTCAATTTCCTGCTGTTTTTCGGCCAGATAATCCTGCAACAGGCTAAAACGATTTAACCGTTTGCGCTCGTCGCTATCTAAAAAGTGGACGCTTTGCTGGTCGAGCATCAGGCTGCGTTTAATGCGGCGCCCACCCGATTGCTGCATGCCGCGCCAGTTTTTAAAAGCATCGGTCATAAAACGGCGGGTTGGGATGGTGGTAATGGTTTTATCAAAGTTTTGTATTTTGACCGTATGCAGCGCGATATCAATCACGTCACCGTCAGCATTGAGCTGCGGCATTTCAACCCAGTCGCCTACCCGGATCACGTCGTTCGAGGAAATCTGTACGCTGGCCACTAAAGATAAAATGGTGTCCTGAAATATCAACATCAGCACGGCTGCCATGGCACCAAGGCCCGATAGCAAAATTAGTGGTGAGCGATCTATCAGCGCAGCAATCATCAGAATGATGGCAACGGTGTAGACCAGAATTTTTATGACTTGCACATAGCCTTTTATCGGCTTAGTTTTGGCCTCTGGTCGCTCTTCATACACCCGGTTAACCAACGTCAGGATATTAGCAATGGCCAGAGCGATTGTCAGGATGACAAAGGCGTTGCAAACATTAACCACAATGGTGGCTACGGTTTCTGACACGCCCTCAATCAGGGTGATACCCTTTGAAATTATCAACGCCGGAACAATATTGGCAAGCCGGGCGACAAAAGCGGAATGCTGGATAACCTGATGCTGGCCATAGGCACTGGCGCGCAAGGCTCTGAAAATGCCGCGGATCAATACTTTTTTGACGACATAGTTACTGAGCCATGCCACCAGCAGCAACAGGCCAATACTCAGCCAAAAACTGGCATCGGGGTGTTGCTCCAGCCAGCCCTGGATAACGCTGAAATCGTAATCCAACATATAGTTAACCATTCCCGGTTAATAACGATTTAAAGATAGCCGCTATTATGCCCCGTTAAGTCACTTTTGCAACCCGTCAGACTAGATGCCATCGCCATCCATATGCAGGCCGCACTCGCGGCCAAAGCCATTAAAACGGGTATCTTCTTCGCTCATGCCCGGCTCAAATTTAACCGTGGAATGGGTGTCACCTACCGACAAGTAACCCTGCTCCCATAACGGGTGATACGGCAGGTTATGTTGCTTTAAGTAGTAAAATACGTCTTTGTTACTCCAGTCGATAATGGGCTGAATTTTCACCACGCCCCGATTTATTTCAACTATCGCTTTGTCTGCCCGGGTACTGCTCTGGCTGCGGCGTAAGCCGGTAAACCAGCTGCCAGCGTTTAATTCACGCAGGGCCCGCTGCATCGGCTCGACTTTATTTAACTGATTGTATTGCTTAGTGCCCTCGGCGGTTAACCACTGCTCGCCATAGCGCGCCAGTTGCCAGTTGGCCGACAGTGAAGCCCGGTACACTTGTAAATTCAAGCGAAGCAGCTCGGTAAGCTGATCAATAAACTGGTAGGTTTCCGGAAATAAATAGCCGGTATCGGTTAATACTACTGGTATATCTGGCTGCTGCACCGTAATTAAATGCAGCATGACCGCGGCCTGAATACCAAAGCTTGAGCTTAGGATCGGCTGTGCCGGTAAGTTAGCCAGCGCCCAGTGTACCCGCTCACTGGCACTCATCGGGCTCAGCAGATTATTAATGTGTGTCAGCCAGGCTTGCTGGGTAGCGCTATCCTGCTGCAAAATCTGCCGATAGTCAGTTTCGACACTTTTGTACATGCTATTTCCTGCCATCGTATTCTCCGTTGGCGTGCCAGCCTGGCTAAAATGACGGTTCACGGTATCAGGCATGAAAGTCTGTCTTGGATACTTTCACTTCAGCCACCACGCCTTTGCGAATAACAAAATCACCGAAACATTCTTTACCATCGCGTTCAGCCGCCCACTGGCCAATTAAGTTATCCAGCTCACCCAGAATTTGCGCTTCGCCGACATTATCCAGGTACAACTTGGGAATGCGGGTACCCACCAGATTGCCGCCCAGATAAACATTGTATTTACCCGGCGCCCGGCCCACTAAGCCCACTTCGGCCAGCATGGCGCGGCCACAGCCATTCGGGCAGCCGGTTACCCGCAGTACAATGTGATCATCAGCCACCTGGTGCTTCGCCAGTAAGGCTTCTACCTTGCTGACCAGCTCAGGTAAATAACGCTCTGCTTCTGCCATGGCCAGTGGGCAGGTAGGGAACGAGACACAGGCCATCGAGTTTTTGCGCTGCTCACTGTGGCTGTCGTCTATTAAGCCGTGTTCACGCGCCAGCTGCTCAATTAAGGCTTTTTGCTCTGATGGCACGCCGGCGATAATCAGGTTCTGGTTCGCGGTCATCCGAAAGTCGCCCTGGTGCACTTTGGCAATGGCCGCTAAACCGGTTTTAAGCGGTTTACCCGGAAAATCCAGCACACGGCCATTTTCGATAAATAAGGTTAAGTGCTGCTTGCCATCTATGCCGTCTACCCAACCAAAGCGATCGCCACGCGTGGTAAACTCAAAAGGTTTAGCCGGTGCAAAAGCCACACCCACCCGCTGCTCCACTTCGGCTTTAAAAGTATCAACCCCAATCCGGTCAATGGTGTACTTGGTTTTGGCATTTTTGCGGTTAACTCTGTCGCCATAATCACGTTGCACGGTGACCACATGCTCGGCCACCTTTAGGGTATGCTCCAGGCCAATAAAGCCCAGTACTTCAGCCTTACGCGGGTAGGTAGAATTATCGCCAAAGGTCATCGCCAGGCCACCGCCGACCAGCACATTAAAGCCAATAAGCTTGCCGTGCTCGGCAATCGCCACAAAGTTTAAGTCATTGGCATGCACATCAATATCGTTATGCGGCGGGATAACCACCGTGGTTTTAAACTTACGCGGTAAGTAGTTTTCACCCAGTACCGGTTCGGTTTCAGTGGTTTCAACTTTTTCTTCGTCCAGCCATAACTCGGCGTAGGCGCGGGTCTTCGGCAATAAGTGCTCGCTTATCTGCACAGCCCACTGATACGCTTGCTGGTGCAGCTCAGACTCAACCGGGTTTGAGGTACACAACACGTTGCGGTTAACGTCACCGGCGGTAGCAATCGAATCGATACCAATGCTGTTTAAAAACTGGTGCATCGGTTTAATGTTCGGCTTTAACACACCATGAAACTGAAATGTCTGACGGGTAGTTAAACGAATGCTGCCATACATGGTTTTTTCAGCAGCAAACTGGTCAATAGCCAGCCATTGCTGTGGCGTAATAATACCGCCAGGCATCCGCGCCCGCAGCATGACGTTGTGCAACGGCTCCAGCTTTTGCGCAGCGCGCTCGGCCCGGATATCACGGTCATCCTGCTGGTACATGCCATGAAAACGCACCAGCATAAAGTTATCACCGTTAAAGCCACCGGTAATTTCGTCGCCCAGGTCCTGCTTAATGGTGCCGCGTAAATGCTCGCTTTCAGCTTTTAAACGCTCGTTGTCAGACAACTTGCCGCTAACCTGCAGCTCGGGTTTAATTGGGTATTGGCTCATTAGTACACATCCTTCTGGTAACGCTTGGCTACCCGTAATTCATCTAAATACTGCTGGGCTTGTTCGGCACTTTTATTGCCATGTTGCTGCACAATGTCCAGCAGGGCCTGATGCACATCTTTCGCCATACGGTTGGCATCACCACAAATATAGACATGAGCCCCCTGCTCCAGCCACTGATAGACTTCACTGGCATGCTTACGCAGCTTATCCTGCACATACACTTTTTCTGCGGTATCACGGCTGAACGCCACGTCCAACTTGCTTAGCAGGCCTTGCTTTAAATAGCCCTGCAGCTCGGTCTGGTATAAAAAGTCCTGGGTAAAATGGGGGTTACCAAACACCAGCCAGTTTTTACCGCTGGCACCGCGGGCATCCCGCTCCTGCAGAAAGGCTCGAAATGGTGCTATACCGGTACCAGGACCAATCATCAGCACCGGCGTATCGTCATTGGCCGGCAAACGGAAGTTGTTATTTTGCTCGACAAAGACCCGTACTTTATCGCCCTCGGCTAAGCGCTCGGCCAAAAAGCCAGAAGCCCCACCCAGATGCGGCTGACCAAAGGCATCGTAACGCACCACCGCCACGGTTAAATTCACCTCGTCTTCAACTTCCGCCTGTGATGAGGCAATAGAATAAAGCCGCGGTTGCTGTTTACGCAGTGCGTCAACCAATTGCTGAGCGGTAATGGTGCCGCCGGTTGCCGGATGTTCACGCACAATATCAATAATTTGCCGGTCGACCAGATAAGCGCGCAGTGCGGCTTTGTCTGCCGCTAATTGTGCCAGGGCTTCATTGGCGGTTGCTGCGGCATATTTATCGACAAATGCCGGATACGACTGGGTTAGCTCCAGTTGTTCAGTCAACGCCACTGCCAGGCTTAAGCTCTGGTTCGCCAGGCTAACTTCAGCTGCAGCTTCAAGATTGGTCAGGCTGAGTAATTCGCTGACCAGCGCCGGGTCGTTATTAAAATATAAACCCAGGGCATCGCCTGGCTGATAAGTTAAACCCGAGCCTTCCAGCGAAATTTCAATATGCCGGACATCTTTAGTAGAATCGCGGCCGGTTATTTTCTGGTTAGTATAAAGCTCAGCAGCAAAAGGCTGCTGCTTATTAAACTGGCTTGCTGCTGCGCTGGTCTGCCCCGGCCAGTTAATCACTTCAGCCGACGGCGCGCTGGCAAATTCCGGTTCTACCACGCTAATCAGGGCATTATTCCAGCTGGTGGCGGCGGCATCGTAGTCTACGTCCAGGTCAGCGCGGGCCTGCAGTCGCTGGCCACCTAATTCGGCCAGCCGCTCGTCAAAATCAGCAGCCGTTTTACAGAAAAATTCATAGCTGGTATCACCCAGACCCAGCACGGCAAATTTCAGTTGCGGCACTTTCGGTGCTTTTTTACTGAATAAAAAGTTATAGAAACTCACGGCATTTTCTGGCGGCTCACCTTCACCATACGTAGAGGTGACTATCACCAGGTACTGCTCATTCTTCAGCTGGCTGCTTTTATAATCGGCTAAATCAACTATTTTAGCGGCTATGTTTTTCGCTTTGGCCAATGCCGCCAACCCATCAGCAACATGGCGGGCATTACCCGTCTGCGAGCCATACACTATGGTCAGGGTTGCGCTGTTCGCTGCAGATACGGCAGGTGCAGTTACCTGGCCACCAGCCAGTTGGGCACTGGCAGCCAGATAACCACTGACCCAGGCCTGCTGAATAGGGTTCAGCTGGCTAACCAGCCCCTGCAGTTGCTGTACCTGCTGCTCTGATAACGGGCTGGCCTGCGCCACTAATGATGATAAAAGCATAAAAACACCTGTATAAACTTTATAGCGTTATTTTAGCCGTCCAAACGTATGCCGGTAAAAGAATGGATCTCTCTGCGTTATTCCAAATAGTAATTAAAAACAGCATAACCAAAGCCGGCGAGCCAATACGGGCTGTGCAGGTAACACGGATGCCAACGACGCAAGCCGCCTGATAATTTCGCTAATAAATGGCGTAAAACGCTAACACCAGCGCTGAATACAATTTCATCTCATTGAATATGACATTAAAAACAATAACTTATACTTTGGCATTGTCTTTGCCTTAGTTAGCTGTCATTTGAAAACTTATTTCACAACCCAGCAAGGATTAACAAAATGAAAATGTCTCTTATCGCCAGCGCAGTGGTTTGCAGCACCCTTAGCCTGAGTGCCCTTGTATATAGCAACAGCGCCGCGGCACATAGCAATCAAAGTTGTAATATCGAATTTGATAAAGATTTAGTCATTAATAGTAACAGTGTGCAGTTGCAGGACAGCGGCAACACGCTGTGGCTAATTAATGACGAGGGTCAGCTAACCCTTAATGGCAAAACTGTGAAAGTGAATACCGAAACCCGCGAATTACTGCGTGACTATCAGGCCGGCATTCGTCATCAGACGGTTGCGACCGTTGCACTGGTAGAAGATGCCCTGCTGATGGCCAGCGAGGCGCTAACCACGGTACTTAACGAGCTAACCGGTAAATCGCTGGATGACTATCCGGCAATGCAACAGGCACTCGCCAAAATTAGCGATGCCGCCAATCAGGTGGTGGTACAGGATGGTGACAATACCTACCTGTATGGCAGCCGGCTGGACACTATCGACCAGGCCTTTGGCCCTGAATTTGAACAGGCTATTGAAGAAGCCGTTACCCAATCAATGGGCAGCATTATGATGCTGGTGGGCAAGGCGATGACCAGCGGTGAAGGTAATTTTGAACAGCGGATGGAAGCCTTTGGTGCAAAAATGGAGAAGTTTGGTGAAAACCTGGAAGCTAAAATGGACATTAAAGCCGCTGCACTGGAGCAGCGTGGCGATGCACTCTGCGCCCAGGTAACCCAGCTGGACGCCCTGGAAACCCGGATCCAGCAGCAGATCCCGGCCATGCAACAATATGATTTATTTCAAAAGGGCGATGGCGCATTAAGCGTTCGCCGTTAACCGGTAACTCCCAACCACGACCTTTAGCGCAGGGGCTTTGCCTGCGCTTTTTTTATGTCTTATCGCGTACCTATATTAAATTAAAATGGGTCAGAGTGATTTTAAGTGTAACTGGCTCTGGTTAACCGATCATGTATCGCTCTCCAACCATCCTCGACTGGAGGCAGTTCACACCAGATAGCAGCCACTGCTGACTGATCTGCCCTAAATAACGTTCGATACAGCTGCTGCCCATACATTGCCGCGTTTGTTGGCATTGGATAGGAAATAACCATCGGATGAGCAGGGAAATGGCTGTAATGAAGTAATGCAACTGGCCGCTTTAATCCGTCCAGCTTTATCGTTAACTCCGCCAGGTGGGCACAATACAACGTTTTATCAGGTTGATAGTGGGCATCGATATTACCTGGCACCGCGACACTATGTTGCTTGGGTTGTGCAACAGCTTCGCCGAGCACTGCGGCAATGTCGGCAGCCGATACTGGCCCGGACCGGACAATAACCGGCTTGTCACCGGTCAGGTCAACAATCGTTGATTCCAGGCCGTACTGACAATCGCCGCCATCCAGCACTGCGGGTATTTTGCCTTGCATCCCTGCCAGTACCTGACGGGCTGAGGTGGGGCTAAGCTTTTTGTAAAGATTGGCAGAAGGCGCTGCAACCGTCAGTTCATATTGCTGCAGCAGCGACAGCAGCACCGGGTGTGATGGCATTCGTAAACCGATGGTATTTAATCCGCCAGTAACGACTGAACTGACGTGATCCGCTTTATGCAGTAATAAAGTAAGCGGGCCAGGCCAAAAGGCATCAGCCAGCGCAAAAGCGGTATTACTGACATTTTTTGCCCACTGACCGATAGCTGCGATATCCGATACATGGACGATTAATGGATGGTTTGCCGGCCGACCTTTGGCGGCAAAAATAGCGTTAACTGCCTCAGGGTTGGTCGCATCTGCTGCCAGGCCATAAACGGTCTCTGTTGGCACAGCGACCAACTGACCATTGTGCAGAAAATCAGCACATAATTTAATATCAGAATCGGATTCTGTGCTTAGGAGCATGGTATTCAAGGGTTACATTCCTGACAATATTGTTGGCTGGCATGACGGGCTGCCACGGGGGTAATGGTGGTATGGCCACAATGTTGACAACACGCCCGACGGTGCCGGGTCAGATTGGTGGCGACGCCACAGGCCTCGCAGGGTAAGCCCGGTAAGGCTTTATCTGGCCAAAACCCAGGGGTAGAACACTCTGGGCAATAGCTTTGCAAACGCCGGGCTAAATCATCAGCTGCCTGTTGAATATGCAAGCGACGCTGCGGGCTTAAATGAGCGCGCAAGTCATAACTCAGCGTAACATCGCCGTTTGCAAGCCTTAGTAGCGCCAGATTGTGCGCCTGAGCTACTGTAAGGGCTTTTTTTAAATAATGGCCTTGCTGCAGCAACAAATGTTGCCCGGGTTCAACGTCCGCTAATGCCTGTTCTAACGCCGCTGCGTCCTTAAGCTGCCATTGCCTGGCCAGCGAAGGACCGTAAAACCGGCCCGTTACTGCCCAACCTTCTGCCACATTGACACAACAGATCAGCTCCAGGTTGTAAGTGCCTATTCCAAACGGCCCGACAGAAAAGCTCCCCTCACTACCCAAGCCAATATCCCGCCCGGACAATTCAGCAGCCAAGGCGGCTTTACGAAACGCGCATTCCTGCGCCGTCATAAAACGCGGATACTCACCGGCAAAACTGCCAAGGGTATCCGTGTCGAAACTATCCAGCTCAGTTAGCTGCCAGCCAAGCTGGCTAAGCGCAGGCGCAATTAAGCGCGCTTTATCGTGCCGGGTTAACATAGCAACAGACGATGTCACATTACCACCTTATGCCAGCCCGCCTGCTGCCACTGATGCAAGGTGCCATCCTGGTCCAGCTGATACAGCCACAACCATTGGTTTTTTACCAGCGCCGCAACGTCATCTGAGCGGCGAATTATATTAGCAATAGCCTGTTTGGGGGCCGCAATAACAACCGTTAAACGCACAGGCTGATGCCGCAACTGGCTGCCATCATGCACCGACTGCCAGGCTAAACCGTTGCGTAAATCACCACCATTTCCTTCGAAAACCCCAATATGGCCGGCAACCACATTGTGCAGCAACTTATTACCACTGCCGTATTTTTCAGGCGCTACCACCGAGGCGTAATATTGCATATTGATCCAGTTAGTTACCACCATTGGCGCGGTCATAATGGTGTGCAACAGGCTGAACTCCGGGTCTTTTTCCGGATTATAGTCGTGTAAAAAACAGCGCCCCTGTAAATCCAGATCTTTGGTCAGGGAGCGCGGCGCCACAATAAACGCTGCATTGTTAGCAAGCCCCCATTCCGGTCGAAGTTGCGCCCAATCGCGGCTTCGCAACGTAAAAAAACGACTCAAGGCCGACGCGCTCACCGGCGGCCCAGCAAATTGACTGGCCCGTTGCTGCCTGGCTGACTCACTGGCCTGGCTTAGCCAACCAAGCCAGTTTGCCTCAGCAGGAGCCTGAAACACCTCCAGGGTGTCGGTCGTCGTGTGATGCATCGCTCCGTAGAACCGGGTGTCACTGGGGATATGCACGGTGTTTTGGCTATTAAGCTCAGCCCTTACCTCACTGCTGTTGAGCAGCTGTGCCAGCACTTTTACATTAACCTCACCAGTCTGGCCACCACAGGCACCACAATCCAGCGCTGCGGCATGCGGGTTATTACAGCTTGTGCTGCCATGCCCCACCAGTAATATGGTCGTTGCCAGGTTTTCAGTAAGACCCATCGCAAACAAGATACCACCTGCAAGCTCGGCTTGTTCCGCAACAGTAAGCGGCTGCTGCTCCTTGCAAAGATACCATTGGCCGTCATCCAGATACCTGTTCATGGCGTGTGGTGCGGCGCTGCGAAAAAAAGTGCGCTTGATCAGACTGAGCAGTTTAGTGGGGCCGGCGGCCTCTACCATGCCCAGGCTGGATGATGCCAAATCAAAGCTTTGCTTCCAACCCAGTGCAGGCTGGCGTAATAGCGTGACGTTTTCAGGGCGCACCTGACGAACTTCAAAGGCCGGTGCCAGTAAGCCGGGGAGTTGGGGTCGGCTTAACTTACTGTCTGCGGCTTTGTACGCAATAGGCAGGCCAAAAAAGCCAGCAAAACCCAGAGTCTGGATCCCAGCATCCTGCTGCTCTAATACCCGGCGCATTGGCTCTGAGCGAACATCGATACAAAACGCGGCCTGCAACGTCGGTCTGCTGGTGGTTGCACTAACATCCTTTGCAGACTGCCGCAGTTGGCGCAATAAAGGCTGCTGCACACTTAGCTCCAGCGCTCGCTGCCACACCTGACGAATACTATGCTGAGCCTGCGTGTTAAGCATCATGGCAGTATACTGTGTGCTCTGCCGTGTTAAGGCGGTGCTTAAGCGCTCATGACAACCCGCATCGCGCATACTGTGTTGCCATAATACCCAGTCCCAGCCCAGTAGCATGTAAAGTAACTGGCATACGGCCTCATGCCCCTGCCGCCCAGCCAGTTGCTGCTGCCAGTCAAGCCATGCCTGCCAACCCGCCCAGCCAGACAAGCTTTGCAGCAGGTTTTCCAAATAAGCCAGTTTTGCCTGCTCATCCGGGCACCAGATTTGCAGCCAGGGGCTAAGCTGTTGCAGTAACAATGAGGGCTGTGCAGGCACAGTGGCAAATAATGAGGTTAAATTAATTCCGGTAAGTACCTGCAGGCCTTTATCATGGCAGACCACCGATAACCAGCTTTGGTAGGCGTGATCTGGGCTGTCAGCTTTTACACTAAAGCGCTCAGGATACTGATAATACAACCCCATAAACTGGCTTAACTGCTGCTGTATCAGTTGCGGCCAGGGTAAGGTTCGCTGCGCTGGGGTCTGTTCTGACATCAGCTGTGCCAGTGATTGCCAGCGGCGCAACTCCTGAGGCTGGGCCAGCGCGGTGACGGCCTGATCAAGGGTCATGGTTAATTCTGCTTGCTGCAATGCCTGCTGCAGGTGCATGGGTGTTATTTGATGCTGCCACTGTGCTAAATACCACTGGGCACTCATCAGACAACTGGTTCCGGCAAGCAGCTGCTGCTCAGCACAGACCGAGGCAAAATGCTGCTGACGCTTGGGCCACCACGGATTTACTGCGATCATCTGATCCAGTGGCCATGCCGGAGCAATTTGACTGGCTGCCTTGGCAACCAGTGTTTGTAAGGCACAATCGCTGCGCTGCATTGTCGTCGATACTGCACTCATTTTACGCTCTCCACCTGAGTCAGGGCGCTAATGTCCGCTGTCTTTTTGCTATGATAAGGCCAAATTTTCAGGGTAACTTTAGTCGCCCACTCATCAAGGTATCCACCGGCGTTCAACCAGATAAATACCCGGTTTACCGCCCGGTGCCGGCTGTGGTAGCGCAGCAACACCGCCATCACAAACAGACCGGAAAATACCAGGCTGGTAACAACATCAGCCAACGGCGCTAACACGCTGCCGGTTGGCATTATCTGCTGCAACATATATTTACCGCTGAGATAAAGTGCCAGTAATCCGACGCCATACGCCAACGCCAGCATGACCCGCCATGGCCTGCGACTATCGGCCCGCGCCATTGATGGCATCAGTAGCACCGTAATAGCCAACACCAGCAGTACCGCGCTGCTCAGGCTGGAAAGAGGCAGTAGCTGATGAGCCAGCGCCACCAGCAGCGCGGCAGCCAACAGCGCCAGAACCCAGTGGCGGGTTTGCGGTTCAATTTGATCGGCCAGTTGAGCCGCCAGGTAATGGTTAACCGCATTGCCGCTGTACAAAAAGGCGTAAGCTTTGTAGCAGGAGTGTGCCAGCAAGTGCAGTAATGCCAGGGTGTATAAACCCAGCGCAATTTCTACCAGCATCAGACCCATTTGCGCCACCGTTGACCATGCCAGGCGCACCTTAATACTTATCCGGGTAGTCATGATCAGGGCCGCCAGCACAGTACTTGTCAGCGCAGCTACCAGCAGTAGCGTTGCGGCCGGCGCGCTGAGACTAAGCAAGGGCGAGAAGATTAGCAGTAAAATACCACCGAGATTAATAATACCGGCGTGCAACAAGGCGGAGACTGGCGTGGGTGCCTCCACCACCTGGATCAGCCAACCGTGCAGCGGTAGCTGGGCGCATTTAATCAGTGCCACGATGACCAGCAACCCGACGGCAAGATGGCCGCTAACGCTAAGGCTACTCTGAATACTCGCCTGATTAATAAGGTTGCCGATATCTGCAGTATTAAACTCGACATATAACAAAATAAACGCCAGAGCCAGCAACAGTTCACCAGTGCGGGCACTGAGCGCTTTCTTATGGGCGGCCAGCTGGGCACGGGGGCGTTCAGGATAAAACAACAATAACTGTTGCAAGCTAAGACTGATCCAGCACCAGCCTAACCAGAATAACATCAGATGGTTGCTGAGCAGGGTAAACACCGTCGCCGTCAGGGTCAGCGCTAAAGCCCGCATAAAACGCAGTTTGTTCGGCTCACCGGCCAAGGCTGTGGCGCTGTAACGCCAGATAACCACAGCCAGCAAGGCTACCAGTGCCAGCAGCACCAGTTTTAATGGAGTGACAGTTAATAACGAATTCATCGCACACCTTTAATTTTAATTAACTGGCGCTATTGTGTGCAGCAAACTACTATAAGTAAAATACATAATAAAACACAAATCATTCACTAAAAGAGAACCATGAGCCGGTTAAACTACCATCATCTATATTATTTCTGGCAGGTAGCCCGTGGCACAAACCTGACGGAAACCGCCCAGCGCCTGCATATTTCACAATCTGCGTTGTCTTCTCAGATAAAGCAGTTAGAGCAAAGTATGCAGGTGCAGTTATTCCGTCGCGAAAACCGCAAACTGGTGCTTACAGACAGTGGCTACCAGACTCTTAAATACGCCGAAGATATTTTCAGTCGCGGTGCTGAGCTTGAACAATTGCTGGCGCAGGGCATGCAGCCTCAGCACAGTCCCATCCGGATTGGCACCTTAGCGACCATGTCACGAAACTTTATTGAAAGCTTTATTACCCCGTTACTGAGTAAAAGTGAGGCGCGCTACAGTTTGTTGTCAATGAACCAGACCACGCTGTTAAATGCGCTGGCCCAACATCAGCTCGATTTGGCATTAACGAATATTGCCGTGCAGGGCAACGATAACCAGTTATGGCAATGCCGCTTACTGGCCAGACAACCTGTCGCCGTGATTGGCCCGCCCGGCAAGCATGCCGGTGATAAGCTCAACGACTACACAAGACAACGCTGGGTGTTACCGCCGGTGCAAAGCCCGGTGCGCACCGCCTTTGATGCCCTGGCAGCACAATACCAGTTGCAACCTGACATAATCGCCGAGGCCGACGATATGGCGATGCTGCGCTTGCTGGCCCGCGACAGCGGCGCGCTGGCCGTGATTCCGGAGGTGGTGGTAAAAGACGAATTGCAAAGCGGCCGCTTGTATAAGTACCTGGCGCTGCCACAGATTTACGAAAACTTTTACATTATTACTACCCAACGTGAGCTGTTACACCCACAACTGAACCTGCTACTACAGGCATTCGCACATTAAAATGGGTCAGAGTGATTTTTTTGCATCGGCAGCAGGCTGTTATTTGTTAAGCTGGCTGCAATTTAAAAAGCAGTAAGGAATGTTAATGTCTGTTGTGAAAAGACTATACCTGGCGGGCGCGGCGGCGTTAGTTATTGCCGCTATTTTGTTATACACCCTGGCCTGGCCGGCGTGGCAGCAACAACTTACCCAACAGGAAAGCGAGCGGCTGGCCCAGTTAGTTGCCAATGCCAGACCCGCTGCACCGCAAAACCGCTTAAACCCGCAACGGATGCTGGCAGATCTGAACTGGCTGGCTCACCCCGACCGGCAAGGGCGTAAGCCTGGCACCGACGGCGGTATTGCTGCCCGCAACTGGCTGGCCCAACAATTTGCCGATATTGGCTTGCAGAGCGCAGGCACTGATGGCTATTTACAACCTTTTAGCGTGGCAGAGCATTTTGTATTCAGCCGCTGGATAGCGGGCAAAAGCGCCACCGTGCCAGCAGCGGAAAACGCCGCAAATGTGCTGGGTTTATTACCCGGTACTAATCCGGCTTTAAAACCCATAGTACTAACGGCGCATTATGATCATCTGGGTAGCCATGATGGTGAGCTGTTTGCCGGTGCCGATGACAATGCCTCTGGTGTTGCTACCTTGCTGGAGCTGGCGCGGTATTTTCGGCAACAGCCGATTGCTCACCCGTTGTTATTTGTGGCGCTGGATGCCGAGGAAGGAGGCTTACAGGGAGCGGTCGCGTTGTTTGAGCATCAGTTGTTGCAACCAGAGCAGCTGGCGTTTAACGTCAATATGGATATGCTCAGCCGCGACACGAATCAATTACTATTTGCCGTAGGCAGTTATCAGCAACCCTGGCTAACGCCACTGTTACAGACGCTGCAACAGCAAAGTTCGGTAAAAATTATCGCCGGCCACGACCGGCCCTGGTACCAGGCTGGCAACACGCAGGACTGGACCTTGAGCTCAGACCATGGCGTATTTTTTCAACAGCAGGTTCCCTTTATTTATTTCGGGGTGGCTGATCATGAAGATTATCATTCGGTGCGGGATACAGCCGATAAAGTCGACACTGACTTTTACCTGCAGGTAAGTGAAACCATTCTGAGTTTTATTCAGGCGTTGGATCAGCACCTTAACCAGGGTTAAACCGTTAACTGTTTGATAGCTGACAACGGGTTAACAACATGATGAAAAGTGGTGAAAAAAACCACTTTTTTGGCCATTATTACACGAAGCCGCGCGTTCACGCACACTTTTATTATTCAACCCCATGATATATAACAATTTAAAACATGGCACTCTTTGTGCAAAATCACGGATAGAAAAACAAAGAAAACAATAAAAGGAAGTATTTATGCCAATGATAATGTTACTGCGTCAGATCCGGCTGTTTAGCCAGGTCGAACTGTCCCGGTTGTGGCTGACCCGCCGCGGCCTGATGACCCTGGCGGCCACTGCCGTGGTCTGGTTTTTCCTGTTGCGTTACGCCATTGCCCCGGCCAGCGAAATACTGCAGGAACCGAATTTTCAGAAGTCCTTAACGGCGGCCTTTGGCATGCTTGGTCTGCATCAACTGCTGAACTGGCCGGCACCAGAGCTGACGCTGTACTGGATGCTGAGTCTAATCTTACTGCCCTTTCTAAGCCTGGTGTTTACCGCGAATCAACTGTCCAGCGATGCCGCTCGCGGTACCTTGCGCTTTATCAGCCTGCGCAGCAGCCGCACCGCCATTGTACTGGGCCGTTTCTGTGGCCAGTTAATCGTACAGCTGTGTTTAATTCTGTTATCACTGACGGCAACCCTGGCTATCAGCGCAGTTCGACAAGGTGGCATCAGCTGGCAGGCTATTGAGGCCGCTTTGCTGATAAGCTGCCACCTGCTGATCGTATTAATGCCTTTTACTGCTTTAATGACGGTTTTCTCAGCCTGGGCCCGCTCCTCAAGACTGGCTCTAAGCCTGGCAATTGTAAGCCTGGGGGTAGCATTTGGATTGCTCAGCTGGCTTATTTATCATCAGCCCGACACGGCGTTTTTACTGGAATATATGCCAGGCGCGCAAATATGGCAGCTTATTCCGGCTCAGGGCTGGCAAAGCCTGCAACTGGCAGCACTACCGCTGGCACAAACGGCCGTATTTCTGTTAATTGCCCAGCAAATTTTAAGCCGGAGGGCGCTGTAATGAACAATCCAATAATTAAAGTAAGTCAGTTAACAAAAAGCTATGGCCGGCATAAAGTACTGAACAATATCAGCTTTGAAATTAATACAGGCGAAACCGTGGCATTAATTGGCCAGAACGGCGCGGGTAAAACGACCTTGTTCAGCTTGCTATGTGGTTATATTAAAGCCGACAGCGGCAGCATGCAGCTGCTTGGACAGCAACCTGGCAGTCAGGCCTTATTTGGCAACGTATCAGCTTTGCCGCAGGATGCTCAGCTGGACCCGGCTTTTAGTATTGGGGAGCAGCTTTGTTTTTACGGTCAGTTGCAGGGTTTAACCGCCCGCGCAGCACGGGCCGAAACCGAGCGGGTGCTGGCACTGGTTGACCTTGGGTCACACTATCACACCAAAGCCGGCGCACTTAGCCACGGCATGCGCAAACGGGCCTGTATGGCACAGGCGTTTATCGGCTCGCCAGCACTTATTTTGCTGGACGAGCCGACCGCCGGGCTCGATCCGGCCAATGCACTGCATATTCGTGAGCTTATTAGCGATTTAAGCCAGCACACCAGCTTTTTAATTAGCTCACATAATATTTTCGAGCTGGAGCGACTGTGTAACAAGGTATTGTATTTACAAGATGGCCAGCTGCAGCAACATCATGCTCAACCCAATGAGAGTACCGCGCATTTAAGCCTGCAACTTGCTGCCGGGCCAGGTAACGCTGTTGTCGATAGTGAAGAAGTGTGTCAGCAGCTGCGGCAATTAGCGGGTGTAAAAGAAGTCACAGCAGGGCGTAACCATGAATATCAGCTTAGCTACCAATCTCAGGTGGTAGATGATTTCGATATCAGGTTGTTGCAATGTCTGGCCGCTAATGGCTGGCAGTACAAACAGCTAAGCAAAGGCAAAAGTCTGGAACAGCAGCTTTTCGCCCGCAAAAAAATGGCGGCGGTCTAGCATGGCTAAGAAGCTGGCAAGCCATGTTTGCCAGTTTCTTTACCTGAATAGCGGCTAACCGTTATTCAACTAGATTTGGATACTTCAGGTAATTTCAGGGCATACAGTAAACCCGCCAGACAGCTGGCGGCAAAAAACCACAGCACTGCGGATAAAGACCACCAGGCCAGCAAGCTGCTAAGGCCGCCCACCACTAACAACAATACGCCGATAAGCGAATTACTGACTGAGACATAATCGGTACGCTTATTGCCCGATGCCATATCGAGCAAATACGTTTTGCGCCCCACTCGCACTCCGGCATGACCAACACTTAACAGCAAAAACAGCAGCAGATAACCATATAATGGCAGTTCGCCAACTACCATTTGCAAGACCGCCAGCACCGCGCAGCCTGTCAGCGCCAGAGCGGCAGCAATAATAATCACCTGACGGCTACTGCGATCGGCCAGCCTGCCCCAGAAGACGGCACTGAGCGCACTGGCTAAACTGGTGCAAATTAAAAACCAGGCCAGAGTCTGGCCATTGCTATGCTGTTGCTGAGCCAGCAGCACCAGAAAGGGAGAAACCAGCGCCGATCCTAACAATAAACCACGGCAGATAACAAACTGCCGAAACTGCGTGTCCGTTCGCATTAAACCCAGATTCTGCCAGGCCTGCTGCAGCGCATTAGCACCACCATCGGTCTCACCAGGTTGCTCCTGCACCTGGCTGAAAAGCGCTGCAGCGCTGAACCATAACAAACCGGCGGCAACGAGTAGCACCACATAAACTAACAAATTGTCTGGCTCCTGGCGCAGCAACCAAAATGATACCAATAGTGTCAGCACACCAGATACGGTACCGGCAATGCCGGTTAACTGGCCGCGCTGGCCTTTGGGTACTGTTTTGCCCTTTACGTCTTTCATGGCCACTGAACATAAACCACGGCCCAGGCTAAATAATACCAGCAAACCAATAATTGCCAGGCCGGCCAGAACGCCCTGCCACTGGCTGACCGCCAGAGCCATTGCCAGCACACAGCTACCCTGGACGATACTGCCGGCAATCCAGAATGTTTTGCGCACCGCATAGCGCCGCACCCAGGCACCGATCAGTAATTGCGGTAACATTGAACCAGATTCGCGAATGGGCACCAGCCAGGCCACCATTGCCGCTGGCGCACCCACAACACTCATCAGCCAGGTTAATACGGTTTTGGGACTGGTTAATAAATCACCCAGACTGAGCAGTAGCTGGCTAAGCAGCAACAAGACAAAGTTTTTAGGTACTTTGGTACAGGCATTGTCCGGTATATCCTTACACGCCCGGGCATCTTCTTCATTGATCAGTAATTCATATATTTTCCGCTCGGCCATAACCCTGCTTCTGTTGTTAATTGTAAACCTCTACCACCGTCATAGTTTATTACAAATGAAACAGTAGCAAGCTATTAAATTGATTGACCCTTTTATCTAACATCAGGTACTGTTTGTGGCTCAATTTCTTCTACAGGATAAAGCTATGAGTATCGCAATGATCTGGATCATCGTTGGCGTGCTATTAATTCTGTCAGAACTGCTGGCGACCAGTATTGTTGCCGTATTTCTGGGGATAGGCGCTATTGTCGTTGGCATATTATTGCAGCTGGGCTGGATAGAATCTGCCACCATGCAATACCTTGTTTTCGGTATCGTCAGCCTGGCATTATTGCTTTTAGCCCGTGGTCATTTTAAGCGCTGGTTTACCGGTTATGTCGCTGACAGTGGTGAGCAACCAAGTCGGCTGAAAGACGATATCGGCAACCGGGTTATTGTGCTCAATGATTTTACCCAGGGCGCAGGCCGTGTAGTATTAAACGGCGTACAATGGGACGCTCGCTCTAACGAGGCATTAAAAGCGGGCGAAGTCGCCTGGGTAATTGCCAATGAAGGCATTCATTTAATTGTGTCGGCGCAGCAGCCGGTTTGATAATTAGTTATAAAGGAAAAACTGAAAATGGAAGAATTTGATATTCAAACGGTACTGACGCTGGGCTTTGCGATAGCGGTAGTGATTACCATTATAAAAACTGCCCGGGTAGTACCGCAGAAATCTAACTTTGTAATTGAACGCCTGGGTAAATACTCACGCACCCTCGACTCTGGCTTTCATATTCTTATCCCGTTTATCGACAAGGTAGCTTACACCCACAGTTTAAAAGAAGAAGTCATAGACGTAGAGCGCCAAACCTGTGTTACCCGTGACAACATTCAGGTAGGCATTAACGGCGTGCTGTATTTACAGGTGGTAGACCCGCACAAAGCCAGTTACGGCATCAATGACTATCGCTATGCGTCTTCGCAACTGGCACAAACTACTATGCGGTCAGTTATTGGTCAGACTGACTTAGATAAAACCTTTGAAGAGCGGGCTAAAATTAACGAAGAAGTAGTAAAAGCACTGGATGAAGCGGCCTCGCCGTGGGGCATTAAAGTGCTGCGTTATGAAATCTCTGACATCGAATTACCGCTTAGCATTAAAGATGCGTTAGAACAGCAAATGCGTGCAGAGCGGGAACGTCGGGCGGCCATTGCTAAATCAGAAGGTGAACGTCAGGCGATGATTAACGTGTCTGAAGGCCAGAAGCAGGAGGTTATTAACCTGTCAGAAGGTGACAAGATGCGTCAGATCAACGAAGCCGAAGGTCGCGCCCGCGAAATAGAACTGATTGCCATCGCTACCGCCGAAGGTATCCGCCAGATAGCCGAGGCCATTAACCACCCGGGTGGTTCGGAAGCAGTAAGCCTGCGGGTAGCCGAGCAATATGTAAAAGAGTTTGGTAATCTGGCCAAAACCAACAACACCATGATCGTACCTGCCGAACTAGCTAATATCGGCGGCGCCGTTGCGGGCCTGACTGAAATACTGAAAATAGCCCGGCCGGGTGCGAAATAAGGCCGCAGCCAAAGGAGTAATTTATGGCGACTCAACAAAGTTTTAATGAAGCATTACTGAAGCTGGCTATTTTAATGTACCGCGTTGACGGCAAAATACGCTTAAACGAGCAGGAGCTGGTAGATGACATTGCCGACAGTTTAGACTGGACCGGCGTGAACAGCATTACCGCTATACAAAGCCAGGCCATGGCCGATGTACGTCAGGCCATCAGCTCTAATAAAGTAGAAAGCTATATAACCGGGTTAAAAAGCGACTTAATGTTTAATAAGCAACAAGCGCTGGATACCGCTAAGCAAATTATGCAAAGTGATGGTGAAGAAGCCATTCAGGAACGTCGCCTGTATGACATGCTTCGCCAGTCAGTATTGGTATAACCTGCCAGGGTGTGTTTGGAGCGAAAGCCAGCATAATGCTGGCTTTTTTATTTAGATCGAATCGCTAAAAACTATGACTGACGTATTCACTCCCATTGAAGCCATTATGATGGATCAGCTAAGTTTTGATATGTGGCGGGTGAAACTAGAAGCTAAGATGGTTCAACGGATAAAAAGAGCAGGTTAATTTATGTTAAAGAAGATTTTGTTTCCTGTTTCGTTGGCACTGTCAGTATTTGCTTGTAACGGAGTGGAGATTGAAAAAAAATTAATTAACAACATCGTTCCTTCTGAAATATGCACCGAAAAGGCTGCCTTTGACGGAGAGACCACGGTTATATTTTCTGAATGTGAGCACTACGAATTCATAAATCAATATACCGTAACAGATGCGATGAGCATGGCTGATTTCAGTGAGTTCATTGCTAATTACAAGCTCGGGTCTGAGTATGAAACTAGACTTGAGCAGGAGTTGTTGCGCCACTTTGACGCAATGATTTCACCATTCGACCCTGATACGAAAGTAAGCCAACACGATAATTTGATATTATTTCAATCGAAGAGTCATCTCGCGTTATTTCAGCGTAATGATAACCATTGGTTACTTACCAAGGCGGTATTGCCACAGGCTGACTAATTAGTGTTAAAAAAGAAAAGCCAGGGCAGTGCTGGCTTTGCTAATTTTAAGGCAACTACCATGAAAACAATTGGCTTGCTGGGCGGTATGAGTTGGCAGTCGACCATTCCTTACTACCGCATAATAAATGAAACGGTGAAACAGCAGCTTGGTGGCCTGCACTCGGCTAAAGTTATTCTATACAGCGTTAATTTTGCCGAAATTGAGCAGATGCAGCGAGCTGTGTCTGGGCAAGGTGCTGCCAGAGTCAAGAGAACAGTATCGCCAGATCATTGGCCAGCTTATCGACCAGGGTGCCGAGGCTATTATTCACGGCTGCACTGAAATTTCTTTGCTGGTATCCCAGCAGGACTCTGTCGCGCCCCTGTTTGATACCACCAGCATCCATGCCTGCAGCGCCGCTGAACTGGCGTTGCGGTCATAGTGGTTTCGGTCAATAAGGTCATTACAAATTGGATCTGACCCTTAACATCCAAATTGGATCTGACCCTTAACATCGCTGGCAGAATAGCAATCAGCTAACCTGTTTCCGTTTTTTGATCTTTTGCAACGACATCGCGATAAAATCTAATACTAAAGCAATTGCAAAAGCATAAATCGGTACCAGCACCTCAATTGCATTATTTAACGGGTCAATCTCAATGGTAATGTCGAAAAGCAGACGGTGAATTAATTGATCAAGCGCCATAAAAATCAGACAACTGGCAAATATCATAAAAATGGCTTTGGGATAGCTAATATTTAGTAAACGGTTAATCAACACCGGCATACCGATTATCAAAATAAGGCTGAATACACCATAAATCATACCGAGTCGTTCCTGATATTCGATCATCTCCAGCTCCATAGTGATGTTAGTAATGTTAGTAATGTTATTAATGTTAGTGATGTTAGTGATGTTAGTGATAATTGTAAAAACTAAGCTTTATTTCTATCCACAGCTATCGCTTTAATCCCTGCCACTATTGCCGCTGCGCTATCTTTGCCATAGCCACCGCCACCTAAAAATACCGTTGGGATATTTAGCGCTTTTAAGCGCTGATACACCAGCTTATGGCTTTGGGCGACATCGGCAATGCTAAGCTTTAAGCTACCCAGCGGATCGGTTGCCAGGACATCGGTACCGGCTACTACAAAGGCCAGTTTATAACCCCCGGTAAGCAATTCCAGCGCGCCGCCTAGTTTATTCAAATATAAATCGCTGCCGGTGCCAGTGGGCAAAGGTACCTGGATATCGACCCGCTGCCGGCTGACCGGTGTATTGGGATAAATATCCTGGTTATACACATCGAGCAGGGTGGTGTACTTGTTGTCGTCAAAGGTGCGTGCATTGCCGTTACCATGATGAGCATCGATATCAATAATCAGAATTCGGTCAGTAGCCGTTAGCTCGCCACTTGCCAGCAACTGCTGATAGCAAATGCCAATATCGTTATATATACAAAAACCTTCCATCTTATGTGGGCTGGCATGGTGATAACCACCAGCCAGATTCCAGGCATCGGTGCCAGTCAATGCTAATCGGCTGGCCGCTAATGTGCCAGCAACGCCCCAACGCATAGGCTCAAGGATGCGACTGTCCAGCCACGAAAATGACAAAAACGGAATTTTAGGAATTTCAAGCGCCCGGCATAATGCCGCTTTATCTTTCAGCTGTATTTTTAGCAGTTCATTTACTGAGCCAAGAATGGCCGATTCCGAAATAGCAGCGTCAGGTGCAACAACATCTGCATCATACAGTGCTGCGCGCACCTTGCGAAACTTACAACCATCAAACGGATGCAGAAATTTAAAAATGCCGACATCAATGTTGTATTTTTCGTGGTAGATAATCTTCATGCTGATTTCAATTCGTTTGCATAGCGCATTACGTTTGCCGGAGTCCATATACCGTAACCCAATATACGACCGACTTTAGCATACTCTGCTGCGTTAGGTTTGAATGTCGGCTTTTTACTAGCGCCTTTTTGCAGTATATCTACAACTAAATGCGAACAATTATGCCGGGCAAGTTGATAGCGCGGTACGTTATTTTGTAAATAGTTTACATAGTGCAGCATCGCAACCTCATTCAGGTTGGCTATATCAACTGTAATGGGCTTGCGACCTCCCTCATTAATGATATCTTGTGCTAACGTCTCGACATATGAACCCGGGTGGCTGGTTTTTATTTTTAAGTCTTTTTTGCCAGCATCACCATCGGGCCAGAAGCTAACGTAAACATCTCTTATAGTAAGAGCTGCGTGGCCAATATGTTGTTCATCCCTTAACCAGATATGTACCTTTACCATGACTTATTCCTTTGCTTTTTGAAGCCATTAGGATAATGCAGAGATACCAAAAGATAAATATATTGTTAATTAAAAATTAACATTAGTTGGCTATCAACCAATTTACAATTTAACCTTCTTTAGGTGCTGGCTATTCTATTTTTAAGGCAACTACCATGAAAACAATTGGCTTGCTGGGCGGTATGAGTTGGGAGTCGACCATTCCTTACTACCGCATAATAAATGAAACAGTGAAACAGCAGCTTGGTGGTCTGCACTCGGCTAAAGTTATTCTGTATAGCGTTAATTTCGCCGAAATTGAGCAGATGCAACGCGCTGGTGACTGGCAGGCTGCCGGCCAGTTACTGGCAGAAGCCGCCAAAAGCCTTGGCGCCGCCGGTGCCGATTTTATTGTTCTGTGTACTAATACTATGCACAAAGTAGTAACGGCTATCGAGGATGCGACAACACTGCCACTACTGCATATTGCCGATGCCACTGCTACAGCGGTAAAAGCTGCCGGTTATAAAACGGTTGGTCTGTTAGGCACCAAATTCACCATGGAGCAGCCATTTTACAAAGACCGGCTAACAGCGCAGCACGACCTGAATGTGCTTGTGCCCGATGAACAAGCACGCGAGCAGGTGCACCAGATAATTTATAACGAGCTTTGTCTAGGCAAGGTGCTGCCAGAATCCAGAGCGCAATATCACCAGATCATCTCGCAACTTGTGGCGCAAGGTGCCGAAGCCATTATTCTCGGCTGCACTGAAATTTCTTTGCTGGTATCCCAACAGGACTCTGTCGCGCCCCTGTTTGATACCACCAGCATTCACGCCCGCAGCGCCGCTGAACTGGCGTTGCGGTCATAGTGGTTTCGGTCAATAAGGTCATTACAAATTGGATCTGACCCTTAATATCGCAACTTGGATCTGACCCTTAACATCGCTGGCTTTGTAATGACCGAATCAACGCCTATTTATCCATAAAGCTTTACACAATGACAAGCTTGCTTGACACCCCAATCCATTTGATCTACTCTTCGCATGTCAAGCAGGCTTTACTTAAAGTCAACAACACTTACGGGGTATTATTATGAACGACACGACATCAACGACTTTGGATCAGCGTAATAAAGCATCCACAAAGTCATTATTTATTTGGACCCTGGGATGGCTAGTATCTTTAGCGCTACTAGCGTTTGGCCCTAAATTCATCTGGGACTTTAACGTCACCATCAGCCTTAGCGTTATTGCTGTTAACGTTTTTCTTGGTTATCGGATGATTATTACTAATAAAAAACATCTGGACGGTTTAGATGAACTGCAACGCCAAATGCACCTGAATGCGATGGCTATTTCGCTTGGGGTTAGTGTGGTATTTGGGGCTATTTATGGCTTATTAGAACCCGCCCGCTTACTCGAGTCGACACCGAGCCCTTCTAACATTTTATTTGTTATGGGCATTTCATATTTTGTCAGTTTGGTACTTAATTTTCGGAAATATCAATGAAGAACCGGCTAAAAGTGTTGCGGGCAGAACGCAACTGGACCCAATCGGATCTGGCAAAAGCACTTGATGTGTCGCGCCAAACCATCAATGCCATAGAAACGGGCAAATTTGATCCCAGTTTACCGCTGGCGTTTCGTGCCGCCAGGATCTTTGGTTTGGCGATTGAACAAATTTTTGATGACAGTGCGCACTGATCAGCGTCTGATATCTCTTCTTGCCTGGCAGACTATCAGAAACTATGGTTAAGCCATTGTTTTATTAAAAATGAGAAAGCTGTGTTTTTAAAGCAAGCGTTGTTACCCATTTCGTCGTTATTTATTTCCATTGCCTTTCTGGCGACCGGCTATGGCATGCTGATGACCTATATCGGTCTGTATTTAAAACAGGCCGGTCTGTCAGAAATGGCCATCGGTGTTATTAACTCGGCGTTTTTTCTGGGGGCCCTGCTGGCAGCCGTTTTTAGTCAGAAATTGATTGTAACGGTAGGGCATGCCCGCAGTTTCTCTGCATTTTCTGCACTGATGGTCATGGCCTTTTTAGGCCATACCTTACATTATGATCCCTGGCTTTGGGCTGGCCTCAGGCTGCTGTCCGGCTTTGCGTTTTATGCCTTATTAATTGTGCTGGAAAGCTGGCTGAACGAAAAGAGCAGCTCGGCAGACCGCGGCCGCGTGCTGGCGGTGTATACAGTGGTGTTTTTTATGGCCACGGCAGTGGGCCAGCTGATTTTAGGTTTGGATGTGGCATCACATGTAGTATTTGTGCTGGGCTCAGTACTGGTGCTGGCGTCACTGTTTTTAGTCGCGATTACCCGTATCAGCCAACCCGTATTAAAACCGTTTGAGCGCTACAGCTTACCCAGGGTATTACATATTGCGCCATTAGCGCTGGTAGGCAGTGTTATTGGCGGTTTTTTTGTTGGGGGCTTTTACACCATGGTGCCGGTGTTTGTGCTGAATACTTACGGACAGCAGTCGGTAGTGGCGTCCTTTATGGCCATTTCAATATTAGGTGGTTTGTTGGCGCAGTGGCCTGTCGGCACCTTGTCTGATCGCTATGGCAGGCGCAAATTACTGGCGTGGGCAGGCTTATTCAGTGCTGTAATTTGTCTGTTGCTGGCGCTGCTGGCAACCCAAACCTGGTTATTTTACCTGCTGGGTTTTTTACTTGGCACCAGCCTGTTCAGTATTTATCCGCTGAGCGTGGCCCGGGCCAATGACCGTTTAGACCATGGTAAAGATCTGGTTGAAGTAAGTCGCAGCTTATTGTTTGCCTATGGCATAGGCTCTTTTTTAGCACCGTTGTTGCTGGGTGCGGTGTTAGGTTTATCCGGCGGTTTATTTTTCACGGTGTTAGCCGTCGCTGCGCTGATTTTGGGTGGTTACGCCTTAACCGCTGAGCGCATTGCCAACGAGAATTTAAGTGTCTATGTGGCGGTACCGGCAGCCTCTGGTGCATCCCTTGCCCAACTGGACCCGCGCCAGGATGACGAGTGGGTCGAAGATCATAAACCGACTTTTCCAGCAGCGACAGACAGTGCGCCCCGTACTGAACCGACCATGACAGATATCACTGAAACCGGGAACGCTACGGACGATTCGACACAGCCAAAACGACCGAGCAATAATTAACTTGGACTAAAAACCTGCTGCCACGGATAGTTGCATAACTGCTGGCAAAACCAGCTAAGTGCATTGCCTTGCTGTTGTTTATGCCAGGCCAGGTATAACTTAGCACTGTCGCGCGGAATACTGTGCTGTTTAGCAATCAACTCACCTCGTGCTAACTGCTGTTGCACCAGGTGGCGGGGTAAAAAACCGACCCCTAAGCCTTGCTGCTGAGCACTAATTTTTTGTGCCAGATTAGCCACCACTACTTTTTGCCGGGTATCGAACAGGCCACTGGACAGCTTTTGGCTGTCGATGGCCGAGTCGGCAACAATAATGGCGGTTTCCTGCTGCACGTCAGCCAGCGTAATCACTTTGTCACGTTCAGCCAGCGGGTGGTGCGGCGCTACAGCAAACACAAACTCCACTTCACCCAGCAGCTGCAAATGGTAAGCCCCACTATGCTGGGTAGCCGGCACGCCTATAGCAATATCGGCCCGGCCGGTGTGTAGTGCTTCCCAGCCACCCGCCATCACCTCCTGGCGCAGTGCCAAGCGGGTTAACTTACCCAGCTGCAAAAACTGGCTGATTAACGCAAAAACCGGCTCGGCCGGCACTACGCTGTCCAGCGCAAGCGTAAGCTCAGCCTCCCAGCCACTGTCCAATTGCTGCACCGCTTTTTGCAATTGATCGGCCGCTTTGAGCAACTCGCGGCCCTGCTGCAGCAATAACTGGCCGGCAGGGGTTAAGCGGGCTTTTTGTTTACTGCGATCAAATAAGCTTACCCCCAGATTTTGCTCCAGCTGAGACATAGTGTAACTAAGCGCAGAGGGCACCTTATGCAACGCGTCGGCCGCCGCCGCAAAACTGCCTTTGCGCTCAATAGCGTCCAGTGCCCTTAGTGCATCTAAATTAATCAGTTGCTGCATAGTAAAATCTGCCTGCATTAAGCCAATGGTGGCAGGATAGGCCGCCAGCACCAATCCCAGCAACATTAATTCAAAATATTTGAACTAATAATACGAAAAGCTCCGCTTTTTCTAAGCTCAGTATAGCGATATCTTTAACTCATCGACAGGTTGTTTGCGGTCGAGTGAATAACCAAACCTTACTCAACCAATAAATATTTTGACAGGTGATTTATGAAAACATTGATTAAAAAACTGACTGCAACAGACGCTGGCTGGTCAGCCCTGGCACTACGTATTCCGGTAGGTATTATTTTTGCCGCGCACGGTGCCCAGAAATTATTTGGCTGGTTTGGCGGCTATGGTCTAGAAGGCACCGCCGGCTGGATGGACAGCATTGGTTTAAGCCCGGGCATGCTAATGGCCTTGTTAGCCGGCGCAGCTGAGTTTTTCGGTGGTCTTGCTCTGGTGATTGGCCTGTTAACCCGGCCGGCCGCAGCAGCCTTGTCGGTAGCCATGCTGGTTGCGATATTTGCCGTACATTTCCAGAATGGCTTGTTTATGGCCAATAATGGTTACGAATTTGGGCTGGCACTATTAGCAGCCAGTGTCTCGCTATTGTTTAGTGGCGCAGGCAAGTTTTCAATCGATAATCTGCTATCTGGCAAACTTAGCCGCTGAACCTGACTGCATGGTGGCTGGTATGCTGACGTAACAGCAGCAAGGATACTGCGCAGGCTGAAGGGGCACAGGGATGTGATCCTTGAAGCCGGTGAAGTCAGTATGCCAGCCACCATGCCTTTCTCTTAATTACGTATCTAAATGGTTTAATAATCAGCATCCAAATTATTTGGCAAAAAGGAGCAGCGAATGATTACCCTACGCAAAGCTGAAGAACGTGGCAAAGCGAGTTTTGGCTGGCTGAAAAGCCACCATAGTTTTTCCTTTGGCAGCTATTACGACCCGGCGCATATGGGATTTTCAGCGCTGCGCGTCATTAACGATGACTGGGTAGCCCCCGGTGCAGGTTTTGATACCCACGGCCACCGCGATATGGAGATTATTACCCTGGTGCTGCAAGGGGCCATTGTTCATAAAGACTCCGCCGGTAACGAAAAAGTACTGCCGGCCGGTGAATTTCAGTTAATGAGTGCCGGTAGCGGTGTGTATCACTCGGAATATAACGCCAGCCAGAGTGAAGATCTGCGTTTTTTGCAAATCTGGATAATGCCAGACCAGCAAGGCGGTGCGCCTGGTTATCAGCAAAAGCATTTTGCCGAAAAGGCTGGCTTAACCCTGATTGCTTCAGCCGATGGCCGTGACGGCAGTTTAGTACTAAAACAGCAAGCCCAACTGCTACGGCTAAGCTTGAGTATTAACGAGCAGCTTAGCTACCAGATTGCCGGCCGTAATGGCTATTTGCAGCTGATCAGTGGCGAGCTAACGGTGGGTGACCAGATTATGCAACCGGGTGATGGACTAGTGATCAGTGCTGAAAGCGTGTTGCTACTGCACGCGGCTAAACCTAGCGAAGCACTGTTGTTTGATTTGCCATAATACCCAGTCACGCACAATCGAAGAAAGTCGGGCGAGAGCGTCAGCCGCTATCGCCCTGTACAGCAGTTTTTACTGCTGATCCGCCGTGGGTAAATCTGTTTGCGGGTCGGCAGTTACGTTCTGGGCCAGTAAGGCCGAAACCTGCAGCTCCAGCTGTTCAACTTTTTCCCGGGTACGCAGTAATACCTGGCGTTGCACGTCAAACTCTTCCCGACTGACAAAGTCCAGATTGGCCAGCTTTTGCTGCAATACCTGCTTAACTTTGGCCTCAGTATCATCAGCAAACTGCTTTATTTGTGGTGGCAGCGCATTGCCAATTTGCTTAGCAATATCTTCAATTTTCTTTGGATCTAACATAACTGACTCCATTTATTCGGTTTCGCTGGGGTTTTAGCCTATTCTACGGAGATAAATCCAGAACGCGAATGCTATTTGCCGCATATTTTGGTTACAATGCCGGCCCCGGGTCAAGGTATAGGTTATGCAGTTAAATTCGCAACAAAATGCCGCAGTCAAATTTATTGCTGGCCCCTGCCTGGTACTTGCCGGCGCAGGCAGCGGTAAAACCCGGGTTATTATTAATAAAATCGCTTACTTAATTGAGCAATGTCAGTTACCTGCCCGGCATATTGCCGCGGTGACCTTTACCAATAAAGCCGCCCGGGAAATGCGTGAGCGTATTCAGGCGCAGCTACCGAAAACCGCCACCCGCGGCCTGACCATTTCTACCTTTCATACCCTGGGTTTGGAGATCATCAAAAAGGAATACCGCCATATTGGTTATAAACCCAGCTTCAGCCTGTTTGATGATCAGGACAGCATGGCGTTGTTAAAAGAGCTGACGGCCAATGAGTTTCAGGGTGACAAAGACTTATTAAAAGCGCTGCAAAGTAAAATTTCCGGCTGGAAAAATGACTTAACCCTGCCGGCTCTGGCGATAAAACACGCCAGCGATGCGCAAAGCATTAATTTTGCCAACTATTACCAGCAGTACAGCAACCAGCTTAAAGCCTATAACGCGCTGGATTTTGATGATTTAATTCTGATCCCAACCTTGTTGTTTCAGCACAATATGGAAGTACGACAAAAGTGGCAGCAGAAAATTCAGTATTTGCTGGTCGATGAATATCAGGATACCAATACCAGCCAGTATGAACTGGTTAAAGCACTGGTAGGTGAGCGCCAGCGCTTTACCGTGGTGGGCGACGATGACCAGTCTATCTACTCCTGGCGCGGTGCCCGGCCGCAGAATCTGGTGCTACTTAAAACAGATTTTCCGAATTTAAATGTGATTAAGCTGGAGCAGAATTACCGCTCGGCCGAGCGGATTTTAAAAGCGGCCAATATTCTGATTGCCAATAACCCGCATGAATTTGAAAAAAAGCTGTTTAGCCAGAATAGTTACGGCGTGCCATTAAGGGTACTGCCCTGCAAGCATGAGGAAGATGAAGCAGAGAAAGTGGTAGCCGAAATTATTTCTCACCGCTTTATTAATCGCAGCGAGTATCGTGATTATGCCCTGTTATACCGGGGTAACCATCAGGCCCGGGTGTTTGAAAAGGCGCTGATGACCAACCGCATTCCGTATAAAATTTCCGGTGGCACCTCGTTTTTTGCCCGCAGCGAAATTAAAGATGTCATGGCCTACCTGCGGCTATTGGTCAACCAGGATGACGACAATGCCCTGCTTCGAATTATCAATGTGCCACGGCGTGAAATTGGCGCAGCGACGCTGCAGCAAGTGGGCAATCTGGCCAATGAAAAACATATCAGCTTATTCGCCGCCTGCTGCGATATGGAACTATCCATGCACTTGTCGGCTCGGGCTCAGCAAGCCGTGCAGCAGTTTGCTAACTGGATTAACCAGGTAGCCGATAACGCTAAACGTGCTGATCCGGCAGAAGCGGTGCGTGATTTAATCCGGCAAAGCCATTATGAAGCCTGGTTGTTTGAAACCAGCAACAGCCCTAAGGCGGCAGAGATGGCGCTGAAAAACGTAAATGAGCTGTATCGCTGGATCAGCACCATGCTGGAAGGCGATGACGAACACGAAGCCATGACTCTGCCGGAAGTCGTTACCCGGCTTACCCTGCGCGATATGATGGAGCGCCAGCAACAGGAAGATAATGCCGATCAGGTGCAGTTGCTAACCCTGCATGCTTCTAAGGGCCTGGAGTTTCCTTATGTGTTTATGGTGGGCATGGAAGAAGGTTTGTTGCCGCATCAGAGCAGTATTGATGAAGAGAACGTGGAAGAAGAGAGACGGCTGGCTTACGTAGGCGTCACCCGGGCACAGCGCGAATTAATTTTCACCTATGCCAAAGAACGTCGCCAGTACGGTGAAGTAATACGACCTGAACCGAGCCGCTTTTTGCACGAATTACCGCAGGACGATCTGGAGTGGCAGCAGACTGCGCCAGTCAAAACCGAACAGCAACGGCAACAGACCGGCCAGGCCCATTTGGAGCGACTGCGCCAGATGTTGAAAAAAGAGTAATTTTCACTATTTTAGTGCGGCAATAATCGGCAGGCACATCAGGCGATAATTTAGTCGGCGCCGAGTGCACGCAGCATCTGATCGCGCATCTTGTCCTGAAATATCGCATAACGGCCACGGCCCAGTGCCTTGGCGTGGTACATCGCGGCATCTGCATCTCGTAACAACTGCTCGCCGTTACTGTACTCGGCTTGCATTAACGCAATACCAATACTGACCCCGGAATTTACCTGCTGACCTTCCAGATAATAAGGCTCGCGTACTTTTTCAATAATCCGCTGTGCTACATCCTCAGCGTCATGCTCGCCCTGCAAGTTCTGTAACAAGACGACAAATTCATCACCGCCAAGCCGGGCCGCCAAATCGTGCTCCCGTACCGCACTTAAAATTCGTTTACTGGTTTCTATCAGAAAGGCGTCACCAATATGGTGCCCCAGCGTGTCATTAATAAGTTTAAAACGGTCCAGATCAAGAAAAAGCAGTGCCATTCCTACTTCCGGTTGCCGTTTGTAAAGCGCAAACTGGCGCTTTAACTGTTCCAAAAACATCTGACGGTTCGCCAGGCTGGTCAACAGGTCGTGATTGGCTTCGTAAAACAACTTTTGCTCTGCTTTTTTCCGTTCCTCTACCTGTAACCGCAGAAATAAATTGGTCTGACGCAGCTCGCGGGTGCTTTCAAAAACTTTACGTTCAAGCTCTTCCTGATGCTGCCTTTGTTTTTCTGCTGCCAGTTTGCGCTGAATAGCAACACCGATATGCTGCGAGACAAAGCGCAACACACTCAGCTCCTGCTCTGTGTAATCGTAGGCATTGTCATACGATTGCACCGCAATAACCCCGATAACCCGTTGGTCTATCAGCAAGGGTGCGCCTAGCCAGCATGAAGAGAGTCTCGCACGCTGCATAGGGTTTGCCATACCCCGGCGGATCTCACCTTCTGCTGCTAACTGTTCAGCAGCATCGGTGTTAATTAAACGCGCTTCAGCACACCGGATAACATATTCAGTGAAACCGCGGCTAATCGGCCGTTCCCGCGCTGGTGGTGAATACTGATCAAGATAAAACGGAAACGTCAGTTTAGTCTGATCGCTATTAAGTAATGCGATATAACAGTTATCTGCCGACATTAATCCAGACAGTACTTTATGCATGGCTTTATAAAAGCTTTGCATATCACGACTGCTAGCCGTCAGTTCAGAAATTTCATACAAGGCAGCCTGCAATCGTTCGGCGTTGGTGCGCTCTTTAATTTCTTTCTGTAACGACTTATTGATAAGCTGCAATTGCTGCGTTCGTTCCTGTACAGTCAACTCCAGTAATTCACGGCTTTTCACCCGATCCAGCGCAGTAACGGTATGGCCGCCAATGCTGAGGAACATCGCCAGCTCTTCATCGCCATAACGGTAATCACTATCATAGGTTTGAATTGCCATGACACCGATTAGCTGTTCATCCCGCCACAACGGTATGCCCATCCAGTGAGTACACTCAGAACCCTGCGCCCGAATATCGCCGTTAGCGACCATGGCATCAAATTCATCTTTGTCACACAATAAGGGCTTGCCTGTTTTGGTTACATAGCCGGTCAGGCCGCTGGAAAAAGCCGTTGATGGCACTTGCTTGATATATTGCTGGTCTTTTTCGTCAGAAAAATATTGAAGCTGGTATTGCTCGTTACTTGTATCGTAAAGCACAACATAAAAATTTTCAGCATGTAGCAGCTCTGAAACCATTTTATGGATAGCCGGATAAAACTCCCGCATATCACTGATGGTACTTGCCAGTTCAGACAGCTTTAATAGTGCTCCCTGAATAATATAAGCCTGCTTATAGCGGCTGATCAGGGTAGTTAACCGACGGGCTTTGGCTTTTATCAGTTGGAGTTGTGATCCGTTTAGCTTCAACGTATTTCTGCTCTGCTTCTACTGGATTGACAATAACTCTTATTATGCACAAAGTTTCACCACATGGAAGCAGTCAACGGTTAAACATGTACTAAACCGTGCCTTTTTTAAAAACAAAGCCGTGCTTGGCACGGCTTTGTCAGCTTAAAACGTTAACTATATTACACGCCGTCGGTCATAAACCGGATAGCAGCGGCAATTTCATCTTCACTGCAGGTGGCACAAGTGCCCATCGCCGGCATGTTGTTAAAACCTTCCAGAGAGTGTTTTAACATCACATCAAAACCCTGAGCAATTCGTGGTTTCCAGCTGTCGCTACCTGGCTTAGGTGCATCTAACGCTCCCGTACCATGACACGCAATACAGGCACCATTATATACTTGCTCGCCAGAACGCGGGCCACTAGCAGCGGCCGCCACCTCGGCTTGCTGACCCGCTATATACACCTGACCCACCGGCGCAATGCGCTTGGCTAATTCTTCGTTGTTGTCAGTGCTGGCGGTCGCACCAACCGCCAGCAGCATTGTGGCCAGCGCAAAAGTTAGTTTCTTCATTAAATATTTCCCATAGCTCAAAGCAGTTTCATATTGCTGGCATTATAGCCTGCAAGCTAATGCAATTAAAAGACTGCAATGCCGATCCGGACTGCTGATTAATTAATCGATTCGGGTCAAGGTAGATTACGGTAAAATAATCTCGCGGGATCAACAAAGGTTTTTCCATTGTCGAACCCCGCTAAGCCTTGCCACACTTGCTTTATGCTTTTAGCTTCTTTAACAGCTAACCTTTAATAGCGAAATTATTTAAAACAACTACTATGCTTCGGCCTGGTTTGTGGTAGTCTATTCGACCTACTCAGTCAGGGAATGATTAAGTTGCCAAGCTCCCTCAGACCTCGTAGAAAGTTTTTCCACAAAGTGGATGTAAAAATAATAATAACAAGGGCGTTCGCGATTTCCCCCTCAGTTACTATATAAATCAAGCAGTTAAACACCATTCTTACCCATCATTTTTTTAAATGCGTGGTGCATTTCTATTAGTTTTGCACAAAGTTATCCACAGCTTATCCGTTAAAATTCAACTTTGCTTATTGCGGCAATTCTGGCTGTCACCCGTTGGCTGTGGCATGCTATAAAAAATTTCCAGAGGACAGCTTAACCATGGTCTATATTCCAAAGAATCCGTTGATTTTAGTTGATGGTTCTTCTTACCTCTTTCGCGCCTATCATTCTCCGCCACATTTAACCAATTCCCGCGGAGACGCTACGGGTGCTATTTATGGCGTGGTCAACATGCTGAAAAGCTTGTTACGTCAATATAACCCCAGCCATATGGCAGTGATTTTTGATGCTAAAGGTCCAACTTTTCGCAACGAGATGTACAGTGAATACAAAGCTAACCGCCCGCCAATGCCAGACGACTTGCGTAGCCAGATTGAACCGATACATCAAATCGTGCAGGCCATGGGCCTGCCACTATTGTGCATCAGTGGTGTAGAAGCCGATGATGTTATTGGTACCTTAGCTAGACAAGCCAGTTTAGCAGGCCGCCATACCCTGATCTCTACCGGCGATAAAGATATGGCGCAACTGGTGGATGCACACGTTACCCTAATTAATACCATGACCAATACCCTGCTGGATCCGGAGTCAGTGGTGAGCAAATTTGGCGTAGGCCCCGAAGCAATAATCGATTATCTGGCATTAATGGGCGACAAAGTAGATAACATTCCCGGCCTGCCTGGCGTTGGTGAAAAGACGGCAGCAGCCCTGTTGCAAGGGCTGGGATCGATTGAAAAAATTTACCAGCAGCTGGATAAAGTTGCTGAACTTAACTTTCGTGGCGCCAAAACGATGGCCGCGAAACTGGCAGAGCACAAACAGCAGCTGGAATTATCGTATCAGTTGGCCACGATAAAAACTGATGTGGCATTGAATTGTCAGCTGGATGATCTGGCGATTGAACCAGCAGATAGTAAACAACTTGCTGAGTTGTATAAGCTTTGCGAATTTAAACGTTGGCTCTCGGAGATACTGCAGGATAACCCGACGCAGACACCTTCAACCGGTGACTCAAAGCCAGCAGCAGAAATGCTGGAACCTGCGGCTGTACCACCGACCTTAGATCGCAGCCAGTATCAAACTATTCTCAATCAGCAGCAATTTGCAACATTGCTGGAGACAATAGACAAAGCTGAACTCACCGCTTTTGATACCGAAACCACCAGTCTGGATTATATGCAGGCCGAACTGGTCGGGATGTCTTTTGCGGTCGCTCCAGGCCGGGCCTGGTATTTACCGTTGGCGCATGACTATGTTGGTGCGCCTGAGCAACTGGACCGAGACGAGGTGTTAGCGGCATTGAAGCCCTGGCTGCAAGATAATAACAGAGCAAAAGTGGGCCAGAATCTTAAATACGACAGCAGCGTGCTGGCACGATATGACATATCTCTGCAAGGCATCTGCTTTGATACCATGCTGGAGTCGTATGTGTTTAATTCGGTCGCCAGCCGGCATGATATGGATAGCCTGGCGCTAAAGTATCTGGGGCATAATAACATCAGTTTTGAAGACATTGCCGGTAAAGGTGCTAAACAACTTACCTTTAACCAGATTGCGCTGGAACAGGCAGCGCCCTATGCTGCAGAAGATGCCGACGTTACCCTGCAATTACATTTGAAACTGTGGCCACAACTCAGTGCCGAGCCCGGTCTGAAAAAAATTCTGACCGACATTGAAGTGCCGTTACTTACGGTATTAAGTAAAATTGAGCGCAATGGCGTGCTAATTGACAGCACTGTGCTGGCTCAGCAAAGCCAGCAGTTGGCTGAACGCATTGATGAACTGGCAAAGCAGGCTTACGAACAGGCAGGCCAGACCTTTAACATGGCCTCACCCAAGCAACTGCAGGAAATTTTATTTAACCAGATGGGCTTACCGGTATTGAAAAAAACCCCGGGCGGCACCCCGTCTACTGCCGAAGATGTGCTGGCAGAACTGGCGCTTGAATATGAATTTCCTAAATTGATTACTGAACACCGCGGTTTAAGTAAACTTAAATCGACGTATACCGATAAGCTGCCAAAAGTGATAAACCCGACCACTGGCCGGGTGCACACCTCGTATCATCAGGCCATCGCCGCCACTGGAAGGCTAAGCTCTACCGAGCCAAATCTGCAGAATATTCCCATTCGAAGTGAAGAAGGTCGCCGCATTCGCCAGGCTTTCATTGCACCGACAGGGAAAAAAATACTGGCCATCGATTATTCACAGATTGAATTACGGATAATGGCGCACCTGTCAGGCGATAAAGCCTTACTGGATGCCTTTGCAAAAGGTTTAGATGTTCATAAAGCAACTGCTGCAGAAGTATTCGGTGTCACTCTGGATGAGGTCAGCAGTGAACAACGTCGTCAGGCCAAGGCGGTTAACTTTGGCTTAATTTACGGTATGTCGGCGTTTGGCCTGGCGAAACAACTGGGGATCAGCCGCAGCGACGCCCAAAGCTATGTAAATCGTTACTTTGACCGCTTCCCCGGAGTACTGCGCTATATGGAAGATACCCGCAAACAAGCGCATGAACTTGGCTATGTCGAAACCCTGTTTGGTCGACGTCTATATTTGCCCGACATTAACGCCCGGAATATGGGGCGGCAAAAGGGTGCAGAACGGGCCGCTATCAATGCACCAATGCAGGGTACCGCTGCCGATATTATAAAAATGGCGATGATTAAAGTAGATAGCTGGCTCGACAGCCAGCAAACCACTGAGGTGAAAATGATCATGCAGGTACACGACGAACTGGTGTTTGAAGTACCTGATAGTGACTTAAAGCGGGTGCAAACCGAGTTAGTTGCATTAATGGAAAGCGCTGCCAGTCTGAAGGTGCCGTTACTGGCTGAAGCGGGCAGTGGTGACAACTGGGATCAAGCACACTGACCGTACTCAAACCGCCTGCAAATATGGTAACTAAATTACATTAATTGGTTAAATGCTGCTATTTATCATTTTTTTGTAGTTTTATTACATAAAAAACTTGCAATCGTCGACTGAGTGGTTAAAATTTGACGGGTAGGGTACAGAGGTAAGATGTTCTATCTTTCAGCGCTACGCCACTGGCAAAGCCAGGTTCGGTAAGCAATAGAAAGTAGGCTTATTTAGCCGCCCCGCTGTTTTCAGCGGGGCGTTTTTTTATCTGAAATTCAGTAAGCGGTAAAAAAACCACGATAAACCTGAAATTTAGCAATATATTTTAGAGTAAATACTTCAAAATGCGCGGATTTGTTGTATAATGCCGCAGTCCTAGCGATAGGACACCCTGTTGATTTGAATTATTAGCTTCTCCCCGATTGCTATAACCGACGCCCACTGGTGTCGGTTTTTTTATGACCGCTGCTTTATTCAGCCTGTGGTAACAGTACTATGTTCATTCCTATCACTGCTAAACCAGTTGTCCAACGTCTGCTCGAATTCATCCATACCCAGCTTGGTCAGTGAACTAAACATATGAACAGTAACATCTCCCATAAAGGCCAACGACGCCTCGCGAACCTCCAGTAAGGTTTTTTTACGGGCACCGGATCCCAGCTTATCGGCTTTAGTCAGTAAAATAAGAACCGGTAAATCGCTTTGCACCGCCCAGTGTACTAATTGTTGATCTAAATCTTTGAGTGGATGACGAATATCCATCAGCACGACCAAACCCTGCAAACTCTGCCGCTTTTCCAGATACTGCGACAATGACTTTTGCCACTTTTCTTTGACCGCTAGTGGCACTTTTGCAAAACCGTAACCCGGCAAATCGATCAATCTTTTATTTTCCGCAAAGGTAAAAGTATTAATCAGTTGGGTACGGCCAGGTGTTTTACTGGTTCTGGCTAAACTATTTTGCCGGGTAAGCGTATTAAGTGCACTGGATTTTCCTGCATTAGAGCGACCAGCAAAAGCGACCTCAATACCATTATCTGTTGGTAATGCCTTAATATCGGGGGCGCTGGTTAAAAAACTAGCTTGTTGATAATTGAATTTTGCTTTGTACACAGCCTGCTCCGGCGGTTAAATTTGGGCTATTGTAACGGATCTGGCGGATCGGAAGAAGCTTTTGCAACACAGATGGGATTTTACTTTGGGCAGTTTCGTGTAAAATGGCGTAATAAATTCTTATAAACTCACTTGGTTGCCAGTTTGCTGGCGGTTTAATGCGGACAGAGACGGATATAAAATGAAAAAACTCGTACTTCCACTGACGCTGTTAATCGGTTTAATCGGTACAGCACACGCTTTTGATGGTGATGCTGAGGCAGGCAAAGCAAAAGCAACAACCTGTGTTGCTTGTCACGGTACTGACGGTAACAGCATGGTTGATATTTATCCTAAAATTGCCGGCCAGCATGCTGAGTACTTATATAAGCAGCTGACTGATTATAAACTGGGTATGACTACTGCCGGCAAAGAAGGCCGTAACAATGCCATTATGTTTGGTATGGTTGCATCGCTTAGTGACCAGGATATGAAAGATCTGGCAGCTTATTTTTCTTCTCAAACCATGAGCAGCGGTACAACCCCGGAAAACGTCATTGCGAAAGGTCAGCAGTTATATCGCGGTGGTGACGAGGCGCGTGGTATCGCGGCCTGTATCGCTTGCCATGGTCCACGCGGCGTGGGCACCAGCCTGTCGGGTTTTCCTAAAATATCAGGTCAGCACGCTTCTTACCTGAAAGCGACTTTGCAAGAATTTCACAATGGTACCCGCGCCAATGATATGAACGGCATGATGGGTGATATTGCCAGAAAACTGACCGATGAAGATATTGAAGTCTTGTCACAATATTTAGGCGGTTTGCACTAATCTGTTACGCCGGACAGGGTTTCAACCTTGTTCGGCGCTGTTTTTTTGTGAGATATCTCTCACAATTCCGTACGAAATTGACCATATTAAACTAAATATTGAACTTTTCTTCTTTCCCCCAAAAAATTTAAACCATTGTTTTTGAAGGCATACCTGTATATCAAGCTATTAAAATTGCTTTTTTTTTCGACAGAGACTTGTCATCTGCTCAGATCAGAGTAAATTAAACACAGTTACGTTTAGTAACAAATAACAACAGGGAAATGCGCAAGCGGCAAGGAAGTAAGTGCCGATATCGGTACACTCTATTTGGCATCAGGAAGGTGCACAGCGTTTTGAAAACGCCCAGGGATGAGTAATAAAGTACCAGGATGGTCGTAAAGAATAAAATTTAATACATGGAAGATACGCAATAATATAGGGAACTTTGATTAACAGGGTCGTTGTAAACGCATCAGGATGATTTAGCGAAATTGAGAGAAGTGTCCACCTAGACACAAGTATAAACGGGGCGATAAGGCTATCTTATCGCCCTTTTGTTTTGTCGAAATTGCATTTTTTGAGAAATAGCCCAACCAATGCCTGCCAATAGCTATTGTCCGCTTTGTCTGACAACTCATACCCGTTTTTATGTTCAGGATAAGCTACGCCAGTACTTTCGTTGCGATAGCTGTGCATTAGTTTATGCAGATCGCAGCAGCCTGCTAAGTGCACAAGCCGAACATGCTCAGTATCTGTTACATAATAATGATATCAATGACGCCGGCTACCGGCGCTTTCTGAGCAGAGTAAGTGAACCATTGCTGGCCAGGCTTAACCGTACCGGCTTATCAGGTCTTGATTTTGGTTGTGGGCCCGGGCCACTTCTGGCAAAGATACTGAGTGAGGCTGGCCATAGCATGCAGTTGTGGGACCCTTACTTTGCTGCCAACCCGGCTGCCCTGCAGCAACAATACGATTTTATCAGTTGCACCGAAGCAATAGAGCACTTCATTAATCCGGCTATTGAATGGGCAACCTGGCAGCAATTGCTAAAACCCTCAGGCATACTGGCAATAATGACCAAGCGCTATACCGATCTGAATGCATTTAGTCGCTGGCACTATAAAAATGATCCAACTCATGTCAGCTTTTTCCATAACGATACTTTTTGCTGGCTGGCGGCGCAGGCAAAAATGACTGTAGACTTTGTCACGAATGATGTGGTGATCTTGCAGAAATCTGGTTAAAATATGCGCCCTTTTTTACAGGTATCCTGTTATGACGCGTCAAAAGAAAAGCCGTAATGCCGGCGACAATGGTCAGCGCCATTTGCCAGCTTCAGAAGCCCGCAAACTTCGCCAACCCAAAGAAGAAACCAAGAAAAAAGGCGCGGGCAAAAAATCCGGTAGTCGTAATTCGGTTATCGAACAGCAAGCAGAGCAACTCGCTGGCCACAGTGGCCCTAAAGATCCCAGAACCGGCAGCAAAAAACCGATTGCGCTTGTGGTAGAGCCGGTAATGGCGCCTCAGGTTAAAGCCGATTTGCAGCCTAAAGCACGGTTAAGTAAAGCGGTAGCGCCAGGTTTAAGCCCGGCAGAAGAGCTGACGCTGATTGAAAACGATGCGCAGTTGCAGCAATTGCTGGAGCGGGTTGAAAATAATGAAATCCTGACCGGTAAAGAAGCCAAATACTTTAACGCCAAGACCGCCAGACTGGAACAACTGTTGGAGGAGCTTGGTCTTTCTGAGAATGCCGCACCTGACACCGATGACGATCCATTAGCTCAGTTTGAGCGTACTGATTGGCGTAAGTCAATATTAGGTGATGAGGATTAATGCAAAACGTCTGGATGATCATACTGGTAGTACTGGCGGTAGTAATAATAGCAAGTCTGGCGTTTTATGCTGGCAAGCTATTGTTGCTGTTGCAACAGCAAACTAAACAACAAGCACAGTTGGCGCAAAGAGAGCAGCAACAGCAATTACAGAATCAGCTGTATGTTGAGCAAAGTATTTATACGATTTGCAAGGCAGTCAATGCCGGCCAGTGTGAGTTGTCAGAAGGTGCATTACGGGTATGGGTGTTGCTCAATCGCTTGCCAGAGCAGCAACAAGGCCCGCTGACTGAAGACTATCCCGGTATATATCAGATGTACCAGGTAGTAAAAGAAATGCCGACACATGAAGTGCGGAAACAACAGAGCAAACAAGCCACGGCAGAACAAGACAAGCAACGGCTACAAGCTGAAAAAAACCTGGAGTCGCTAATTCAGGCAGATGTCAGCAGATTACTACAGCGCTTCAAGCCTGTTTAACCCGCACTGATTATCAGGCCTGAACGCTACCTTTCAGGCCATATTGCGCCGGCTTTTTTAGCTAATTAATGCTAATGGGTTTAAAAACGGTACCGGCTTTCATTACGAAGCTGACATCACCCATGACCCGGATATCCTGCAATGGATCTCCGGATACCGCAATAATATCGGCTGTTTTACCGACTTTGATGCTACCCAATTCTGCTTCTACGCCTAACAGGCGAGCGCCCTCTATCGTTGCCGACTGAATAGCAACCATGGCAGGCATACCGGCTTCTGTCATATAAATGAACTCCCGCCAATTGTCGCCATGAGGAAACACCCCGGCATCGGTACCAAACGCAATTTTTACGCCGGCTTTATAAGCTTCACCAAAGGTTTGTTGGATCAGCTTGCCGATATTTGCGGCTTTTGGCCGTACCAACTCCGGGAAAAATCCATTTATCGCTGCTTTTTCTGCGGCCCATTTGCCAGCGCTAATGGTGGCGACATAGTAGGTACCGTGCTTTCGCATCAGAGCGAAGGTCTCTTTATCCATAAAGGTGCCATGTTCAATAGAATCTACCCCCGCTTTTATCGCCCTCTCCATCCCCTCTTTGCCGTGCGCATGCACTGCAACCTTCATGTCATAATCCCGGGCGGTATCCACTACAGCGGCAAACTCGGCATCGGTAAACTGCGGGTTAGTACCGCTTTTAGCTACGCTCAGTACGCCACCGGTTCCGGTAAGCTTTATCAGGTCGGAGCCCTCTTTGTAGCGCTGTCGCACTGCTTTTCGGGCCTCATCCGGTCCATTAATCACCCCATCCTTCGGTCCCGGGTCACCCATCTGAGCGTAAGCCACCCCATTAGTGGGGTCGGCATGACCGCCGGTAGTAGCAATTGATTTGCCTGCTGCAAAAATTCTCGGGCCCTTGACGTAGCCCTGTGCTATCGCCTTGCGCAATGCAACACTAATATGATAACTATCACCCAGTTCACGTACTGTGGTAAAACCAGCCATTAAGGTCTTTTCTGCAAACACCGCACCACGCAGAGCAAAATCAGCCTCATTTAACCGATGTCCTTCACTGTATACAGTGGGGCTGAACTGGGTGTAAAAATGGGTATGCATATCCATCAGGCCTGGCATTACTGTCTGCGCCGTCAGATTTATTACCTGATCACCACTGGCTGGCTGACGATAGCCCGCCTCTAGAGCGGTAATAATTTCACCTTCAATAACAATGGTTTGCTCGGTTAATACCTTACCGCTCTCTACGTTAATAAGCTTGCCGGCATGGATCAGGGTCGCGGCGTTTAAAGTAGTGCTACTGCAACAAAAAGCAACTGCAATGGGTAATAGTGCTATGCGCATAATAAATTTCCTTACAAAAATTCACCCAATGTGCACCTAGCCAACGCTGGTTAGCAACAGCACTGCGGCACAGCCCATTATTTGTCAGTTGAAATGCAGGTTCAGGCCAATACACCCAGGGTAAACGGATAACCGGCACTTTTCAGCTGATAATGACGCGCACCATCGCAGTACACTTCGCTGGATTGTTCTATCAGCTGATAATAAGTATTGCGATTTATTCGGGCTGACAAACCCCGCCACAATTGTAAATAGGGCAAAGGTTGCTGCTGAAATGATTTTAAACGTAAAGGATACTCTGGTGTGACACTTACCGCGTCACCAATATTGGTGGTAAGCGTAAGCAAAGGCCCGTTTCTGGTGTTTTGCCACTGGCTGGCGACAACCAGAAATGGCGCGTCTTCCACCTGGATCCGCACTTTTTCTACCGGGGTTTGTAAAAAAAATTGTTGTTGCTGACAAATTAATACCGAGGCAAATAACCGTACCATCGGTTGACGACGGATTTCACTGCCCTGATATAACCACCGTCCATCTGCGGTGATCAACAGCGGTAAATCGCCACAGAATTTTGGCTGCCAGCTTTCTACCGGTGCAAGGTCGGGGCACTGTAGCTGCTGTTGAAGAGATGTTAAATCCATATCAGAGCGGGTAATAATTAAAAGTGATCTTAACAATAGAGGGCAGACGTAGCAGGGTCAAGCCATGGATTGCAGTCTCAGGCACTGCTGGAAGCATCTGTATTGGCAACAGCAAGAGAAGTGGGGTGACTGATGGGGCTCGAACCCACGACAACCGGAATCACAATCCGGGGCTCTACCAACTGAGCTACAATCACCACGGTATATGGTGAATATTTTAGCTAAAATTGCTGCCTCAACCAAGTTTTTTTACTTAAATCATGTGGTGGCGTACCATCATCTGGCTAAGATTGTTAAACTTGCCATGATATTACGTTTTAATAAGGAATGTGTAATGGAAGAAATAACGACATTTTATCAGGAAAATCACGAAGTTGTATTAGGGTATTTGTTGCAGCTGGTTGCTGCTATTGTTATTTTTTATGTCGGTCGGTTTGTCGCTAAAGGCGTATCGCGCTTGCTGGAACGTGGCTTGCTCGCCCGCTCTGTAGATAAGGCGGTAGTCTCGTTTCTGATCAGTATTGTCTACGCCATTATTCTTATTGCCACTATCCTGATGGCATTATCGCAACTGGGAGTACAAACTACCGCCTTTATTGCGATTCTCGGCGCTGCGGGTCTGGCCATTGGCCTGGCATTACAGGGTTCGCTGGCTAATTTCGCCTCAGGGATACTGATTATTCTGTTTCGTCCATTTAAAGCCGGTGATTTTATTGACGGCGGTGGTGTCAGTGGCACGGTCGAGAAAATAGAGATTTTCCAAACCCAGATGAAAACCCCGGATAACAAGCGGGTTATTGTGCCAAACGCGCAGATCACCAGCAACCCCATCACAAACTACTCGGCAGAGCCTATTCGTAGGGTCGATCTGGTGATCGGCATTAGCTACGATGCAGATTTATTGCTGGCTAAAAAATTACTGGAAGATATTCTGAAAAACGATGAGCGCGTGCTGGCTGAACCAGAGTTCAGCATTAAGGTTGGCGCTTTAGCTGATTCGTCGGTAAATTTAAACGTTCGGCCCTGGGTAAATTCAGCTGATTACTGGGGTGTGTACTGGGACACTCTGGAAAAAGTGAAATTAACCTTTGATGCCAACGATATTGGCATTCCATTCCCGCAAATGGATGTACATTTGTTCAAAGAGCAAACAGAGACTAAGGAGTAAGCATGAGGTTATTCACTGTACTGGCGCTGGGCAGCCTTGCCATAAGCAGCGCCCTCAGTGCGCAGGAAGCCACGTCGGATGATAATAGGGTATGGAAAACCTCTGCAGAGCTGGGGGCTATTACCACCTCAGGGAATACGGTAGGCACGTCAATTACCGGTAAAATTGATGCCCGCCAGGAACTGGAATCCTGGAGCAATCAGTACATTGCCAGCGCTTTCTTTAAAGAAGACGAGAAGCTCGATGCCGAAGGTAACACCATTACCGAACGGTCTGCTGAACGTTATCTTATTTCGGCTAAAGGCGCTTATAAGCTTGATAAAGAACACGATAATTTGTTTATTATCGGCTCGCATACCAGCGATAAGTTTGGCGCTTTTGAAAAATACAATACCGTGGCAGTGGGTTACGGTACGCGGCTTTATAACGCTGAAACACAAAATCTGGACGTTGAAATTGGTCCGGGTTATTTCAGCGGCACCCGGGCAACAGGTGAGTCAGAAAGCGGCTTTATCGTCCGTGGTGCAGCTGCATACGAATGGCAAATAAGTGAGTCGGCAGCATTTAGTCAGACCCTTAGTGTCGAATACGGTACCGACAACACCCGTACTATTGCCGAAACTGCGCTGACAGCAAAAATTAATGGCGCCATGCAAATGAAAGCGGCTTTTTTAGTGCAAAACGATTCTGATGTCGTAGATAAAGAAAACACTGACACTCAAACCTCACTTACCCTGGTCTACTCTTTTTAATCGTCCTGTGCCTTAGTCAAATTCCATGACTAAGGCATTCTTATCTAATAAGAATCTCTATTAATTCATGTTTTATTTTCTATTTTTACACTATGCTTAACCTTCTCATCACCGGCAACGGTGTTTCGCTATTTGTGCCAGAGAAGTAAATGATGAAACATAAAGGCGCCGCCAAAACACTACGGTTTTACCCAATCATGGGTGGACTAATGTATGTTTTACTCGGCGTTAGCTGGATTTTGTTCAGTGATAATATCTTGATCATGCTGACTGACAATCCAGAACTGCTTAACCGGTATCAAACTTACAAAGGGCTGTTTTATGTTGGCCTGACCGGATTACTGGCCTGGCTGCTGTTGCGTCAGCATCATCGTCTGGCCCTTTCTTTACAAGCGAGCGAGCAAGCGTTCAGCGAAACCTTTGAGTTTGCCGCCGCGGGTATTGCCCACGCCAACGCAGACGGCCAGTTTTTACGGGTAAACCAACATTTTGCCACTATGCTCGAGTACAGCCCGGCAGAGATGCGTAATTTTTCTTTTCATCAGATCACCCATCCGGAAGATCTAGACCACGATCAGCAGCAGTTTAGCCAACTGCTGCAAAAGATCACCACAAGCTACACCCTGGAAAAACGCTACTTTAGCAAAACCGGTAAAGTGGTTTGGGTAAAGCTTGCTGTTTCCAAAGCGCCAGACAGTACAAACATGGCCCCTTATTTTATCGCTGTGGTACAAGATATTTCCGCTCAGAAACTGGCAGAGCAACAGTTACTGGAAAGCGAGCTGCGTTTTCGTACCCTACTGGATAATGCTCCGCAAATCTCGGTGCAGGGATATGATCAGTTTGGCACAACCATTTACTGGAACCGGGCCAGTGAATTAATTTATGGCTACACTAAAGAAGAAGCGCTTGGGCAAAGCTTGCTGGAGTTAATTATACCGGATGAAGCCCATGATGACGTTCGTCAGGCCATGACCTACATGGCTGAGCACGCTGAGCCGATAGCGGCCGAAGAATTAACCTTAAAACGTAAAGATGGTTCGCTTATTTCGGTGTTTTCTAATCATGCTGTGGTCAAATTACCGGATAAGCCACCACAAATTTTCTGCATCGATATTGATTTAACTGAACGTAAACGTCAGGCGAAAGAACTGGCCTTTTTAGCCGAGTTTGACCCGCTAACTCAGCTTCCTAATCGGCAACATTTCAGCAACCGTTTAAGAAGCGCAGTCAAGCTGGCCAAGCGCAACCAGCAATTTCTGGCAGTCATGATCCTCGATCTGGATCATTTTAAAAATGTGAATGACAGCTTTGGACATCAGACCGGAGATGCTCTGTTATTGCAGGTAACTGACCGGCTGAATCTGAGCTGCCGGGAAACCGATACGCTGGCCCGCCTGGGCGGTGATGAATTTGTATTTCTGGTAGAGCAGCTGGCGCAGCCTGAAGATGCTGCCAGAGTGGCCGATAAGATTCTGCAGCAGCTGCACGCTCCCTTTAACCTGGGGCGGCACAACGATATTACAGTGGCGGCCTCCGTCGGCATTTGCATCTACCCTACCCATGCCGATAGCGCTGAGGCCCTGTTGCAAGGTGCAGATGCGGCGCTGTATCGCGCTAAAGCGGATGGTCGCAACACCTATAGCTTTTATTCTGACAGCCTTACCCAGCAGGCCAGAGCCCGTTTAGTACTAGAGCAGCGCTTACGTAATGCGATGAAACAGAATCATTTAACCTGTTATTACCAACCACAACTGGATATGCAAAGTGGCCGGATTATTGGCGCGGAAGTGCTGTTGCGCTGGATTGACCCGATTGATGGCATCATAGGCCCGGATACCTTTATTCCGATGGCCGAGTCCACTGGCTTGATCCATCCCATTGGTAACTTTGTGTTACAGCAAGCCTGTCGGCAGGGCCAGGCCTGGAAACTGGCCGGCCTGTCGGACATCAACCTTGCTATCAATGTCTCAGCACAGCAATTTAATAAAGGTGACCTGCAGCAAAAAATTGCCAGTATTTTGCGCGAAACCGGGTTTAATCCGAGCTGCCTGGAACTGGAAGTCACCGAAAATGCTTTAATGGGTGACGAAGATGTGGTCATTAAAACCATGACCGCACTGCGTGAGCAGGGTATCAAATTGGCTATAGACGACTTTGGCACCGGCTATTCATCGTTAGCCTATTTAAAACGCTTACCATTAGATGTGCTTAAAATCGACAAACGCTTTATTGAAAACCTACCCCACGCAGAAGACGATCAAAGTATTACCAAAGCAATTATCGATCTGGCGCACAATCTGAGGTTTAAAGTGCTGGCCGAAGGTGTCGAAACGGCTGAACAGCTTGATTTTTTGCGTGAGCAGCATTGTGACTATTATCAGGGCTATTATTTTAGCAGGCCGGTGCCGGCTGCAGAATTTGCACAGCTGCTGAAAAAACAATGTCCCGCTGCTACTGACTAATCCGGATTTGGCTGTATCCTAACCCTTGCTGTTTCTCTAATCTGATTTGCACCGGCAGCCGCTGTTTCAGTGCTTCCACATGGCTGATAATACCGATCATTTTGCCACTGGCATTAAGTTGATCCAGCGCAGCCAATGCACTTTCCAGCGTGTCAGCATCCAGTGTACCAAAGCCTTCGTCCAGAAATAATGAGTCAATGCTGGTTTTGGTGCTGACTAAATCTGATAATGCCAGCGCCAGCGCCAGGCTCACCAGAAAGCTCTCGCCACCCGACAAGGTTTTTGTATCCCGCGCGACGTCGGCCTGCCAGGTATCCAATACCTGTAACTCTAACTCTGCACTAGGGTGACGCGCCAGCTGATAACGGTTATGCAATAATTGCAACTGCCGGTTAGCCAGCACCACCAATTGTTGCAGTGTCAGGCCCTGAGCGAAACGCCGGTATTTAGCGCCATCTGCCGAACCAATCAGGCTGTTAAGTCGTTGCCAGAGCGCCAGTTGCTGCTCTGCTTCAGCAATTTTTGCCAGCAAACTTTGTTGATTGGCACGCCGCTGCTGATCGCTGCTTAGCTGATGTTGCAGTTGCCCTTGCTGCCCGGTAAGTTGCTGTAATTGTTGCTCCAGCTGCTGTAAATGCTGCTGTACCTGCTGCTGCGGTAGTGATGTTAGCTGTTGTTGCTGTAACACATTGACCTGCTGTTGACGGTCGCTGAGCAAGCGATTTATTGCCACTTCCGCTTGTTGCAATTCTTGCTGCAACAGGGTCAACTCTGCTAATTCAGTATCAGTCAGCAGTGCCGCCAGAAACGCTGGCTCATCAGCAAAATCACTTATTGTTAGCGCCTGTTGCCATTGCGCTGCGGCTTGCTCAGTCTCAGCAACTATTTGCTTCAACTGCCGCTCTAGTACTTGCTGCTGCCCCTGCCAGTGCTGCAATTGCTGTTGCTGCTGTTGCACCTGACGCTTCAGCTCAGCCAGCTCAGTAACATTAGCACTCACCTCAGGCTCGGTTTGCTGCAAGGCTTGCCATTGCTGACGCCATTGGCTCAATTCGCTATGCTGTGCGGTTTGCTGCTCCGTTAAGCGCTGCTGTTGCCGGGTCATTAACTCCAGCTTATGCGTCAGTTCAGTTTGCTGGCGCTCAGTTTGCTGCTGTTTTTCTGCCAACTGCTGCAATAGCTGCTGTTGTTGCTCCAGCTGCTGTAATTGCTGCTCGGTAGTATGCAGCTGCTGCTGTTGCTGCTGATAATGCGAGCTTAACAGCTCAGGCAAGTTAGCCGTTGCGGCATGCTCCGACAGGTTATTACCGGCACCTTGCTCCAGCCCCGTTAACAAAGCTGTCAGTTGGCTGCTCAGTTCCGCCAACTCCTGCTGCCGCTCTGTACTCTGACGTTGTAGCTGCTCTGTTTCACTTTGCAAACGAGCCTGACTGGCCCGGGCCGCCTCGCCGGCCTGCTGGGTCTGGCTTAATTCGGCCTCTTTTGCAGCCAGTTGGCTGGCGGTAACCGAGCCATCCAGCTGCTGATATTCAGTCACCGCCGGATGTTCAGTGCTGCCACATAACGGGCACGGCTGCTCTGGTTGTAAATGATTACGATGCTCAGATAACTGCATAATCAACTGTTGCTGTGCCAGCAATTGTTTTTTATCCGCGATTTGCTCGCTTAGCGTTTTAAACTGGCTTCGCAATGCTGTTAACTGCTCCGTCAACGCGCTTAGCTGCTGCTGTTTGCTGTGAAGTGCCTGTTGAAATTCTATCTGCTGTTGTTGCCATTTTTGCTGCTGACTTACCAGTTGCTGCGCTTGCTGCAGCTGGTACAACCGCTCCCGCTGCTGTTGCTGGTTCTGACGTAGTTTAACGGCATCGCTACCGTTGGTCAGTTCGGCGATTTTCTGCTGTAAGGTTTTATAGGCTGCAGTATCTCGTTGCAGCGTTGTTTCCAGCTGACGTTGCTGCTGCTGCATAGCCTGCTGTTGCTGTTGCAGCTGTTGCTGTTGTTGCTCTGCCTGCTGCTGCAAGCTTTCCAGGCATTGCCAGCCCTGCCACAGCAAGCGGCCTTGTTCAGTGCTGGCACCTGCAATTCGGGCTTGCAGTTGCTGCTGCTCATCAGTCAATTGCTGCTGTTGCTGCTGAGCCCGCTGCCACGTCTGATAAAGCGGCAATAACTTGCTGGCGGGCTGATATCGTTTTAAACGGTCTAACGCTGGCTGTTGTCTGGCCTGTTCTGCATTGAGTTCAGCGGCCTCTTGCCGGGTTTGCTGTAATGCCTGCTCAGCCGCAGCCACACTCTGGCACCACTGCTCTAATTTGCGCTGCTTATTAACTGCGTGTTGCTGCGCTGCTACGTGTTCCTGAATATTATCCAGCTCAGCTGTCAGGTTTTGCAGCTGCTCAGCAGATAACAATTCGGTGGCCGAGGCTTTGGCCTGCAATAACTCCAGTGCCGTCTTCTGCTCGCGGGCATCGCTGAATACCTGCATTGATATCCGGCCATAAATATCGGTGCCTGTCAGCTCCTCTAATAGCTCGGCCCGCTCATTAGCATCGGCATTTAAAAACGCCGCGAAGCTACCCTGCGCCAATAGCATTGATTTGGTAAAGCGGCCAAAATCCAGGCCAGTCAGTTCGGTTATCAGTTTTAATTTTTCATTGGTTTTTTCGGCTAAAATGGTGCCATCCAGCTTCGCCAGTTCTACCTTTGCTGCCTGCAGGTTTCCGTCAGCCTGACCGCGCGCCCGGCGCTGACTCCAGAACGCCCGGTATCCCTGACCTGCCACTTCAAACTCGACTTCTGCCAGACACTCGCTGCTGTGTCTGCTCATCAGCTCATTACTGGTTGGCGAGGTTTTTAAACGTGGGGTTTGGTGATACAACGCCAGGCATATCGCATCTAAAATGGTGGTTTTACCGGCGCCGGTAGCACCAACAATCGCAAACAGACTGGTGCTGTCAAAAGGGGGCTTGCGAAAATCGATGCTCCACTCACCTCGCAGTGAGTTCAGGTTTTGCAGCCGTACTGCTAAAATTCTCATGGCTTCGCGGGCTCTTTCTTAGGCTCTGGTTCAGCTTGCTGTGCTGCATCCTGCACAGTGGCCAGCACTTGTTGATGCAACGTACTCAGCTGCTGTTGCTGCTCAACTGTCAGTGTTTCGTCTGCCAGCCTGGCCTGCCAGACATCAGCTGGCGCCAGCTCAGCCAGACTGGTTTGCTTAAGTTGCTGCAAGCTTGCGCCACTGCTATTTCGTTCACGCCGCAGCCTGAGCAATTCCACCGGCTGGTCGATAAGCAGCTGCTCGACCCGCGGTTGCAGGTCGGTTAAGTAACCATCGCTGCTGCTGATCACCACTTCCAGCCACAGGGTATCATTCACGGCCAGCTTATCCAGCTGCGACGTTAACATGGCCGGTAAACTGGCCAAATCGGTTTTTATGCTGGCTAATGGCTGAAAACATGGGATTGCAATGCTGCTGACTGTTTTTTGCTGATTGCTGAATTCAACTAACCAAAGCTGCTTCTGCTGACGGGCTTCATCAAAGCTCAGCGGTATCGGCGAGCCACTGTAGCGGATATCGGTTGTACTGTTCAGCTGCTGCGCCTGATGAATATGACCAAGAGCAATATAATCCGCCGGCGGAAACTGGCTTGCCGAAAACGCCTCTAAAGTACCAATGTAAATATCGCGTACCGATTCAGACTGGCTAACCCCGACGGTGGTTAAATGACCGGTCATTACAACGGGCAACTGTAGCTGATGCTGCTGATTGTACTGCTCTGCCAGGGCAAAAAGCTGCTGGTAATGGCTGGCTATAGCTTGTTGCAGGTTTTGCTGCTTCTGCTGACCACTCTGGCCAGCCTGGCTTTGCAAAAGATCGCGCGAACGCAAAAAGGGTACCGCCGCCAGCAAGCAGGCAGCATTGCCGTTTTTATCCTGCAGTACTAATAATTGTTCAGTCACCTCAGCTGGAATAGCGGGTATCACAGTGGTATTCAGTTTTGCTAACAGCTGTTTACTCTCCGCCAGCACCGCCGGCGAGTCATGGTTACCGCCCACGACCACCAACTGGCAGGCCGTTGGCTGCAATTCAACAATAAACTGGTTATATAACTCGCGGGCATAACTGGGCGGTGTGGCCGTATCAAATATATCGCCGGCAACAATAATAGCATCTATATTCAGCTCTTTTACTTTCGTCACCAGCCAGCACAAAAAGGCCGCATGTTCGCCAGCGCGGCTTTTACCAATAAAGTGCTGGCCTAAATGCCAGTCAGACGTATGGAGAATCCGCATATCAGCGCTGCTGCCTACCTAATGTAAAAAGCCTGACGATGCAGGCTTTTTTAACAATTAACTGTCAGAATGGAATATCGTCATCGAAATCGATTGGCGGTTCCATTGGCGGGCGTTGCTGCCCCTGGGCCGACTGGCTACCGCCTTGCTGCGCTGGCTTCTGATAGCCGCCTTGTTGTGGTGCATTCTGAGACGGCTGCTGATAGCCCCCGCCTTGTTGTGGTTGCTGGTACCCGCCACCTTGCTGGGCCGGTTGTTGCGCCGGACGCTGATAGCCACCTTGCTGGCCACCGCTCATGCCGCCACCCTGTTGCTGACCATCACCACGACCATCCAGCATTTGCAGCTCATTGGCTACAATTTCAGTGGTATAACGTTCAACACCGTCTTTATCAGTCCACTTGCGGGTTTTCAGTTTACCTTCAATATAAACCTTGCTGCCTTTACGCAGGTACTCGCCGGCAATTTCGGCCAGGCGTTGATAAATCACAACCCGGTGCCATTCGGTCTGCTCTTTTTTCTCGTTGGTATTTTTATCGGTCCAGCTTTCTGAGGTTGCCAGTGTCATATTGGCAACAGCACCGCCCTGTGGCATGTAACGCACTTCCGGGTCAGCACCCAGATTGCCGATTAAGATAACTTTGTTAATTCCACGCGCCATGCGTTTTCTCCTGAAAAATTAGGGTTGGCCGATGCCAACTAATGATCTGGCCTGTGCCAGATCAAATTGCTGCGAACTGACTTTTAAATAACAGCGTTGTTCAGTCAGTAAAATTGTCACTTCCTGCACACCGCTAAGGGCCGCTAACTGGCCAGCCAGCTTGTTGGCGTCCTGCTCTGATGCCACCTGCACCGCCAACGACAAGCGCTGAGCCCGGGCAGGTACCCGCATCGTCCGGGCAATAAGCAACCATATTAAACCAATACCGGCCAGCACGGCAAACACCATTGCATAACTAAATTTCTGGGCAACCAGGCCACCAATAACCCCGCCGGCAAAGGCTCCAAAAAACTGACTGCTGGAATAAATACCCATGGCGCTGCCTCGCTGCCCGGCAGGCGCTACCCTCGACACCATTGCGGGTAAGCTGGCTTCCAGAAAATTAAAACCGGTAAAAAATAATAATAGCGCGGCAATTAACCAGCCTAACCCGGTGGCAGTAAACGCCAGCAGCATAGCAACAATTAACAGCGCGATCGCCAGTAGAAAATAGCCTTTTTCCTGCTGACGGCGCATAGCGATGATCATCATCGGTACCATCAACACAAAGGACCCCAGCAGCACCGGCAAATACACTTGCCAGTGCTGATCAGCCGCCAGCTGATACTGGCTGAACAACACCGGCAGTGCCACAAACATGGCGGTTAACATCAAATGCAGCAGCATTACACCAATATCCAGCTGTAACAGCTGGCGGTGTTTTAACATATTAAGTAACGTAGCCGGTACCGCCAGAGTTTCAGCAGCCGGCGCTTTACTGACGCTTTTCGGCACCAGAAACGCCACAATTAACATCGCGCAGCAGGCCAGTATCGCGGTAAACCAGAATACGCCGCCAAGACCCGCCCATTTTGCCAACAGCGGTCCGACAATCATCGCCAGTGCAAAGGATAAACCAATACTGGCACCAATAATTGCCATTACTTTAGGCCGCTGCTCATCGCGGGTTAAATCGGCTGCCAGTGCCAGTACCGCGCCAGCAATCGCGCCAGCGCCTTGCAAAATACGACCCAGTGTCACCAGATATACTGAGTCAGCCAGCGCGGCGACGACCGAACCTACCGCAAATAACGCCAGGCCCAGCAACATGACTTTATGCCGGCCAATCCGGTCAGATAACCAGCCAAACGGAATTTGTAAAATAGCCTGCGTCAGGCCGTAGGCACCAATGGCCAGCCCTATCCATAACGGCGAGTAGCCAATCAGTTCCGTGCCATACAGCGCAAAAACCGGCAGCAGCATAAACAGGCCAAGCATCCGGGTAGAGAAGACCATAGCCAGCGACAGCGCAGCGCGTTTTTCAAGAGGGTTCAGTTGATCCATTAATTCTAATTAACAGCCAGAATAAGCGCGTAAGTGTAACATAGAAGCAGCGCGCGTTAACGTGCTAAACGTTAACAAACAGCCATTTTGCGCTATTGTTAAAGTCTGAGTTCAGTTTTTATATTTAGGTAGTAAGCCAGTTTAGTCTCCATGCCGTATTGAGACGTTCTGAACAAAAGACTAATTGCTTCGGGTTACAACACCCGCCCCGGCTCGCCACAGCAACTCGACTTTACTGGCGTAAAGCCTCAGACACTCTGTGGCGACCGAAACGGGGTTCTAACCCTTTGCTAACTCAACCAACATCCCGCTAAACTAACTAAGCCGGGCTGGCTGGTTTTTTATTAATGCCATGTAGTGTATATTTGTACAGCCATAGTGCTTCACTGCCCATAACCGGAAACCGCAATGGATAAAATTGATATTCGGGGTGCCCGTACCCACAACCTTAAAAACATTTCGCTGCAAATTCCGCGCGATAAACTTATTGTGATCACCGGTTTATCCGGTTCCGGTAAGTCGTCTTTAGCATTTGATACGCTGTATGCCGAAGGTCAGCGCCGTTATGTTGAATCGTTATCAGCATACGCCCGGCAGTTTTTAAGCATGATGGAAAAGCCCGATGTCGATCATATTGAAGGCTTATCACCGGCTATTTCTATTGAGCAAAAGTCGACCTCGCATAACCCGCGCTCGACCGTTGGCACCATTACCGAAATATACGACTATCTGCGATTGCTGTTTGCAAGAGTGGGCGAGCCGCGCTGCCCGATACACGACCAACCCTTAGCCGCGCAAACCATTAGCGAAATGGTCGATAAAGTGACTGAGTTTCCGGAAGGCACCAAATTAATGGTATTGGCACCGGTGGTGCAGGAGCGCAAAGGGGAGCATGTTAAAACCCTGGAAAACCTGGCGGCGCAGGGTTATATCCGGGCCCGGATCGATGGCGAAGTATGTGACTTGTCAGACCCGCCAACTCTCGATTTACATAAAAAGCACACTATCGAAGTGGTGATAGACCGGATAAAAGTACGCGATGACATTAAGCTGCGCTTAGCGGAATCGTTTGAAACGGCGCTGACGTTATCCGGTGGCGTGGCCAAAGTAGCGTTTATGGATGAGCCTGACGCGGCAGAACTGGTGTTTTCAGCCAATTTTGCCTGCCCGACCTGTGGCTATTCGATGACCGAACTCGAACCTCGGTTGTTTTCATTTAACAATCCGGCCGGCGCCTGCCCCAGTTGTGATGGCCTTGGGGTAAAGCAGTTTTTTGACCCGAATAAAGTGATTGTCAGCAACCAGCTAAGTCTGGCCGGCGGTGCTATTCGTGGTTGGGATAAGCGTAACTTTTATTATTTTCAAATGCTTAAGTCTTTATCTGAGCATTTCGGTTTTAAGCTGGACGTGCCTTTTAGCAGTCTGTCGAAAAAGCAGCAAGACGCCATTTTACAGGGCAGCGGCAGTGCCGTGGTCGACTTTAAATACCTGAACGACCGTGGCGATGTGGTACTGCGCAGCCATCCGTTTGAAGGCATTTTACCGAATATGGAGCGGCGCTACCGCGAAACAGAATCGAACTCGGTAAGGGAAGAACTCAGTAAATATCTGGCGACTCAGGCCTGCCCCAGCTGTCATGGCACCCGGCTGCGCACCGAAGCGCGCCATGTGTTTATTGGTAAAACTAACCTGCCCGAAATAGTTGAGTTATCTATCGGTGACTGTCTGGCGTTTTTCCAGCAACTTAGTCTGCAGGGACAAAAAGCCAAAATTGCCGAAAAAGTATTAAAAGAAATTCAGGATCGGCTGAGCTTTCTGGTCAATGTCGGCCTTAATTATCTGAATTTATCGCGCAGTGCCGAAACATTGTCAGGCGGCGAAGCACAGCGTATTCGCTTAGCCAGCCAGATTGGCGCCGGTTTGGTCGGAGTAATGTATGTACTCGACGAGCCCTCTATTGGCCTGCACCAGCGCGACAACGAACGCCTGCTCGGCACGCTGACTCACCTGCGCGACCTGGGTAATACCGTTATCGTGGTAGAGCACGATGAAGATGCAGTAAGGCTGGCCGATCACGTTATCGATATCGGCCCGGGCGCCGGGGTGCACGGCGGCTATATTGTAGCCCAGGGCAGCCTTGAGCAAATTATGGCAGAACCGGAGTCTTTAACGGGCCAGTATATGTCGGGTACCCGCAAAATTGCCGTGCCGGAAAAACGCACGCCGCTGACCGATAAATGGCTGGAAGTAACCGGTGCCACCGGCAATAACCTGAAAAAAGTGGATTTGGCCATTCCGTTCGGGGTTATGACCTGCATAACCGGCGTGTCGGGCTCGGGTAAATCGACCCTGATTAACGATACGCTGTACCGGGTAGCACACCGGGTACTGAATAAAGGTGAGGGAGCCGATCCGGCGCCACATAAAGAAATTAAAGGCCTGGAGCATTTTGATAAAGTTATCGATATCGACCAGAGCCCGATCGGCCGCACCCCGCGCTCCAATGCCGCCACCTATACCGGCATTTTTACTGCAGTACGTGAGCTGTTTGCCGGCACCCAGGAAGCGCGCTCACGTGGTTATCAGGTCGGCCGTTTCAGCTTTAATGTTAAAGGCGGGCGCTGTGAAGCCTGTCAGGGCGATGGCCTGATTAAAGTAGAAATGCACTTTTTACCCGACGTATACGTGCCATGCGATGTGTGCAAAAGCAAACGCTACAACCGCGAAACGCTGGAGATAAAATACAAAGGCAAAAATATCCATGAAGTATTGGATATGACCGTAGAAGATGCGCTGGCCTTTTTTGAAGCAATACCGGCGGTAAAACGTAAATTGCAAACCCTGCAGGATGTGGGCTTAACCTATATTAAGCTCGGCCAGTCGGCGACCACCTTATCGGGCGGTGAAGCACAGCGGGTAAAACTGGCGCGAGAGCTCAGTAAACGCGACACGGGTAAAACGCTGTATATTCTGGACGAGCCGACCACCGGCCTGCATTTTTACGATATTCAGCAACTGCTGAACGTATTGCACCGTCTGCGCGACCATGGCAACACTATAGTGGTAATAGAGCATAACCTGGACGTAATAAAAACCGCCGACTGGATAGTCGACTTAGGCCCGGAAGGCGGTAACGGCGGCGGTAAAATCCTGGTAGCTGGCACCCCGGAGCAAGTCGCGGCCTGCAAAAAATCCTACACCGGACAGTATTTAAAACCGCTGTTGGGGTAAGGTACTAACTGAATGACGGATAAAAAATACACCATTGCAAAGTCCCATAATGGGACTATAATTGCGCTATGAGAATTATTGCACTTTCAACGTTAAAAGCATTCTGGCAGGACAAACCAGAATATAGTGATGCCACAGAGCCTATTCTCGCCTGGCATCGCCACGTATTAAGTGCAGACTGGCATTCGCCTGCAGATGTAAAACAAGATTTCAGGCATGCCAGTATTCTCAAAGATGGCAGAGTGGTATTCAACATAGCTGGTAATAAATATCGGCTGGTAGTTTGGATTAATTATGCCTACAAAGTCGTTTATGTGCGGTTTGTCGGCACTCACAGCCAATATGATCAGATTGATGTACAAACGATATAATCGCCGGAGAAGCAATGATGGATATCAGACCTATCAGAAATGATGCCGACTACCGCGCGGCGTTGCATGAAGTCGAGCAACTGATGCTGGCTCAACCAGATACGCCGGACGGCGAGAAGTTAGATGTAATGGTTACGCTGATTGAAGCTTATGAGGCTAAACACTTCCCCATCGATTTGCCCGATCCTGTTGAGGCTATAAAGTTTGAAATGGAACGAAAAGGCCTGACAGTTAAAGACCTGGAGCCGATGATTGGTAAAAGTAATCGGGTTTATGAAATTTTAAATCACAAACGCTCGCTTACTTTGAAAATGATCTGGCGGCTGCACGAGGGGTTGGGCATTCCGGCAGAGTCACTGATTAAACCACCGGTAAACCGGTCAAATTAAAACCAGCGCCTTACCTGTTTGGTATAAACCTGATACTCCGCACCAAACTTTTCCAGCAAATAGCGCTCTTCCGGTACTATCTGCAACCGGTTCATATACAGCACAAACAGCGGTAGCATTGCCAGGGCTGCTATGTTTATTAAATAACAAGCCAATGCGGTTAGCAGCAGTAAAAACCCCAAGTACATAGGGTTACGGCTATAGCGGTAAATCCCTTTGATAACCAGACTGGAAGTTTGCTGCGGCACGCGCGGATCTACCGTGGTATCAGCGCGGCGAAATGCCAGCACACCCGCTAACGCCACCGCGATACCGGCACCAGCCAGCATAAAAGCTGCAACCTGCCCCCACAACGCTGGCAAGGCCAAAGGCGGCAGCCACTGCGCCACCAGCCACATTGCTAGTGCAAACAGCACTACCACAACAACCGGCGGGATTTTAAGTTCAAGTGCCTGCATTATCGTTATCCATTAATTTCTGTAATTGCATCATACTGCTTTGCACACTTTATTGGCTGTAGTTTTGGTGAAATTACACTTTTCTGCGCCTAAAAGTGTAATATAAAAGTTAAATATTGCTTATTACCATCGGGGCTCACAAAATCAACCAATTATTGCGAAGAAGACCTCAATTATGGCTTTAACGAGTAAGCAGAATGCTGCAGGTCTGGGTTTATTGTTGTTTTGCTTGCTTCTGTTACCTCTGGTTATCTGGGGTTTGCTATACGATCTATCGAATCAACAGCAACAAGTTGCAAGTGGCCATCAGCTTATTATTCACAGCGACATGCATGGTTTAGCTTTTGGCGGCGGCATTTTTTGCCTGGTACTTATCATGTGGATTGCAACACGACTAATTACCCACAAATTTAGCGTGCATACTCAGCCCTCAGAGAAAAAATTTAACCGGATTTTCAGCGGGTTGTTATTAGGTAGTTTTGGGCTAATGCTCGTGAGTTATTACGGAGTTAGCCACTACTGGCAAAACCAGATCGCTGCAAAGGGCTATGAATCCTGCCCGACTACCACTCTGCTATTTACCCGGGTAACTTACAGCGCCTGGACGCAGAACCCTGCTTTATGTTTTGACAGCGACGTGAAGCGCATTGTAACCCGGGGCTCATGGAATGAATCTGTACAGGTAGAACAAATGCTTCAGCAGCGGGTACGACAGCAAGAAGCACGCGGACAGTTTTTGTTACAGGAAGAGCAGCTTAAACGGTCCCGGAATACTCAATCATAATAATCAGATTACCGTTATTACAGCCAGTGAAGCCAATAGCATCGACTTAAAACCGTAAACTACAACCAGCGCCGGAACTCTTTACTCTACAACTTCAGGCAGTTCAGCAAAGCTGCTGCCGTTTTGCAGCCAATTGGTGATCTTATTGGTAAGTTGTGGCAGCGGCAGTTTTTTCTTACCTTTTAGTGCACACTCCCAAACCAGCAATACCCGCCAGCCCAGCTCACGCAGTTTGTCCTGCACCGCCTCGTCATGGGCACGGTTGGCGCTGATTTTCTGCTGCCACCAGTCAGTGCGGGTTTTCGGCCAGTGAAACATAACTTGTAGTATTTGAGAGCCGAAAGTTTTTGTTGATTTATATCTCCCTTAAACCACAGCTCAGCAAAAATTGGAATGTACCGTCGTAAAATTCGGGTTTTCTCGTACAATCAGATACGCTACCTTCTGGAATAAAAATAATCATACCTTCGCGAGCTCGTGTTAATAAAACTCTATATGCATTTTCTAAATAACGTTGATTCTCAAGCTTATGTCGAGCTTGCCAGCGAGTACCTTTGAATTGCCAATGCTGAAACTCGCCATTAACGAATCGTAGATCTGCGTCCCAAGCTACTAGAGTCCAGTCTAACTCAAGACCTTGTACATCAAACTCAGAGGCGGCATCCTCTAGAAAGTTACTCGACCGAATATCATCGCCGGGGGCAAGGAACCATTTTTCTGGTTCGATCGTGTTTTTAATAAAAATACCTTCGGCTTTTAATCGAATACCATTGGAAGATGCCAATATGCCGCTTCGTCTGTTTGCTAGCGTTTTATTTTTAACCCATGCCTTAGCTTTGACAATGTCCCGAGTAATTGCAATAGGAAACAGGTGCATAATCTGTGAATAAATTTGTGCTGCCGCAGCAGCCTCACCAGCGATTAGAAAGTGTACAAATGAAGAAAGGTTTTCAGCGCGGAAGGAGCGCATAGACGTTGCTAGGTGTAAACTCTGCTCCTGTTCAAAATATTGCAAAGTTTTTGGTTCTATCCCATTGCTTACATATTCACCAGCCAATAAATTTGGTGAGCAATAGACCTGCCAATGCTTAAATGACTGATTAATTGCTTCAAACCAGCCAAGAATACCGGCTTCACCAACATTAATTTCTTGCCCTCCACCTACCAGAGCAATAATAACTGCCCAATCTTCATGCCGATCCATGACAGAAATAAGAAACTCGGGTTCTGTCATATCAAAGTCGGGAATACCTCGCTTGGTTTGCATAAATTTTGCGGTTTGTGTTTTATCCCATGCGCGTTGCGCTTCATCAAAAATAGCGACATGTTCTGGTGGTTTGGCTCGGTCTTGCAAATAATAGTCTCGAAACCGATGAATATTTTGAATAAAGCTTTCTACCCTTTGCCTAGCATCCTTTTTAGTAAGTTGCTTGTCGATGTCATGCCGCATCTGCAATAACTCATTCTTATAAAGGTCCGTTGCCAACGCTTCCTGAAGCACAGCAACTAGAGGACCATTTCCACTTAGAAATACCGAGTACTCATCGTCTTTTGGGTTTGCGTGTTGATTAGCGATATTTAACCCTACCAACGTTTTGCCTGCTCCAGGTACGCCGGTAACAAAACAAATTACTTTATGTTTGTTCAGCCGAGCTTGATGAATAACCTCAAACAACCTTAAACTTGTTTCAGAGATATTTTGGCTACCGGCTTCTGAACGAGTAATGTCTACAACGCTGTGCTTGGAATACAGGGCTTGAGCGGCTTCGACTATAGTGGGAGTCGGTTTATATGACGCTTCTAACCAAGTTTTGATGTTGAATTCTGGAAGCGAAAGTTGAGTAATTGTCTTGTTAATCAATGCAGCTAAGCTTGAACCTGAAGTACATAGAACATTTGCGACATGTTCAGAGTTAAAAAGTAGCGGGGCGTTTTGTTCTAAAGCGTTGGTGCAAACCAGAATTGGCACAATATACCTATGGTGGCTACCGGCATGAAAATGTTTTAAATCTAAAGCGTAGCCAGCAGCTTGAGTGCGGTCAGCGTAATTGTATGTGCTAGCGCCAACCTTGAACTCTAAGACGAATATTACACCTCCTAGAATAAGCAGAACGTCCGCACGCCGACCCATTCTTGGGATCATAAACTCAAAGAAAACGTTGCCATTGCGCTCTGTGTTCACAAAGACTTGTTTTAGTAGTCGTATTTGCTGAGCCCATGCAACTGTTTGCGAGTGCTGTAACTCCTGACCATGGGCCTTGGTTAACTCGCCGATAATCAAAGACTCATCAGCTTGAAGAAACGCCTCGATAGACGCGTTGTAATACGCCCGGCTCATACATTAAATTCCGGGATATTAAACAAATCAGAAACAGAAACTTTCAGAGCACTAGCAATTTGCAAAATGTTCCTAAGGCTGACATTACGTTTACCACGCTCAATACCGCTGATATATGTGCGATCTAAACTGGATAACGCTCCTAGTTCTTCTTGGCTAATTCCCTGAGCAAGCCGGAGCTGTCTAACCCGTAGACCAAATAATTGCAGTGCATCCTGATGCATAACTCTACCCGATAATTTGAGAGCTAACATCGTCCAGCGATGTGACTTATAATACTACGGACTATGAGTCACATCGAGTGTCAATTATGGATTTGGAAAGTAATAATAACGATTATTTTAAGCAGCTTAGTAAAGAGCTCGAGCGTCAATACTGTATAAGCTTTAATGACACTGGTTATACAGAGTACGAATGGTTGGACCGGTTTGGAGATATGCCTTTAGACGAAGCGGTTTCAGCCTATGCACAAAAATATGACCTAACTTCGTTAAAGGATGTTGCACCGATGGTTAAATACTAACTATTTGCGTATTCACGCCGACCGTGGCAGTTTGCCAATTACCATAAATTGAGTAGCGTTGAATTGGTAAACTTGTGTGTCGCCGTTTTGTTTAAACGCTGCCTGTGCTGCGATTTCTTTTAACATAAGGGTAATTAAATATTGAAAGCAGATTCCTGCATTATTTGCTCTGTCCGGCTAATGCCCAGCCGCTTCGCAACGGTTTGCCAGTGTTTAACCGAATTTAGCACTTCGTCTTGAATTTTAGTTGCCTGAATTTGAGAAAGCCGAAAGAAGTCTTTTACATCAAAAGCCAACTGGTAGTCTAAAGCGTTGTCTGTATCAGTAATGTTCAGGTGTAGGCCTTGTTTACCAACGATGGGGTTTAAGTCATAAGCAGGTGATAACTTCCAGCCATTCTTGGTCAGTAAAAAACCATGGTTACGCAGGTGATCATCCGTATTAGACACCGCAATATTAAAGACGATACGGCGCCACAATTGTGCTAAATCAGCTTCTGTTTGTGCTCCCTGTTTGGAAAGAAACTCAGCAATTTCCAAATAGCTGGCACCTTGCGATTGTTCGCAATCATAGTATTGCAGCTGAGTCATAGCCGATGAAAAATGCAGCCGCTGCTGTCCCTGCCGGTCAAAGCGCTTTGTTAAAAAGGTATGGTGTTGCGATGAAAACTGCCTGATCTCACTTGGAAACATCTCAACGCCAGCGGCTAACGCCAACTCATAACAGACCATCTCCCACGCACCAACATCATGGGTATCATTTACATTAGGAAATTTAGCTATCCATAATTGATTTTGTTCATCGGTTACACAGGCTTTTGGTCTGGCACCGCCTAAAGATGAACCAGGTGCAATCAGCATTTGTAGCCAACGATAATACTCGTCACTGTCAATGTTATCGTCTTTTTCAATTTGCATGGCGGCGTGTTCTAACTCACGTAATGATGCCATTGGCGGTGCAACAAACTCGACATGATTGTCTAGAAAAGGGTTGTCTGAAAAAGAGGCATCTGAATAATCAGCATTGTCAGCCCGCTTAAATCGGATCCCTCCCATTCGATATGAATCATGTACGCCCAGCAAGTAATCCAATTCGTTTAATCGACTCGTTGCCCGAATGCCCTTACGCGCTTCAATGGCAGCACGGCGTTGCATCAAAATACGGCCCCAACGATCGGGGGATGAATCCAGAAAAGCCCGGAAGTTTTTATCGGCTTCGTCGTTGTACAGTTCACCAGCGTACAGTGTCAGCATAGGGTCTATTTGTAAGCGATAAGGTGAGGTAAGAAATGCTTTGTCGTACGCAAAGCTAAACGCACCGCCCCGACTTGATTCACTGTAAGCAAGGTGCCCAACCAATAATGGCTGTTCAATTGGATGCCAGTCGGCATACACCTCGACGATTTCACGGCTCATTTTGAACCTTCCAGCAATTTTATATTTTGCAGCTTGATGCCCACTTCATCATGAGCAGCCATTTCTGCAAAGTTACTTTCCATTCCCAATACGGCCATGATCTTCAGGTAAGTGCCGATAGCGACACCAGGGTCACCCGCGAAGACCTTGTTCACGGTTTTATGATCAAAACCAGTTCGCTCACACAATAATTTTTTAGTAAAACCACGGCGTTTCATGGCTAACAACAAGTCCTCACCAAAATGCGTAAGGATTTTTCGCTGCTTAGGAAACAGAACATTGTGCAAATCACGCTTAGCCATACCTCACCTAATGGGATTATATTCCTACTAATTAACCATTAATGGGAATATAGTCCTACTTTATCAAGTTAGCAACTGTCAAATGAAATTAAGAGGACTATGTTCCCACATATGCGATTTTAATAGGATTAATATCCCACTATAAGATATTCCACACGGAATCGATGAAGTTGATGGCACTATTAACCCGGTTTTGCTAATTATTCACGCCGGCCTTGGCAGCTCGTCACTTGCTTTAAATAGCCCGGCGCTGAATTGATGTAATTCGCTGTCACCGGCATGTTAAAAAACGACCTGCTCAGCACTCAGCTCGCACAACCACTGGCTGGTGCTGTCGGGCTGGCTATTGGTAAATTCGGCGGTGCATAACAAACCAATACACAGTTGCTGAAACCATAAAAAAGGGGCTACAAATGTTGCCCCAAAAGCGCTAGCGTAACTACCAGAGAAACTTAGAACTGACCCACTACGCTCAGGCTGTAGACCTTAAGATCTGAGTTATCAGCATTGCTGCCAAAACCGGCTTCTAATGCCCAGTTCTGGTTAAAGAAGTGTTTAGCATTGATGCTGTAGCTGTCTTCTTTATCGTAAGACACACCGACGGAGGTCATTTTACTGAAATAGTAGTCAGCATTTGCTGCCCATGTTGAGCGATCAAACTGCTCTGACAACGACACACCTACAGCGATAAATCGGTCAGATCCCAAGCTCGCGAAGTATTTACTGCTAACACCATATTGATCAAATTCGTCATCTGTGTATGCCGAAAAACCGACATAGTCATTACCCTGCAGCTGATGATTGTAGCTTGCAGAGAAACGATAGCTGGTATCACCTTCTTCTGGCTTAGCTGCTTCAGCACGGATAATAAAGTCTTTTGATATCAGATAGCCAATACCAACAGCCGTTGTATAAAAGCCGTCATTGTCGGTGTAACGAGCAGACAATACCAAGTTGTTGTCTGCAAAGTACTCACCACCAATACCCCAGAAGTTATCGCCATCAAACCGGCTGAATGCTGCATTTACGTTAGTTACTTTATTTATATATTCAAACTGATCCAACGGGCCTAAGGTTTCCTTCTTATCAAAGAAGTAAGTGCCATTAAGCGACCATACTGTTTCGCTTTCGCCGCTCGCCCGCAAGTGGTCTGCACGCAGTTCAGTAAATATTTGGTATTCTTCGGCAGAAACGGCCGTAGCGGTAAGTGCGATAGCAGGCAGTAAGTACTTCAACGTCATTGTTTTAATTCCCTAAGTTGGTGATTTCGGCGCGCATTCTATAGCTGGCGAGTACCAAAGTAAATTAATATTTAATTTTTATTTTACAAATAACACCGCATGATTACTTTTTGAGAGAAATAAGGTAATTCCCTTGCATCAATAGGAGACACAGATCAAACCTGCATTGTAAGGCAGCCGAGCGCTTGCCTTTTCTGGTGGTTCCGCCAGAATAGGGTATTGGCTACAGGAGCATCACTATGTTTAAAACACTTTTGGCTTTGGCATTTTCCGTCACATTGTTCAGCGCTCAGGCCACTACCGTTTTTGGTGAGGTTGTTGATAAAGCAGCGGCAATGCCGGTGGAGCAGTTATTAGCTGCACCGCAAAAGCACTTGCAGCAGGTAGTGACGATTTCAGGCACTGTTGACTCGGTTTGCAGCAAGCAGGGCTGTTGGATGAAATTTACTGCGGATAGCGAAAATGGCCCATTCAGGATAAAAGTTCGTGACGGTGATATGGTGTTTCCGCTTAGCGCGAAAGGCAAAACAGCCTATGCCACCGGCTTAGTAACGCCGTGGCCGCAGGGCGAAGATAAAGCCGATGGTTATCAGCTGGTACCTACTGCAGTGGAAATAGCCGACTAGGTGATACTGCCAAGTCGCAGTTGCACTAAGTAATGACGTAGCTGCGCCACTCGCTCTGGCCGGTTAAACAGCTGATATAGCTGTAGCCAGTCTGCAGGCGGCATCCAGCATACGCTATTTTGCCAGTGGCAGCGCTGTGGGTTAAAGTGCCAGCGATTCATTTTGCCGCCGGTTTTTACCGCAATGCCTGCCATCAGCTCAATGTCAGGCCAGCCAGCGCGGCTGAAGCGGGCAAAGTGTCTGGTAGCATATTCACTATGTGCTGGCCGGTCATGTAACTGATACTCTGCTGCCAGTTCATTACACATAGCGGCAAAGTCATCCTCGCTGCACACAATATCGATATCGTTGGGTGATGTTTCCAACCCCAGTTGCCACAACAAACAGCTGCCGCCTATGCCAAACTGAAACGGCCGCAATAACTCACTCAATTGCTGCAGCTGTGCCAGCAACATTTCATTATTCATCTAATGTCCTTATCAGCTGCGCTAAATAAACCAGCTTTTCATTATTAAGCTGTCGGTAGTCAAAATACGGGCAAACCAACACCCGGTTGAACTTATCAATGGCAAACTCGTTATTCAGCCAACTTAGTTGAACTGTTAAACCGGCATCAAGCAATGCTTTGGCGTAAGTACGACCAGCAATTATATGAACGGTATTAACGCGCGGCAGCAACTGCGGGATGCTAAACAACAATGCCGTGTCACTGCCGGCTTGTAACAGGCGCCGATCCCGATACTGCTGCCAACTCGCTGCTTGCCGGGTAAAAGCAAACTGCTTCGTATCCAGCGCAAATAAAAGCTTGGCATAAACATTAAACACCTTACGCCAGCCATTGCCGCAGGCACTGTTGATCAGCGTAACCTCACCGCTTTGTAGTTGCTTTAGCTGGGTTAATTCAGCGTACTCGGCCATCGGCGGCCGCCTGGCAATATATACCCGGATGCCCGCAGCAGTATCACCAAAACCGATGTCTGAAGTGTTATTCATGTTTACGCGGCCAAAAATAAAAAGGGTGGCCACGGCCACCCCAGAAAATACAATTTAGCAATTAAGCATCTTTGGACAATAAATAGCTAATTAACTCCTGCAGCTCATTTTCCAGGTTACGCTGGTTAAGAGCTTCATTCAGAATTTTGTATTTGTCGTTTACCACCAACATTGGCACTGAACTTAACACCCGGCTTTCTGAAAGTTCGGCTTGCTCTTTTTTCATTTGGTTGGCTGCGCCACGAACTGAGAAGCTGCGCATGGCTTTTTCATAATCCTCTGCGCTAATGTCGTTAATCAGCATCAGACTACGCACGTCATCTTCGTTAACGAACGGTACCCGGCTACGATGGATTTGATTAAAGATAGCTGAGGCGACCTGATCGCCCTTACCCATGTTTTTGCCAACAAGGTAGGCGCGTGCCAGCATATTCTGAATTTCTGGCGACGCAGCACGGATAAAATCGACATGGACTTTCTGAAATTCGGCATTGTCAGGCAATTTTTTGGCCAGGCTTTGTGCTACCGGTTCAAACCCATAACAACCGCCGCAAAAGAACGAAAAATATTCTTTCACTACCGGTTTGGCAGATGCTTTCTCGGCAATCACCTCATAATGCTTACCTTCTACAAATTTTGAATTAGCACTTACTGCCAGTGGCAATAGCAGCGCAAACAAACATAGTGATAACAGCTTTTTCATTTTAACTTACATCCTTAATCGGGCCGACTCAGCCGCTAGCTTAACAAATTGTCAGTAGCCTGGCACCAATGATAATGGCGGTTGCTGCAATAATGCCAGTTGTTCTTTTAGCACCAGGCATTGTTGTTCCCAGTATTTATCAGTAGCAAACCAGGGAAAACTCTGTACAAAAGCCTGATCTTGCCAGCGTCGTGCTAACCAGGCCATATAGTGCACCATACGCATTGCTCTGAGTGGCTCGATCAGTTTTAGTTCCGCAGGATCAAAATCACAGTATTGTTCATACTCGTCCAGCATCAGTTCCAGTGTTAGCCGTTGTTCTTGCTGATCACCAGACAACATCATCCACATATCCTGAATGGCTGGTCCGGTACGACAGTCGTCCAGGTCTACAAAAAAGGGCCCCTTATCAACGTAAAATAAATTACCGGCATGACAATCACCATGCAGTCTGATTTGCCGGCCAGGTTTATATTGCCTGCCCGCCTCGGTAATGACCTGTTGCAGCACCGTGTCGAAAGCCAGTCGCATATAATCAGGGATCAACTCCAGCTTGTTCAGTACTTGCTGACTTTGCAGCAGGTGGCTGTCGATGCTGAAGGTTGGCCGGCTGACAAAAGTTTTTTTGGCACCGACCTGATGCATCCTGCCAAGAAAGCGTCCTAACATCGCCAGCTGTTCGTCGTTGTCTACTTCCAGTGTGCGCCCGCCACGGCTGGGAAACACCGCAAAATAATAGCCCTGATACTGCAGTAAACTGTCGCCGTTAAACCGTAGTGGCGCCACCATAGGAATATCGGCATCGGCAAGTTCAAAGGCAAAATCATGCTCTTCCTGAATTTGCTGTGGACTCCAGCGCTCGGGCCGGTAAAATTTCACCACATATTTTTGCGCTGTCGAGCTGTGATCCGGGTACGCCGTAAATTGATATACCCGGTTCTCATAGCTGTTTAATGCCAGTAAGCCGCTACTGACATCCAGCCCTAACTGCAATAACGCATCCAGAATAAGTTCGGGCCCAAGGGTGGCAAAATCAAACCGGCTGATCACTTCGCTATTAACGGCCGGCAAAGAATTTATTCCCCTGGCTGACGCTATAGCCATCTTCCGACAATTCAGTCACCGTGAATTCAATATCCAGGATGGGTTTACTTACGCTGTAAGGGTCAAGTGCCAGGCTTACCGGCACATTAAGATTGTCACCGCCGGCAATAGTAACTTGCGTCACGCCAATCCAGCTTATTCCCGTCACGCCCGAAACCTCGAGCTGATAACGTTTTTCCTGTTGCGATTTATTAATAATGCTAAGGGTGTAGGTGTTTTCAATCAGACCCTCCGGCGTTTCACGATACAGCGCACCCCGGTCGCGAATGATATCCAGCTCCAGCGGTTTGCGCAGGTATAGGTTAGTGGCAAAAGCAGCACACACAACCAGCAGAATAATAAAGTAGCCCACCAGTTTTGAGCGGAATACCTTAGTGGGTTTGCCGTTTAAGCTATGCTCTGTGGTGTAGCTTATCAGGCCGGGCGGGTAGCCCATTTTTGCCATGGTATCGTCGCAGGCATCTATGCAGGCGCCACAGTTAATACATTCATATTGCAGGCCGTTACGGATATCTATCCCGGTTGGGCAAACATGAACACACAGGTTGCAGTCAATGCAGTCCCCAAGGCCTTTTTCTTTATAATCTTTATCTTTACGGCTGCGGGGGCCGCGGTTTTCGCCACGTTGCTCATCATAAGTTACCGTAAAGGTATCTTTATCAAACATGGCTGATTGAAAGCGGGCGTAAGGACAAATGTGAGTACACATAATTTCCCGCATCCAGCCGGCGTTGCCATAGGTACAGGCTGCAAAAAATAGCACCGAAACAACCGCCCAAAACCCGGCCTGAAAAGTAAAAAACTCCATAAACAAGGGGCCTACCGGCGTAAAATATCCGACAAAGATTAATGCTGTTAATAGCGCGAAAGCCAGCCAGCAAAAATGGGTCAGTGCCTTTTTAACAAACTTAGAGACCGACCAGGGTGCCTGGTCCAGTGTCATGCGCTGGTTGCGGGTGCCCTGAATTTTTTCTTCAAACCACATAAAAATAAAGGTCCATACCGACTGTGGACACAAATAGCCGCACCACACCCGACCATAAAAAGCAGTAACGAAAAATAAGGCATAGGCTGCAATAACAAATATCCAGGCCAGAATAGTGAAATCCTGAGGCCACAAAGTAAGAGCAAAGATATTAAATTTCTGCTCACCAATGTTCAGCAGGATGGCCTGTTTGCCGTTGTATTGGATCCAAGGCAGCAGCATAAACAGCGCCATAAAAATAAAACCCATATTGCGCCGCAAACTCTGGTGTAAACCTTTTACTGAGCGCACGTAAATGCGATCCCGCGACGCATATTTGGCCTGGCTTAATTGTTCGGGTTTATAGGTTTCCACCTTTACAGGTATATTTTTGATATCGATGCGGTTGTTATCCACTGCTACCTCTTACCAGCTGCTGTGCTGGGGCAAGTATAACAGCCTTGACCAGATAATATTTGATATAAAATAAGCCTCAGTGCAGCAGATGCACCGTTGCCAAAAATACTTTACAATAGCGGCTGCGATTTTTGAGGTGCGCTATCAGATGAAAAAGTTTTTTTGGCTTGCTGTGATTATTTTATTACTTCTTACCTTCTCTGATCATGAGTTACTAAGGCCCTATCGTGATCAGTTATACGGCCTGATACTCGATAACGCGCCCAGTTCCGGAAAAATGTCTGATGAGCAGGCGCTCAGGCAAATTAAAAAACAACTTGACGAGCTTGCTGCAGACTGGGGCGAAGGCCAGCAACAGCAATTAACCAAGGCTGCAGAATCGAAACAGAGCGTATTGACGTTTCACCAGCGTTACTGTGTAAATCGTGATTTTAATCCTATTTTATTTGGTGAGCCACTTCGGCAAAGCTGCAGCATTATCAGCAGCCATCTGGAAGCCCTGACCAGCCCTTAACCGGGCAGAATTAACTGAGAAATACTATGCGTGTATGTGGAATTGAAATTAAAGGCAGTGAGGCAATTTTATGCCTGATGACATTAAAAGACGGTCTGTTTGATTTACCGGAATGCCGGCAAACCCGCTTAGCCCTGAGCAACGATAAAGACGCTGAAAGCCTGCAAAAATTTCAGTTTAATCTGGCGAAACTCATTGAAGATTATAAAATTGAACAACTTGTGGTGAAAGAGCGGCCACAAAAAGGTAAATTTGCCGGCGGAGCTGTTGGTTTCAAAATCGAGGCAGCGATCCAGCTCATCAGCAGTTGTCCCAGCGTGATATTGTCCGGCAATACCATAAAAGAAAAACTGAAACAGCATCCGGTACCTGTTGATTTTAAAGACACCGGTTTAAAAGGGTTTCAGGAAACTGCCTTTATTATTGCTTACGCATTTTTAGCTAAATAAGCAGCGCAACCGTGAACAACGAGGCCGGCTTAGTCAGCGCCGGCTTTATTTTTATTATCGGGAATGTTCTGCAACTCAAAGTCCGCTCCCGGAATGGCACGCAGTATTAACCTGCGTACTAATTTAGACTTCGCTTCACCGGTCAGTTCGCTAAGCTCATTTAACGCGGCTATTGCTTCCTCACTTAAGGTAAAAGTCGCATGGCGCATCGGCAAACGGCTGTTCTCATCCTCTTCCGGTAGCTGCTTGCGTAAACTGACTATACGCGGCACGCCTTGCGCATAGTTGTTTGCGTCATCAATAAACTCGTCAGCAGTAAAAGCCGGTTTACTTGACGGCAAACACTTTTTCTTCAGGTCGCTCAGCGCCATCTTCTTGTATCGCCTTCATTGCCAGGAGTTCTTCAATAATTGCGCGGATTTCGTTGGCAGCTTTGCCGTCGCCATCGACATCCATTACCGATAAGCCTTTCTCTTCGCTATCATCATAAATATTCCTGCTGTAGGTAATATTTTCCAGTACCCTGATGTTGAACGACGCGCAAACTTCTTTGGCATCCAGGATCCGGGCAGCCTGATTAGGTAACGAAGGACATTGGGTCATGACGCATCCAACAATCATATCCGGATTAACGACATTACAGGCACTGACCAGATCTTCCAGATGTTCCAGGGTTTTCAAATCGCGTCGCTTAGGACGCAACGGAAACAGCACGTGGCTCGCTACTACCATTGCAGAACGTAACGCAACGCTATCCTGGCCACCACAATCGACCACTACCACGTCGTAATGTTTCTCCAGGCTTTTCAACTCGAACCGAATTTTGCCGTACATCTGGACACAATTTATCCAGGCCAGGCTGGGATCTGTGTGCCGCTCTTGCACCCAGTCGGATGTAGTTCGTTGCGGATCGCAATCTACCAGCATGACATTTGCTTGTTTTTCACGCGAGAAATACACAGCAATATTCTGCGCCAGACAACTTTTACCACTACCGCCTTTTTCACCACCTACTAACACGATCATTCATGCCACCTTCTTGAAATGCAACGACATACTAATGTCATTGTGATCACGGTATGGATAAGTGTAGGCGAGGAAACGAACAGTAATGCAAACTAAGCAGAATTATTTGCTATAAACATGGCTTTTTAGTGAAGGCTATCTGCTAAGTAGTGCGTTGACCTAAGCCACACTACTTAGCTATAACGACATTCCAGCGCACTACTGCTGGCGGCGGCGCCACCATAATAGTGGCCCAAGCAGCAGTAACCACAGGCTGCTACTGCCGCTACTTTCTTCAGGATCAGGCAACAAAGTATTGGGCTTAGGGTTTAAACCCGATGCACTATTTGCTCTGGCGTCTACCACGGTAATACTCTCAACCGTAACCACATTTGCGATACTAAGCGGCACATTATTCGCACGATCATCTGCAGTGTAGTTTCGCAGTGGTAATCCCTGAATACCGTTAAAACTATAGGTAGGCAGGTTAGCAATGGCCATCACCACTTCCATGTCTGCAGCGCTTATTTGACCGAAAACGGTATAAGCCCCTTCAACGGTATCCAGCTTGGGACTGCCGGCACTGTTGTCCGCCAAATTAATAAACCATTGACTGGTTGCACTATTGGGATTTCCCGATACTTTCGCCATCGCTATGGTAGCCCGAACGTTAGATAGCTTTGGTTCATTAACAATTGCAGCATTTGTTTGAATCGGGGTCAACGGCAATTGTTCTACAAAGCGAAAGCCGCCGCCCTGAATAATAAAGCCGGGAACGGAACGATGAACAATAGTCTGGTCATAGCGGCCACTATTAACGTACGCCAAAAAATTCTGAACCGTTACCGGTGTGGTTTGATCAAATAAATTGACCTCAAAATCACCCAGACTGGTTTTTACCTGAACGATGGTTGCCGCTGCCTGTTGGCTGGCCAGTAACATCGTCGCAGCAACCACAGCCGTAACACATTTATTCTTAATCAAAGCGCTCTCCCACACACATTGTCAAATTAGTGCGGTGAGCATAATAAGCTATGACCTCGCTTACCAGCGAGATTACACTTATTAACTAATTCATACAGTTGTGGCCGCCTTTGTCCCTGATGCTGCACCGTGCCGGGGTGTCACTTTTCCGCGATGAGGTCGCGGCTTACTTGCCGTTTTTTTATCACTGCCGGTAAACACTACTCGTTTTTTCGTTGTTTTTTTTGTCCATTTTTTCGGCTGCCCACTGCCCAGCCCCTGAGGTATAACCGCGCCAGCCTGCCTAATTAATTGTTGCAGGTTAGTCGTTAAAGGCTGCATAAAGGACTGGTAACTTTGTTCACGCTGACAAATATTATTAAGGCCGGCTTCCCATTGTGCCGTCATATCAGGCAACGAGGCCTCAGGCGGTAATGCCGCTATCAGTGCCTTACCGGCGATGGTCGCCCGGATATGCCTGCCCTCCCGTTGCAAGAAATTTCGTTTAAACAACAATTCGATAATTCCTGAGCGCGTCGCCTCAGTGCCTAAACCATCAGTGTCTTTTAAAATGCGTTTAATTTGTGGGTTGGTAACATAACGGGCAATACCGGTCATTGCGCTTAACAGACTGGCATCAGTAAATGGCGCCGGCGGCTGCGTTTGTTTTTCAAGTAAGACACTGTCACTACACAATAGCTGATCACCAGGTTGTAGTTCCGGTAAGCCTGGCTGTAACGGTGGTTCAGTATCCGTAGCAGCGGTTTTACCGCTTTCATTATTGCTGGCCGCGGGTAACAACGCCTTCCAGCCGGCCTGCAGTTTTTTACGGGCTTTTGCTACAAAACAACCACCGACGATGCGAATTTCCACCGTACTATCGGTAAAGGTACATGCCGGATAAAACTGCATTAGGTACTGGCGGGCAATCAGAGCATAAAGTTTGCGCTCTGTTGCATCAAGCCGGTTACCTGAAAGCGTTTTGGCTGTCGGAATAATGGCGTGGTGCGCGGCGACTTTGCTGTCATCCCAGGCTTTGCTTTTTAACTTTAAATTTGCGCCGGCCAGTGCTGTCTCCAGCGTGGGTTCGTTTGCTGTTATTGCCTGTCCGACTTTGCCCGCCTCAGAAAAATGAGCCGTGGGCAGGTAGCGGCAATCTGATCGGGGGTAGGTAATTAATTTGTGTCTCTCATATAATTGCTGACAACTGTTTAACACCTGCTGAGCGCTGAAACCATATGCTTTAGCTGCATCAATCTGCAACGCCGATAAACTGTAAGGCAAGGGTGCATAATGCTTTTTATCTTGCTGCTGCACTCTGATTACCTCTGCCGGCTGACCTTTTACAGCGCGCTGCACTTTTTCCGCCAGTGCTTTAAGTATTATCCTGCCTTCGCTGTCCTGATAAGGTTCGCAAGCTACACTAGGTTGCCACTGTGCGTTAAAGGTAGAGCCATTATTGGTTTGCAGCTCTGCCTGCACCTGATAGAACGTCGCACTGTTAAAACTGGCGATTTCCAAATCACGTCTGACAACCAGACCAAGTAACGGGGTTTGCACCCGGCCAACTGACAATACCCCCTGATATCCTGCTACTTGCCCGCGCAAAGTGTAAGCACGGGTCATATTTAAACCATAAAGCCAGTCGGCACGACTGCGAGCCAATGCGGAGGTAGACAACGGCACAAAGTTGCTATTAGGTTGCTGCTGTTTTAGTGCCTGGCGAATGGCTGCCGGATTAAGATCATTGATTAATAAACGTTTAACATTGTCACGTTTTGCTTTAGGTACTTTGCACCAGGCGATAACCTCATCTACCAGCAATTGCCCTTCCCGGTCAGGGTCACCAGCATGCACCAGCATATCTGCCTGCTTTATTAATGTTTGCAGGATACTCAGCTGCTGCCGGGCAGACTTGCGCTCTTTCAGCAGCCATTGCTGAGGAATAATAGGTAGATGCGCAGCCTGCCAGCGTTTATAATCCGGATTGTAGTCCTGCGGTTCGGCTTGCTCCAGCAAGTGACCGATGCACCAGCTTATGACGTCACCATTGGCCAGTCGGATACATCCTGTATCTTTGTGCTGCGGTTTAGGCAACACAGCAGCAATGGCACGCGCCATACTGGGTTTTTCAGCAATGTAAAGTATCATAGCAGCCACCAACACTGTATAAATTAACAGTTAATTTAGTTGTTCTGCCAGATAAATGCAAAAATTATGTGATAAAAATTTAGTTTTTCTACAAAAAAGACTACAGTATGCTTCTTGCGACTGTTTAAAGTTGTTCTGCAAAATCAAAGTAGTGAATCGGATGTATAACTATGACCCAATATAGTGAAGTCAAAAAGATCTGTGACGAATTGCAGCAAGCTGGCAAACCCGTCTCTCTCGATTATCTTTTGGCAAAAGTGTCTGGCGCCCAGGCCAGCCTGGTTGTGCATTATCAGAAATGGCGTAACGAGCAGGCAACCCGGATCCCAACGGTAGCTGAAACGGCGTTTAGTGAAGACTTTGTGACTGCCTTTCAACGTGAAGCACAACAACACGCCAGTAAACAACTTGAACAGCTAAATGAACAGTTAGCACAAGCTATACAGGCTGAAGTGCAGGCGGCAGAGCATAATCAGCAAATTCAGAAAGATCTTGAGCAATTACAGCAAAAACGCTCTGAGCTCGAAGTTAGTCTGGCCCATCAGCAACAGCAACTGGCAGTGCAGTCTGAAAAATACAGTGCGGTAAAGGATGAGCGCGACCAGGCTTTGCAGCATGCAAAAAGTCAGCAACAGGAGCTGGCCGACTCAAAGCAATTACAGGAAGAGCATCAGATGCGGCTGGATCAGCTGCATAATGAACTGGAAATTGCCGCTACAGAACGCCAGCAAAGCGAACAGCAATTACAGAAACAACTTGACGCTGCGGCCAACGACCTGCAGCAAGGCGAGCAAAAACTGCAGCAATTGCAGCAACAGCTGGCAGACACCAACAACCAATTGGCTGCCAGCGAACAAGCTGCCGCCAACGCCGCTGATGAACTTAAAGCACTGCAACAGAGCAATGAACAGCTGCAGCAACAATTGCAGCAGCAAAGCGAACAACACAGTCAGCAGCTGGCTGAACTGCAGCAGCAACTAAGTGCGGCAAGTTCGGAACAACAGGCTTTACAGGACAAGCTTACCGAAGCGCTGGGCCTGGAGCAGAAGCTACTGGAGCAACAGCAACTTAATAAACAGCAGTTGCAGGATTTAGAAAAATATCAGGCCTCAGCCAAAAAAATCGCCGCTGAGCAACAACAAAGCAGCAACGAAATTGTTGAGCTGCAAACTATGCTCAGCGAGTTCGAGAACAAACTACAGCAAGCCACCAAGACAGAAATGCAGGCCGTGGCACAAAGCCGCCGTTTGCAGCTGCAGCTGGACCAACTACAAAAAGCACAGGAAGAAGGCGGTAGTGCCGCTGCGGATAACGGCCAGCAAGATGCTATTATTGCCGAGCGCGACAGGGCCCTGCAGCAGGTTGCTGAACTGGAAGAACTGCAAGCCAGCCTGACTGAGGAACGCGATGCAGCGCTGGATCAGGTTGCTATTGAACAGAAACAACTGGCTAAATTACAGAGCCAGCAACAGCCGGATAACAATGCTGAACTTGAAGCCGCGCTGGTAGCCCAGCAGCAGTTGGTAGCAGATCACAAGACCGCGTTGGACAGCTTGAAAGCAGAGCGGGAAGCGGCGCAGCAAGAAGCCGACGCCCAACGCAATCTGGTGAGCGAACTGCAGCAGCAAATTGACCATCTGCAGCAGGTACAAAGCGAACAAGGAAGCGATCAGCCCGATCTGCAGCAACTAGTCGATCAGCTGCGTGCCAGCAATAATATGATGAAAGATCAAAGCGCGATTACGGCTAACCATCAGGCTGAGCAACGCGAAACTATTAAGCAACTGCGTGATGAGTTACAGCAACAGCGGGATCAGATGCAGGAAATGCTGGTTGATAAAAACGGCTGGTCAAAGCAAAAGCAACAGTTAGAAGAGCAAGTAAGTTTCGTAAAAAGCAATGCTACTGCGACCATTGAAAGGCTTACCCGCTATCGGGAGCAGGCGCAGGAGAAAATTGAAAAACTGGAACAAAAATTACGAGATCAGCAAAAAGATCCCGCTAAAGCAACTTAATTAATCTTTATACAACATATAGGTTTGTGCCGGCTAACCAGCCATAAGCCGGCAATCATGTTCTTTTAGGTTACCGAAATAAATACCGGGCAGTGAGTTAACCACGGCATGAAGCAAAAGACACTGAGCAGCCTGTTAACGATTGGCACCTTATTGGTGCTAACAAGTTGCAGCAGCAATACTATTACGCAAGTAGCAGGGCAACCCGATAATGCGCCAGAGCTGATTGAAAATAACCAGCCGTTTCGAAATCTGTACTACGGCAATATTCCTTATCCGGCTAATTGTGAGCAGGACTGCTACCTGGCAAACCCACTGGTTGACTGCAAAACCCCGGCTGAACAATGCCGTTATACTGGCCAGCAACACGCACCTGAGTTAAAAAGCGGCTTTAGCATCCACTGGCTGGGCCATGCCAGTTTTAGTATTCAAACCCCTGATGGCCAACAGGTATTATTGGATCCGGTAACCGGCCAATTTGACTGGCCGGTAAACTGGGCAGCCCATTTAGTGGGTACCAAAGCACGGCCCACCACGCCAAGGGTCAGTGCTGAACAATTGGCCGCCACCGATGCGGTGTTATATTCCCACCTGCATTATGATCATTTCAGTATCCGTGACATCAAACGGATTGGTAGCAATGCCCACTACTACCTGCCCTATGGTATGGCGTCGTATATGCCAAAGGGTGGCTATAACGCTACCGAGATGGCCTGGTACAGCAGTGCGCTCCAGGGTGATTTAACCATTCATGCGTTACCCGCACGCCACTTTAACAGCCGTACTTTAGGTGATGAGAATCAGGCATTGTGGGCAGGCTGGTTACTTCAGCATGGCAATAGTAAGTTATTTTTTGCCGGAGATACTGGTTATTCGCAGCATTTTAACGATATTAGGCAAAAATTTGGCGCTATTGATATTTGTCTGTTGCCAATCGCTTCGTACCATGGCCCTAATTACCGTGCCGTACATATGACACCCGAAGATGCGCTGATGGTTGCTGATGAGCTGGGCTGTAAAGTGATGATCCCGTGGGGGTACGGTAATGCCAGCTGGCAAATGGGCGATCACAGCTCACACTCACCCTTGCTGCGTTTACTGAATATGCAGCAGCACCTGAATAGCCAGGTGCCGCTGCTAATTTTAAACGAAGGTGATGTCGTCGCATTGTAACTCTGCGCAGATTATGCCACCGGTTTTAAGCGAGCTTTAGCGGCCAATTTATCACCCAGTTTGCCGGTAACCGCCCACACACATAACGCCACCCAGGCTATTACCGAAAACCCTGCCGGCACATTTAACAGCGCAATTTTGCCGGCGTGCCGACGGTTTAACAGCAGTGCCAGCAGGCTGGGTAAAAACCATACCGCCAAAAAGAACAGGCCAAACACTACCAGAAAAACCCAATCCGCTTGCTGCCAGGCGCTGCTAAAGGTCGCGATAAATTGGTTTAAAGTTTCCATTTTTACTTCCTCTTTGTTTATTGATTTGTGTTTAATATGTGGTGGTTATAGCTCAATATCAGTCAGCGAAACTAATCGTGCTTTTAACTCGTCCACCTGCCAGCTAGTGCCTTGCTGCACTACCGTGTGTAACGTATTCAACGCCGCAAGATCATCCAGCGGATTGGCCTTCAGCACAATAAAATCGGCAACAAAACCCTCTGCCAACTGTCCAGTGTCAGCTAAATCGAGGTGGCGGGCGCCGCCTGAGGTGGCGGGCGCCGCCTGAGGTGGCCAGTTGCAGTACCTGCCAGTTTGTCAGGCCGGCAGCCTGACTAAGCTGTAATTCACGCAAATAAAACGGCCCGCTGGCTACGCTGTCGGTACCAATTGCTAATGGCACGCCGGCGTCATATAAACGTTTAAAAAATTGCTGCACTTTAGGTAATTGCTGCTGCGCAACTTTAAAATCTTCTGTTGTCCAGTCATAGCTGGGCGCTGCCATCAGCGCGCGCCAACCCTTGCGCATTTGCGGGTGAAAAACCCATAACCCCGGCTCCGGATAGATGGCATTTAGCTCACGGGCAAAATAGAACAATTCGTTCACTACCAGGGTGAGATCAATCCGGGTGTGCTGCTTAGCCAGAGTGCTGATTAACCGCTGCATTGGCGCACTGTCATAGTCAACATATTGAAACCAGCTGTAAATAAATCGCTGATTCATCGGATTTTTTCGCTCTTTCAGATAAATCTCTCTGGCATCGCCGGTTAACAGCTCGGCGCTGGTTGGCAGCGCATGGGTTAACATATCAACTCCCAGATCAGCCGCAAACTTCCAGCTGACATTGTCAAGATGAGCCACTGTTTTCAAGCCAGCTTCGTTCGCCAGACGGACCCCCATAGTGACTTCATCTTTATTAAGACCCGTATACAATTTAATGTAATCCACTCCTAGTGCTTTCTGGCTGGCAATTTCTGCCCGCCAGCTGCTCTCATCCTTCGGATGAACAGCCCCCCCCAGAATCGGGGTAGGCTCAAAGATAAACCCGGCATAACTCAAATTTGGGCCAATCCAGTTACCCTGTTGCTGCTGGCGCACATATTCCGCGTTGGCCGCCGGCTCTCCCGCCGGACTAAATGCGGTGGTAACACCGGTAGCCAGTGTGCTGATGGCATGATAACGCGTAAGCTGGCTGTGACCCTTCATTGTCAGCAGCGGCTTGCCATCCTGCATTTCAACCCGCGCCGGTCCGGCGGTCAGGTGCAAATGCACATCAATCAAGCCGGGCATAACGTACTGATCCTGCAAATCAATTTGCGTTGCCGTTACCGGTAAAGATTGATTTTCCTGCAGCTGCCCCATTTGTACAATGCGACCGTCCTGCACCAGCAGCCAACCATCATTAAGTTGCTGCTCAGTAGCCGGGTTAATCAACGTTGCGTTGTGATACAGCACCGACTCTTGCCGGGCAGTGGTTAAGCTTTCCGCCTGAACCTCTGCCACCAACGTGTTAGCTATCAGATAAAGTAATAAAGATTTTTTCATAGTTCGTTTCTCGCTTTTCGGATGTTTGTTGGTTAAGTCGTGGCGGGCTTATCAGCTGTTACAATATTTTTTTTATTTATTTATGTAACACTTTGCCAACACCGGCAGACTTACTAATGGCATAGTGTTAACGTTGATAAATAAAATAAGATAATAATAAGACATTGAGCAGAGAGGCTTTTTTGACTCTATCCCATTTAATCGCAGAAACACCTGAGCAGTTTTTACTGACGCTATGGCAACAAGACCAAGGTGCCATCAGCCGCACATTAATGGCATCGGAAGCAGACCCGGCTGCACGGCAGGATTTAAAACAGGATATTTTTCTGGCATTGCACCAGTCGGCTGAGCGGTTGCAAGCGGCCGAGCTACCGCGGGCTTATTTGTTTCGAATTGTCCATAACGTCACCGTTGATCACATTGCCCGGGCGCAGCGCTATAAATGGCAACCGCTGGATGATGAGACTCAGCAACAGATGCTGCAAGAATGTCCGTCTACAGAGGTAGCCGAACAGCAGCAAAGCCAGCAGATAATGCAGGCCGTTCGCCGCTTATCACTGGCCAACCGTCAGGTGATGTTACTGGCAATGGAAGATTTAGATGCACCGGAGATCGCAGAAATTCTGCAGATAAGCCATGGTGCGGTAAGAGTGCGGCTTAACCGCGCCAAAACAGAATTAATGGAGTTAATGCAAAATGACCGATAATTTTGATTTTGCCGCCTTAGCAAAAAGCTGGCAACAACAAGTTACTCCAGCTGACACTTTGCCGGGTGAGGCAGACTTGGCTCAAGCCCGCCAGCGACAACACCAGCAAAAGTTACTGATGTATGGCGAATGGCTGGGTGGATTAGTCATGGCCGCGGCGTCCTGCTGGTTGATTCTGGCGATGCCAGACGCACTAGGGTATTTAGCCGCCGCGTTTTTAGCGCTGGGGGCAGTCAGCACCTTTTATATCAGCTGGCAGGTGCACCGGCCCATTCTGGCCTATGACAATTGGAGCAGCGGCGGCCTGCTGCAATTTCGCCAGCGCGCCTGCCAACTAAGCTTACGCTATTACCGCTATACCCAACTTAGCTTCGTTGCTTTGCTGCTGTTTACTGCCGCACTTTGGCTACTACGTTGGTGGCAGCCGGCCACCGCCTCAGTCGACTTGATATTATTCTACAGTCTGATTGTCTCGCCACTATGCTTGTTTGGTATCTATCGGTTGCAGCAAAAATCTCGGGTAAAAGCGGCGGAGTTGGCACACTTAACCAGGCTGGCAGACGATTTTAATTTTATTAGCGAAGGCAACTAGGCAACGGCGGCCAAAGCGGCTAATGTAACGTCTTTGTAAATTACAAGGAAGATAGATGAAATTCTGGCCGCACCTTACAATCGGTGTTGCAGCTTATCAGCAGCCAGTAGCGTAGGTGTTTGCTGCTGGTCAAGGCGCACAATATAATTGGCAGCGGTGGGGAGCTGTTGCCAGCTGGCCTGGGTCAGGCGCTCAAATGTTTGCATAAAGTGAGCGAGCTGGTGCTCGTTCATGCCTTTGCCCCTGCTTTGCCTTAGCTGTTGTTCTTGTTTGGCCCGCCAGCGACAAACGCAATCCCAGTCGGGTGCTTGTAACCAGATCAGCGGCGTTAATAATCGCCAATAGTCGGCATAACTTCCTGCCAGCTGTGCATTAACATAATGACGCCACAACGCGTGCTCATCCTGCTGCGCTTCCAGGGCATTAACGGGCAGATTAAGTTCGGCCGCCGATTGTGCTTTAACGCCCAGGCACCAGCCTTCCACTATAAGAAGCTGATACTGCTGCGCTGGCAGCGCTTCATCAGGTTCATCCAGGGCTTTATCAAACTGCGGTAATGATACCGGTTTGCCCGCCAGTACAGCGTTGGCATCGTTTATAGCCCGTTGAATATTATGGCTGCCGGGCACGCCGCGCATAGCCAGCAACGGATGAACCCTTTGCGCCAGTTGCTGCCGGTGGCTTTTACTTAAATAATAGTCGTCCAGCGACACGGTTGCGACGGCAATGCCCTGCGCGCTGAGTAACTGCACCAGCGCACTGGCTAAGGTACTTTTGCCAGTGCCCTGAGCACCACTGATACCCATAACTTTAGGCCGGCCGCTAATCAGATCGGTTTGCAGTTTATTGGCTAATCGGGCTAAGGTAGCCTGATACTGGTTGCTGGCAATAAAGTCAGCCATGTTGAATGCCCAAACACATAATAATAACGAGCCCCTTATGCTAAATGCCGCCGCTAAACCCTTGGTCAAACTGGTTGACCGTTACCTGCCGGACCCTTTTATCTTCGTGTTATTACTTAGCATAGTGGTTTTTGCTGCTGCTGTAATCGTTGAAAAACAGGCTCCGTTGCAGGTGTTACAAATTTGGGGTGACGGTTTCTGGGGCTTGCTAAGCTTTTCCATGCAGATGCTGCTGGTATTGGTAACCGGCTTTATGCTGGCTAGTACGCCACTGATTAACGGCGTGCTGAACCGCCTGGCTATGCTGGCTAAAACAGCCGGCCAGGCCATTATTCTGGTAACGATAGTCTCGCTTATTGCCAGCTGGCTGAACTGGGGGTTTGGCTTAGTGGTGGGTGCTCTGTTTGCCAAAGCACTGGCCCGAAACGTTAAAGTTGATTATCGCTTGCTGGTGGCAAGCAGCTACTCGGGCTTTATTGTCTGGCATGGCGGTCTGGCCGGTTCAGTGCCACTTACTATTGCCACCCCCGGCCATTTTAGTGAGTCAATGATTGGCGTAATTGGCACCACTAATACCATTTTTGCCAGCTTTAACCTGTTGTTAGTCGCGCTGCTGTTTATTGCCATACCGCTGGTCAATTATCTGATGCAGCCAAAACCTGCTGACAGTGTCTATGTCGACCCGGTCAAATTACAGCAAGATACCCTACCGGCCAGCAGTAATACGCGCCCGGCTGATAAGCTGGAGAACAGCATGCTATTGGGCGTGCTGATGGGTGTTGCCGGTGTCGGCTATTTAATCCAGTACTTTACAGACGGCGGCGGCCTTAACCTGAACATTGTCAACACCCTGTTTTTATTTCTGGCCATCATGCTGCATGGCACGCCACGGCGCCTGCTCCACAGCCTGCAGCAGGCGATACAGGGCGGTGCCGGCATTGTTATTCAGTTCCCGTTTTATGCCGGCATTATGGCGATTATGGTGCAATCGGGCCTGGCACAAAGTATGTCACAGTGGTTTGTCAGCTTTGCCACCGCAGAAACCCTGGCGTTCTGGAGCTTTATCAGTGCTGGTATTGTCAATATTTTCGTGCCCTCCGGCGGTGGCCAGTGGGCGGTGCAGGCACCTATTATGCTGCCTGCGGCAATAGAACTGGGTGCCGATGTCAGCCGGGTTGCCATGGCAGTCGCCTGGGGTGATGCCTGGACTAACCTGATTCAGCCATTCTGGGCCTTGCCGGTGCTGGCAATAGCCGGCTTAAAAGCCAAAGACATTATGGGCTTTTGTCTGCTGCAACTGCTGATCACCGGGGTTATTATTAGTCTGGTGTTAAGTTTTGGCTGATTGACGCTCAATCCGCCCATTACCCAGCTGCATTTGCTGCATCAGCATCGCCAGTGCTTGCGCCTCTGGCTGTGCGTTATTACTAAGCGCGGCAAATACGCCTTGCTGATCCGCAACACTTCTGTGCTGGCCGAGCTTTAACTTACCCCCTAACTCAGAAATAGTAACCTTAACACCAACAATGCCTCTGGCCAGCTGTTGCTGATATTGCTCAGGCATTTTCAGCAGCGCTGCTGCCTCGTCGGGTTCGTATTGCGCGACCTGCTGAGCTAGCCTGGCACTGGTCACCGAGTCATCCAGCAGCTCTGCCTGCCCCAGCACCTGAGCCACCGCATAGTTCCAGGTTGGCACGGCTTTTTGACTCTGATACCAGCGCGGCGAAATATAGGCTTGTGGGCCGGTAAAAGTGATGAGTACCTGTTGTTTATCTAATTGCTGCCAGTGCGGGTTTTGCCAGGCGAGATGGCCGTACAGTACACCATGTTCCCCTTCGTCGCGCTGTAACAACCAGGGTAGATGGCTGCAGAAAAATGGCGTACTCACCAGGGTGCCAAAACTATGCTGCGTTATAAAATCGTGCAGGGTGTTTTTATTGGCAAAGGCCATATGCGGCGGGCAATACAGCATTCTTTATTCCTTACGCGCTATGGCAAACGCATTACTGAGCGGGCTAAATCCCTGGGCTGGGTAATACGCCATCGCCGACGGCGCACTTAACAGCAGTTGCTGCACCTGAGGCCCGGTAACCCGCTGCACCTCAGCCAGCAGCTGCGCGCCAATGCCCTGCTGCTGTACCACTTTATCTACCAGCAAATCGGCGATATACACCACAAAACTGTAATCGGTTAAACAGCGGGCCAGCCCGACCAATTTGTTATTCTGACGCGCGGTAATAATTAAATTGGCGTGCTGTAACATGCGCTGCATCCGATCTGGCTGATCAGTCGGCCGTTTAATGCCCGATGCAATATATAACGCAATGGCCTCATCCAGCTGAAGCGAAGGTTCAATGGTAAATAGTAATGACATTAGGTGTACTCCAGTTGTGTATCGGGCTATTTCACCGCTAAACTGGCATGTTATAAATAACCAGTTCTAATAAATGGAGCAAACCAGTTGCCAGCTTTTCGTCTGAACACCGATGCGCTTACCCTAAGTGGTAAAGGTGAATTGCAGCAGCAGCTTTACTTGAGCCTGCGTCAGCAATTATTAAGCAAGCCGTGGCCTGCCGACGCATTATTGCCCTCTGAGAGGCAACTGGCGGCTGATTTAAAGCTCAGCCGCAGCACCGTGCAGCAGGCACTTCAGCAGTTAGTGGCGGAAGGTTATATTGAGCCACAGCAGGGCCGAGGTTATGCCATTGTTACCGCGCTGCCCGATAGCTTTTTTGCGGCAGAATACAGCCGCGTTGCAGCAACCGCCGCCTTGCCCAGCCAGCATTATGGCTTAACGGCAAAAGCACCTTCGCCGGCAGGTCGGCTACAACCTGGCGTGTCTGCATTGCAGCAATTTCCGTTTAGGCTATGGCAGCAGTTACAGCAGCGCCATGCTGACCGGGCGGTGCTATGTGGCATGGCTGGCGATCCCTTGGGTTACGCACCACTGCGTCAGGCCCTGGCTCTGTATCTGCGCCAGTCGCGGCAATTAGTGTGTGATGAAAATGCCATCTTGATCACTACAGGCGCGCAGCAGGCGCTGTTTATTGCTGCAAAATTAGTCGCCAGCAGTGGCCAGCATGTGTTCATAGAGTCACCGGGCTATCCGCGGTTAAAGCAGGCATTGCAGTTGGCAGAATTGCAAATTAGCTATGCTCCGGCTTCTGGCGCCAGCGGCTTGAACCCTGCGCTGCTACCGCGAAACAGCCACGCCAAAGCGCTGTTTTTAACACCGTCGCACCAATATCCGTGCGGCGGCATTATGCCGCTAAGCCAACGGCTGGCGCTGCTTAACTGGGCTGCCGCTGAACAATGCTGGCTGATTGAGGATGATTATGACAGTGAGTTTCAGTACCGGCACCGGCCGATGGCCAGCTTGCAGGGCTTAGCTGGCGGCCAGGGCGTGCTATTCGCCGGCTCATTCAGTAAAACATTGTTTCCGGGTCTACGCTTGGGTTATCTGGTACTCCCACCAGAACTGGCGGGCCAGGCCAGTGCCATTCAGCAAGCCATGCATGGCGATGTGGCAATGCTATCGCAAGCAGTACTGGCCGATTTTATCCACGAAGGCCATTTTAACCGCCACCTGCGCAAAATGCGCCGCGTTTATCAGCAGCAAAAACAGCTAGCGGTGCAACTACTGCAGCAGCATTTTCCAGCATGTACCTTGCTGGCGCAGGATGCCGGCCTGCATTTGACCATGCTACTCCCTGAGCTGACTGACGATTTGGCATTGTGTCAGTACCTGAACCAGCATGGCTTTAAAGTGCAGCCATTCAGCCGCTATTGTTTTCTAAACGAGCCGCAGCGGGGCCTGGTAATTGGTATTGCCGATGCTGATGAAACCCGACTAAACCAATTAATCGGTCTGCTTAAAGGGCAGCTGCTGCGTTATTCCTGAAATAATATTCAACACTCCAGATATTAATGGTATTGATAATCATTATCATTACTGTATGATTATCACCAATTTGGGAGATGAGTATGCAGTTAACCATGAATAAATTAAAACTGGCCATCGCGGTCCAGCTGGCCTGTCTGCCAGCAGCAGCTTTTGCTTCGGTAGCAGACAATGAAAAAGCGGTTGAAACCATTACCGTGAGGGGTCAGTACACAGTAAATGAAACCATTGATACCGCCACTGGTCTGGGCTTAACCTTGTTGGAGACTCCGCAATCAGTCAGCGTGATGACAGCGCAGCGGATAAAAGATTTAGATATTAGCTCAATTGCCGATGCGGTAACGCAAACGCCGGGGCTGACATCAAAATCCTTTGACAGCACCCGTAACACTTTCAGTGCCCGTGGTTTTGATATCGATAAATTTCAGCTGGACGGCGTACCTATGGCCTGGAGCTTGGCCGGTGACTCCGGTGAAACCATAACCGATGTCGCTATTTATGAACGGATAGAATTCGTGCGCGGTGCGACCGGTCTACTGACCGGCGTTGGTGAACCCTCAGCCTCTATTAACCTGGTGCGCAAACATGCCAATGCCCGTGAGCTGACAGGGAGCGTTAATGGCGGTATTGGCAGTTGGAATAAGCGTTTTCTGACTACCGATGTCAGCACATCGCTGACAGCCGATGGTAATGTGCGCGCCCGCATCGTCGCCAAAAAAGAGCTTAGCGACAGCTTCCGTGATTTGGCAAAAGAAGACAAAACCGTACTGTACGGAGTGCTGGATGCCGATTTAAGCAATAGCATGACCTTAAGCCTCGGTAGCAGCTATCAGGACAATGACCCAACCGCCTCTACCTGGGGTGCACTACCTCCGCTGTTTACTGACGACACCCCAACCAACTGGGACAGAGCCACTACCACCGCTGCCGACTGGACCCGCTGGGATTCGACCAGCAAGAACCACTTTGTCAGTTTAATCCAGCAATTTAATAACGGCTGGCAGCTGAAAGTTAACCTGAACCACAATAAAAATACCGCCGATACCCGCCTGCTCTATATTTATGGCGCAGCAGACAAAGACAGCGGCACCGGGTTGCTCGCCTGGCCGTACAATAGCGATGGTTTTAGCAAACAAACCAGCGTTGATATTCAGTTGCAGGGCAGTTACGGTTTGCTTGGCAGCGAGCATGAGTTCGTCGTCGGTGCATTAGACAGCCGGCAACAATCTGAAGTAGTGACCTATGCGGCGCTGGTATGGCCTGGCACCGGTAACTTTTATCAGTGGGATGGCATCGTAGCCGAGCCGGAGTGGGCCACTACACCGGAACAGGCAGTAAATCTGGATACCGATCAATCTGGTTTCTATGCTGCAACCCGCTTTGCTATCACTGAGCAACTTAAGCTGATTGCCGGCGGCCGCTACACTGAGTGGCAACGTGCCGGTATCAACTACGGTGCCGCTCTGGATTTTGGCGATGATAAGTTTGTGCCCTATGTTGGCTTAACCTGGCAGGTTGCCGACAACCATATATTGTATGCCAGCCATACTGAAATTTTTACCCCGCAAAATGCCTATGATCGCAACGGCAGCTTCCTGGATGCCGTTGTTGGCAGCAATCAGGAAATCGGCGCCAAAAGCAGCTTCCTCGACGGCGCACTGCAAACGGCTGTTGCCGTGTTCCGCATTGAACAGGATAACCTGGCGCAGGCAGACAGTGACTTCAATGATCCGGCGAATAACTTCTTCCCGTCGTTTGCTGCCCGCGGTGCAGAAAGTAAAGGTTTTGAACTGGAACTGATTGGCCGGGTTGACGAAAACTGGAATATCAGCGCCGGCTATTCGCAGTTTACTGCTGAAGACCGTGATGGCGCAGACATTAATGTTAACCATCCGCGCAAAAAGCTCAATCTGTTTACTACCTATGAGTTTACTAACGCGCTGGCTGGCCTGACGGTTGGCGGCGGTTTAAGCTGGGAGAGCGAGTCGTACAGTGATCCCCTGCCGCTGCTGTTAAGCGAGCAAACCTATCAGGTAACCCAGGACAGCTTTGTGCTGGCTAACCTGATGGCACGTTATCAGATTAACCAGCAATTCTCGGTACAACTGAACGTGCATAACCTGTTTGATGAAACCTATTACAACGGTTTAACTCAACAATATAACTATGGTGCACCACGTAACTTCAGCCTCGGCGCAACCTGGTCGTTTTAACATGGCAAAACTCAGCAATCGTTTCTGGTTTCAATTACATGGCTGGTTTTCATTGCCAATCTGGCTGATTTTCTGCTTTGTCTGCCTGAGTGGCACGGTGGCGGTGTTCAGTCATGAACTCACCTGGCTGGCTAACCCGGCGGCCCGTGCCAGCAACCCGGATAATCTGCCCGCCAAACCGGTGGCCGAGCTGGTTGCTACCGTGCAGCAGGCTTATCCGACCGCAGATGTTGGCAATGTGATGCTGTTTGAACCTTATCTGGTTAATGCCGTTACTTTCACCGATCACGACAAGCCGTTTGCCATTGCCTACGTTAATCAGTACAGCGGCGAGATTCAGCAGATTAATGAAGGCATGACCTTTATTAACTTTATGCGCAGTCTGCATGGCTGGTTACTGTTTCCATGGCAAAGTGGCTACAGCGTCGGCTATTACCTGGTGTCGGCAATGGCTATCGTCATGCTGGGGGCCTTAGTTACCGGCTTGGTGATCTACAAAAACTTCTGGCGCAGTTTTACCCGGCCAAAGGTGCGCTTGCATCAGGGCAAAAAAACCGTGCTGACCGATCTGCACCGTTTAGCCGGCGTCTGGTCAATCTGGTTTTTGATGGTGATGAGCGCCACCGGGCTGTGGTACCTGGTGCAGGCGGTAATGTGGCACGCCGATATTGATATTGAACCACATGCGCCTATCGTGGCAGTAACGGACTTACCTGCCACACCACAAGCACCTGTGGTCAGCTTTGCTGATGCGATGCAGATTGCCCAGCAACGTTTCCCGGACTTTCAGCCCGGCTTTTTAATGTTGCCGGAGCATAACCGCGGCATGTACACCCTGATGGGCGGCGGCGACCATATTTTTTATGACCAGTATTCCTACAACCTGAGCATTAACCCGTGGACCGGTGAGATTGCCCAGCAGAAATCGCCGGAATCGATGACCGCGCTGCAAACAGTAATGCATATTGCCGACCCGTTGCATTACGGCACCCTTGGCGGGATCTGGACTAAGGCCATCTGGTTTCTATTTGGTTTGTTACTATCGGGCATGTCGATCACCGGCTTTATGATCTGGGGCAGCCGCACCGTTAAAGCCGTGCGGGAGAGCCGCAACGCAACTTATCTGCAGGAGGTGCCGGATGGCGCACAGTAGCCGTTTCTGGCAACGGCATAAGTTTAAATTAAATGGCCTGGTGCTGTTGTTACCACTGTGGTTTTTGTACGACTCACTGACACCGGAATTCCCACCGGTCTGGCCGGCACAGCAACTGGGGCAGTTTGAAATTGCGCCGATGCCGCTGGATTTAAAGCAGCCCTATGCTCACCATGATCAGTATGTGAAAGATTTTTACTTAAGCTTTAGTCAGGGCGACATTGCCAGTATCCGCCAGGGCTATCTGAATATCGGCCCGGTACCACTACCGCTGCCAGAGCTGCAGCAGGACGAAGAAGGCATTTTACATGGCAGCCGCCATGGCCAGCATGTGCATGCCATCGCGCCACCGCAGCTGGCAGCCACCGATAAAGTCTGGCTGACCCTGCAAACCTGGCAGGGCGAAGTGCTGACGACGAGCTGGCCGTTGCCTGCGCCATTACTGGCAGCAGAATAAGCTGCGGCAGCTTAAGCTGGGGCCATTGACCGCAACCTTGAATTGTCGTGGCAGTGACCGGATATCCTGTTTATCGTTTGAGTAAAATAACAGGAGCAACACTATGCAACATGTCGTGATTACCGGCGGTAATAAAGGAATTGGTCTGGCGCTGGTGAAGCAGTATCTGGCAAATGGCGATAAGGTATCGGTGCTGTGCCGCCAGCCCTCAGCCGAGCTGGCCGATTTAGATGTTACCCTTTATAGCGGAGTTGAGTTGAGTGATCCGCAGAAAATTAAAGACATTGCGGCTAAATTCGCCGATAACAGCATAGATATACTGATTAACAACGCCGGTATTTTCTGTAACGAAACCCTGGATAACTTTAATGAAGCCACCATTTTAAAACAGTTTCAGGTGAACAGTATTGCACCCTTACTACTAAGCCAGCAGTTGCAGGGCGCGCTTAAAGACGGTGGCAAAATTGCGATGATTACCAGCCGGATGGGTTCAATTGCGGACAACGACTCGGGCAGTTATTACGGCTACCGGATGTCAAAAGCGGCGCTAAATGCTGGCAGTATGTCGCTGGCTAAAGATCTGGCGCCACGCAAGATCAGTGTGGGCATATACCACCCCGGCTATGTCCAGACCGAGATGGTCAGCTATGGCGGTGATATCAGCCCTGATGAAGCCGCCCGCCGCTTAAGTGGCCTGATAAGCGAACTAAGCCCGGCTAACAGCGGCAAGTTTTACCACAGCAATGGCAGCGAGCTGCCCTGGTAAGCGTTAAAAAGCCGGCCCGGGTTAGCGGGCCGGCAAAGCGGCATTGGTTGGGAGATCAAAGCCGTTAACGCTGGTTTGCTGGTAAAATTTAATGCTTACTGTCCAACAACGCCTGCAATTGTTGCAGCTGATCTTTAGTAAGCTCGGCGTTTTCCAGCAAATGCTTAATAGCGCTAAAACTGTGCTCACCCACTTCACGCTGAATTTCAATATGCATTAACTTCGCATGTTCGCCAGCCTGGCGATGAATTTCAATCAGTTGCTGTTGTTCATGGCCATCAATTTCTTTGTGAATAATAACGTGTTTACTTCCGTCACCCTGATGCCAGCTAGCGCGCGGCGGATGAGGTGGCATCGGCGGCACCGGCGGGGCTTCACTCAATAGTTTTTCCAGCTTTAGTTGTTGCTCAGGTGCCAGCTCAGCACTGAATTTTTGCCACTCTGCACTGTCGCGCCAGTTTTCGCCACTAAAGCGCCACTCTTTTTTCTCGCCGTCCTGCATTACCACAATCCGGGTTTCGTTCGTTTCCTCTGGTGCGCTCTGCTCTGCTTGCGCCTGGGGTAAAGCGCAGCCCGTTAAAAACATGATTAACGCGGCATTAGCCATTATTATTTTCATCTTGTTGCTCCTTCTATTCCATCATACGCAAAATGCACTTTACTAATGAAAGTTTAATGCCACTATTTTTATAGATTTAAATCAATTACTTAAAAAATCACTTGCAGAGTTATCCCGATATCGGTCGTAACACATCCCGATATCGGGATAAATCGTCAGCAAAAGCCTTATGGTTGCCGCCGGTTACCTGACAAACTACCGCCGTCAGTGGCTTTGGCAAACTGGCACAGGGGTTGTAAGCTACACGTTATTAGCATTATTGAGAGCGGCAGTATGTCAATTCGCTGGGCATTGAGTTTAGGCATAATTTGCCTGTTACTGGTTATGGCGGCTAGTCAGATTTGGCTGGTACGGTTTTTTCAGGGCCAGATAGAACAACAAATTAGCAGCAGTAGTTCAGAAATAACCCGGGTAGTACTGGCACAAACCGCGGATCAGCTGGAAACCATAATCCGCAGGCCACCCCGGCCTCCTGCGCCGCCAGTACCCGCTAACAGCGAGGCACCACGCGAGCAGGCCGCAACGCGCCAACATAAGGTACGAATTATTGAAATTGAAAAAGACGGCCGGCAACTTAGCGTTGAATCACTAACTGATATTAACTGGCAGCAGGAGCAACATGCGGTAGAGCATTTGTTGCAGCAAATTGCCGCCGAAAAACTGCAGGATCGCGCGGAACAATTGCACCGCAGCGGCCGCTTTAATCAAGCAGGGCCGCTGATTGCTGAATTTACCCGTTATACCATGCTGCTGATTGCCGCCAGCACCGCACTGGCCATGTTGATTGCGCTATGGCTGGGGCATCGTCTGATCCAGCCATTGCAACGGCTGGTGGCGGGTTTTAAACAGTTGCAACAGGGTCAGCTTGGTCAGCAGGTAGCCACAACAGGTTTAGCAGAGTACCGTTTTGTCAGTGAACAATTTAACCAGATGAGCAGCCAGCTGGCCGCTTTGGCCGCGCAAGCAGAGCAACATCAGCAGCAACAGCACCTGGCCGAACTGGGTGAAATAAGCCGGGGTATGGTACACGCGCTACGCAACCCCATCCATACTTTAAGCTTATTGCTGGAACAGGTTGCCAGCAGTGACGACCCGCAGTTGCGCCAGCGTTTAAGCGAGCAGGCCGAGCAGAAAATGCAGCATATCAACCGTAACCTGACGGCCATGCTAACATTAAGTTGTGCCGATATTGACCGCAGCCAACCGGTATCACTTCAAAACGTAATTAATGATTTGCTGCTGGAATTCAGCACCGGGCAATTACAGTTTACGGTCAGTGGCTCTGGCAGTGTCCGGCTGCCCGGAGCCGAAGCAGAACTGCGTAGTATTTTTCATACCGTGTTAGCGAATGCCGCTGAAGCGTCCGGCGGTAAGGGCCAGATCAGCATTGACGTGCAACCGCAGGCGCAGCAGTTACACATAACAATTTGTGACGATGGCCCGGGCGTGACTCCAGACATTGCCAGTCGCTTATTCAGCCCGCATTGCTCAAGCAAAGCCGATGGCGCCGGCATGGGCTTGTATATCACCAGCAGGCTGCTGAAGCTTTATTATCAGGGTAGCATTAGCCTGGAAAACCGTGCAGCCGGTGGCTGCTGCGTCACCATTATATTTAATAAAACCGACACCTTTACCGCAGCAGGAGCGCAATGATGACAGCTGGAATTCTGCTGGTGGAGGACGATAACCAACAACGTCAGTTACTGTGTCAGCTGCTACAAGCCGAACAGTATCAGGTATTTAGCGCCGCCACCGTGGAAGACGCCCTGCTGCTGTTAAAACAGCAACCACAAATTGAGCTGGTATTCAGCGACTGGAAGCTGGGTAATTATACCGGCTTAACTATCCTGAATTACGTGCGCAGCAACCTGCCGGAACTGGGCTTTGTAGTGGCAACGGCCTACGGCTCCGTCAGTCATGCGGTCGAAGCGATTCAGGCCGGCGCCGACGACTATTTAACCAAACCCTTTAAACGTCAGGAGCTACTTCTAGCCGTTAGTAAAGGCTTAAACGCCAAGCAGCTACGCAGCCAGAACCGCCAGTTAAGCCAGCAGCTTAGCGAGCAACGCCAGCTGGTCGATTTAATAGGTAAAGCGCCCTGTATGCAGCAATTGTTTCAGCGAATTAACCGGGTATCGAACAGCGATGCCACAGTGCTGATCAGTGGTGAAAGCGGTACCGGTAAAGAGCTGGCTGCCCGCGCCCTGCACCAGCTTTCAGGCCGCAACAAAGGCCCGTTTATCGCAATAAACTGTGGTGCGATACCAGAGCAACTGGCAGAGGCTGAGCTGTTCGGTGCAGAGAAAGGCGCCTATACCGGCGCTCATCAGTCGAAAGCCGGTAAGTTTGAAGCGGCTGCCGGCGGTACACTTTTTCTGGATGAAGTGGCCGAGCTGCCGTTAAGCCTGCAAGCGAAACTGTTACGCCTGTTGCAGGAAGGCAAAGTCACCCGACTGGGCAGCCATCAGGAGATTACGCTGAATGTGCGGTTAATCGCCGCCAGTCATCAGGACCTAGCTCAGGCAGTGCAGGAAGGCCGCTTTCGGGAGGACTTATATTACCGCCTAAATGTGGTGCCGCTGCATATGCCGGCGCTACGTCAGCGCAGTGAAGATATTCCGCAGTTAATTCAGCATTTTTTGCAAATCAGCCAAAAACGTTATCAGCTTGGAGCACCTGTTTTAACGAAAGGCACCCTGAAACAACTCATGGACTACCCCTGGCCGGGTAATGTGCGGGAACTGGCCAACCGGATTGAACGCTTTGTATTGTTGGGCGATGAGCAGGAGCTGCTGGCGGGGTTAACTACCAGCACAGCCAGTACCGGTCAGTTTGCATTGCCGGCAGAGGGCCTGAACTGGCAACAGCATGAGCGCGACTGCCTGTTACAGGCTTTGCAGCGGGCAGACGGAAATAAAGCCCAGGCTGCTAAGTTATTACAGCTGCCTTATAAAACCCTGCTGTATCGGTTGGAAAAGTATCAACTAACGTCCTGAGCTTTTGCGTTTACTGCCTTTTAGCTTTTAGCACCGGCGTAGCGACGGAAAATCCACAGGTTTATCATAACCAGTATGCCGGTGAACAACAGCAAAATAGTCAGATGCAGCCACCACGGCTGGCCCTGATCCATAGCCAGCAATTTTAATCCCAGCTGCGACAGATGATAACTTGGCCAGACCCAGGCCAGCTGCTGTAAAAAAGACGGCAGCATAGTAACCGGCAGCCACAACCCCGATAAAAAGGCCATCGGCAGGTAAATCAGGTTTACCACACCTGGCGCAGCTTTATCACTCAGGGTTAAGCCCAATAACAAACCGATAAGGGCAAAAGGTACTGTCCCCGCCAGTAACAGTAACGCCAAACCAAGCCACTGGCTGCGCTCCAGCCGAACGTCGCCAAAGATAGCGGCCACACTGAATAACATCAGAATAATCAGCATCGCAAACACCAGGCTGGTGGCCATTTTCGCTAGCAAATAAGCACTGACCGGCATCGGTGACAAACGCTTTAGCGTTAACCAGCCCTGCGCCCGATCGCTGGCGATATTCATGGCAAAGTTAAACATCGCCGGGCCCATAATGCCAAAACAGCTGTAAGTCACGAGCATATAAGCGGCATGACTGCTGCTGCCAGAAGGACTGAACAGCACCCCGAAAAAAACATAAAACACCACTGGAAAAGCCAATGCCGGCAAGACAAAGCCCGGCGTGCGCCAAACACTGATTAAGTCGTACCAGGCTTCTTTCTGATATATCGATAAGCGACTCATGCGGCGTGCTCCTTAGTTCCGTTGCTATGCTTCGCAGCCGGTGCGGTAAGTTGTAAAAAGGCTTGCTCCAATGCCACCTGCTTTACTTCCAGCTGGCTAACATTGCTATCCTGAGTCAGCAACGCCAATACGGTTTTCTCAGCATGGCTGCTTTGTAGGGTAACCGTGCCCTGCTCACGGCTAAGCGCCAATACTGCGGGTAGTGCTAACAACGCCTCATCACTAAGTGCCGTGCAACATTGCACCAGCTTATAGCGGGTCAATGCTTTTAATTCAGCCGGGCTGCCACTGGCAATAAACCGGCCCTGATGCAGTACCATCACCCGATCGGCTAGCTGTTCAGCCTCTTCCAGGTAATGAGTAGTTAGCACCACAGCCACCCCTTGCTGTTTCAGCTGGCGAATTTGCTGCCATAAATTGCGCCTGGCCTCGACATCCATGCCCAGGGTCGGTTCATCCAGAAATACCAGCTTTGGTTTGCCCGCCAGTGCCAGCGCAAATAACAAGCGCTGTTTCTGACCGCCGGATAAGCGGCCAAAGCGGGCTTTAGCGTGCGCTTCAAGTCCGGCAATACTTACCAGCTCGGTAGCGCGGTATCCGCTCTGGTAATAACAGCTGAACAAATCACACTGCTCGGCCACCGTTAAATTAGCGCTCAGGCTGCCAATTTGCATCATCACGCCGCACTGCTGGCGCAAGGCCATGCTGCGGGTAGTACCTTTTTGCAGCTGCCCCAGTAATTGTATGTCGCCGCTATCGGCGCCAATAAGCCCTAAAATGGCAGAGATTAGCGTGGTTTTGCCAGCACCATTAGGGCCAAGAATACACAACACTTCGCCGGCGGCCAGCGTCAGGTCAACACCATCCAGTACCGTTTTGCCCGCGAAACGTTTAACCAGACCGGTCACCTTTACCTGTGTTTGCATTGTACTCATCAGTTACTCCTGCTCAGGTTTTGCTAAAAACTGTATAATTTGCTGGTTCAACCACTCTGGCGCATCGGCCATAATAAAATGCTTAGCATCACGGGCGAAGGCAAAGCGGTGATACTGTGCTGGCGCATTCGCTAACTGATTTTCATAGTTTTGCTGTACCTGCTCCGGCGTGCTGTAAGGCGCACCATGTTGTAAGGCGCCCAGCGTTAGCACCGGCACCCGGATATTGGCCAGTTGCCCCCGTAAATCAGCTTGCATTAGCTCGCCCATTACCCGGCCAGAAGTTTGACCGTCAGAGCGCATCATATTAGCGACAATCCGTTGCTGCCAGTCTTCGTCCGACGCCATGCTTTTTGCCATTGCCATCGGGTCAAACCGTTGTGGCTGTTGCGACTGTTGCTCATTACTGTTGCTGGCAGCCTGGCTGAATAAGGCACCTAAGGCCGGCAGGCCATCAACATTAACCGCAGCGCCAATCTGCTCTGGCGCATTTGCCGCCAGCGCCAATGCCAGATAGCCGCCCAGTGAATGTCCGATAATCACTGGTTTATCCAGCTGTTGCTCGTTGATATAACGCAAAATCGCCTGCTGCTGGATTGCCAGATAGTCTTCTCCCCAGCTTTGCATCGGTATCGGCTTTACCCCGGCAAAACCAGCAAGGGTGAGCACATGCAGCTGATAATCAGCTTTTAACGCTTGTACCGTGCTCTGCCACACTTCGCCCGATGAGGCGACGCCGGGAATAAGAATAATCGCCGGGCCCTGGCCGGTGACTTCTACTTCAAAACACGCACAAGTCTGTTGCTGCTGCACTGCAGCCCCGGCATGTTGCGCGCTGGCCTGTGGGCTAAACAGACTACCAGTTAAACCTAAAGCCAGCGCCAGCGTTAAAACCTTCAAATGTGATGCTTTCATTTTATGTATCCCGTTAGTGTTGGTAAGTGTTTATGAATGTTTCATATCGAGGTTGTCAGCTTAAATGTGCGGGCAGCCAAGCGCAGGTATGGTTTGTCATCAATTGCGGCTGACAACTGTCACGGCGTCGAATGACAGTTGTCACTGGCGTAAACCCCCGGTTGCTGATTACACTGGTAGCCCAAACAGCCTGGGAGAAGTAGATGGCGTCATTCGACAAACTGGAAAGTAAACTAAGTTGGATTTATCTGATAAACCTTATTTTCTATATCATTCCACTACTGACAGTAGACTTTGCCCCGTGGCAGTACCTGAGCATGCTGGCGGCACTGTTGTTGTTTCTGGGCTGTTATTTCTGGGCTTATCGTTGCAGCCGCCAGACGATGCACTGGCCCATAGCCGGTATCGTGCTGGTAGCCGCTCTGATAACCCCGGTTAACCCGGGCTCTATTGCCATGTTTGCCTATGCCGGCTTCTTCATTGGTTTCGCCTATTCGCTGAAGCGCTATCTGCTGCTGATAACAATGCTGATGGGGTTACTGGTATTACTGGATTTAACCCTGACTATTCACTGGGATCTGTTTTTAGTGATGGGGATCCCCATTGTGCTGGCGGTGAGTTTTCTGGGCCGGGCCGAGCAGGCAAAGCTACATCATCGACGGGCAGAGCTGCAAAGTGAGGACGAAGTTAAACAACTGGCAACCATGGTAGAGCGGGAAAGAATTGGTCGTGATTTACATGATATTCTTGGCCACACGTTATCGAGCATTATTTTAAAAGCTGACCTGGCAGAGAAATTACTGGCGCGCCAGCAGAGTGAAGCCGCCCAGCAACAATTGACCGAATTAAGCCAGATAGCCCGCGATGCCCTGGCGCAGGTGCGGCAAAGCGTCTCGGGTTATAAACATCAGGGGCTGACGGCGGAAGTGGCCAAACTGTTAAACCGGTTGCGTGAAGCAGGCTATACTGCGGTGCTGAGCGGCGAGATCCCACAGCTGGACAACCGTCGGGAAACGGCTGTCATTCTGGCACTGACGGAATTAGTGACCAATGTGATGCGCCATTGCAAAGGCGATCAATGTCAGCTTCGTTTCGCCCGTCTGGGTAACCGGCTTATTATCAGCCTGGATGACAACGGCCATGCTACTGAATTGAACGAGGGGAACGGTATTGCCGGTTTACGTGAACGGCTGGCGGCTATTGGTGCCACTCTGACGCTGCAACTTAATAACGGCGTAGCGGCCACCATCGAACTACCGCTGCAGGAGGCAGCTTAATGAATATATTGTTAGCTGAAGATCAGGCTATGGTGCGCACGGCCCTGGCCAGCTTACTGCGCTTAGAAGCAAGTTTTGCGGTCACAGAAGCCGCTGACGGCAGCGCGGCATTGGCGCTGCTGAAGCAAAAACCGTTTGATTTACTGCTCAGTGACATTGAAATGCCTGGCCAAACGGGTATCGAGCTGGCGCAATATGTTCAGCAGCAACAGCTGACAACAAAAGTGGTTATCATTACCACCTTTGGCCGCGCCGGCTATGTGAAACGGGCCATGGACGCGGGAGTGGGCGGCTTTTTATTAAAAGACGCCCCGGTAGAGGAACTGGTGCAGGCGATCCACCAGGTAATGGCAGGTAAGCGGGTGGTCGACAGCGAGCTGTTATTGAATTCACTGGGCGAACAGGACCCGCTGAGCGACAAAGAACGTCAGGCGCTGCGCCTCGCCGCCGATGGCAAAAGTACCAGTGAGATTGCCGCGGCACTCTACATTGCTGAGGGCACCGCCCGTAATTACTTATCTGAAGCCATCAGCAAATTGCACGCAGCAAACCGGATTGACGCCGCCCGGATTGCCCGCCAGAAAGGCTGGTTGTAAGTGTGCTTGCGTTATTGCAACTCGCGGCTAAGTTCAGCTTGCAACTTTTCAATTCGCGTTAAGGTACGTTCAATAAATTGTTTACGCTGAGTGGTTTCGCTCATGGCAAACACCATCATATTTTTAAACAAAACCAGATGTGGCATTTGCGGGTCTTGCAAGGTGCTGTTCATCACATCAACGCTTCTTATCCATAAAGGAATAAACTCTTCATCCAATCCCTGCAGGTAATTTTGCTGCAGCCTGTTTAATATGTCATAGCTTTTATGCACCGCCAGCAACTGGGATTTTATCTCCTGATTGCGAATAAGCTTAAAATCGCCGGACTCCCGTAACGATAACAAGGTAAAATCCTGAGGTGAGAAAAAATGATAATTGTTTACCGCGTCAGAGCCACTTAGCGCTGTTGCTGCTGCAAACTCCGGGTCGGTGGTATAGCGGGGATCACTAAATGCCAGCAAATGCGTTTCTAAGGTCTGTAGTTTTTGTTCAATACGGCTCAGAATAATAGCCAGCTCTTTTTGGTCCGTACGTAAATCGGCCGCAATCAGGCTTATATACTCACTCTCTTTACGATGATCTTTCCAGGTCTGCACTTCGTTTTCCATCCACAGTGCCAGATAAATACCAAAGGCCAGTATCGCCAGCTCTTTGACTGTGCCTGCAACGGAAGATGAAAATAACATTTTTCGGAGTCGGCCCATTTTTTCTATCTACCCATGTCTTAGCGTCATATAAATCTAACCGACAATCTGGTTGTAAGCCACTGCTTTACAGCGGGCTTAGGTTTGGGTCACACTGAGCCCACTTAAGCACCGCTGGAAACCATGATGGATTTTCACAATAAAATCAAAGCCGACCGGGCACTGCAAAGCAGTAGTAGTGATTTACAAAGCGCATTAGAAAGTGACCGCGGCCGGATTATTAATTCGGCCGCGGTGCGCCGGTTGCAGCAAAAAACCCAGGTGTTCCCGCTGGAGCGCAATGCGGCCGTACGCAGCCGGTTAACCCATTCGCTGGAAGTGCAGCAAACCGGTCGTTTTATTGTGCAAACGGTATTTCGCCTGCTATCTGAGCAACAGCAGGCTGAATATGGCCTGACCGCACTGGAGCGGCCAATAGAATCACTGGTTGAAATGGCCTGCCTGCTGCACGATGTAGGCAACCCACCCTTTGGTCACAGCGGCGAAAGCGCAATAAACAGCTGGTTCAGCCAGGCATTGCCTGAGTTAACCCGCGGCCATCAGCTGGCAGATAACACTTTATGGCAGACCCTATGCACCGAGCTGGCCCAGTTTGAAGGCAATGCCCAGGCCATCCGGCTGGTGCAAAGCCTGCAGCGAATGAACCTGACCTATGCGCAAACCGCCTGTATTCTGAAATATACCCGTTGCGCCACCAACCCCAAACCAGATAAACAGCAACCGCTGAGCTATTTACAGAAAAAACCGGGCTATTTTTTCAGCGAGCAGCCGTTTGTTGAGCAACTGTGGCGTGAGCTGGAAACTACCCCTGGGTGCCGCCACCCACTGACCTACATTATGGAAGCCGCCGATGATATCTCTTACTGTCTGGCCGATATTGAAGATGCGGTAGAGAAAGGCTTATTCAGCCTGAAAGAACTGGCGCATCAACTGAATACCGCGTTTGCAGCACTGGAACCGCAAGCGCGCTTAATCACGACTCAGCGCGGCGGCAGCGCCAGTTTTTCCGCACTGATCAAAGCGGCGTTAGATAGTGCCGATGCTGAACCTGTCAACTGCACCTCTGCATTTTTTATCAGACTGCGGGTGATGATGATCCACCCACTGGTTCGCCATGCTGCACGTCAGTTTGTCAGCAATATCGGCGCAGTATATGAAGGTAATTTGAACCGTGCCCTACTGGAAGATAACAGCCAGTACCATGCCATTACCAGTACCTTCAAACAGGTGGCGAGGCAGTTTGTATTTAACCAGCCCGAGGTAGAAACCCTCGAGCTGCAGGGCTTTCGAATTATTGCCGGGCTGCTGGATAGTTATCAGCCGCTGCTGTTATTAACGCGTCAGGACTTTACCGCGGTGCTGCAAAACCGCGGCTATCACTTTGTACAGCAACAACGGCTGGCTCATCGCTTGCCGAATAAACATGTCGCCGCTTATCAACTGGCCACAGCGAATATAAGCCCGGAGGACAATGCACTGGAATTGTATTATCGCTGCCGGTTATTGCAGGATTACATCAGTGGCATGACAGACCATTTTGCCTTTGATGAATATCAAACCCTGGTGCAATGCGCTAACTAGCCGGCTGTTGTGCCGGTAGCTCAGGGCAATTGCAGCTGAGCAAACAGCCATTCCAGTGCAGCTTTAATTTGCTCCGGCTGCTCAAGCGCCACCAGGTGATCACTATCGCTAAGCGCAATATACTGGCCATTAGCTTGCTCCGCCTGTTGCTGATTCCAGCTGTTACTTTCTTGCTGCCACAACCTTAACAACTCGACATTGTCAGGATTAGCATCAATTTGCGCCTGCTCAAAATCGGTATCAATTACTGATACTGGTATCGCCTTCAGCATAGGTAAGGCAGCATAAGCTGTTAAATCGGCACTGTAGGCCGCAATTTCCCGCGCCCTGCTTTGCTGATGGCTAATTAGTAAACGCTGCTGGCTTATCAGATCAAAATATTGCCAGTCCATCAGCGGGTTGTTGCCAACCAGTTGTTCGGCATGACTGCGTTCGACCTGAAGTTTATCAATAGTACGCTCTGTCCAGGCACCGCTGGCCAGATGCGGAATTAATGCTTCAAGATTGGCCAAATACCAGTCGGCCGGATAACCCTGGTAAACGCTCAAGGCATTAGCGGTAGGTACGTCCGGGTCGAGCAGCAGCATCGCTTTGATATCAATAGCCTGATGATGCTTCTCATAAAAAAAACGCGCGCTGATACTGGCGCTGGCCATCGCCATAACGACAACTTGCTGCTCATCTAGTGCTTTCAATACTGCAGCTAAATCATCGGCAAATCGCCGGTACGACACGTTCTCTGCAACATCACTGAAGCCATTACCCAGCCTGTCGATACTGTACACCCGGTATTTTTCCGCCAACACCGGTTGCAACAAGCTGAACCAGGCGCTGTCACTGTGATAGTTTTCGTTGGGTCCGGCTAACAGCACCACTGCCGGGCCAGGATGTTGTTCGCCCATCAGCCTTACATGCATTTTCTTATCGTCAACTTGCACCAGCTTAGAGGCTTCAGGCAGGCGCGGCGTATCCAGTTCTCGGAAAAATGTCAGAATTTCAGCCGAGGTATCAAACGAATTAAACCGCCACTGATGCTGGCCCTGTTTAATGCTAAATAACTCGGCTTTTTGGCGGCCATTGCTAAAACTTAGTATTTCGACCTGATCATTTGTCATAGTCTGTTTTAGCGCCACCGGTAAACTTCTGTTTAATGTTGCAAAACGGGTTATCGCCTGAGTAGCTGACACCAGTCCGAAGTTGGAATGGGTGTAACCATTGTATGGCAGCACATTATCGTTTTTGCCCATTACTAGCATGATCGACACCGGTTCTGCAGGCTCACAGCTTTGCCACAACTGACCTGACATTGGCGCAGCGACCACCGCAAAAGCTTTAAAACTGCTGCTGCGATTACAGGCTAAATTCTGGGTAAACAGTCCGCCCTGTGAGAAGCCAACAGCAAAAACCTCACCCGGCTGAATACGGTATTTTGCGCTGATATCGGCGACAACTTCATCAACAAAACCGAGATCATCGATACCCAGCCGGTTGGCAATATTACAATTACAGCCCTCATTCCACTCTACTGTGCCAGACTGCGGATAAGCCACGATATACTCATCACTATAGCCACTGAAGTTAGCCGTGTTTTGCATATCGGCACTGGTGCCGCCAGAACCATGGAATGCCAGCAACAGTTTATATTGTTGCTGTGGTTGATAACCGGCGGGGAGGTTCAGAAAATAACTGCGATCGCCCAACTTAATCAGGCTACTTTCGCCTTGCTCAGCATCACCGCTACCGCAACCCGCCATTAGCAGTGCTGCCCACAACAGCAAAAATCTTAGTTGTAATTTCATATTGCTTTCCTGTTAACATAACGTCGCCAGTTAAGCTAATGCCACGCCGTAAATATAGCGATAATGGCCAGATGATTAATTTATGATGAAAAGCTTACAGGCTTTTTATGTATATAAACAATGGGTTGTAATAGCTTATGAACAAAAGGCACTGGCAGCTGGGTAAACTTGTATTCGACCCGCAACGCCGAACTCTGCAACTGAACGGGCAACGCTGTGCATTAGAACCCCGGCAGGCAGCGCTTTTGCTGTTTCTGGCGCAACACGCCGGCGAGCCGGTCAGTCGTGAAAAACTGATAGACGAGATATGGCAAGGTCGTGTGGTCAGTGAAGGCGCCATAAACCGAGCGGTAAGTTTATTGCGAAAAGCCTGCGCCAGCCTGGATCCTGCTACTGATTACATCGCCACTATTCCTAAACTGGGTTATTGCCTGCAGGCAAGCGCAAGCGAAATAGCTGCGGCTGCAGCGCCGGACAGTCAACGTAGCACTCAGCCTTTTGCAAAGTCCGCTTCAGAACACGATTTGCAGCAAATAGCCGCAAATAAAAAGCACCATGTTAAACCCGTCGCCGCTAAAAATCGCATGATGATATGGCCCTTTATTTTACTTTTGATGCTGGTTTTGACGGCACGCTGGGCCTGGTTACAATATTACCCTGGTGCCGGTAAGGAGCAAAACAACGTTTTGATCCCAATACCGGTCACCAGCTTCGACGGCGCAGAGTTTAATATCAGCAGCAGCAACGATGGCAAGCTGCTATATCATCGCCGTGATGCTGACGGTAAAATTCAGCTGTGGCTTTTGCATGGTCAACAGCACAAGGCACTTATCACGCAGCCAGAGCATGCTATTAACGGCAGTATCAGTCCCGATGGTTACCAGGTGGTTTACCGCAGGCTGGACGGTAATCAATGCCAGATAATGTTACTGTCCTTGCATCCGGTGACATCTGAGCGGGCGTTATTTGATTGCCCTGTAGACAGTGTATTTCAGGCCAGTTGGAGCCCGGACAGCGAGTACCTTTATTACCGGATCCGCCAAAATAAAACCCGGCCTTACCTGGTGTATCGGTACCAGATTGCCACAACAAAACAGGAACAGCTAACCCTGGCTGATCCCGCCAGCTTTAATGGTGCCATCGCCCTGACACTAAACGCAGATGGCACACAACTGGCCATTGCCAGTTATCTTACTCCCGATAGCAGCCAGCTTAAGTTATATAAACTGGTCACGGGTCAGCCGCCGCAATTGCAGCAAACAACAGACCTTAACATTGGGGTGGTCGATTTAACCTGGCCGGCTAACCAGGCGTTGCTGCTGGCCAGCAGTAACCAGGTGTACCAGCTGGCCGTGGATTTTAGCTTACAGCACTATTTTTACTCGCAGCAGCTTATTAACTCGATCACCAGTAATCAGCAACAGCTGTTTTTTGCCAGCCAGCAGCAACAAGCCGATATCTGGCGCCAGCCGCTGAAAAACGTAGCCGGTAATTCTGCAACCGTCGATAGTGCAATACCCCTGATTGCCAGTTCAAGACTGGACATACTCCCCCGGGTCAATCAGCTGGATAGCGAGCTGCTATTTTTGACTACCCGCCAGGGAGTCCATCAAATCTGGCGTAAACCCATCAATGGTCCGGAGCAGATGTTGTCAGCTATACCGGCACCGGCCGGCTTTATCCGACTCAGCTGGTCGTTTGATCAACGTAGCGTGTATTTCAGCCAACAAGGTTCGGTGTATCAACTGGAGCTGGATAATGCCCAGTTAACTCAGTTGTTTTCCGCCGAACATCAGGCCTTCGTCATCAACCCAGGGCCAGATAATAACAGCCTGATCTACAGCAGCAATAAAACGGGTGACTGGCAACTGTGGCGTTATATGCAAAACAGTAAACAACACCAGCAACTCACCACGCAGGGTGGTTATAGCGGTTATATGGCGGGTGATACTCTGTTTTATAGCAAATTTCATCAGGATGGCTTGTGGCAACTCGATATTGGTGCAGACAACGCCGGCAATGCAGAGACACTGCTCTTCGCCGATTTTGATAAAGTTAACTGGCTTAACTGGCAGTTGCAGGAGCAAAGCGTGGTGTACTATCAGCCGGGTACAGGTATCTACCGCCAGGCACTGACTACTGACGCCACACCTGAATTACTGCTGGCCTACAGCCCGGAGCTGGTACATCACTATAGTGTCAGTAAACAGGCAATTTACTTCGTAAAACGACAGCCACCACAGGGTGATATCTACCAGTTACCCTTGCCATCAGGCACGCCATAATTGTTTCAGGCCAAGCCGAGGTGGTCGGGTACTTTGCGGTTTTAAGGGTTAGCTTCTATGCTTGCTGTTGATTCACACTGCCTTGTTTTCACGGTCACGGAGGATATTTATGCAAGATTATATAGCCAAGCCAAACTATTTCGCCAAACTAAAGTACGTTACTGCCATCAGCACCCTGTGCAGCGCGCTGCTTGTGTTTAGCTTGTCCGCCAATGCTGAAAAGCTGAAACTGGACGTTGAACCCGGCTTATGGCAGCACAGCTTTAGCATTGAAACTGCCAGTGGTGAACTGGAACGGGCAATGCAACAACTGGAGCAGCAACTGGCCAGCATGCCAGCAGCGCAGCGCCAAATGATGGAGAAAATGATGGCAAGCCAGGGTATGTCTTTTGATTTAAAAAGCCGCTCTATGCAGGTTTGCCTGACCCAGCAGGAGATTGATCGCGGTCAGTTGCCGCAACAGGACGGCTGTCAACAGCAACTTAACCAAACCGGAGATAGCAGCTACCGTTTTTCTTTTAGCTGCGACACCAATCCACCCACCAGTGGTGAAGGCGAAATGACATTTAGCAGCCGTAAGGCGTATAACGGCAGCGCCAGCTTTACTACCGAGGTTAATGGCAAAGCGGAACAGATGACCATGCAGCAGAGCGGCAAATGGCTTAAAGCGGAGTGCAGCTAGCCACAGCGGGTTTAACTTTAAGGTTAAACCCGGCTACAGCTAGAACGTGTTACGTTTAATCCGTTTTAAAGCGGCTAACCTGGCCGCTTAAACCGGTCGCTACTTTCTGTAATGCCGCGACGGCGCCGCGATTTTGCTTCATCGCTATCGTCGTTTCGCGCGACATCGTCGCAATTTGTTCAATATGCCTGGCAAGCTCAGATACCGCTGCCGATTGCTCATTGGTTGAACGGGACACGTCACGCACATTATGCAGCGAATCTTCCGCCTGTAAGCGAATTTGCTCCAGCATGGTCGCCGCCTGCTTGGCTAACGCCAACCCCTGCGCTACCCGTGGTGCCGAGGTTTCCATTCCTTGTACCGCCTGCTGGGTTTCATCCTGTACTAACTGGATCATGCCGGCAATTTCAGTGGTGGCCTTACTGGTTCGTTCGGCCAGCTGTCTTACTTCATCTGCTACCACCGCAAAACCGCGACCTGACTCTCCGGCTCTGGCGGCTTCTATCGCGGCATTTAATGCCAGCAAGTTGGTTTGTTCTGCAATGCTGCGAATAACTCCGGCAATACCGGCAATATCTTTCGAGCGCTGCTGCAGGCTGCCAATCTGAGTGGCTGACTGTTGCACCGTTTCCGCCACCACACCGATTTCGGTAGCGGCATCTTTCACCAGTTTAGCGCCCTGTGCTGACAGTTCTGCCGTTTTCTCAGAATTCTGCTCGGTCAGCTGCACGGTGTTAGCCACTTCTTTCAGACTAACCGTCATCTCTTCAATGCTGGCAGCAGAGGCAGTTGATGAAGTAGCCTGCAACTCAGAGGCTTGCAGCGCTTCTTTTGAAGCAAGATCCAATTCCGTTGCCTGAGCCGATACCGTGCTGGCAGCACTAATCACTTCTGTCAGTGTTTGTCGTAATTGCTGTTGCATTCTGGCAATGGCTGCCAACATGCTGTTTGGCTGGCTGGTTTTAATCCGGGTGGTTAAATCACCGCCGGCGATTTGGCTGACAATTTCTGCAGCCTCTGCAGGTTCGCCACCCAGAGAGCTGCGCAAGTACCGGCTAATGTACCACGCGGTAAGTGCACCAATCACAATCGCCAGCAAAGTCAGCAATACCATCGACACGGCAAAGGTGGCCGCTACATCGCGGGCATAGGTGGTAGCTTGCTGATTTTTCTGCTCCTGAAAATCGATAAAGGCATTAATGCTGGCTAACCAGTCCACAAAAGCCGGGCTCATTTGCTGCAATAACAACTGCTGGGCCGCAGCTTGCTGGCCTTGCTGGCGCAGCCGGATAACCTCGGCTGCCAGCGGCTGAGCGCGCTGCTCTACCTGATGAATAGTATCCAGTAAGCGCCGCTCCGCCGCGCTAATATCAGCAGACGCCTGAAACAGCTGGTCCATCGGCTGTCGGGACTTAAGATAAAACGCTTCCAGCTGCTCAATGCTCATCAGAACAGGCGCCAGGTCTGTGATATTGGGTACCAGGGTCACATCGCGCAGGGCGATGGCCCTGTCATGCACACTGCCCCGGAAATTAATGGCATAACGCTGTTTAACTGAGTTTACTTCTGTAATTTCGGTCAGAGTCTGATTTATCTGACTTACCCGCTGCACGCCGAACAATGTCAGCCCCACCATCAGCAACAACACCACCCCAAAACCTAACCCAAGTCGCATGGCGACTGTCATTGCCTGTTTATCCTGCATATTTTTTCCTCAGCTCTGCATGCAACTCTACAACGGGTATACGTTTATCATGCTAAATTAGACATGCAGTATACGCAGTTGTTGTTAACAAATACCAATAAATTAAACGAACAATCGCATCGCTTTTTTGGTGTATTCACTTTATGTTTTCGCAAACTTGTTCAACAATATTAAGCTTCGTGCGCTGCCGTGGCCGTAACTGTTAATTGCATCCGGGAATTACTATGACTTTGCAACACACTCCTCTGACGGATTATCTTGCTAATACCAGCCGCCTTATTTTTGGTTGTATGAATTTGGGTGGAGGCTGGAATACCAATGCCATCAGCATTGATGATATTAGACAAACTCACGCGGTAATAGATGCCGCGCTGGATGCCGGCATTAGTATTTTTGATCATGCCGATATTTATACTTTTGGTAAGGCAGAGCAGGTATTTGGTAAGGTATTGGCAGAGCGCCCCGCGTTGCGCCAGCAAATGTCTTTACAGTCTAAATGTGGTATTCGTTTTGCTGATGAACAGCAGGTTCAGCGTTACGATTTCTCAGCCAACTGGATAACCTCGTCGGTTGACCATATTTTGCGCCGGTTGCAGATTGAGCAACTGGATACCTTGCTATTACACAGGCCCGACCCGTTAATGCAACCGGAAGAAGTGGCGGCAACCTTTGCCAGCTTGCGCGAAGCCGGCAAGGTAAAACAGTTTGGCGTATCAAATATGCAGCAGCATCAGATTGGTTTGCTGCAAGACGCCTTAATTGAACCTTTAGTGGTAAATCAGCTGGAGCTTAGTTTAAGTCACCTGGCCTGGCTGGATGAAGGCACGACCGCAGGCTGCAGTGGTCAGCCGCCCGTTAACTTCAGTGCGGGGACTATTGAATATTGTCGACGTCAGCATATCCAACTGCAAGCCTGGGGCAGCTTAAGCCAGGGATTGTTCAGCGGCAAAGATGTCAGTAACCAGCCGGAGCACATTCAGCATACAGCCAAACTAGTGCAACAGTTAGCGGCAGAATATCAGGTGAGTAAAGAGGCAATAGTATTGGCCTGGTTAATGCGCCATCCGGCAAATATACAACCGGTAATTGGCAGCACAAACCTGAAGCGAATTGCGGCCTGTGCCCAGGCAACAACCGTGCAGCTTAGCCGCGAGCATTGGTACGCGCTTTATGTTGCCGCCCGCGGTGTGCCTTTGCCCTAGTTGTTAAAAGCGAAAGTTGTTATAAGCAAAAGTCGTTATCTGCAACAGTGGCCACACGCGAGCTTAGTCTGCCGTAGCCCCGGCCACTGAGTCACGGGGTATAAGGTGCGGATTAAATATTTGCTGCACATCAATTCGACTTTGCTGATATACCTGTTTCAGCACCCAGCGCGCCGCCATCTGGCCCATGGCGCTGACCGGATAGTCAATTGTGGATAACTTCGGATAGGTGTAGTAGGCAAAATTAACGTTATCAAAACCGATTACCGAGAAATCTGCCGGCACATCATACCCCAGCTCTCTGGCAGCAGTGAGCGCACCAGATGCCATTTCATCGTTGGCACAGACAACGGCACTAAATGGCCGGCCGCTGTCCAGTAACACCTGTAAGCCTTTGCTGCCGCCAGTCTCCCGGAAGTCACCTTCAAAAAATAAGGCGTCTTCCGCGGTTAACTGATACTCGCCCAATGCCCGTTGATGACCATGAAAGCGATCGCGGGCATCCGTTTTCCACATCGGGCCGGCAATATAGCCAATATGGCGATGGCCCTGTGCCAGCAAATGCTTTGTCGCCAGATACCCCCCTAATTCATTATCCAGACTAATGCAGCGATCTGCCAACGCCGGTACATGGCGGTTTAACAACACAAAAGGGGTTTCTTTAGTGCTTAAATCAATCAGAAACTGGTCGCTGACGGCTTCAACATGCAAAATTAATGCATCACAATTGCGGCTACGTAAAAAATCAATGCCATCTTCCTCGGTTGCCCGCTCACTGTGGCCGGCGGCAATAATAACGTGCTTACCCGCGGCCCGGAACTCGGCTTCAATACCGGTGAGCATTTCGCCATAAAACGGACCATGCAGTTCTGAAACCAGAATACCGATACTGTTCGAGCGGCTGGAAGCCAGAGACTGAGCAATAGAATTGGGCCGGTAACCCAGTTGCTCCATTGCAGCAAGGACTTTATTGCGGGTCGCTTCACTCACCCGGACGTTATTGTTCATCACCCGGGAAACTGTTGCCAGTGATACGCCAGCTAATTCAGATACCTGGTAAATGGTTGCCATGTCGTGCCTGCATTAATGGTTTGAGGCCGGTACTGTAGCATGCTCTGGCGCGACATCACCAGATTGCTGTGCCAGTTGCCGGTGAATATCCAGTACCCGCTGGCCAGTAAGCTGGTAGCGGGTCATTACCACAGCCACCAGCACCGAGCCAATAGCGGGCAATACGGTAAAACTGAGCAGAATACCCTGCTGCGTAGAGGCGCTTTGCACCACATCTGCCTGATAACCAAAGCCGGCCAGCAACCAGCCCGCCAAGGCACCACCCAGGGCCAGCCCCAGCTTGATAAAAAACACGATAGAGGAATACACCAGGCCGGTGATCCGGATCCCGGTTTTATAATGACCGTAATCGACCGTGTCGGCCATTTTGGCCCATAACAACGGCGTAGCCATTTGCAAAAAGAAACCCCACAAAAAGTACAGGGCAAAGGCCAGTGCCACTTGCTCGCTGCCAATAAAAAAGCTGATAACACAAATAAAAGCCGAGATAAGCTGCAGACCAATATAGGCTTTTACTTTATCAACATAGCGGCTTAGCCATTGAGCGACAGCGCAGCCGGCAATATTGCCCAGCATACCCAGGGTAATAAAGGCGGTAATTAAGTCTTCCCGCCCCAGATAATACTTTACGTAAAAAATGGCCAGGGTAGAGCGTAGCACCATGCCGGTAAGCAGGAAAAAGGCGGCGACACATAAAATTCGCCACTGATCATTTTGCCACAAAGAATTAAAGCTGCTTTGCAAGGTCAGTTGCTGATTAACCGGGGCATGCACCCGCTCACGCGTGCCGAAAAAGCACAGCAAAAACAATAGCAGACCCAGCGCGCTCATGGCGGCTATGGTTAGCTGATAGCCTTTGGCGCTATCGCCATTACCAAAGAAGTTGACCAGCGGTAAGGTGCAGGCGGTGACCAGCAAACCACCCAGCATGCCGAATACAAACCGATAGGATTGCACCGACACCCGCTCGGTCGGATCAGCAGTTAACACTCCGCCCAGTGCCGAGTAAGGAATATTAATCGCCGTATACGCCAACATTAATAAGGTATAGGTGGCAAAGGCGTAGATTACTTTGCCATTGGCTGATAAATCGGGCGTGGTAAAGGCCAGCACACTGCACAGCGCAAAGGGCAGCGCTAACCAGAGTAAATATGGTCGGTATTTACCATGCCGGCTGGTGGTTTTATCGGCCAGGGCGCCCATTAGCGGGTCGGTTACGGCGTCGATAATACGGACCAGCAAAAACATACTGCCCACTACCGCCGGCGAAATGCCAAAAATATCGGTATAAAAAAAGGTTAAAAACAGCATGACGGTTTGAAATACGATATTGCTGGCAGTATCACCAAGGCCGTAGGCCACTTTTTCCCGTTTTGTCAGCATACTGGCCCCGTTATGGCACTGTTATATTTTTATATGATGTCAGCCGTGCTTTCTGTCGACATAGACTCAGCCGACATGCGTTCTGCCGGCAAAGCAGTCACGCAAGGCGATAGCACTGGCTTTTAACGTACGTTGCTGGGTAGTGTAATCAACATAGACTATACCAAACCGTTTGGCATAGCCTTCAGCCCATTCAAAGTTATCCATCAGGCTCCAGGCAAAGTAGCCGTCAATCCGCATTCCGGCATCTATTGCCTGCTCTACCGCCTGCAAGTGTTGCTGAAAGTAGGCGACCCGCTCGCTATCTTCTATCTTGCCCTGCTGTAAGGCGTCAGGCATGGCGGCACCGTTTTCAGTGATGTAAACCGGCGGCAGTGAATAGCGGGTATTCATATCCAGCAGAACTTCGGTTAAGCCTTGCGGGTAGATCTCCCAGCCCATATCGGTTAGGGGCGGGCTGGTCGGCGGCACATCGCTGAACCAACCTTTGTTATTAGCTCTGTATACTGTGCGGGTGTAATAGTTAACACCCAGAAAATCTAATGGCTGAGCAATTATTGCCATATCACCGGCCGCAATGTCTGGCTGTTCAGCAAGCGGTAACTGTTCCAGCAGCTTTGGATAGCAACCTTGCATCAGTGGCTTAAGATACCACTGGTTATGATATTGATCGGCCATATCAGCAGCACGAACATCCGCCTCACTTTTACTGGCGGGGTGGCAGGGACTAAAATTCAGTACTATGCCATTTTTGGCCTGTGGCGCATTGTGTTGCAGCACTTTTAATGCAAGGCCATGCGCCAGCAATAAATGATGCGCTACCTGACGGCCTTGTTGACGGTTTTGGACACCGGGGGCATGAATACCGGCTTCGTAACTTAAATAGGCACTGCAAAACGGTTCATTTAAGGTGGCATAAGAATACACTCTGTCACCAAAAGCGCGGCTGACTTTATCTGCGTAATCAGCAAACTTGTAGGCGGTATCACGCTTAAGCCAGCCACCTAAGTCCTGCAGGTATTGGGGTAAATCCCAGTGATACAAGGTAACAAACGCTTTGATCCCCCGAGCCTGAAGGGCATCCAGCAACTGCAGGTAAAAATCGAGTCCGGCCTGATTGATACTGCCATCAACATTAATGACCCGGCCCCAGGCTATTGAAAAGCGATAGGCATCGACGCCCAGCGCAGCAATAAGCTCAATATCATCATGCCAGCGATGAATATGGTCACACGCTGTCAATCCGTCAGAGCCGTCTTTAATCCGGCCGGGCTCGGCACAAAAGGTGTCCCAGATACAAGGCAGGCGGCTATCGGCCCCGCCTTCAATCTGAAACGCAGCGGTTGCCACCCCGAACACAAAGTCGGGCTGGCGCAGGGGCGAGGTGGCAGCTAAGGAGATTTTCATCAATTTGGCTATCTTCCGAACGAAAAGTTACTGGCAGCTGGACGACAAAAAATTTGCCAACAGCGTGATATATGCTATAAATGAAAGCGCTTACATAATACTAGACGGCCCAGACCAGTACGTCAACAACCGGCCCGTCAATAAAACACAATGCACCCCAGGGGGACAAGATGGCAACAACACCAATTCCAGCAGCTGGCGCCAACGCCGCTAGTAACCAGGGCAATTATCGCTTTGCGTTAACGGCCCTGACCTCACTGTTTTTTATGTGGGGTTTTATTACCTGTCTGAATGACATTCTGATCCCCTACTTAAAAATTCTGTTTGAGTTAACTAACTTCCAGGCCATGCTCATCCAGTTTTGCTTTTTTGGCGCCTATTTTATCGTCTCGGTGCCAGCCGGTATGCTGGTCAGTAAAATTGGTTATAAAGCGGGCATTGTTACCGGCTTGCTGATTGCCGGTGCCGGCTGTTTGTTGTTTATTCCGGCTGCCGCAATGCATGTCTATGCTATGTTTTTACTGGCACTGTTTGTACTGGCCTCGGGCATTACTATTTTACAGGTGGCGGCTAACCCTTATGTCAGCGTGCTGGGAAAACCTGAGACGGCGTCAAGCCGCTTAACCATGACCCAGGCGTTTAACTCACTGGGCACCACCGTTGCGCCCTTCTTTGGCGCCTGGCTTATTTTTGGTGGTATGGATGCGCCGGAGCCGGTGCCGGGCGCGGTCACCGAATCCACCGTACAATTACCTTACCTGATACTGGCCGCCAGTTTAATTGTGCTGGCGATTATCTTTGCCTGGTTAAAACTACCGGCGATGGGCAAAAAAGACCCGGGCCAGGCACTGCCACTGGGTGGTGAAGCCTGGCGGCAGCGGCATTTAATGCTGGGCGCACTGGGTATTTTTGTTTATGTTGGCGCTGAAGTGGGTATTGGTAGCTTTTTGGCCATTTATCTGTCGATGCCGGAAATCGGTGATATGACGACGGCCGCTGCCTCACACTATATTTCCTGGTACTTTGGTGGTGCTATGGTCGGGCGCTTTATTGGCGCTGCGGTAATGCAAAAACTCAATGCGGGTAAAGTACTGGCCTTTAATGCCATTATGGCGGTATTACTGCTGGCGATAACCATTTTATCTGCAGGTAAACTGGCCATGTGGTCCCTGTTATTAGTGGGCCTGTGTAACTCCATTATGTTCCCGACCATTTTCAGTTTAGCCATAGCCGGCTTAAAACATTATACCAGTCAGGGTTCCGGCATTTTATGCCTGGCCATTGTTGGCGGCGCTATTTTGCCTCTGCTGCAAGGCGCCTTAGCCGACACCGTTGGCGTGCAACTGGCGTTTATTATACCGCTGCTTTGCTACATCTATATTGCTTTTTACGGTTTAAATGGCTGCAAACCCCGCGGCTCGCTGACCGAAACCATTGCAGCGACGAAGGAGGCGTTATAATGCTCCACAGACCATCACTGTTGTTAAAACCCTTGCTGCTGGTCATCAGCAGCAGCCTGACACTAGCGGCATGCAGCAAACCTGCCCCGGTATCGCCAGTTGTCGGGGACAGCCCGACCTCAACCGCAAATAGTACGATCTGGCCCAGGCTTGAATTGCCAGTAGCACAAGACCCGGCCACTGAGCAGGAAATTACCGAGCTGATGGCAGGCATGACCCTGCAGCAGAAAATTGCCCAGATGATCCAGCCGGAAATTCGCGATATTACCATCGAAGATATGCGCCAATACGGTTTTGGCTCTTACTTAAACGGGGGTGGCGCCTTTCCAAACGATGATAAATACGCCACACCCGCCGATTGGATAGCGCTGGCCGAAGCCATGTATCAGGCCTCGGTGGATGCCAGCATCGACGGCAGTAGCATCCCGACCATGTGGGGTACCGATGCGGTGCATGGCCACAACAACGTCATTGGTGCCACTATTTTTCCGCATAATATAGGCCTGGGCGCGGCTAAAAATCCGGCATTAATTGAACAAATTGCTAAAGTCACCGCCCGTGAAGTGATGGTAACCGGTATTGACTGGGTGTTTGCCCCGACAGTCGCCGTGGTGCGCGATGATCGCTGGGGCCGAACCTATGAAGGCTATTCAGAGCATCCGCAAATTGTGCATGACTACGCCGCGGCAATTGTTACGGGCTTACAGGGCGCGGCGGATGCTGATTTCCTGGGCAATGAGCGGGTAATCAGCACCGTAAAACATTTTGTCGGCGATGGCGGCACCACCGGCGGCATTGATCAGGGCAATACCGAAGTGACCGAGCAGCAGTTGTTCGATATTCATGCTCAGGGCTATGTCGGCGGCCTGCAGGCCGGTGCCCAGTCGGTCATGGCGTCCTTTAACAGCTGGAACGGCAGTAAAATTCATGGCAATCAGTATTTGCTTACTGATGTGCTGAAAAACCGCATGGGCTTCGATGGCTTTATTGTCGGTGACTGGAATGGCCATGGTCAGATCCCGGGTTGTACTAACGACAACTGCCCGCAGGCTGCCAATGCCGGACTGGATATTTATATGGTGCCCACCGCAGCTTGGAAACCACTGTATTACAATCTGATTAAGCAGGTTGAAGCCGGTGAAATTAGCATGGCGCGCATTGATGACGCAGTGCGGCGTATTCTACGGGTAAAAAAACGCGCAGGCTTATTCACTAAAGCCAGCCCGGCACAGCGCCCTCTGGCAGGAAAAACCGAATTAATTGGCTCGGCAGAGCACCGGTCCATTGCCCGTGATGCGGTGCGCCAGTCACTAGTATTACTGAAAAACCAGCAAAATCTGTTACCACTTAACCCCAGCCAGCGCATCTTAGTTGCCGGGCCGGGTGCAGATAATATTGGCCAGCAAGCCGGTGGCTGGACGATAAGCTGGCAGGGTACGGGTAATACTAACGCCGATTTCCCCGGCGGTAGCTCCATTTATGCCGGTATTGCCCGCCAGGTTAACGCCGCAGGCGGCTCAGCAGAGCTTTCAATCGATGGCAGTTATCAGCAGAAGCCCGATGTTGCTATCGTGGTTTATGGTGAAGAGCCTTACGCCGAAGGCAATGGTGATATTGATAACCTGGAATACCAACGAGGCGTTAAAACAGATTTAGCGTTACTTAAGCAGTTAAAAGCCGACGGTATTCCGGTGGTATCGCTGTTTATCAGCGGCCGGCCACTATGGGTAAACCCAGAGCTTAACGCCTCAGACGCTTTTGTGGCAGTGTGGTTACCAGGCAGCGAGGGTGATGGTGTTGCTGATGTTATTCTGGCCAAAACCGATGGCAGTGTGCAGTATGATTTTCACGGTAAGCTGCCGTTTTCCTGGCCAGCCAGTCCGCAGCAAACCGCGGTAAATGATGGCGATAAAGAGTATCAGCCTTTACTGCCGTATGGCTTTGGCCTGCGTTATGGCCAGAGCGATGTATTGGCAACAGATTTATCAGAACAGGTGGAGCTGGACGACCAACTGGATGAATTGGTTGTTTTTGAACGTGCTCCGCGCTCGCCGTGGCAGTTACAACTACAAAGCGGAAATGATAACGAGCTGGTCAGCAGCAGCATTCAGCAGCTCGGCGCAATCAACAGCCGTACCTTTGATAAAGAGGTGCAGGAAGATGCCCGTCGCTTTGAATTTGATGGCACTGCCAGCGCTTCGTTCAGCTTTATCAGCCCGTTTCCACGTGACTTACGGGCCTATGCCGAAGCCGACAGCCAGTTAACGTTACTGGTTAAACGGCAAGGTGAAGTGCCGGCGGAAGTGATGCTAAGCATGGCCTGTGGTGATGCTTGCGGTGGCGAGGTGAATATCAGCGCCGCACTGGCCGTTATGCCGGAAGATCAGTGGCAACCACTGACGGTAAAATTAAGCTGCCTGCAGCAACAGGGACTGAACCTGGGGCAGGTATTCCAGGTGCTGTCGGTGCAAACCAGCGGTAAGTTAACCCTGAGCCTGGCTGATGCCAGAATAAGCCCGGTGGCGGATAAGCAGCATACTGTGGTGGCTTGCCAGTAACGACCTGGTGTTAAAGTAAAGCTTAAGGGTGCCCGCGGGCGCCCTTTTTTAAATCCTCTCAACTATCATTCCCTCTGTACTGAGTTGCTAAGGCTGATACTAACTCCGAGAGGCACAGTGACTGGTGTAGCCGCTAAGATCGGTGCAGAGGCTGGGGGGCTGGAGATACTTACTTCACCGCCTTCAAGGATCACATCCCTGTGCCCTTTCAGGCTCCGCGGCATCCATGCCGCTGTTACGTAAGCACACCAGCCACCCAGCCATAACAGATTGTTGTTAGAGTTAGTGAGCAATATAAAATCAACTTAAAAAAAAGTGCCCGCAAGCGGGCACCAAACCGGAGTTACAACAGGGAGGGTATTAAACTATTATTAATTGCCCATGGTGTATCTGACACCAATGGCGTACCGCGGACCATATTGAGCGGCACTTAAGAACTGTCTTTCGAACCGGCCAAAACTGCGCTCGGTTTCATTGGTCAGGTTAATGCCTTCAAAGAATACAGTCAGGTTTTCATTAATGTCGTAGTTAACACTTAAATCCCACTGCAAGTACTCTTCCACATAATTAGGCGGCGCATCGGTGGTATCCGGCTGGCCCTGTCCGGCCAGATATTCATCACGCCATGCGGCCGTTAACCGTACAGACAAACCTTCTTTCTCGTAAAAGAGCTGCCAGTTAGCCGAGTTACTCAAACCGGGCAAAATTGCCTGTGCCGCCAGCACGAAATTATCGTACTCGACGTCACCGTCAACCAGTGTGCCGTTTATTCCCGTGCCGAAACCACTGTCGCCAAACACATGCTGAACCGCAAACTCCAGGCCGTTTACCTTTCTGGCACCGACGTTTTCAGGAGAATTAATTGTCCACTGAATCAGTGGGTCTGTGTTCGGATCCGGTAACACACGGTTGTTTTCACCTATACCCACACCATTGGCAACAATCTCATTGTAAATGGCTGAATCGGTGGCCTGATCGCCACGAGCCTCGATGGCCGCAACCGCATTATTCCAACGCTGGCCCTGATAAACGTCGTGCAAGCCCTCGAAAGTGGTAGTGACTTGTGAGTTATCGATCCAATCGTCAACGTCTTTCCAGAACAGCCCTATGGCTGCATAGCTCGCCTCGGCATAGTAATACTCAAAGGAGATATCCAGGTTAGTTGACTCGAATGGCTTCAGATTAGGGTTGCCGCGGCTACCACTTCTGGCGCCTATCTTGGGTGAAGGCGTCAGGCTAAGGTTACCCAGCATCTGCCCCAGGGTAGGCCGGGTAATGGTTTTACCTGCGGAGAAGCGTCCAACCCAATCATCGGTAATGTCAACTTTCAGGTCAAACATTGGCAGCAGTAAGTCATAGTTACCGGTGAAATCGACTTCCACCAGATCTCCGCCACCAGCGAACTGAGTCAGCCATTCCGAACCACCGGCCCAATAGACATACTCAGGTACGCGGCTCTTAGCAGGACTAATAATGTCGGTTTCTTCATAACGCAAACCAAGGTTCACATCGACATAATAACCTTTGACCTCAAATTCCCACTCTGATGAAACATAAAGGCTGACCGTTTCTTCTTCGATGCTATTCACCGGGAACATGTCCGGCCCGAATGAACCAATCTCGTACGCATCGGCACCCAGCACATCCTGTGTCAGGAAGGCCATTTGCCGGATGATGGCTTCATCGATATCATAGGTATAGGCATAGCCGGGTGATACGCCCTGTGGCCCGAAGGAAAATTCATCCAAGAAGTTACTTAAATCAACACGGGTAAACATGCTATCCGGGAATATTTCAGCAAAGGTACCGTTGTTAAATCCCGGCGCGTTGGCGTTGTTCGAGCCGCCTGAGCCGCTAAGCGATTGTTTGGTGTAAGCCGCACCAAATGAAACACCTCTAAGGCCATAACCAAGTTCGGGTAACCAATCTCCGCCAACCTGATACTGAGTCACTTCTGATTCACCCGGTGTGCGGGTGAAAATGCTGAAGTTCGAGCCTATTTCATTGGGGTCGAGTTCATTGGAGCCATTTTGCCACCTGATGTTGTAGCCTGGAATATCACCCTCGCGGAAAAAATATTCCTTGGATGACAGCGCAGCTGACCCCAGAATAATCCGTGCCTGTGCCCCCAATCCCTCATCCATGCCATTGTCTGTGGTGGTTTTAGAGGTATGCGCATCAAAACTGAAATTTAGTGAGTCAGAAAACGTCCAATCCATATTGAGGCCAGTGGCTTTTGAGTCAACTTCGCTCGTTTCCCTGAACCCGGTAAAAGAGCCATCATCACCGGATGAGTTGTAATAAATAGCCGTACCATTTTCATCCAACTCATAGGCATTGGCGTTGCCGCCGAAGGAACCGTTCCATACCCCCCAGGACAACGAGTTATTGCCAGTCACCGCATTGGAGACGGTGTGATCCAGGGTAAAGATCATATGTTCGGTTGCCGCAAACTGAAAGGTCACCTGGCCATTGGTCCGCTCACGCTGAATATCATCGCGGGCGAAACTGATTTCCTGCGGAAAGAACGCTGCCGTAACAGGCTGTAAATCACCGTTGGCATCGGGTGCCAGGAAACGGGGAACGATTTCGCCGTTGGCATCCACTGGCCGGCCATCCACAATATCTGACGCATCCACCGACAAGGACGGGTTTAACTGCCATGAACGAACATTGGCCGACTGCCGTTGGAAATCTCTGCGGTGGAAGGAGAAGTTAGCGGTGACGCCGAAACGGTCATCCATAAAGGTATTGCTGTAAATACCCGCCAGTTCGGGTGTCACGTCATCACCGGCTTTATTCGAAGAGTCATGCAGCCCCTTGGCCATAACAGAGTACCGCTCTCCCGGGTTTTGGAAGGGTTTAGCAGTAACAATATTAACCGTTGCGCCCAGGCCGCCTGTTGGCACATCTGCCCGGGCGGTTTTGTATACCTCTAACGCACTGACGCCCTCGGAGGATAAGTTTTCGAAGTTAAACGACCGTGAAAAACCCGTTCCCGCCATCTGACGACCATTAAGCGTAACCAAATTGAACTCAGGACCAAAGCCCCTTACGGTAATCTGACTGCCTTCACCGTTTGCCCGACTGACCGATACCCCGGTAATACGCTGCAACGATTCAGCCAGGTTGGTATCAGGGAACTTACCCATTTCTTCTGCTGAAATGGCATCCACTACGCCCGAGGCTTCGCGTTTCACGTCCATCGAACGCGCTAAACTACCGCGAATACCCTTTACCTGAATAATCTCTACTTTAACGTCCTGCGTCTGCTCTTCTGTTGCTTCCTGAGCGTGCACCGGCATTAGCAGGCCGGCTGTCAGTACAACTGATACCGCAATGGCAACCGGGCTTTTATTAAATAATATTGGTTTCATAATGGTTTTACTCTCGTCGCACTGATTAGTTATTAGAAATTTCAACGTTATCAATCTGATACACTGCACCTAACCCAGTACCCCAGGCCGGGAACACCATAATCACATTGATGTCGCTGATATCTAAGCCGGCGTCAAACAGGCTTTGTAACGAGAAGCTGTATCGCTGCCACTCACCGGTAACGGGCGCCTCATCGTTGTTGCCAGCAGCCAGTGGCAGCTCTACTGCACTGGCTGCGCCAGTCGATTCAATTTTAAATAACCAGGTTGAATCCGGATTAGCCGGGGCATCAACGACCCGCATGTCAAAGCTAACGCTGCCGTTAGCAAGCAGTGGCGTAGCATCGTACGACACACCCTCGTTGGCTAGGATACCCTGCACAGTTTCTGGTGAACCCAGCACTGAGTACTGCGCGACATTGCCATAAGGGGCACCGGCATCGACCACCTGAGGGGTTGAACCGGCACAGCAATCCCATAAGGTCCACTCCGGGTTCACCGCATCACGGAACAGCGATAACATACCGGCACTTTGCGCGTTAGGATTGTAAATACGAACGTTATCCAGGCGGTACACGGCACCATTACCGGTATCCCAGGCAGGGAATACCATCAGTACATCAATCGCGCTGATATCCAGGCCAGCATCAGACAAACTTTGAATGCTGAAAGTGTAAGTTGCCCACTGGCCGGTAACCGGTTCCTGCCCTGCGCTGCCAGCACTTAACGGCAGCTCAACAGCTGATGCAGCTCCATCGGCTTCAATTTTGAACATCCAGGTCGAATCGGGGTTGGTCGGCGCAGTTACTACTTTCATTTCAAATTGAACGACACCTTCGCTTAGTAAAGCGGAAGCATCAAATGGCTCGGCTGCGGCTTCAAGCAAGCGAGTATTAAAGCCCATTACTGTTGGCGTGGCGCCAATAGTAAACTCGGCAGTAAGACCATGGGCTTCATCGTCCATCACTTCAACCGGGGTGGTGCCGCCACAACAGTCCCACATTGGCCAGGCTGGGTTTTGCTCGTCGGTAAAGATAGTTAACTCTGGTGATGCACCCTCTGGCTGGGAAATTTTTACGTTATCGACCCGATAAACTGCACCATTACCGGTATCCCAGGCTGGGAAAATCATCACAACATCAATGGCCGATAAATCCAGACCGGCGTCGGCCAGCATTTGCAGCGAGAAGGTATAAGTTTGCCACTGGCCGGTAACCGGCGCAATGCCTTCATTACTGGCGGTAATAGGCAGTTCGGCGGCGGTGGTATTTTCGTTGCTCTCTACTTTAAATACCCAGGTCGAGTCCGGGTTAGACGGCGCTGATACCACCTGCATATCAAAGCTGACGCTGCCGTTTTCAATTAACGGTGAGGCGTCAAACGGGCTGGGCACCCCTGCCGGATCGGTAATAAAAGCCGAGCGGGTAATAAAGCCATTTACGGTAGGCTGAGCATTAACAACAAACTCATACACATTGCCACGGCCCTCAACTTCAACCAGCGCCGGGGTAGAACCACCACAGCAATCCCAGGCAGGCCAGTTCGGGTTCGGTGTATCAGCAAAAATAGTCAGGTTTTGCGCCACACCGGTAGAAGGGGGTGACGGGATGGGTGCTTTACCGAGCACCAGCGTTTGTTCATCTTTGTAGCCGGCACGTACGGTTTCACAGCCTTTGCCGCTGTCTAAGTCCTGGCCACATTGATATACCCGGACATAATCAATTTCATAGGTCTGGCCATCTGCAAAAGCGTCAGCATCAATTCCCAGATTATTAACGTTTTCTGGCCAGTTACCGCCTACAGCTAAATTCAACAGCAAGTGAAAGCGTTGGTCAAACGGCGCGCTGCTCCACTGGGTTTTCAGTTCGCCGGTGATGATATCAAAGTTTTCAGTGAACCAGCCACGATGACTCAGGCCAACGGCCTCGCCCCGGCTGTTAAAACGCACTTTTGATGCCATCTGGGTTTGATACAGGTAATCATCAACATACCAGCGAATTTCACCCTCGTTCCACTCAATGGCATAGGTATGGAAGTCATCAGCCGGATTGGCGCCATCAGGCAATAAATAAGCCTTTCCAGAGTTGGAGTTATTTGGTGCAGAACGACCATAGTGCAGCGTACCATGCACATTGGCTTCAGCCACGCCGTCTTCACCTACAACCTGCAGGTTAACGGCTTCCATAATGTCAATTTCGCCAGATTTCGGCCATTCGCCGTACACATAATCAGTCGGTAACATCCAGAATGCCGGCCAAGAGCCCTGACCTGAGGGTAATTTGGCGCGCATTTCAAAACGGCCATATTTAAAGTCGCCTTGGTATCTGGTGTTCAGCCTGGCGGAAGTGTAAGGCTGCACCGCGCCTTCTTCTGCTGGCAGGGCGACAATTTTCAGGGTGCCGTCTGACACAAAGGAATTGTCCGGGCTATCGGTATAGCATTGCTTTTCGTTGTTACCGCCGCCGGCGCAATTTATTTCATGCGTCCACTTATCGTCATCAATGCTGGCACCGTCAAATTCGTCACTCCATACCAGTTGCCAATCACTTACCGGCGCGGTTGGGTTAACAGCCGTAAGATCCGTGGTAGTAGCAGTATCGCCACCACAACCGGCCAGGCCTGCCGCCATTAATACGGCGGTTAACGTTGAAATTTGTTTCATTTTAATTATCATCCCCTGGGTCTTTGCTACCTGCTGACTGAAACGCCAACACCATAAAAGGTATCTGCAACATAAAATGTAAGCGCTTACAAAAGGTAGATGATTAAATTTCAGCCGTCAATAGCGGCGCGATAAAAAGCCTGTTCAAATCAGGGCAAACCGTGGCAATTAAATTGCATTAACTTTAAATTTCAATGACTAAGCATGCACCAATAAAAAAGGGCCCGAAGGCCCTTTCCTAACATTTGGTGCAGCTTATTCAACCGTAACCGATTTCGCCAGGTTACGCGGCTGATCGACGTCGGTGCCTTTGATAATGGCAACGTAGTAGCTTAACAATTGCAGCGGTATGGTGTAGATAATGGGCGCGATTAGCGGGTGCACGTGTGGTACGTTAACCACGCGCTGGGTGGCGTCAGATTTGAAGTGGGCGTCGATGTCGGCGAACACATATAAAATACCACCGCGGGCCCGCACTTCTTCCACGTTAGATTGCAGCTTTTCCAGCAATTCATTGTTAGGCGCGACCACAATAATCGGCATGTCGGCATCAATCAGCGCCAGCGGGCCGTGCTTTAACTCGCCGGCAGCGTAAGCTTCAGCGTGGATGTAGGAGATTTCCTTCAGTTTTAATGCCCCTTCCATGGCGATTGGGTACTGATCGCCACGGCCCAAAAACAACGAATGCTGCTTGTCAGCAAACTCTTCGGCCAGGTTTTCAATATTACCTGCCAGTTGCAGGGTCTCTTCCAGCTTAGCTGGCAATGATTTCAGTGCGGCCACCATGTCTTTTTGAGCTGCCGCGCTTAAACCATTATATTTACCAATAGCCAGGGTCAGCATCGCCAGGCCAACTAACTGGGTGGTGAACGCTTTGGTAGACGCCACGCCAATTTCGGCACCAGCACGGGTCATAAAGGCCAGGTCTGATTCACGCACCAGTGATGAACCGGCTACGTTGCAAATGGTTAAACTGCCAATATATCCGGCTTCTTTAGCTAAGCGCAGTGCCGCTAAGGTATCGGCCGTTTCACCTGATTGCGAAATACTGACCAGCAGGCTGTTTGGCTGTACGAATGATTTACGGTAACGAAACTCTGAGGCAATTTCGACATTACAGGAAATGCCACCTAATGACTCTAACCAGTAGCGTGCCACCATACCAGAGTGATAGCTGGTACCGCAGGCAACAATTTGCACATGTTTCACTTTCTTAAATAGCTCTGCAGCGCCATTACCAAAGGTTTCGTCCATTACAGACTCGTTGCTTAACCTGCCTTCCAGCGTATTGTTGATAGCATGCGGCTGCTCGTAAATTTCTTTTAGCATAAAGTGACGATACTGGCCTTTGTCGCCGGCGTCGTAACTAACGGTAGATTCATGCACTTCGCGCTCTATTGCATTGCCGTTTTTATCAAAAATACTAACGCTGTGACGGGTAATTTCCGCTACATCGCCTTCTTCTAAAAAGATAAAGCGGCGGGTAACCGGCAATAATGCCAGTTGATCAGAAGCAATAAAGTTCTCGCCAATGCCTAAGCCAATTACCAGCGGGCTGCCCGAACGCGCTACCACCACCCGGCTGCTGTCGGTTTTATCCAGCAACACAGTGCCATAAGCACCATGCAGCTGTTTTACTGCTTTTTGTACCGCCGCCAGCAGTGAACCGGCACTTTTCAACTCTTCTTCAACCAGGTGAGCAATAACTTCGGTGTCGGTATCAGAGGTAAACACATAACCCTTGGCTTTTAACGCATCACGTAGCGGGTTATGGTTTTCAATAATGCCGTTATGCACCACGATAATATTGCTGGATACATGGGGGTGGGCGTTACGCTCGCTCGGCTCGCCATGGGTGGCCCAGCGGGTATGGGCAATACCGGTACCGCCTGCAGTTGGCGTTAACGCAACCGCATCGGCCAGCTCTTTTACTTTACCCAGGCGACGCAGCCGTGTCAGCTCGCCGCTATCGCTGACCACTGCAACACCGGCCGAGTCATAACCACGGTATTCCAGGCGGCGCAGGCCTTCAACCAGAATATCCACCACATCACGTTGCGCTACGGCGCCGACTATTCCACACATAATTTATCTCCGTTAATCCGTTAAAATTCAGCTTATTTCGAGCGGGCGAATCAGGTATTAACCCGAATCACCTTCACCCCTTGTTCGGTTATCCTGGCCGCCGCATCGTCAGTTAAACCATCGTCGCTAACCAGTACTTTTATCATGTCCCAGGGCAGTTCCAGATTATGGATTTTCCGCCCCAGCTTGTCAGATTCCAGCATCACAATCACTTCACGGGCACTTTCGGCCATAACCCGGCTTAAACTGTACAGCTCGTTGTAAGTAGTAGTACCACGCGCCAGATCTACGCCATCAGCACCAATAAACAGCTGATCGAAATCATAAGCCCGTAACACCTGCTCGGCCAGCTGGCCCTGAAAGGCCTCGGATTGCGGGTCCCAGGTGCCACCGGTCATCAATAAGGTGGGCTCGTTCTCCAGTTCACGCAGCGCATTAGCAATAGCCAGTGAATTGGTCATGACCACCAGGCCTTGCTTACTAGCCAGCTCAGGCAACAAGGCTGCCGTAGTGCGGCCGCTGTCGATAATAATCCGGTAATGATCTTTAATCAGTCCGGCGGCGGCCTTAGCAATTGCCAGCTTTCGCTTTGAAACTTTCTCGAAACTGGAGTCGGCAATAAAATCCTGCGGTACCGGCACCGCGCCACCATAGCGACGCAACAACAAACCCGCTTGCTCCAGCACCGTTAAATCTTTACGAATGGTTACTTCTGACGTCTGGAAGCGCTCTGCTAGTTGCTCTACAGACAATTCGCCTTGTTGCTGCAACTGGCTGACAATAAGGTGTCGGCGCTGCTGAGTATTACGTTTATTCATCGTGGCACTCAATAAACTTTCAAAGATGTTTCAGAACGAAAGATATTGTAGTGATTTACCATCAAATTACAAGCCACTGCGCGATAAAACAACAAATTTACCGCCAGTGGTAATTATCCTAACGCGTACCGCTTGGGCTAAACGCCAGCTTGCCATCCTGCACCGCCATATTTACCGGTACAGCAGTCAGTAACTTTACTGTTGGGTTAGTCTGGTCCAGTCGGTACACCGGGTTCGAGGCCAGGTAACCATTAACCAGTTGCAAAAGTTCATTGCTTACCGGCGCTAAGTTGCCGCGATATCCCGCAGCTTCAATACTGCTGTCGAGCAATTTAACCGATCGGATAAAAATGGCTTTTTCCGTAGCGTCATAATAAGGCGCTCCTTCAATTTGCAGCTGTAAATTGGCCGGGTAACTTAAGCCAAACAAAGATAATACAGCGGAAGCATCAGTGTTTATCCGCACCAAATCACTGTTATCGGGGCCTATATCAACCTGCATTTTGTCTACCGCCATTTTCAGCGGAATACCTGCTACATTCGCCTGGCGGGTCAGTTTCGGTAGCTGCGATGACAGCATCTGCTCTAAATCTGCCTCGCTAACATTGTAAGTAGACAATGACCCCAGCTGCGCACAGCCTGCCAGCAATAACATACCCATCAAAGCCATTATTTTATGCATAAGTTTTTCCTTAAAACCAAGTTCGCTGTGTTACACAGTAACGATAGCAGCTGAGTATAACCTGAATAAGAAGTTATGTTATGCTCTGGCCGGTAAATCCAGATCCAGATAACAACCAATAATAAACGAGAATCCACTATGCAACTGATCCTGAAACTGATTGCCGGTATTGTGCTGGGTATGCTGCTCGGCTTATACGCGCCACACTGGCTTACCCAAATTCTGATTACCTTTAAAGCGCTGTTTGGCCAGTTATTGTTTTTTACTATTCCACTGCTGATTTTGTTCTTTATCACCAGCGGTATTGCTGCCTTGCCCCAGAAATCGGGTAAGTTACTAGGCCGTACCTTAGGTATTGCTTATTTATCGACTATCACAGCCGGCACTCTGGCGTTTTTAGTCGCAGCAATTGTAGTGCCTATGCTGGCCCCGGCTGGCGAGGCCACATCAACCGGCGTGGTAGCCAATTTAACCCCTTATATTGAAATGAATATACCACCGGTATTCGGCATTATGACGGCGCTGGCGCTGGCCTTTATTTTTGGTTTAGGTATTGCCGCTACTCAGGCCCAGCAGCTTAAGCAATTGTCGGATCAAGGTCGAGATATCATCCAGCTGTTATTATTAAAAGTAATCATACCGCTACTGCCATTTTATATTGCCGGGGTATTTGCCCAATTAGCGGCCGCCGGCACGGTGTTCAATACCTTACAAACCTTTGGTGTAGTGTTAGTTCTGGCGGTGCTGCTGCACTGGGTCTGGATCCTGGTGTTGTATAGTATTGCCGGAGTTAAGGCTGGCAAGTCGCCGTTGCTGCTGATTAAAAACATGCTGCCTGCCTATTTCACTGCGCTGGGTACCATGTCAAGCGCTGCGACTATTCCGGTTTCACTGCAGGCCACTAAAGCGAATGGCGTAAAACCCAATATTGCTGACTTTACGGTGCCGCTTTGCGCAACCACCCATTTAGCTGGCTCCACTATTACTATTGTCAGCTGCGCCGTAGCGGTAATGGTAATGCAAAATGGCCTGGAAATTCCGTCGCTGCTTACCATGCTGCCTTTTATTCTGACCTTAGGTGTCGTCATGTTGGCCGCTCCCGGCGTTCCAGGCGGCGCGGTAATGTCGGCCGTAGGCCTGCTGGGCTCTATGCTGGGTTTTGGCGAAGCAGCCGTAGCCATGATGATCGCGCTGTATATGGCACAAGACAGCTTTGGTACTGCCTGTAATGTTACCGGCGATGGCGCTATTGCCGTACTGGTAGATAAAGCGGACTAAGCGGTATTTGAACGCGTAGGTTGGAATCCCGATGTGGGCGTCACAGAGTGTTTGAGCCCTGCCGCAGGCACAAGGGCGAGTTGCTGTGGCGAGCCAAAGCGGGAGTTGCAACCGCAGCAACCCGCAGCCTGACATAGCCTACTTTTCTATACAGTCCGTTAATAAAACAGCCCGCTTTTGCGGGCTGTTTTATTACTAAGTTCAGGCATTATTTTTTTATCTTAACCGGCCGCTGCCAGCCTTCGATATGCCGCTGTTTGGCACGGGCAACTACTAACTCGCCGTCGCCCGCATCGCGGGTTAATACACTACCCGCACCAACCGTAGCATTAACACCTACCGTTACCGGCGCTACCAGGGAGCTGTTAGAGCCGATAAAGGCGCCATCGTGAATGGTAGTAACAAACTTATTGGCACCGTCGTAGTTACAGGTAATGGTACCGGCGCCAACATTCACCTTGCTGCCAATTACCGCATCGCCTAGATAAGTTAAATGGTTAGCTTTAGAGCCTTTACCCAGGGTGGTTTTTTTCATTTCAACAAAGTTACCCACATGGCTGTCATCCAGCATCACGCTATCTGGCCGTAGGCGGGCATAAGGGCCAACCGAGCAGTCGCTGCCAACCGTGGCTTGTTCAATCATCGAGTTCGGCTTTATTTCAGTGTTATCGCCGATGGTGCAGTCTTTTAAAATACAATTTGCACCAATGCTCACGCCTTTACCCAGCACCACGGTGCCTTCGAAAATAACGTTAATATCGATCATGACATCGTTACCAACCTCAACCGTACCACGAATATCCAGCCGGGCCGGGTCGCGCAGGTTGGCGCCAGAGAGCATCAGCTCCTGGGCTTTACGTTGCTGGTAAGCCCGCTCCAACGCAGCTAATTGCACCCGGTTGTTAGCACCTTCCACTTCCATCGCATCTTGCGGTTGCGCGGTAGCAATCTCGACACCGTCGCGGTGGGCCATGGCAATGACGTCAGTTAAGTAATATTCACCCTGAGCATTGCTGTTAGACAGCTTACCCAGCCAGGCTTTTAACTGTTTACCCGGCAGCGCCATAATGCCGCTGTTTACTTCACTAATCAGCAGTTGCGTGGCATTGGCATCTTTTTGCTCGACAATACCTACAACTTTGCCGCTATTATTTTCACCATCGCGCATAATCCGGCCATAACCGCTCGGATTCGCTAAGTTTACCGTTAAAATTGCCAGACCGTTGGCCGGTTTTACCGCTAGTAATTGTTGCAAAGTTTCCAGGCGGGTAAGCGGCACGTCGCCATATAGCACCAACACGGTATCGTCATCGGCAATATTCGGGTTAGCCTGGGCGACCGCATGGCCGGTACCCAATTGTTCGGCCTGTAACACCCAATGCAGCGGTTGCTCGCCCATAGCCACTTTTAAGGCTTCTGCGCCATAGCCATATACCAGCTGTGGCTTTTCGGCACCCAATGCCCGGGCGGTATCAATAACATGTTGTACCATTGGCCGCTCTGCTACTTTGTGCAGCACCTTGGGTAAGTCTGATTTCATCCGTGTGCCTTTGCCGGCGGCCAGAATGACTACATTTAATGCCATATAATAAATCCCTGTAATCGTGTCTTGTCGATCGTGTGCTTAGTCAGATTGGTACTTATTCTAATAGATATCGCCACAGATTGCAGGGGCGGTTAACGTTTTACCAAATAAAAAAGCCACCCGCAGGTGGCTTTTCTGACAAGCTTAAACTTACTTTTTGCGCAGTTTCTGAATTACCCGCAGCTGGGCAATGGCCTCGGCCAGTTGCGCTGCCGCTTCAGCATAATTGAAATCTGCACCGGCGTGTTGCATCGCTTCGGTTGCCCGTTTCTGGGCATCTAACGCAGCCTGCTCATCCAAGTCTTCGCCACGTACCGCAATATCAGCCAGCACGGTAATGCTGTCGGGTTGTACTTCAAGTACGCCACCGGCTACATATATTACGTGCTCTTCACCGAACTGCTTCACGATACGGACCATGCCAGGTTTCAGAGGAGTCAGTAACGGGGCGTGAAAAGGTAAAATACCTAACTCGCCCTCACTGCCTGTGACCTGCACGGACTCGACAAGGCCAGAGAAAATTTTCTCTTCAGCACTTACTACATCCAGTTGCACTGTCATCGCCATTTCGCTCTCCTAAAGCCTGGTTGCTTAAAGCTTCTTCGCTTTTTCGATCGCTTCGTCGATAGAGCCTACCATGTAAAAAGCCTGCTCTGGCATGTGATCGTATTCACCTTCCAGAATGCCTTTAAAACCACGGATAGTTTCTTTCAGCGGTACGTACTTACCTGGCGAGCCAGTGAATACTTCAGCTACGAAGAAAGGCTGAGACAGGAAACGCTGAATTTTCCGCGCACGGTAAACCAGGGTCCGGTCTTCATCTGACAATTCGTCCATACCTAAGATGGCGATAATGTCTTTCAGTTCTTTGTAACGCTGCAGTACCGTTTGTACGCCACGGGCTACGTCATAATGCTCTTTACCGATAACCAGCGGATCTAACTGCCGTGAGGTAGAATCCAGTGGGTCGATTGCCGGGTAAATACCCAGTGAAGCAATGTTCCGGCTCAGTACTACCGTTGCATCTAAGTGCGAGAAGGTAGTAGCTGGTGATGGGTCAGTTAAGTCATCCGCAGGAACGTATACCGCCTGAATTGAGGTGATAGAACCGGTTTTAGTAGAGGTGATACGCTCTTGTAACGCACCCATCTCTTCAGCCAATGTTGGCTGATAACCTACTGCTGATGGCATCCGGCCTAACAAGGCTGATACTTCAGTACCGGCCAGGGTATAACGGTAGATGTTATCCACGAAAAACAGTACGTCGCGACCTTCTTCCCGGAACTTCTCTGCCATGGTTAAGCCGGTTAACGCTACGCGTAAACGGTTACCTGGTGGCTCGTTCATCTGACCATATACTAACGATACTTTATCCAGAACGTTAGAGTCTTTCATTTCATGATAGAAATCGTTACCTTCACGGGTCCGCTCACCTACACCGGCGAATACTGAGTAACCGCTGTGTTCGATCGCGATGTTCCGGATCAATTCCATCATGTTTACGGTTTTACCTACACCGGCACCACCGAACAAACCTACTTTACCACCTTTGGCGAACGGGCATACCAAGTCGATAACTTTAATACCGGTTTCCAACAGGGCGTTTGATGCAGCCTGCTCTTCGTATGAAGGTGCAGCGCGGTGGATTGACCAACGCTCTTCTTCACCGATAGGGCCCGCTTCGTCAATCGGGTTACCTAATACGTCCATAATACGACCTAAGGTCGCTTTACCGACAGGAACCTGAATGGCTTTTCCTGAATTTCCAACCTGAGCGCCACGACGTAAACCGTCAGTGGTACCCATTGCGATAGTACGAACTGTACCGCCACCCAGCTGTTGCTGCACTTCCAGCACTAACCCAGCCAGATCACCGTCAGTCACGTTTAACGCGTCATAGATGCTAGGTACCGCTTCTTGTGGAAAATCGATATCCACAACGGCGCCAATGATTTGGACGACCTTACCTTGACTCATGATGTTTCCTCAAATTTCTCAAAACTGTTCACCTTAGCCTACAGCTGCCGCACCTGCGACAATTTCGCTGAGCTCTTGGGTAATAGCGGCCTGACGTGCTTTGTTATACACCAGCTTCAGGTCATCCATTAAATTACCGGCGTTGTCGGTAGCGGCTTTCATAGCCACCATACGCGCTGCGTGTTCGCTGGCGACGTTTTCAACAACACCCTGGTAAACCTGTGACTCGATGTAGCGGTCCAGCAACATATCTAAAATAGGTTGCGGGTCCGGCTCGTACAGGTAATCCCAGTTATGCTCTTTTGGCGAAACTTCTGCTTGGGGCAAAGGTAAGAGTTGATCGATCACTGGCTCTTGCTTCATGGTATTCACAAAGGTGTTGTATACCAGGAATAAGCGGTCGATACGGCCTTCCAGGTAAGCTTGCAGCATTACCTTAACTGTACCAATCACATCAGCCAAACGTGGTACGTCACCTGAACCCGTTTGTTGTGCTACAACTTTACCGCCGAAACGCTTAAAAAACGCCGTCGCTTTGTTACCGATAACGGCAAACTCTGCTTCCACGTTCTGGCTTTTCCAGCTTTTCATTTCCAGCACAACTTTCTTAAACTCGTTGGTATTCAGGCCACCGCAAAGACCGCGATCGGTTGAAATAATAATGTAGCCAACCCGTTTCACGTCACGCTCCGATAAATACGGATGACGATACTCGATGTTGCCCTGAGCAATATTACCGATAACTTTGCGCATACCTTCAGCGTATGGGCGTGTTGCAGCTACGCGCTCCTGCGCTTTGCGCATTTTGCTGACCGCAACTTTTTCCATAGCACTGGTGATCTTGCGAGTATTATTAATACTCCCGATCTTACTTTTTATCTCTTTACCACCGGCCATGACTGTATCTCCGTTTCATTCAACGAACGGGGTGGTCGTAACCACCCGCGTAATTTACCAAGTCTGAGTTGCTTTAAACTTCTCAATGGCCGCTTTTAGCGACGACTCGATTTGATCGTTGTAGTTACCGGTTTTCGCGATATCAGCCATCAGCTCGGCATGTTCGGCTTTCATATAGCTGATTAAAGCAGATTCAAAATCTAAGATTTTGGCTACTTCAATATCTTTCAGAAAACCTTTTTCAATAGCGAAAATTGACACACCCATTTCGCCAACGCTCATTGGGCTATACTGCAGCTGTTTCATCAGCTCAGTAACCTTCTGACCGTGCTCTAACTGGGCGCGGGTTGCTTCATCTAAGTCAGACGCGAACTGCGCGAACGCGGCAAGTTCAGAGTACTGAGCTAATGCCAGACGAATACCACCACCTAATTTCTTGATGATTTTAGTTTGCGCTGCACCACCAACCCGCGATACTGAAATACCGGCGTTAACCGCTGGGCGGATACCGGCGTTAAATAAATCAGATTCTAAGAAGATCTGACCATCAGTAATCGAGATTACGTTAGTTGGTACGAACGCAGATACGTCACCAGCCTGGGTTTCGATAATAGGCAGTGCGGTTAAAGAACCGGTTTTACCTTTTACTTCACCATTGGTTAAACGCTCAACATAGTCAGCATTAACCCGTGATGCGCGTTCCAGCAGACGTGAGTGAAGATAAAATACGTCACCCGGGTACGCTTCACGACCTGGCGGACGGCGTAACAGCAACGAGATTTGACGATAAGCAACAGCTTGCTTGGACAAATCATCGTATACAATCAGCGCATCTTCACCGCGGTCACGGAAGTATTCACCCATGGTACAGCCAGAATACGGTGCCAGGAACTGCAGGGCAGCCGCTTCAGAAGCGGAAGCAACCACGACGATGGTATTGGCCAGGGCGCCGTGTTCTTCCAGCTTGCGTACTACGTTGGCAATGGTAGAAGCTTTCTGACCAATGGCGACATAAACACATTTAATACCGGTGTTTTTCTGGTTGATAATGGCATCAATGGCTAATGCGGTTTTACCGGTCTGACGGTCACCGATTAACAATTCACGCTGGCCACGACCGATAGGGATCATGGCATCAACCGATTTATAACCGGTTTGCATTGGCTGGTCGACTGATTGACGGTCGATTACACCCGGCGCAATTTTTTCTACTGGCGCGTAGCCTGCAGCTTCAATCGGGCCTTTACCATCAATTGGCGCACCTAAGGTATTTACCACACGGCCTAACAGCTGTGGGCCTACCGGTACTTCTAAAATACGGCCGGTACTTTTTACTTTAGTGCCTTCGGTTAAGTCCGCATACGGACCCATTACTACGGCACCTACCGAGTTGCGCTCTAAGTTCAACGCGATAGCATAACGATTGCCAGGAAGCTCGATCATCTCACCTTGCATACAATCAGCAAGGCCATTAATCCGGATAATACCGTCAGTTACCTGAACAATAGTACCTTCGTTACGAGCTTCACTGACCACTTCAAACTGAGCAATACGACTTTTGATCAGTTCTGAGATTTCAGTGGAATTCAGTTGCATACTCTATTCCCCAATTACGACTGCAGCGCAGTTGCTAAACGATCCAGCTTACCGCGGACCGAGCCATCAATTACCATGTCACCTGCTTTGATCAGCATGCCGCCGACCATGTCAGGATTGACGCTACAGTTCAATTTAACTTTGCGTGCCAAACGTTGCGATAATGCAGCTATCAGCTTTTCTTGTTGAGCTTTATCCAGGGCAGTAGCAGAAATTACGTCTACGGTAATTTCCTTTTCATACGCCGCTTTATGTTCAACAAAAGCAACCAATACTTCAGGCAACGCCAACAAGCGGTGATTTTCTGCCAGTACTTTTATAAAGTTCTGGCCCTGCTCATTGAGTTGCTCACCACATACCTGAAGAAACAGGTCGGCTTGCTTTTCAGCAATACCAGAAGTACGCAGTAGTGCTGCAACCTGGTCGTTTTCTGCTACTTGCGCAGCAAACGCCAGCATTTGCAGCCAGGCATCTAACGCTTTTTGCTCTACAGCAAAATCGAAAGCCGCCTTAGCGTACGGACGAGCGATATTCGTCAAATCAGACATAGCTCATCCCCATTACAGTTCTTGTACCAGTTTTTCCAGAATGTCGCTGTGAGCAGCTTCGTCGATAGAACGTTGCAGAATACGTTCTGCACCGGCTACCGCCAAGGCAGCTACCTGCTTGCGTAAATCTTCACGTAAACGGTTTCGTTCCGCTTCAATTTCGGCTTTGGTCTGCGCCAGGATAGTATCCCGCTCAGCATTCGCTTTCTGGGCCGCTTCTTCAATCATTTTTGCTTCGCGTTTTCTCGCTTGCTCTATAATCTCAGCAGCTTGCGCTTTAGCATCTTTTAACTGATCTTTAGCTTTATCCTGGGCGAGAGCCAGGTCTTTTTCAGCCCGATCAGATGCTGCTAAACCGTCAGCAATTTTTTGCTGGCGCGCTTCGATGGCATTCATCAGTGGCGGCCATACAAACTTCATACAAAAAAGTACGAAGACGGTAAAAGCGATTAATTCACCTAACAGAGTGGCGTTTAAGTTCACGTCCGCTCCTCCTTATTTAGTTGTTCGACGATTAAAACCTTCAATTACAGAACGAACAACAATACCATCGCAATACCTACGCCAATCATAGCTACGGCATCGATAAGACCAGCAAGGATAAACATTTTAACTTGCAGTGAAGGGGCCAGTTCCGGTTGACGGGCACAAGCTTCTAAAAATTTACCACCCATGTTGCCGAAACCTACTGCAGTGCCGATAGCACCAAAACCGATTAACAGAGCAACTGCGATATATTTAAGGCCTAATACTAGTTCCATTTTTATCTCCGATATTTCTATAGTTAAAGTTAAAGTTAAAGTAAAAAATTAATGGTTGTCCGAACTGGCCATACTTAAGTACACAATGGTCAGCATCATAAACACGAACGCCTGCAACACAATGACCAGAATATGGAATACGGCCCAGACAAAGTGCAACGGCAGTTGCGCCAGACCAATCGCACCAATCAGGATGAAAATCAGCTCACCGGCATACAGGTTACCGAATAACCGCAGCGCCAGTGAAAATGGCTTAGAAACTAATGCAATAGTTTCCAACAGTAAATTAAACGGGATTAGTAAAATCTGTACAACGATATTTGATGAGTTAAAAGGGTGCAACGTCAGCTCTTTAATAAAGCCCAGTACACCTTTAATCCGGATAGAGTAACCGATCATCAAAATAAACACGCCAATAGCCAACGCTGCGGTCATATTGATATCAGTGGTGGGTACAATTTTCATGTAAACGTTGTGCGGATCCATACCAAAAAAGGTCGCGCCAACCCAACCAGCAAAAGCGGGCAGGAAATCAACCGGCACTAAGTCCATCAGGTTCATTAAAAACACCCAGACAAAAATAGTTAATGCCAGTGGTGCGATTAATTTACTTTTACCGTGGTAAGTGTCTCTGACGTTGGCCGCCACAAACTCGACCACCATTTCTACAAAGCATTGTAACTTGCCAGGTACGCCAACAGAGGCTTTTTTCGCCACACTGCGGAATATCCACAAGAATAAAATGCCAAGGCCAATAGACCACGCTAAGGTATCGACATGCCATGTCCAGAACCCGGCCTCGCTACACGCTTTATTAAAAACGACACTGCCATCGACAGTACACATTTTTGCGTTAGTAAGGTGGTGCTGAATATGGCCAGACAGTGTTAACTCTTCACCTGCAGCCATGTTTCATCCCAATAGTTTAAAGTTTAAAGAAAAACGGTGCTGTCCATTGTGTCAGCAGGGTGATCAGGAAACCAGTAATAAACGCTTCTGGTATTAAATGCTCCTGTTGTAACACTACTGCACACAATATAACAGTTAACAATACTTTTAAGCTGTGGCCGCGCATCAGCGCCGCCGATATTCTTTCAGCCTGTTCTGCGCCGCTGTAACGAAACGCAAAGAAAGCGAAAACAAAATTTGGTACCGCTGCCGCTAAGCCACCTTTAAAGGCTGATTTAGCCCCGGCACTGTCAGCCAGCAAAAAAAACGCCAGTGCAATACAACCGGCGACTATCACCTGAGCCAGCACGGCGAAATATGCTGATTTTCTGGCCTGGGTTGCGATATTTTCTGCCACTGTACCCCTCATTGTAATAGCCCATGCAGGGGTAGAAAAAACTTGCGAAAGTATACTTATTTGCCCCTGATTTGCAACAAAAAGCGGTTTTAGTCGCATGTTGTCCTTATCTTGGCGAAATAAAATGCTTAATCGTGCTCGGCTAATTGCATTTTGGCTAAAATACCATCCAGTTCCGCCAGACTGCTGTAATTAATTATCAGGTTACCTTTTCCTTTTTTGTTGTACATTATTTGCACCGGGGCGGCAAAACGTTCACTTAAACGTTGCTCTAATGCATCAACATCTGGGTCTTTAGCTTTACTTGCGGCCGGTGCTTTCGGCTCGAGAATGCGCCGCACCAGGCTTTCGGTTTCGCGCACCGTTAATTGTTTATGCGCTACCAGCCTTGCCGTTTCAGACTGGCTGTCATCGGTTAATGCCAGTAACGCCCGGGCATGACCCATTTCAATATCGCCGTGTTCCAGCAATACCTTAACATCGTCATTCAGGGCATTTAAGCGCAATAAATTGGTTACCGTAGTTCTGGATTTACCTACCGCATCCGCCACTTGCTGATGGGTCAGTTCAAATTCGGTTAGTAGTCTATCCAGTGCTACGGCTTCTTCCATTGCATTCAGATCTTCACGCTGAATGTTTTCAATCAATGCTATCGCCACTGCTGCTTCATCAGGCACATTTTTAATCAGACAGGGTACTTCGGCCAGACGAGCCAGCTGCGCCGCGCGCCAACGCCGTTCACCGGCAATAATTTCATAACTGTTATCGCTTACCAGGCGCACCACAATTGGCTGAATAACGCCCTGGGCTCTGATTGAACTGGCTAAATCTTCCAATCCATCCTGCGACATGTCCTTGCGCGGCTGATATTTACCAGGTCGTAAAAATTCAACGGGTAATTTTTGCAGTTCAGCCGACTGCTGATTGACACTGTTTTGCTCCGTCGTTTTATTCGACGTAAGTAAAGCATCTAAGCCCCGGCCTAAACCGCGTTTTTTTACCGACATGCGCAAAAATATCCTTTAGCTATGTGTGGCTATACTGAGGTTGCCTGACCACTGGTTTTTTTTTCTGAGCGGCGCAGAATTTCGCCGGCTAATGCCAGGTAAGCTTTTGCGCCGGTTGAATTTTTATCGTAATACATGACCGGCGTACCAAAACTTGGCGCTTCGGCAAGACGGACATTACGGGGGATCACAGCCCGGTACACTTTGTCACCAAAATGTTGTTTTAACTGCTCCGACACATCGTTTGCCAGGCGATTACGTGGGTCGTACATCGTTCGCAAAATACCTTCAATTTTTAAATCAGCGTTGATTACCGCCGCCAATTTATTGATGGTATCAACCAACGCCGTCAGGCCTTCCAGGGCAAAGTACTCACACTGCATCGGCACCAATACGGTATCAGCAGCGGCCATGGCGTTAACGGTTAACATATTCAGAGAAGGCGGGCAGTCGATGAAAATAAAATCATAGCTACTGCGGTAGTCTTTTAACGCGGTACGTAAACGCAGCTCCCGGGCAAATACGTCCATCAACCGCACTTCTGCGGCAGTAACGTCAGAATTAGCCGCGACCAGGTGATAACCACCAGTGGTTTCTTTAACCACGACTTCGACCAGCGGTTTTTGTTCGATCAGTAATTCGTAGGCGGTGGCATGTACTTCATACTTATCAACCCCGCTACCCATGGTCGCATTGCCTTGCGGATCCAAATCTATTAACAACACTTTTCGCTTGGTAGCCGCCATTGACGCCGCTAAGTTAACAGCGGTGGTGGTTTTTCCTACCCCACCTTTCTGATTGGCAATGGCGATTATTTTACCCACAAGGCTCCCTCATTATGGTTAAGTGCTGGTAAGGATAACCAAATGCCGGCTGGCATCAAGTTCAGGTACCTGCAATGGTATAACTGCGCTTACTTTAACAAAATCCGGCAAAGCTGCAATTTCTTCTTGCACTGCCGCGCCCTTCATTGCGTAAAAACGACCTGTTGGCGCCGGTAAATGGCGGCACCATTGCAGCATATCGGCAGTGGAAGCAAACGCCCGGCTTATTACGCCATCATAGTGCTGCGTGGGCTGGTGATCTTCAACCCGGCTTTGCAACGGCTGAATATTGGTTAAGCCAAGCTGCAATTTTACCTGATTTAAAAAACGGATCCGTTTGCCCAGACTATCAAGCAGAGTGAAGTTTTTCTGTGGGTAATAAATTGCCAGCAGCACACCAGGTAACCCCGGGCCTGTGCCAACATCAATAAAGTGATCGCCCTGCAAATGAGGGGCAATCACCAGACTATCCATCACATGCTTCACCAGCATATCTTCAGGGTCACGCACCGAGGTTAAATTATATGCACTGTTCCATTTATGCAGTAACTGTACATACTCAATACACTGTTGCAGCTGACTGACGCTTAGTTGCAAGCTGGTTTGTGCTACCAGCTGGCGCAGTTTATCAAGCATAGTGATCCTTTCAGGCTTATTTATGGCGGGTTAAGCAGATTTTCTTAGTAAACCCTGCTTTTTCAGATAAACCAACAGCAACGAAATTGCCGCCGGGGTAATGCCCGATATCCGTGATGCCTGGCCCACGGTAGCCGGCTGGTGTTGATTTAACTTCATAATGACTTCATTCGACAAGCCTTTTACCGAACTGTAATCAAATGCAGCGGGCAATTTTGTCGCTTCATTGCGCTGTTGTTTGGCAATTTCATCCTGCTGGCGGTTAATATAACCTTCGTACTTAATTTGAATTTCTACCTGTTCGGCAGCGATAGGATCCGCTAATGCTGGCCCCAAATCAGTAATATTGACCAATTGCTGATAGGTCATTTCCGGCCGGCGTACCAATTCTTCTAAACTGGCTTCGCGACTTAATGGTTTTTTAAGCAGCTGATTTACCGCCTCTAATGCGGGATGCTGCAGATTGATCCAACTTTGGCGCAAGCGTTGCCGCTCCAGCTCAATTTTTTCCATTTTTTCGTTAAACGCCTGCCAACGCTGATCATCTACTAAGCCAAACTCCCGGCCTTTTGCTGTTAATCGGGCATCAGCATTATCTTCACGCAACATTAATCGGTATTCGGCCCTGCTGGTAAACATCCGGTAGGGTTCTTTCGTGCCCTGAGTGGTTAAATCATCAACCAGTACGCCTAAATAGGCCTGATCGCGGCTTGGTGCCCAGGCTTCACGTTCAGTGGCAAATAACCCGGCATTCAGACCGGCCAGTAATCCCTGGGCGCCGGCTTCTTCGTAACCGGTAGTACCATTAATTTGACCGGCAAAAAACAGGCCTTTAATAAATTTAGTTTGTAAAGAACTGGTGAGATCCCGCGGATCAAAAAAGTCGTACTCGATAGCATAACCCGGCCGTGTTATATGGGCATTTTCCATGCCTTTGATTGAGCGAACTATTGATAACTGAACATCAAAAGGCAGACTGGTGGAAATACCGTTTGGATATAGTTCGTGCGTTGTCAGACCTTCTGGTTCAATAAAGATCTGATGTTTATCTTTGTCAGCAAAGCGCATGACTTTGTCTTCGATCGACGGGCAATATCGCGGCCCAATCCCTTCAATAACTCCGGTATACATCGGCGATCGATCCAGATTATCGCGGATAACCTGATGGGTATTCTCATTGGTATAGGTTATGTAACAAGGAATTTGCGGCGGATGATCACTATGGCGCCCTAAAAATGAAAATACCGGGGTTGGGTTATCACCAGGTTGGGCTTGCATAACTGAAAAATCAACCGTTCTGGCATCTATACGCGGTGGTGTGCCGGTTTTTAATCGGTCAACCCGAAATGGTAGTTCACGTAAACGTTTTGCTAAGGCGATTGAAGGTGGATCGCCTGCTCTGCCACCAGAAAACTGTTCTAAACCAATATGAATCTGACCACCTAAGAAGGTTCCTACCGTTAGCACCACAGATTTAGCACTAAATTTTAAGCCCATTTGAGTGACGACACCTTTCACCTGGTCGTTTTCTACTATCAGATCATCACACGCTTGTTGAAAAATCCGCAAATTAGGCTGGTTTTCCAGGGTTTGCCGAATTGCTGCCCGATATAACTGGCGATCAGCTTGTGCTCTGGTTGCACGTACCGCAGGGCCTTTTGAACTGTTCAGGGTTCGGAATTGAATACCCCCTTTGTCGGCCGCTATTGCCATTGCACCACCAAGGGCATCAATTTCTTTAACCAGGTGGCCTTTGCCAATACCACCAATTGCCGGATTACACGACATCTGTCCCAGCGTTTCAACGTTATGGGTTAATAATAATGTCTGTAACCCCATACGTGCAGCAGCTAAAGCAGCTTCGGTGCCAGCATGGCCTCCACCGACAACGATCACATCAAAGGATTCTTGATACAACATATCTGCCTCAACTCTGGCTGAAAAGCCGCTTAAAAATAGGGCACGTATTGTAGCGCGATCCGGCCATTTGTGAAACGCCTAAAACGGATCTGGATCGCACTTATATATATAAGATCTTTTTAAAGATCTTTTACTACTACTACTATTAAGCAGCCTGTTTTCAGTGGATAAGCAATTATAACGATATGGGATCAATAGCTTAATTAAGATCAGATCCTGTGATCAAGGTTGGATCAACTCTCTCTGAACAGGTGGACAACATGGCTACTTATGCACAGCGTCGGCTGATATTTTTTTTATTAAGGGTATAAGTACAGGTTAATAACCGGATAAACCTATAGTTATACACATTTTAAATTATTAATTTTAAACATTGTTGATAACATGGGGGTAAGGATCTCAGCTGAACAGGCCCAGATCTGGTTGATAACCTATTTTATCAACGCTTTATCAGGGAATTGTTAAGTCAATAACGGCATGGTGAGGTAGAGTAGCTGCTGGTTGGTTTTATTGCTGAGGTCAACCGGGAGCAGTAATAAGTTATCTGTTCTTCCTGAGATACTTGTGTTTTGGCGAGTGGTAATCACTCGCCTTTTTTTATGCTGTTAAGTAATTTCGGTAACCAGACCAGCGCCTGATCTTCAGGTAAATCAGCGGTAAGTACGTCTATTTCCAGGTTTGCCAACAAGGGTTTTGCGCCGTGTTGCTGTATCAATTGGCTTAGTGTTTTGCCCGCCTGACAAAAAGTATCGTAACTGGAGTCACCTAAAGTGATCACGGCGAAAGAAAGTGTGGTAAGATCACGCCGATCTTGTGCTAATTGATCCGCAAAGGGTTGAATATTATCAGGCAGATCTCCTGCGCCATAGGTGGATGTGATCACTAACCAGATGCAAGTCGGGTTTAGCTGATCCAAATCGGGTTGAAGATGAAGTTTAGTTTCATATCCCGCTTGTACCAGTGTTTCAGCAACTTGTTCTGCCACATATTCCGCTGCGCCCATTTGGCTGCCAACGAGGATTTCTATCATGAATGCCTCCAGGTGTTAAATGTTTGGCTATACTACTGGAATAAAATCGGGAAAAGCTATGTCTTTTGCCCGCTTTCGTGTTTTTACTGCATTGCAGGCCAGGTAAAAACAACAATAGCACTTACCAACAAGCCTGCGTGTGATTGAGGTTATAACAACGTATGTCTGAAACTTTGTCTTTTTCCCAGCTAATGCTGCCGGAACCGCTGGTGCGCGCGGTCACTGAACTTGGTTATGAAACCCCTTCGCCTATCCAGGCGGCGGCTATTCCAAAACTATTAGCTGGTGAAGACGTGTTAGGCCAGGCGCAAACGGGTACCGGTAAAACCGGTGCTTTTGCTCTGCCTTTACTTGCGCGGCTGGACCCAGCGCAAAATGATCCACAAATTCTGGTGCTGGCACCTACCCGTGAGCTGGCGATTCAGGTCGCTGAGGCCTTTCAGGCTTATGCGCGTTATATGCCAGCATTTCATGTACTGCCATTGTATGGTGGTCAGAGTTATACCAACCAGCTTAAATCGTTAAAGCGCGGCTCTCAGGTTATTGTCGGTACCCCCGGCCGGATACTTGATCACTTAGATCGTGGCACGCTGAAGCTGGATAAGCTGCGGGCTATCGTTCTGGATGAAGCTGATGAAATGTTACGCATGGGCTTTATCGACGATGTGCAAACCATTATGGATGCCACCCCTAAAGGTCGTCAGGTTGCGATGTTCTCTGCAACTATGCCAGCGCAAATTCGGGCGATTGCGCAAAAGCATTTAAAAAATGCGGAAGAAATTAAAATTGCTTCGAAAACCAGTACGGTGGAGCGGATCACCCAGCGTTATGTATTACTGGATTCAAACCAGAAGCTGGATGCGTTGACCCGCTTACTTGAAGGTGAAGAATACGATGCCAGCATTGTGTTCGTACGCACTAAAAGTGCCACAGAAGAAATTGCTGAAAAACTCGGCGCCCGTGGCTACGCAGTAGCCTGTTTAAATGGTGATATGAACCAGGCACACCGGGAACAAACCATTCGCCGGATGAAGGCCAGTCAGATTGATATCATAGTAGCAACAGATGTTGCTGCCCGTGGTCTGGATGTTGAGCGTATTAGCCTGGTGGTTAACTACGACATTCCGTACGACAGCGAAGCTTATGTACACCGGATTGGTCGTACCGGCCGTGCGGGTCGCGAAGGTAAAGCAATATTATTTGTATCCCCACGCGAACGTCGTTTATTGCGGACCATTGAGCACGCAACCAAGCAGCCTATCGAGCAAATGTCGCTACCTACCGGTCAGGTGATTGAGCAGCGTCGGATAGAATCGTTCCGTGAGCAACTGGCACAAACTATTGAAACACAGAACCTGAGTTTCTTTCAGGAGCTGGTAACCGACTGGCGTGAAAAGCTTGAAACCACCGATGTTGATCTGGCTGCCGCTTTGTTGTTTTTAGCTCAGAAAGATCAGCCATTAAATGTGGCCAAGCAATTTCCGGAATTACGTCAGCCGCACGCACGTGGTGAGCGGGAAGAGCGGCCGCGGCGTGAGCGTAGTGACCGTCCGGAACGTTCAGGTGAGCGCAATGAGCGCTCAGGCGAACGGCCAGATCGTGGGCCACGGGTACGCCGCGAAATGAAAGGTGATTACAACAATTACCGGATTGAAGTAGGCAAAGAGCACGGTGTCCGTGCGGGTGATATTGTTGGTGCTATTGCCAACGAAGCGAATATCGACAGTCAGTTTATTGGCAATATAAAGTTATTTGACCATTTCAGTACGGTTGAATTACCGGCGAACATTCCTGCTGAAATTTTTCAGCATCTGAAAAAAGTGTATGTGCGTAAGCAAAAGCTGAATATCAGTATTGATACCGGTAGTGCAGCAGGTAACGCCACGCCAAACAGTGCTGGTGAGCGTCGCAGTGGTCCTGGCCCACGGCCGGGTGCCGCACCTCGTGCACCACGCAAACCGCGCGATTAATATTCGTTAAACCGCTTTATGATCAGGCCCCGCTTTGCGGGGCTTTTTTTTGGCGACAGAATCACTGTTATACGTGCTGAACGCTGCTTGTTTAGCAGCCAGAAGTTCCTTATCGTAGTCGGCTTGTTTTTATGCGTTACATAATAAGAGAGTACCTGGTTATGCCTGCAGTCTGGTCCCGACTTTCCACACGTCGATCATCTCAACCTTCTAAATCACTATCCATAATACTGTTAGGCCTGTTAACCACGTTACTGTGCGCCCAGGTGTCTGCTAACGGTGCTATCCGCCAGACCAAAGGGGACTTTGAAGATAAGTTCCGGCAGTTAGACGAAGTGCTGCCAACACCGAATATTTATCGTAACGCAGCCGGAGAGCCAGGCCAGCAGTACTGGCAGCAGCAGGTTAATTATAAAATGGACGTGGTGCTGGATGAAGCTAAACGTCAGTTAAGCACTAAGCAGCAAATCAGCTATTTGAACAATTCACCTTATACTCTGAAGTATTTGTGGCTGCACCTTGATCAGAATATTTTTAAAAATGATTCGATGGCGGAAATGACCACCGATTTTGGTGGTGTTGGTCGCCGTGGACCGGCCACTTCTATCGGTGAAGGTGAAATTACCGCCCGTTTAAGTCTGGAGGAGTTACGCCGTCAGCAGTTTATGGCAGATAACGAACTGGGCTTTCAGATCTCCAATGTAAAAAGCAGTAACGGTAAAGCACTGCCGGTAACAATGGTCGGTACCTTGATGCGGATTGACCTGGACAAGCCGTTAAAACCAGGCCAGCAAGTCGATTTCAGTTTAGATTTTGCCTTTAATATTGTAGAAGAAGATGCCGTGTCGGCCCGTGCCGGCTATGAGCATTTCCCGGATGATGCGCGTGAAGGCGGCAATGATATTTTTTTACTGGCGCAGTGGTTTCCGCGCTTAGTGGCGTATACCGATTATGAAGCATGGACCAATAAAGAGTTTTTAGGCCGGGGAGAATTTACCCTGGAGTTTGGTGACTATGACGTTAAGTTGACGGTGCCGGCAGACCATATTGTTTCCTCGACGGGTGAGCTGCAAAACAGCAGTAAAGTATTAAACCGCGAGCAAATAAACCGGCTGGAGCAAGCGAAAACGGCGAAGCGGCCAGTATTTGTTGTAACCGAACAAGAAGCGCTGGAGAACGAGAAAGCCGGCACTGATCAAACCAAAACATGGCATTTTAAAGCCAGCAAAGTTCGGGATTTTGCCTGGGCATCATCACGTAAATTTATCTGGGATGCTAAAGGCTACCAGCAAGGTGGCAGCGAACAACCCTTTGTTATGGCAATGTCGTTTTATCCCAAAGAAGGCGGCGAGTTGTGGCAGAAGTATTCTACCGAAGCTGTGGTCCATACCATGGAAGTATATTCCCGTTTTTCATTCGATTATCCTTATCCGGTGGCGCAATCGGTTAATGGCCCGGTAGGCGGCATGGAATATCCGATGATTACCTTTAACGGCCCGCGCACCAAATTGCAGGATGATGGCAGCCGTACTTACTCGCAGGCTGAGAAGCGTTTTTTAATCGGCGTGGTAATTCATGAAGTCGGCCATATTTATTTTCCGATGATCGTGAACTCTGACGAGCGGCAATGGACCTGGATGGACGAAGGCTTAAACAGCTTTCTGGATGGCGTAGCTGGCAGGGAATGGGATCCGACGATTCCATGGGGAGTGGAGCCGCGTGACATTGTTGATTATATGAAGTCAGACGTGCAGGTTCCTATTATGACCCAGTCTGACAGTGTGCTGCGTTTGGGCCCGAATGCCTATACCAAGCCTGCTGCAGCGTTAAATATATTGCGTGAAGTCATTTTGGGCCGGGAACTGTTTGATTTCGCCTTTAAAGAATATGCCGCCCGCTGGAAGTTCAAACGGCCTACTCCTGCTGATTTTTTCCGTACCATGGAAGAAGCCAGTGGCGTTGATCTGGACTGGTTCTGGCGGGGTTGGTTTTACAGCACTGACCATGTCGATATTGCGCTGGATAAAGTATTTCAGCTGCGCTTAGATACTAAAAACCCGGATATCGACTTTCAGCGTGAACGTCAGCAGGAGCTGGATAAGCCGGTTTCGCTATTTGTTGAGCGCAATAAAGCAGAAAATAAAGTGCTGTGGGTCGATCAGAATCCGGATGTGCGCGATTTTTATGATGACAACGATCGTTTCACTGTCACCAATAAAGAGCGTAATGCGTACAACAAATTTTTGCATGAACTCGAGCCCTGGGAGCGTAAAGCCTTTGAGCGAGCCGTTGCCGAAGATAAAAACTACTATGTACTCCAGTTTAGTAACAAAGGCGGCCTGGTCATGCCTATTTTACTGCAGCTGAATTATGCCGATGGTAGCAGCGAACAGCAGTATATTCCTGCTGAGATCTGGCGTCGTAGTCCAAAGGCGGTTAATAAACTGATTGTTACGGCCAAAGACAAAGTATTGCAGGAAGTGATTGTCGATCCGAAATGGGAAACTGCCGATGTCGATATTGAAAATAACTTTTATCCACGACGGATAGTGCCATCACGGATTGAGGCTTATAAATCGGAGAAAAGTAAAGCTAAAGTCAGCCGCGATATTATGCAGGACATTAAAACCGAAGTGAAAGATCCGGCAAAAAAATCAGAGACCGATAAGTCAACAGAGCAGGGCGGCAACTAATGCGCGGCTTGCTGAGTCTGCTGTTACTGGCTTGCTGCTGTGGCCAACTGGCAGCCCACGAGCTGAAAACAGCACTGAGTAAAGTGCTGTTTAATCCACGCAGCGGCAATATTGAAGTGATGCATCGTTTTTACGTGCATGATGCTGAGCATGGGGTGAAGCAGTTGTTTGATAAAAACGCTGATTTACTCAACAGTGAGCAGACGCAGCAGTTGTTTAATGGTTATGTCAGTGACCATTTCAGTATAGCCCGGTTATCAGGTGAGCCACTGCCATTGTCGCTGGTAGGTGGCCAGTTGGATGGCCGCTTTTACTGGGTATATCAGGAAGCGGCTATTCCGGCGGAAATTGCCGGCCTGCGTATAAAGCACAATGCGTTGCAGGGACTGTGGCCAGCGCAAATTAACACTGTAAATATTGAAGGGCGCGGCGCGATTAAAACCCTTAGTTTTGACAGTAAAACCGACTGGCAGCAGGTAAGTTTTTAATTCAGGCTTTAAAAAACCCTGAACTAACGCTATATAACACGCTATACCTGTTCGCTGGAGAGTGTCATGATTGTTGCCTGCCCGAATTGTAATAGTTTGAATCGTTTGCCGGCCGACAAAACCGCACTTGAGGGACGTTGTGGCAAATGCAAACAGATGCTGTTTACTCAGCAGCCATTGGAGCTGACCTCAGTTAACTTTGCCGCCCATGCCAATAAAGCAGAACTGCCATTGGTGGTTGATTTCTGGGCCAGCTGGTGTGGGCCATGTAAAAACTTTGCGCCGGTGTTTAACCAGGCTGCTCAAGAGCTCGAGCCACAATTCCGCTTCGGTAAGATTAATACCGAACAGCAACAACAATTAGCAGCACAGTTTAATATTCGCTCTATTCCTACCATAATGTTATTTAAACAAGGCAAGGTTCTGGCGCAGCAAGCAGGGGCTATGCCCGGTCAGGCCTTTAGCCAGTGGCTATCTCAGTATAAGTGAGTATTCACAAACTAAATTTATTTATAATGGAGGCAATATGACGGAAGCACGCTTCACCCTCAGCAGCCCTGATCTGCAGGAAGGTCATTTTATGGCCAAAGATCATGAATTTGATGGCTTTGGTTGTAATGGTAATAACGTTTCACCGGCGCTTGAGTGGCAAAACCCACCACAGAACACTAAAAGTTATGCCGTTACCGTGTTTGACCCGGATGCACCGACCAGTTCAGGTTTCTGGCACTGGCTGGTCACGGATATTCCGGCCGATGCCACCGGTTTTGCTCAAGGCGTTGGCAATGGCCGTTTACCCCCTGGCTGTCGTACTTTTAAAAATGATTATGGCAGCAAAGAATTTGGCGGCGCCTGCCCGCCAGAGGGCCATGGCATGCACCGCTATCAGTTTACCGTTTGGGCCTTACCAGAAGAAACCCTGGCAGTACCGGATGATGCCAGTGCTGCGGTAGTCAGTTTTATGCTTAATGCCAATGCATTGGGTAAGGCAACACTAACAGCCACTTACGCCCGCTAGTTGCTGTTTGAACAACGACATACTCGACTAAGGCCGCATATCGCGGTCTTTTTTTCTGGGCTAAGCTAAGCGTCTGGTTCAGCTTGCAAGTAATGGATAGGTTATTCTGCTACCGTCATCACAACGCTTATATGTGCTTTTAGCCGGCTTCTTCAGTCAGTTGCTATGCCTGGGCGTAGCACGTTTTGCCTATACGCCATTATTGCCTATTATGCAGCAGCAAACCCAACTGGATGACGCCACCGGCGGCTATCTGGCCGCCACGAATTATTTGGGCTATATGGCGGGGGCGCTGTTAGCCGCCAATCTGAATAATCTGCAGCTAAAGGATTCTCTGTACCGGCTTGGCTTGCTGCTGGCGGTTATCAGCACCTTGTGTATGGCATTAACTCAAAACGTCTATCTGTGGGCATGCTGGCGCTTTGTGGCAGGCTTAAGTAGTGCCGGCTCAATGCTGATTGCTTCTGGCCTGATTATGCATTGGCTACTCAGCCATCAGCAGCGCGCTGAGTTGGGTATCCACTTTGCCGGCCTGGGTTTAGGTATCGCCATGTCGGCGCTATTGGTCGAGTTTTTGCTAACGTTCGGGCTCGATTGGCGCGCACAGTGGTACTACTTTGCCACTCTCGCTGTTGGCTTAGCCATTCCAGCCTGGCGATGGTTGCCCCGGCCTGAACTTATCAGTAAGCAGCACAAAACGGTGCCCGCCGATTCGCCACCGTCAAAACGCTTTATGCGCCTGATGCTGGCCAGCTATTTTTGTGCCGGCTACGGCTATGTGATTAGCGCTACTTTTATTGTGGCGATTGTGGAGCGCATGCCTGGCCTGGCCGGCAGCGGCAACCTGAGTTTTATTGTGCTGGGCTTAGCCGCGGCACCGGCCGTGCTGCTATGGGATATTGTTGCCCGTAAAACCGGCTACCTGAAAGCCATAGCGCTGGCGCTGCTGTTGCAAATGCTGGCCATTATATTACCGCTTTGGTTAAACTCGCTTAGTGCGGTGCTATGTAGTGCGGCGTTATTTGGTGCCACTTTTATTGGCATAGTCAGTTTGGTGCTTACCATGGCAGGGCGTTTATATCCCAGTAAACCAGCCAAACTAATGGGTAAGATGACCTTAGCTTATGGCAGTGCTCAGGTTGTTGCGCCTGCTATTACTGGTTATCTGGCAGAAGTAAGTGGTTACTACGATACAGGTTTGCTGCTAGCGGCCGGTATGGTTGGTTTGGGTGCGGTGATAATAGCCGCACTCATCATTACTGATAAAACCGCGCAGCAGCTGGATGCCAGCTATTAGCTATTTACCGATACAGAACGAGCTGAAAATTCTGCCCAGCAAATCGTCCGAGCTAAACTCACCGGTAATTTCATTTAAGTGTTGCTGGGTTAACCGCAGTTCTTCCGCCAGAATTTCACCGGCGATATAGCTGTGCAGTTGTTCCTGACCGATAGTCAGATGTTCGGCGGCGCGGTCCAGTGCATCTAAATGGCGACGGCGGGCCAGAAAGCTGCCTTCGGTACTGGCATCAAAGCCAATACATTGTTTTAGATGCTCGCGCAGGGCATCGATACCGGCACCGGTTTTCGCCGATATGCTGTAAACGGGAGTCTTGTTGCTGGTCTGCTTTACATCTGGTATCAGTACTTCGCCGGTAATATCCGCTTTATTACGAATAACGGTAACGCCTAAGCTCGCTGGCAGACGGTCAATAAAGTCGGGCCAGATATCATGAGGATCGGTAGCCTCTGTTGTAGTGCCATCCACCATAAACAGTACCCGATCGGCCTGGGCAATTTCCTGCCAGGCGCGTTCAATACCAATTTGTTCTACCTGATCAGTCGCCTCACGCAACCCTGCGGTATCAATAATATGCAGCGGCATGCCATCAATATGAATATGCTCGCGCAATACATCACGGGTGGTGCCGGCAATTTCGGTAACAATAGCGGCTTCGCGGCCGGCCAGGGCATTTAACAAGCTGGATTTACCGGCATTAGGCCGGCCAGCTATTACTACTTTCATGCCTTCGCGCAGGATACTGCCTTGCGCCGCTTGCTTAGTTACGGTTGCAAGATAATCAATTATCTCCGCTAAATCGGTAGCGACTTTGCCATCGGATAGAAAGTCGATTTCTTCATCCGGAAAGTCAATTGCCGCTTCGACATACATTCGCAGGTAAATGACTTTTTCGACCAGTTCATGGATCCGGCGCGAGAATTCGCCCTGCAGTGATTGCATGGCAGAGCGCGCTGCCTGCACACTGCTGGCGTCAATTAAATCGGCTATCGCTTCAGCCTGGGCTAAATCGAGCTTATCATTTAAAAAGGCGCGCTCGGAAAACTCACCCGGCCGTGCGATGCGCACATTTGGCTGGGCCAATACCTGTTTTAACAGCATATCAAGCAGCACCGGCCCGCCATGTCCTTGCAACTCGAGTACGTCTTCGCCGGTAAAAGAATTGGGCCCTGGGAAGTACAGCGCGATGCCCTGATCCAGCACAGCGGCATCACTATCAAAGAAGGGTAAATACTCGGCATAGCGTGCTTTAGGCAGTTTGTGCAGCATGGCTTTGGCTACGGCTTTGGTGTCGGGGCCGGAAATACGAATAATACCCACACCGGCACGGCCGGGGGCAGTGGCTAATGCGGCGATGGTGTCAGTAGTAAACATAGTTGCTCTCTTAATGGAAAAAGCCTGTCGCTTGATGCTGACAGGCTATTTTGGTTTTTGCATGTTGGCCAGGGGAAGGAAATCGTTATTTCGCCGCTTTCGACAGCACTTCGCTGCTTTTAGAAACAACGGGGCTGTCTCAACCTGCGCGACATCCTTGTCGCTGCTACATAACGACACCTTACCCATGCCTTAAATTAGACTAAGCCTTCTTGGTATGTAAGCCTTTCTTTTCCATGCCTTTGTAGATATACAGCATCTGCGCCAGTGAAATCAGGTTACTGACCAGCCAGTACAACACCAGGCCGCTTGGGAACCAGATAAAGAACACAGAGAAAGCGACCGGCATCCACATCATAATTTTCTGTTGTAGCGGATCGGTCACCTGCATCGGCGTCAATCTTTGCATGGCAAACATACTTAAACCAAACAGCACTGGCAGGATATAGAACGGATCTTTGGTCGATAAATCCGTGATCCACAGCATAAAGGGCGCGTGGCGTAGCTCCACGCTCTCGACGAATACCCAGTACAAGGCTAAGAAAATTGGCATCTGCACCAGCATCGGTAAACAGCCACCCATCGGGTTTACTTTTTCTTTGCGATACAGCTCCATCATAGCCGGCCCCATTTTCTGGCGGTCGTCTTTGTAACGGGCTTGCAGTTCTTCAATCTTAGGCTTTAAGTTACGCATCTTAGCCATAGATTCGTATTGAATCTTGGTTAGCGGGTACATCACACCTTTCACCATAATGGTGATCAGGATAATGGCCAGGCCCCAGTTAATCACAAAGCTTTGGATGGTGGTCAGTAACCAGAACAATGGCTGAGAGATAAACCACAGGAAACCATAGTCAACGGTTAAGTCCAGACCATTGGCCAGCTCTGCTAATTTGTCCTGCTGCTTCGGACCGGCATAAAAGGCGCTGCCAATAACAGTAGTCTGGCCAGGTTGCAATTCGATAATATCGCTGCGGCTGCCAATAACACCTTTATTGCCTGATACCATACTGTACAAGCGGTTTTGCTGTTGCTGATCAGGTACCCAGGCCGCGACGAAATAGTGCTCGAGCATGGCTACCCAGCCACCAGTAGTGTTTAACGCCAGATTCTTTTTGGCCATATCGTCGAAGTCGTATTTCTCATAACGCTCTTCGCTGGTGCCATAGGCTGCACCACGGTAAATCGGCATCATCATGCTGCTGCTTTCACCGTTATCAATATTTTGAGCTAAATGCTGGTAAGGTTGAAAACGTTTGCTGACATCACTTTGGTTTTCAATTAAATACTCTACCCGGACATCATATTTGCCGCGACTGAATATAAAGCGTTTTTCAATTTTTAAGCCATTAAAGTTGGTGGTGAGTGGCACGACCAATTCATCGCTATTCTCAGACAGTTGATATTGCTGCTGCTCAAACTGATAAGGCTGTCTGCTGTTGGTTTGATCATCCGGACCGTCGGCACCAATTAAGCCAGATTGTGCGGTGTACTCGAAGCCTGGCAATTTGCGCATCAGCACATAAGGTTCTTCGCTGCCTTTGGTTAACGGAAATTGCGGTAAGGTCAGACCGACAATGTCACCACGACTGGTATCAATTTCAACGTTTAATACATCAGTCGCTACGCTAACTTTCTGCGCAGTCGGCGCGGCATTGGTAATAACCTGACTGGGGGCATCATCACCGGTAAGTCTGATATCACCGTTGTTGCTGCTACCAGGCGTTATATTCTGCGACTGTTCAACAGCAGCAGGCGTGGCGATGGGTTTTGGGCCATAATCTTTTTGCCATTCCTGCCAGAGGAAAAAACTGACGATTGCCAGGGCAATTACTAAAAAACTGCGTTGTGAATCCATGGGTTAGCTTTTCTCATTATGCTTATCAGGAACGGGATCATCACCGCCCTTATGTAAGGGGTGACATTTTAATATGCGTTTGCCTGCTAACCAAGCACCTTTTACCGCGCCAAAGCGTTCAATAGCAGTAATGGCATAGTGTGAACATGTTGGATGGAAGCGACAGTGTGGCCCTAGCAGTGGGCTTACTCCCCGCTGATAGCCACGAACCAGCATTAACATCAGCTTGATTGTAAAGCGATGTACTGGCGAGCGATTTTGCTCCATAGCCGTTCCAGTTGTTGCAAAAGTTCACTATTCGGGGTGTTGCTGATATCACCCTTTACCATTAATACCAGATCGACGCCGGGCAGCTGGTGTTGATGCAAACGAAAGCTGTCACGCACACATCGTTTTATACGATTGCGTTGCACGGCCAATTTAACACGTTTTTTAGCGATAGTAAGGCCTAATCGCGGATGTGCAAGCTGATTTGGTTTTGCAAGAATGGTAAACAGGGGAGACGCAACCCGAAAAGGGTGTTGGAATACATTATCAAATTGACTGGGAGCTAACAGGCGTAACTCCCGGCCGAAGTTCAGGCTGACCACGCAGCGCTTAACAGCCGATTACGCTGATAAACGCTGACGGCCCTTAGCACGGCGACGCGCTAAAACCTGACGACCATTTTTAGTGGCCATACGTGCACGGAAACCGTGGTTGCGCTTGCGTTTTAATACGCTTGGTTGAAACGTTCTTTTACTCATAATTTCATCCGTCCGGTCGAAATATTTACTAAGATTACCTGTGTTTTAGCAAATATACCAAAACGCAGCTGACAAAAATGAGCGCGAATTTTAAGTAGTTCGGTGCCGAAAGTCAATGCGATCCTCGCTTTTATTCTGATCTGATCGTTGTTTATATCGCCAACTTAATAAGTTTTCCACAGCCACACTGATCTTACTGAATAAAATGTGAGTTATTTATTTTTTAAGCCAGAAACAGCAGCCGATTATGATTAGTATTATCAAATAGAATAAGGCTTTTAAATTGTATTAATACAAAGGCTTGTGTTATTTATAGACCTCGCTGGGTTTTTTTTGAAAAGTCAACATTGAACTTGTGGATAAGATCATAGGATAATGGCCGACTTGCGTAGGGATACCAGCCCTAACTTATCATTTTAATCAGGGCTTCAGGAGAGACGGTGTATCAATCTGTTTGGCAAAATTGTTTACAGGCTTTGCAATCTGAACTGCCAGCCCAACATTTCAGTATGTGGATCCGGCCGCTACAAGCTGACAGTTCGTCTGATTCTCTGATCCTGTATGCGCCAAACCGCTTTGTACTGGATTGGGTACGAGAGAAGTATTTAAACCGGATCCTTGAATTGATCCAGGATTATTGTGGCGATGATGCACCACGACTTAAGTTTGATGTCGGTAACAGTCAGCAACAAACAAAGCGACCCCCGGGTAATAGTCACTTACCTCAAGCAGAACCGGCGGCTAACAATTCGATACCGGCACCGCGGGAAGCCGCTGAGCCCGCTCCGAAGACTATAGTGCGCAGCAACGTCCGGGCAAATTACACCTTTACTAACTTTGTTGAGGGTAAATCGAATCAGTTAGCACGTGCCGCAGCCAGTCAGGTTGCTGATAATCCGGGTACTGCTTATAACCCCTTGTTTATTTATGGCGGCACCGGCCTGGGTAAAACCCACTTATTACACGCGGTCGGTAACGGTATTCTTGCGAAAAAGCCTGATGCCAAAGTCATTTATATGCACTCTGAACGTTTTGTTCAGGATATGGTTAAAGCATTACAAAACAATGCCATAGAAGAGTTTAAACGTTATTATCGTTCGGTAGATGCGCTACTTATCGATGACATTCAGTTTTTTGCTAATAAAGAGCGGTCACAAGAAGAGTTCTTTCATACGTTTAATGCCTTGCTTGAAGGCAACCAGCAAATTATTTTAACCAGCGACCGTTATCCCAAAGAAATTGACGGCGTGGAAGATCGTTTAAAGTCTCGCTTCGGTTGGGGCCTGACCATTGCCATAGAGCCTCCTGAGTTGGAAACCCGGGTAGCAATTCTGATGCGTAAGGCGCAGGAGAACCAAATCCGCCTGCCGGAAGAAGTTGCCTTTTTCGTGGCAAAGCGATTGCGTTCAAACGTGCGGGAATTAGAAGGGGCGTTAAATCGGGTTATTGCTAATGCTAACTTCACCGGCCGGCCTATTACCATTGATTTCGTGCGGGAAGCATTACGAGATTTACTGGCGTTGCAAGATAAACTGGTTACTATTGAAAACATTCAGAAAACAGTGGCCGAGTATTATAAAATCCGCGTTGCCGATTTATTGTCGAAACGGCGCTCTCGCTCGGTAGCGCGGCCGCGACAAATGGCCATGGCATTATCAAAAGAATTAACCAACCACAGCTTGCCAGAAATTGGCGATGCCTTTGGTGGCCGCGACCATACCACGGTATTACATGCCTGTCGCAAGATTGAATCTTTAAAGGAAGAAACCCACGAAATTAAAGAGGATTTTCAAAACCTCATTCGCACGTTATCTTCATAGCCGGTTTTAACAGGGACATCCTAACTAAGGTTAAGCTATGCAATTTGTGATCAACAGAGACGCCTTACTCAAGCCACTGCAAATGGTCTCGGGCGCCATTGAACGACGCCACACCTTACCTATTTTATCCAATGTGTTGATAGAAGTAAGTGAGCAACAGCTAGCGCTGACCGGTACCGATTTAGAAGTTGAACTAGTGGCTACTACTGATGCGGTGCAGGTGCAGCAGGTTGGCAGGGTTACCGTGCCGGCTAAAAAGTTGCTGGATATTTGTCGCAGCTTGCCAGAAAACAGTGATATTAAAGTAGTACTGCAAGCCGAGAGCTGTATCTTAACTTGTGGTAAAACCAAGTTTACGTTGTCTACGCTTAGTGCGGCAGAATACCCTAATCTGGAAAGTTGGCAGGGCGAAGTTGATATCAGTATCAGCCGTCAGCAATTGCGTAAGTTATTGGATGACACAGCCTTTTCAATGGCCAACCAGGACGTAAGATACTATTTAAACGGCTTGTTGTTTGAAGTCGACAACGGTAGCCTGACCGCAGTAGGCACGGATGGTCATCGGCTGGCACTAAGTAAACTGGCGTTGCCTGGAGTTAATTTGCAGCAAAAGCAAATTATTATCCCGCGTAAGGGCGTACTGGAAATTATGCGCTTACTGGCCAATGACGACCAGATTATCCAGTTAAGTCTGGGCCAGAATCATATCCGCTTATCCGATCAGGGCTTTACCTTCAGCAGCAAGCTTATCGATGGTCGGTTCCCTGACTATCGCCGGGTACTACCACGCAATAGCACCAAGTTAGTTACAGCGCATCGGCCGGTAATTAAAGACGCCTGTACCAGAGCGTCTATTTTATCCAACGAAAAATATCGTGGCGTGCGCTTTACCTTAAGTAACGATGAACTGCAAATCATGGCGAATAACCCCGAGCATGAGCAAGCTGAAGAAGTTATTGAGGTTGAATATCAGGGGGATCCACTGGAGATTGGGTTTAACGTCGGCTATATGCTGGATGTGCTTAACACCCTTAATACCGACCTGGTCATTTTGCATTTAAATGATGCTAACTCCAGCACCATGATTGAGGGCGTTGGTAATGAAGGCGCCAGCTACGTTGTTATGCCAATGCGATTATAAGTAATGGCGTTACTGTCGTTGCAACTTAGCCAGTTTCGCAATATAGCGGCGCTGGCTTTTACTGCCCACCCTGAGTTTAATCTTATTTATGGTGAAAATGGTAGCGGCAAAACCAGTTTGCTCGAGGCGATTTATTACCTGGCACATGGGCGGTCATTTCGTAGCCGGGCGCATCAACGGCTGATTAAAGACGACAGCGAACAGTTTATCCTGCACGCTAAGGTCAGTAATAATCAGCAAGAATACAGTTTGGGTTTGCAACGAAACCGCTCGGCTGAACTGTTGCTGCGCCTCAATGGTGCTAATGTGCAAAGGTTGGCGGAGTTTGCCAGCTTATTGCCGGTACAGCTACTTACCCCTGATAGCTTTCGCCTGTTCTTTGGCGGCCCGAAAGAGCGCCGGCAATTTTTTGATATGGGTGTGTTCCACGTGGAACCTGGTTTCTTCCCGGTATGGTTGCAGTTTAGTCGGGTGCTAAAACAACGCAATGCTTTATTAAAGCAGCGTCGTCGCTACGACGATGAATTCGCATACTGGGATCAGCAGTTCGCTAACCTCGCCTGGCAGCTACACGCTCATCGTCAGCATTACATCGATCAGTTAAGTGAGGCGTATCGACAATTAGTATCAGCGAATCCCTTGTTAGCTGATGTCAGCATGCAGTTGCAAAGCGGTTGGCCAGAAAGAATAGATAGTGAAAAAGCGTTATTGGATCTACTGCAACACAGTTTTGATCAAGATTGCCGGCAGGGCTTTAGTCAGTATGGTCCACAAAAAGCCGATTTAAAATTAAAAAAAGCTCAGTTGCCAGTGGAAGAAGTATTATCCCGTGGCCAACTAAAAGTGTTATTATTTGCACTTAAAATCGCCCAAAACAATGTAATCAGTAATAGTGGTAATAAGCAGCCACTGTTACTAATTGATGATTTGGCGTCTGAACTGGATGCCAGTTCAACCCAACTTGTTTTTGAGTATTTAACCCAGATTAATTCACAGGTATTTATTACTGCAATTAATGCTGATCAGGTTTCACCTTATATTGCTGCCGAGCGTAGCAAGATGTTTCACGTGGAACACGGTCAGATAACAGCACGGACAGACGAAGATGGCCGAACAACATAATTACGATTCCTCAAGTATTAAAGTATTAAAAGGGCTGGATGCCGTTCGTAAAAGACCAGGCATGTACATCGGTGACACCGACGACGGCACCGGCTTACATCATATGGTGTTCGAGGTAGTCGATAACTCAATCGATGAAACGCTCGCTGGCTATTGCACTGATATCTGGGTAACGATTCACAGCGATGGCTCGGTGTCCGTTCGCGATAACGGCCGCGGTGTACCTACCGAAATGCACGAAGAGGGTGTATCAGCTGCTGAAGTTATTATGACCGTGCTGCACGCCGGTGGTAAGTTTGACGAAAACTCTTATAAGGTGTCAGGCGGTTTGCACGGCGTGGGTATTTCCGTGGTAAATGCGTTGTCCGACAAATTAGAACTGACTATCCGTCGGAAAGGTCAGGTACATAACCAGATTTACCATTTAGGCGTGCCCCAGGCACCTTTGGGGGTAATTGGTGAAACCGACGATACCGGTACCGCTATCCGCTTCTGGCCAAGCCCAACCGTATTTAGCGATATCGATTATCACTACGATATTCTGGCAAAACGTTTACGTGAACTGTCATTTCTTAACTCTGGGGTCAGTATTATTCTGACGGACGAGCGTAATGACAAAAAAGACCACTTTAAATATGAAGGTGGTATTGAAGCCTTTGTGCAGTATTTAAACCGCAGCAAAACCAGCGTTCACCCTAAAGCGTTTTATTTTTCTGATCAGCGTGAAGATGGCATTTCAGTAGAAGTGGCCATGCAGTGGAACGACAGTTATCAGGAAAATGTGTTTTGTTTTACCAATAATATTCCACAGCGCGATGGCGGAGCTCACTTAGCCGGTTTTCGTGGGGCATTAACCCGGGTGTTAAATAACTATATTGAACACGAAGGTTACGCCAAAAAAATGAAAGTGCAGGCGTCAGGTGACGATGCCCGCGAAGGTTTAACGGCCGTAGTCAGTGTTAAAGTACCAGACCCGAAATTCAGCTCGCAAACCAAAGATAAGCTGGTATCCAGCGAAGTCCGCTCTGCCGTTGAAGGTGTGATGGGCGAGAAGTTAAACGAATACCTGTTAGAAAACCCAGGCGATGCCAAAATCATCGTTGGTAAAATTGTTGATGCGGCCAGAGCCCGCGATGCAGCGCGTAAAGCTCGGGAAATGACCCGGCGCAAAGGCGCTTTAGACATTGCTGGCTTGCCTGGAAAATTGGCAGACTGTCAGGAAAAAGACCCGGCGTTCTCAGAACTGTACATCGTAGAGGGTGACTCTGCGGGTGGGTCTGCCAAGCAGGGCCGTAACCGCAAAAATCAGGCAATATTACCGCTGAAAGGTAAAATTCTGAACGTTGAAAAAGCCCGCTTTGACAAAATGTTGTCATCGCAGGAAGTCGGAACCTTAATAACCGCCTTAGGTTGTGGTATCGGCCGCGAAGAATATAACCCTGATAAAACCCGTTACCACAGTATCGTATTAATGACCGATGCCGACGTCGACGGCTCGCACATCCGCACCTTATTACTGACCTTTTTCTACCGGCAAATGCCTGAATTAATTGAGCGTGGTTATATTTATATTGCCCAGCCGCCCTTATTTAAAGTGAAAAAAGGCAAGCAAGAACAATATATTAAAGATGAACCCTCGTTAGTTGAACACTTAACGACGTTGGCGCTGGATGAAGCAACCTTACATGTAAACGCTGACGCACCGGGTATCGGTGGCGAGCACCTGGAAAAACTGGTGCGTTTGTATCACAAGGTTACTGCTATTATTAACCGCTTAAGCCGGAAAATACCTTACAACCTGTTAAATGAGCTTATTTATGTCACAGGCTTAAGCCCGGAAAATGTTAAAGATAAAACCGTAGTGGAAGCCTGGGTTAAAACTCTGGCTAAACGACTGGATGATAAAGAAGGTGATGGTTCCAGCTACAAGTATGACGTGATTGAAGATCGGGAACGTCATTTATTCCAGCCTAAAATCATTATTCGTCAACACGGTATCGATAACGAATATGCACTGCACTACGATTTTATTACCTCGCGTGATTATCAGAATATTGTTGCCCTGGGTGACGAAATTCGAGATCTGATTGAAGAAGGTGGTTTTATTCGTCGCGGTGAGAAAGTAAAAGCCGTTGAAACCTTTGTTGAAGCACTCGACTGGCTAATGGCGGAGTCTAAGCGCGGCCTGTACATTCAGCGCTATAAAGGACTGGGCGAGATGAACCCGGATCAACTGTGGGAAACCACCATGGACCCACAAAACCGGCGCATGTTGCAGGTTACTATTGAAGATGCCGTCGGCGCTGACCAACTGTTTGCTACCCTGATGGGTGACCATGTTGAGCCGCGACGGGCCTTTATTGAAGAGAACGCGTTGTACGTTGCCAATTTAGACGTATAGTTTTTTTACCAGATAACAAGACAGGGGCTGCGGCCCCTCAGTCATTTTAGCGAGTTAGCAGCGCATGCATAATTACGATATAAAAACCTTTCAGGGCCTGATATTAGCCCTGCAAGATTACTGGGCACGTCAGGGCTGCGTTCTGGTGCAGCCACTGGATTTAGAAGTGGGCGCCGGCACCTTTCACCCCATGACGTTTTTACGTTCCTTAGGGCCAGAGCCTACCAACGTGGCTTATGTGCAGCCATGTCGGCGGCCAACTGATGGCCGTTATGGTGAAAACCCCAACCGGTTGCAGCATTACTACCAGTTTCAGGTGATTTTAAAGCCGTCACCAGACAATATTCAGGAGCTGTACCTGGGCTCATTGCGTGAGTTAGGTATTGATACCCTGGTGCATGATATTCGTTTTGTTGAAGACAACTGGGAGTCACCAACCTTAGGCGCCTGGGGCCTGGGCTGGGAAGTGTGGTTAAACGGCATGGAAGTGACGCAGTTTACTTATTTCCAGCAGGTAGGAGGCTTAGAATGCCGGCCGGTAACCGGGGAAATTACCTATGGTTTAGAGCGTCTGGCCATGTACATTCAGGGTGTTGACTCAATTTATGACTTAGTCTGGACTGACGGGCCGTTAGGCCGGGTAAGCTATGGTGATGTATTTCACCAGAATGAAGTAGAGCAATCTACTTATAATTTTGAGCATGCTGATGTACCGGCGTTGTTTGCCCAGTTTGACCAATGTGAAAAAGAAAGCCATTACCTGATTGAACAAGGCTTAGCCTTGCCCGCTTATGAAAAGGTAATGAAAGCCTCCCATGCGTTTAATATGCTGGATGCGCGACATGCAATATCAGTGACTGAGCGGCAGCGTTATATTCTGCGGGTTCGTACCTTGGCCAAAGCCTGTGCCGAAGCTTATTTTGCCAGTCGCGAAAAACTGGGTTTTCCGCTTTGTAAAAATGGCACGCAAAACCAGCAGGAGGCAAAATGAGCGCACAGGATTTTCTGGTAGAAATTGGTACTGAAGAGCTGCCACCCAAGGCGCTTAAAACACTGGCGACAGCCTTTGCTGATAATATTAGCGCAGAGCTGGCCAAACAAGAGTTAAGCCATGGCGACATTGTCTGGTACGCTGCGCCCCGTCGTTTAGCCGTGCGGGTAAATGGGCTGGCAGCAAGCCAGAGCGATAAAGTAATAGAAAAGCGTGGCCCAGCCATTGCCGCCGCATTTGATGCTGACGGTAAGCCAACTAAGGCCGCTGCTGGTTGGGCGGCAGGTTGTGGCATTAGTGTGGAGCAAGCCGAACGACTGGAAACCGATAAAGGTGCCTGGTTATTGCATAAGCAATTACAAAAAGGCCAGAGCACTGTTGCGTTGTTAGCAGATGTGATTAAAACGGCGCTGGCGAAGTTACCGATAGCCCGGCCTATGCGTTGGGGCAACTCCAATGCTGAATTTATCCGGCCGGTGCATACCATCATTATGTTGTTTGGTAACGAAGTGGTACCCGCGACCATTCTGGGGCGTGACAGCAGTAATAAAAGCTATGGTCATCGTTTTCATGCGCCAGCTCTGGTTGAGATTGCTAATGCCGATGCTTATTTAGCAACGCTAAAGCAGGCCTATGTAGTAGCCGATTACAACGAACGTAAAGATACTATTGCCAGGCAGGTCAAAGCAACAGTTGACAGTTTGGGCGCTGTAGCGCAGATGGATGATGCTTTGCTGGAAGAAGTGGCTTCATTAGTGGAGTGGCCTGTGGTGCTGGTGGGCAGCTTTGAGCAGAGTTTCCTGCAGGTACCAGCCGAGCCGTTAATTTCAACAATGAAAGATAATCAGAAATACTTCCCGTTGCTGGATAAGCAGGGCAAGTTAATCAATAAGTTTATCTTCGTCACCAATATTGAAAGTAAGGATCCAGCGCAGATAATCAGCGGTAATGAAAAAGTCGTGCGGCCACGGTTGGCTGATGCTGAGTTTTTCTTTAAAACGGATCGTAAAACCAAGCTTATTGAGCGGTTGGACAGTCTGAAGACTGTGTTGTTTCAGAAGCAGCTGGGCACGCTGGCAGAAAAGTCAGAGCGGATAAGTTCTGTTGCTGGTTTTGTTGCGGCAAAAATTGGTGCGGAAGCGGCCGCGGCTAAACGCGCAGGTTTATTATCTAAAACCGATTTAATGACCAATATGGTCGGTGAATTCCCTGAAGTGCAGGGCATTATGGGTATGCACTATGCAAGGCTTGATGGTGAAGACGAAGCGGTAGCGCTGGCGCTAAACGAGCAGTATATGCCACGCTTTGCCGGTGATCAGTTACCAAGCCGGTTGGAAGGTGCTGCAGTAGCGATTGCCGATAAGCTGGATACCTTAGTGGGTATTTTCGGCATTGGCCAGATACCAAAAGGCGATAAAGACCCGTTCGCTCTGCGCCGGGCGGCGATAGGTGCGCTGCGTATTATGGTGGAGAAACAGTTACCGCTGGATCTGGTAGAACTGATTGCCTTTAGCCAGCAAACCTTTGGCAATAAGTTAACGAATACCAAGGTTGCTGATGAGGTACTAGACTTTATGCTGGGCCGCTTCCGTGCCTGGTATCAGGACGAAGGCTACTCTGTTGATGTTATTCAGGCGGTGTTAGCACGCCGGCCAACCAGCCCAAGTGATTTTCACCGACGGGTAAGTGCAGTGGCTGCATTCAGTAAGCTGGAAGCGGCAGCAGCGCTGGCAGCAGCGAACAAGCGGGTTGCCAATATTCTGGCTAAAGTCACCGAGACTATTCCGTCAGAAGTAAGCACTAACTTACTGCAGGAGTCAGCAGAGAAAGCGCTATATGAGGCAATAACGGTTGAACAAGCTTTTCAGAGCGAAGGGCACAATTATAGCGACAGCCTGGCGCATCTTGCCGGTATGCGTGAGGTTATCGACACCTTTTTTGACCAGGTTATGGTAAATGCCGATGATAACGCCGTGCGTGTTAATCGCCTGGCATTACTGCAGCAGCTTCGAGAACTGTTTCTGCAAGTCGCTGATATTTCAGTGTTGCAGTAACCGCGTTATAGTTTCTAATATTTAAAAAGCCGGCTTAACCGCTGGCTTTTTTTGTTTGTGGAAAAGAATAAATAGCGCCAGCAGTTAAACTAAAGCAAAAATAAATATTAATATACGTGAACCCGGTAACCCTTAGCGTCGTCTTTTAATAGCAACAACAATATTAAGGACACTAATGCAGCAGGCACAACTCGATTTACTGGTGCTGGCGATGCAAGACGGCGATAAGCGAGCTTTTGGCTTGCTGTATCGGCATTATCATCGGGACTTACGCCGCTTTGCTGCATATTTACTGACAGACCCGGCGCTAGCTGAAGATGTAGTGCAGAACGTCTGGTTGAAAGTAGGCAAGCGAATAGCCCGCCTAAATGACCCTGCGGTATTCACCAGTTGGTTGTACCGGGCGGTGCGCTGGGAGGTGCTGGATTATCAGAAGCAAGCAGAAAATTGTAAACAGCAGACAATCGATATTGAGGCTTTAGCAGCCCAGCTTAGCCCAGCTAACAGCCAGCAGCAAGCTTACGATAGCGGTGATCTAAGCAAAGCGCTGGCGTTACTGGCAGCAGAGGAGCGGCTGGTATTGCAGCTGCATTATCTGCATGAGTTAGAGCTTAGCCAGATAGCTTTGATAGTCGACATACCGCTAGGTACCGTTAAGTCACGATTGCATCGGGCACGACAGCAGTTACAACAAAAACTGCAATAGTATTTTGGTTTAGCGTTTTTACCCCACCCAATAAGGAGCAGGCTATGACAACCGATCACGACATTAAGATACATTTGGCCAAACAGGCCGCAGAGCTGGATAAATTAATGCGCGAAGAGCAGGGACTGGAGAAGGTATTAGCCTCTGGTTTTAAGGGCGGACTTGGCGGAATTATGATAATTGCCTACATACTGGCAACGGCATTGGCAGTAGCGATTTTTTATTGTGGCTATCATTTCTTCACGGTGGCGCCGGAGCAACAATTATTCTGGGGCGTGTCTTTATTGTTAGTATTTCAGGCCCAGGTTGCGACTAAACTATGGATCTGGATGGAAACCAACCGTAGTTCAACTTTGCGTGAATTAAAACGCTTGGAGCTGGCGGTAGCACAACTGACAAAATAGGATGAAACCAGACGCTAAATTAAAGCGGCTGGTTTTTCAACGCGAAGCAAACTAAAAGTAGCACTATTTGTTAGCGTCCTGTTGTTTTGCCTGCTCTACCATGTTCCTGACATCACTTAACAGCTGCTGCGCGTCATACACAATGCCGTCTTTAATGGTGTAACGAACGCCTTTGGTGCGAATCGCTTCATTATCAGCATTAAGCCGGTAATGACCGGTACCGTATAACACTTTAAAATTAGCCAGTGGGTTTTCGGCAACAATAACCAAATCGGCTTTTTTACCTGGTACCACGCTACCAATCTGCTCGTCCAACCCCAGGGCAATAGCGCCGTTAAGTGTAGCTGCCTGCACCACTTCTAATGCGTTAAAACCGGCTTCGCGCAATAGCTCAAGTTCCTGAATAAAAGCAAAACCGTAAATTTTATAAATGTAGCCGGCATCAGATCCCACCGTAATACGGCCGCCATGGTTTTTATAGTCATTTAAAAACTGCATCCAGATCCGGTAATTGTCACGCCAGGTAATTTCATTGTCGGTGGTCCAGTCAAACCAGTAAGAGCCATGAGCGTAGCGACTGGGAGTAAAAAACTTAGTCAGGGTTGGCAGGGTATAATGCTGGTGCCACTGTGCATTACGCTGGGCAGCAGCATCGCGGCTGGCTTCATAAATAGTCAGGGTGGGGTTAATGGTAAAATCGAGTGCTATCAGCTCATCTCTTACCGCATTCCATTTGTCTGAGCCAGGCTTCGCTGCCTGACGCCACAGCTCACCGGCGGCACTAAAGCGATCCTGTTCGTTCTGGTAATTGTAATCAGCAGGGTAGTCTTGAATAGTCTGGCCGCTAAACAGCGCTTCAGGTAAGCCATACCAGTGCTCCATCGAGCCTAACCCCAGCCGGGCACTGTCCAGTACATTAGTGCGGGCGACATTCAACTGGGCGTGGTGCATCATAGTGCCTAACTGCTGCTTGGTTGCTTCATCCAAAGCAGCGGCCATTATGGCCGGTGTTGCACCAAAAAATTTAATACCCTCGCCACCGGCCTTTTTAATATCGCGTACCCACTTGCGAGCCTGCTCAGGGTTAAATACAGGTTGTGGTAAGCCTTGACCAAAACCAACATAAGGCACTATCCGCGGCGCGACAATTTTATTTTCAGCCGAAGCCTTTACATGTTTTAAGGTCCAGGCCAGGCCATTAAAGCTACCCGGCTCCCGCACTGTGGTAATGCCGTGCGCCAGCCACAGCTTAAATACGTACTCAGCGGGGATGCCAGCGGCTGAGCCACCAATATGACCATGCATGTCAACAAAGCCGGGCAAAATATACATGCCGCTGATATCCATTTCGGTATCAGCAGGGCCTGCTTTTAGCCGGCCTTCTGTAAGCACGGGTACATCGGGATAGCCGACTACGTTTACCTGAGTGATACGGTCGTTTTCAATCACAATATCCACCGGGCCAATCGCCGGTGCGCCTTCACCACTAATCAGGGTGCCGCCACGTAAAATTAAGCGTTTATAAGGGCCATCTCCCTGACTACGCTCAGGTGCCGACGGGGTGCGTTCGGTCTCATTGGCGAGCACAGGCAAACAGGAGGTGCTGATAACCAGCAATAGGGTGCTAAACAGCAGACGCATGGCAAGTCCTTTCAGATTAAAAGAGATAGCGGATAAGCGTCAGTGTGCCAAGCCTTTAGCTGCAGCGCCAGTGCAACGCGGCAAAATGCCTTAACTAAAGCGTGAACGGTAAATATCAGCTACCGCTAAAATGAAGGCGACGTCCTCCTCTGTCCAGCGTTTTATTGTGACTGTTTGCTCGCAGCAAATAATGCCAGTAAGTTTATCCCCCTGATAAATGGGAACGTCGAGTAATGATTTAACATTAAGTGGTTTTAGAAATAATTCGGTTAAATCTTTAGTTGCCGGATCATGCATGGCATCGCTGGCCTTGATGACCCGCCTTTTATCCAGCGCAGCAAAGTAGCCCGGGAAACTCCAGCGATCAAGCAGCAGGGCCTCCTGACTGAAACCACCATTTTTATCCAGCAATAATTCACAGCGCAGTAAATCATCATCGGTATATTGCCACAAACCAACCTGCTGAATATTAAGACCGTCAAGGCAGCACCTTAGTACATGCTGACGAGCGTCGTCTTCACTGATATCAGGGTTATAAATAGTTTTATGAAGTTGATCAATTTGGGCGGAATACTGCGACGTCATAATAGTGCGGTGTCCAAATCAGAAATAAGGTAATCACAACCATAGCAAAAGGAATCGGCGCCGCCACTGTATTGTAAAATTAGTTTTTAAACACCAGTGAATCTATCTTTAAAAATGGTTGGTCAATTGTTATTTTAAAGTATATTTTATGGGTGTTTTTAACTTCCGGATAATGAGACTCAAATGGAATTTGAATGGAACGAAGATAAACGTAAGAAGACCTTGTTTGAAAGAGGTATCGACTTCATGGACGCTGCCTTAGTTTGGGATGACCCGTTACGACAACAACGAACTGATACCCGAAATGATTACGGCGAGGTGAGGTACCAAACAATAGGTCGTGGCCCTTTTGGGATCTTGTTTGTGGTATACACTATACGCGTATATGAGCAAGGTAAGATGGTTAACCGAATAATCAGCGCTCGGCGTGCGAAAAAGGCTGAAATCACACAGTACGAAACAAGAGTATTTGCCCAGGGGTTACAAAAATGAGTGAAAACATTACACGTTTATCGTTAGCACAAATCCGTAAACTACGTAGCTTAACGAATGCTAAGAGATTCAACGAAACGACAGATGAAGACATCGCTAAACAAATTGCAGCAGACCCTGACTTGTATGAGCTAACAGATGAAGAACTAGCGGAATTTGATTTAGTGAGGAAAAAATAATGAAAACTGAAAATGGGAAAACACGTGTCTCTCTCGCAGAGTTAAAAAAAATGAAAGGCCGTTCCGACTTGCCGCGCTTGGTAGAAGAACAGAAGAAGGAAAAACTTACGCCAGATAAAGCAATTCAGAAGTGATCACTGCGGCTATCTCATTACATATTAAAGCCATTAGCACGTTGAAGCGTAATTCAGTTTTATTAGAGGTGTAGGCGGGCGCCTTATTTCGTTTACTGCAAAAGTATTCCATCTGCCATTATTAAATGTGCGAGTCAGGTAAGAGCATATGCCCAGCTTTAAACGTTGGTCTAAGCCGGTCAACTTAAATAGTCATTGCCGTTCCCTGTTTTATAAACTAAGTTAGAACCTGAAAATCACCTGAGAGCGACAATGGATTCATAACAGGGAAGCCGCCTTTGAAAAAACTGCTACTAATAGCGCTGATTGCCTTCGGTGCCTGGAATTACTATCAAAAACAAAGCACGCCTAAGCCAATTGCTGAGCCAGCGCCACGGGTGCTACCTGACTACACTGTACCCATCCAAAAAGCCCGCGACGTTGTTGCTAAACAGAATTTTCGCTGCGACGGTCGTCAGCACTGTAGCCAGATGAACTCCCGCGCCGAAGCGGAGTACTTCTTACGAAATTGTCCGGATACCAAAATGGACGGTGATAGGGATGGTATACCTTGTGAAAACGACTCAAGGTGGTAACGTCGCTTTTTAATCGCCTTTACGCGCTAATCTTCTTTACCAGATAACGATACGGCAACTCAGTAGTATCACTGGCCAGTAACTCGTGATCCATAAAACGGCAGAATGCCGGGATATCGCGGGTGGTGGCCGGGTCGTCGGCGATAATTAATAAAGTGTCGCCGACCTGCATTTTACGCATTTGTAGCCGCACCATCATTACCGGCTCGGGGCAGCGCAGGCCCAGGGCGTCCAGTGTTTGGGTGGCGCTATTAAAATGCGGGTCCATCGTTACTCCGATAATCTTATTCAAAAACTTAGTTTACTGGCTTACGCAATGTGCACTATCCAGGCAACGGCTATAGGTTACAACACCCACTGTGCTCGCCACAGCAACTCCCTCGGGCTAGCGCCCTCACTCAGACACTCTGTGGCTGCGCAAGTGGGGTTCCAACCATCGCCTTGGTTTAACGAAACCTTCTGTTCAATTAAACAAAAAATAAGGGCCGTAAAAACGGCCCTTATTCTATGCGATTGTGCTGGTCGCTACCAGTCTGTTGCTGTCAGCTTACGGCCGCTCAAACTATGGTCTTTCAAATACCGTAGCGATGCCCTGACCTAAACCAATACACATGGTCGCCAGACCAAACTTACCGCCTTTATCTTCCATTACGTTAAGCAGGGTGGTGCTAATGCGTGAACCTGAACAACCCAGTGGGTGGCCCAGGGCGATAGCGCCGCCGTTCAGGTTTACTTTCTGATCTTTTACTTCAAGCAGACCTAAGTCTTTCATTACCGGCAGTGCCTGGGCAGCGAACGCTTCGTTCAGCTCAGCGTAATCGATATCATCAATGGTTAGGCCAGCCATCTTCAGCGCCTTTTTCGACGCCGGTACCGGGCCATAACCCATAATGGACGGGTCGCAGCCTGCTACACCCATGCCACGCACGTAAGCGCGGATAGGTAAGCCCAGCGCTTTGGCTTTTTCTTCACTCATAACCAGCATGCCAGAGGCTCCGTCTGATAACGCTGATGAGGTACCTGCGGTTACTGTGCCGTTGGCCGGGTCGAATACCGGGCGCAGTTGGCCCAGTGCTTCTACTGTGGTTTCCGGACGAATAACTTCGTCGTAGTCCATCAGCTTTAACACGCCATCAGCATCGTGGCCTTCAGTTGGGATAATTTCATTTTTAAAGCGACCTTGCTCGCTGGCCTCTTGTGCTAAGCGGTGCGAGCGGGCGCCAAATTCGTCTTGCTGTGCCCGGCTGATGCCGTGCATTTTACCCAGCAGTTCAGCCGTTAAACCCATCATACCGGCAGCTTTGGCAATGGAAGTGGATAAGCCCGGGTGAAAATCGACACCGTGAGTCATCGGCACATGGCCCATATGCTCCACGCCACCAATTAAATACACCTCACCCATGCCGGTTTGAATTGATCGCACCGCATCGTGCAGTGCCTGCATTGACGAGCCGCATAAACGGTTAACGGTAACGGCTGGCACCGAGTGCGGAATGCCGGCTAACAGTGAAGCGTTACGCGCCACGTTAAAGCCTTGCTCCAGGGTTTGCTGCACGCAGCCCCAAATAATGTCATCGATATCACTGGGGTTTAACGCCGGGTTACGCTCCAGTAGTGACGCCATAACATGTGCTGACAGTTGCTCAGCGCGGACATTACGATACATACCATTTTTCGAGCGTCCCATCGGGGTACGGATACAATCTACAATAACTGCATTTTTCATTATTCTGCTCCTGCGCTTAAACCGGGAAGAAACGCTGGCCATTGTCGGCCATAGCGCGGGTTTTATCTGTAACCTGATAAATTTCGCCTAAGTGGGCGTATTTATCGGCCAGGGCGACAAAGTTGCTTAAGCCTATGGTATCAACGTAACGTAGCGGACCACCACGGAACGGTGGGAAACCCAGACCAAACACCAGGCCCATATCGGCTTCGGCAGCTGTTTGTACTATGCCTTCCTCCAGACAGCGAATGGTCTCGTTAATCATTGGCACCATCACCCGGGCAATAATTTCATCCGCGCTGAAATCTTGCTTGTCGCTGGCAATCCCGGCCAGTATTTCAACACTTTTCGGATCAATGTCTTTTTTCGGCTTGCCCTTGGCATCTTTACTGTAGGCATAGAAACCCAGGCCGTTTTTCTGGCCGTAACGCTCGCTTTTATACATGGCAGCAACCGGGTCATTCTCCAGTTTTGCCATCCGGCTCGGGAAGCCATCGGCCATCACGTCAGTACAATGGAAGGCAGTGTCTAAACCGACCACATCCAGCAAGTAAGCCGGGCCCATTGGCCAGCCAAACTGCTTCTCCATTACTTTATCAACCTGAGCAAAATCGGCGCCGTCCAGCACCAGCTTGCTAAAGCCAGCAAAATACGGGAACAGTACCCGGTTAACAAAGAAACCCGGGCAGTCGTTCACTACAATAGGCGATTTTCCCATTCTGGCAGCATAGGCCACCACGGCAGCGACCGTTTCATCGCTGGTGTATTCGCCACGAATCACTTCAACCAACGGCATGCGGTGGACCGGGTTAAAAAAGTGCATACCACAGAAATTTTGTGGCCGGCTTAAGTTTTTCGCCAGGGCATTAATTGAAATGGTTGAGGTGTTAGAGGTTAAAATAGCGTCATCGCTGATTAAGCCTTCCACTTCTTTTAATACAGTGCCCTTAATTTTCGGGTTTTCAACAACCGCTTCCACCACGATATCAACGTCTTTAACCAGCTCGTTACTAAGGGTTGGGGTAATGCTGGCGATGACTTTCGCCATACCGGCAACGTCAAGCTTTTTGCGCTCTACCTGCTTGCCTAATAACTTAGTCGCTTCACCCATGCCCAGTGCCAACGCTTTATCGGCAATGTCTTTCATGACTACCGGCACGCCTTTTAACGCGGATTGATAAGCAATACCACCGCCCATAATGCCAGCACCTAAAACAGCCGCTTTTTTAACCGCTTTAGTAGCCACTTTACCGGCTTTTTTAGCTTTGCTTTTTATTAGCTGGTCATTTAAAAACAGGCCAACCTGCGCGGTTGCCGCATCGGTTTTGGCTAGTTTAGCAAAGCCGGCGTTTTCCAGCGCCATGGCACCGGCACGGTCTAAGGTGGCGGCCGCTTCAATAGTTTGAACTGCGGCCATCGGCGCCGGATAATGTTTACCTGCCGAGGCGAATACCATGCCTTTAGCGGTACTGAAGCTCATGGTGGCTTCGGTTTTATTAAGTTTTAACGGCTGCAATTTAACCGTGCGCTTTTTCTGCCAGTTCAGGCTGCCGGCAATGGCATCTTCCAGCACGCTAAGTGCTGCAGCTTCCAGTTTTTCTGGCGCCACTACCGCATCAATTAAGCCGGCTTTTTGCGCCTGATCAGCGCTGTGGTCTTTACCGGTAGTGATCCATTCCATAGCATTGTCAGCACCAATAATCCGTGGCAGGCGAACCGTACCACCAAAACCGGGCATTAAGCCCAGTTTTACTTCTGGCAAGCCAATGCGGGTGCTGGTGTCCGCTACCCGGTAATCGCAGGCCAGCGTCCACTCACAACCACCACCTAACGCGAAACCTTTTATCGCCGCCACGGTCGGAACGGGCAGGTCTTCACATAAATCGAAAATATCAGAGGCTTGCTTAATCCACGGTACCAGTTCTGCTTCCGGACGCTGGAAAGTACTTAAGAATTCAGTGATGTCTGCGCCAACAATAAAGGTGTCTTTGCTACTGGTAAAGATCACACCTTTCAGGTTACTGTCAGCGTGCAGCTTATCTAAAGCTGCCTTACAATCAGTCAGGGTTTGTTGGTCAAACTTATTAACAGAGCCTGCAGCAGCAAAAGTAAACCGGGCAATACCAGGTTTAGTATATTCAACACTGATAGTGTCACTCTGGTAAATCATAAATATGCTCCTTGGTCGCGTTAAGGGGTGGTTGTCGCAACTGGTACGATGAGGTTAACAGGTTCAGTGTGTCGTGCTTTACTAAAAATTTCAACCGTTATTTAAACAGGCGTTTGAAAAAGCCCTTCAAACCAAGCCAGACGGTGCCAATAACTATAGCTGTTTTTCTATTTTTCGCTGAATTCAGAGGTAAGACGTGAGAACTTTTCGTTTCGCATTCGCTGTCACCGCTTTCACCAGTGCGGTGCTTTCCTGCGCATTTACAGCCCACACGGCTGAACAGGACAAATTACATCAGCAACGACAGCGTTTTGTCGCGCTGGAACATAATATTGACAAGGTGAGTCGCAAACAAGCGGAAGCATGGTATGCAGAGCTTGCCGATTATCCACTACAGCCCTACCTGCAGCAGAAGCGGCTGCAGAACTTTTTAAATGCCCATGACGCCATAGAAGAATTTCTTAGCGAGTATCAGGGTACGCCGATGGATTGGCCTCTGCGCAAGCCCTGGTTACTGCGTTTGGCTGAGCAAGACCAGGCCGAGCGGTTTCTGGCTAATTTCCCAGGCTCGACTGATGCCGAGCTGCAATGCCTGGCTTTGCGTTTTCAATTAAAAACCAAGGCATTGCCGGAGTCCGACATCTGGCAACAGACTGAGCAGCTGTGGACTGAGGGCAAATCGCAGCCAAAAGCCTGCGACCCGTTATTTACAGCCTGGCGCAACAGTAAGCCACTGCAAAGTGAAACCGTACACCACCGCATGCAGCAAGCGGCAGAGGGCGGTCAGTCTCAGCTTATTCCTTACTTAAAAACCTTGCTTCCGGCCAGTGAGCAATATCTGGCGGATTTATGGCAGCAAGCCCGACGTAACCCTGCTGTGATTGCCCGGGCAAAGTTTTTCCCCGGTAAGCATATTATCGAGCGTGATGTACTGGCCTATGGCTTAAAGCGTCTGGTCTGGCGCTCGCCTGATCAGGCACTGGCGACCTGGCAACGCCATGTCAATGACCCTTATTTTACTAAGGCGCAACGCTTAGATGTGCAGCGCCAGTTCGCCATTGCTCTGGCCAGTAAAGGTGACAGCCGGGCCGACAACTGGCTGACCACCTTACCAGCTGAATTATTTGACGCGAATCTCGCCCAGTGGCAGGTTGCCCATGCCTTGCGCGAACTGGACTGGCCCAAAGTACAGCAAGTTGTGGAGCAGTTGCCGACAGAATTACAAGGTGATATTAACTGGCGGTATTGGCGAGCCAGAGCATTGGAAGAACAAGGCAACACCGAACTGGCCAATGCCGAATTTACCGCGTTAGCCGGCCAGCGCCACTATTACGGTTTTATGGCGGCGGCCAGAGTTGGTTTACCGCCGAGCCTGGCGCATAACCCGGTCAAAGTGAGTGACGAAGAGATCGCGCAGCTGCTACAGCATCCGGCGGTGCAGCGTGCCCAGCAATTTCTGGCGCTGGGCCGATTAACCGAAGCCCGCAGAGAATGGAATCATTTGCAGGATACCTCCAACGAACAGCAGAAACTGACCTCAGCCAAGCTGGCCAGCCAGCTGCAATGGCATGAGCGAGCGATCTTTTCGCTGGCTGATGTCGGCTATTGGGATGACGTGGAACTGCGTTTTCCGTTGGCCTATCAGCAGGAAATGCAGCTGTCTGCCGATAAATTTAAAATTGATTCTGGCTGGAGCATGGCGATAGCCAGACGCGAAAGCTCGTTTATGGCCGATGCATACTCACCGGCTGGGGCCCGCGGCCTGATGCAGATTATGCCGGGTACCGCCAATGAAATTGCCAAGAAACAGGTGCAAATTCGCCAGCTTTATAACCCGGTAACCAATATTGATTATGGTACCGATTATCTTAATTATTTAAAACAGCGCAATGATGGCAACCTGTTAAAGGCAACGGCTTCTTACAACGCTGGCTATAGCCGCGTAAGGCAGTGGATCCCGCAGGATTATGCCTTGCCGGCAGACGTCTGGGTAGAGACGATTCCTTACCGGGAAACCCGCGAATACGTAAAAGCAGTAATGGCCTACTATCAGATATATAATCTTCGGATGAATGTGCCGCAGGACGTTTTTAAACCGCTGGTGGCTATGAAGATTGGGGTGGTAGTGGAATAGTGCTATTATTGCGTTTATCAGCATAATCAACAATAAAAGGTCGATATGAACTCAGGTTATCAGGCGTTATATCAGGCACATATTGCCGAACTTCAGCAGCGCACATCTCAGGTGCTGGCTCGCGAAAATTTGGACGGATTAGTCATTCATTCCGGCCAGGCCAAGCGCAAGTTTCTGGATGATATGGATTACCCTTTTAAAGCGAACCCGCATTTTAAAGCCTGGTTACCGGTAATCGATAATCCGCACTGCTGGTTATTAGTGGATGGCGTAAATAAACCTAAACTGATTTTTTACCGGCCAAAAGACTTCTGGCACAAAGTACCCGATGAGCCTGCCGATTTTTGGGCAGAGCATTTTGATATTCAGCTATTGGATAAAGCCAATAAAGTAGAAACATTGCTGCCTTACGATAAAGCGCGGCTGGCCTATATTGGTGAATATCTGGAAGTTGCCCGGGCACTGGGTTTTACTGAAATTAATCCAGAGCCGGTACTCAGTTATTTGCACTTTTACCGGGCCTACAAAACCGGTTATGAACTGGCATGTCTGCGCCAGGCTAATCAACTGGCGGTAGCAGGGCATCGAGCGGCAAAAGCGGCATTTTATGCCGGTGGCAGTGAGTTTGATATTCAAATGGCGTATCTGGCCGCAGTAGGTCAGACCGAAAATGAAGTGCCTTATGGCAATATTGTTGGTTTAAATCAGAACGCGGCTATTTTACATTACACCGCGTTAGAGCGGAAAAAACCGGCAGCGCATCACTCGTTTTTAATTGATGCTGGCGCCGAGTTTAATGGCTACGCTGCAGACATTACCCGCACATACAGTTTTAAACAGAATGATGAGTTCGGCGAATTGATTACGGCAGTCAATCAACTGGAGCTAATTCTGGTCGATGGTTTAAAACCCGGGATTAACTACACAGACTTACACTTACAATGCCATCAGGGTATTGCCCAAATTTTGCATGATTTCGATTTTGTCCGGCTTGACCCTGCGGCAATAGTAGAGCGTGAAATCAGCCGCACTTTCTTCCCGCATGGCCTGGGCCATCACTTAGGGTTACAGGTGCATGATGTCGGCGGCTTTATGCTGGACGAGCGCGGCACCCACATTGCGCCGCCAGATAGCCATCCGTTTTTACGCTGCACCCGGCTGATTGAGCCCGATATGGTGTTTACCATTGAACCGGGCTTGTACTTTATTGACAGCCTGCTTGCAGATTTAAAGCAAACAGATGCGGCTTCGAGCGTTAACTGGGATAAAATTGCCGCATTCCGCCAGTTCGGTGGCATCCGGATGGAGGATGATATTATTGTCCATCGTGATCGGAATGAAAATATGACCCGGGATTTGCAGCTCGCCTGACAAGGCGTTAAGGGACGCTATGCAATATCGCTCTATTATTCGGATCTTGGGGCTGCTGATCGCTATTTTCAGCATCACCATGATCCCACCGGCACTGGTCGCATACTTCTATAAAGACGGCGCTGGTGTACCTTTTATTTTATCGTTTTTTCTGTGTCTGGCTATGGGGTTCGCCATTTGGTATCCCAATCGGGGCAAACGATCCGAGCTAAAAGTCAGAGACGGCTTTTTAATCGTGGTGTTATTCTGGACCGTACTGGGCGCGGTAGGTGCTATTCCTTTATTGTTTGCCAGCAACCCTGAGCTAGGTTTTGCCGATGCTTTTTTTGAAGCATTTTCGGGCCTGACCACGACCGGTGCTACGGTACTGACCGGAATAGAGACCTTACCTAAAGCGATATTATATTATCGCCAGCAGCTGCAATGGCTTGGTGGCATGGGAATAATTGTGTTAGCTGTGGCCATTTTACCTTTGTTAGGGGTGGGGGGCATGCAGTTGTACCGCGCAGAAACGCCTGGCCCGGTAAAAGATAATAAAATGACGCCACGTATTGCCGATACCGCCAAGCATTTGTGGTACATCTATCTGGCAATCACCATTGCCTGCGCGCTGGCCTTTCATCTGGCAGGCATGTCAGTGTTTGACGCCATTTGTCATGCCTTTTCGACGGTAGCTATTGGCGGTTTTTCAACGTATGACGCCAGTATGGGGTACTTTAACAGCGCCACTATTAATATAATCTGCGTGGTGTTTTTGCTGATTAGTGCGGTTAATTTCCCGCTGCATTTTGCGGCAATTCGCGGTAAAAGTGTCTCAACCTATTTTCGGGATCCAGAATTTAAAGTATTTTTAGGCATTCAGGCCAGCCTGGTGCTGATATGCTTTCTGGTGTTATTAAATACCAACGTGTACGCCAGTGGTGGCGAAGCCCTTAACCACGCCGCGTTTCAGGCAGTGTCAATCTCTACCACGGCCGGCTTTACCACGGATGGGTTCTCTACCTGGCCGTTGTTTTTACCTATTTTATTAATTTTCTCCAGTTTTATTGGTGGCTGTGCCGGCTCTACCGGCGGCGGTATGAAAGTGGTTCGGGTGCTGTTGCTGTTTTTACAAGGGCGACGTGAACTGAATCGGCTGGTACACCCCAGGGCGGTTTATGCCATTAAACTGGGTCGCCGCCCGGTAGAAGATCGGATTGTTGAGGCGGTGTGGGGCTTTTTTGCAGCGTATGCTGTGGTCTTTGTGGTCATCATGTTGTCGCTGATATTAACTGGTATGGATAACATCAGCGCGTTTACGGCGACAGCCGCCTGCCTGAACAACCTTGGCCCTGGTCTGGGTGAAGTGGCGGCGAATTTTGGTGGTATTCCCGATGCCAGTAAGTGGATACTGGTGGTCGCGATGGTGTTTGGCCGCTTGGAAATTTTCACCTTGCTGGTGCTGTTTACGCCGGCATTCTGGCGCGATTAAGCTGTTATTTAGTGGCCAATTAAGCAGGGGAGTTTTTACTGCTTAATTGGCCTATCTAATATCAGATAAAAAAATATCAGATAAAAATTGCGCTGACCTGAAACAGCTTTTCTACTTCGACAATATGCTTTTTGTTTACCATAAACAGAATAACGTGATCGTCGGTTTCAATAACCGTTGTATCGTGCGCAATTAACACCTCATCACCGCGGACAATGGCGCCGATAGTGGTACCCGGCGGCAATTTTAAGTTGCCAATGGTTTTACCCGCTACTTTGCTGGTACTACTATCGCCCCTTACCACGGCTTCAATTGCTTCTGCTGCACCACGGCGCAATGAGTAAACGTTTACAATGTCGCCGCGGCGGATATGAGTCAGTAATGCCGAAATAGTGGCTTGCTGTGGCGATATGGCAATATCAATCTCGCCACCTTGTAGCAAATCAACGTAGGCACCGCGTTTGATCAGCACCATGGTTTTCTGGGCGCCCATTCTTTTTGCCAGCATGGCTGACATAATATTGGCTTCATCGTCATTGGTAACAGCGATAAACACATCAATTTGTTCAACGCTTTCTTCTTCCAGTAATTCCGGATCAGAAATATCGCCTACATACACCAGAGTGGAGTCGAGACTGGAGGCCAGAAACTCTGCGCGCTCTTTACTGCGTTCAATCAGCTTTACGCTGTGGGTTTTTTCCAGTGCCCTGGCCAGACCAAAACCGACGTTGCCACCCCCTGCAATCATGATCCGGCGATAACTACGTTCCAGTTTTTGCAGCTCGCTCATCACCGCCCGGATATGTTTAGTGGCAGCAACGAAAAACACTTCGTCATCGGCCTCAATGATGGTGGTGCCTAATGGCTTAATTGCGTTGCCCCGGCGGTAAATGGCGGCCACCCGGGTTTCAATATTCGGCATATGTTCTTTTAACGCAGATAGCGCATGGCCCACCAGCAGGCCGCCATAATAGGCTTTAACGGCCACCAGACTGACTTTGCCTTCCGCAAACTCAACGACCTGTAAGGCGCCAGGGTAATCAATTAAGCGCCGGATATAATTAGTTACCAGTGCCTCTGGTGCAATAAAGTGGTCTACCGGCATGTCGTCTTTGTGAAACAGCTCATCGCGATATTTTAAATATTGATTAGTACGAATACGGGCTATTTTCAACGGGGTATTAAAAATACTGTAAGCAACCTGACAGGCAACAATATTAACTTCATCACTGTTGGTTACCGCTACAATCATGTCAGCATCTTCAGCGCCGGCTTTTTTCAGAATGTCGGGATGCGAGCCATGGCCATGTACCACCTGCAGATCGAATCTGTCTTGCAGGGCGCGAAGTTTATCTAGGTTGGTATCAACCAGAGTGATGTCGTTTTGCTCACCCACCAGGTTTTCAGCTAAGGTGGCGCCTACCTGGCCAGACCCTAAAATAATAATTTTCATGCTGCGTGGTTATCCTGTGGCGCCTTTTGCAGCAGCGCATAATAAAAGCCATCGCGGTTTAGCTGGCCGGGTAATAATTGCCAGCCAGGCTGAGCGTTAACGTCAGTTTCAAGCAGGTCAGCTTCAAGGGTAACAGGCTGTAAACGGGCATCCTTATTAGCAGTAAGGAACTGGCTGATCTGCTGCTGGTTTTCTACCGGTAATATACTGCAGGTAGCGTAGAGCAACATGCCGCCGGGTGCCAGTAAAGGCCAGCATTGTTGTAAAATATGTTGTTGCAGTTCTGCCAGGGGGGCAATGTCGCTTTTTTTCCGTAGCCAGCGGATATCGGGATGGCGACGAATAACCCCGGTTGCGGAGCAGGGGACGTCCAGTAAAATTTTGTCGAATAACTCGCCATCCCACCAGCTGGCCGGATTTGCCGCATCAGCTGCCAATACCGTTGCCGTTAACCCCAGCCTTTGCAAGTTTTCCTTAACCCGCACTAAGCGGGCAGGATCTTTGTCTAAAGCGGTAAGCCTGGCGTTAGGAGCAAGTTCCAACAGATGGCAGGTTTTACCGCCGGGCGCACAACAGGCATCGAGAATACGCTCGCCATCTGCCGGGGCCACTATGCCTGCAGCATACTGAGCCGCCGCATCCTGCACAGAGAACCAGCCCTGATGATAACCGGGTAATTCCGTTACATCACAAGCGGTATCCAGCAATATTGCGCTGGGTAACGCTGCAATTGGCTGACTGAAACCAATATCTTCTTCAGTCAGGGCAATACAAAATTGCTCAGAACTAATTTGCTGAATATTGACGCGCAACCAGAGGGGAGCTTTGTGCTGACTGGCCTCAAGTATATGCTGCCAGTCGTCAGGGTAGGCGTGTTGTAAGCTGCTAATTAACCAGCCAGGATGGTTAAACTTTACCGCGTCACTCGCCTGACTGAAATCAAATAATTGCGGTTGGCGCTGCACATTGCGCAGTACGCCATTAATTAATTTGGTCAGGGACTGGCCTCTTAATTCACGGGCCGCTTCTACCGTCGCATTAATAGCCGCATGATCGGGCACCCGCATAAAGTGCAGCTGATAAATGCCGACATAGATCAGAAACTGCAATACCCGGAAGTTTTTCACTAAAGGCTTTTGCATCAGCTGTGCGCAAACTTGCTCTAATTGTGGCAATGTACGCATTACACCAAAACATATTTCCTGCAATAACGCTTTATCCAGCGGGTTAGTGATTTGCTGCTGCGCTTTGGGCAGCACATCTGATAGCGAACGGCCCTGGTCTATCACCTGATAACAGCACTGGGCTGCAAGTGCCCGGCAATCCCGGCTCATGCGTTCGTCAACGTAGTGGTGGCTAACAATGTTGAGGCTTGTAAAATGCTGCCAGCCTCAAACCAGTCAGCCCGGCCATTCAAGAAGTCGGATACTGCCATTGGCTTTTTGCCAGGCGGCTGCAACTTAGTAAGTACTAACACACCTTCTGAGCAGGCTATTTCGATGCCTATTTTTGACGCGGTTAAAACCTGTCCTGCCTTCGCCTGAGACGGTGTATCCAGCCAGTCAGCCTGCCATACTTTTACCGTACCCTGTGGCAGTTGCAGATAGCTGGCTGGCCAGGGATTAAATGCCCGGATCTCCCGGCTAAGTGCTTGTGCGCTTTTGCTAAAATCGAGCAGACCTTCTTCTTTTTGAAGCTTTTGGGCATAACAGGCCTGTTGGTCATTTTGCGCCTCAGCGCTTTGCTGCAATGCGGGTAATTGCGCCAATGCATCGAGCAAAGCCGCAGGCCCAAGCTCGGCTAAGGTGTTATACAAGCTGGCACTGGTATCGGTCGATGTGATCGGACAGGTTACTTTGCTTAACATGGCACCGGTGTCGAGCCCTTCATCCATTTGCATGATGGTAATGCCGGTTTGTTGATCGCCAGCCCAGATAGCGCGTTGAATTGGCGCTGCGCCGCGCCAGCGTGGTAACAGAGAGCCATGAACGTTAATACAACCTAGCGCAGGACTTTGCAGTACGGCTAACGGTAAAATAAGTCCGTAGGCGACGACAATCATCACATCGGCATTTAATGCTGCAAGTTCAGCCTGGGCTGCCGCTTTTTTTAACGACTTAGGCTGATAGACCGGTAGCTGATGTTGCAAGGCCAGTTGCTTAACTGCACTGGGTTGCAACTTCTGGCCCCGTCCAGCTGGCCGATCAGGTTGGCTGTATACTGCTACAACCTGATGATCACTGTTAATCAGTGCCTGCAAATGGCGGGCGGCGAAATCGGGCGTACCGGCAAATATAATACGTAAAGGCTGAGTCACGTTTTGTCCTGTGTTACAGCGCGTGGCGCTGGGCCATTTTGGCTTCTTTTTCCAGTTTTTTGCGAATGCGGTCACGTTTTAATGGCGACAGATAGTCGATAAACAGCTTGCCTACCAAATGGTCCAGTTCATGTTGCAGACAAATGGCCAGTAAACCGTCGGCCGCCAGTTCAAAAGGATCGCCATTGCGGTCAAGTGCTTTTACCGTCACTGTTTCCGCCCGCTCTACCGAGGCATAGTTCTGCGGTACCGATAAGCAGCCTTCTTCATAACTGGTATTGCCATCACGTTGGATAATTTCCGGATTAATAAGCACCAAAGGTTCATCACGCTGCTCCGATAAATCAATGACAACCACCCGTAAATGAACATCTACCTGCGTGGCCGCCAGGCCAATGCCATTTTCATCGTACATGGTATCCAGCATATCGCCGACTAACTGCTTAATTTCCGGCGTAACCGAGGCTACAGGTTTAGCAACAGTGCGCAAACGATCGTCCGGGAAATGTAAAACTTTTAAAACTGCCATAACACCTACAAAATTATGCTTTATTTCAATGGTTGTGGTATGTTTTAATTTTAGCCATTAATCCGCTGTAATAACAGCATAGTGTGCAATAATTAAAACAAGAATCAGTTCAAGGAAGCAGGCATGCTGAAAAAAATTGCAATATCTGTCATCGCGCTGTTTTGTTGGTTGTCTTTCAGCCTGCAAGCAGATGTGCTGCAAATCCGTGAGGATGCTCCCGCTTCCTATGTCGTTAAAAAAGGTGACACCCTGTGGGATATTTCCGCATTGTACCTGAATGAACCCTGGTTGTGGCCGCAATTATGGCAAATGAACCCTCAGGTTGATAACCCGCATCTGATCTATCCGGGCGACACGCTCACCCTGACGTATGACAGTATGGGCAGACCGCGTCTTGGGGTAAACGATAATGTGAAACGTTTATCACCCGAGACCCGCAAAACCATGAAAGGCGACGGCGCTATCACTACATTACCGCTGAGCATGATCCGGCCGTTTCTGACATACGAGCAAGCGCTTAGTGAAGAACAGATAGAAGCAATGCCATATATTCTGGGCACTAACACCGCCACTAAAATGGCGGCAGAAACCCATACCGTTTATGTTAAGGGCATATTGCAGCCCGGCACTTCCTATGGGGTTTACCGCAAAGGAAAGCCGTATGTTGACCCTGAATCCGGCTCGGTGCTGGGCTATGAAACCAGTTTAATAGCCACCGCCCGTGCGTTCCGTCCAGGTCGTGAAGCAACAGAAGATAGCCCGCTTGAGGCTGCTTCTATGCAAGTGCTGAGCGTTAAGCGTGAAATAAAACAGGGTGATCGGGTAATGCCGGCGCTTGAGGGGCAATCGCTGCCGGCCTTTTTCCTGATTAGCAAACCTGATTTCGAGGTTGACGGGACCATTATTGATACGACTTCGCAACTGCGCGAGTTCTCCAAAATGGATATCGTGGTGCTGAACCGAGGCTTGATCAATGATATGCAAGCAGGCCAGATGCTGGGAATATACCGCCAGTCTCCGGCAGTAATTGATGGCAAAAACGGCCCTGTTTATGTGGAAGATGCCAATAAACTACAGAAAATGTTCCGCAACTTTGGTGAAAACAGCATTAGTATGCCAAGGGAAAAAGTAGGCGAGTTAATGGTGTTCAAAGTAGCAGAGCGGGTGAGTTTCGCCATTGTTACCAGCACCCGCCGTCCAATCCGGGTTGGAGATACCATCGCTAACCTGTAATTAATCTGATGGAGCCAGTTTGCCGTGGATGATCTTCGCAACTGGCTCGCTTTAGCCTCTGTGCATGGCCTGGATGGCCTGAAGTTCCAACGTCTAAGCGAGCATATTTCACTGGCCGACCTGGTCAGCTTACCTATGAGTACCCTGCGTAATATTGGTCTGACCGCCCGTCAGGCCGAGTTACTTACTGTGCACGGTCAACGCCGGGCCGATTTGGCGCTGGAATGGCTGGCGCAATCTGCTTCGCATCATGCAGTCACTTACCATGACCCCCGTTATCCGCCACTGTTAAAACAAATTAAACACCCGCCGCTGCTGCTGTTTGTGAAAGGCCAGGCTGAGTTATTGCCGCGCCAGCAACTGGCCATGGTCGGTACCCGCCAGCCAACGCCAACCGGCCGTAAGGTTGCGCAGAACTTTGCCGCTGAATTGGTGCAGCAAGGATACATGATCACAAGTGGTATGGCTCGGGGCATCGATAGTGAAAGCCATAAAGGGGCATTGCAGGGCGGTGGTTTTACTATTGCCGTGTTGGGGCATGGCTTGCAGCAAATTTATCCGGCCAGCAATAAAGCACTAGCCGAACAGATAGTTGAAAATGGTGCTTTAGTCAGTGAGTTCTTCCCCGATATCCAGCCCCGGGCTGAGTTTTTTCCGCAGCGTAATCGCATCGTTGTCGGAATGAGCTCAGCAACCATAGTGGTTGAAGCGGCCCTGAAGAGTGGTTCACTGATCAGTGCCAATCTGGCGGCCGAATACAGTCGGGATGTTTTTGCCGTACCGGGTTCGGTTTACAGCCGGCAATCAGCGGGATGTCACTGGTTAATTCAACAAGGGGCTAAACTTGTTACCGGTGTGGCCGATATCCTGGAAGAGTGGCAGTTTTTTGCCCAGAATGGCTTAAGTACTTTAGCTTCAGATGAAAAAAAGTCTGCGCCGGACTTGTTTGCGCAGCAGTTGTTGGCTAACGTAGGAGATGACGCTACTGCAATAGATATTATTGCAAAGCGGTCCAACATGTCAGTGACAGACGTATCCATAACCTTGCTACAGCTTGAAATAGCGGGTGAGGTAGCAGCAGTACCCGGTGGTTACATTAGAGTGAGGAGTGCCTGATTATGTTTGATATCCTCGTTTATCTGTTTGAAAACTATATCCATAATGAATCTGATATTTATGTGAACCACGCGGACCTGACAAAAGAGCTCAGCCGTGCAGGCTTTCATGATGACGATATTTTTAAAGCCTTAAAATGGCTGGACAGCTTATCTGCGTTGCAGGAAAGCCATGTTAAGCCCTATTTAACCAAAGGTAATTCTACCGCCGTTCGCATCTATACTCTCGAAGAGCAACGTAAACTGGACGTGACCGATCAGGGATTTCTGTTATTTCTGGAACAAATTAACGTTCTGGATGCGAACACCCGTGAGATGGTTATCGACCGGGCGATGGATCTCGACAGCACTGCGCTCAGTCTGGAAGACTTAAAATGGGTAGTGCTGATGGTGCTGTTTAATGTGCCGGGGCGCGAAACCGCTTACGCTCAAATGGAAGATTTAATTTTTGATGAACCCGATGGGCCCCTGCATTAAGCAGCTTTTAATATTATGACTGATGACACTCCGTTATTTAAGCTGCCGCACCAGCAGCAGCTTTGTCCACTTTGCCAGAACACGCTACAGATAAAATCGTCAAAAAATGGCCCCTTTCTGGGCTGCAGTGCTTATCCGGATTGTCATTATATTAAACCGTTGCAGCAGCACGATCACGCCATTGTTAAAGTGCTGCCCACTGAAGCGTGCCCGCAGTGTGGTGCAATACTTGCTGTAAAGAATGGTCGTTATGGTATGTTTATTGGCTGTACCGCTTATCCTGAATGTGATTTTGTGGTCGATCAGCACGAAGAAAGCAAAGACAGTATAGAAATTGACTGCCCTAAGTGTAAAAAGGGTCAGTTAGCTGAACGGATCAATAAATTTGGTAAACATTTTTATGGCTGCAATCGCTATCCGGATTGCCGTTTTCTGTTAAATGACAAACCACAGCCAGGCCCATGTCACTACTGTCACTATCCATTGTTGCTGCAGAAAAAGTCAGAACTTTATTGTGCTAAAAAAGGTTGTGAGAAAAAGCAGCCAGCCAGTAAGGCTGGCTAACAGCTTAATCGGCAATTTGGTTCAGCATTTGCTCCAGTTCTGGAAACGCCGTTGCTGGTAACAAATCAATAAGTTTCGCAAAATGAGCTTTAAGCTCAGCCAGAGAGTCGGCTGACAAGTTGATATGGCCCATTTTTCTGCCCGGCCTTTTAGTTTTACCGTACCAATGCAGGTGTAACCCGGCTAAACCGAGTATAGCGGCTGGGGTAGTGTCTTCACCCAGAATATTAATCATCAGGGTAGGGCGCAGCAACGCCGTGTTACCAAGTGGTAATCCGGTCACGGCGCGTAAATGTTGCTCAAACTGACATACGTCAGCGCCTTGTTGGGTCCAGTGCCCTGAGTTATGTACCCTGGGCGCAATTTCATTTACCATTAGTGTGCCATCAACGTCAAAGAACTCTATTGCCAACACGCCGACATAGTTAAGTTCTTCGGCAATAGCGCTAAACATCTGCTCTGCCTGAGCCTGCAGTGTGCTACTAACCGGCCGCGCCAGTGATACGCTAAGTACACCATTAACATGATGATTTTCAGTCAGCGGGTATGCTTTTACTTCACCGTTGCTTGCTCTTGCCGCAACCAGCGAAAGCTCACGGTTAAAACCAATAAACTGTTCGGCAACAATAGCTTGTTTTGCATCGGTAGCCAGAAAATCTGCCATTTGCTGCCAGAGCATATCAGCCTGCGCCGGGTCTTTTAAGCGCCACTGTCCCTTGCCGTCATAACCTTCCAGCGCACTTTTAAAAATAAGTGGTAAACCAAGGCTGGTAATAGCTTGTTTAAAGTCTGCTTCGTTGTTAATCACCTTGTAACCGGCACTGGCCACACTGCAACGGGCAAGCAGTGCTTTTTCCAGCCTGCGATCTCCTCCGGCCTGAATAGCGTCGCTGCCAGGTAAGAATTTGCCACTTTGCTGGCATTGTTCCAATATGGCTACAGGAATATGTTCAAACTCAGCGGTAATAACGTCAGCGTCAGCAATAGCATTTGCCAGGCCGGTGCCCAGTTTATGCTGGGTTAACGGATGGACAATGGCATCGGTATTAACGTCATAGGCGCTAATGCTGATATTAAGGGGGGCGCCAGCGAGGGACATCATACGGGCCAGTTGGCCAGCACCTAATACTAATACCTTCATATGGCCACCTGAGACGGGTCTGGCTGGCTAAGCACGGTATCGGTTTGTGCCTGGCGAAAAGCGTCGATTTTGCTCAACAGTTCCGGGTTGCTAGTTGCCAATATTTGAGCGGCCAGTAGGCCAGCATTGGCTGCACCGGCCTCGCCGATGGCCAGAGTGCCCACTGCCACACCTTTGGGCATTTGCACGATAGATAACAAAGAATCTAAGCCTTTCAGGGCTTTAGACTGCACCGGTACCCCTAGCACCGGTAAGCTGGTAAAGGCGGCGGCCATACCAGGCAAATGCGCCGCACCACCGGCGCCCGCTATAATAACTTTTAAACCGCGGCTGGCAGCACTGCTGGCATAGTCTGCCAGTAATTGTGGGGTACGATGCGCAGATACCACCCGGGTTTCATAGCTTATGCCAAAAGAATCGAGCATATCTGCTGCCAGCTTCATGGTCGGCCAGTCTGAGGTCGAACCCATTATAATACCCACTTGCATGCCGCTTTCCTTCTGAACTTAATGAACTGAAATGACTAAGGCGCTATTATAGCGGCAACTGAGTCTGATTAAAATTCTTACTGTATACAGAGGTAAATTGATGAAAGGGTGCAACATAGCCACAGCGGTTGAGTTGTTAAAGCAGGGCGAGGTTATCAGCTATCCCACCGAGGCAGTTTTTGGCCTTGGCTGTGATCCGGATAACGAGGCTGCGGTGCTAAACATTCTGACGATTAAGCAAAGGCCAGTAGAAAAGGGCCTGATTCTGATCGCCGCCACCTATTCTCAACTATTGCCTTACGTTGACGATAAGGCTATTCCACTGGAAAAGCGTTATCAGATATTTTCCAGCTGGCCCGGCCATATCAGTTGGGTGTTACCCGCCAGTAAAACTGCGCCTAAGTGGATTACCGGCAAGTTTGACACTATTGCGGTAAGGGTAAGTGCGCATCCGGTAGTACAACAGTTGTGTCAGGCCTATGGTAAACCGCTGGTGTCGACCAGTGCCAATCTGGCCGGTGAGCCGTCTATTACTGATTATCAGCATTTACTAACGACTATGGGCTTAAAAGTAGCCGGCATAGTAGAAGGTGAGCTGGGTGGCGCAGCTCAGGCCAGTCAAATCCGGGATGCAATAAGCGGACAGATCGTAAGGGGTTAATATGGCGGGGAGTAACAGCGAAAAGCTGCATCAGGTGCAACAGTTTTTAATGGCATTACAAGATACTGTTTGTCAGGCCTTGCAGCAGGCTGATGGTAAAGGCCAGTTTATCGAGGATGCCTGGCAACGACCGGAGGGGGGTGGCGGCCGCAGTCGGGTGCTGACAAATGGCACCGTGTTTGAGCAGGCTGGTGTTAATTACTCGCACGTATTTGGAGCGCAAATGCCGGCATCGGCAACCGCCCACCGACCTGAGTTAGCCGGTCGTAGTTTTCATGCCTGCGGCGTATCCTTAGTATTGCATCCACATAACCCGCACTTGCCGACAACCCATGCCAATGTGCGGTTTTTTATTGCCGAAAAAGACGGCGAAGCACCGGTTTGGTGGTTTGGCGGCGGTTTTGATTTAACACCTTATTATCCTTATGAAGAGGATGTCGTTCACTGGCACCACACTGCGAAGTCAGCGGTTGAGCCTTTTGGTGACGACTACTATCCAAATTATAAAAAATGGTGTGATGAGTATTTTTACTTAAAACACCGCAATGAAACCCGCGGTGTGGGTGGCTTATTTTTTGATGATTTAAACGAGCTGGGATTCGAACAAAGCTTTAGCCTGATGCGCGCGGTGGGCGAGGCGTTTTTACCCGCTTATCTGCCGCTGGTTGAGCGGCGCAAAAACATCGCTTATGGCGATCACGAACGGCAGTTCCAGTTATACCGCCGTGGTCGCTATGTTGAATTTAATCTGGTGTATGACAGAGGCACGTTGTTTGGCTTGCAAAGCGGGGGCCGAACTGAGTCAATTTTAATGTCGATGCCGCCACTGGTGCGCTGGCAGTACGGTTACCAACCTGAGCCAGGAAGCGCTGAGGCGCTGTTATATAAGCGCTACTTAAAGCCTCAGGATTGGCTCGGCATCAACAATTAATCATATGGCTTGCCAGTTGGCTAACTGACTGATGGATGCCTTGGCGCAGCATCTTGTTTTCCACCACGTCGTCCAGCGCCTGCTCCATACAAAACATCCATTGATTGCGTAGCTTTTCATCTACCTGAAAGGGCAGGTGGCGGGCTCGTAACCGTGGATGGCCGTACTTTTGTTCAAACAACGCCGGGCCGCCAAGCCAGCCGGATAAAAATTCAAAAAACTTCTGGCGGATACTATCAAGGGGTAGCGGATGGATGGCGTACAGATCAGCTGCTTCAGGCGCCGTCTCCATAATATCGTAAAAGCGGTTAGCCAGCGCCTTTACTTTTGGCTCGCCACCCATTAACTGGTATGGGGTTTGCTCTGGCGTGGGGTAAGGCTTGCTATTTGCGGGGTTTTTATTAAAAATCATCTGTATTAACTTCTTGATGGACATATGTTGTGGACCGTTATGCTGTATTTGGTAATCCGATAGGCCAGTCTAAGTCACCTTTTATTCATAGCCAGTTCGCCGTGCAATGTGCGCAGCAAATGCAATATGACGCCATTCTAGCACCGGTCGATGGCTTTGCCGACTGTTGGCACAACTTTGTCGCCAGTGGTGGCAAGGGTGCAAATGTTACTATGCCATTTAAAGAGCAGGCATATCAGCTGGCTGAAACGTTGTCGGCGCGGGCACAATTAGCAGGAGCGGTAAATACGCTATATATAGACAGCACCGGTAAGGTATGTGGAGATAACACTGACGGTGTTGGACTGGTAGCAGATTTAATTCGGTTAGGTGTAAACCTGGCTGGCTGTGAGGTGTTGCTGCTTGGTGCTGGCGGAGCGAGTCGAGGCGTAATTGGGCCGCTGCTTGAAGCTGGCGTTAGCCAAATCGTATTAGCCAATCGTTCTATCGATAAAGCACAGGCCATAGCGGCTAACTTTGATCGCCGGGTGCTCGCCTGCGGTTTAACCGATATTCCGCAGCAAGCGTATCTGCTTATTATAAATGCTACGTCATCTGGTTTAACCGGGGGCAGGCCTGATATCAGTGCGCAACACCTAAAACATTGTCAGTTGGCTTATGACATGGTGTATGGCGCCCAGCCCACAACCTTTATGTCGTGGGCTAAGCAACAAGGCGTAGCCCGGCAGGCCGATGGCTTGGGTATGTTATTGTCTCAGGCGGCAGCCGCTTTTACTATCTGGCGCGGCGTCACTCCCGATATAGCAACAGTCATGACTGCGTTAAGACTTCAGCTGACAGAATGAACCAACAAATTATTTTTAATAATGATGTGTACTATGACGAACTTCGCCAAGCAGTTGGTTTTAGCTGTCTGGTAGCAGGGCTTAAAGTAAATTGCTTTATCGCCTGTCCGCCGAATACAGAGGCTACTGTTTTTGTCACTAAGATAAAAGCAGAAATATTTAACTGGGAAGATTGCGCCGAGCAGGCTATTGCTGACGACGCTTTTAACAATGCGGGCGAAATCTGGCTTTAACTGCTGCCTTCTGCCAGATACTCATTCTTCAGGGTGACGTAATTCGCGGCAGACTCCGGTAAAAATGCTTTCTCAGCCTCGTTTAACGGCCTGGCCTGTTTAACCGGGCTGCCGACATATAAAAAGCCGCTTTGTAAACGCTTGCCAGGTGGCACCAGGCTACCAGCTCCGATAATCACATCATCTTCTACGATGGCATCATCCATCACGATAGCTCCCATGCCAACCAGAATACGGTTACCCAGGGTACAACCATGCAGCATCACTTTATGGCCAACGGTGACATCCTCACCAATTATCAAAGCACAGCCATTGGGTTTACCACTGCTTGGTCTGGACAAATGCAATACCGAACCATCCTGTATATTGGTACGCGCCCCTATCCGGATTAAATTAACATCACCGCGCGCTGCTACTAATGGCCAGATACTGACGTCAGTAGCCAGTTCAATATCGCCTATCAATACGCTGGATGCATCGACATAAACTCCAGTTGCCAATTTTGGCATTACACCTCTATACGATCTAATCGACATTATTATCTCCAAATCGACCTAACTGCTAAGTTATTGTGCAGTAAATGCTGCTAAAAAGCACTGTTCGTTGAAACTTTGTCCGAACGAACAGTAAAATCATATTTTATTGCCTTTTAAGCTTGCAGCTCTGTAAAAACGCCCTATAATGCGCGCCATGCCACGGGGTCCTGCGTTAAGCAGGCTTCGGGTGAGGTAAGCCGGGTTGCAAAAATCTTTC
>DEYP01000012.1 GCA_002364615.1 Arsukibacterium sp. UBA3155 | reverse complement strand
CGAATCCCCTAGGGGACGCCATTCTATCTTCAATGTCAACGATACCCAACTGACTACCCTTATCGCCGTGATGGCGGTGTCGGGACACCGCAGCAAACACAAGATTATTTTGTTGGTAATTCCTTTAGTAAATCTGCCATAAATTCGCTGATCAGAGGCTGTGCCGCTGCATTGGGATGAATACCATCCGCCATCATTAATTCATTGTTAATGGCAATACTATCCATAAAAAATGGCCACAGCGTTATGGCATGCTTTTCTGCAAGCTGTGGATAAACTACCGTAAATTGTCGAACGTAGCGTGGTCCATAATTAGGTGGGATCCGTATTTGCATTAACACTGGCTGCGCATTATGCTGCTTGACCAGCGTAATGATTTTATTCAGGTTTGCCTGGATGAGCTCTACTGAAAAGCCTCGCAGGCCATCGTTGCCCCCCAGTTCTATCAGCACCGCATCGGGTTGATGCTCCGCTAACAGTGCTGGCAGCCTCGCCAGGCCGCCGGAGGTGGTTTCACCACTGATACTGGCATTGATAAGCTGCCACTCGGTGTTTTTCTGTAAGAGCGCCGGCCAACCCTGGTGTTGCTGCATACCGTATGCGGCACTTAAGCTATCACCCAGAATGAGCAATTTGTCAGCGTATGAGAAGTGGCTGGCTAAACTGATTAACAACAATAAGACGATACGCATGAATAACACACCTGAATTACATATTAAAGCAACAAACCTTGCTAAACGCGTCAAGGTCCCGGAGGGATCACTGACTATCCTGCATGATATTAGTCTGACAATCAATCGTGGGGAAACTGTAGCAATAGTAGGCGCTTCCGGATCAGGCAAGTCGACCTTACTGAGTTTGCTGGCCGGGCTTGATACCCCAAGCGCGGGTGAAATTGAAATGGCGGGTCACCCCTTACACAACATGTCTGAAGACGAAAGGGCGGGCGTAAGAGCCCGTGATGTGGGTTTTGTGTTTCAGTCGTTTTTATTGTTGCCAAGTTTAACCGCGCTGGAAAATGTGACTCTGCCCGCTGAGCTTTCGGGTGATAGAAAGGCCCGTGAGCGTGGGCTGGCACTGTTAGAGCAGGTGGGACTGAGCGCCAGAGCAGATTTTTTTCCATCACAATTGTCCGGTGGTGAACAGCAACGGGTTGCTATTGCCAGGGCGTTTATAACTAAGCCTGCCATTCTGTTTGCCGATGAGCCGTCAGCCAATCTGGATGCAGTAACTGGCAAAATGATTGAAGACTTATTATTTGAACTGAACGACAGCCAGGGCACGACATTAGTACTGGTTACTCATAATAGTGAGCTGGCCAAGCGTTGTCAGCGCCAGTTCCAGATGCGCTCGGGTCGCTTTGTGGCGTCAGAGCCTGCAGCAGAGGATACAGCGAATGTGGGCTAGTATTGCAGGTCGCTTGTTCTGGCGTGAGCTAAAGCGGGGGGAATTATGGGTCATTGCCTTTGCCTTGTTTCTGGCGGTAGGTTCTGTTGTCAGTTTAAGCGGCATTACCCAAAGCGTGAAAAGTGCGCTGCAACAACGTAGTGCCCAGTTTACGGCAGCAGACAGAGTGTTGGGATCAAGTCAGCCATTTGATGACACCCTGTTTGCGGTAGCTGGCGAGCTTAATGTTGCAACCGCCCGCCAGATGCAATTTGACTCGATGTTATTTGCCGGCGAGCAAATGCAACTGGCCACCATCAAAGCCGTCAGTGACACCTACCCGCTGCGCGGCGATTTAGTATTGCACCGCTCGGCAAGCATTACTTCTGGTCCTGCCGGGCAATTAGCGCCGGGTGAAGTATGGTTTGAAGCCCGTTTACTCGATTTACTGCAGGTTAATCCCGGTGATACGGTTGAGCTTGGAGAAGCCCGGCTGGTGGTAGGCGGGGTTATTGTCAACGAACCTGATGCGCCTCTAAGCGTATTCGGCGGTTCGCCAAGGGTAATAATGCACCTGGCTGATGTGCCAAATACTAACATAGTTCAGCCGGGCAGCCGCATTAGCTACCGGTATTTATTTGCCGGTAGTACCAGCGCGTTAGATGAGCTGGCAGAACAACTGCAACCGATGCTGAGTGTGCATCAGCGCTGGCGAAACCTTGACCGCGAATCTGCTATTGGCAGCGCTCTGGAGCGGGCAGAGCGCTTTTTATTGCTGGCCGGCCTGTTAGGTATTGTATTGGCGGCATGTGCCGCTGCAGTAGCTGCCAGTCGCTATAGTCAGCGACATACTCAGGCGGTAGCCATTATAAAAGCGCTGGGAGCCACCACGGCCAAAGCCAGACTGCTTTACGGCAGCCATTTGTGTTTAGTGGTGCTGTTTAGTCTGGTACTGGGTTTGCTGGGCGGTCAGCTGGCGATTTTTGCTGCTGAGTTTGGTATTAGTCAGTACATTAGTGATTATAGAACCGAGTTTAGTGTCAGACCTCTGTTTTTGGGAACCCTGACCTGTATTATCTGCGCGCTGTTGTTTGCTGCCAGACCATTATGGCAGCTGGCGAAAACACCTGCTATCGAAGTATTAAAGCAGCCTGCAGTAGCGATGAAACTGGATAAATGGCAATTGCTGTTTGGCGCAGCCGCTATATGGGGTTTAATGTGGCTGTTTAGTGGCGAGCTATTGATCAGTGTTGGCCTGTTTCTGCTATGCGGCTTATTTGCTGCTATTTTGCTGGGGTTTGCCGCGTTAATGGTAAAACTGGCCCGGCCGGTGGCAGCAGGACAAAGCAGCGCGGGCCGCCTTGCTTTAGCTAATTTACGGCGCAGGTTGTGGCCCAATAGTTTTCAGCTGATCACCTTTAGCCTGGCCATTTTTCTGACGTTACTGCTGTATTTTTTAAGGGCTGAATTAATTGGCCAGTGGCGACAGCAAATTCCTGAAGGCGCTCCTAACCATTTCCTGGTTAACGTTAGCGCAGAGCAGAGAGCGCAGGTGACTGCTTTTACACAAAAAAATAACCTTCAGCCAGAACCTTTCTATCCGGTAGTGCGTGGCCGGTTAATTACCGTTAATGATGAAACACTGCAGCAGGAAGCCTCAAAAGAAGATCGCAGTGAACAACGGGTTGGCGTCGGGCGTGAGTTAAACCTTACCTGGCTGGCTGAGATACCTGCCAATAATAAAATTACTGAAGGACAGTGGTTTACCGACACTACTGCTGCAGAAGTCTCGGTAGAACAGGAAATCGCCGAGCGCTTACAATTAAAGCTTGGCGATACGCTTAACTTCTCGCTTGGCGGGCAGCAGATCTCAACCACGGTCACCAGTATTCGTCAGGTTGACTGGAACAGCCTGCAGCCTAACTTTTATATGATATTAAGCCCTGATGTGCTGGCAACGTTTCCGGCAACCTATATTACTGCTTTTTATCTGGAACAAGGCAGCGGTAAACTGATAAACCAGTTAGCCCGGCAAATGCCAACGGTGACCGTCATCAGTGTCGATGCCATTATAAATCAGGTTAACGATATTATTGCTCAGGTAACCATTGCCTTAAGCTTTATTCTGGTCATTATTGCGCTTGCTGCCGCACTGGTACTGGTTGCTCAGGTACAGGCAACGTTGGAACAACGTGAGCAGGAGCTGGCAATTTTAAGAACTCTGGGAGCAAAATATGTGTTCTTACGCAATGCGCTGTTGCTTGAGTTCGCGTTTCTGGGAGCACTGGCAGGATTGTTCGCGACGGTGCTGGCGGAATTGCTGTTAATGACATTGCAGCAACGGGTATTTGATATGCCATTTCAGTTCCATTTTGCTTTATGGTGGATGGGACCGGTTATTGGCATTGTCGCTGTTAGTTTGTTGGGCTGGTGGCAATTGCGTCGGTTACTGCAGATACCTGGTGCGGTACTTATCAGACGGGTTATTCAAAGCTAACCCGTGCTAAACCGGTTAAATATCTAAATCTGCCAGCGCTGCTGGCAGTTTTGGATATTCAAACTTAAAACCCGCATCCAGTGCCTGTTGCGGTACTACCCGTTGTCCGAATAACAGAATGTCAGCCATCTCACCAAACATCAGCCGCAGCACAAAGGCGGGCATAGTAAGTTTTGCTGGTCGGTTTAACCGCTCTGCCAGTGCCTGACTAAATTGTTTGTTAGTCACGGCTTTAGGGGCAACCGCATTAAACGGCCCTTGCAGGGTGGGAGAGTTAAGTAAAAAGTCGATCAGTTTTACCATGTCATCAATATGGATCCAGGACATGTATTGCTGGCCATTGCCGAGTGGCCCACCCATGCCAAACCGAAATGCCGGCAGCATTTTTTTCAGTGCACCACCCTGATCAGATAACACAATACCGGTGCGTAGCAGACATACCCGCGTTTTTTCGCTGCTTGCCTGACGGGCAATATTTTCCCAGCGAGCACAGATATCGTGACTAAACTCGGGGTAAAACGCACTGTGTTCTTCACAAATAAATTCGCTACCCTGGCGGCCATAATAACCAACAGCAGAACCATTAATTAAACAAGACGGTGGCGTTGTTGCTGCCTGAATACACTCGGTAAGTTGTTCAGTAAGCTGCCAGCGGCTATCGCAAATACGCTTTTTTTGTTTATCGGTCCATCTTTTGTCGGCTATCGGTTCGCCAGCAAGGTTAACTATCGCATCCAGCTGGTTAAAGTCGACATCTTTGAGAGAATTGATATAACTCAGTGCAGCGTTTTGTTGCAAACCGGCAACAGGCTGGCGGGTTAACACCGTTATCTGATGTTGGTCACGCCAGTATTTAAGCAACGCAGAACCAATTAAACCTGTTCCACCAGTAACTAAAATACGCATGAAATGCTCCTGTATGTTGGCCTGTTACCGCTAAGTATAGCGGACTATAGTCTGTTTTATTATTTGTTCACAGACAGGGTCAGCGACACGGAGTCAGCAAAACGTAACGCATGCGGTTTATCGATCTCTACTTCAGCAAAGCGCACTGCCGGATGGGCACTGGCAAGCGCTAACACATCGGCCGTTAGCTTCTCAAGCAGACTAAAGCGGTTCATCTCAACCAGCTCGATTATTTGCTTGGTAATAGTGCGATAATTCAGGGCGTTATTCATATCATCGCTGTTGGCAGCATTGTTGGCGCTATACTGGATTCTGGCGTTAATGATCACATCCTGTTTATTATTAATTTCATCGTCTTTAATGCCAATAAAGGTGCGTAAGCGAAGGTTTTTAATTTTAATGGTGGCGGGGTTTAGTTCCATAATCGTTAATCCTCAGAATATTTTTAAAGCTTACGGTAGGGAATGGCGGGGCGATCAGTGTTATTCAGTCTAAACTAATGCGCTGTGTGCTATTCAGGAAAAATAAGTTCAAAACGGGCGCCACCCATTGGGCTGTCGGTAATTTGCATACCGCCGGAATAAGACGAGACTAACTCAGCAACAATAGACAGGCCAACGCCATGTCCATCTTTGTAGGTGTCGAGCCGTGTGCCGCGTTCGAACAGCTTTTTCCTGGCATCTTTGGCAATTCCCGGACCATCATCTTCAACAATTAAATTGAGCGGGTTTTGTATAACCGTTAGTTTTACCTGGCGTTGACAGGCTTTACAGGCGTTATCCAGTAAATTACCCAGTATTTCCATTAAGTCCGTTTCATCGCCCCGGAATGTGGCATTCTCTGCACAGTCAATGTGAATATGTAACTCTTTATCCCGGTAAATTTTTTGCAAAGCGTTACATAGTTTGTCCACATGGGGCAGGATATCAAATTGTTTTTTCCATATATCCTGACCAGAGCTGCTGGCGCGTTTCAGTTGGTGCTCGATCATGGCACTGATCCGGTCAAGTTGCTCTTTTAATTCGGGTTGCTCGCTTAAGGCAGAGGTTTTAAGCACCGCTACCGGAGTTTTTAATGCATGAGCCAGATCACTGAGGTGGTTGCGGTAACGCTGTTTTTGCCGGTTTTGATTGGCCAGCAGTAAATTTAAGTCTTCTTTGATATTGGTTAGTTCTACCGGGTACTGACCGTTCAGATGATCCTGCTCGCCACCCTCTAATTTCCTGATTTCCTGATCGAGATTACTCAGTGGCTTGGTGGTCCAGTAATACGCCAGCACACTTAACAGCACTAATGCCGCTGCAATCCAGATAAACCAGGTAAGTAAGGTATTGCGAAAGCTTAGGTACGGGGCAATTAACATGGTATTAGTTTGCACAATGTGAATCGCTAATGGTCGGGTTTGCTCGCCCGAATCAAACAGCAGGGCAATACTTAATAGCCAGTATTCCTCATTGGCGCTGCTATAAGAATAAAACGAATGCTCACCCGGTACCAGATTGGTATCAGGCGGGCTGAAATTCTGACTTAATGACGAGTCCGATTGCCAGACAATAGCATTATTATCGCTGTTATCAACGCTGGTTACATAGGCACTTAAACCAGAATCAGGTCGGAAAAAATCGGGTGACAGGGTGTTATTGCTCAGCTCAATTTTACCATCAATGATTTTCAGATCAGACAGCATGGCATACATATGCACTTCAAGCTTTTGCTCTGCACTGGTGAGCAGCTGGGTGAAAAACGCCTGGTCTATGGCAATAAAAGAGCTTGGTAACAGCAGCAGTAACAATACGATGCTGACCAAGCCCTGGCGAAGCTTGAGTGACAGTGTCATGTTTAACTAATAGTCAGGTTAAAGCGATAACCACGACCGCGTAGCGTCTCTATCGGCTTTAATTCGCCATCAGGATCAAGCTTTTTGCGAAGTCTGAGCACAAAAACTTCAATAACATTGCTGTCTAAATCAAAATCCTGATCATAGATATGTTCGGTTAATTCAGTTTTAGAAATAACTTTGCTTGGGTTAAGCATAAAGTATTCAAGGACCTTATACTCATAGGCAGTCAGGCTCACTTCGTCTTCATGCAGCCACACCTGTTGCGTTCGACTATTAAGCGACACCGGGCCGGCACTCAGGGTAGGGTCCGGTTGTCCGGCAGCCCGGCGAATTAAAGCATTACATCGTGCCAGTAGTTCCTCACCATGAAATGGCTTGGTTAAATAATCATCAGCACCCGCGTCCAGACCTTCTACTTTTTCCTGCCAGCTACCACGGGCGGTCAGAATGATAATAGGTGTTTTAATTTCTTGTTGGCGTGCCTTTCGAATAAGGCTTAAACCGTCCATTTTAGGCAAGCCGAGATCGATAACCGCTAAATCGTAGGGATATTCAGCCAGTTTAAACCAGCCATCATCACCATCCTGTGCGATATCGACACTGAATTGCTGCTGGACTAGCTGATGCTTTATTTGATCAGCTAATAATGTTTCATCTTCAACCACTAGTACCCGCATTATTTATCATCCCTTTCAACCCGGCCGGTACGATTATCGACCAGTACGGTAATTACTCTGCCATCTGCCTGAATTAAGCGCACCCGGTAGTGGCGGTTTTCGGTTTGTACTTTTAACACTTTGCCGGGGAAACGTTGCTGAGCAAGGTTGGCCGCTTGCTCTTTAGTAACCTGAGGTTGTTGTTTACCAAGTGCCATGGCGTCAGGTGTCAGTGTTACCACCGACAGCATTATCAGCAACAGCAGGGAACGAAGCATACGATTCTCCACATTTGTGTTCAGTTGTATGTTACCTAACTATATTGAACGCAACAATAAACTTTAAATTTCAAGTTAGCGCTAGCCTATGCCAGACAGCATTAATTGTCGCTGAATAGAGACAGTAGCAACATTGAAATATTCTAAAATAAAAGGTTAAATAATATTTGCAAAAGTAAAATAAAAGGCTAACTTATAATTTGATTGGTATTAAAATGTTGCTTTCCTGGGTTCGTTGCCGGGCCACTGTTTAAAGGACCAATCTGAACAGTTGTAGTGGCTGAACCGTTTACCAATTGTTTTGCAGGGACGCAGCTAAAAAATGGAAAGGAATATTTAATGAAAAATGTAATCATTGCATTGTTGTTAACCGGGTTGACCGTAACGGCAAACCAAACGCTGGCAGCAAAGCCAGGCACCTCTCTGGATAAACAAACTGCAACAGCAGCACAACAGCAGAAGTTAAATCTGAATAAAGCCAGCATTGAGCAATTGGAAGCGGTACCGGGTATTGGCAAATCTAAGGCTCAGGCAATTCTGGCTTATATTCAGGAAAAAGGCCCGATAACCAGCGAGAAACAGTTAACTGAAGTGAAAGGCATTGGTGATAAACTGGCTGCAAAAGTGGCTCAATACGTTAGCTTTGAATAGTTAACGGCCTATCACACAATGACAGAGCCTTAGAGTTAATCTCCTAAGGCCTTCATTTGTTCGTTCGCCCACTGCACCGCAGTATGATAGGCGTCTGGTACTTTGTCACTGGCAATACCCAGTTGGTTGATTGCCTGATTTGCCTGTTGCCACTGCGCAGTTTCATAATATTTTATCAGGGTTAAGTATTCCGCCAGTTTTCCGCTGTTTTCTACCAACGCGTCTTTAATTTCTTTCGCCAGCGGCAGCTTTTCCATTACGCTGGCGATGGGTTCATCCAAGATCGCATCCATCAGTGACATCAGGCCGGTTAAAAACGCCTTGCCGGTATCTACCTTGCCATCAATGTTGGCTAAGCCCTCGGCAAAGCGGGCCCGGGTCATCGACATTCTCATTAACTCGGCAGGTTTATCACTGCTAATTTGCGCGGTAAACAGTAACGATAAGAATTTTTTTAATTCGGTTTGGCCCAACACAACCAGTGCTTGTTTAATCGTTTCGATTTCAGCCCGGCGTTTAAAAATTGAAGAGTTGCTGTAGCGTAACAATTTGTATGACAAGCTGACGTCACGTTGAAAAACTTCGGTAATTTTTGTCAGGTCCATTTCTGCTTTGGACGTTTCGTATAACAATTCTGCCAGGGTCATTTGTGCCGGAGAAAGTGCTTTGGTTTGCATCATCTCTGGTTGCGAGAAAAAGAAACCCTGAAAGTAATAGAAACCCATATCCAGAGCCTGCTGAAACTCTTCATTAGTTTCAACTTTCTCTGCCAGTAATTTAATATGCGGAAAATCGACAATCGATTGCTGCACCTGTTTTATGGTATCGATATCGGTGCTGCGAAAGTCAATTTTGATAATATCGATAAAAGGATAAAAGTGACGCCAAACGGGCTGATGAATATAGTCATCCAGCGCCAGCGTATACCCTTGTTCTTTCAATTGCTGACATTCTGCCAACAGCCGTTTTCCGGGTTGTACCGTCTCAAGTATTTCTACCACCACTTGCTCTTTGGGCAGCATACTGGGGTATTTTTTCAGCAGCGTCTCAAGCGTGAAATTGATAAAGCCGGGTTTGTCGCCAAGAAAATCATCTAAGCCAAAACTAAACTGGCTGCCTTCAATCATTCGTGAGGTGGCTTCATCACCATCAATTTCCGGAAAAACATTGCTCAGGCCGTCACGAAACAGTAACTCATAGGCGTAAAGCACTTTATTGCGGTCGAGAATAGGTTGGCGCGCAGCATAAAAATACATATTGCAGGTATCTCAAATAGTTTCTTAAAGTAATTTAGCAAATTTTACCCACAACGCGGTAGCACTTTATTGCGTTGTGGGTAACTGGTCTGCTATCTCTGATCGGCCAACTGTTGTTGCATCTTGTTAAACATGGTCAGTACGCTCGGCGCAGGGCCCTGGCTAAACTTACTGACGATAATAATCGCCAGTGTGCTGAGAATAAAACCAGGAACGATTTCGTATAGTGTGCTGCTTAAGCTGGCGCCGTTAATGGTAAACGGTGCATAAATCCAGATTAAAACAGTCACCGCGCCTACCACAATGCCACTTAACGCGCCGGCAAAGGTCATTCGTTTCCAGTAAAGACTGAGAATAATCAGCGGTCCGAACGCGGCACCAAAGCCTGCCCAGGCATTACTTACCAGTTGCAGGACTGAACTGTCCCGATCGTAAGCCAGTGCAATGGCAACTAATGCCACGGCAAGTACTGATATGCGACCGACTAACACCAGCTCTCGTTGAGTGGCATCACGTTTAACAAAGGTTTTGTAAAAATCTTCTGTCAGTGAGCTGGATGTTACTAACAGCTGTGAAGAAATAGTACTCATAATGGCGGCTAAAATAGCGGCCAGTAAAAAACCGGCAATAAAGGGATGAAACAAAAACTGTGAGAACACAATAAAAATAGTTTCAGGATCGCTTAATGTCATCTGGGTTTTGGCAACATAAGCAATGCCGACAAAGCCGGTCATTAACGCCCCGACAATGGTGACCAGCATCCAGCTCATACCAATGCGACGCGCCGTTTTAATATCTTTAACGGAACGAATTGCCATAAAGCGGACAATAATATGTGGCTGACCAAAATATCCAAGCCCCCAGGATAATGCGGAAATAATGGCAACAAGTGATGACGCGCCTACCCAGTTAATTAATTGGGGGTTGATACTTTCTGCGACTTGTTTAACTTCACTAAAGCCACCCAGGTGATCCAGTGCGACCACCGGGACCAGCACCAGCGATACGAACATAATACAGCCCTGGACAAAGTCGGTCATACTCACCGCCATAAAGCCGCCAATAAGCGTATAAACAACGACGACTCCGGCTGTAACGTACAAACCAAGCTCATAGCTTAAGTTAAACGAACTTTCAAACAGTTTGCCGCCGCCAACTACCCCGGATGAGGTGTAAAGGGTAAAGAAAACGACGATAACGAGCGATGAAACGACCCGAAGTAGCCGGGTTTTATCTTCAAAGCGCTTTTCAAAGTAATCAGGAATAGTAATGGCATCGTTGGCCACTTCGGTATATACCCTCAGTCTTGGCGCAACCACAAGATAGTTAATGTACGCGCCAATTAACAAGCCGACGGCTATCCAGGCACTGCTCAGGCCGGTAAGGTACATTGCACCTGGCAATCCCATCAACATCCAGCCACTCATATCTGAGGCGCCAGCAGACAGTGCGGTAACGCCTGGCCCCAATTTACGGCCACCTAACATGTAACCTGATACGTCTTCATCAGTATTGCGATAGGCGTATAAGCCAATTCCTATCATGGCGGCAAAATAGATACCTAGGGCAAAAATAGTTGCAGTTTCCAAAGCATAGACTCCTTATTATTTGTTTTTATGCTAACAAGATGAACCCGGGCTTACCAGTGCTTTATAATAAACAAGACAACGCCGGCTAAAGCCGGCGCTGTTTCATGGGTGCGTTAGCGGGCACATCACCCATTATTGCTCCGGGTAGAGTGGGGGCAATTCCGTTGTGGCTGCTGGTGGCGCTTCATGGTGCTGATAATCTGACCATGCCTGCCACAACAGATCGCCTTGCCAGTTTGCGGCGCTATCGCCATAAAGTGCGGCATTTAGTTGCGCTATTTGCTCTTTCAACGCACCAGGCCTGATGCGCTCACACAGTGCACTTAAAGACCCTCGTGTTAAAATTTTATGGTGACGGGCCCAAAGCAGAAGCTGTTCGCTCGCAGCATTTTTATGGTGCGTTTTACAGGCGGCCCGTAACGCTTTACTGTCAAAGTGTGACACTTTGTGACCTGAGGTAGTGGCTGACGAAGCCTGATGATCGCGACGTTTTTGCCAAATCATTTTGTGCCAGGCAACCAGGATCACGGTCAATAGCCAGCCAGTGACCAACAGCCAGCTGGTGTAGTTCCAGCGCCAGTTCGACCCTGATTGTGGCGAAGCTGCGGTAGCGGGTGAGGCTTGGGTGGGTTCGCGGGGCGACACGGTTGTACTCTCGGGCTGGATTGGATCAGCCTGAACCTGAACGGTCCGGCCAGGTAACACTGTCTGCTCCAGTTGGTTGGTCTGGCTATTCCACCAGCTTATTTTCACCTCTGGCAATTCATATTCACCTGGCCTGTTAGCAATAATGGCACTGGTAATCACTTTTTGTGCGACTAAGCGGCCGGCCCGCTCTGCACCTTTAACCTGAGGTTGTTCCTGGTAAACCCGAAACCCTTCCGGCAGATTGATGTTAAGCTCCGGCAACTGGTTGGCTGCGACATCAACCGCTGACAGGGTAATGATCCGGGTCACCGGCTCTCCTTGTAGCAATTGCGTTTGCGCCGGCTGCCATTCCTCATTCAGCGTGACCAGCCCGGCAACCAGCCAGTCACCACTATAGCTTGCTGGTTGAGCCTGTACTGTGATTGGCAATGCTTCAGCTTCGCGCACTATAGTGCGGCTGCGGGCAAAGTAGCTTTGCCGGGCACTTTCCCGGTCTATCACATCACCAGTGAAAGTAGGGGGGCTAATAATGAACTCGCCGCTGCGTTGTGGTGTGATGGCATAGCGCCGGGTAATAGAGCGATACCGTTCGCCATCAATCAGTTCTGTTCCTTCTTTATCCTGGCCAACCTGCTGAATAAGGGCGTCATCCAGTTGCGGCTCGGTCAGACTGCCTCGTTGAATATCGCCACTGAAAAAGATAGTGACATCGTAGTACACCATCTGCTGTACCATCAGGTTGTTACTGCTTAGCTCACTTTGCAGAAATACGTCACGCAGCTGGCCAGAACCCTGCTGCACCGGCACAATCTCAACAGACAGTGGTTTACTACTGACGTTATCAATAGTAAAAGCGGGTATAGTAAAGGTGCCGCTGGTTTTAGGCAGCATGGTCACGGTCCAGGTGGTGCTGTGACTTGCGTCGCCGTTAATGACACGGGTACTTTGGTTTACCGAAGGCACCATAACCGTAAAATTACTGTCCAGTACCCTGAAATTGATACTGTTGGCAGGCACTCTGCTATCTGCGGTTACCTCGAGCACAATGCTTTCACCGAGCATAACCGGGTTTTTGTCGACACGAGCCGTTAACTCACTTATGGCAAACGCAGGCGTGCTAAGCATTGTACCCAATAACATGCTGAGCAGCATAACGGGTGCTACCCGGGACCATAACAGACTACGTATTACCATTCTTGCTCTACTCCTCTGGGAACAGCGAATTGACGGCGTTTCTGATACTCCAGATTCATCCGGTTGCGCAATAGCAGACCCGGATCGTCCTGAACTTTGCGTAATAAATTATCCAGTTGTTGCTGTTCTTCCAGACTGGCATTAGGCCACTTCTCCCGGATAGCTTTTTGTTGCTCAGACTCAGTCGGATTCGGCTGCTCCAGTTCCTGCGCCGCTGCATCCGTTGCCGATTGGGATGGTTCAGCTTGTTGCTCATCGTTTTCAGTTTGGCTCGATTGCTCGCCGGCGTCATTATTCTCAGAACCTTGCTGCGCAGGATCTTGCTGCGTATCAGATTGTTCTGGCTTACTTTGCCCCTGATCTTGACTGTTACCTTCAGATTCAGCTGTATTGTCGCCGCTCTCAGCAGATGATTCGCTATCCTGCTGTTCACCGTCCTGTTGTTCGCTATTCTGTTGCTGCTGGTTCTGTTGTTGTTTCATCTGCTTTAGCAGCTCAGCATTTTGTTTTGCCTGCTGATGGTCAGGATCAAGTTGCAATGCCTGCTGATAACTGGCCATAGCCTGGTCATATTTTTGTTGCAACGCCAGACTATTACCGAGGTTAGCATAAGCATCTGCGCTCGGTTGTTGCTGCGCGGCTTGCTTAAATGCTTGCTCGGCACTGGCATAATCCTGCAGCCGATATGCAGCGTTACCCTGCCAAAGCGGATCGGTGAACTTCTGTTGCGCCTGCTGATAATCTTGCTGCCGGTAATCGGTAATCGCTTGCTGAGCCGGGGTTTGCCATAAGTCACGCCAGATCCCGGAGACTGCAGCTTCTGCGTTTGGCAAGTAACACAGCGGTAATAACACCAGTACCGGCGCTCGTTTGGCCAGATATAATGCCAGGGGTAACAGGAGCCATACCAGATAGACGGCATTGTCCTGCCACAGATCACCGGCAAATTGCCCGCTATTTTCAGCCGGTCGCTCAGACGGGCTGTTAATCGTGCCCAGCAAAGCGGATATATCGCTGTTAGTGCTGCCGGCAACGGCAAAATTGCCGCGGCCCTTGCGTGCAAGCGCTGCCAGTTGCGACAACGGTACTTTTGGGATCACCACCGCGCCGCGGCTGTCTTTTAGCAGCTGGCCGTCTTCAAGTTGTACCGGAGCACCCTGTTCGGTCCCAAATGCCAGTACCGATAGCCGGTGCGGCCAGTTATCTAACCGGGTAATAATTGGCTGGTAGTCTGCAGAGGCAAAACCATCGGTAAACAGCACGACATCGCCGCGACTATGGCCGGCCTGACGCAACAGAGTGTCTGCCATCTGCAGCGCCGCTTCAATATTAGAGCCCTGCACTGGCATTAATTCAGGTTTAAGCTCATTGAGCAGTAACCGGACATTGTTGAAATCGGGCGTTAAAGGCGAAATAACGAAGGCATCTCCTGCAAAGCTGATCAGGGCCAGTTCGCCTTCAGAGAGATCATCAATAAAGTCCAGCGCTTTAAATCGTTGCTGACTAACCCTGTCAGGCGACATATCGGTAGCGCGCATCGACATGGACATATCAACAATCAGTACGGTGGCTTTGTTAAGGCTAAACGCCGGTTGTGGTTGCTTGTGCCAGCTGGGCCCGGCCAGGGCCAGGGTGCTCAGTAGCCAGCAAATAAACAAGATTGGCAGCGCCAGGGGGTTGCGTTTAGTTACCCGCGAGCCACTTAGCATCAGTTGTTGTAAGTGCGGGGCAATAACACTTTGCCAGGCGCTGCGTTGTTGCCGGTAGCTGAGTAAAAGCAGCCACAGTACGACAACAGGCAGCAGTGCCAGCAGCCACCAGGGGCGCAATAAGTGAAAATCAGCGAGCAGGTTCATACAGCCTCCGCCAGTTAATACGCCGGATTGCCAGCATAAAAGATAACAGTAATGCCACCGCGAGTGGCCAGTGCAGCAAACTGCGCTGCGGCCGGTAAGTCAGGTTATCGCGGCTGATGGGTTCCAGTTGATCAAGTAACTGATAAATTTGCGCCAGTTCACCGAGACTGCGTGCCCGAAAATATTGGCCTCCTGTTTCACTGGCAATCTGCTTTAGTAATTGCTCATCTAAATCCTGCGACGGGTTAACAGTGCGCCGGCCAAAAATGGTTTGCTGCACCATTTGTTCAGCACCCACGCCAACCGTATAAATTTTGATCCCGGCAGCCTTGGCTAACGCCAGGGCCTCCAGCGGCTGAATATTACCGGCGTTATTGGCGCCATCACTTAACAGCACCAGCACCTTATTACTGGTTTCATATTCATTTAAGCGTTTGACGGCCAGGCCAATGGCTTCACCAATAGCGGTGCGCTGGCCAACCAGCTTTAACTGACTGTCATCTAAAAAAGTTTGGACCGTCGCAAGATCGTAGGTTAGTGGTGTTTGCTGATACGCCGCGTCAGCAAATAATATTAAACCCAGGCGATCTCCCTTACGTTGCACAATAAAATCACCGACGACCCGTTTTACTGCCGCTAAACGGTTCATAGCCTGGCCATCCAGCACCATATCACTCATGTCCATCGAACCGGATAAATCAATGGCCAGCATTAAATCGCGGCCTTGCTGGGGCAGGGTAACCGGTTCGCCGAGCCAACGGGGCTGACACGCCGCCAGCACCAGCAGCAGCCAAATCAGCGCATGCGGCAACGTGGCAAAATGACGTTTTAAACCCGGCCTCGGTTGCTGTTTCGCGGCCAATCTGGCCAAAGCGGGTAATGTCAGCGCATCGCCACTATCCTGGCGGCGTTTCTTGAAGAAAAAAGGCAAAATAAGCAGTAATGTCAGCCAGGGGTATGTCAGCTCAAACATCAGCCGGTTCCTCCGGATAATCGTGCTGTTGGCTGCTAGTCACGGTTGCCGGCTTCAGACTGCGTAGCCAGCTGCCGGCAAACTGATAGAATTGCCGGCGATGCTCTGGGTTGACCTCGGTATGATAAAGCAGCGCGTTCAGATCAGGCAGGGCAGTTGCAGGCAGGTAATGTTGTAAAAAGTGTTGCCATTGCAAGGTGCTGGCGGTCAGCACCGGGTGAGCCGGAGCATAATGCTTGACGACTCGCTTTAGCAGCTGGTTAATTTGACTGGTGGCTTCAGGCTCTAACTGGTTAAGCAGGGCTATTGCCTGGCGTTTAGCGCCTAAAAAACGCCAGCGCTTGTACAGCAACCAGCTGCCATATGCGAAAGCTATTATGGCAAGGGCCAGTAAAATATAAGCACCTGGTGGTATTTGCCAGGCAAGTTGGTAGCTGGGTTCGGCAATATCCACCAGCTGCTCTCGTAATTGTTGCTTAGCGGCCATAGTGAATTTGCTCCAGCTGACGGATTACAGGTTCGCCAGCGCTGATGTTAAGCCATTTACAGCCCAGTTGCGCCAGTGAGGTCGACAGTTGCTGTTGTCGTTGCTGTTGCTGTTGCTGGTAACGCAGGCGTAAGCCGGCGTCAGCCAGCTCAGCACTTACCACCAGCTGTTTGTTGCGCACGGCCGCGATGCCATTGGCTGCGCTTGGTATTGCCAGTTCAAGCGGATCACTAATCTGACAACAGGTTACTTCGTTATGCTGGCTAATAGCCCTGATATGCCGTAGCGCCTGCTCATCGATTTGATTAAAGTCCGACAGAATATACACCAGACTGCCAGGGCGGCTCAGTCGCCGTTGCTGGCCCAGAGCCTGCGTCAGGGTTAAGCCATTGGTGTTGGTTTTGCCATGATGACATTGTTGCAGCGCCTGCAGGTAGCGAAGCACCCCATGGCTGCGACCCTGCGGTTTTAACTCGCGATGGTGCTGATTGCTGAACACCAGTCCGCCGAGTTTATCGCCATGGTCTTTTACATGCCAGGCAATAACGGCAGCCAGATGCGCCGCCTGCACTGATTTAAATAATAAACTGCTGCCAAATCGCATGCTGTCAGTCAAATCAGTGAGAATAAATACCGGCCGCTCTTTTTCTTCCCGGAATAACTTGGTGTGCACTTTGCCACTGCGCGCCGTTACCCGCCAGTCGATCGTACGAACATCGTCCCCCGGCTGATAATGCCGTACTTCGTCAAACTCCATACCCCGGCCTTTGCTGCGCGCCAGATAGGTACCCGCCAGCTTACTGTGGATATTGATCGAGGGTTTAAGGTTCAGTACCTTAGTATGGCGTTGGTACCACAGTAATTCGGGCAACTCGACAGAGCTGCCGTCGGCACTTAATTGCTTTAGCCATTCGTTGGCAGAAAACGCGGTGTTCATAGGGCTATTCAGGGTACCGGTACACAGTTAAGGATTTCAGTCAGCACATCGTCGGTGGTGATCCCCTCTGCTTCAGCCGTGTAGGTTAAGATAAGCCGATGGCGCAGTGCATTGTGAAACACCGCCTGTATATCGTCCGGGGTAACAAAGTCACGGTCTGCCAGCCAGGCTTTAGCCCGTGCACAACGCTCCAGCGCAATGGTTGCTCGCGGGCTGGCACCATAACTTACCCAGGATGTCAGCTTGGGACTGTATGCAGCACCGTTGCGGGTGGCCATAATCAATTGCACAATATACTCTTCAAGACTGTCTGCCAAATGCAGCTTTAAAATTGCCTGACGAGCACTGAATATGTCAGCCTGACTAATAGCAGCAGGTTGACTTTGCGCTGTGCTCAGCGCCTCATTACGGGTTAATCTGAGTATTTCACGCTCGGTTGCAGCATCAGGATAGTCAACCTTCAGATGCAACAGAAAACGGTCAAGCTGGGCTTCCGGCAACGGATAAGTGCCTTCTTGCTCCAACGGGTTTTGGGTGGCCATAACCAGAAACAATTCAGGCAATTTATAAGTGGTGCGGCCAACCGTAATTTGTTTTTCTGCCATCGCTTCGAGCAACGCTGATTGCACCTTGGCCGGTGCCCGGTTAATTTCATCTGCCAGAATAATGTGATGAAACAGCGGGCCTGACTGAAATTCAAACTGACCGGTTTCGGGCCGGTAAATATCGGTGCCGGTTAAATCGGCTGGCAGTAAATCCGGGGTAAATTGGACCCGGTGAAACTCTGCCTCTACCCCGTGAGCCAGCGCATTGACTGCCCGGGTTTTTGCCAGGCCTGGCGGGCCCTCTACCAGTAAATGACCATTAGCCAGCAAGGCTAATAAAATACCTTCAGTAAGCTCAGGTTGGCCTAACACCTGACTGTCCAGATAGGATTTCAAGGCGGAAAATGCGTTTACCATAGTGATATAAGTCTTTTGGTTAAAAGTTTCAGTTGTTTTTCGCGCAGTTAGCTATAAAAGCAGCTAGGCTAAGACGTTATAACCTAAATAAGGTTCCGTTTGCATTAAAACAAGTGTTTTAATTAGCCGCAACTGCCGTTACAATCAAAATATACTTACAGGTCAGACCTGTTTTTGTTTCGACTATCCCGGATTAAACCTATGCCGGGCCAAACAAGAGGAAAGCTATGTCAGCGCCTATTAAACTTCATACCCGCAGTGGTGATCGGATAGCGATTGTCTCCGGGTTGCGTACACCTTTTGCGAAACAAGCGACCGAGCTACACGGTGTTTCGGCGCTGGATTTGGCTAAATTGGTGGTAAATGAACTGCTTATTCGCAGTGAGCTGGATGCAGCTCTGGTGCAGCAGGTGGTATATGGTCAGGTTGTGCAAATGCCGGAAGCACCTAATATTGCGCGGGAGATTGTGCTGGGCACCGGAATGGGTGTGCATACTGATGCCTACAGCGTTACCCGGGCCTGTGCGACCAGTTTTCAGTCAGTTGCCAGTGTGGTGGAATCGATGATGGCCGGAACACTCGAGATCGCCATTGCCGGCGGTGCCGATTCCAGTTCAGTACTGCCTATCGGTGTCAGTAAAAAACTGGCCCGCGCATTGGTTGATATGAACAAAGCGAAAACCTTTGGCCAGAAATTCAGTATTTTACGTCGTCTTGGTTTAAAAGATCTGATGCCAGTGCCGCCGGCAGTAGCGGAATACAGTACAGGCTTGTCAATGGGTGATACCGCAGAGCAAATGGCAAAAACCCATGGTATTAGCCGTGCCGCGCAGGATGAATTAGCGCATCGCTCTCATAGCCTGGCGGCAAAAGCCTGGCAAAATGGTTTAATGGCCAGTGAGGTAATGACCGCCCACGTTGAGCCTTACCGTAAATTTCTGGATATTGATAATAACATCCGGATGGATTCTAAGCTGGAGTCGTACGCCAAGCTGCGTCCGGTATTCGATCGCAATCACGGCACGGTCACCGCTGCGACCAGCACGCCACTGACAGATGGCGCCTCAGCAGTGTTAATGATGACAGAAAGTCGCGCCAAAGCACTAGGTTACAAACCGCTGGGTTATATTCGCAGCTATGCGTTTTCTGCTATTGGCGTTCATGAAGATATGCTGATGGGACCGTCCTACGCGACACCTATTGCGCTGGACCGGGCAGGTATGACCCTCAATGACCTGACATTAATTGAAATGCATGAAGCTTTCGCCGCTCAGGCACTGGCTAACGTTAAAATGTTTGCCAGTCGCAAATTTGCCGAAGAAAAGCTTGGTCGCAGTGAAGCCATTGGCGAGATTGATATGGACAAATTTAATGTCAATGGTGGCTCACTGGCCTATGGCCATCCGTTTGCAGCCACTGGCACTCGCTTAATAGTGCAGACCTTGAATGAACTACAACGTCGCGGCGGCGGAGTTGGGTTGACCACAGCGTGTGCAGCGGGTGGTTTAGGTGCTGCCATGATAGTGGAGACTGAATAATGACTAAGAAACAACAAAACAGCTTTAGTATGGCGTTACGGGACGACCATGTCGCCGTAATTACAATGGATATACCTGGCGAGAGCATGAATGTGCTTAAGGCGTCTTTTGCCGATGAAATTGACGCCATTCTGAATACACTGCAAAGCGACAGCAGCGTCAAAGGTGTGGTTATCATCAGCGGTAAAAAGGATTCTTTTATTGCTGGGGCCGATATTTCTATGCTGGATAGCTGTGACACGGCAGAGCAGGCTGAAGATATTGCCCGAATGGGCCAGCAAATGTTTGACCGGCTGGAACAGATGAAGATCCCTGTGGTGGCGGCGATTAATGGCCCTTGCCTGGGCGGTGGTTTGGAACTGGCAATGGCCTGTCACTCCCGGATAGCAACGGATTCAGGAAAAACCGTACTGGGTTTGCCCGAAGTACAGCTGGGTTTACTACCCGGTAGTGGCGGCACACAACGCCTGCCGCGGCTGGTTGGGGTGCAAAAAGCGCTGGATATGATGCTAACCGGTAAGCAATTGCGGGCGGTTCAGGCTAAAAAAGCCGGGTTAGTTGACGAAGTGGTTCCGGTAAGTATTTTACTGGAAGCGGCTGTGAAACGGGCATTGCAGGGCAACACTAAAACGGCAGCGAAAAGCAAAGGTATGCTGGCAAAATTGCTGGAGAACACCGGGCCAGGGCGCAATATATTGTTTTCGCAGGCACTGAAACAAACGCTGAAGAAAACTCAGGGTAATTATCCGGCGCCGGTACGGATTATTGAAGTTGTGCGCAAAGGGCAGGACAACGGCTACGCGGCAGGGCTGTCAGCTGAAGCCAAAGCCTTTGGTCAGCTGTGTATGACCAAAGAGTCGGCGGCGCTTCGCAGTTTGTTTTTTGCAACCACCCAGATGAAAAAAGAAACCGGAGCAGGCAAAACCCAGCCGCAAAAAGTTGAAAAAGCCGCTGTGCTCGGTGGTGGTCTGATGGGCGGTGGTATTGCTAACGTCAGCAGCACCAAAGCCGGTGTGCCGGTGCGAATTAAAGACATTAATGAGCAAGGCATTAGTAATGCTCTTAAATACAGTTATGATTTACTGCAAAAGAAATTTAAGCGTCGTTTTATCAGCAAAGCAGAAATGCAGAAGCAATTGCTACTATTGACAGGAAGCACTGATTACAGTGGTTTTCATGATGTTGACTTAGTGATTGAAGCGGTATTTGAAGATCTGGATTTAAAGCAAAAAATGGTTGCCGATATAGAACAGCACTGTGCAGAGCATACCATTTTCGCCAGTAATACCAGCTCGCTGCCTATTGCTCAAATCGCAGCAAAGGCAGCACGGCCAGAGAACGTAATTGGTCTGCATTATTTTTCTCCGGTAGACAAAATGCCATTGGTTGAGGTTATCGCCCACGCCAAAACATCTGATCAGACGATTGCCACTACGGTAGCGTTCGCCCGCAAACAAGGCAAAACTCCTATTGTGGTAAAAGACGGTGCCGGATTTTATGTTAATCGGATCCTGGCGTTGTATATGAATGAGGCTGCAAATCTGTTGTTGGCTGGCGAGCCGATAGAGAAAATAGATAAAGCCCTGGTGAAATTCGGCTTTCCGGTAGGGCCAATGACCCTGTTAGATGAGGTGGGTATTGATGTTGGCGCAAAAATCTCTCCTATCCTGACCGAGCAATTAGGTGAGCGCTTTGCTCCTCCGGCCGCTTTTGACAAGTTGCTGGCAGACGGTCGCAAGGGTAAAAAATCTGCTAAAGGCTTTTATCAGTACGGTAAAAATGAGAAAAAAGGGTCCAAAACGGTCGATAGCAGCGTGTATAACGTGCTGGGCGTAACACCTGCCGGTACCTTAAGTGGTGATGATATTGCCAGGCGTTGTACTGCGCAAATGCTGAATGAAGCGGTGCGCTGTCTGGATGAGGGGGTCATTGCCTCAGCACGTGACGGTGACATTGGTGCTATTTTTGGCATTGGCTTTCCGCCGTTTTTAGGTGGGCCATTCCGCTATATCGATACCTTGGGCGTGACAAACCTGGTGGCCAGCCTGCGCCAGTTTGAAGCTGAACACGGTGAACGTTTTGCCCCTTGCAGTCGTCTGCTGACGATGGCAGAGCAGGGCAGCCGGTTTTATCCGTAGCTGTTGCAATAAATCAACTAAAGCTTAACAGTTAGCAACAGCCGCAGCCGGTATAATAACCAGCTGCGGCGAAAACCTGGTAGTGGAGATGGGGTAGTGTTATTAGTACCTGTAGTATGGTTGATGGTGGCTCTTGGAGTTTATATTGCGGCGCTGCGCAGTGGCATGCAAGCGTTACAATGGGCGGTGGCAGCCCTGTTTACCGGTCCTTTTCTATTACCGTTGTTTAACAGCCATAAGCGATTATTGCTGTGTAAAACGCGAGGCAGAAACAGCAGTTTGTTCCGGCCTTAAGCGGCTTTACCTTTGATGTGCTGGCGCAATTGCTGAATAATATCTTGCAACAACGGCTCGTTAGTTGCCTGATGCAGCGTCGCCGCAAATAATTCTCTACTCATCTGTGGCGCATTGTCTACTGTTCTAAGGCTGTTGTTCTTTAACAGTGGCTGCACCATAACCTGCGGCAGATAAGCTGTTGCAGGGCTATGTAGCAGCATTGACAAAGCAATTTTCGCGCTGCCGGTGCGTAACATCGGCGGTGGCATGTCGGCAAAGTACTTGGCATGCTGAATATCGAATGATGTTCCCCAGTCCATCAAAATATAGTGTTGCGCCATAGCGCTGTCGCAATTATTGTGATCGCCACTGGTCACAGCAATAAGTGTAATATCATCGAGTTTCTCAACCTGGATCTCATCCACTTTGGGTGGGTCAAATACCACGGCCAGGTCCAGGTTCCGCTCCAGCAATAAGCGGCCTATTTGTTCCGTACCCAGTGACTCTGCACGCCAGGCAAGCTGCGGATAATGTTGCTGTACCTCGATAAACCCCGGTAGCAAAAAGCTGTCCCAGACGTTTGCGGTGGCGGCAACAGACAGTTGTTGTGCTTGTTTATTGCTTAATGCAACCTCTTGCTTAGCGCGTTGTAATGCGGTTAGCATAGCCTGAGCATGAGGTAACAACCGGTCTCCGGCAGCAGTAAGCTGAATATTATTCCGGTAGCGGCTAAACAAATTAACGCCAAGCTGTTGTTCTAGCTGTCTGATCCGAAAACTCACGGCAGACTGGGTCAAATAAAGGTTTTCAGCCGCCTTACCAAAATGGCGGGTACGCTGCACTTCAAGAAAGGTCTTTAGCAGTTCAGTATCCAAGGTTTAGCCTTAAAGTTATTTATCGTGTCAATAAAAAATTTTTGTTTTACGACAGGAATATTGTTAACCATACTCCGCACAGTTTAAACAGGCTGGCTTTATATTCAACGACATTAGAGGAAAAAAGTGATGCAGCAAAGTTTTGTCGCTACTCGTCGCTTTTTCGATGACCGCAATTTCCCTCGTGGGTTTACGCGGTCCGGGCGCTTTACTCTGGCAGAAGGTAATTTGCTGGAAAAACATGGTTTCGCGATGCAACAGCTGGAGCAGGGTGCACGTGAACCGGTAAACGAGGAAGAGCAACGCTTTATTCTGGTTTGCCGGGGCGAAGCAGAAGCGAGCTCCGCCTATGAAAAAACCTGGATTAAATACAAGCAACGCCTGAACGAAAAGCGAAAGTTTCATACGGTTTTTGGTAAAAAGCGTATTGCAGACGGTGCGGACGATTTTTCGTACGTCGAAACCGACTCTGATTAAAGCCCTGCGGGGCTTTTTTTATAGCGGTTAATCTGAAGCTACCTTTAACCTGGTATGGCTGACAACCGCGGCCGTTGCTTCTGTGCTGATAAAAAAGCAGCAAAATCTTCGGCCGACAGTGGCTTACTATAATAAAACCCCTGAATCGTCTCACAACGTAACTTACGCAGCATATCCAACTGGTCTTTGGTTTCGACACCCTCAGCAACGACATTTAAACTTAAATTGTGGGCAATAGTAACAATGGTATCGACCATGTTCCTGCCTCTGGCATTATCCATATCATCGATAAACGCTTTGTCAATTTTCAGGGTATTTAATGGAAATTGTTTCAGATAGGCCAGTGAAGAGTAGCCCGTTCCAAAGTCATCCATTGCCAAGTGAATACCCCTGGCCCGTAGTTTTTTCATCATGTCTATCGCCAGCTTGGGCGACTGCATTACGGTGCCTTCGGTAATTTCAAGTTCCAGATGATAGGAAGGCAGCTCACATTGCTCGAGTATATCGTCGATCTGCTGGCACAGATTGGGCAGCATAAATTGCTTGGCAGACAAGTTAACGGCAACCCGACCCTGAAACAGGCCAAGTGCCAGCCATTTTTTAACATCGGCACAGGCTTTTCGTAGCACCACTGCACCGATCTCAACAATTTGTCCGGTTTCTTCGGCTACCGGAATAAAACTGGCCGGGCTCACCAGACCGCCCTTGGGCGTAATAAAACGCACCAGCGCTTCCATACCGACGATGTTGCCGGTAAGAATGTCCATTTTGGGCTGATAATAAACGCTAAAATAATCTTCTTTTAAACCGTAACGAATTAAATTTTCAACCTGTAACCGTTTTACTGCTTGCTTGTTCATGCTGTCATTAAAAAACAGATAGCGGTTGGCGCCGTCATTTTTGGCATGATACATAGCCGTATCAGCATTACGAAGTAATGCCTGAGGGTCGTTGCCATCATCCGGAAACAATACAATACCAATACTGCTGGTGACAGCCAGTTCATGCTGACTAATGAAGAACGGCCGGTTAATCTGCTCCAGCAAGCCTTTGGCCATTGAGGTGATAGAATGAATGTCATTGGTGTTGTTGAGCAACACGGCAAATTCGTCGCCGCCCAGCCGGTAAAGTTTGTTCTGGTATCGGGGATCGCCGTGCAGTCGTTGTGCCAGCTTACATAACAGGGCATCACCCAGCTCGTGGCCCAGTGAGTCATTAATTTTCTTAAAATTATCTAAATCGAACACCAGCAATGCATGTACAGCGTCAACGGTGACTAAACTGGCCAGTTTTGTCATAAATACCGCCCGGTTTGGTAAGCCGGTCAGAGTGTCGTTGTTCGCCAGCCGGTTCAGTTCTGCATCACGTAGCTTCCGATCAGTTATATCTGATAACACGCCAACATATTGCTGCGGGTTTCCTTCCTGATCGTTAATAACATCAAACGCCAGCTCTGCCTGGTAGATGTCGCCATTTTCTTTTTGCTCGCGTATTTCGCCACTCCAACGGCCGTGCTTTGCCAGTTGTAGCTGAATGTCCTGCATAAAACGACTGGGGTACAGCGACAATTCAAAGCGGCTGCGAATAACTTCATCGCGATGCTTGCCGGTAATGCTGCTAAACGCCGGGTTAACTTCAATAATATTGAACTGGGTATCACACACTAGCACCGCATCTGAAATGTTTTCAAGACAGCGGGCAAACAGTTGCATTCTGCCTTCAGCTTCTTTGAGTTGATGGATATTTTTCAGGGTGCCTGTCATTCGGCTTGGACTGCCGTTAGTGGCGTACGCCACCACTTTGCCGCGATCCAGTACCCAAATGTACAGCCCTTCAGCGGTGCGCAAACGGTATGTTGCTTCAAAAAAGGCGCTGCCGCCATTAAGGTGATCGTTCAGCAGGTTGATGACCCGGTCTAAATCCTGAGGGTGGATCTGCTGTTTGTTTGGTGGAAAGTCATGTGTTTCGGGTTTTAGTTCGACCGGCTTTAACCAGGAACTGGAACGGTACAATTCTCCGGTATGAATACGCCAGTCCCAGAGTTCATCACCGCTACCCCATAATGACAGGCGCAAACGTTCTTCACTCTTTGCCAAGCGTTTATGATAACGCCGCATTTTAACAATGCTGGCATGAGCCAATAATAATGCCGCGCAGGCAAAAAATAATACGGCTGAAAACACATAAGGCTGCACGCTGTCCCAGCTAAGGGCATAAAGCCCCCAGGGATGAACAGCCAACAGTATTACAGACGTTTTAGTGCGACAGAAGTGACGTTTACCCACGTATTACAACATTTTTATTGTTATTGCGCTTACGGTAACCAAGTTTAGGAACAGTGTCAAAATCAATTTACGTTACCGTAATTTTTTGTCTGAGCTCAGCCCGGCTCATCGACCTGATATGGCTGTGTTGATCGTTAGGTCCGGAAGCCAGAATGAGCACGTCATAATCATCAGCCAACAGTTCACTGAGTAAGTCGGTAAAATGTGTTTTGTCCAGTTCAGCCAGTGCAGAAATGATTCTGTTGGTTAGATCAAACTGGGTATCATCTTGACCCAGAGCCAGCCAGAGTCTTTTTGCGCGGCCTCCGAGGCTGCTGTCACGTTCAGCAAGCTGGGCTGTTAAGCCCTGTTTTAAATCAACAAAACTTTCCTCTGGCATCTCTTCTATTTGTTCCAGAAACTCCTTAAAGAATGCCACTGTCGCCTGATACAGCGCACTGCAATCAAAATTAGGTGACTGAATATAAAATGCCATACCCGGCAGAGTATTAATGGGTACATAGCCGGTGCCGACTAAGTAACCCATTTGTTGTTCGGTTCGCAACTGGTGGAAATAATGAGGAGACATCAGGTGGTTCGCCAGCATAAACAACGCCATTTGTGCGGCAGACGCCTGTTTAGCCGCCAGGTACACCACCAGCGCGTGGTCGCCGCTTTCGGTTTCTGTTTGCATCCAGACTGGACCTAAGCCGGCAATGCTATTGGTTACCGGGGTAATTTTACTACCAACACTATGTTGCTGGCTTTGCCATGTCGCCAGCATCTGTTGCAGATCTTCGGCATTAGTGCTGGTCCAGTTACCTACCAGCAGCGCTTCTAAATGAACATTATCCAGCAGATGCGTTGAGAACTGGCAAAACTGGCTGAAGGTTAGTTGTTCCAGTTCAGCAATTAATATCTCAATTTCGGGATTGAGGGGTTGCAACAATGCAGACAATTGGCTGAATAATCGGGCGACGGGTTTACTTTTACTACTATTACCCCAGTGTCTGCAAAGCTGCTGTTTAATTTCATTAAAACGAAGTTCTGAGAATTCAGTGTGGTTTATTTGCTGCAAAATATTTTGTAGCAGCTGGATCTGATTGGCTGCCAGGCCGGAGATATGAATGCTGACACCTTGTTTCTGGACGTGCAGGTTATAGCTCAGGCCAGCCGTAGTGGCATTATAAAACTGCTGATTAATGTGATCCTGGAACAACTCCAGCCATAACCTGCTGGTTGCCAGCTGATGATTATCCGCAATACTTTGCGGCAGACTGAGTTGCAAAAATATATGGCCTTTAGGCGTATTAAATTCAGTATCAGCTTTGTGCCAGATGCTTAACCCCGGCGCACTGCAGATTTGCTGCGGTATGGCCATATGTTCATTTTTTTCCAGTAAGCTAAGTTGCTCCGTCAGATACGGGTTGGCGCTGGGGAGTCTGATTTCGACAACCGGCCCGGTTGTCTGCAAGGTGTGCAGAAGTTGGTCACTTAACCGGGTGACAGAGTAGGGCGTGTTATACCATTTTGCTTCTGACAGCACCGGTACGTCAGGGGCAATCAACATTACCCGCATATTGTCTGGTCTGAACCAGCTTAGTAGCTGCTGATACAGCGCTTCAGCGGGCAATTCCATCCGGTAGTCACCAAAAATGGTATCTTCAACCGGATAGTGCTGTAAATTAACAGACAATTGACTAGCCGTTTGCAGGGCGTCGGCCGGCTCCTGATAAATAAATGACCAATGCAACAGTTTTTGCCGTTCATTAAATAAACTGTAAGGTAGGGGATGCTGTTTTATGGTGGCCAGCGCACTATAGAGGGCTTTCAGTACCGCTTCAATATTCGCCCTGCCTGCGCGGGTCAGTTCAAACGACACAGTGAAATCTTTATAGTTACTGCCATCAATACCGCCACCTGCACTTAACTGGTTCACTAAACCGGCATCTTTCAGATAACTCAGCAGCGAACCATCACCCTCATCGCCCAGAATAGAAGCCAGAAAGCTGACGATTTTATGAGGATACCAGGGGTGGATGTCCGGCAGCGCAAAACTGGCTACCAGTCTGTCGGAATCTTTGTGTGGTTGAATATTTAATAAAATGGTCTGATGTTCAGCGTTATAAAGCGGCACGCTCAATGGTGCTTTTGCCGGCAGCTCTGCTGGCAAGTCCGCAAAATAGTCGGTTACCCATTGTGCCATGGTTAATAGCGGCGTCGGAGAAACCAGACACAAACTCATTCTGCTGGCGCTGTATTGTTGCTGATAAAACCGCAGCAGAGCGTCACGCAGCGTTTGGCCGGGTTTGTCATTCAGCGTATTAAGATTGCCTACCGAAAACTTGGCGAAAGGATGATCCTGATTGATGGTCTCTTTGTGAACCTGATATATGCGGCGGCTATCATCTTTTAGCTTTAGTGAATATTCTGCTTCAATGGCATGGCGCTCTTTCTCAACATAGGCTGCAGAAAATAAAGGCCGGCAAAACATATCGGAAAAACGAGCAACGGCTTGCTGCAGCTGTGGTGTATCGATATCAAAGTAAAAATGACTGTGTTCAGTACCCGTCCACGCATTATGACTGCCACCATGCTGACTGATAAATTGCTGATATTCACCCGCTTCCGGAAAATTTTCTGAGCCAAGGAAAAGCATATGCTCTAAAAAATGGGCCATGCCCTGATAATCCGCCGGATCATCAAAGTGGCCGACATTGACCGTTAAGGCCGCGGCACTTTTTTCAGCATTTTTATCCTGAACTAACAAAACAGTAAGACCACTGTCGAGTGTCAGGTGTTGATAGACTCTGTTATCGTTGGGGCTTTGCTTTATATGTACTTTTTCCAAAAATAGTCCTATGTCGGTATGGTAGTACTGCAAGATTGCCGATGTTTGATAGCATTTAGTAATAAACAGACGTTATGTTATGCGTTAATAGCAGTTACGTTAACGCCATACTTTCTTTATCATAGCGCACAATTTTTGCCCAGCGTATGCTTTTTAACAATGGCAAACAAAAACTCACTGACTAAGTAGTACGGTATCAATATAAATGGTTAACATTGTTATTATGCGCCACGGTGAAGCAGAACCGTTGACAGAACTGGATAGTCAGCGGCCACTTACTGCAATGGGCAAGCGTGAGTCATTGCACATGGCGCAGTGGCTGCAAAATTGCTATCACCCCTTTACTCATATCTGGCTTAGTCCTTATTTGCGTACAGTACAGACTGCCGAAATTATGTTCAGTAAGCAAGGGGCGGACTGTCAATTGACAACTGAAAGTCAGCTTGTGCCTGACGGCTCTGCAGACCGGATACTGACAGTTATTGACGCCACACTGGCTGAGCAACCCGATGCCCGTATTTTGCTGGTATCGCACATGCCACTGGTGAGTTTTCTGGTAGAAGCGCTAACTCAGCCAGGACAAACGCCGGTGTTTAATACGGCGTCGTTGTGTTGTATTGATTATCAGCCAGCGAAGGGTGGCCGCATACTTGAAAAAGTGGCACCGCATGACGTGACGTTGATAACCAGCTAAAGATCGCTACTGGCGTTGCTCATCGTCGGGCTGATTAATTTTAAGTAACAGTATTAAAGCTCCGTGCTTGCCCCAGCTTTTGGGCGCCGTATGGAACGCCCGCACGTTAGGATGCTGAATAAGCCAGTTTGGCACTTTGCGCGCCAGTATTCCCAGACCCTTACCATGTACTACGCAGGCACAGTTAAACTGCTGCTGCTGACAGTATGCCAATAAACCTGCCAGTTCGTTTTTTGCCTGAAGCTGGGTTAACCCATGTAAATCGAGTACGACCTGTGGCTGAAACTCGGCGCGCTTCAGACGACCTGCCAGGCGTGGGTCGTCACCTTGCTGGACATACGATAGTGAGCCTCCGTCACTGACCAGCCCTTCGTAACCATCAGAGAAAAAGAACAGGTTCTGCTCATTTTGGCTGAATGTCGTGCTGGGTCGGGCTTTTTTCTTGCTGGCTCTGGTAACTGGAGCTATCTTGTCTTGCAACAGCGGGCGAGCTCCCGTAACCGACTGGCGGAAAAGGTCGCTGTCTTCGGCAGATAAACGGGCTTGAGGAGAAAGCTTCTTTCGTTGCATCGCGCAAGTCTATACAATCTGCCCATTTTTTACAAAGAGCGAATACTGAGATGGTCGAATTAAACCCAATGTTTTCAGAATCTGATATTAATGAGGCGCTTGATGCGTTAATTACCGTGCATGACTGGCTGCGTTTTGCGGTAAGTCGTTTTAACGAAGCCGGCGTTTACCTTGGTCATGGCACTGATAACCCCTGGGATGAAGCCGCAGCGTTATTGGCCCATTGTTTGTTTTTACCCCCGCTGACCGATGATAAATTGCTGAATGTCAGGCTGACGAAGCCAGAGCGCCGCGCTTTTGTAGATTTACTGTCGCAGCGCATTGAACTGCGCATGCCCGCCGCCTACCTGACCCATCAGGCCTATTTTTGTAATTTGCCTTTTTATGTCGATCAGCGGGTATTGGTGCCACGTTCGCCGATTGCTGAACTGATTAATGAAAAATTCAGCCGGTTGCAGCTGGCCGCAGCACCGGAGCGAATACTCGACTTGTGCACCGGCTCAGGATGTATTGCCATCGCCTGCGCTTATGCATTCCCAGACGCCCAGGTGGATGCCGTTGATATCAGTACCGAGGCGTTAGCCGTGGCTGATATTAATATTAACGAGCACGGTTTGCTGGATCGGGTATACCCGATTTTGTCTGATGGCTATGAGGCCCTTTCTGGCCAGCAGTATGATCTCATTGTCACTAACCCGCCTTATGTTGATGCTGACGATATGGCCGATCTTCCTGAGGAGTACCGGCATGAGCCGGAACTGGGACTTGCCTCAGGCCATGACGGGCTGGAGTTAACCCGCCGAATTCTGGCTCAGGCAGCTGGCCATTTAACCGAGCAGGGGTTTTTAATTTGTGAAGTTGGCAATAGTATGGTTGAATTGCAGGATAGATATCCAGACGTCCAATTCAACTGGCTTGAATTCACCGCCGGTGGCCTTGGTGTTTTTGCGCTGAGTAAAGCGCAACTGATCGCTTATCAACACTTGTTCGAGGAGATCTAAATGGCCGGCAATAGCATTGGGCAGTTGTTTAAAGTTACCACCTTTGGTGAAAGCCATGGCCCGGCCATCGGCGGTATTGTTGATGGTTGCCCGCCGGGAATGTCGTTAACGGCAGACGATTTACAACTTGATTTAGATCGTCGTAAACCTGGCACCTCGCGCTACACTACGGCAAGGCGCGAAGAAGATCAGATAAAAATATTATCCGGTGTATTTGAAGATACCACCACCGGCGCCACTATTGGCTTGTTAATTGAAAATACCGACCAACGATCCAAGGATTACTCCAACATTAAAGCGGTGTTCCGGCCTGGCCATGCCGACTATACCTACTGGCATAAGTTTGGGATCCGTGACTACCGGGGTGGTGGTCGCTCTTCGGCGCGGGAAACGGCAGTAAGGGTAGCAGCGGGTGCCATTGCTAAAAAGTATTTGAAAGAACATTGCGGTATCGAAATTCGCGGCTACCTGGCACAGTTAGGGCCGGTCAAAGCTGAAAAACTGATCTGGGACGAAGTGGGCAATAACCCGTTTTTTTGTCCCGATCCGGATAAAATTACCGCGCTGGACGAATATATGCGTCAGCTGAAAAAAGACGGTGACTCAGTGGGTGCCAGGGTTAATGTGGTGGCAAGCAGAGTGCCGGTTGGTCTGGGTGAGCCGGTATTTGACCGCCTGGATGCGGATATCGCTCATGCCATGATGAGCATAAATGCGGTAAAAGCAGTAGAAATTGGTGACGGCTTTGCGGTGGTAGAACAGCGCGGCTCTACTGATCGCGATGAACTGACGCCTCAGGGTTTTAGCTCGAACCATGCTGGTGGCACCTTGGGTGGGATCTCCTCAGGCCAGGATATTAAGGTAAGCATCGCGTTAAAACCGACGTCGAGCATCAGTATTTCGGGGAAAAGTATTAATATCGATGGCGAAGTCGTTGATATTGTTACCAAAGGCCGGCACGACCCCTGTGTGGGTATCCGGGCAGTACCTATTGCTGAAGCCATGCTGGCGATCGTATTAATGGACCACTTGTTACGCCATCGGGCGCAAAACGCCGGAGTAAGCGTGACTACCCCGGATATTGCCAGCGCTAACAGATAATGTAATCTCGCTCGTCAGGATCTTATGAGCTTAATCTCCGCCAGGCCAGCGTTAGCGCTGGCCTACTTTACCTATTTTGGTGTGTTGGGTATTTTTGTACCTTATCTGGCATTGTTTCTGGATGGCCGTGGTTTCGACTCGCGCCAGATAGGCCTGATGCTGGCTATCGTAACCGCCACCCGTATTGTCGGGCCGGCTGTCTGGGCCAGCTTGGCAGAGCGCAGCAGTAAGCCTTTAGCCGTCATGCAGCTTGGTGCCGTGCTGGCCTGTATTGGCTGGCTTGGCAGCTTTATCAATAGCGGTTTTGGTTTGTTGTTAGCCACTCTGGCACTATTTAGCTTTTTCTGGACTGCCATTTTACCGCAACTGGAAGTATCCACTTTTTCATTTCTGAATAATGATACCGAGCAGTACAGCCGTATTCGTTCTGCTGGCAGCGTTGGCTATATCGTGTTGGTCATGCTGGGGGGCTGGTTTTATCAATTGTATGGCAGTGAGTTTATGCCAGCTACCGCGCTGGCGTTTTTGTTGCTGCTCGTATTTTGTCTGTTTAATTTACCGGCCCAGACCCCGGCATATGACGCCACGACCCAGGCATTGTCTTACCGGCAACTTTTAAAACAAAAGGTGTTATGGATTTTTATGGGCGCCGCACTGTTGATGCAAATCAGCTTTGCGCCATTTTACGGCTTTTTTACCCTGTACAGCCGGGACTTAGGCTATAGCGGCAGCGAGACAGGGCTACTAATCAGCCTTGCCGTGGCCGCTGAAATTGTGGCGTTTTACTTTGCCGGACGCATTATGCGCAACCGCAGCTATCGTAGCCTGTTAGGTATATGTTATGGCTTAACCGCCATTCGCTGGTTAATGGTCGCGTTGCTGGCGCACTCAGTCTGGTGGCTGGCGTTAAGTATGTTGCTGCATGCCGGCAGTTTTGCTATTGCCCATAGCTGCGCCATGCAGTTTATTCAGCAAGTATTCCCCAAAGCGCAGCGAGGCCGTGGCCAGGCCATTTATGCCGGGCTAATTTTTGGCGGTGGCGGTGCTATCGGCGCTTATCTGGCAGGTTTCAGCTGGCAAAATGGTGCTGGGGCAGCGCAAACCTTTATCTTCGCAGCAGGTTTTGCGTTGCTGGCTTGCCTGTTGGTGTTAAAACTGCCAAAAAACATAGCGAATATAAAGTAAAAGCTGTTGTTTACTGAGGCTTACTCAGAAATGAGAGCAGGGTGGCTGGTGTACTTTCGTAACAGCAGCATGGATGCTGCGCAGGCAGAAGGGGCACAGGGACGTGATCCTTGAAGCCGGTGAAGAAAGTATTTCCAGCCACCCTGCGTTGCTGTACTTTCGCAACAGCAGCATGGTTACTGCGCAGGTTGAAGGGGCACAGGGAAGTGCTCCTTGAAGCCGGTGAAGAAAGTATTTCCAGTCACCCTGCGCTGCAAAACTTTTGCGATACCTGATATTTAACGGGTCAACCAACTTAGTATGGCTTTAAACACTTTGCGGTTAAACGGTGGATAAATAAACCGGCCACTATTAAACCGGCCTTTTTTGTGGATGGCTTTCTGATGTGAAAACCGCATAAAACCCTCTTTACCATGATAGTTACCAAGGCCAGACGGACCAATTCCACCAAAAGGCAAATCATCCTGCGCGACATGGACCAGCGTGTCATTAATACATACTCCACCCACATGAGTCTGCCTGAGTACCTGTTGTACAGTGGCCTTATCATCGCTCATTAAATACAGCGCCAGCGGTCTTGGCCGCTGCTGAATATATTGCAAAGCGTTATCAAAGGTATCGTAGGGAATTAAGGGTAACAAAGGACCAAAAATCTCTTGCTCCATTAAGTTGCTATTGTCATCAGCGCCAATAATTAATTGCAGCGCCAGCCGCCGTTTGCTGTTGCTTACTTCGCTATCTTTACTGTGGTCGTGACTCTGGCCACTGCAGTCAATAACTCTGGCATCACTTTGAATAGCATGCTCAAGCATGGCTGTCAGGCGCTGATATTGCGCCGTATTAATAACTGAGCTGTAGTCAGGGGTAGTAGCAAAGTCAGGATAAAAATCTTTGAATGCCTGGCACAGTTCGGTAATAAGCAACTCCAGTTTTGCTTTAGGCACTAAAACATAGTCGGGGGCCACGCAGGTTTGGCCGGCATTGGCGGTTTTACCAAATAGAATACGTTTTGCAATGTGCTTAATATCGGCGTCTGGCGCAATAAGTACAGGGCTTTTACCGCCGAGCTCCAGCGTGACGGGGGTCAGGTTAGCGGCGGCGGCCTGCATTACTTTTCGACCGACCGCAGTAGAGCCGGTAAACAATAAATGATCGAACGGCAAGCGGGAAAACGTCGCGGCAATCTCGGCATCACCTTCAATAACCACGGCATCATTGCCAAGTGCCTGCTGACATATCTGGCGTAGCACCTTATTCGTTGCCGGAGTATATTCAGACAGCTTTAACATGGTTTTGTTACCGGCAGCTATGGCAGCCATTAATGGCCCCAACGCTAAATAAACCGGATAATTCCATGGCACAATAATGCCAACTACCCCGACAGGCTGCAGCATTACCCGGTTGCTGGCCGGCATAAAGCTGTAGTGAACATGCCGTTTTTCTGGTTTTAACCAGCCTTTTAAGCGCTTCAGGTGATAGTCGATGCCGCTTAGTGCCGGCATAATTTCCAGCAAGCGGGTCTCATCGCTGCTGCGGTAGCCAAAATCGCTGCTGGTAGCAGTGCAAAGTGCAGCGCTGTGTTGCTCAATTGCCTGGCGCAGCGCCTTTAACTGCTGCTGGCGCTGCGAATAGTCTGGATAGGGACACAGATTAAAGGCATGTTTTTGCTTCTGAAATTGCAGCTCAAGTGCCGACATATTTTCCCCTGATAGTGCTTAAGGTAAAGCTTAATACAAAAAAACAGTAATTCGTGGGTTGCTCAACCCTGGATGTACTCTAAACCAGTTTTGCTGGCTGAACCAGTCAGCATTCGTATCTGCGTACGGTAGTTTACACGGGCAAGACTGGGCAAGGACGGGGGAAATCGTTACAATGCGCGCCAGTTATTAAATGGCTTTCGGATACCGCTAACCTGATGATTAATCCATTTCGCTTAGGGCTTATTATTAATCCGCTGGCCGGCCTCGGTGGCAGCGTTGCCTTAAAAGGTAGTGATGGCCTGGCTGCAGAAGCGTTGGCTCGGGGAGCCGTGCCGATGGCGGAGCGGCGCACCGAGGTTGCATTGCAGCAGCTGCTGGCAGTAAAGCACCAGTTTAATGTGATCACGGCGGCTGGTGACATGGGGGCGGACTTATGTCAGCAATTAGGTCTGGATTATCAGGTGTGTTATACGCCTGAGCGGTATCCGACCGAGGCATCAGATACTGAGCAGGCCGCGCTGGCGATAGCGGCACAGGGTGTTGACCTGCTGCTGTTTGCCGGTGGTGATGGCACCGCCCGCAATGTGTGTAATGTGCTGGCGGATAGCACCACGGTCTTAGGCGTTCCTGCGGGCTGTAAAATTCACTCCGGCGTGTATGCTATTTCACCGCAGGCTGCGGGCAAACTGGTGCAACGGCTTATTGGCGGTGAGCTGGTTACCCTCGCTGAAGCACCGGTAATGGACATTGATGAAAGTGCATTTCGGGATGGCGTGGTAAAAGCCCGCCGCTATGGCGAAATGCTTATTCCAGCAGAGCTACGCTATGTGCAGAGCGTTAAGGCCGCCGGTAAAGAGTCGGAAGAGTTGGTGCTGGACGATTTAGCGGCCTATGTTGCCAGCATAATGGAAGACAATATCCGCTATGTGATGGGCTCTGGCAGCACCGTGGCGGCAGTCATGGCCGAGCTAGGTTTGCCAAATACCTTGCTGGGTGTCGATGTTATCGAGAACGGGAAGCTTCTTGCCAGTGATGTTACGGCAACAGAATTGCTGGAACTTGTGGCAGAGCACCCCAGCAAGTTAGTGATTACACTTATCGGTGGCCAGGGCCACGTATTTGGTCGTGGTAATCAGCAGCTGTCACCGGCCGTTATTAGAGCGATTGGTCGGGAGAATATCATTCTGCTGGCCACCAAAACCAAACTGCAACAATTAAATGGCCGGCCATTGCTGAGTGATACTGGTGATCAGAGATTAGATAAAGCCTTACACGGTTTGCTTAATGTGCTAACCGGTTATAACGACTACGTAATTTACCGTTTAGGGTATCAGGACGAGGAGTAGTATGAGTCAAATAGCGAAACCAGAGCAGTATATTGATACCGTGGCCGATTTTTTTGATGGTTTGATCCCACAGGCTACTGACGATCAGCTATTCGCTGCCGGTTATTTACGGGGCCATTTCGATTTAGCCGTGGGTAGCCTGGAAGTGGCAGCAGAGCCCTTCGATAAGCCACAATTATGTATATGGGTAGAGCAAAGTCTCACAAAAGCCATTGCCGGCGGGGAGCTGGCCAGTGACGATCAGGCACATGTTGAACAACTCTGGCAGCAAGTACAGGCCTTATAAGCGCTGTTGGCGAGACATTCGTCGCATACTAGGTTAGTATGTTGGCCGAATTTAATTGCTGCCTGGCAAGCTATTTTGTCGGCAGCCCAGAAAAAGTGGAATTTATGTCTGATAAATATGCAACGCTAGAACAACACGCCAGCTATGGTATTGGTTTACAAATGGGTCAGCAATTAGCCGACAACCCATTCGACGGCTTAGATATTACTGCAGTAGCAGCCGGTTTAGCGGCAGCTTACAACGAGCAGGAACCTGAAGTGAGCGAAGATCAAATCCGCGCAGCATTTGGTGTGATCAGCGAGCGGATGCAGGCAGCCGAGCAGGAAAAAGCCAAGGCCCTGGCTGAAGCCGGTGAAATGTTCCTGAGTGAAAACGCTAAGCGTGCTGAAGTGACCGTTACTGCTTCTGGTTTGCAATATGAAGTACTGGTAGCCGCTGAAGGTGAAAAGCCAACGACTGCTTCAACCGTACGTACGCATTACCACGGTACCCTGATTGACGGCACGGTGTTTGACAGCTCTTATCAGCGTGGCGAGCCGGCTGAGTTTCCGGTTTCAGGTGTTATTGCCGGCTGGACTGAAGCGTTGCAATTAATGGCTGTAGGTTCAAAGTTGCGCTTATATGTACCGCAAGACCTGGCCTACGGTGAGCGTGGCGCAGGTAATGCCATTGCCCCTTACAGCACTCTGGTATTCGATGTCGAGTTGCTGGAAATTCTGTAATCGTTGCTGGTAAAACTGACACCAATAAAAGCCCCGCATGTTGCGGGGTTTTTTGTTTATCAGTGTTTATCAGAATGAAAAACGGCTTAGCGGTAAGGGTTATTGGAAATGCGACCAAACTGTCCGATCAGCACCACCGATGCGGTCAGTAAGAACGCGGCCAGGACCAACATACTCCAGTACGCCATGCTCAGGCCTGCGAACTGCCAGTCTACTGCGCCACAACTGCCGGTCACTTCAAATACACTGGGTAGCCATTTGTCCAGCGCCAACCAGCTGGGAAACTCAGCAAATAACGCGCAACTGCTAAAGCCACCAGCGGCGATAGTTTGCTCAATATTTACTAATGCCAGTGCGTGATAAAAACCAATAGCAGCACTGGTTATCCACAACCCGATGGCGAGCAGGCGCAGGACGCTCTGGCGCGGAGCCAGCATTCCCAGAAGGGCAGCGACCAGAATACCGGCAAAGGCCGCTCTGATATAAATACATTTTATGCAAGGCTGCAGATTAAGGCCATATTGAAAATATAAGCCGCTGGCAAGTAACGCCAGGGTACTTAATAACAACAAAAACCAGGACAAGCGGTGGCGCGATATTTTTTTTATTGTAGCCAGCATAAATTTTCCTAATCGTTTTACAATCAGCTAATTGGCTAATTTAAGGGATTTGTCTGCATTACACAATTGTTGTGTTGGATCACCGTGGCTATTTTTAAGCGCCGACTTGTTAACTGGCAGCGCTCTGGTACAATCAGTCAACTTATATAATGACCCTGACGGATTTTCTGGCATGACCAATCTGATTAAAGCGCAAAGCCCTGCCGGTTTTGCTGAAGAATATATTGTAGATTCGATCTGGAATGGTAAGTTTGCGCCTGGATCAATTTTACCAGCAGAGCGTGAACTGTCTGAATTGATTGGTGTTACCCGAACTACGTTACGTGAAGTACTACAGCGACTGGCACGTGATGGCTGGCTGACCATTCAGCACGGTAAACCGACTAAAGTAAATAATTACTGGGAAACTTCAGGGCTTAATATTCTTGAAACCCTCGCCAGGTTAGATGAAGATCAGATGCCTAAGTTGGTAGATGATTTATTGTCAGCCCGTACCAATATCAGTGCTATTTATATTCGTGGAGCGATTAAAACGCATCAGCAGGAAGTGATCGCGGCGTTTACTGGTGCTGAGCTGCTAGATGACACGCCAGCTGCGTTTGCCGAGTTTGATTATAATTTAAACCACGAACTTGCGTTACACTCTTCGAATCGGATATATGTGCTGATTTTAAATGGTTTCCGTGGACTGTATAACAAAATAGCCCGTTTTTACTTTTCTCACCCGGCGGCCCGGGAGTTGGCTCGTAAGTTTTACGCGCAGTTAAAGCAATATGCTGAAGCTGGAAAGCACGATGAAGTAGTGATGGCTGTCAGAAAATATGGGATTGAAAGCGGTAAAATCTGGCAGGAATTGCGGCCAGACATTCCGAAAGATCTTATTGAGTAGGGTTGGGGCTGCCAGGTGCAGCCCTTTTTTATGCCTGAAAGTGACTAAAACAGCCGCATGCTTTACTTGTTGTTTCTGGCCCGGCCATTTATGATGCTGGGTTATATGATATTTCTTTTAGCTATAAGCGGCAGAGCCGCGTGTAATAGGCCTGAAGATGACAACGAAACAAATAAGTCCACGCCCCCGACCTGCCGAAATTTATTTAGATAATAATGCGACGACGCCCGTTTTGCCGGCAGCAGCACTGGCGGCTATGCAGTGCATGCAACAACAGTTTGGCAACCCCAGCAGCAGCCATACCACCGGCATTAAGGCCAAAGCAACGTTAGAGCAGGCCAGAAATCTGGCCCGCACAGTTACAGGGGCGGGTCACGGTCGTATTGTATTCACTTCAGGCGCCACTGAAGGTATTCAAAGTGCGGTGGTATCAGCGTTATTGGCACTGCGCGCTAAAGGCAGAAAGGGAGCCGAGACCTTGCTGCTGTATGGCGCCACCGAACACAAAGCGGTACCCGAAAGTTTAAAGCACTGGAATGAGGTGTTGCAACTGGACGCTACAGTAACCGCTATTCCGGTCGATCAGAACGGCCAGCTCGATATCGGGTTTATTGCAAAGCACGCTGCTGCTGCCGGTCTTATTTGTACCATGGCAGCAAATAATGAAACAGGGATCAGCCAACAGCTAAACGAGCTGGAGCATTGTATCCGCGCGGCAAACCCTGACGTATTCTGGCTGGTCGACTGTGTTCAGGCACTGGGCAAAATGCAGCTTAATCTGGCAACCACCACTATTGATTATGCGCCATTTAGTGGTCACAAACTCTATGCCCCAAAGGGAGTCGGCTTTTTATATGTAAGAGCCAGTGCGCCTTATCAACCTTTTATTGCCGGCGGTGGTCAGGAGGGGGGGTTACGCTCTGGTACTGAAAATTTACCGGGGATTGCTGCACTTGGTGCTGTACTTTCCGAGTTGCAGCAAACCGATAGCAAGGTGTTTCAGAGTGAGCAAACACTGTGGAATTACCGGGACGATTTACTCAATGCGCTAATAGCAGTTTTTCCAGCGCTGACGCTAAATAGCGAGCGTCCTTATATTGTCCCGACGACCATAAATTTTTCTGTGCCCGGTTTTTACAGTAAGGATATTATGGATTTATTTGATGCGGCGGGCATTCGGATAAGTAGTGGCTCCGCATGCAGTTCAAAAGTACCCAGCAGCTTTGTACTGGATGCCATGGGGTTGGCTGCGTGGCGCAGTCAGGGAGCCATCCGGTTATCTTTTGGGCCAGCGATGACAGCCATTGAATGCGCTGACGCCTGCAAAGCGATCAGAGCATTGAAAGAGGTGGTTAACAAGCATTGTCTTGTGGTGACGGATGCCACGCCAACGCTGGAGATCCACGCCAACGGTCTGCTTCAGTTAAAACATGAAGACAGCTGCAGCTACCTGCTGATTGATGATCAGACTAAGCAAGCTGTGGTCATTGATCCGGTGCCAGCCCTGGTAAACCGTATGATCAATATTGTACAAGGCCGCCAGCTGCAGTTATTGGCTATTCTGGAAACGCATCATCATTCGCAAGATGACTTTCAACACGAGCTGCAACACGAGCTGCAACACGAGCTGCAACTTGAGCGACCACAGCAAAATGCCGCCTTATTGCTGCGTCAGGCATTACATTTTTATCAGGACAACTGCGACGATTCAGGTTGGCCGGAGGGCACTAACGCTATCGTGCTCGCTGACTATTCGCTAACGCGGATGGCGACCCCTGGTCACTGTGCCAGCGCGATCAGTATTATTTTGCAGCATCGCCAACGGGTCGTCGCGGTATTTGTCGGCGATTTAATTTTACCCGGCGGGATAGGTCGTACCGATTTAGCCGGAGGTAATGCCAGCGAATTGCAACAGAGTATTCAGACATTAGCTGCAAAGGTTGAGCCGGATACTTTGCTGTTATCCAGTCATGATTATGCACAGCGATTTGCCACAACCTTGCACCTTGCTAAACAGGAAAGTGAGTTATTCAGCAAAGTGCTGGCCGGCCAGCCTGTTGAGCAATGGCAACAACAGTTAAATGCCCAGACCGCTAAATTGCAGCAAGCCAGTCATTATTATTGCGGATTGGTGGAGGTTACGGTCACCGATGCCAGTCGGGTGTTAGACAAAGCCGAGCTTGCCGACGTATTGAAACAGCAGCCCGAACTGCAGGTAGTTGACGTGCGAGAGCCTCACGAGCAAAGCGCCGGGCCGCTACAGCAGCATTTGCCCGCACTAAATAAGGTGTTAGCGGTGCCGTTATCAAAGTTATGTGATGCACTTATCAGCAGGCAACTGGAACCCTCAAGACCATTGTTACTGGTATGTCGTAGTGGTAATCGTAGTTTGCTGGCCTGTAAGGTATTACGTCGGTTTGGTTTTCATACGGTGTATAATTTAAATGGCGGTATGGCGCTATTGGTTTAGCTTTACTGGTGGTTAGCGCTATTGGTGGTGTAATACTATTGGCAAAGTGTTGATAGAAAACGCAAAAAAAAGCGCCGTTTGCACGGCGCCAAGCTTGCTCCACCAAGCTAAGACTTCCTGTTTAGTAAAAAAACTGCTGTAACGGGTTTAATAAACGCGTCAGGCCTTTGTTAAACTTCAACGGTGCACTGAGTACTGACAAACACAGACAGTCTTCGTCGGCCAGCGTTCTGGGTGTATGAGTATCGTCAGGCGAATTAATCAGTAAATCCCCAACGCCATATTCACCATTCTCGTCGACTATTTTACCCGCCAACACTAAGGTCATCTCTAACCCAAGATGGGTATGATTTGGCACCTCAGTGCCTTTGTCGATATAAAGCAAAGACACATGCTGCTTGTCTGCAGTAGGCAACTTGGCAGTAGCGATACCACCCAGATGCAACCACTTGTTTTGGTTTTCAGCCAACCGGGCCAATGCTCTTGGGATCTGAAATGTCCTACCGTTAACCGTAACGTTTGCCACTTGCGCCGCTATATTGTCGTGAGCCGGAACCTTTGCTGCAAGTACTGGCTGATTGGTAATAAAATCAAGCATCTGATTCCATTCCTGCACGTCATCGCGAGCCGTTACCTGCTGTTCAGTCAACACACAGGCCTGATCGTTAGTGATATCGCGACTTAATTGCTGGCAATGTGGGCACAAATCAATATGTGCTGATACAGCCAGGGCAACGTCAGCAGACAACGAACCTTCAACATATTGTTCCAGTAACATTAATCCCGGATGAAATTTAACTGCGTGTGTCATCTAATGCCCCTCTCAATCTATCCAGTGCCAACCTTATCCGCGATTTCACTGTACCCAAAGGTATTGCCAGTTCATCAGATACTTCCTGATGAGATTTCTCTTCTAAATATACTTTTTGCATAACCATGCGCTGTGCTGGCGGTAATGCATCAAAATGCGGTGACAACTTTTCACTCATTAGCATAGTGTCCCAGTTATCACTGCTATTACCTTCCTGCTCGGGGTAATCGCCATCAAACCACAAGTCATCAGCACTAATATCGTCTTTTCTGCTTTGTTTTTTGCGCAACATATCAAATCGGACGTTACGGGCAATCGTAAAAATCCAGGTTGAAGCACAGCCGCGACTCGCGTCGAACAAACGGGCTTTGCGCCATACATTCAACATGGCGTCCTGCACCATTTCCATGGCTTGTTGTTCATTACCGAACATCTTAATGCCAAATGCTCTTAGTCTCGGGGCGAAATATCTGAACAATTCGGCATAGGCTGCTTTGTCCTGATTAAGCGCCACCAGTGTCAGGGCGTCTTCCCATTGCCCGGTGCGTGTCTCGCTTTCACTATTAATGGTCATCCGCTGGCTTATTCGCTTCTGCTTCGATAAAGCATCATGATGCCCTTTTAGCTCGGTAGTTTCCAACATATTTATGTATCCCGGCTGTCATTTGTTTTTCGAATTTGCAGGTTATACGCCTGCTAATTGCCCTTGGTTTAAAACTTATCTAGCCATTAAATAGAAAGGAATGCCCACTTTAATGCGATTTATATTCTATAAATATGATGTATTATCAGCGCATACCTTTAAAGGAGATAACTATGAAAGAAGTTCTGGTAATAAACAGCTCAATTAGCGGAGACAACGGTAATTCAACAAAGTTGAGCAAGGCTTTTACCGCCAAGCTTGGCAGTGATATTAACCTGACCGAAATTGATTTAAACGCCGCGCCGCTACCTCATCTGATGATGACAGAGTTAGCGGCATGGATGACTCCTGCTTCAGACCGTACAGCAGAGCAACAGCAGCTTGCCAGCCATTCCGATAAGCTGATTAAGCAGGTGCAAACTGCGGACGTTATTGTGTTGGGTGTGCCAATGTATAATTTTGGTATTCCATCTCAGCTTAAATCTTTGTTAGATCGGTTGGCACGGGCAGGGGTTACCTTTAAATACACCGAGAATGGCCCGGTAGGTTTGCTGGCCGACAAACCCGTTATTATTCTGGCAACACGCGGAGGCCTGTATCAGGGCACTCCAGCGGACAGTCAAACACCATTTCTTACCAGCTTCTTCAATTTTATCGGTTTGCGCCAACTTCATTTCGTTTATGCTGAAGGCTTAAATATGGGAGAAGAGGCGGCTGACAAAGCACTGTCTGCAGCAAAGCAGCAACTAGGCAAGCTTAGCGAGAAAGTGGCGGCATAAGTGCAGTATAAGTAAAAAAAATGCGCGGTGTTGCCGCGCATTTTTAATTTCAGTAAAGCCGCGCTAACTGAGTAACTTCCGGCGCAAACCCATTAAGGCTAACACAAACAAAGACAGCGTAGCGGGTTCCGGGATACTTACACCTGGTGGTGGCTCGTTGACGCCTGCTTCACCCGACACATGAAATACCGCTAAAAAGATATTATCATTGTTGGTTGCATTGGTCGTTTCAATGGTGATGCTGGTGTCACCGGTGCTTAGGTAATCAATTAAGCTGTAACGTTCAGTATCTTCTGCATATCCTGGCATTAATGGCGAAAACGGGTCATCAAAACTGCCAACCGTAATCAGATTGCCATCACTTAAGGACGCGTCTGCACTGTCATTGTTATTGCCGGCATTTTGCGTAATTAACGTACCGTTTACCTCGACAGTATTGGTTTGGCCGCAGCAACTAAAGCCAATGCCCAGCATCATATGGGCAAAAAAGCCCGGTGCGGTTGGATCAAGCGGATCAGCAAAATTCAGTGAGGTAGTGTCGCCATCAACCCGGGCAAAACCATCTAGTATGCCGACAGTCGATACTCCCAGGGTTGGGTCACTATATACCAGTACTAAAGCTGAGCCATCCTGAAAGTTAGAGGTTTCAGTGATATCAAAGTTATAGACACCACCGGGACCACCATCAACAAGAGGTTTTATAATCGACGTGACATCGGCTCTGGTCGCGGTCAAACTGCAACAGGCTGGTGCCGGAATCGTTCCAAGGTTAGTATCGTAATTTATTGTTTCGCCAGCCAGAGTTCCTCCAACGCCAGCCAGGCTCGGGTTATTAAAAGTTGAAGAATACAGGTATGCAGCCACCACGGTTGCGCCATTTGGTACCAGCGCACTGATGGTGCCACTTTGACTGGTAGACCCCCAACCGTCAGTGGACACACCGTAATTACCAACAAAAGTTTGAAATGGAATTAGCGCGGCTTGTGCTGCTCCTGCAGCAAGCAAAAGCAGGGTTGATAAGACCAGCGCTAGCTTACGTTTTAAAGTCATGGAAAACTCCTTTATAGATTTGGACAACTGTTTCAACAGACAGGGTTGCCAACAGCGATGCTCCTTGCCTTACTACGTGTTATGTTACGCATAATTAATGCCAGATTAACGCTAAATAAGTATTTGCTGATTATTGATAAGAAAATCAATTCTATGCCTCAAGGGCAGGCTAATGCCGATACTGGGCATAGTATCTGGTGGGGGCCAATTGTAAATTTATCGGACATTAATTTCCCCGGCTGCTCATTCCAGCTCAGATCTTTGCTATTCAGCCGCATCGGGTTGCGTTCCGCCTCAAGGCTTTGTATAACAGGGCGTCGTTAATTAAGTACAAGACCCTAAATATGAAAATATTCCATCAAACGTTGCTTACTACCGTCGCAGTGACGTTGTTGTTTAATTGCAATATCGCGCTAGCCAAAACAGAACCGCAAACCTGGCAGAACACAACAGTTGCTGTCACGCCGGTTTACCAGACTGATCCGACAATTAAACTTACGCTCGAACAGATTATGGCTGACCCGGACTGGTTGGGACGCACCCCAGAGAACGCATTTTGGGGGCCGGATAGTAGCCAGGTTTTTTATCAGCAGAAACGGCCAGGTAGTGAGGTACGTGACTGGTACCAGCGCCCGCTGAATTCCAATGATAATGGTGTCGCAGTGCCGTTGTCCCAGCTACATCAGATGGGAAGTGTCAATGTGCAATACAGTGCAGATCGGCAGTGGCAGAGTTGGGTATTTGAAGGGAATATTTTTGTTCGTAATGCTCAGGGTCAGATAACTCAAATTACCCGCAGCAATATCACGCACAGAGATCCACAGTTTTTACTGGATAACCGGTTGATTTATCGGCAGGGCTGGACTTATTTTAGTACCGACTTAACTACGGGCCTGAGCAGCGAGCTGATAAGCCTTAAAACAGAAGACAAACCGAAAGCACCTGCTGCACCCAGTGGTTATCTGGCACAGGAGCAGCAAAAACTGATTGGGTTTGTGGCAAAAAACCAACGTGACAAAAGTGAACAGCACCAGGCTAATTCCGCGCTTCGTGCTGCAAATCCGTCTTTAGCGCCGGTTGCTGCCTATTTTGGTAAGGATCAGCAAATTGTTGATGCCAGCATATCGCCCAAAGCAGATTATTTACTGGTCGCGGTGCGCAAAGCTAAGCCACGCAATGAAAAGGATATTATGCCCAATTATATTACCGAAACCGGTGATATTGCTGCAGAACCTGTCAGATGGCGGGTGAATGACTTTAAACCTGAACCGCAAAAGTTAATTCTCGTGTCGTTGACCGATGGCAGTCAGCACCCGCTTAGCTACACCAGTTTACCGGGTTACAATGAAGATGTGCTGGCTGAAGTTAAAGCAGAAAACGCCAAAGCAAAGGGTGAGAAATACAAAAGCGACAAGATTATCCGTGACATTGGCCTGATGACCGACTGGTATTGGAGCCAAAGTGCCATGCGTTGGCACAATAGCGGTGAGCAGGTCGCGATCATGCTAAAAGCCTTCGATAATAAAGATCGCTGGATTGCCACTGTTGATTTTGACAAGAAAGCGCTGGTGCCACAACATCGCCTGCACGATAACGCCTGGGTTAACTACGCCTTTAATGACTTTGGCTGGTTTAACAGCAGCAATACCCTGTATTTTCTGTCGGAAGAAAGCGGCTACTCACATCTGTACAGCAAAGCGCTCTCTGGCCGCAAAGCGGAAAAGTTAACCCGTGGCACCTTTGAAGTCAGTAACCCAACATTAACCGCCGATGATAACTACCTGTACTTTAAAGCGAACGTATCGCACCCTGGAGTATATGAGGTGTACCGGTTAAATCTGGCCACAAAAGACACTGAGCAGCTGACGAAGCTGGCTGGTATGACCGATTTTACCTTGTCTGGCGATGAGCAAAAACTGTTACTAACCCATTCAACCAACCTGATGCCGGAAGATTTATATCTGATGGCGGCTTCTCCAAACGCCGAAGTTGTCAGGTTGACGGATACGGTTTCTGCCGAATTTAAGCAATTACCACTGGTTGCACCTCAGATAGTGGCGGTGCCGTCATCGCATACCAAGCAACCGGTGTTCAGTAAAGTGTATTACCCTGCCGATTATCAGCAAGGCGAGCCACGCCGTGCAGTAATTTTTAACCATGGTGCCGGTTATCTGCAAAACAGTGATTTAGGTTGGTCTGGTTATTTTCGCGAGTTTTTATTTCATAACTTACTGGCGCAGCAAGGTTATGTGGTAATGGATATGGATTACCGGGCGTCTAAAGGCTATGGCCGCGACTGGCGTACCGCCATCTACCGGCAAATGGGCACTCCGGAAATTGAAGATTTAGCCGATGGCGTAAACTGGCTGGTAGAAAATGCCAATGTTGATCGCAAGCGTGTTGGTACTTACGGCGGTTCTTACGGCGGCTTTATGACCTTTATGGCATTATTTAAAGAGCCGGAATTATTTCAGGCGGGTGCGGCACTGCGTCCAGTGAGTGACTGGGCTTATTATAACCATCCCTATACTTCGAATATCCTTAATACTCCTGACATAGATCCGATAGCGTATGAACGCAGCTCGCCGATTTATTTTAGTCAGGGTTTGCAGAAACCGTTACTGATCAATGCCCCAATGGTGGATGATAACGTGTTTTTTCAGGATGTGGTGCGCCTGGTGCAGCGTTTAATTGAGCAGGAAAAGCAGGATTTTGAAACAGCGATTTATCCGGTAGAGCCACATGGCTTTCGCCAGCCCAGCAGCTGGCTGGATGAGTACCGGCGCATTTATAAGTTATTTGAGCAGAACTTATAGGTCGTAGATAAACCGGTGATGAGGCAGGAAACCGGATTTTGTCGGCGCAGAGTGTCTGAGCCCTGCCGCAGGCAGCAGGGCGAGTTGCTGCGACGAGCACAATCGGGTATTGCTGCCGAAATCCCAGTGCTTAGAGAAATAAAAAACGTCTCAATAAGAGACGTTTTTTTGTGTCACATACCTGGTTAAAAAACCGCTAGGGCTTTTTCAATAAATCCCGGATTTCTACCAGTAATTTAACGTCTTCCGGTATTTTGGCCACTTCCACCGGCTTGGCTTCTTCTTTTGCCTTCATCGAATTCATTGCTCTTACTCCGACAAATACCGCCAAAGCTATAATGATAAAATCAATAATGCTTTGGATAAACATGCCATATTTAATCAGTACTTCGGCTTGCGTTTCTGTTGCTTGTTGAATCACCATCGCTAAATCGCGAAAGTTAACCCCACCTAGCAGTACGCCAATGGGTGGCATAATAACGTCATTAACAAATGACGAGACAATTTTGCCAAAAGCAGCACCAATAATTATCCCCACCGCCATATCAACCACATTGCCGCGCATAGCAAAGCTTTTAAACTCATTGAGCATACTCATAGTAAATTCCTGTTTTATTGTTATTAATGTGCCTTTCCGTACGGACGTGCCGGGACAGGTAGAATCACTATAGCCAGACAGGTTAAATTTACCAATACTTTTAGGTTAGGATGTCTTCGCTGGGCCAGTTTAACGTGCCATTGGCGCACACAAAGTCTGTGTCAGCTGTAAATTCAAGCGGTTGGCCAGAGTAGGGGTGTTGCAGTTGTAAGCTGGCGGCATGTAACAGCAAACGTGGCGCGGCAGCTAAAACCTTGGCAGGAGCGTAAAACGCATCGCCGAGGATCGGATGCCCCAGTGCTAGCATATGCACCCGTAACTGATGAGAACGGCCGGTTACCGGGCTTAATTGTACCAGCGCAGCATGCGCAAATTGTTGTGTGACTTTATAATGCGTCAACGCCGCTTTACCACTTTGGTAACAGACTTTTTGCCGCGGTGGCTGCAGCTCGTCCACCGTCAGCGCTAAGTCTATACTGCCAGAGGGAGGAGTCAGTTGACCAGCGACCACAGCGAAGTAACGTTTTTTAACTAACCGCTCGGCAAACTGACGTTTAAGTTCGCGCTCGGCTTTACGGCGCAGCGCCATAACCACTACGCCAGAGGTGCTCAGGTCCAGCCGGTGAACCAACTGGGCAAGTTCAAACTGCGCTTTCACCCGACTGAATAAACAATCGGCTAACTCAGGTCCGCGCCCCGGGTTCGTTAATAAGCCGCTTGGCTTATTTAACACGATAAGGTCTTTATCCTGATATAAAATATCAAGCCATGGAGTTTGCGGCGGTTGATAACGGAAATTGTCTGCCATAACTTACTATTACGAAAAACACGGCCTGCAGCATAGCGGATTTTGCGCTGCAGACAAACCGCAGATCAGGCATAATGGTCATTAATCGAATTATTTAATAGCAAAACACAGGCAGTGAGCCCGACCTTATAATGATTGATTTATCCCACTTAGCCGTATTGCCAGCAACTGATCAACCTTTTACGGTGTTATATCAGGATGAGCAACTGCTTGTTGTTAGTAAACCTGCTAAATTGCTAACGGTGCCAGGTCGGCACCCGGCAAACAAAGATTGCTTAATTAACCGGGTGCAATGTGAATGGCCATCAGCGACGGTAGTACACCGGCTGGATTATGACACCTCAGGCATTGTGTTATTGCCGTTAACCAAAAGAGCGTTGTCTGAACTAAGTAAGCAGTTTCAGGCTCGTACCATAACTAAACAGTATCAGGCCATAGTAGCTGGAGTGGTGTCAGCTAAAAGTGGCGAAATTAACCTGCCGATTACCGCCGATCAGGCGAACCGACCTTTGTATAAAATCTGCCGGACTACCGGTAAAGCCTCCTTAACCCAATATCGGGTATTGAACCGCGATAGCGGTGCAGCACAAAGCCGGCTGTTGTTAACTCCGGTTACCGGTCGTTCGCACCAGTTACGATTGCACCTGCTGGCCATAGGCCACCCGATATTAGGTGATACCTTATACGGTACCCCTGAGGCAATTACTGCCGCCGAACGCTTGCTATTGCATGCCTGCCATATTCGTTTTAGTCACCCCCTTAGCGCACAGCAAATTATAGTGGATGCTCCCGCCGATTTTTAATGACTCATTTAGCTTATATCGATAGCTGTGGCGGGCGCAGGATAAATTTTTTGATTTGGTAATCAAATAGGTATTAGCGGGTCTATACTTACAAGGGTTTATGCGCAGTAGAAGTCCCGTTTATTTATTCAGAACTCTTCAGATCTAATCAGACCACAGGTGTTTTAGTTCACTATGTTAACAAAAAATATTCATATATTGGTGGTTGATGATGTCATACTAATGTGTGACTTCCTGTATGGCGTAGCCAACAAAGTTACTTCGTGCAGGGCATTTAAAGCGCTGGATGGTAAAACGGCGGCGGAGTTTCTGGAAAACGAGTCGATAGATTTACTGATCACCGATATTGAAATGCGAGCCCCTTCAGGCTTAGATCTGGTGCAGCGGGTACGTGCTGGCATGTTTAGCAATACCGCATACGATATTCCTATTATTATGTTTTCTGGTAATGCCTACCGTGATGTTATCGAGCAAAGTATCAAATTTGATATTAACGACTTCCTGGCCAAACCGATAACGTCGGCGCAGCTAACCAAAAAAATTCAACACCATTTACAACATCACAAAACGGTAAAGCCTGTTGCTCATTATAAGCAGCTGATGGCTGATGCGGGTGCTGTCACCACTGAGCCGCCTGCAGATCGGGGCTTTAGTGTGGCGATTGTTCGTGAGTTACCGCAAAGTAAAAGCGAAGATGCTGAGCAAAGTGATGCAGGTAGCAAAACCGCAGACAAAAAAGATTTTTTAGTATGGCCTGAAGGTGCCACAACTGGTTATTTTCAGCTCGATAGGCGGCTGCGCAACTTCGCCTTTAATGTTAGCTGCTTTCACAACGTCTTTGTTGATAATTGTAAAGCGGTAGCTATAGAAAGTGAGCGCAAACGAGCTTGTGAGGCGGCTGATTATTTATTTCATATTGCGAAAAATATCAAAAATAAAGAGCAGCGGCGTGATTTCTGGCTGCTGTTTAATCAGCGGTTGGAAAAGTTAAAACCTCATATCCTCGAATTAAACAATATCAATATCAAACATCATAGTCAGGTACTGGTATTGCTAAAACGTTTGTCATACTGGTGGATGCAAACCTGCAACCGGCCCATTATTCAAATTACGGAGAATGAGGTCGAGGTAGATGATGACTAATCTGGTAGCAAAGGCTGTACTTGATTTAAGCATACTGAGCGAGATGTATGGCGACGACAGTGTCGAAACGGTATGTCCGGTATTAGTCGGTTTTCGTAATGAAGCACACCTTTACATTGGACAACTGCAGCATGCTCTTAGCGTTCTAGATTCTGTAGAAATAGCTAGATTGAGCCATAGTTTAAAAACAATGAGTGGGTTAATTGGCGCAGGCCAGCTAATGACGCTGTGTCAGAGGACAGAGCAGGCCGCCCGGCAGAATAATCACCTCTCCCTTAAGGCCTGTGAGCACGATTTAACATTGGCCTGGCCGGCATTATTATCACAGTTGCAAAACAGCTTGCAGCAATGTGGGTACGACGATGTTTAAGCTGTTGTTTGTTGATGATGATCCTTTCGTGCTGAGTGCATATCAGCGCATGCTGCATAAAACCCCTTATCATTGTCATGTTCTGCAGTGGCCTGAGCATCTGATGACACTGCCTGACCTTACAGATTTTCATATCGCTTTTATCGATCAGCAAATGCCTGGTGTTAGCGGTAGCGAGCTATTACTGCAATTACAGCAGCGCTATCCCGCCATAAAACGGGTGTTAGTCAGTGGTGATGTTGAGTTTGCGTTGCAGCAAAAATCTGCAGAGTTGATATTGGATGCGGTAGTAAATAAACCGTGCAGCAAATCCAGTTTAATCAGTTGTATTGAGCAATTTGCAAAGGAGCAGTCGAGACCGTGATGACTATACGACAATCGAAGCTGAGCCACACAATTTATCGTAGTTTATTTTACAGCAATATTATTATAGTGCTGTTTGCCAGCATTCTGGTTCTTACTGCCGCTGTGGTTACGGAAGAAATTGCAAACTACCGTTTCGTTATGCTGCCAGATAGTGCTTTGGGTCTTTTCGCCGTCTGCGTACTATTGATCGGGGATACATTTAAAAAACGTGTTTTAATCTATTTCGGTATAGTAATTGTAGCTGTGCTTGTGACTGCCAGCATTCTTTGGCAGGCGCCATCGGCTGCCTCTGTTGACCACTTCAGTTTACTAAGTAGACAAATGAGGATGCCACTTTGGCAGAGTAGTGCATTGGTATTATTATGCTTGCCATGGCTTGGCCGGTATAAAAAGAAAACCGCTATTAGCTTTACAGTGTTTTCAGCAATAAAACTGCTAACAAATCTGGTCGTTATTGTAATCTGTTTATCGGTTGTTATGACCCAGGCAACTGGCTTTTACTGGTTTAGTTCAAGTACGAGCTTCGCTACGTCAATTCATATGGCAATTTTTCTTGCGCTTTTGGCAAGTGCCAGTTTGTGCTTACCTTATGTTAGAAGTTGTTATGCACCACAATATTTGTCTAGAGGGGGGTGGTTACTCGTCAGTTTTATTGCCTTATCTTCAATTTCACTGTGGTTTAACTATGCCTATCAATTGCCATCGGCAATCGCCAAAACAGCAGCTGAAATTGCACAGCGTATGCAGCACACTGTAGATCAGATTGTTGATGAGCAAGGCGATTTAATGAATCGTATGGCGGAGAGAATTTCTGCAGCTGAAGTAGATTTATCGCCAGCATACTATGAAACTGAATTTAAAAGTTATCTGCGAGACTTCTCATATATTGATTACCTGGCGTTGCAGAATTCTGACGGGAAAATACTGCATGAAAAAGCCCAATATCCAGCTGAGCTAAGTTGGTTTAATCAGTATTTGCTGCAACAAAGTGTGATATCTGGTATTCCGCCTACGAGTCACAATAAGCCAGAACTGACCTTACATTACGATACTGATCTAAATCATGCATTTTTCGTGATTTCATTGCCGCTTAACAATCGACTAGGCGTTAAACGTTTAGTTGCTGCGGTCGATTTTTTCAGAGCAATGGACACCGCAATATCACTGTTAGTACCGACAGGTTATCTTGTACAATTATTTCAGCCGGCACAACAAACACCAATATATGATTCGGTAAATTCTTCTTCTGGCACTCGTCTTGTTAAAAGTTATCAGATTAGTTTACCTGAAAATTTACATTGGCACTTAAAGGTACATACCAGTTATAACAGTGGCACTACCAGCTATCTGGTCGCTACGGAAGTCATCATATTTGCTGGTTGGTTAACCACCTTGTTAGTTATGCTGAGCCAAAAGTTTTATCAGCAAAGCCTGCGCCACCGCCTGCACCTGATGGCAAGTAACGACAAGTTACAGCATAACGTTGCTGAACTTCAGCAGTTACAGTTGCAACAGCAACAAATTATGACTAACTCCGCTGACATGATTTGTGTTGTTAACAGGAAAGGACAGTTTGTTGAGGTAAGTGCTGCGTGTCAAAAAATCCTGGGATACCAACAGAATGAGTTACTTGGAAAGACATTTCTCGACTTTGTTCATGTCGATGACAAAGCATTTTCAGATAAAAAATTCCAGCAGATAATAAATACCGATTCATTTGCTGAAAACGTTAAAAATCGATATCTGCATAAAGACGGCCGCGTTGTTCATCTAATGTGGGTGGCTAATTATGTTCCCCGCTTAGGTTTAGTATATGCCATTGCCCGGAATGTCGATGACATCGTTAAGGCAGAACAACAGTTACGTCTGTATAAACGGGCTGTTGACGCCACCTCCAGTGGTATTGTTATTGCGGACCTTTTGGAGTCTGAGCAACCCGTAGTATATGTTAATGCTGCTTTTGAAAAGCTTACCGGTTACCAAGCCAGAGAAATCATTGGCAGCAATTGTCGTATCTTACAGGGAGCAGAACAAGATCCGGTTGCAACGAATACCATCCGCCAAGCGATAGCAAGCAAGAAAGAATGCAACGTCGTGCTGAAAAATTATCGAAAAGATGGCAGTTTATTCTGGAACCAGCTTTTTCTAGCACCTGTGCCAAATGAAGATAATGAGGTCACTCATTATATTGGCGTACAAACCGATGTTAGCGCTCAGAAACAATATGAACAAGAGCTCGCTTACAATGCCTCTCATGATCTGCTTACCCGTCTGCCAAACAGAGCCTTGTTTGAAGATATATTAATTCATAGCTGCCACATGCAGTTACGCCGGCAACAGTCGCTGGCAGTTTTATTTATCAATTTGGACGGTTTTAAGCTAATTAACAACACCATGGGGCGTGGAATAGGGGATGAAGTGCTGAAACAAATAAGCCAGCGCATCAAATCCTGTATTCGCCTGGTAGATACCCTGGCCAGATTTGGTGGAGACGAATTTGTGCTATTACTGACAGACTCAAAAGATGTGGTGTCGGTTGCGGAACGGATCCTGGATATTATCGCCACACCATTGCATTTGAATCATCACGAAATACATTTGTCAGCCAGTATTGGCATCAGCGTTTCTGACACAGAGAAAACGGAACCCGAGCACTTAGTACAACAAGCCGATCTGGCGATGTACCGGGCAAAAAAGCTGGGCCGTAATAACTTTCAGTGGTATAGCCATGAACTGGAAAATACATCTGAAAAACAGTTGAATTTGCGGGCTCAATTAAAAAAAGCGATTGTGAACAATGAGTTTGAATTGTATTACCAGCCACAAGTTGATGCGGTCAACGGCAATATCGTAGGAGTGGAGGCGCTGCTGCGCTGGCCACACCCTGAATTGGGTTTTATCAGCCCGGCAGAGTTTATCCCGCTGGCAGAAAATACCGGTGATATCGTCGCCCTAAGCAATTGGGTAGTCGCTACGGCCAGTAAGTATAATCAATCTCTGATAGAGCGAGGTATTGCCAGCGTAGTGATGGCGGTGAATATTTCCTCTATTCAGTTTAGCCGGAGTAATTTTGTTGAGCATTTACAGCAAACAATTAGCCAAAACGGCTTAGAAGCTCGCTGGTTCGAAATCGAATTAACCGAGTCACTACTGTTCGAAAATACTGAGCAAGTTATTTTAAAGTTACAGCAGTTACGTCAACTGGGCGTACAAATATCCATTGATGATTTTGGCACCGGCTATTCCAGCCTTAATTATTTAAAACGTTTACCGATAGATAAGTTAAAGATTGATCAAAGTTTTATCAAAGATATTGTCTCGGATAAATATGATGCAGCAATCAGCAAAGCTATTATTGCTTTGGCGCATCATCTGGACATTAAAGTTATCGCCGAGGGCGTTGAAAACGAAGCTCAGGCGGTATTGCTCAGAAAGAGTTTCTGCGATGAATATCAGGGTTTTTACTTTGGTAAGCCAATGCCGCCAAAACTGCTGGAACAGTATCTGCAAAATTATCAGAAAAACCGGATGTTTCGACCCATGCCGGTGGATTATGCCAAAACCATTTTACTGGTTGATGATGAAGAAAATATTTTACATGCGCTGATGCGAGTGCTGCGCCGTGAAGGTTATCAGATCTTAACTTGCACTAGTGCCAGCCGTGCGTTTGAAATTTTAGCATTAAATAAAGTACAGGTTATTGTTTCGGACCAACGGATGCCCGGCATGAATGGCACAGAGTTTCTTAGCCAGGTAAAAGACATGTACCCCAATACCATCCGAATGGTGTTGTCAGGATATACTGATTTAAGAACGGTGACTGAAGCTATAAACAAAGGTGCTATTTATAAATTTATGACCAAGCCATGGCACGATGATGAAATAAAACATGAGATAAAAGAAGCTTTTACCCAATATCACAAGCTTTTTGGTGACGTGGAGGATAAATGAACCAAGGACATCGTTCAGAAAGCGTCCAGATTGCGAAGCTGCAGACTGAAATCAAAATGTTAAGAGAGCAATTGCTGCAGTCTGAAAAACTCGCCTCGTTAGGCCAGCTTGCCGCCGGGGTTGCTCATGAAATAAACAATCCTATTGGTTACGTTGCGTCCAATATGAAAGTGTTGGCTGAATATTCCAGTAATTTAATTCATCTGGTTAAGCGGCTAAGTCAGCAGGTAGATGATGAAACTCGCGCCAACTTATTGGCCCACTTTGATTTTGAGTATGTCTGTGACGATTTACCCAAGCTGGTGCTAGAGTCAGAGCAGGGGCTTAGCCGTGTAGTCGGTATTATCCACGATTTAAAGGACTTTTCTCATATAGAACAAGCCGATTTTGTTGAGGCTGATCTGCATCAGGGAATTTTATCTACCTTAAATTTGGTTAGCAATGAGCTGAAGTATCGAGCCGATGTGGTGAAGGACTTCGCTGAACTGCCAAAAGTGAACTGTATTCCCTCACAGCTGAATCAGGTGTTACTAAATTTGTTGCTAAATGCTGCCAAGGCGATTAAACAAGATGGTACTATCACCATAACCACGGGTTTTGACGACTTCTGGGTGTGGTTTGCAGTCAGTGATAACGGTGAAGGAATGGATAGCGTTCAGCTCGGGCGAATTTTTGAACCCTTTTACACCACTAAACCCAAAGGTGAGGGAACGGGACTGGGTTTGTCACTCTCGCGTGGCATTGTCGAAAAACATCAGGGCGTTATTAATGTCAGCAGTACTCCGGGTGTCGGTAGCTGTTTTACAGTAAAAATTCCACGGTAGTTGCCGGTTTAAAAGATTAATAAATCAGGAGATATAATGGAAGCTAATCATGTAGAAATACGCCATTTAACCAGTGAAGATATGGCTGAGCTGCGTGCGGCGTCTGAGCAGGTATATCAGGCGGGCCCGCTGCTTACCTGGACCAAAGAGCGGGTAGACACACTACTCACCAAATTCCCTGAAGGTCAGATTTGTGTCTGTGTTGATGGCAAAGTTGTTGGCTGTGCATTTTCACTAATTATTGACTATCGCAAATTCAGTGATGATCATACCTATGAGCAAATTGTTTCTGGTTTTTCTTTTGATAATCATGATCATAACGGTGATGTTCTTTATGGTATAGAGGTGTTTATTCACCCTGATTATCGCGGCCTGCGCCTGGCCAGACGGCTGTATGACGTACGAAAAGAGCTATGTGAGAACCTGAATTTACGGGCTATTATGGCCGGTGGCAGAATGCCAAATTATGAGCAGCATTCAAGTACCCTTAGTGCAAAACAGTTTATTGAAAAAGTAAAAAGCAAAGAGCTTTATGATCCGGTGCTTAGTTTTCAGCTGGCCAATGGTTTCCATGTCCGCAAGTTATTAACCGGATATATTCCAGGTGATACCCAGTCAAAAGAATATGCCACCTTATTAGAGTGGGCCAATATTTATTACACCAAATCGGTAAAACTGATTAATGCGCCCAAAGCCGAAGTGCGCCTGGGTTTAGTGCAGTGGCAAATGCGCAATATGAAGGACATTAACCAGCTGTTCGAGCAAATGGAATTTTTTGTTGATGCGGTATCAGATTACAAAAGCGACTTTATTTTGTTTCCGGAGCTTTTTGCTGCCCCTTTGATGGAGCATTACAACCATTTAAGTGTGACGCAAAGTATCCGCGAGCTGGCGAAATATACCGATACTATTCGCGAAAAATTTGTAGAGTTTGCCATCGCTTATAATATTAATATTATTACCGGCAGTATGCCGTGTCTTTATGATGGCAAACTGCATAACAGTGGTTTTTTATGCCGCCGGGATGGCAGTTGGGAGCAATACGACAAGGTGCATGTTACCCCGGCAGAGAAGCGCAACTGGGCCATGCACGGCGGCAACCGGGTAAAAGTATTCGATACTGACTGTGGCAAAGTGGGCATTATGATTTGTTACGATGTTGAGTTTCCTGAATATGCCCGACTATTATCCGATCAGGGCATGAACATTTTATTTGTGCCTTTTTTAACTGACACCCAGAATGGTTATACCCGGGTGCGGCACTGTGCCATGGCCCGGGCTATTGAAAACGAGTGTTATGTGGCTATTGCCGGTGCTGTGGGTAACCTGGCACGAGTAAATAACATGGATATTCAGTATGCCCAGTCGGCGCTGTTTACCCCGTCAGATTTTGCCTTCCCCACCACTGGGATTAAAGCAGAGGCTACACCTAACTCAGAAATGCTGCTCATTGTCGATGTCGACCTGGACGCGTTAAAAGAGCTGCATACTCACGGCAGTGTCAACACCATGAAAGATCGCCGGCATGACGTATATCAGTTGTCGCTGGTAAATCCGCCACTGGATGTAAAGTTAAAGGATAAAAAGTAACAGGTTACAATACAAAATATATTTGTTGGGGTAGCTTGTTTCGGCTGTGGCAAAGCCTCATGATAGCGGTATCAGGATCGAGTTAGTGTCCTGTGTCTGTTATGAGGCTTTATGCGTTGGTTCAGTAGTTTAATCATACTGGTTTACTTAAGTCTGCTGTGTTCACCGCAGGCGCTGGCTGTGCAACAAAGCCGGGTAGCCCCTCTGGTTGAAACACAATTGCAGGGCCTTACCCCTGCTATTCAATCCGCATTTCATCAACAATACCTGGTGTCCGATGACACCGATAGCGATGAGCCCTTCGTCGCGTTAACCGCAAGCCACAATGTTAACCTAACCGCAGCTACTGCAGGCTTAATCTATAGTCTGCATTTCACAGTAGCTACGATTGAGTCTGTCGCTCACTCTGCCCGCGCTCCCCCCGTTTTTCGCTCACTGTAAAACTCAAACTGCAACACCTTGTTTTAAATTTTTTTTCAATGGTGCTGCCCATTTTGTGACTGCTATAGCCTTGCTGTAGTGGTGCTGAGTATGTGAAGGACACTCTTTATGTTAAACAAAAACCCTGCCTGGCGTTATGTGGTAGTTATTACCATGCTGTTATTAACCCTGGTGTATGCCTTACCCAATTTATACCCGGAAGACCCGGCCCTTAATATCAGCGCCAGAGGCGGTGCTGTTATTTCAGAACAAACCCGTTTGCAACTGGAACAGGAATTTATTCGCGCAGGCAATGCCGCCGCTTCAGTTCAGCTACAGGACGGGAAAATCATTGCGCGCTTTTCCAGCGCCGAGCAACAGCTGCAGGCATTTGATCAGGCAAAAAACCTGTTAGGCCGTAATTACATTGCTGCGCTTAGCTTAATGCCGGCTACACCTGCCTGGCTGTCAGCAATTGGTGCAACCCCCATGAAGTTGGGCTTGGATCTTCGTGGTGGGGTGCATTTTTTACTGGCCGTAGATATGCAAGCTGCTCTGGATAAACATCTTAACGATTTAGTCAGTCAGTTCCGTAACGATTTACGCCAGGCGGATATTCGTTACCAGAGCGTTAAAGCTAATCTGGAGCAAGGCCAGATTGCCATAGTTTTCCGGCAAGCTGCAGATGTTGAACAGGCAGCAAGCCTGCTAAGCAAACAAGATAGTCAGCTGTTAATGAACCAGGATATGGATAGCCTCAGCTTGCTGGTTTCGTTAAGTGAGGAGCGTCAGCGCGATATTCGTAATTATGCGCTGGAACAGAACATTACCATTATGCGCAACCGGGTAAATGAGATAGGCGTGGCTGAACCCGTAGTCCAGCGCCAGGGCGCAGATCGCATCGTGGTGCAACTACCTGGTGTACAGGATACCGCACAGGCCAAAGAAATACTCAGTGCCACCGCGACGCTGGAGTTTCGGCTGGTTGATACGGATAGCGATTTGACAGCTGCAATAGCAGGTCGGTTACCAGGCAATGCTGAGCTTTATCAGAGCAATGATGGCCGGCCGGTGCTGCTGGAAAAGCGGGTATTGCTGACCGGTGATCATATTACCGACGCCATTTCGGGTTACGACGAATACAGTCAGCCCAAGGTCACCATTAAACTGGATACTGCCGGCGGCAATTTAATGTCTGATGCGTCAAAAAGTGCAGTAGGTCGCAGAATGGCCACCGTATTTATTGAATATAAGCCCGGTACAGAGCAAAGAGCCGATGGCACGCCGGTATTAGTAAAACAACAGGAAGTGATTAACGACGCCACTATCCAGTCACGGCTTGGCCGCGATTTTGACATAACCGGTTTAAGCTCTCCGGCACAGGCACAGCATCTGGCCAGTTTACTGCGGGCCGGTGCATTGATTGCGCCAATTCAGGTGATAGAAGAGCGCACAATTGGCCCAAGCCTGGGTAAGGAAAATATCGAACTGGGCCTGGCCGCGATTCAATGGGGCATGTTAGCAGTACTTATTTTTATGCTGGTGTATTACAAGGCCTTTGGCTTAGTAGCCAATATCGCGTTGGCGGCAAATGTTATTTTTATGGTTGGCATTATGTCGATGATCCCAGGGGCGACATTAACGCTGCCAGGTATGGCGGGCATTGTGCTGACGGTGGGTATGGCGGTCGATGCCAATGTGCTGATATTTGAGCGAATACGGGAAGAGCTGGCTGAGGGCAGGTCCGTTCAGCAGGCAATTCATCTTGGCTACGATAGAGCCTTTGCAACTATCGCTGATTCAAATATGACCACCTTACTGGTGGCGCTTATTCTGTTCGGTGTTGGCACCGGGCCGGTGAAAGGCTTCGCTATAACGTTGGCGATTGGCATTATCACCTCCATTTTTACTGCGGTAGTCGGCAGCCGGTTACTGGTTAATTTAATTTGGGGTGGCCGCCGTCTGCAGTCACTGCCGCTGTAAGGAGTACGCTATGCAACTATTTAATTTTAGCCAGCCACTTCATTTTATGCGGTTTAAATGGCCGGCGTTGCTGTTATCTGTCTTATTGGTTATCGGATCTATTGGCTCTTTTGCCACTAAAGGCATTAACTGGGGCCTGGACTTTACCGGAGGTACGGTTATTGAAGTTGGCTTGAACCAGTCTGCTGACTTAACGGCAATGCGTGACACCTTAAGTGCTGCTGGCTATCCGGATGCAGTTATTCAGTTGTTCGGCTCCAGTAAAGACGTGCTAATTCGTATTCCGCTTCGCCCTGATCTGGTGCAGGAAAAAGTCGGTGAGGCGGTATTGCAGGCGTTAAATGCAAAGCAAAGCACACCCGTTGAGCTGCGCCGGGTTGAATTTGTGGGGCCGAGTGTAGGCGAAGAGCTGAAACAAGATGGTGGAATGGCCATGCTGGTAGCGCTTATTGGTATTCTGCTTTACGTTGCCTTGCGGTTTGAATGGCGATTGTCAGTAGGTGCCGTCGTCTCGCTTGGGCATGATGTCATACTAACGCTTGGTTTGTTTTCAATCTTACAGCTTGAGTTCGACCTGACGGTACTGGCGGCAATTCTGGCACTGATTGGTTACTCAATTAACGATACTATCGTGGTGTTTGACCGGCTGCGGGAAAGTTTTCGTAAGTTGCGCGAGGCGACCGTTGATGAAACGATTGACCATGCCATAACCTCAACCCTGAACCGGACGGTGATTACTTCTCTGACCACGGTGCTGGTATTATTGGTGTTGTTTTTTATGGGCGGCGCGTTAATTAATGGTTTTGCCACTGCCTTACTATTTGGTATTGCCGTAGGCACTTACTCATCTGTGTATGTCGCCAGCGCCATAGCAGAAGTATTAGGCATTAGCCGCGAAGATATGTTGCCTGCACCGCCTGCAGAGAATGAGGTTGAGCAGGTTTAGCGGTATTTGATAAAGAAAAACGGCCGTAAGGCCGTTTTTTTATCCGTTTAACCAGCACGTTATTAATGGCTGGTTGCTTTTTTCAGTGCCCGCATTTCATCGTGGCATTCCTGCATCGTGGTTAACGACTGACGCAGCGCGGTTTCGAATTGCGGCGGCTGGTTTTCTTTTAACGCGGCTTTAAGCTCTTCCAGCGTTTTATCTTCTACTTCTTCCAGCTGACTGATATAGGTGTGCTCTTTGTCAGACGACATGGCACCTATAACCTTGGTATACGCTTTTCTTGCTTCAACGGTAAACGCTGAGCCATCTTCCCGCTCACCATCTTCGGCAACAGCAAAAGGCTGCAGGCGTTCTTTGACCAGACGCCGGGCGTTTAACATCCGGTCAAAAAAACTGGCAAGCTGGCGGTCATCTACTTTCTCTTTTGCATCACCATAAAAATCAATACCACTGTTCAGTACCTGGATAATGTCATGTACATGTTTAATTTCTGGATTATTTAACTGTGCCATAAATGCGCTCTCCATTTTAATTAAAAATTACAGCGGTTGTTAGTAACAACTTAGCGCTGAGGCTAACACTTCGCTGCCAGGACAACCATACTGCTGCAGCATGCAGGCCAATCTGACATTTCAATTTTTTAATGGCACAGATAAACAAATAAAGTATTGATTATAAGAAAATTAATTAATTTATATTATATTGTGGCCTATCATTGTGTTGCCGGCCTATGGATATTCGCCAGCGCATTTATTTCATGCTTTCGCTGGTACGCCGGTAATTTTTACTAGGGTACATAGATGTTTTCAGGATCTGAGCGTTGGGTGTTTTCGCTGCGGATTAACTATGCTACCGTCAGTATGCGCTTGCATTAATGTGAGGGAACTCTGGATGGCACACAATGTTGCTCCAAACGACAGCACTTCAGCTATGGAAGGATCGACTGCCAATCATGAGCTAATGGTGTTTGCAGAGGATAGCAACGAGCCAGCAGCTGACTACCAGTACTGGACAGTGCTTATTGTTGATGATGATCCGGAAATTCATAAGGTCACGGTGCTGGCGCTACGTGATTTTAATTTTCAAAACCACAAACTTAAGTTTATCAGTGCACACAGTGCCCGCGATGCAAAGCCGATACTCGACAGCAATCCCGACATTGCCCTGGTTTTGCTGGACGTGGTAATGGAAACCGACGACGCTGGCCTGACGCTGGTGCACTATATCCGCGATACCTTACAAAACCATCTAATCCGAATTGTGCTGCGCACCGGCCAGGCGGGCCAGGCGCCTGAGCAAAGAGTCGTGCAAGACTACGATATCAATGATTACCGGTCAAAAACCGAGCTAACCGTGCAGCGCCTAACCACCACCGTATTGTCGGCGATGAGGGCCTATACCGCTATTGCTGATCTGGCGAAACTAAACGATACCCTTGAGGCTAAGGTGCAGGCCAGAACCGCAGAGCTGGCAATCAGTAATCAGCAACTGCAGCATTCGCTGGCTGAGCTGGAAGCCGGGGAGCGGGCGGGCAAGCAGGTACAGTTTAAAATGTTGCCGCCAGCGAGGTTTTGCTGTGGTGAGTATGAGTTCAGTCATGCGCTGTTTCCATCGGCTTATATGAGTGGTGATTTTGTCGACTATTTTAATGCCGACGAACACCGGGTGGTGTTTTATATGGCAGATGTGTCCGGGCACGGTGTGGCTTCTGCTTTTGTTACGGTTTATTTAAAGCGTTTTGTTAGCTCGTATTATGAGCGTTATCAGCGCGGTAATGCCGATACGCTGCTTGACCCGGCGGCCATGCTAAGCACCCTGAACAGTGAACTGCTGCGGGAAAATATGGCAAAGTATATTGCGCTGTTTTATGCGGTACTGGATACCCACAGCCACCAGCTTATCTACGCCAATGCCGGCGCCTATCCCTGGCCTTTAATACAACAGCAGCAACAGTCCAGCTATCTGGAGCTGAAAAGCACACCGGCCGGCATGTTCGACTTTAGCCAGTATCAAAATCATCAGCTGACGCTGGCTGAACAAAGCAGTGTTGTGTTGTGTTCAGATGGCTTATTAGATTTGCTGCCCCAGCCGACAACTGAGTTAAAGTTGCAGTGTTTGCTGGATAACAGCATGGCGCATCCGGATATTGCCGGGTTACTGCAGGCACTGAATATTGATCCGGCGCAACCATTACCCGATGATCTGACTATACTGAAGTTAAACAGGGGCGTTACTGATCCGCCAGCTAATCCGCTAAGCGAGTAACACATGAGTGAGTCACAGCAAATTTTGTTTGCCAACATTGATAACTGTTGTTATTTCAAACTATGTGGTGAACTGCGTTATACCAATGCCACGGGCATGGACGACTTAATTGACCGATTATTCAGCGCGCCAATACCCTGTGCCCAGGTGGTTATTGATTTAAATCAGGCAACGTTTATTGATAGCACCTATGTTGGTCTGCTGGCCAGCATCGCCCGCTATTGCCAGCAACAACAAATGCCAAAACCAACCCTTTTTTCGACCGACAGTGAAATTAATGAATTACTGTTTAGTTTATGTCTGGAGCAGGCATTTCAAATTGTTGAACAGCCAACGAACGTTAACGCTGAAATGAGCAATATCGCCACTCAGACATACACTGAGCAGGAGCAGGGCCAGATGATATTGCGGGCGCATCAGGCATTAATCGACCTGAACGATAGAAATAAAGCAGAGTTTCAGCCGCTAGTGAACTTGTTACAACAACAATTAAAGTAGTCTTATTTAGCCAAAAGGAGACAGATATGGCGAAGGTATCCCCCATTCCTGCTAATTACGCAGGTGTTAACCCTTACTTAACCATCAAAGACGCGGCCGGAGCAATTGAGTTTTACCAAAAGGCGTTTAATGCTGAATTAATCAGTCGGATGGCCATGCCAGATGGCACGGTAATGCATGCTGAAATGCGCATTGGTGCCGCCTTATTTATGTTAAGCGAGCAAAGTGACCAGTGGTGCAATAAAAGCCCTGACATGCTGGGCGACAGCCCGGTGACCCTAATGGTATATGTTGAAGACGTTGATGCCGTGGTAAAACAAGCAGTCGCAGCAGGTGGCAAACTGACCATGGAAGTAGCAGATCAGTTTTATGGCGATCGCAGCGGCAGTCTGGTCGACCCTTTTGGTCATCGCTGGATGTTATCTACCCATATTGAAGACGTTACAGATGACGAGATTGCCAGGCGGGCTGCTGAAATGTTTGGTCAGTAATTTCTGAAACCCTACTGAAGCGGCACAAATTGAGCTACTGAAAATCAGCAGTTTCCAGATACACTTCAGTAGCCTCAATGCCCATCGCATTCAGTTGTTGCAGCGCTGTCACATCAGCCGGTGCTTTTAAAATCAGCGGTTCGCTTATAGGGCGCTCTGTGCGCAATATCTGATCATAGCTGGGGTTTGCGGCAATCTGATGGATTAAAAAATAACTCGAATTAATTTTTAACACGTCATACCGTGCTTCACTTGCAGTTCCAGGTTGCTGAATTGGCCTGATATAGAGTTGGCGGGCAAAATTTACCGGTACCTTGTCAAACCAGACACTGCCACCCCGTTCAAAATGGCCATGATACAGCGCAGCGTTAACCGTAATGCTTTGGCCTTTGATTAATTGCGTTAAGTCAAATTGCTGCGGCAGTAAGGTCATCTGCTGTCTTTTTTGCAGCGTGGCCAGCACAACTTTATGCTCAGTGGGGGGCAGGGTGATCTGATAAATAAGCTGATAATTATGTGGCGGTTGATATAGCGGTAAATGTGATGCCAGCAAAATATCATCTGCAGCAAATAACACCATACCATGATCTCCAACATAACTATGCTGATCGTCCGCAGCAGTCGCCCGTAGTGGCAGAAAACTCACACTAATACTTATCAGCAACAATAATAACAAACGCATAGTAAATCTCGCTTAGCAGTTATCTTTAGCCAAAGTTTAGCGGCTAACCGTATAAAATCCCAATTGAAATGGCTTTGCCTGCTATTTTGTTGAAAACTCAGCCGAAATAGTTGACAAAATCCGCAGAGATTTAAAAGCATAAATATTGCCACACCCGTAATTTGGCGTGTACCGATACTGTATTGTAAAAAATCTGAAACCGATGTAGTGTCAGCAGCCCGTTGTTTAATAGCGATGAGCACCCGTTACTATTAAGGCTGGGTGTAATACCTCTATGACCGGGCGGCGGCTTATTGGCAAAGCAGATAGTTAATAATTTGAGCAAAGAGAAAGATATGAACGACGTTTATGCAGCACCAAAATCAGACGTTACGTTAACGGGTCAACCAGATAATAATTCAGGAATGAAACAAAACACATTACCAGATGGAATTGCAGGCTTTAGTTGGGGCGCATTTTCATTAAATTGGATCTGGGGTGGTTTTAACAAAACATACATTGGTTTTCTGGCACTGGTTCCTTATATCGGCTTTATTGTGGCGATCTACCTAGGGTTTAAAGGGCGTGAGCTCGCTTGGAAAAATAAAAAATGGGATAGCGTAGAGCATTTTAACCGTGTGCAGAAAAAATGGTCAATCTGGGGTTTGTGTTTATTGCTTATTCCACTTATCGGTATTATCGCTGCTATTGCTATTCCTGCGTATCAAGACTACGTGCTCCGCGCTGGTGGTATTTAAAAAATAGCAGGAGCCATGAGCACTCTCCTGCTGTTGCTGCATTTGCCAATGTTGGTTTTGCTGATGCACTATGCAGAATATGGTCTAAATAAATGAAAACTATCCTAATTTTACTGGCGCTTTGTCTAGTTGGCTGCAGCAGTGTGACTGACTCTGTCTTACTGACTGAGCCAGCTTCTGGTAATACTAAAAAGATTAAAGTGTTAAATTTAGGCAGTTTTCATTTTGCAACAAGCAGTGACGCTAACACCGTCCATTTTGATGAGCATAGCCAGGCTAATCAGCAAGCGGTTAAAGAGATTGCCAGGCTAATTGCTCATTTTAAACCCACTATTGTGTGCCTGGAATTTTTACCAGAAGATATGGCGACGATAAACCAGGCGTATCAGGCATTTTTAGCAACTCCAGAAATGTTAGACCCCACTTATGGTGAATTAAGTATGCTGGGCTTTGATGTTGCCAGGTTAAGTGGTTTGGAAAAAGTGTACGGTATTGATCATCATCTGGGATACAACTATAGCCTGGGTGATTTTATCGAACACAGCCCTGAGCTGGAAAATGCCGTTGATCGGCAAACTTACCTGCAATTAACCCATCAGCCTTTTTTGCACTATCCGAAACTTGGCGCGCTTTACCAGCGTTTTGATCAGCTCTCGTTGCTGCAGCAGTTACAGTTAACTAATCAGCCGCTAATGCTGGATTACATGCTTAACACCAATGCCGATAAACTGTTTTATGTTGGCATTGGTGATGGTTTTGAGGGGGCAGAGCAGGCCGCACAGTTTTATCTGCGCAATATGAAAATTTATACGAATTTAAATCGCATTCCGATGACGACAAATGATCGGGTGCTAATTTTAATGGGGTCAGCCCATACCGCTATGCTCAGAGAGTTTATTGGCCGCAGTCCTAAGTTTGAGATGGTAAATACACTGGATTATTTAACGCCGTAACATTAGCGCAGGCATTATGTCGCACAGGCGTTTAACTATCGATAAGCCAAAACCAAAGCTGGTACTGTGCTGGCCTTTTACTCCCGCTTCGGTGATCTGGAGGTAAATAACGGTATCTGCTGCGTGTTAAACCAGCTAACATCTTTGTAGAACAACACCAAGTTGGCTTTTCCTGTTTACTAGCGATATACTTTTGTGCGTTATTTAGCCTCAGAAGGAAAGTTTGATGATTGTTGCAATGACCCACCCGGCGAAGGCTGCGGCGTAAGTAAAACTTTTACCTTTTGCCTTAACCTGCCTTTGCCCGGTGTCTGCTGACCGGGAACTCTGGTAACCGATTAATACGGTTACTGTAACCTTATTCCAGAGCTCCTAACCATTTTTACTGTGCGCGCAGTGCTTCACTGTGGGCAGAAGGAAATGACATGAACTTACCCTCAACATTGCAACACCTGGGGTGGCAGGCTTTTTTTCAACAACAACTTACTTTACAGGAATTTGAACACAGCATTATCGCCCGGGTTACGGCACATCACCGCAGTGGTTATGAGCTGATAACCCTGCAGGGCTCTTGCTGTTTAATGGCCAGCACCACTTTGCCGCCGATAACCATTGGCGATTGGTTGCTGCTAGATGCCGGCGGCGGCTTTGTGCGCCTGTTAACCAGAAAGTCGTTGTTTAAACGTAAAGCGGTGGGTAGCCAACTGGCTGAGCAACTTATTGCCGCTAACGTCGATACGCTGATTATTGTCTGCTCGTTAAACCATGACTTTAATTTAAGCCGGATAGAGCGCTTTCTAACCCTGGCGCACGATGCCGGTGCCGAGCCGTTACTGGTATTAACCAAAATGGACCTATGCGCCGATGTAGATGCCTTTTTGCGACAGGTTAAACAGCTAGACACCATGCTGATGGTCGAGGTGGTTAATGCACTTGATGCGAGCTGCAGCAGTACCTTGCAGCACTGGTGTAAAGCTGGTAACACCTTGGCGGTGGTAGGGTCTTCTGGTGTTGGCAAATCGACGTTAGTGAATACTCTCACTGGCCGCGGTGGACAAAAAACCGCAGCAATACGAGTAGATGACAGTAAAGGCCGGCATACCACAACAGGGCGCTCCATGCATTTTATTGCCGGTGGTGCTGTAGTAATTGATACGCCCGGTATGCGTGAGCTGCAGCTGACAGACTGTGACGACGGCATTCGCCGCGCGTTTGCCGACATTGACGCTATAGCCAGTCAATGCCGCTTTAGTGACTGTCAGCATGTTGCTGAACCAGGCTGCGCGGTACAACAGGCTATAACGCAGGGGGCTTTAGCAGCAAGGCGATTAATCAACTACCAGAAGCTGAATGTTGAACAGGCACGCAACGCGGCGTCACTGAAACAAAGGCGCGCCCACGAGCGGAAATTTAGTAAGATGGTGAAGTCGGTTAAGTCACTAAAAGCCAAAAAATTCAGTGATTAGCCGTAAACACGCCGCCTAAGGGCGGCGTTTTTTTCGATAGTCGATAACCAGCAACGCGGCATCGTCATCAGTAAACCAAACACTTCCCAGACATGTTGTTGAATGCTTTTATTTATCTGCAAAAAGCAGGAATACGTACTTTTGTTTAGAAGGCGATTTAGCTAGCGGTATTCAACCATCTGGCTGCTTGGTGCCAATACCTGACATACCAAAACCTAACCGAACATTAGGCGCTGTACAAATATATTGCCCGCATCTGGATACCACCAACGCTTGTTAGATGGATTAATCTGCATTTATATCCTATCTGTACCTATAACTTGTTCTAGGTTGTAGAAAAGCGATATAGTCTTCCAAGCATTAAATTCACAAAAGCGGAAAAGTCTGTATTTAAATACGGGTCTTTCCGCTGCATAAGCGTTATGCCTACTGTGCTGCTGTAGCAAATTAATTATGGAAACCTAGTATGGAAAGTTACAGTATTTACTTTATGACTAAAGGGGATGGCTTTGGGATTAACCTTCAGCCAACTAACGAAGAAACTGGCACTGTATATTTAGAACTATTGACATGCTTTGGCGATATTAAAGACAACATTTTGAAACTTTCTTCAGTGCAGAAAGCGACCGAAGATTTAAAGCATAAAGTTTCTGAATTTGTCGCCAAGTATGCAAGCTCTCAGCCGATTTTAAACAGGTTGAAAAGCAAAATATCAAGCCTATCACCCAATGAATATTTTTTAGTGTTGCAGTCTATGCCGACTGATACGTCAGAAAAAATAAAACTAGAAACATACATCTCTACTTTAAATGAGTTTGGTAACTCAGAGGATCTCCAGTCAAAATTTGAAGGAAAAATGCGTGTTCTTGATGAGTTTTCAGGGGATTTGACATCAAAGTACAACATGAATATACCCAGGAATGACAGAAGAACTATTATAGGGAATGCAAAAAAGGAAAGTCGTTGCTGTAGGTTTTGCAATAAAACCATGAATGATGGTGCCACCTTCAAAAAAGTGGCCCATGCGATACCTGAGGGGCTCGGAAACAAAAACATAATTCTTTGTGATGAGTGTGATGATTGCAATGGGTTCTTTGGGAATTATATCGAGCCATCGCTGATCGAACATTTTGACATATATAGAGTTTTTCTTGGACTGAAGGGGAAAAATGGAACTCCTAAAATAAAATATAAAAATGGGCACATGCAAATTGAAAACAATATGCCGATTGTCGCATCCCAAAATATAGAAAGAGTAAGCGACAAGGAGATCAAAGTTCATTTAGACTCTACAAAAAGGTTCACTCCGGCAAAACTTTACAAGGCGCTGTGTAAGATCACCCTGTCTACAATTGACGAAGAGCATGTAGCGGATCTTAAGGAAACAATAAAGTGGATGAAAACCGATGATCAGAAAGAGTTACGCCTACCTAATATTGCTGTAAATGTTGTCCATAGTGGATTTTCTAAAGAACCACAAATTGTCAACTATGTTCGAAAAGTGGATAACACCGATATACCGCACGTTGTCTCTGAGTTTAGACTTGGCAGCTTTGTTTATGTATACATAATTCCTTTTAGTGAAAAGGACAATGTTGACTTTTCAAGCGATGAAAATTACCAAAAGTTCTGGGATACCTTTAAACACTATAGCTTAGGAAAAGGCTGGAGATTTGACTGCCTAAATAGTATCAATGAGGTGTCAATCAACGAAACTATTCGTATAGTGAAAGCAGAAAAGGCATAACAAATTGCTGCATCTGATTACCTACACTCCGCTCGCTTTGTAGTGTGCGCTACGCTAGCATAAAGCGGCTCCATTCAGGCGGCGGCTGAGTAAAGCGTATAAAACGTCAACTGTCTTGACCGGTCCGGCGTCAATTATCTTGACCGGTTGTCGCTGAGTTATTCTTCCTGTTTTATTGCTGTTTTTCTTCGATAGCTTTCCCCCTGTAATTGAATGATATGTGAGTGGTGAACAAGCCGGTCTATAGCTGCAACTGCCATGGTGGTATCGGTGAACAATGCATCCCAGTCTTCGAACGATTGATTGGATGTAATGATAAGGCTGAACCTCTCATAGCGGTGTGCAATGAGTTCGAACAGTACACTGGTTTCTTGTTCTGTCTTTCTGATATAGCCGATGTCGTCCACGATTAGCACTTGGTATTTATCCAATTTATTCAGAGCATCCTGGAGTTTTAGTTGCTGTTTGGCGTCTTGTAGGTGTTGCACCAAGGCGGTGGCCGGATAGAACTTTACGCGGGTTCCGGCTTCTATCAGGCTGTAACCCAACGCGCTGGCGAGATGGGTTTTGCCTACACCGCTAGCGCCGAACAGTAGTAGGTTTGTGGCTTGTTTAACCCATTCGTGGTTATCGGCCAGGTCATGCAGGCGTGCTTTACTAATGCCTTCTATAGCATTGAAGTCGAAGCCGCCAACGTGTTTACCTGAGGGCAAGTTTGACTCTTTTAGGTAACGTAATTGTCGCTTGTCTGTCCGACTTGCCAGCTCCATATGGCACAACTCACTTAAGTAGTGTTCTGGTCGCCATTGTTCGTGCAGTGCTTTTTCAGCAAGGCTCTCCCAGTGGTTTCTGAACTCACTTAAGCGCAAGCTTTTTAGCATCAATGGCAGTGAAGCTGTATTAGTCATGTCGACCTCCTTGCAACAGTAGGCCATACTGTTTTAACGAATGCTGCTCCACTTGGAGTTGGGGTATATCACGTGTTTGTTGCTGGAAGCGCTCTTGGCAGTCAAACAGGCTGGGCAGTCTCCCCGTATTCAGTTGCTGCATGATAAAGCGCCCCAGCCGTATTTCGTTATTTTCTTTACTGGCAAGGTGAAGCACGCTGACGATATAACGACAGGCATCATCTGCTTTCATATTGCCGTTAACATATTGCCAGATGCATCGGTAATCCTCGTTAGGTAATAACTCGTCGCGCCACTGTGAACACCGGAAGGCTTGTGGCTTTTTAACCAGAGCATCTATGACGTGTTTGTAATTGACGCTGCGTTTACGTGAACTGCCTTGCGCATAAACGCGCTCTAAGTTGTAAGTCAGTTCATGACCGAGATATAAGTCTAACCTGTTATCATACACTTGTACCCGCAAGCGACTGTCTATCAGGCGGGAAGGCACTGTGTAGGTCACGCGTTTAACATTGATAGTGCTGGTGCGCGAGACGCGCACATACTCTGTTGAGTAATTGACGCTACCCACAGGCGGCAATGGCTGTAATTGTCGCTGCTCTTTGATAAAGGCGCTATTGATACGCTTGTTACGCCGCCCAACTAACTGCTGAATAAAGCCTTCATAGTCATCGCGGCAATTAAAATCGAACGAGCCGCGTATACGCAGCGCTTGCTCTATCTGCGCTTTGATATGTCGATTGCTAGACTCGATAACACCATTTTCATGCGCTACACCGGTATTATTACGTGTGGCCGTAAAGCCGTAATGCGACATCAACGACTTATAGCGTTCGGTAAATGCCTCGGCATTGTCATGGTTTCGGTACGCCGCACTTAAGCTGTCAGTGCGAACTTCTTTGGGCACGCCACCACTTTCTCTAAACGCTTTCTGAAGGCTATCGGAGAATGCAGCAAAGCTCTCACCGCCATAAACCACTTGGCAATACTGCCAGCCGCTGGCCGCTAGGCGATAGTTAAACAGCATGTGCTTACACGGTTCTCGTCTTATGGTGATAGGAGATTTGACGTGGGTAAAGTCACATATTCCCAGTATTCCTGATTCGTGATGCTGCAAGAACATCACATCTTTAGCACCACCGTGTAATTGTCGCCACTTCTTAATTCTGCGCTCAAGCGTACGTCGTGCTGTAGTTGGGAAGTCGTCGCTATGTGATTCACATAGATGATCAAATACGCCTACCGGCGTAATAAATTCATCTTGTTGTAAGATCGGAACAACGACACTCTCCCACACCGCTTCAAGAGGATCTGGCCTGGTACGCCATTGGCGTTTTGCTTGATTAGGTTGATGACGACCATTCTCAATTCGTCTGGCGGAGCTAACAGAGATATCCGCTTTACTGGCGGCCACTTCCTGCGTGAAATCCTTTCTGAACTTCATATATAACCTGACTTGTTTTTCTGTGATGTGATTTCCCGACACGCCATTCTCCTCGAATTGTCGTGTCGAACCTTAACAGAACAACCGGTCAAGATGGTTGTCGCTCAACCGTTCAAGTTAATTGTCGCTTTATA
>DEYP01000011.1 GCA_002364615.1 Arsukibacterium sp. UBA3155 | reverse complement strand
GGCCAATTTTACTTGACCACTACAGAACACTTCAATGTGTACTTACCGTCGGGACGCATATGATACTTCCAGTAAGGTAGCAGACCTGCGACGCCCCCATTGCAGGAAACATTGAAATCGTAATTGTCAAATTTGACCGCTCTATTAGAGCTAGTAGGACACTCACCCTTAGCAACAAGGTTGATAGTACCTTGTGCACTTTGCGTAATAACCATGTGTCTTTCTGTTGTGGTAAGTAAAAATACGCCATCTTCATCCATACAGGAAGATAAAGCTTGAAAACTTACAACTTCGGCCGGTTGAGCTAGGGCTATTGATGATATCGAAACGAATGTGAGCGTCATCATTAGCTTTTTGATTGAATTAAACATAATGCTATTCCTTTAGTTGGTTAAACCAATATCTGTTAAATGTATCAGATACCTTTATTTTTGAACTTCATGTGCTTCATGTACTTCATGTACTTCATATAAGCAACAATCAAAAAATAAACTTTTTAGTTATAGCACAGGAACGCAAAATATCAATTTAGGAGGCGAATCCATTTATTATTATTGCTCAATGCTTCGAACGTCAGCTAACTCAGATAAACCGATCTTTGGAGCAGCTTTGATGTGAACGACTTCGCTTATTAATGACAAGCAGGACTTTAGAATTCAGAATATCAGAGTGGTGTTGAGATATAAGCCAAAGCTTTTTGATTAGATAAACAATTGCCGTTGTGCTCTTTGCCTGGCCATTTCACTACCTTGACCCTCGTAAAGTGGTGTCTATACTGAATATAAGAAATTGTTAAATATGACGTCTTATATGCATTTAACAGGCTCTCAGTTGATACCGTTTTGGTAAACAGAGATTAAGAATAATCTTTCATCATTACTGTATTTCCAACTCACAAAAACTTTTTCACAAAGGATCTGCTATGAAAAAAGTAATATTAAGCCTGACACTTGTTTTGCTCAGTGTCTTTGCCATCAGCTCTGCAGCGGCTGTCGATATGTTCCTGAAGATAGAAGGAATAGAAGGTGACTCACAAGACGCACTTCGTCCTGATAACATCGTAGTACTTGCATGGTCTTGGGGGGCCTCATCGGATGTAAAGGGAAAAGGCGGTGTATCTTGCAATATTCAAGACGTATCAATTACTAAGTATGTTGATTCTGCTTCACCAGTCTTACTGATGGGGCAGCTAAACGGAACAGAGTATGCGACTGGTCAGTTGGCGGTTAGAACAAATACTGCAACAGGGCAGTCGATAGAGTATATTGTCATCGATTTCAATAATATAAGAATTACCAGCTTATCGACTGGTGGTTCAGGTGGCGAAAATCGTTTAACTGAAAATGTATCATTCAGCTTCAGTGATGCGACCTATACTTACACGCCAATAACAGGGACCGGCGCAGGCACCCCGATTTCTGCAACTATTGGCGGGTGTTAACTCACAGCTATATGTAAATAGAGTACTGTTAAAAAGCGCAAATTGATTTGCGTTTTTTTATTTAATGTTAACCCCATTATTTCTGTTAATATTCTGTCTTGTCTTTAAACTCACATAAGTCTTCAATAATACATGAACCACAACGTGGCTTACGGGCAACACAGGTGTAGCGGCCGTGCAGAATAAGCCAGTGGTGTACGTCGAGTTTAAATTCAGCTGGCACTACTTTAAGCAGTTTGTGTTCTACTTCGTCGACATTTTTACCCATAGCAAGTTTGGTGCGGTTTGAAACGCGAAAAATATGGGTATCTACCGCTATGGTGGGCCAGCCAAAGGCGGTATTAAGTACCACATTGGCGGTTTTGCGGCCAACCCCGGGCAGGGCTTCTAACGCTTCGCGGTTTTCTGGCACGATACCACCGTGTTTCTCGACTAAAATACGGCAGGTTTTAATCACATTTTCGGCTTTGGTGTTAAATAAGCCGATGGTTTTAATGTAGTGCTTAACCCCGTCAACGCCTAAATCCAGCATTTGCTGCGGCGTACGGGCAACCGGGAAAAAGTGTTTAGTGGCTTTATTAACCCCAACATCGGTAGCCTGTGCTGACAGCAGCACGGCAATCAGTAACTCAAACGGAGAGCTGTATTCCAGTTCAGTGGTCGGGTTTGGGTTGGCGGCCCGCAGCCGGCTGAGTATTTCAATTCTTTTTTGTTTATTCACAATACCAGACCTTTTTACTGCGCCGCACCGGTTACCCGGGCCCGGGTAATACCCACGGCCTGACTCTGGCGTTGTTGTAATTTAGCATCAATCAGATTTTTCAGCGCAATTAACAATCCCATACCGATAAAGGCACCCGGCGGCAGCAAAGCCAGTAGAAACTGAGTATCAAGCGCAAATAATTCGATGCGAAGGCTGGCAGCCCAGTCGCCCAGCAGTAAATCGGCACCATCAAATAAGGTACCCTGACCCAGTATTTCCCGCATGGCGCCTAATACCACCAGCACCAGCATAAAACCCAGGCCCATCATTAGTGCATCAATAGCGGCAGGCAGAACGGCATTCTTGGAAGCAAAGGCTTCAGCCCGGCCGATAATGGCGCAGTTGGTCACAATAAGCGGTATAAAAATACCCAATGACTGGTATAAGCCAAAGGTATAGGCGTTCATCAGTAGCTGAATGACGGTGACGAAACTGGCAATAATTAGTACAAACACCGGGATCCGGATTTCGGAAGGCACCACATTTCGCACCAGCGACACCACTATGTTAGAGCCAAGCAGTACCAGCAAAGTGGCAAAGCCGAGGCCCAGCGCATTAGTCACCGTGCCGGTCACGGCCAATAGCGGGCATAAACCGAGCAGTTGCACCAGACCAGGGTTGTTTCGCCATAGCCCTTGTACCGTCAACTCCCGGATACTGTTTGGGTTATCACTCATTGGTTTGCTCCGCAATTTGCTGGTCTGCTGGCAAGTTCGGGATGTTGTCGTACCAGCAATCCGGCCTTATAAATGGCATCAACCACAGCACGTGGTGTAATAGTAGCACCAGTGAACTGGTCAAACTGACCGCCGTCTTTTTTTACCGCCCAGGCAGACTCATTCTCGCTGGTGACCTGTTTACCGTTGAAACTTTCAATCCAGGATGAGCGGCGCCGCTCAATTTTATCGCCAAGCCCCGGCGTCTCCTGATGGTTCAGTACCCGGCTACCCAGCACCGTGCCGTCGGGCTGTATTGCCACAATTAAATCAATATTACCGCTGTAACCGTCTGGCGCGGTAGTTTCAATGACAAAAGCATTAACACTGTCATTACCTCGCAAACGGTATACCGACTGTGCTGTAGGGCGGCCTAATAACGGCGGGTTAGTCACCAGAATACAATCAGCCAGCAACGCCGCATTAGCGCTACTTTGGGGCAAAACATCATTTAAAATAGCCAATTTGTTGGCCAATTGTTGCTCGGCAATTTTCGGTTGGGTCAGCTGGTTTACCAAACCCAGAATGGCAACACAGACCAATGCTACCAGGGCCAGTAGTAACGCATTTTTTGATATAGGCTGGATCATTTACCGGCTCCTCTGGTTTTATGGCCATAAGTGCGGGGACGGGTATAGTAATCTATCAAGGGTACTGCCATATTTGCCAACAGCACGGCAAAGGCCACGCCATCCGGGTAACCACCGTATTTACGAATAATAAATATCATCAAGCCAATAAAAACACCGTACAGGATTCGTCCTTTATTGGTCGTCGATGCCGAGACCGGATCGGTGGCAATAAAAAATGCTGCTAACATGGTTGCGCCAGAAAACAGTTGAAACAGCGGGCTTGGATTGGTATCGGCTGCTGCCAGCCAGCTTAGCAGGCTCAAAGCAAACAAACTGCCTAACACCGCAACCGGAATTCGCCAGCCAATCACTCGTAGTTTTATCAGCGCTAAACCGCCGGCAAGATAGGCCAGGTTTACCCATAGCCAGCCAGCACCGGCAATGCCATAGAATACCGGTTGCTCAAGACTTTCGGTTAAGGTTTTGCCTGAAGCCAGATCAGTACGGATGGTATCGAGCGGTGTTGCCATGGAAATGCCGTCTATGCCGGTTTGTAGCTGACTGATGCTAAAGCCACTGCAACTGTACTGCGTCATGACCGCACAAACCGCATCTAACAGGTTTAACGATTCTGGTTGCAAACTGATGCTTGGCAACCACTGGGTCATTTGTAATGGATAGGCAATTAACAGCATGACGTATGCGGCCATTGCCGGGTTAAACAGATTATTTCCAAGGCCACCGTAAAGTTGCTTAACAATGACAATGGCAAAAAAAGTGCCGATGACAATCAGCCACCAGGGTGCATAGGGTGGTATGGCAATGGCCAGCAGCACGGCAGTCAGCAGTGCGCTGTTATCCTTAAGCCTTGGCAACGAAGGTTTGCGTCGTAACTGCATCACCAAAGCTTCAGCCAGCCAGGCAGTAACGATAGCCAGCAGCAATTGCACCAGCACTCCGTAGCCAAACAACAAGGCCTGAACCACAATACCTGGAATGCAGGCTACCACCACCAACAGCATGATTTCAGAAGTACTGCGGCTGATCCTGTTATGTGGCGAGCTGGTAATTTTAAAACTCATGGGTTTTCGCTATCTGCTTGTTTTTTGGCTTTAGCCCGGGCAATCGCTGCAGCTATAGCAGCTTTACGCGGATCGGTCGTTGCCTGCGCTGTCGCCGGCTCTGTTGCTTCAGGTTGTTTTGTTTGTTCTGCTTCAGCCACTTTGTCCTGCTGCTCAGCCTGAGTTTGGGCGGCTTTACGCGCTTTGGCCCTGGCAATGGCTGCGGCGACAGCGGCACTTTTGGCGTTTGCCGGCTCATCTGCTGCCGGGTTCTGCTGGCTCGCATCGTGCTGCTCTAACGGCGCAGGCTCAGACGCAATGTGTGTCTTGCTTTGTGCCTTCTCTGCCTGATAAGCCCGGGCCTGCTGTTTTTTTGCTTCCCGCTCGGCCAGTAGCTGCTCGCGATCTGCTGGTACAGCGCTTTGTTCGTTTTGTTTGGCTTTTATCCGCGCAAGGGCGTCTGCCACCGCATTATTGTTGCCACCACTTTGCTGTGCTTGTTCCCTGGCTTGGGCTAATCGTTGGTTACGGGCCATACGTTGCTGTTTTTCCCGCTCCAGTCTGGCATTGCGTGCCTCAAAGCGGGCTTTAGCCTGTTCGGCTTTCACCGATTCGCGTTGTTGCTCACGGATCTCTGCTTTCGCTACCCGGTAATATTGTACCAACGGGATTTCACTGGGGCAGACATAAGCACAGGCACCGCATTCGATGCAGTCAAATAAGTTGTACTCATCCAGTTTTGCCGGGTCTTTCGCTTTGCTGTACCACAGCAACTGTTGCGGTAATAAACTGGCCGGACAGACATCGGCACAGGCACTACATCGAATGCAGTCTTGCTCTTTTGCTGCCGGCGGTAATTCATGCTGACTCGGTGCCAATATACAGTTCGTGGTTTTTGTTATTGGTACGGCCAGATCGGGTAGGGTAAATCCCATCATGGGGCCTCCCATAATGACTTTGTACTGGTGTTGCTGCTGATAGCCACAAAAGCTAAGCAAGTCGCTAACCGGTGTACCAATTAAGGCCAGCACATTTTGCGGTTGGCTCAGGGTTTCACCGGTGACCGTGACCACCCGTGATAACAACGGATGGTCGTCTAGTACGGCCTGGGCGATGGCAAAGGCGGTACCGACGTTCAGCATCACGATACCAATGTCGATTGGCCGGCGACCGGCAGGGACCTCTTTATTGGTTAACAGCTGGATAAGTTGCTTTTCGCCGCCTGACGGATATTTTGTCGGGATATCCCGAACATAGTAGTGCTCACGCTGGCTACAGGCTGCTTTTAATGCGTTACTGGCAACGGGCTTATCGTCTTCAATACCAATAAGTACTGCCTTTGGGCTTAATAACTTACATAAGATATCAATACCTTTGACAATGGTAATGGCACCTTCCTGTATTAATGCATCGTCAGCGCTGATATAGGGCTCACACTCAACGGCATTAATAATAAGGTAATCGACCGGCTGAGTTAAACCTGCTTTTAAATGAGCAGGAAAACCCGCGCCGCCCATTCCGGCTATGCCGCTTTGTTGGATCCGTTCCAGTAAACTACTACTGTCGCTGGTCGCAAGGCTCAGCGGATATTGTTCCCGCCACTCCTCCAGCCCATCGGGCATCAGGGTGATGGTGTTTTCAGGTAATGCAGACGGGTGAGCACTGGTATGCTCGCCAATAGCAAGGATGGTGCCGGACGTCGGCGCATGCACCGGAACTGCCATCGAATTATCGGCACTGGTCAAGGCCTGGCCTTTTAATACGCGCTGGCCAACACTGACCAACACATTACCGGCGACGCCAATGTGCTGGCGCAGGGTAATGTACAGCCGATCGGGTAATGGCATTACGGCGATTGGCTTCTGGGCGGTCTGGGCCTTGCGGGTTGGTGGATGAACACCACCATGAAAGTCCCATAATTTCCCGGCTTGAATTTGCTGATATAAACTCGACACCTGTTACTCCACCTGAATTATCGGAATAGCGTTGAGATCCCATTTCCAACGCTCTGGGGTGGGTGTTACGGGTAACATATCGATACAGTCCACCGGGCAAGGTTCAACACATAAATCACAGCCCGTACATTCATCTGCGATAACGGTATGCATGAGTTTTGAGGCACCGACAATAGCGTCAACCGGACAGGCCTGAATGCATTTGGTACAGCCAATACATTCATCCTCCCGGATGTAAGCTACTCGTTTAATGGCAACGGTCTGGGCTGCATTTAGCGGTTTCGCGTCAACACCCATTAAATCGGCCAGTTTGCGAATGGTGCTGTCGCCGCCTGGCGGGCACTTATTAATTTCGTCGCCGTTGGCTATGGCTTCTGCATAAGGCCGGCACCCCGGATAGCCACATTGGCCACACTGCGTTTGTGGCAAAATATCATCAATTTGTTCTACCAACGGGTCACTCTGGACTTTAAAGCGAACGGCGGCGAAGCCCAACACCCCACCAAAAATCAGGGCTAATCCACCTAAAATCAGCAATGCGGTTAATAAACTCATCAGACTTTCACCAGGCCGGTGAACCCCATAAAGGCCAGCGACATTAAGCCGGCGGTGATCATCGCAATCGCCGCGCCCCGAAAAGGCACAGGAACATCAGCAGCCGCAAGCCGTTCGCGCATTGCAGCAAACAAGATTAATACCAGGGAAAAGCCCGCAGCAGCACCAAAACCATAAACAACCGAGTTTATAAAGTTATGCCGCTCATTCACATTTAATAAGGCGACGCCGAGCACGGCGCAATTGGTGGTGATCAGGGGTAAAAAAATGCCCAGCAGACGGTACAGGGTAGGGCTGGTTTTATGCACCACCATTTCTGTGAACTGCACCACAACCGCAATGACCAGAATAAAACTTAACGTACGTAAATAAAGCAGGTCAAAGGGCGCTAATAGAAAACTGTCCACCAGATAACTACAAATAGACGCCAGAGTCAGTACAAAGGTTGTTGCCAGCGCCATACCAATAGCCGTTTCCAGCTTCGAAGATACGCCCATAAACGGGCACAGGCCAAGAAACTTCACTAACACGAAGTTATTTACTAACACCGTACTGATTAGTAGTAACAAAAATTCGGTCATAGTCGGGCTTAGGTACAGGGCTTAAACAGTTAACAGGGGAGTATTATGCAATGATGTCATAGTGGTTACAACCTAACAAACAGTAGGGGTATTGCGCTGTTTAACCTCGCTGTCAGGTTTTACTGGCAGTTAGACAGACTTATTGCGCCTGACTAACTGCCAGTTGACGACGGATCTTAAATTGGCGCGGGTTTTCCTACATAGTAACCCTGGTTGCCATCAATAAATAAGGATTCCAGCATGTGTTTTTCTTCCTGAGTCTCGACACTTTCCGCAAATACGCCTACGCCAATCCGATGAGCCAGGTCAATCATCAGGCGCATAAAGTATTGATTGTTTTTATCTTCATCAATATGACGGGTATAACTGCCATCCATTTTGACGAAGTCAGGTTTTAAATCACGGAAGAACTTAAACGAGGTAATACCTACCCCAAACTTCTCGACCGTAATCCGGGCACCTGCACGGTGAATCATATCGATAAAGCGCTTGCTGGTTTTCAGATTTTGCTGCAAGCCAAATTCTGATACTTCAAAAATAAGCTTGGCGGCAATGTGGGCATCTTTTAATAAGCGACGTTCCAGCCAGATAACAAATTGATCATCATGTACACATCGTGGTGACAGGTTCAATCCAAAATACTGATCCTGTAAGTTGCGATTCTTAATGGTGGTCAGGGCCGTTTCAATAATCAGCCGGTCTACAGCAATAATTTTATCCAGCTTTTCCGCCATGGCTAAAAATGAAGCGGTTGGTAATACCTGATTTTCCTGGGTTTTAAAACGGACCAGGATTTCAGAGTACGCCTTTGCCGAGCGGTTTGACGGTTGGATCAGCTGGGCAAGTAATGCTATGCGGTTGTTGTTTAACACATCTTCAATAACATTACGCCAGTTTTGATTGCCGTAGCCGCTGCTGGCCATTTCCAGCCCGGCAGAATCTTTTTGTAAGTGCCAGGCGTTCGTTTGTTTAGTTTGTGCCAGACTAATTGACGTATCAGCAACTGCCAGCAACTCGCCTAAGGCTTTACCACTTTCATAAGTCACCAGTCCGGTATAAGCGATAGAATCAAGCTCTGCGTTTTTCTGGTATTCGTTAAAGCGGCTTTGCAGTTGCAGGGCAAAGTTTTCGGCCTCTTTGGGTGTGATCCGTGGCAGCAAAATACCGAAATCTGAACTGTTTAACCGGAACAAACGGGCATCTTTATAGGCATCGGCAACTTTGCGCACAATATTGGCGACATCTTTAATGTACTGATCGCCTTCCTGATAACCGCGGGTTTGATTCAGACTCTGTAATTCAGTGCAGCGGGTAATGGCAAATACGCCAAAGTCGGTATCTTTGGAGACTTTACAGTGATCTTCATAATATTGTACAAAACGATTGCGGTTGGGTAACTCGGTTACCGGATCTTTGTACGCTTCTTCGGCTATCTCATACGCGGCGTTGGTCATTTCGCTGTATTGCTTTTTGCTGTAATTAGCCAGCTTTTGCAATGCGACGTTAATATCTGAAAATTCTGGTGGAATTTTATTCCAGTTGGGTTCTGCTTTTTGCGGATTTTCAATAAAGCCGTCAATAAGCTGATTAACCTCCCGCGATGTTTTGCGGTAACTGCGGTTGATGCTGCTTTTCGTCAGGAATATCGTAAGCCAGCAAATAATAAAGGGGGCCAGCAATAGTACAAAGCCAAGCTTTTGTAACGGGGCCAACAAGGGTTGATGGTTCAGCTGGTAATTTACCTGAATATCGTGCTCTTCGCTGCGCACTAACACCGGTCTGAACTGACTGCCCGCAGTTTGCAGCGCCCACATTGCCACAGTGGCAGGGCGTCGCGCATTGTTTTGCTCATGCAATACGGTGCCGTCAAGCTGGCTGATCCGCAGGCTTAGCAATTCAAAGCTCCGGTCTAACTGTCTGCTCAGTACTTTAGCATCACCAGAGAGGTGATGAGTTAAAATTTGTTCTATGGTATTACGTGCATTCCGTTCACGTATTTCAATCAGCTGCTGGGTGTATACCACAAGTGCTGTAACAGATAGCGCAGCGAGCAATATTGCTGTTAATAACTGTGCCACTAATAAGGTTTTAAATATCTTCATAAGCCCTGACCACCAAACATAATTGCTTCCTTGTCTAACGCTTAATATAGTGTAGCTAAAAAGAATAGAAAGCTAATTAAATCAAAAAAATACCTAGAAAGGAATAAATAACGACAGATAGCAGGAAAAACAGCTGAAATGAGTGTAGTGGCTCCCCAAGTTGGACTCGAACCAACGACCTACGGATTAACAGTCCGCCGCTCTAACCAGCTGAGCTATTGGGGAAGTGTAACGATAAAAAATTTTAGCGATTGGCTCCCCAAGTTGGACTCGAACCAACGACCTACGGATTAACAGTCCGCCGCTCTAACCAGCTGAGCTATTGGGGAAAAGTGTAACGGTTGTTGATGCTATTGGCTCCCCAAGTTGGACTCGAACCAACGACCTACGGATTAACAGTCCGCCGCTCTAACCAGCTGAGCTATTGGGGAACAGCATTCAACGGGGCGCAATACTAATGCCAGCTCCGGGTACTGTCAACACTTTGCTGCGCAGATTTGCCTTAGTCTGGTTTACTTGCGTATTGTTTAAGCAAATGGCGTTTTTTTGGAAGGTGGCAAGTCAGCATGCAAGCATTTTTTTAGCAGACAGATTAGCAGACCGAAAAGAAATAATCGTACCGCAATCGCTGCCAGAGCTGATGAATACGGGCTTTATTAAAGTTACCCACAGAAGTTGTGGATAAGTCTGTGCGTTACTCTGTATTTAGCGTGATTAAGCCTTATTTTGTAGGCCTTCCAAGGCGGTCAAGCTGCAAAGTGAAAAAAATAATGTCTATATAAAACAATAAGATGAGAATCTAGCTGTGGCCGGGCATTTCCCGTTAAATTATCCAAAGTGGCATAAATTAAGCAGGGCGCGAATTGTGAACTATTTGTCGCATAGCAGTGTTTACCGGGCGGTATTTATACTAATGCCACGCTTTTTAAGGGTTTACCATGGTATGGGGCGGTGCTTTTCACTACAATAGCGACTTATTTTCCAGCAGGCCGGATGTATGAGTAACCAGGCGCCGCCAGCCAATCAGATATTACAGGGCAATATCGGGACGACACTGCGAAAGATGACGATGCCGGTCCTTGCGGGCATGTTAACCCTGATGACCTTTAATCTGGTCGATACTTTTTTTATCAGTATGTTGGGCACCACACCGCTTGCCGCAATTAGTTTTACCTTTCCGGTAACGTTCACGGTGATAAGCCTGGCTATTGGTCTTAGCATCGGCACTTCCGCTATTATTGCCAAAGCTCTGGGTGCCGGCCACAACAAAGAAGCACAAGCTGACTCACTGGCTGCCTTGTGGCTTGCCACCTACTTAGTATTGGCACTCAGTTTGCTGGGTATGGCACTGATTAACCCCTTATTCAGCTTGCTAGGCGCTGAACAGAACACCTTAGGTTATATTCAGGATTATATGCTGATCTGGTTTGCCGGTGCAGTATTACTGGTGATGCCCATGGTGGGTAATGCGGTCTTACGGGCATCGGGTGATACCAAAACACCGAGCTTAATTATGGCCAGCGGCGGCGTGGTTAATGCCATACTGGACCCGATTTTTATTTTTGGCATCGGCCCTGTCCCGGCCATGGGCATGCAAGGCGCAGCGTTAGCGTCAGTAATGTCATGGGCACTGGGCTGCGGCCTCATTATCTGGCTGTTGTTTAAACGCGGCCTGTTGGTTGCACTTTGGCAACCGTTTGCCTTAGCCATTCCCATCTATCGTAAGATCCTCAGAATTGGCATGCCAGCAGCAGGGGCCAATATGCTAACGCCGCTGGCAATGGCTATTTTAACCGCGATTATGGCAAGTTACGGCGCGGCTGCCGTTGCTGCGTTCGGGGTTGGCATCAGGCTGGAAAGCCTGGCGTCATTAGTGGTGCTGGCCCTGTCGATGACTTTACCGCCTTTTATTAGTCAAAACTTTGGTGCCGATAAGTTACAGCGTGTGCAGCAGGCATATCAGCTAAGCACATTTTTTATTCTTCGCTGGCAATTCGCGGTGTATGTGTTGCTGGCGCTGCTGGCCTGGCCTATTGCCGCGATGTTTACTGACGATGCAGACGTGGCTCGCTATATTCGCTGGTTTTTATGGATAGTGCCATTGGCTTATGGGTTACAGGGCATCACCATTCTGACTAACTCTTCTTTTAATGCCCTGCATTTGCCGGTTAATGCACTATGGCTTAGTTTAATCCGCCTATTTATTTTTTATGTGCCACTGGCCTGGGCCGGCGGTAAGGTATTTGGTGTGGTCGGCGTGTTTGCCGGTTGTGTTGTTGCCAATGTTTTTACCGCAGCCATTGCCTACACCTGGTTTAACCGGGTCAGTTTATTTAAATTAAAGGAGTCTGCATGACCCGAGCATTTGAATTGGTGTCTGATTATCAGCCAGCGGGCGATCAGCCTGAAGCGATTGTTAAGCTGGTTGACGGACTGGAAGCCGGACTGGCTCATCAGACCTTGCTTGGGGTAACCGGCTCAGGTAAAACTTTTACCATGGCCAATGTCATTGCCCGGGTGAATCGACCCACCCTGATAATGGCACACAACAAAACCCTTGCCGCCCAGTTATATGGCGAGATGAAAGAGTTTTTCCCTAATAATTCGGTAGAGTATTTCGTATCATATTACGACTACTATCAACCTGAAGCCTATGTTCCCTCAACCGACACCTTTATTGAGAAAGACGCGTCGATTAACGAACATATTGAACAAATGCGCCTATCGGCCACCAAAGCGCTGATGGAACGCCGTGATGTGGTGATTATCGCCTCAGTGTCAGCAATTTATGGTCTGGGCGATCCCGAATCGTACATGAAAATGTTGCTGCATTTAAAAGTGGGCGACATCGTCGACCAGCGTTTTATTCTGCGCCGGCTGGCTGAATTGCAATACAGCCGCAACGATATTGAGTTTCAACGCGCTACCTACCGTGTCAGAGGCGATGTGATTGATATTTTTCCGGCAGAGTCTGATGAAATGGCGGTACGGGTTGAGCTGTTTGATGAGGAAATTGAACGGATCAGCGTATTTGACCCGTTAACCGGCGCGGTAGAGCAGGTGGTCACCCGCTATACCGTTTATCCGAAAACCCACTATGTCACGCCACGGGAAAAAATTCTGGCTGCGGTAGAAAATATTAAAACTGAGCTGGCTTCGCGCCGGGCCGATCTACTTAGCAACAATAAATTGCTGGAAGAGCAGCGAATTGCTCAGCGTACCCAGTTTGATATTGAAATGATGGTCGAGCTCGGCTATTGCTCGGGTATTGAAAACTATTCCCGTTATTTATCGGGCCGGGGCAATGGCGAACCACCGCCAACCTTGCTGGAGTACTTTCCCGCTGACGGCCTGATGTTTATAGATGAGTCGCACGTTACAGTGTCACAAATTGGCGCCATGTATAAAGGGGATCGGTCGCGTAAAGAAAACCTGGTTAATTATGGTTTCAGGTTACCCTCGGCGCTGGATAACCGACCGTTGAAGTTTGAAGAATTTGAAGCTATTGCGCCGCAGCGCATTTATGTATCCGCTACCCCGGCAAAATACGAGCTGGAAAAATCCGGTGGTGAAGTCATCGAGCAGGTGGTCCGGCCCACCGGATTGGTCGACCCGGTGATAGAAATACGGCCGGTCGCTACTCAGGTTGACGATTTAATGTCAGAAGCACTGGCCCGGGCCGAACTGGGCGAGCGGGTTCTGGTAACCACACTAACCAAAAAGATGGCAGAAGATCTGACGGAATACCTTAATGACCATCAAATCCGGGTGCGTTATCTGCATTCAGATATTGATACGGTAGAGCGGATGGAGATCATTCGCGATTTACGGCTGGGGGTTTTTGACGTGCTGGTCGGCATTAATTTACTGCGTGAGGGGCTGGATATTCCGGAAGTGTCGCTGGTGGCCATTCTGGATGCCGATAAAGAGGGCTTTCTGCGCTCAGACCGTTCACTTATTCAAACCATGGGCCGGGCCGCGCGTAATCTCAAAGGCAAAGCAATTTTATATGCCGATAGGATCACCGGCTCGATGCAACGGGCGATCGATGAAACCGAGCGACGTCGTGCCAAGCAAATCGCCCATAATCTTAAGCAGGGAATTGAGCCGACAGCCATTCGTAAACGCATTTCAGATGTGATGGATTTGGGCCAGGCACCCACGGCGCCGACGGCGCTTCGAAAAGTGGCTGAGCAGGTTAAGTTGATTAAAGGTAAAACGCCTTACCAGCTACAGGCACAAATAAAACAACTTGAGCAGAGAATGATGCAACATGCCAAAGATTTGGAGTTTGAGCAGGCCGCTGCGCTGCGCGATGAATTACATCAGTTAAAGCAGGCCCTGCTGGAAATTTAAACCAGAGCCAAAAAAATGGCTGTCAGCAGGCTGATTTTAAGGTTTAATAGCCGTTACTGGTCAGATGTGCCCTAACAGATTTCAGGATCTTTACTATGCAGCGTTTAACACCATTATTACTCCTGGTCTGTTCCGGGTTTATCTTAGCGGGATGCAGTGAGCCGGCTCCGGCAATTACCGAGCCGTTAGTACGACCGGTTAAGTTACATCAGGTCGGCAGTGATTCAGGCGCAGCGGTGCGGCAGTTTCCTGCGATAGTAGAGCCTACAGTCAGGGCTAATTTAACGTTCAGGGTAAGTGGTAAATTAGTCCAATTGATGGCCAGACCTGGCCAAAAAGTGCAACAGGGCGAACTGCTGGCCCAGCTGGACGATACCGATTTTAAGTTAAAATTAGATCAGGCCAGGGCCCGCTACGAGCTTGCCCAGACACAGTTTGCCCGGGCTGAACAGCTTATTGCCGAGAAACTGGTCTCTCAGGCGGTATTTGATGAATCTAAAGCGCAGTTGCAGGTGGCGCAGGCCGATTTATCTGCCGCAGAGACGGCATTAAGTTACACCGTCCTGCAGGCACCTTTTGCCGGTATTATTTCCCGCTTGCTGGTAGAAAATCATGAAAACATCGCTGCACAGCAACCGATTATGGAGTTGCAGGTGCGGGATCAGGTAGATGTGGTCATTCAGGTGCCAGAAGATGTCATTTCTAATGTGCGTAAAGATTTTGACTATCAGCCGGAAGTGGTTTTTGATTCGCACCCAATGTACCGTTACCGGGCGCAGATACGGGAATGGGATACCCGGGCTGATCCCGCTACCAATAGCTTTAAAGTGGTGTTCAGCATGGCCACGCCAACTGAATTTAATGTGTTATCCGGCATGACGGCAAATGTTATTGCCGAAGTCAGTAAAATCAATGCGGCCTATGTCGATGCGTTATTTATCCCGGCCAGTGCTATTTTTATGCCGGATGATGCCGCCCTCAGTAGCCAGCAAAGTTTTGTCTGGGTATATAACCCGGCTGATGGTGAGGTGGCGCGGCGTCAGGTGACGGTTAGCAGCTTAACCAGTGCCGGTGCCGCAATAACTGCTGGGTTGAGTGTCGGTGAGCAAATCGTCAGTGCGGGTGCCCAGCATCTTAGTGAGGGACAGCAAGTAAGGCCCTGGGTGCGTGAGCGGGGGCTGTAATAATGGATATCGCCCGCTACTTTATCCGGTATCGCACCTCGTCCTGGTTATTTGCTGCCATATTATTATTTGGTGGCATCGTGTCTTATATGGGGCTGGGCCGACTGGAAGATCCACAATTTACTTTAAAACAAGCATTGATCATTACCCAGTATCCGGGTGCATCGCCAGTGCAGGTGGAAGAAGAAGTCAGTTATCCGCTTGAAAATGCCATTCAGCAGCTACCTTATGTTCATCATGTCAGTTCGGTATCATCAGCCGGCTTATCGCAATTAATGGTAGAGATGAAAGACACCTACCGGGCGCAAGAACTGAAACAGATCTGGGATGAGCTGCGACATAAAGTCAATGATTTACAACCGCAACTGCCTCCAGGAGTGAAAAGTCCCCAGGTTAAAGATGATTTCGGCGACGTTTACGGCATTTTGTACGCAATAAGCGGCGATGGCTACCACGCTGATGAGCTGCGGGACTATGTTGATTTTCTGCGCCGGGAGCTGGTGTTGGTACCCAGTGTCGGTAAAGTGGCGGTCGGCGGGGTGCAGCAGGAACAGGTTATTGTCGAAATTTCCCGGCCCCGATTAACAGCGCTTGGTATTGCGCCGCAAACGCTGTCAGCGTTATTGCAAAGCCAGAACATGGTTGCTAACGCCGGTTCGATTAAAGTCGGACCGGATCGGTTGCGAATTTATCCAACTGGTGAGTTTGAATCGGTGGCTGAGCTTGAAAGCCTGATCATTTCCAGCCCGGATTCAAAAGAACTGATCTATCTGGGCGATGTAGCCCGGGTATACCGGGAAAACGCTGAAGTTCCGCAGCAGCTTATTCGTTTTAACGGTGAAAACGCCCTGACGCTTGGCATCGCATTTTCTGCCGGCGTCAATGTGGTCGAGGCGGGCAGTCAGGTGAAGCAACGTCTGGCAGAGCTCGAGTACAACAGGCCTGTCGGGATAACCTTAAACACTATCTATAATCAGCCAGAAGAAGTGGCAAGTTCGGTAAGCGGTTTTATTGTAAACCTGGCCGCTGCCGTGGCAATTGTCATTCTGGTATTGCTGTTATTTATGGGGTTACGCAGCGGTATTCTGATCGGGGTTATTTTACTGTTAACGGTGCTCGGTACCTTCATCTTTATGCAGCAAATGAATATTGAGCTGCAGCGGGTCTCGCTAGGCGCCTTAATTATTGCGCTGGGGATGCTGGTTGATAATGCTATTGTCATTACGGAAGGTATTTTAATCGGTATGCAGCGCCGGCTAAAACTGGCTGACGCGGCCAGTTTAATTGTTAAACAAACGCAGTGGCCGTTGCTTGGCGCCACAGTAATTGCCATTGCAGCGTTTGCACCAATTGGTTTATCCAGTGATGCGACCGGGGAATTTGCTGGCAGTCTTTTCTGGGTGCTACTGGTGTCGTTGTTATTAAGCTGGATCACTGCAATAACGCTAACGCCCTTTTTTGCCAGTATTCTGTTTAAAGATAAAATTCAGGCCGACAACGACTCACCAGAGCCGCTTTATCAAGGGCTGGTGTTCAATGTTTATCGCAGAACGTTATTGTTAGCCTTGCGCTACCGGCTGGTTACTTATCTTGTAACAGCGGTATTACTGGTGGCAGCAGTGATTGGTTTTGGCAATGTTAAACAGGTGTTTTTCCCGCCGTCTAATACACCCATTTTTATGGTCGATTTATGGCAGCCTGAAGGCACTGATATTCGTCATGCCAGTGAGGATGCGGTGCAGCTGATGAACTACCTGAGCACGCTGGACGGTGTCAGCCATGTCACCAGTACCAGTGGCCGTGGGGCCGAGCGCTTTATGCTGACCTATCAGCCGGAAAAAAACTTTGCCGCATACAGCCAGTTAATTATCCGGGCAGATGAGCGTGAGCAGCTAGCACCGTTAATGCAGCAAACCCGGCGCTATATTACAGAGCAACTACCGCGCTTGCAGTATAAGTTGCTGCGACTTGAAGTCGGGCCATCGACCCCGGCAAAAATTGAAGCCCGTTTCAGTGGCGCCGATCCTGACGTGTTACGTAATCTGGCAGAGCAGGCAAAAGCAATTTTAAAAGCCGATGGCCGGGCGGTTAGCGTGCGGGATAATTGGCGCGAGCGGGCAAAAGTGATCCGGCCACGCTTTAACGAGGCCATGGCCCGCAGGGCTGGAATTAGCAAGCAGGATATTGATGAGGTATTGCTGACCAGTATGTCGGGGCGCACCGTTGGCATTTATCGGGATGGTACGCATTTGCTGCCTATTGTTGCCCGCTCGCCTCTGGCCGAGCGTGATAATCTGGATGCCTTATACGACTTACAGGTATACAGCAATAAATTGCAACGTTATGTGCCGATCACCCAGGTGGTAACGGGCTTCGATCTGGTATGGGAAGACGCCCAGATCCAGCGTCGCGACCGTAAGCGTACGATTACCGTAATGGCGGATAACGACAATTTGTCAGATGACACTGCCTCTGCCCTGCAAGAGAGAGTCAAAGCAGATATCGAAGCTATTACACTACCAACCGGCTATTTTCTTAGCTGGGGCGGAGAATATGAAGCACAACAAAAAGCCCAGAAAGCGTTATTCAGTTCGCTGCCGCTCGGTTATCTGATGATGTTTGTGGTGACTGTGCTGCTGTTTAATTCTCTGCGCAGTGCCCTTGTAATCTGGGCCTGCGTGCCGCTGGCCATTATCGGCGTCAGCTTTGGTTTGCTGCTACTCGGTGCGCCTTTTGGTTTTATTGCCTTGCTGGGTTTTTTAAGTTTATCCGGCATGCTGATTAAAAACTGCATTGTGCTGGTCGAACAAATTAAGCTGGAGCTCTTTGAAGGTAAGGCCGCGTTTGATGCTGTCTTTGACAGTGCGGTCAGCCGCGTAAGGCCTGTAGCCATGGCTGCCATTACCACCATTCTGGGGATGATCCCGTTGCTGGGCGATGTGTTTTTCGCTAGTCTGGCGGTGGTAATAATGTTTGGGCTGGGCTTTGCCACGTTACTGACATTGCTATTTTTACCCGTGCTGTATTGCACAGTGTTTACGATTAAAACCACAGCCACAACGGTACTGCCAGAATAATCACACTCAGCCAGCGACCTTGGTGGGTTGCTGGCTCAACTGTTTCTTGTATTGCGCTTATTTTACCCGATATCACACACCTGAAAATGTCTGCTACAGTTAATGCTATTGAATAAATTACTCATGTATTTAGCATGTTGTAATGGATAGTGGGGTTTTCTGTGTCTAACGGAATCTTTTAATGGTGTGGTTGTTGTTTTTACATATCGCCGGTCTGGTGATCTGGACCGCGGCGCTGTGTATTCTATTAATATTGCTGGCGCGCAAGGCACCGAACTGGCCGCAAGTGGCTGGCAACGGAGATTCACTGGAACGGATCTGGTTTACCCGGCTGGCCAGTCCTGCTGGCTTATTCAGTATCGTATCTGGTACGTTAATATTTGTAGTACAGCAACGATTCGACAACTGGTTACTGCTAAAACTGACGCTGGTAACCGCGCTGGTAGCCTGTCATGTTACCGCCGGTTTACTTATTCTTTATCGTAAACGGCCGGAAAGTAGCAGTATCAGCGGCAAATGTACTGCTTTATTGCTGCTGGTGCTGTTGTTGATTATCAGTATTGTAGTGCTGGTGTTGCTAAAACCTCAGCAAGAGCAGTTGCCATGGTTTTTATAATCATCCTGTTACTAGTGTTAGTTGTTGGCGTCTTCCTCAAGCATGTCGTCAACATTGACCCCAACCGCATATTCGTAGACCAGCCGGCCACCAAGATAACCGGTGACAATAATCAACAAGCCACTGAGCAACGACAAATACAGCCCTTTTGGCATAATGTGCGCCGCTGCATCTGGCAGGCGCAAAATCCAGTTAAAAGTTGCCAGCGACAACAACATCACTGCCAGTATGGCATGGCACCAGCCGCTGATCAGCCGTCGGATCTGAGTAACAATCAGCAAGTCCATCATACCGGCGCAACTGGCCAGCCAGCCTCCGACAGCGCCTACGCCAGCCAGCCACAAACTGGCGCGGGCCCAGAATGGATCGGCACTGAATACAAACGCCAGATCAGAGGCAATAAGACCAAGCAGCGCCGCCACCGGGAAATGAATAAGGCCGGGATGAATAGGATGGCCAAAAATTTTAATTTGACTGTTAATGGGGTCCATCGACATATTTTAGCTCCAAAACAAATAACAGCAGCGCTAACCACAAAACGGCTAACACCCTTGCGGCAAAGTGTAGCAGTGTTCTGGCCAGCTATCCTGCTACTGAGCCTGAGCGGTTGTGGTGGGCCATTTTCAAGTCTCGACCCTAAGGGACCCGCCGCTGCGGAAGTTGCACTGCTTTGGTGGGGAATGTTTTTTGTCGCGTCAGTCGTGTTGCTGGCGCTGATTGCGCTTTGGCATTATGCGATAAAACGCAAAACAGATAAACAGCCAGTCGGTGCAACCAGCAGCTGGATTATCTGGGGCGGTATTGTACTACCTACCGTTACCATCATCGTTTTGCTGGTTGCCGGTTTGCCGGTGGGGCAACGGATGATGCCATTGTCAGATGAAAATGCCTTGCGAATTAACGTGACCGGACATCAGTGGTATTGGCAGGTTACTTACCCTGATCACGCATTGCAGATGAGTGATGTATTACATATACCGGTTGATACGCCGGTACATTTGTCGCTAACCAGTGCCGATGTTATTCACTCATTTTGGGTACCAAGGTTGGCCGTTAAACTGGATTTACTGCCGGGGCGCACTAATGTTCTGCGAATTGAAGCCTCGGAGCCAGGAATATTTCGGGGCCAGTGCGCCGAATATTGTGGTGTCGGCCATGCCCATATGCAATTTACTGTTATCGCCCATAGTCAGTCAGACTTTGCCCTGTGGCTGAAGCAAGAATCCATACAGGAGTTAACCCTCGATGACTGATAACAAATCAGGTACATCGGCGCAGGAAATTGGCCGTCAGTTACACCATATCTGGAAAAACTTGCCGGGATGGGGCAGTTTAGCAGCAGTAAATCATGGCACAATTGGTTTGCGTTTTATGGTTACCGGGCTGTTCTTTTTTCTGGTAGGTGGTGTGCTGGCCATGCTGCTGCGCAGTCAGCTTGCCTTGCCAGAGCAACAACTGGTTTCTGCTGAGACCTACAGCCAGCTGTTTAGCATGCATGGCACCGTCATGATGTTTTTGTTTGCCATTCCAGTACTGGAAGGCCTGGCCATTTATCTGATCCCCAAAATGATTGGTGCCCGCGATCTCGTGTTTCCAAGGCTGAGTGCGCTGGGTTATTACTGCTATTTATTTGGCGGCATTATTATACTGTCCAGTTTGGTGCTGGGGATAGCACCGGCTTCAGGCTGGTTTATGTATACGCCGCTTAGCAGCAGCGAATTTGCGCCCGGACCTGGTTCAGATTTCTGGTTACTGGGTATTACTTTTGTTGAGATTTCAGCTATGTCGGCTGGTATTGAACTAACTGTCTCCATTTTATGCAGTCGGGCCCGCGGCATGACGTTGAGCCGGATGCCACTATTTTGCTGGTATATTCTGGTGATGGCGTTAATGATCGTATTTGGCTTTCCGCCACTTATTCTGGCCAGTATTCTACTGGAACTTGAGCGGGCTGCCGGGATGCCGTTTTTCACGGTAGCTGCTGGTGGTGATCCCTTACTGTGGCAGCACTTATTCTGGTTATTCGGTCATCCTGAGGTTTACATTATCTTTCTGCCGGCCGCAGGCATTGTCTCAACTTTAATCCCAGTTTTCAGTGGCCGGCCAATAGTTGGTTATCGCTGGATAGTTATTGCGGTGATCCTGACCGGTTTTATCAGTTTTGGCCTATGGGTGCACCATATGTTTACTGTGGGCATTCCGCAGCTGGCACAGGCTTTCTTCTCTATCGCCAGCATGCTGGTGGCCATACCTACCGCAATTCAGGTCTTTGCCTGGCTGGCAACCTTATGGCGGGGCAAGGTGGTATTCCGGCTGCCCATGTTGTGGATAAGCGGCTTTCTGATGATATTTGTCTGCGGCGGCCTGACCGGGGTAATGCTGGCGTTAGTGCCGTTTAACTGGCAGGTACACGATACGCACTTTGTGGTAGCGCATATGCATTATGTACTGGTCGGTGGCATGTTCTTTCCTCTTATCGCGGGGTTATATTATTGGTTGCCTTTAGTTTCGGGCCGTATGCCATCAGCACTCATTGGCCGCTGGGGTTTCTGGCTAACCTTCACTGGTTTTAATACGACCTTTTTACTGATGCACCTTACCGGCTTACTGGGTATGCCGCGGCGGGTTTACACTTATGAGGCCGGCCTGGGCTGGGATGGTTTAAATCTGCTGTCATCCATTGGCGGTTTTATTATGGCCATCGGTGTGGCACTGGTGCTGCTGGATTTATTACTGCACTTTTGGTTTGGCAAGCGCGCTGAGGCCAACCCCTGGCAGGCCGATACGCTGGAATGGGCGTTAGCAATGCCACCGGCTCAGTATAACTTTGTCAGCTTACCCAAAGTGAATAGCGGCGAGCCGCTATGGCAAAACCCAAAACTTGCCGGGCGTATTGCTGATGCTAAAGAAGGCCTGGCGGATACCAGTCGGGGCAAACGGGAAACTTATGGCACCTCTGCTATCAGTGCTCAGCCACAAAAAATATTGCAGTTGCCGGGTAACTCCTGGTGGCCTTTAGCCACTGCGCTGATTTTGGCCTTAGTCTGTGTCAGTTTATTGTGCCGCTGGTATGAATTGGCCTTAGTGGCGTTTGGTATAGCCGTTATTGTGCTGCTCGGCTGGGGATGGGAGAACGGCGGACATCCGAAAGCGGCAAAGCTATCGGCACCAGACTCCAATACGTTACCGCTGGAAGTGCAAACTCTAGATGGTCCGGGCCGTTGGGGCATGATTGTTACCCTGCTGGCTAATGGTGCTTTATATATGTCGCTGCTATTTGGCTGGTTTTATTTATGGACTGCCGCCCCGCAGTGGTCAGCACCGGCTGCGGGACCGTTATCTGTCTGGTGGCTGGTAGCTTGTGGCTTACCGGCCTGCATCGGCGGTTGGTTGTTTCATAACCTATGCCAGGGCCTGGCAGAAAAAGATGATAACCGGTTACAGCAAAAGTTGTGGTTAAGCGCCGCTTTGGGTTTGTTGCACCTGCTGATTTTACTACTGCTGTTTATTGATGTGCCACTGAATTACACCAGTAGCGCCCATGATGCTGTGCTGATGGTTATTCTGCTGTACTTGCTTGGCCATGCTACGTTAACGGTAATCTTAACCGGATTACAGGCACTGAGAGTCGGCCGCGGCTATGTTAGTGCCTGTTTGCCATACGAGCCACAGGTCATTAAACCGCTATGGTTTTATTATCTGGCAGTGTACTGGCTGAGTGTTGCATTGTTCTTTTTGTTGCCACTAGGCTGGGGAGCTGCGCTATGACAACCGCTCGCTGGTTTGGCCCGGGCCACCCGGCACAACTTGTCATTGGCCTGATTATCTGGAGCATCTGGTTTATTGCTATGTATGCCGGATTGTCGGTAGTGTGCCAGCTGGCACCGCCGCCAAGGCCGCAAAGCGCTTTCAGCTGGCTTAATATTGGCTTAGCGGCGTTTAGTATAATGGTAATATTGCTGCTGTTAGTGCTTGCCTGGCGCAGTGGACGATATTGCACCGCGCAGCATCAGGCTCATGACAGCAGCAGTACGCAGCGCTTTATTGGTTACGTGAGTACCGTATTGTATCTGGCCGCAGCCGTGGCGACCGTCGCCGGCGGTTTGCCGGTGCTGGTATTGGCGCCATGCGCCTGAATGTCTTACGGTGTTCGACAATAGCGGCGCTGTTGCTCTGCTTTGTCAGCTGGCCGCTGCAGGCGCATAATCCGCTTCAAAGTGCAGGGGCCACCTTTTGGGCTGCGCTGCTGGCTGTGGTTTTGCTGAGCGTGTTCTGGCTGTTGTATAGTGTCGGCTCGCTAATGCGCTCGCCATTGTTGTCGCAGGCGCTATTGTTTCACAGCAGTGTGTTGCTGTGCGCTTTTGCTGTTATTGGTCCGCTGGACGATTGGGCAGAAACCAGTGCCAGTGCGCATATGGTGCAGCATATGTTGTTTATGGTGGTTATTCCGCCAATGTGGGCGCTTAGCCGGCCGTTAGCGCAGTTTGCTGCCGCTACCGGCAGCTTGGGCAGAGCGCTGTGGCAGCTCTTGCTGAAAATAGCCGGCTATCCGTTAAGTTTGGCATACCTGCATGCTGCTATGGTCTGGTTCTGGCATACCCCTCGTTTTTATGTATTAGCACTGGAGCATCCCTGGTGGCATCTGGTGGAGCATATGTGCTTTATCGTTAGTGCTGCGATGCTGTGGTGGGCAATCCTCAATTGTAACGAGCGTAATCGTAGCTGGGCGCTGCTGGCGTTGCTGTTTACGTTGATGCAGACCGGTTTTCTCGGTGCCATACTGACCTTTGCCGACAGCCTGCTGTACTATCCGACGCATCAATTGGCAGATCAGCAACTGGCGGGACTATTGATGTGGGTACCGGGTGGCTTGCCTTATCTGTTAGCCGCTGCCTGGTTGGGCTACCGCTGGCTAAACAGTGTCGCTGCAAATCATCAAGAACGTTAAACACAGTTGTTGTTATTCTTTTACTCCATCGGAGCAACGTCAACCGCAACGGTCAGGCTGTGCTCACCACTGCCTTGCAGCAAGCCCTTTAATGGCACCACATCGGCATAATCCCGGCCAAAGGCGACGGTAAGGTGTTGCTCGTCGGCCAGTATATTATTGGTCGGATCAAAATCTACCCAGCCAAGCACCGGATCAAATACCGCAAACCAGGCATGGGAAGCATCAGCGCCGACTAAGCGGGGTTGTCCCTCCGGGGGACGGGTTTCCAGATAGCCACTAACATAACGCGCTGGAATACCGACACTGCGCATGCACGCTATTGCCAGCTGCGCAAAGTCCTGGCATACCCCGCGCTTGTGCTTTATCACTTCGCTCAGCGGCGTAACTACGGTACTGAACTCGGGATCATACTGAAATTCTTTGAAAATTAACTGATTGATGCTCTGGGCCAGCTGCAACACATTCTGACTGTCGCTAAGCATGGGGGTTATTATTGCCCTGGCTTCTGGCAATAGCGGGATAAGCTGGCTGGCATTGCTGCATAGTTTTGCCTGCAGTGTCATACTATCGCGAGTGCTGGCCAGATGCTGCTGTAACTGCTCCTGGCTGGCACCATCCTGAATTTTCAATATATTGTCCCGTGGCAGCACCCTGACAATACTGTTTGCGGTTACCGCAAGCTGCAAATGGGGGCTTTGCAAGTGAATGAAATGCTGAGTGTTACCAAAATAATCGGTTCTCTGCTGCACTTCAGAGGGGTAAGGTTCAACATCAACCTGAGTTTGTTCAACGTGTTGATAGGCTAACTGACGGGGTGTCAGGCATGCCACGTTATAACTGTTGGCTACCGGCTGTGGATAGCTGTATTGAGTCAGATGACGCAGGTTATATTTCATATCAGAAACGCTGCCATTGGTTGTGAGTATCGATATGGCTGAAATACGATAAGGTAATCGAGTCTGATAACTGACGAAGCCGAAGTTGCAATTGTAACAGCAGGTGACTCAGCTCCAGGGCAGGTCGCTGCATTTGATCAAACAGCTGTTGCGGATCGGTTTGTTGCAGCAAGGCTAACAGCTCACTGGCTAACTGACTTTCATTGCCCTGTAGCAGACCGTTACCGGCAGACAATTGCTGCGGCGGTAACTTTTTAATCTGATGTAATAACACCGAGCATTGATAGCCCACGGAACGCGGTGTGCTGTCATCGAGCAACAATAAATCGATAATTGGTACGGGGTGCAGCGCACTATGATAACGCCGGCGGTACGTTAACAGGGTATCTGCCATGCGCAGCAGCGCTTCAAGTAAACTTGCCGAGGCAGTGGTTTGACAGAACACCGAATGCAGTAAACCGCAGGTCTGCAGTGCCCGTTCCAGGTGCTGGCCTAAATCCATAAAGCGTAAACTGTCGGTGCGGGTCATGGTTTCGCTGTTAATGCCATAAATTGCTGTTTGCAAAAGAATAATTTCATCGAGGGTGCGCAGTAACAATGCCGGTTGTTGCCAGTCAGGCTGAACTGGCCAGCTGTAAACGGCACTTTGCAGTCGGTCTAGCACATACCAGGTATCCTCACCGAAGTATTCCCGGACAGACTGGGCATTAAATAACAGGTTTTTCAGCACCGCGACCAGCCCTTGCGGATTGCTGCCAGAAAATAACGGTTCCAGTAATGACTCAACGCTGGCTTGTGGGTTGGGATCCGCCCCATTAGCCTGCAGACAAAACTGCAGTAAGGCTTTGGCATCGTGTTGGCCCTGCGCCGGATCATCACCACTTAGCAGCGGTAATGCCGCACGTAACGCCCGGCAAATCAGATTCAGTCGCTCGTTATAGCGACCAAGCCAGAATAAATGATCAGCCACTCTGCTGGATAATAAGCCCGCCTGGCGCGATAACGTAATGGTATTACTGGCACTGTGCAATAAGCTGCTGCTATGGGCTTTTTCTGCCAGCACCCAGACATCTTTGGCATTAAATTGTTGATTAAACCCTTGTAACAGCTCGGTTTGCAAGATTAACGGATCATGAGCCGTCCGGCCCAGTGCGCCCGGCAACACCGAAATGTTATGCTGGTGGTCCAGCAGACTAAACAGGCGTAAGGCGCCGGCTTGCAGCTCTGAGCTGCCACTGACCGTGCGGCAGGGTAGCTGGCTTAACGGTAGTATCTGCCTGGCAATATAAGCCTGAGGCTGTTGTTTAACCTGCTGCCAGCATGCCGCCAGCTCTTGATCATTTAACTGGTGCAACACAAATTGCCGGTCACTGCCAATATGCGAAATACAAAAGTGCTCGGGTTGTTGTTGTAATCGGTTTAACGCTTCGCTATCGCCACACCATAGGGCATTCACACTGGCCAGTTGCAATGGTTCATCCAGCAGAAACTGACAAGCTTGTGCCATAAAAGGCAATAACGCTCCGGATTCAAGCACTGCACTGCCTGGCGGGTTGGCGCAAAAAAGCTGACCTTGCCGGATACCTTGCAGCATGCCGGCACAACCACTGCTGGCCGGCGCCAGTTCCAGCGGATCGCAGCTGTTGTCGTCCAGATAGCGCAGCACGCCGTGGATAGGCTGCAGGCCACTTAATGTTTTCAGCCACAGTTTGCCACTTTTAAACATTAAGTCTGCACCGTGCACCAGGGCAATATCCAGATAATTAGCTAAGAAAGCATGTTCAAAGTAAGCGGTATCCCGCCGCTGGTGGGTAAGCAGGGCGGCCAGCTGTTGCTGATCGCTACTCTGGGCCGGTTGTTGCAACAATTGCTGCAACTGACGAAAAAAACCGGCCAACTGGGTTTTTTTAATCTGAGTGTTCAACTCAGTGGTAGTGTGGTTAAAGGCCAGCCGGTGTTCCAGCACATGGCCTAGGCCTGCCGGTGCCCGGCTGACGTCATTGTAAACACAAAAGCTGCCATCGCTGTTACGGCCGACATCACAGGCAAACAGAGATAACCAGGGCTGATCCACGACCAGATCGACACAGGGCAGCAGAAAATGGTCATTAAGGTAAATGACATCGGCAGGAATAATGTCGTGTTGTAGTAATTTTTGCGGTCCATACAAATCAGCAAGTACGGCGTTAAGCAACTTATGACGCTGGCTAATGCCATTTTCCAGGGTTTGCCACTCTTCACTGGCAATCAGCCAGGGTTGCAAATCCAGCTGCCGTGCTGAGGTATGCCAGGGATCGACCGCAGCACCATTTTCCCGTAGCTGGTGCTGCAATTCGTTATGCAACTGGTTAAGCGCGAAATCGTTTTGTTGCTGCCACCAATGTTGCATTGTTTGCCACTGGGGTAGCGCCTGCCAGTGTTGCTGTTCGTTGCATGCCGGCTGCGCTGGGTTTAAGGTCATAAGACTCCTGTAATAAACGTCTGTTGCCATCGGGATAAAGCTTGTTGGCCTGAGTAACCCTGTCAGGCTGACAGCTGCTGGCTTTGCTGGCTGCTCTTTGGCTCTACTATCACCTGGTGCAAATTGATAATACCGGTTTGGATGTTATCAATCAGCTGATGCAGTTGTTCTGTTGATAAATCAGTTAGCGGCTGCGCTTTTAGCAGTGCCTGTAACGCATGTACCTGCTCCAAAATACTGTTGCTGTGTGGCAGGGTTCTGGCAGAGGCCGCCACCCGGTTTAAGCAATACGCAATAGAGCGCGGGAAATCAGCATAGGTTAACAGGTAATCGATGGCATCGACATCGCCACTTTGCTCTGCAACATAGTAATGATAAGACTCTATGCCACCCAGGGCATTGAGAATAGAAGTCCAGCGAAATTTTGGTCGTTTTATCTGGGTAGGCTGCAGTTGTTGTAACACCAGCACATCCATAATACGGGTGGTCATATCTGCGCGTTCTAGTAGCCGGCCACTGTTAAACAGGTCAAATGCATCACCGCGTAACATCACTCCATCTAATACGCCAACCACCATCTGGCAGCGCCGGCTGACTTCAGTCATCAGGTTGTAACGGTGCTGTCTGCCCTGCAGCTGCTGACAGTGTTGCTTTAAAAATAAGTCCAGTTTATTCAGCTCTTCCCACATATCCCGTGGAATAAGCTGGCGGATGGTGCGGGCGTTAAATTTCAACTGGCTGCAGGTATACCGAATAGACACCGTACTGTCTTTGTTAGTGATTAAATGCGACATCACTGCATTTTCAATACTCGATTGCTCTGGCTCTGCGTCGGCGGGTAGTTGGTAACTATCCAGTGCTTTGGTGCTGTTCAGTCCCATGACATCCAGTAATACCGGCCAGCTGAATTTCGTATCTTTATGGCTGTCGATCAGCAAATGGCTGGTAGCGTTGACCAGGCGGGCCGTGTTATCTAACCGCTCCAGATACCGGCCAAGCCAGAAAATATGTTCAACTGATTTTAATAGCATGGGTTATACCTCATCATTGATGATCCAGGTGTCTTTACTGCCGCCACCCTGGGAGGAATTGACTACAAGGGAGCCTTTGGTTAGTGCAACCCGGCTTAAACCGCCGGTGGTGCAGTACAGTTCTTCCCCCTGTAAAATAAAGGGGCGCAAGTCAAGATGGCGTGGCTCTAACACCTCACCACACAAAGTGGGCGCGGTTGACAGATTTAACGTGGGCTGAGCAATAAAATTGCGGGGGTTCGCTTCAATAGCGGCAGCCATTTCTTGTTGCTCGGCCAGGGTAGAGCGGGGACCGATTAATATGCCGTAGCCGCCAGACTCGTTAGCCGGTTTTACCACCAGTTTGTCAAGGTTCGCCAGCACATAACTTTTTTGTTTTGGATCGAGACACAGGAAAGTTTCAACGTTATCGATAAGGGGCTGTTCTCCCAGGTAATAATCAATAATTGCCGGCACATAGGCGTACACCACTTTGTCGTCTGCGACACCGGAGCCCGGGGCATTGGCAATAGAAACATTGCCTTTAGCCCAGGCTTTGATAAGACCTGGAATACCGAGTACCGAGTCAGGCCGGAAGGCTTGTGGATCAATAAATACATCGTCGACCCGCCGATATATCACATCTACCCGTCGTTTACCGCGCAGGGTTTTTAACCATACCACGTCATCCTCGACATACATATCGTGGTTTTCTGCAAGTTCAATCCCCATTTGCTGGGCCAGAAAGGTATGTTCAAAATAAGCAGAGTTGTAAATTCCCGGCGTGAGCAACACGATGCAGGGCACATCACCCTCACGCGGCGATAAAGATGCCAGCATTTTCCATAACTGATGCGGATAATCATCTACCGGAAAAATAGTTGAGTCAGCAAATAGCTCCGGAAATACTCGTTTCATTACGGTACGGTTTTCCAGCATATAGGATACGCCAGAAGGCACCCGTAAATTATCCTCCAATACCAGAAACTTACCGCTGCCATCGCGCACTAAATCGGTGCCACATATATTGGCCCATGCCTTATAACGGGGCGACACACCCTGGCATGCCCTCAGGTAATTGCGGGACTGTAGCACCAGTTCGCTGGGTACAATGCCGTCTTTCAGAATTTTCTGGTCATTATATAAGTCATCGATAAACAGATTAAGGGCATGCAAACGCTGTTTCAGGCCATCGCTGGTCAGCTGCCATTCGCTGCTGGGAATAGTGCGTGGCATCACATCCAGTGGCCAGGCCCGGTCTATATTGTCACCATCGGCATACAGAGTAAAACACACACCCATGTCGCTAATAGTCTGATTTATTAATGATTGTCGTCTGATTAATTCGCTGGGGCCATGTTTATCAATAAAACGGGCAATAGCAACGGCGGGGCGTCGAATACTGCCATTGGCACTAACAAGTTCATCAAAACAGCCGTCTGTTAGCGGATAGCCCCCCTGGGTAAAACTGGTCGAGCTCATAGGCAACTCCTTGTCAGGCACAGTGATAATATTGCGCATTATTCAATTAGTTAAGAGGTTAACTGTAGCAAGGCTTATGCCATAGGGCCAATCTGAGACTGAAGTCTTTTTGCTAATACAAATAAAAAAGCCCCGCCGGTTCACCGGCGGGGCTTTTTAAAGCACGCTTCCTACTTAGTTTTTAGCAGCAGCGGCTTTCTTTTCTTTTTCTTTGGCAATAACGGTTTCAGCTACGTTGCTCGGGCACGGTGAGTAGTGCGAGAACTCCATAGAGAACTGGCCGCGACCAGAAGTCATGGTGCGCAGTGAGCTAATGTAACCGAACATTTCTGACAATGGTACGTCAGCTTTGATCCTTACACCAGTAACACCGGCTTCCTGGCCAGAAATCATGCCGCGACGACGGTTTAAGTCACCGATAACATCACCAACATGATCTTCCGGGGTAAATACGTCAACTTTCATGATTGGCTCAAGCAACTGGGCGCCAGCTTTAGGAATTGACTGACGGAAAGCGCCTTTAGCAGCAATTTCGAACGCGATTGCTGATGAGTCAACGGCGTGGAAACCACCGTCAAATACTTCAACTTCTACGTCTAATACCGGGAAGCCAGCCAGGGTACCGGTTGACATCATTGACGCAAAGCCTTTCTCGATAGCAGGCATAAACTCTTTTGGTACGCTACCGCCAACTACTGTTGACTTAAAGCTAAAGCCAGAGTTCTGCTCGCCTGGACGGATACGGTAATCAATTTTACCGAACTGACCTGAACCACCAGATTGTTTTTTGTGGGTGTAGCTGTCTTCAACTTCACGGGTAATGGTTTCACGGTAAGCAACCTGTGGCTGGCCTACTACTAACTCTACGCCGTATGTACGCTTCAGAATGTCGACTTTGATATCTAAGTGTAATTCACCCATACCTTTAAGGATGGTTTCACCTGAATCAACATCAGTTTCAACGCGGAAGGTTGGATCTTCAGCAACCATCTTACCGATAGCGATACCCATCTTCTCAACTGAACCTTTATCTTTTGGCGTTACAGAGATAGAGATTACTGGCTCTGGGAATACCATTGGCTCAAGAGTACAAGGGTGCTTAGGATCACACAGGGTGTGGCCGGTCTGAGTGTTGTTCTTCATACCTACCAGGGCAATGATGTCACCCGCCTGAGCAGAAGTAAGGTCGATACGGTCGTTAGCGTACATCTCAACCATACGGCCGATACGCTCCGTTTTACCGGTAAATGAGTTAAGGATGGTATCACCCTTGTTCAGTACACCAGAGTAAATACGGATAAAGGTCAGGGCGCCGAAACGGTCATCCATGATTTTAAACGCTAAGGCGCGGAATGGCTCATCAGCAGATACGATAGCGTGCTGGCCGTTCTCGTTACCTTCTTCGTCAGTCAGTGGCTGCGGAATAACTTCAGTTGGGCTTGGCAGATAATCAACAACAGCATCCAGCAATAATTGCATACCTTTGTTTTTAAAGGCAGAACCACAGTATGTTGGGAAGAATGCCAGGTCACGACAACCTTTACGGATACAACGCTGAATGTCTTCGATAGACGGCTCTTCGCCATCCATATAGGCCATTAACAGGTCGTCATCTTGCTCTAATGCGGTTTCGATTAACTGCGTACGGTACATTTCAACGTCATCAGCCATATCTGCTGGTACGTCAGTCACTTCGTAGTTTTCTGGCTGGCCGGTTTCATCCCAGACGTAGGCTTTCTGAGTTAACAGGTCAACAACGCCTGAAAAAGTATCTTCACGGCCGATAGGCAAGGTCATGATAAGCGGGTTAGCGCCCAGCACTTTTTTAACCTGCTCGGTAACACGGATAAAGTCAGCACCGATACGGTCAAGTTTGTTAACGAAAATCAGACGTGATACTTCAGCATCGTTAGCATAACGCCAGTTGGTTTCTGATTGTGGTTCAACACCGCCAGAGCCACAGAATACGCCGATACCGCCATCCAGTACTTTTAATGAACGGTAAACTTCTACGGTAAAGTCAACGTGTCCCGGGGTATCGATAACGTTGAAACGGTAACCTTTCCAGAAACAGCTTACGGCTGCAGACTGGATAGTTATACCGCGCTCAGCTTCCTGCTCCATGAAGTCGGTGGTTGATTCACCTTCGTGAACTTCGCCTAACTTATGAATTTTACCGGTCAGTTTAAGGATACGTTCGGTAGTCGTGGTTTTGCCGGCATCAACGTGGGCGAAGATACCAATGTTTCTGTATAAGGATAAATCTGCTGACATAGTAATCTCAATAAGCTAGGGTTTGAAAATAGTGCGACAATATACAGGATTTTAAAAAGATTTGCAGAGAAAAAATGTTGTCGCTTGCTAATTTTTTATCCATGCTGTCAACGCTGCCTGACATACGATTTTAAACAGCTGTGAGGCCAGCACCAGCCTCAGGATTAATAATTAAGGAGAATGAATGAAAACACTCATCAGTATTTTATTGTGCGTTAGCGCTTTTACCGCATTGGCGAGTAACGGTTTGCCGGCAAACCGCCATGTGACGGTGCAGGGCAGCGCCGAACTGACCACCAGACCCGACAAAGCGCTGATTTCTTTTGACGTATCGAGCATGCAAGCGACTGCACTTGAAGCAAAAGCTGATGTTGATAGCCGGGTAAATCTGTTTTTAGAGGGGTTAAAAGATTATGCGGTAAAAACCGAAGGGGTGACGGCTTCCAATTTATTAACCGAACCTCATTATATTTATACTGACGGTAATGAGCAGCAATTAGCCGGTTATCGTGCAGAGCGGTCGATAAAAGTAGAGCTGACAAATATCGACCAGCTGAATGAGCTAATTAACTTCGGTTTAAAAGTACAAATTAATCAAGTGACCAATATCCAGTTGCAGGCTTCTGACAGCGACGAAATGCAAACCAAAGTTACGGCCATGGCGGTAGCAAATGCCAAAGCAAAAGCGCAGGCGCTGGCCAGTGCGTTTGATGCCAGACTGGGTCGTATTTACAGTATTAATTCTAATACTCATCGTCAGCAGGGTGGCTATGAACGCATTGAAGTAACCGGCTCCAGGCTGGGTGCCGCCGATGTAGCGCCGGGCCGTTACTTACAAGCCACGGTAAAGTTTACTAGTACGGTAGACGCAGTATTTGATTTAACGGTTGAGTAACGCCTGCCTGGGGAGGTGGCAGGCAAAGTGCTGGGACAGCATGCTGCCTGCCATCGTGGTTAAAGACTCACCACAGGAGCATAATCAGGCCGCCTGCAATCATAAAGAGATTTTCAGATAACGATACAAACCCCAAAGGAACATTACTGTCACCGCCTACACAGGCACATTTAAGCTCACGTTTGTCGACATAAACTGCCTTTACCACAGAAATGGCACCTACTGTTCCTATAAATAGCGAAAATGGGGCCACTGCTAATGCCGGAAGCTGAGCAATCATGCCAATACCGGCGTAAGCCTCTACAAAAGGGTAAATGTAGCCGTAACGAAGCCATTTCATGGCCAGTAAATCATAGGTGATAAACGAGTTAGTAAAACTGTACAGGTCTTTCAGTTTTTGTACCGCCAGCAGGGTCATTGAAAACGCAATAAACAGCATAAAGGTGCGGACTGAAGCGTAGTCACCGGATACAAAATACTGGAACGCTATTGTCAGCAAAGCGGCGACAGCGAATATCGCAATTACCGGGGTATAAGTGGTACCGGTTTGTCCTGCTTCGTCTTTACCAAAGTAATCACGTAAGTCGTCATAACCGCCGATCCGTTTATCATTAATAAATGTCTGCGGAGTGGTTTTCACTCCATGCTGCTGTTTAAATTGCTCAGTTTCAGCACGTGAAGTCAGTTTATGATCGTCTACCTTAAAACCTTTTCTTTCTAACAGGTCTTTTGAACGCAAGCCAAAGGGACAAATATGCTCATCGGTTACCATCCGGTATAATGTGGCTGTTTTACTCATTCTGATCTCCTTTATTTAAATTTCCTTTAAATTCTGGAACAGCGCGCGCTTTTGCAGCAGCCTCTGTGGTGAGCTTACCCTGTTGTTCAATATCCTGAATCAACCACTCCATTTCTTTAATTTCTTTGCGCTGAGCTTTAATAATGCCATCTGCTAATTCACGAACTCGTGCATCCTCAATGTTGGAATGCTCACTGGTTAGAATCGCGATAGAATGATGCGGTATCATGGCTTTCATATAGGAGACATCGGATACGGTGTTTTGTGAACGAACCAGGTACAGACATGTAGCAAACAGGATTATTGCACCAATAAAAATAGCAGCATTAAGTTTTTTATTGTTGTACATGCCTAGCATAAAAGCGAGCATGATTATTGCCATTACTGCGCCCATATAAACGGCCATATAAGTGCGTGTTTCACTAAACCAGATATGAGACATGGCATAAGTGTTAAGGTACATCATGATAAACATTGCGATAGTCGAGGTTATTATCATCGCCCCGAATTTAGCGTATTTCATAGTTCATCCTTTCATAATGTAAGTAATCCTTACGTGTTAAAGCTGTTCCCTGTGAATATTATTCATGCATCACTGCAATGTCAGGTTATTAGTAAGGAGTAGCTGCAATAATCGTTCCATGGCGGGTGGCGCGCCCATCGACGTATTGCTGGTTTAATCAAAGCTGCTCTGGGAAAGCTTTGACAGTGAGGGGGGAAGTAAACTTGAAAGCGGTTACTCTTTAAATAAATATGCGGCACCAGATGATGCCGCATCAAATGTATTATTATATTGGGTATCGCTCAGTATTAAGTCATTGGTTATGAGACGTTACTCAATTATTCAATTTGCCCTCGTATTTCGCCATTGGGGAATTCTGGGGTATGGACGTTAACATAGTGACCACCTGCGGCCAGCACATCAAAAATGCTTTGGGTTAATGCGGCATCAGCCGGCGTCATCCAGCGGTTAACGTTGCCGGCATCTTGTTCAAGGCCAAGTAATACCGGGCCGTTTACTCCTGCGACGCCGGTATGAATATGTGCTGCAGTGGCATCTTCCACACCTGACGTCAGTACCTGCAGTTCCAGGCTGTAGTCACTCAAATTCACCATGGCATAGCCGTCTCCTCTGGCCGCTGTGGTAACAGCCGGGACTTCCTGCGCCCCGGATAACGGGAAGGTAATCAGCGCAAAGTTATCGTTGGAGATAATCTGGCCCCGCAACTCACCGCTTGGGTTGGCCGGTGTATGAACATTGACGTAATGTCCACCTGACATAAGCACGTTTAAAATGTCTGCAGTGATAGGGGTTGCCGTTGGCAGCAACCACGAGCCAGCTTCACCTGCAACTTGCACAAGGGGAACCAACACATCACCGTTTACTCCCACCCGACCAGTATGAATATGTGCCATGGTGGCATCGTCCACTCCCTGCGTATGCACCATGAGCTCCAATGTCAGCTGTGACTTGTTAACCAATGCATAGCCTGTACCGGATGCCGAAGTGTTGACAGCCGGTACTTCCTGCGCTCCGCTAAGGGCAAAGGTTGCCAGCATATAGTTATCGGTCAGGATCTGACCACGCAGTTCACCACCGGGATAAGCAGGAGTATGAACATTGACATAGTGGCCACCAGAGGCAAGCACGGCAAAAATATCGGCGTCAATCAGGGTTCCGTCTGGGGTTACCCATTTGCCAGGGGTCGTCACATCCTGCTCAAGCGCAATGAGCACATCGCCATTTATTCCCACTCTGCCAGTATGAATATGTGCCATGGTCGCATCATCAACCCCCTCTGTCAGTGCCACTAATTCAACCGCAAAGTTAGTGGTATTAATCAGAGCATAGCCATCGCCTGATGCCATTGTTGCAACAGCGGGTACTTCTTGGGCGCCACTTAAATCATAAGTACTCAGTACAAAGTTATCGGTTAAAATCTGGCCGCGTAGCTCGCCACTTGGGTTCTCGGGGGTATGAACATTAACGTAATGGCCACCAGAAGCCAGTATCGCAAAGGTGGCTTCGTCAATCTGCGTGTCTTCAGGCGTCATCCAGGTGCCCAAATCGTCACCAGATTGCACCAGGCCTACCAACACATCGCCGTTATTACCGATGCGCCCGGTATGAATATGGGCCATGGTCGCATCATCAACGCCGGTGGTGACCGCGACAACCTCGACCATGTAGTCATCCGTATTGATCAGCGCATAGCCGTCACCCGATGCCGGGGTATCTACCATGGGTACTTCCTGTTTGCCAGATAACGCAAACGTCGTAAGCACGAAGTTATCAGTAATTATTTGCCCTCTGAGCTCACCTCCCGGGTTGGCAGGTGTATGCACATTAACGTAGTGCCCTCCGCCAGCCAGCACCTGAAAGGTCGCTTCATCAATCATGGTCTCAGCAGGTAATACCCAAACTCCATCTTCCTCTGCGGCCTCCAGACCGACTAGTACATCACCATTGGTGCCAACCCGGCCGGTATGAATATGTGCCATCGTTGCATCAGCTACTCCCATGGTTCTTGCCGTCAGCGTAAGTTGGTAATCGGTTTGATCTATTGCGGCATAAGCATAACCACTGGCAATGGTATCAACTGCCGGTACTTCTTGCTGGCCTGCCAAGGGAAAGGTTACGATTACCGTCTCATCGTTGACAATCTGGCCTCGAATTTTACCGTTCGGGTATGAAGTGGTATGAACATTAATATACCACTCGCCGTTTTGTAAGTCGGCTATCAGGGCATCGGAAATATCGATCGGAGCAATGCGGTAAACACCGCTGGTGTCAGCAGTAAATGCAAAGGCAACATCACCGTTAAATCCTAAATCGCCATCATGAATATGGGCGGCTTCAACATTGTCGATGTCGGACAAATCGACTGACGCCCGGATTTGCTTTAAATCTTCATCAAGTTCCACCGTGGCAGTCGCGATGTCATCGGTGACAACATTGGGTACCTGCTGATGGCCGGTCAGGCTGACATTAAAGGTCTGGGTCGCGGTAAACACTGGTGGTGGTTCAGGTAGCTCGTCGTCTGCGCCTTCAAAACATCCTGCCAGAGCAAACAATGGCAATATCAGATAAAACATTTTTTTCATTTAAAAAACTCCTGTAATTTTGTAGAAAATGCGAGAGTGTCAATGCTAGTGGAACCAGGGCGGTATCAATAACCTGGACCCAGAAAATTAAATTTATTCCCTTGTTGTGATAATAAAATAGCTACAACGTAACTAAGGGTAGTACAGAATGACCGAACTACAATCGATAAGCGTTTGCCAAATCGATCAGCGGAGATTGCCACCATCCGGGCCGTTATTTTGCTGTTTTAAAGGTAACGTGAAGCCATGCTATTTTTCTTCTTTGGTGTCTACCATTGATTTGGCTTGAGTCATCAGTCGCAGGGTAACGAACGTAAGTAAGCTTAACACCAGTGCAATTTCAAGGCGCCCGGCAGCGACAGACATCCCCATTGCCCCGGTTAACCATAAGCTGGCTGCGGTCGCAGTACCGCGAACGGAGTTTTCACCTTCAACAACATTCTTTAGGATGGCCCCACCACCGATAAAACCGATACCGGTAATAATGCCCTGCATCACCCGCGATTCAGCATCAGTACTGCTTAACACTTCCAGGCCTACCAGCATATAGCCACACGCCGCAACCGCAACCAGCGGAAAGGTCCGTAAGCCAGCAGTACGCTCTTGCTTTTCCCGGTCCCAGCCAATAGGCACCGCAAGGATAAAAGCAATTAATAAATCACGAATGTGCAATGCCACAATATTCCAGTCAAACTGTGGTATCAGGTTCATCAGTTATCCCCAACCGGTTGGTTTGCCATCACTTAAACATAGCATAGCGCCGTGGGGGTGGTGGTAAAGCGAGGGTAAAGGCCTTCCATTACTCCATCTGGACCAGACAGCCTTATTCGTTGGATGCTTTTATGCTGTTAATTCAGCCCGTTTACATAGCATTCTGTGTCTGAGGTTGTGCTATTTTTAATTAACTCATCATCGCTGTGTAGCGAGAACTGCATTATGGAAGAAAAAAGTGCCATTGTGGCTGAAATAGAGCGTGAAATAACGGCCCGCTATCGTTATTCCAAATTTGATTTTGTACTGAATCATTTATTGTTATTTATGGTGGTTATGGCCAGTAGTTACCCGGCATTTGCTCAGATATTCGGCGATGGCCAGACAAAACTATCGGCAGGGATAGCCGCTATTCCGGCTTTTATATTGCTATTTCAGCGCACTTTTAAGTGGGAGCAGCGTGGTGAATGGCACTGGGACTACCGGCGCCGGTTAATTGCGATACTGCGGGAAGTTCGTGACCAGGGCCTGGCCGATAGTGAAGCCAGCAAAAAGCTGAATTTACTGGAAGAAGAGCTGGCCGGCAGCTTCCCCGGGGTAAATTATCCGGCCAGTAAAGAAAAGTAGCGGTTGGTGTTGCGAGCAGGTGCCTATTGCTAAAAAAACAGGCAGCCGAAGCTGCCTGTGTCAGTTGAATGTTTGTGCGGCTTACACTGCTGTTATGCCCACAAACGAACGCCGATTAAACCATTAAACAGCAGAAAAATGGCTATCAGGCTGTTCAGCGCTATCAGCATTGATGAGTGCCAGTATGTTAATGGATGAACCTGATGCCGTGGTGTTTGCCACCATATAACCATACTCCAAAGGCTACTGATAAAGAACAGAAGGCTGCATACCAGCAAGCCGACCGACAGCCAGCTGACTTGGCCTGCTAATTCAGTTAAAGCCGGGCTGGCTTTGGCATACAACACTAAACTAACTGATAGCAGTAAAGGCACAATGGTCATTAGCGGCCAGCTGCGCAAACGTATGCTGGCATGTACGGCAGTTTTGCCGTGCAATTTGCGTGGCAGCCAAATTAAAGCAAAGAGAAAAGCGATTATTGTCAGTATTACCCAAACCACCACAATAGAGAGCGGCGCATAGGCAGTAAATGCCGAAATACGTTTGAAAGTCTGCGGACCATAATGAATCACTGCGCCTGCTATCGGGTCTTCGGCTGGCACCAGTATTGTTTTGCCGGTCTGCCACTGGGTAAAGTAATTATCACCGCCAGCTCCGAGCGAGCGCAGTTTAGCGCCAACTATCGGGCCGATAGTAGCAGATTGCTCAGTTACTTTAAGTTGCCACGGACTTAGCACAGAGAATGGAGCAATAAGGCTGGCACCCGGATTTATGCTGCGATAAAAACCTGACAGAGCCTGCTGTTTTTCAGAAAAGTGATGTTGCTCGCTGACATGTTGTGTTGCGCCAGGCCGGGTAATTAAATTAGCCAAAAACTGATGGATTTGCGGCACTGCCGGCCCTTCTCCATTCACGGCAATAACGTAGCCTTTCTGTATGTCAGGTTGGTAGATCACGAGCGAAGAGCCACCCCGAACACTGCCTTCATGGCCAAACAATAGCTGGCCATTGGCATGAAAAAGATTTACGCCCTGAGCATAGGTCAGCTCAATACCAGCGTTAGCAGAGAGCGAGCCAGCCGGCGTTTGCAGCGTCTGAAACGATGTTGCTGATAACACCTGCTGCGATGGCTCTTTTCCCTGAGCTAATAAAAACCTGACTAAGGCAATCATATCGGCCATATCGCTGTTTAAGCCACCAGCCGGGCGATTATTCAGATGCTCAAAAGCTAACGGCGTGTTTCCCAGATACAGGGTAGCAGCGTGCTGGCGATAGTGGTCGGTATAAAAATAATCGGTGTGAGTCATACCTAGCGGCGTTAAAAAGTGGCTTTTAACAAAAGATTCAAAACTGACACCACTGAGTTTTTCGACAATATAAGCCGCAACCAGTGGCCCGGTATTATTGTAGGCGAAACGTGAGCCGGGTGGCCAGCGTGATTGCCGGCTATCAGGGTGAATATCCAGTGCCTGCTTAATAGTAACCGGAGAGGCAGAGGTCGGTACATTTTCGGCAAAACGCATGGCGTCCCAACCAGTAGTGTGATTTAACAGATGGTGCACAGTTAGCGGAAAATCTGCTTCATATGGGTTATCGAAGTGAATTTCGGGTATCAGTTGCTGCAACGGGGTATTTAATGTCAACTGGTGTTGTTCTATAAGCTTCATTACTGACATCGCAACCAGAATTTTGGATACCGAGCCAAAACGAAACTGGGTGCGTTCGGTAATGGGTGTTCTCTGCTCGATATCGGCAAAGCCGGAGGTAATGAACGTTGGTTCTTTACCGCCTTCAATAATACTGACGGCAATACCTTGCACGCCGCTTTTCTGTCTGACGGAATCTAGCAGCTGTTTGAATGTTGCTGAAGCCTCTGCCGGAGCGTTAGCGTGGGTGTGGCCACTGGCGGCGATTATAAACACCCCCAACCACAAGATAATAATTTTTATCATTTTTTTTCTTCCAATTAGTGACGGTCGTTGTCAATATGAAATGGAAGGCCGGCAGTGGCAAAGGACTTATTGTGATTTTACGGCAAGGGTAAATAGTCACAAAAGGTCACATCAATAAACAGGTGAAATAACGTGTTCAAAGTAGGTGATTTTGTTTTTAATTATAGCCGTGCTGAGCTAATCAAGAACAACCAGGTAGTGAAAATAGAGCCTCAGATCAATGAATTATTGAAACTTCTAGTCGATAATGTCAGCGAACTGGTAACGAAAGACACCATAAAAAAAACCTTGTGGTCAGATCGGGTGATTACCGACGATGCCTTTCGGGCCGTGATAAAAAAACTACGTAAAAGTCTGCACGACAGCGCCCGTGACTCACGTTATGTTCGAACCATACCGTTAAAAGGCTATATACTGATTGCTGAGGTTACCGCTGTTGCTGGTGCAGTAACTGACGATAAGCCAAAATTAGTTATGCGAACCGCTGCTCGCTGGCTGGTTGCCTGTGGATTGTTGTTCGGTGTCATTAGCTGGGCTGGGTATAGTGTGCTGTCGCAACCAGCGGCAGTTACGCTAACGTCGCTTACCAGTATGGATGGTTCAGAAGTCAGCCCTTTTTATAATGCTCCGCAAAACCAATTGATTTTCTCGCACCGTGCCAATAAAGATGATTACCTGCAACTTTACGCCAAAGCGTTGGATAGCGGGCGGATAACCCGGCTTACTTATGACGATGCAAACTACGCCAACGGCCAGTTATCTGCTAATGGTGATAAGCTAGCGTATACCCGAAGTACACCGGGGCAAACCAACACTTTTATCGCCGATTTCTCTGCTCAGCAGGGTTTAAGTAACATCTTTGCTTTACCCGATGTTGTTGCAGGGCAACGTTATTTTCAAGCATGGAGTTCTGACGGTTCCGGGCTGTACCTTAGTGATTTTAAGCAACCAACTCGGACCCAGGGCATTTGGTATTACGAACTGGCCAGCCAAAAATTATCCAGCGTGACATCGTCGGCGGGGCATGGCAGTGGTGATTATTTTGCCCGAGAATCCTTTGATGGCAGATTTCTGGCGATACTTCGCAATACAGGCGCTGACGACAACGAGCTGCTTATTCAGCATTTACCAAGTGGCGAGCTGGTTCATGTAAGCAAACTTCCCGGAAGTTACCAGCACCTGATATGGAGCGCAGATGATCAGGTGATAACGCTTTCCAGCTTTTATGGCGAGTTTGCTCAGTATGATTTGACCAGCCGTCAGTTTGCTCTGCTGCCAGTTGATATTAATAATATTAATAATGTTTTTTACAGCTGCGGTGATCGTTGTTTGTTCGCTCGTCAGCACAATGGCAATTATCTCGATCTGGTAAGCCAACCTAACCCTTTTCTGGCGCAGACTCCTCTATCGTATAGTGGCCTGAACCACAACTACTTAGAGTTTTCCGGTGCTGAAGACTTTCCCGTTACCGGCAAGCGCAGCGGCCATATTTATCTTATTAATAAACTTCATAAACAAAGCCAGATTGCCGTTATTCGCGATAACGTAAAATACGTACTGGCGTCTTTGCCGGTAGACATCGAATTTACTGCTTTACAGGTGAATCAGGAGGAAACGCATCTGGCCGGTATTGCCAACGGCAGAGTCTTTATATTGGCGTTACAAGATCAGCAATTTCGTTATCTGACGACTGAGCTGGAAAAGGTAGCATCTGTGCAATGGACAGCAGCAGAGCAGCTGCACTTCGCCAGAATTGAACATGGTCAGCCGGCACTGTACCGTTATGAGCTTGATGCTGACATTAAGGTTAGAGCGCAGCACCAGGTATTTGCGAAGCAGCAGCTGACAGATAATCAAACGTTGGTAATCGATAGCGAGGCCAATGCCTGGCTTGAACAGGCCAACAGTGAGCCGGTGTTACTTACCCGACTGCCTAGTATCAGCCCAAACCGTTGGCAGGTTTATCAAGGCGCACTTTATTACACCGGACATGAAGAGAATCTGGCTTATTTGTATCGCACTGACATGACGACAGCAAATACTGATAAGCAGTTAATTGCCAAAAATCGGTTTCGTCTGAACTTTGAACTGTCGTCTGATGGCACAACCATGCTTGCAGTACGATCTGTGCTGGCGCAAAGTGACATGATAAAGGTGGAATATTAATCCTGAATCAGATTCATCTCACGCTAAATAAACAGGCAGCCGAAGCTGCCTGTTTCACGTTTTTTTTGATAAACGCTTATTCAGCGATTGACGCCCATAAGTCATATTCGTCGGCTTCTTCGACAACGGCATCGATGATGTCGCCCGGTTTAACAGTGGTTAAGCCGTTTAAGTACACCGCGCCGTCAATTTCCGGGGCGTCAGCAAAGCTTCGGCCAATGGCACCTTCTTCATCGACTTCGTCAATTAACACTTTAATGGTTTTACCAATTTTGTTTTGTAACCGAGCCGCACTTATTGCCTGCTGTTTTTGCATAAAGCGGTGGTAGCGCTCTTCCATCACATCGTCCGGCACCGGATCGGCCAGCTCGTTGGCTTTAGCACCCACCACCGGGCTGTATTTAAAACAGCCAACGCGATCGAGCTGCGCTTCATCTAACCAGTCGAGCAACATCTGGAAATCTTCTTCGGTCTCGCCCGGAAAGCCAACAATAAAGGTAGAGCGGATGGTCAGCTCAGGGCAGATTTCGCGCCATTTTTTAATTCGCTCTAATACCCGCTCGGCCTGACCGGGGCGCTTCATCAGTTTTAAAATGCGTGGGCTGGCATGTTGAAACGGAATATCTAAATAGGGCAGTACTTTGCCAGCGGCCATTAACGGAATAATGTCATCGACGTGCGGGTAAGGATAAACGTAGTGCAGCCTTACCCAGATACCCATCTCGCCTAAGGCTTCACATAAGGACTGCATAGAGGTTTTCACCGGCGCACCATTCCAGAAACCAGTGCGGTGTTTCACATCAACGCCATAGGCACTGGTGTCCTGCGAAATCACCAATAGCTCTTTAACGCCAGCATTTTTTAAACGCTGCGCCTCATCTAAAACTTCACCCACTGGCCGGCTAACTAAATCGCCACGCATTGACGGGATAATACAAAAAGTACAGCGATGGTTGCAGCCTTCCGATATTTTTAAGTACGCATAATGCTTGGGCGTTAATTTGACGCCATGGTCTGGCACCAGCATGGTGAAAGGGTCGTACTTTGGCTTAGGCACAAACTCATGTACCTGCTTTAACACGTTTTCATAGCTGTGCGGGCCGGTAATACCGAGCACATTCGGGTGCACCTGACGAATTTCATCTTCGCGTGCGCCCAGACAGCCAGTCACAATAACCTTACCGTTTTCAGCCAGTGCTTCGCCAATGGTATCCAATGACTCCTGCACTGCGCTGTCAATAAAACCACAGGTGTTAACGATAACCAGCTGTGCATCATCGTAGCTGGGGACGATATTGTAACCTTCGCTTTTTAGCTGGGTCAGAATACGCTCAGAGTCGACCAGGTTTTTAGGACAGCCCAGGGACACAAATCCGATGGTATTGCCATTGCTGGCAGCGGTTTTTGCCTGCTGTGCCAGCGCTTTGGCAGAAGTATCCAGGGTGGTGGTTTGGCTTGGGTCGAAGGTTTGAACTGTCATAGTGTCTCTGTATTAAGGCGCAGCCTGAAAAAAGTCGGCGGATTATACCTGAAAGTACGCTAAGAAACAGGTGCTACTGGTCAAATTATAGCCATTGCCGGCTTATTTCCGTGCACTTCAGCAGATCTGGTTAATACTGTTAACTGTATAGCCATTAGTGACAGAAAAAATAAACCACACGGAGATATTATGATTAATGCATATGCGGCAATGGCAGCGAAAGGCAAACTTGAACCCTGGCAGTATGATCCGGGCAAACTCGGCCGGCAAGAGGTGGAAATTGCGGTCGATTACTGCGGGATCTGTCACTCAGATATTTCAATGTTGCATAACGAATGGGGAATGTCTTCGTATCCGCTGGTGGCAGGACATGAAGTGGTGGGCAGAATTGCTGCTGTCGGCTCTGATGTCACCCATTTAAAAGAAGGGCAGGTGGTTGGGCTTGGCTGGCAATCGGATTACTGTAATGTGTGTAGCACCTGTGGCAGCGGTGATCATAATCTGTGCAGCAGTGCCGAGAGTACCATTGTTGGCCGTCATGGCGGTTTTGCCGACAAAGTACGGGCTAATGCCAGCGCGGTCATCCCGCTACCCGAAGGAATGGACGCAAAAACTGCCGGCCCGCTGTTTTGCGGTGGTATTACCGTGTTTAACCCGATGGTGCAGTTTGACGTAAAACCCACTGATAAAGTGGCGGTAATAGGCATTGGTGGCTTGGGGCACCTTGGTCTGCAGTTTCTGCGGGCCTGGGGCTGTGAAGTAACCGCCTTTACCTCCAGTGATAGTAAAATGGCAGAAGCGAAAGAGTTGGGGGCTCATCATTGTATTAATTCCCGCAGTGAAGATGATATTGAACAAGCGGCGGGCCGGTTTGATTTTATTATCTCCACCGTTAATGTGAAACTGGACTGGAATTTATATTTGTCGACGCTTAAAGCCAAAGGACGGCTGCATTTTGTTGGTGCCACGTTGGAGCCATTAGATATTGGTGTGTTTAATTTAATTATGGCGCAGCGCAGCGTATCAGGCTCGCCGGTGGGCAGCCCGGCCACCATAGCGAAAATGCTGGAGTTTGCGGTGCAGCATGACATTAAGCCGGTTGTGGAAACCTTTAAGTTCAGTCAGATTAATGAAGCGCTGGCGCACCTGGGAAGTGGTAAAGCCCGCTACCGTATTGTGCTGGAGCGTTAGGCTTATAATAAAAACGCCGGGTAAATTACCCGGCGTTTCATAGGTAAATTTCAGAAAATTAAGATTTGTAAGGCATAGCACCTAAGTAATCTTTTTTACCAACATCGACGCCATTGTGGCGCAATATGGCGTAGCTGGTGGTGATATGAAAGTATACATTTGGCATAATATGCTGAATTAAAAACTCGTATCCGTCTAAATATTTTCCTTCCCAGCGCGGCTGGCTAACATGCTGCGTGGCGGCATTATCAAAGTCTGCCTTTTTAAAGCTGGCAAGATAATCAATCGTATCATTAATGCGTTGCTGCAATTGCGCTAAATTAATCTCATCATCTGCATGCTTTGGCGCACTGTCTACCTGGCCGGTTAAGCGCGCTGCCCCAAGTTTAGCGCTGTCGCAGGCAATTTGTACCTGACGAATAAGGTTAAACTGATCGGGTGCCAGCCGTGCGTTTAACAATACCGTGACATCAAATTTTTTCTGTTCAGCATACGCGGCTCCTTTATCCAGAATCGCGCTTAAATTTTTCAACATTTTGCTATTTTGCACTACGCTCAAATCGTAAAACATGGTCAGGCCCTCTGGCTTGGTTAATAGAAAGTACTGAGGTGGAGTTTGGGGTGTTCCGCTCATAGAACAATGGCCAAAGGTGATTATATTTTCAGCAACGTTAGCGGAGATTTTATATTTTTATTTTTTGCTAATATAGCGAGTGAGCGGTTAGTATGATGAATATCAACTTTGGGGATAAGACGTCAATCCATGGAACAGGAAGAACTTACTGCCTTAAATAAGCTTAATGTTCTGATTATCGATGATCAGATACTGGTGCAAAATGTTATTAAATCCGCTTTATTTGAGCTGGGTATAGAGCAGGTTAAATGTGCCGAAAATGCTTATTATGCGCTGCGGTTATGTGAACAAACCACCTTTCACGTGGTAATTTGTGCCTTTAACGTGCAAAGCGATAAAGATGGTTTTCATTTACTCGAAGAGCTGAAATTTAAACGCCATGTCACCAAATGTACGGTGTTAATTTTTTTAAGTGCCGAAACCAGTGAAGACTTAGTCAACAGCATTGTTGAACTTCAGCCCGACGATTTCTGGGTAAAACCGCTAAGCAGTAAACATGTCCAAAACCGCCTGCCAGTAACCCTGGAAGTTAAACGCACCTTGTTTAATGTGTACCAGGCGATAGACCGCCAGGATTACAGTAAAGCCATTTACTTTGCCGAGCGTCATTTACTGAACACGGGTTTAACAAAATATCATCTGCAAATGAAGCGGTTAAAAGGCGAGTGTTTACTTAATTTACGTGAGTTTGCCGAGGCTGCTAGGTACTACGACAATTTGCTAAAAGCGCAGCACAAGGTCTCTTGGGTGTATCTGGGTTACATTAAAGCCTTGCTGCAACAAGATAAGCTTGCTGATATTCAGGAACTGTTACAGCAACTTACTGATAAAACCGACACCCGTTTTGCCACTTATGACATGCTGGCGCATTACTACATTGGTAAAGAAGACTATCAGCAAGCGTACACTGAGATAAAAAAAGCCAGCCGGCTGGCGCCGCGCAATATCGAACGCAACAAACGCGTACTCGATTTAGCCAGGCTGAATCATGATCATGCCGGTCAGTATCATGCCACTATTGCTATGGCGAAGTTTGCCAAAAATTCTATCCATGATTCGCCATTACTGCGCCTGAATGTGGTGCGCTCAGCCATCGATTATGCCACTACTCTGGATAAAGCCGATTCGTTAAAAGTACTGAATCAGGCAGAATTATTGTTAACTGAGCTGGAAAAACAGTTACCGCTGGCAGCTCAGCTGAAAGAGCAGTTGCTGGTGGTAAGGGCGCGGTTACATACTGCCAGAGAAGAGCGGCCTAAAGCCGAGGGCATCGTTGATAATCATTTGAGTTTGCGACCGACTACCTCGGTGGAAGATAATCTGGATAAGGTTAAAGCGCTGCACGAGCTGGGCCGGCGGGAAGAAGCGGTCACCCTGATTGATGCCATTAAGCGGCAAATCGCTGGTACCGGCCTGACCAATCAGGTAGTCGGCAAATATATTGAGCAGGAAGCCGCCGAGCGCACCGCAGTGCATTTTACCCCGCAGCAGTTAAACAGGATGGCAGTAGAATTTTTTAAGCGTAATAAATTTAAGGCCGCATTAAATTCATTAGAGCAAGCCTACTCACTTACCCCGAATAATATGAACGTGGCGTTGAATATCCTCAAAGTGCTGGTGGCGATGCAAAGTCAGGCGCCTTTAGATGAAGGCTGCACTGCTTTGGCAAAAAACATCAGGCAACAGTTGTCGTATGCTGAGCTGCAGAGTGAGCAACACACCCTATTTGAGCACTATCAACAGCAACTGCAATCTGTTTTAACCTAAGCTGCCAGCATTTATGCTGGCAGCAATACGCACAAACATGTCCGGGAAAAACCGGTACTACTTTTCTTGCTTATGTACCCACTTATAAAGCGCGGGCAGCAATAACAGGGTCAGCAGTGTAGCGGAAATAATACCGCCAATGACCACGGTTGCCAGTGGACGTTGTACTTCGGCGCCGGTACCACTGTTAAACGCCATCGGCACAAACCCCAGACTGGCGACCAGTGCGGTCATTAATACCGGCCTTAACCGTTGTACCGCGCCTTGCTCAATCGCTTCGCGCAAATTAAGGCCCTGCTGTCGAAGTTGTTTTATCATTGCCAACATCACCACGCCGTTAAGTACCGCAATACCTGACAAGGCAATAAAGCCTACCGCAGCAGAAATTGACAGTGGCATATCGCGTAGCATCAAGGCGGCAAAACCACCGGTTAATGCCAGCGGCACACCACTAAATACCACTAAGGCATCCTTTGCTGAATTAAGCGCGCTAAACAGCAGTCCAAAAATCATTAGCAACGTTAGCGGTACCACCCACATTAAACGATTAGACGCCGACTGCAGTTGCTCAAAGGTACCGCCATAACCCAGCCAGTAACCGGGTGGCAGGGCAAGCTGATCAACCATTAACTGCTTAGTTTTACTAATAAAACTGCCAAGATCACGCCCGGACACATTGGCGCTGACCACGATATTGCGCTTAGCGCTTTCCCGATTTATCTGATTAGGGGCACTAATCTCATTAAAATGGGCGACTTCGCCAAGTGGTACATAGGTTAACTCAGTGTGGTTATCCGACATGCCAGACAATGCTACCGGCAGACGCATTAATTGCTGTGGATCAACTCTTAAGCTTTCATCTGCTCTGATGATAAGCTCAAAAGTTTTATCACCCTGGTAAATCAGGCCGGCCTGCGTACCGCCAATCATAGTCTTTATTGTCTGTTGCACAGTTGCCACATCAATACCCAGTAATGCCAGATGTTCCCGATCAGCCTCAATTGATAACATTGGTAAGCCGGTTGTCTGCTCCATTCTGACATCAACAGCACCCGGTATTGTGGCTAGTAACGCAGACGCCTGTTCAGCCAGTCTGGCGAGCTCGGTTAAGTCATCACCGTAAATGCGCAGTGCAACATCGCTGCGAACCCCGGCAATCAGCTCATTAAAGCGCATTTCAATAGGCTGGGTAAACTCGTAGTTATTACCCGGCACGGCTTCAACGATTTGGCGTAGTAACGCCACGAAATCAGCTTTGCTCATGCTGGGATCTGGCCACTGTGTTTTTGGCTTCAGTATGACAAAGGTATCAGCCACATTCGGCGGCATGGGGTCAGTGGCAATTTCTGCGGTACCCAGTTTACTAAATACCCGCTCTACCTGAGGCAGGGCGGCTATTTCACGCTCCAGTAACAGTTGCATTTGAAGCGACTGGTTTAAGCCGGTTCCAGGTATACGCAGCGCATGCAAGGCAATATCGCCTTCATCCAGCTGTGGCATAAACTCGCTACCGAGTTTGCTGCCTTGCCAGAATATTGCCACCATAACAAGTACGGCGCCGCCGATAAACAGTACTGAATGGCGCAAGCTCTGCCTGAGTAATACCGAGTAACCACGTTTTAAGGTGTGCATTAGCGCCGAGTCCTGCTCTTTCACTTTGCCACGGACAAAAATGGCCACCGCTGCCGGAACAAAGGTAATCGCCAGTAGCACAGCACCGGCCAATGCGGCAATAACGGTAAAGGCCATCGGATGAAACATTTTGCCCTCGACCCCGCTTAGCGCAAAAATAGGCAGGAATACCAACATAATAATCAGTACACCAAATACGGCCGGGGTAAACACCTCACGGGTAGCCTGATACACTTCGCTTAAGCGCTCTTCAAGCGTTAACAGCCGTCCTGTTCTGTGTTGGGCCAGCCCCAGTCTTCGCAGACAATTTTCCACCACGATCACTGCACCATCGACCATTAAACCAAAGTCGATAGCGCCTAAACTCATCAGATTGCCACTGACCTTATTGATGGCCATACCGCTAATGGCAAATAGCATGCTTAGCGGAATAACCAGGGCGGTAATCAGCGCGGCGCGAATATTGCCCAGAAAGACAAACAGCACCACGATAACCAGTACCGCCCCTTCAAACAGGTTTTTCTGTACCGTAGCAATGGTTTTGTCTACCAGGGTCGTGCGGTTGTAAACCGCATTGGCGCTGACGCCGTCGGGCAATGAGCGGTTAACTCCTATAAGTTTTTCTGCCACTGCCTGAGAAACGGTGCGACTGTTTTCACCCATCAGCATAAACACGGTGCCCAATACCGTTTCTTCGCCATTAAGGCTGGCCGCACCGGTGCGCAGCTCCTTACCGAAATAGACGTCGGCCACATCGCGCAGCCGCACCGGCTCATCATCACGTTTTGCGATAATCAGCGAGCTGATGTCATCAAGGTTACGCAGTTGACCCGGTGAGCGCACCAGCCATTGCTCGCCTCGTTGCTCTATATAACCGGCGCCAACATTGCTGTTGTTGCGCTCAAGCGCGTTGGCGATATCATCCAGGGTCAGTTTAAACGCTAACAGCCTTGCCGGATCGGGCGCCACCTGGTACTGACGTTGATAGCCACCAATGGTGTTTACCTCTGTCACCCCTTTGACGTTAACCAGCTGCGGTTTTATCACCCAGTCCTGCAGGGTGCGTAAATCTTCTGCGCTATAAGCTGTACCATCGTCTTTTAGTGCGTCAGGGGCAGCGCTGACGGTATACATAAAAATCTCACCCAGCCCGGTGGCAACAGGTCCCAGTGTTGGATTTGTCTCTGCAGGCAATTTGGCCCGAACGGCCTGTAAGCGTTCAGCGACCTGCTGTCGTGCCCAGTAAATATCGGTACCGTCATTAAAAACAACGGTTACCTGTGACATACCATAGCGCGACAGTGATCGGCTGTATTGCAGCTTTGGCAAACCGGCCATGGCATTTTCAATGATCACCGTAAGCCTTTGTTCTGCTTCAAGTGGCGAATAGCCAGACGCCTCCGTGTTAATTTGTACTTGGACGTTGGTAATATCAGGCACAGCATCCATGGGCAGGCGCTGAGCATTGTATATGCCAGCGACAATAAGCAGCAGGGTTAGCCCCAGCACCAGATAACGGCGGCTAAGGGCAAACTTTAATAGCATGTCAATCATGGCGCACTCCTAATGATCATGGCTAGCGCCTGATTTCAATATGTCGGCTTTAAGCACAAAGCTGTTGTCAGTGGCGTATTCAGTACCGGGTTTAAGGCCTGAGGTGACTTCTATATAGTTATCGTCTTCACGGCCAAACTGCAGCATCCGCACTTCAAAGGTATTGCCGTAGCGGGCAAATACCACCGGCATATCCCGAAAGCGCTGAATAGCGCGTTTCTGCACGGCCAACGCAACCGGTATGGTTGCCGTCAGTACCTCAGCTTTGATATGCATACCTGGCCGCCAGTAACCATTACTGTTGTCCATCACGGCGCGTGCCCGCGCTATATGGCCTTCAGTCATCTGCGGGGCAATGTAACTTATGTTGCTGTCAGCGCTTTCACCGTGATGCAAGCTGAATACGGACACCGGCATACCGACACGCAATTGGTCGATATCGTTAGGAAAAGCAGATAGCTCGACATAGACGCTGCTGAAATCAACGATGTTAAACAGCACCTCGTCGCGGATCAGCTCATTGTTGTTAAAGAAACGGTCGGTAATGATGCCGTTTGCCGGCGATACAATATCGTAGATATTTAAGGTTGCGGCGTTACTAATACGGGCTATTCGCTGGCCCTTAGTGACCGTATCGCCTTGTTGTACCAATACCTCTGTCAGCGTGCCGGAATAGGGCGCTTTTACGCTATAACGGGCGGTAGGCGGGCTACTGATCACGCCAAATAAATGGGTTTTCTGGGTCAGTACCTGCGCTTGGGCGATATCAGTGCCAATACCCGCTAAGGCAAAAATTCTGTCATTCAGTTCAACCCTTCCTTCAAAGCTATCGTAATGCCAGTGGTATTGCTGGCCCTGATAGCTGACGCTAATATCAACGCGATACGAGTGAGGCTCACTGATGCTGATATCGCCGACCAGGTACTGCTGCTCCGGGCTAAACCGGATGTCATCCTGCTGGCCATCCAGCCGGTGCAGTGTCACTTTAGCTTCCAGCGCAGTGGCTGAAACCGGCTCACCATTGGCATAGGCATACAAACGCATTTCCGGCGGTATGCCTGTTTCGAAAATGGTTACTTCCACCGCAAAATCAGCATCAGTTAACAATCTGCCGCCATGCGGGCCCTCAGCCTGTTCGCTTGCATGTGCGTCGCTATGATCGTCATGTCCGCCTGCGGCTTGTGCCGTGGCGATAAAAAACAGTAATAGCGCTGCCAGCAAGCTGGTCAGTATGGTCGGTGTCTTATTCATAGCTTTGCTCCAATGCAGCGCCAGGCACTGTGGTAGTCAATGTCATAGGTAGGCCGGTAAGGCGCTCCAACTCCAGCAGAGTCAAATGAAAGCGGCTTTGGCTTTGGATTAGGTCATGTTCTGCCTGTGCCAACTCTTCTTCTGCTGATAACAGGCTTAACAAGTCAAGCTGACCTTGCTGATAACTGTTCAAACTGGTTTGCCGCAGTTTTTTTGCTTCTGGCAAAAGCAGAGTATTGATCGCTTGGATTGTGTCACGCAGGTGCTGCAAATTTAACCACTGCTGCTTCACCAGCAGGGCGAGTTCGCTGGCGGCGAGTTGCTGCTGCCTGGCCAGCAGTACTTGATCTTCGGCTTGGGCGAGGCGACGCCCTTCGTTTGGATCAGTAAGCGTTAGCGGTATACTAAAGCCAAACACCAGGGCATTGTCGTTATTAGCCTGGTTACGTCTTAACCCGGCAGAAATACGGATATCGGCCTGACTGTTGGCCTCGGTTAAACGCAGCTGACTATCTGCAACTTGGTGCAGAGTAATATAACGCTGCAAGGCAGCGCTTTGCTGCAGTTGTTGCTGCAATGATGATAACGCGGGCAGTTGCGGCAATATGGCCAGATCGCCAGTTACCACAGAAAAATCAGGTTCGGCATTCCATCTTGCTGCCAGGCGATATCGACGGCTCTCCATGGTTTGCTGGATATCTGCAAGGTTAATCTGGCTGCGCAGCAGCCGCAGTTTAATCCGACTGATATCGGCATCCAGCAGGTTACCAGCTTGACTGCGCAATTCTGCCGTGGCCAGCAGCGCTTGTTCACGGCTAAGTTTTTCAACGGCCCATTGCTGCAAATGTTGCAGACGTAATAACTCTACATATTGCAACGTTGTCGCTGCCAGCGCATCCAGTCTGGCCAGTTCATAATTATCACGTTGCAGCTGGCTTTGCCGTTGTGCCAGTTCTACCCGGCGCTCGCGTTTTTCTCCCAGCTCAATATGCTGACTCAGGCTCAGGGTAAGCTCTGCAGCGTTCAGGCCCCGGTTATCACCGGTGCCCAGCACATTTTCAAGCGAGATATCCAACTCAGGGTTAGGTTTAATGGTGGCTTGCAATTGCTGAGCTTCAGCCATTCGTAATTGATACGGAAACGCTTGCAGCGTGGCGTCATGCTGCAAAGTGCGTTGTAAGGCCTGAGGCAGCGCTAGTGTTTGCGGTTGTTCTGCTGCAAGCGCAACCGAATAGCTTGTTGCCGCCAGCAAAGCCGGCAGCACAAATGTCATACGCATAGGTATGCTCCTGTTAGTTAATCAGTAGTAAAAGTGATAAACAAGCAGGATCAGGTGTTGGGAGGCGGTACGGGCGGGCTGTAGCTGATAACGTTAAATTGGCAGGGGCTGTTGGCTATGGCGGTCTCGCCAAAGTTCAGCAGTTCAATGCCGTAAAAAAATGCGATATGGCAGGTAACATGTGCATGCTCATTGTGGTACTCAGCGTTATCTGTGACACTGCTTTCACTGTGGCTATCGATCAGGCTGGTTAAGGAATGGTCATGTTCAGGCATATGTACCACTAATGCATCACATGCCATCACATGCCATCACAGCATGATTGAGCATTATCAGTAATAATAGTAATAAGCCTGTAGTTCGACCTGTCATAAAGCCCTCGTTAACACTGTGCCATGTTAGCGTTATTGCAGCTATACGACAAGTCGCATTGCTGAAGTCATCATCACTAGCAGTGCATCTGCAGGAGCATTAAATGCATCATCATCAGCACCATCATCCGTCTCTCCATCAGGATGACAGCGACAATCGCCTTGCTTTGGCGTTTTTTCTGAATGTCAGTTTTACAATCATTGAATTTATCGGCGGCTGGTTAACCAATAGTACGGCTATTATGGCTGATGCGGTGCATGATTTGGGTGATAGCCTGTCAATTGGCAGTGCCTGGTTATTAAACAGACTAGGCCGTAAGTCAGCTAACCATGAATTCACTTATGGCTATCGCCGCTTATCGTTATTTGGTGCTTTAATTAACAGTCTGGTGCTGGTAGGTGGCTCGCTATGGGTATTATCTGAAGCGATCCCGAGGTTGGCAAACCCTGTGATGCCGCTTACTGAAGGAATGCTGGTGCTGGCAGTCTTAGGTGTGGCAGTGAATGGTTTTGCTGCTTATCGACTCAGTAAAGGTAAAAGCCTTAACGAGAAAGTATTGAACTGGCATTTACTGGAAGATGTGCTGGGCTGGGTAGCGGTGCTTATCGTCGCCATAATCTTACAGTTTGTCGACTGGCCTATTCTCGACCCGCTACTGTCAATTGGCTTTACTTTATTTATTCTGATTAATGTACTGCGAAACTTAACGGCAACTGCGCGTTTGTTTCTGCAGGCTGTCCCGGATAAGGCACTACAGCAAAAAATCGAACGCACCTTACTGGATATCGATGCACTGCAAAGCATCCATCATCTGCATTTGTGGTCACTGGATGGCGAACATCATGTGCTGACAGCGCATCTGGTAACAGACGTTGGCAGTGATTTTAATGCCACTGTTTATGCAGGGATTAAACAACGCATTGCCAATGCTTTGGCGCCATTTGATTTAGCGCACACCACAATAGAACTGGAATTAACCCAAGAAAATTGTCGTGACGAACGCCAGTTATATGAAAACCAAGAGGAGTAATTATTATTAGCGATATTTACGCTGGGCACGGCGCTTACGCTCTGCCTCGCGCTCGGCTTTATCTTTTGATTTGGCCGCTTCTTCGGCCTTGGCATCAATTTGCTCCTGACTGACCATGTCCGGGGTTTCCAGGGTAATCGGGCCCAGGTTGCCGGCACGTAGTTCTGTTATCAGAATTGTGCCTGCCTTTTCCAAATCAACAATACCACCTTTGCGCATACAACCGCGGCGCACGCCAATGGCATCAAGCAGCGCCAGATCGTTTTCTGGTTGCTCGGTTAAATCAAAGCGCTGCATCACTTCCTGTGGATACACTTGCAGTAAGTAATCTGCGGCAAACATCGCGATGTCGGCATATTCAAATACGGTATCTTTAATGGCACCCGTTACCGCAAGGCGATAACCACAGGTTGGCGGACTTAGCTTGGGCCATAAAAACCCCGGGGTGTCGGTCAATATAACGTTATTTTCCAGCTTAATTCGTTGCTGCGCCTTGGTCACCCCGGCTTCGTTACCGGTTTTAGCAATGGTACGGCCGGCCAGGGTGTTAATTAAGGTCGACTTGCCTACGTTAGGAATGCCCATGATCATGGCGCGGGCGGGACGAATTTCCAGGTTGCGCTCTGGCAGCATGTCATTACACAGTTTTAACAGGGCTTTTATTTGCTCCGGGTGTTGCTGACTGATCGGAATCGCCCGCACGCCAGTTTGCTGCTCAAAATGGGCTACCCACACTGCAGTAAGCGCAGGATCGGCTAAATCGGCTTTATTGAGTACCTTAATGCAGGGTGTATTACCACGAAGCTGCGGCACTAAGGGATTTTCGCTGGAAAAGGGGATACGGGCATCAAGCATTTCGATAATGATATCAACCTGGGGCATTACCTCAGCAATTTCTTTACGGGCCTTGTGCATATGGCCCGGAAACCAGTTAATTGACATCAGTTATCCTCAATAGCGATCAGGGCCGCATCATACTCTATTGTGATAAAGGGCTACAGCAAAAATTGATAAAAGCTAATCAGGGTGATCGGGGTAAGTATGGCGGAGTAAACGGCGGCAGAGGGCAAACGGATAATACCCAGACCTTTAAACAGTAACAGCAAGCTATACAATCCCAACAGCGGCGGCAATACATCCAACCAAAGGCTGTGAGCGGCATGTGGCATCAGCCAGGCTAACAGGCTACTGCCTGCACTGGCAAAAACCAGCAACAACAGCAACAGCACATAATGCGCGGGAGTAAATTCGGGATTTAAATTAAAATCGTCCATTGATCTCTGGCTGTGGTTAATGGGTAAGACTACTGTAAGAAAAAACCATGTTACTTACCCGTTGTTATTTGTATAAATATGTAACGAGGGCGCTAGTTTAGTACCTTTTTTAAATAAAGCAAGCCTCAATCAGCAGCCTTTACTATTTAAGCTGTTATATAAGCAACAAATTTAGATCATCTGTTGGGTGTGCGGGGGACTGGCTCAGGTGAAGCGATGTCAGGACTGGTTGCTTCATTAACCGGCTCCGGCTGGGGTGGTTCAAACCGCCTGATCTGAACAATTATGCCAAGATAGGGGTGATCAAGATAATGCAGCTCGCCGCTTATTACCCGCCGGCTTTGCGTAACATTAATACTTTGCATAGCGCCTTCAGGCAAAGGGCGGCGCAGGTTAAACTCAGTATTAATAAACAGATAGTGATCTAAATGCAGTTTAAATAAACCATCAAGTTGCCAGACGTGATCCGGCAGATTAGACAGACTGTCGCTAATCTTTGGCAGCTGTTGGTCGGGGCTGGCCATGTCCTCCAGTTTGCCGGCAGCCTGAAGCTGGCCCAGCACGGTATCGATGGCATTGAACAAATTATCCTGTGGCTCGCTGTTAACTGGTATCCCCGGTAGAGCAGCGTCGTACTCTGTCACGCTCTGTTGCCGGATCTGGCCCCAGTAATCGATCTTTTCTGAGTAATTTGTACCGGCAAACCAGCGGCTTGGCACGGCTAATTTCTCAGTAACCGGTGCCTGGCGCCACACCGTATGTAATAACAGACTCTGATTTGACTGACGGTTTATTTTGCTGGCAAGCTCTGTTAATGCAAAAGCGTTTTTAGGTGCCAGATAAGGCACGGGTTGATGTTGTTCAGACTCGCCAGCCAATACAACCGGCAGACTATCTGGCATAGGCAGCGCTGTATTTACTAATTTTTCCGGAAAAAGCGTTGTACGCTGCCAGGCTGCTGGCTCAGTCTCACTGATACAAAATAGAGCAGCATAAGGCGGCTGCCATTGTTGCCAGTTACGCAACGTGGCGGGTAAAAAACCACGCCCGGCGTCAGCGTTCGCATCGCAGTGTGATAGTGCCAGCAGCAAAGACCTGATTTCAGGCTGATATTTGGCTGACACCAGGTCAACACTTGTGCCCAGGCGAATGGGTTTAACCTCGCGGTCAAATTGCTCTTTCAGCTCAGTGCTCTGGCCAGGGCTGAACACAATAAGCTCAATTTCAAACCAGCGCTCTGCCGGGAGGCCTGACGCGCTGGCATCGTGACTGATAAAAAGCAGCACGCCACCGATAAGGGCAGTAGCAGCAACAGCGATAGTTTTTACAACAGATACTTTCATGCTTTCTCCAGCTGATGCTGACTGAAATCAGCCAGCATATTGGCTACCAGGTTTAACCGGTCTTTGGCATCAGGGCTGGCGATAGTAAACCGTAGTTTCTGACCGCTTTCCAGTTTAAATATCCGGCTTTGTTGCTGGATAAGCCCAATAATATAGGCAGGGGCAACCCGAGTTTTTTCTGCAAACTCAATTAATCCGCCTTTGGCATTAGCTTCAATTCGTTTAATGCCAAGCTGCTGGGCTTGCTGCTTAAATTCAGTAAGCTTAACCAGATTTTTTGCCGCATCAGGTAGCAGGCCGAACCGGTCAATCAACTCCACTTGCACATCATCCAACTCGCTGTCATCTTTGGCACTGGCCAGCTTTTTATAGAAAGATAGCCGTAAGTTTACATCAGGGATATAGCTGTCGGGTAGCAGCGCTGGCAGTTTTAAATCAATTTCGCTTTGCTGGCTTAGCATCATATCCAGGCTGGGCTGACGGCCTTCTTTCAGTGCGGTAACGGCTTCATCCAGCATGTCCATGTACAGGGTGAAACCGATAGTTTCAATCTGGCCGCTTTGCTCATCGCCTAACAGTTCACCGGCTCCGCGGATTTCTAAATCATGCGTTGCCAGCGCAAAACCGGCACCTAAGTCTTCCAGTGACGAAATGGCTTCCAACCGTTTTTCAGCATCTTTGCTAAGCCGTTTGGGTGGCGGTGTCAGCAAATAAGCGTAAGCCTGATGATGAGAACGGCCAACCCGACCCCGCAGCTGATGCAGCTGTGCGAGACCAAAGTTATCAGCCCGGTTAATGATAATGGTGTTGGCGGTGGGTACATCAATACCCGTTTCGATAATGGTAGAGCACAATAGCAGGTTAAAACGCTGATGATAGAAATCTGCCATGATCCGTTCTAAGTCACGCTCACGCAGCTGACCATGGGCAATAGCAATATTGGCTTCTGGTACCAGCTCGGTCAGATCACTCGCCATTTTTTCAATGGTCGCCACGTCGTTATGTAAAAAATAGACCTGGCCACCGCGCAGGATTTCCCGCATGACGGCTTCACGCAATAAGCCGGCCTCAAATTCCCTGACAAAGGTTTTCACTGCCAGCCTGCGAGCCGGCGGCGTAGCGATAATGGAGAGATCCCGCATGCCGGACATAGACATATTTAAAGTACGCGGAATCGGCGTGGCGGTCATGGTTAAAATATCAATATTGGCCCGCAGTGCTTTAATTTTTTCTTTCTGGCGCACCCCGAAGCGGTGTTCCTCGTCAACAATCAGCAGACCCAAATCGTGCAGTTTAATATCGTCCTGCAATAATTTATGGGTACCAATTAAAATATCGACTTTGCCGTTGGCAACATCTTCTAATACCGCTTTTTGCTGCTTCTGGCTGACAAAGCGGGATAACACTTCAACCCGTACCGGCCAGTTAGCGAAACGGTCTTTAAAGTTCTCAAAGTGTTGTTGTGCCAACAGGGTGGTGGGCACCAGAATCGCCACTTGTTTGCCATCATTAACCGCAATAAAGGCTGCACGCATTGCCACTTCGGTTTTACCAAAGCCAACATCACCGCAGACCAGCCGATCCATGGGTTGCGGGGTTTGCATATCATTTAAAACAGCAGTAATAGCGTCTTGTTGATCGGCAGTTTCCTCAAACGGGAAGCTATCGGCAAACGCCGCATATTGCTCCAGATCGACTTTAAAGGCATAACCCTGGTGGGCGGCACGCTGGGCATAGACATCCAGTAGCTCTGCGGCAACATCACGAATTTTTTCAGCGGCTTTACGCCGGGCTTTTTCCCAGGTGTCGTTGCCCAATTTATGTAACGGTGCATGTTCCTGATCGCTACCGGAATAGCGGCTTAGCAGGTGTAACGAAGAAACCGGCACGTATAACTTACTGCTACCGGCATATTCAATGGTAACAAATTCTGCGCTGATCCCTGCCGCATCCAGCACCTGTAGCCCCTGGTAGCGGCCAACGCCATGCTGTAAATGAACCACGGGCTGACCTTCGGTCAGCTCGGCCAGATTGCGGATAATCGTATCGGAGGAAACCTGCTGACTTTTTTTTCGGCGCCGGCGCTGGCTTATTTTCTGACCAAACAGCTCGTTTTCACTGATAAGGGCCAGTGGCGGGCTGCTGGTAATAAAGGCACCTTGCTCCAGGGCGCCTACCAGTATGACTAAATCAGCGTCGCTGTTGGCAAAATCAGCCAGCCGGGTAATTTCAGGTGCCCGGATCCCGGCTTTGTTAAACAGCTGATGCAGGCTTTCCCGCCGGCCTTCACTTTCCACAAAGAAAATTGCCCGGCCATTTTGCTGCTTTAAGCTTACTAAAAACTGGCTAAGCAAGCTAAGTGGCTGCTTTAACTGATGCTGGATATTCAGATCTGGTAACTCGGTAACCGGTGCATTTTCCTGGCCAGCTTTGGCTGGTAAGGTGGCACGGCTTAGTTTTAACCGGCTGAAATTATTAAGTTCACTGAACAGCTCATCGGTTTGCAGGTAGAGTTCCTGCGGTGGCAAAATCGGCCGCATGGTGTCGATAGCGCGATCATGATAGCGGCGCTTTAGCTCAAGCCAGAACTGATTGGCATTGTGTTCAATGTCACCATAACTTAAGGCAATACAGCCTGGCGGTAAAAAACTGAACAAGCTGGCTGTGTGCTCAGCAAACAAGGGCAAGTAGTATTCAATACCCGCCGGGAAAATGCCTTGTGTGACTTGCTGATATAATGACTCTTTTTCATTACGGGCCGCAAAACGCTCACGATAGCGCAGCCGGAACCGCTCGATCGCGGCTTTATCAGTCGGAAACTCATGGGCAGGCAATAACTCAATGGCCTTGACCTGGCTTAAACTGCGCTGATTATCGGGATCAAAAGTACGAATGCCATCCACTTCATTATCAAAAAAGTCGATGCGAAAAGGCGAGCTGCAACCCATTGGAAATAGATCGAGTAACGAGCCACGGGCTGAAAACTCGCCATGCTCCATTACCTGGTCCACTGCCCGGTAACCGACCGCAGTCAGTTGCAACTTCAGCTCGGTTAAATCAACCTGCTGGCCCTGCTCAATCAGAAAACTGGACTGTTCCAGATAATTACGCTGGCTGATTTTAAGCAGCAAGGTACTGACCGGCACAATAACCAGTCCCTGCGTTAGCCTTGGCAACTGATAAAGCGTCTTCAGACGTTGGGAAATAATATCCTGATGCGGCGAAAATACGTCATAAGGCAGCGTTTCCCAATCGGGCAGGGTGAGCACGGGGCAGCTGCTGTCATTAAAAAAAACTGCCAGTTCCTGTTCCAGCCTGAGCGCACTGGGGGTGTCGGGCACGATCAGTAAATATACCCCGGGTTCGGCCTGTACCAGTTGCGCAATAGCATAAGGTAAGGCGGCGCCATGCAGCTGGCCCCAGCTAATCTGATCCTGCTGACGTTTAATCCGTGGTAAAAACTTAATAAAACTCATTAAAACCTGAAGCCCTATACAAATAATGTCACTGTTATTAATGCTGGCAGCAGCGCCAACTTTTACTGCAGATGGTTAATCTGGTAACTGGCGCTGCGCGGCTTTTTGTTTTAACTGGCGCGATTGCTGATGCAAACTGGCCCGAACAATAAGTTCGCGATCTTGATCTCTAATCCGCCTGAACACAACTTTTATTTGCCAGCCATCGCTTGTCTGCTCAGAACTGATTACCTGGCCCAGGCAATATACCGCCCCTTCGTTTTCAGCCAGAAAAACTTTTAATTCAACCAGTGCCAGCAGCGCAACCGGTTGGCTGCTTTGCAAGCATAATCCTGCACCACCATAACTTAACGTATACTGACGATGCTCTGAGCTGTCTTGCTGTCGAAGTACGTAATGCAGCAACAAGTCGATCTTGCGTGCTTGCTGCTGCAGATAATTAGCTAACTCATCAGCCAGTTCGCCAATCCGGTTAAGTGAGCGCAAGGCCGACATGTTTAAGCCACCCATTTCACCAGCCAGTAAAAACGGTTCCGGAATACTGGCTAAAAATTCCTGCTCAGAAGGCAAACTGCCGTTAATCTCTTTGCAATTGACAGTAATGTCGTGCTCGACATTAAAGTAGTCGTTATACGCGTCGGTTAACGACTGTAATATTGGGTCCATAGCAGGCCTCGAGTAAGGTTGCTTGTCATTATGGCTAATAATCACTATTATCAGCAGCGATTTTTGCAGCTAATTTACCATCTAACCGAGGCGAAGTCCTGAATATTAACATGCAATTACCTGTCAGCATTTTGCTTGGTTTACGTTATAGCCAAAGCCGCAAGGGCAATGCCTTTATCTCATTTATTACTTTTTTTTCAGTAGCAGGTATTTTGCTGGGTGTAATGGCCTTAACACTGGTTAGCTCGGTAATGAATGGCTTTGAAGCTGAACTTAAAAAACGCATCCTGGGAGTAATTCCCCACGTTGTGGTGCAGCCCTTAACTGCTGACAATGCCTGGCAAGCGGCGTTAACCGAGCACGATGGTGTGCAGGATATCAGCCCATTTTTACAAACCGAAGCCCTGGTTCAGGCACCCAGGCAACTGAATGCGGTGATGTTGCAGGGCATTAATCCGCAGCAGTTACCGCAATTTCTAGAGCAGGCGCTGGTGGTCGGTAGCTGGCAAAACTTCGCCGATACCCGTTATGGTGTAGTGTTAGGTCGAGGCCTGGCAGAGCAGTTGGAGGTTAGCCGTGGCCAGCAATTACGTTTTATGCTGGCGCAGGGGGGCAGTTATACTCCGGTAGGCTGGCTACCCCGACAGCGGCTGTTTGAAGTTGTGGGCATTGTCGACACCGGCTCTGAAGTTGATGGTTTACTTGCGGTCACCCGGCTGGATGATCTGGCCCGGTTGCTGCCTGTTTCCAGTCGCGAACCCGCGTGGCGCTTAAGCCTGGCAGAACCGTTCAGTGCCCCATTGCTGGCAGAGCGCTTAAGCAAAAATGCCCAATTACGCAGTGTCACAGACTGGCGCCAGAGTCAGGGTAAATTGTTTGCTGCGGTGGCGATGGAAAAGGCCATGATGTGGTTGATGTTACTCCTGATTGTCGCCGTGGCCGCCTTTAACATTGTCTCGGCGTTGGTGATGATGGTGACGGAAAAACAAGCGGAAGTGGCAATTTTAAAGACACTGGGCATGACGGATAGTCAATTGTTTATGGTGTTTGCGTTTCAGGGCGTCGTCAACGGCATGGTTGGCGCGCTGCTCGGGGTGTTCGGCGGGGTAGTATTAAGCTTGCAGCTTAACGAAGTACTGAATGTATTCGGCTTGCAGCTGGCCAGCGGCATTGCCTTACCCATCGACATTAACCCATTACAAATTATCACTATCTTCGCCTGTGCAGTAGGGTTAACCCTGCTGGCAGTGCTGTATCCAGCCTGGCGGGCTGTTAAAGTTAATCCGGCGGAAATTTTGCGCGATGAATAAAGTATTAGAAGCTCACCAGATCAGTAAAAGCTACCGCGATGGCAGCGCGGTTACTCAGGTATTAGATAACGTGAGCCTGAGTGTCGCCGCCGGGGAAATGGTGGCAATAGTCGGAAGTTCCGGTTCGGGTAAAAGTACCTTGCTGCATATTTTAGGTGCGCTGGATCTGGCTGACAGCGGCTCGGTCGACATTGCCGGCGAATCTCTTGCAGGGTTAAGTTCAGCTAAAAAGGCCAGGTTACGTAATCAGCAGCTGGGTTTTATTTACCAGTTTCATCATTTGTTAATGGATTTTACTGCGCTGGAAAATGTGGCAATGCCGCTGTTAATCCGGGGCGACAATAAGCAGAATGCTCTGGAAAAAGCAGCGGCGCTGCTTACCCGGGTAGGCCTGAGCCACCGGGGCCATCACAAGCCCTCAGAACTGAGTGGCGGCGAGCGGCAACGGGTAGCCATTGCCAGAGCCCTGGTTACCCAACCTGCTCTGGTGCTCGCTGATGAGCCGACCGGTAATCTGGATCAGCATACTGCCGAGTCTATCTACCAGTTATTGCGCGAGTTAAATACCAGTATGGCGACCAGTTTTGTAGTTGTAACCCACGATACAGAACTGGCAGGAAGGCTGGATACCCAGTATCTGATGCGTGAAGGAAAGCTTGAGGTGATGCATGGCTAGTCTGGCCTGGCAACTGGCAAAGCGCTACCGATCCACCCGTCACACCAGTGGCTTTATCCGTTTTATCTCGGCGTCCTCTACCTCGGGTATTGCCCTTGGCGTCGCTATTCTTATTCTGGCGCTGTCGGTAATGAACGGCTTTGAGCAAGCGTTAAAAGATCGCTTGCTGGCAGTGATCCCCCATATTGAGCTTGAAGCGGTAGATTATTCGCTGACCGACTGGCCACGCCAGCTTGCAACCATGTCTGGGGTGGATGGTGTGAGTGCCGGCGCGCCTTTTATTAAAGCCAACGGCATGCTGCGCCATGGCAGTGCGGTAAAAGCGGCTCAGGTGCGGGGCGTAAGCCTGCAACACGAGCAGCAGATCAGTGCGGTTACTGAGTTTGTTACCCAAGGTAGTATGGCTATGCTGGATGACACGCAAATTATCCTGGGCCAGGGTATTGCTGATGCCTTAGACATTACGGTGGGGCAAAGTTTGCAACTGATGCTGCCCCGGTTTGCTGCCGATGGCAGTCTGGCCAGTCATCGCACCGTCAGTTTAACGGTCAGCGGCATTGTGGCGCTCGGTGGCCAGCTTGACTACAGCCAGGTATGGGTTGATATGCCGGCATTAGCACTCTGGTTAGGAATGTCAGAGGGTGAGGTACATGGGTTGGCGTTTAGGGTAGATGACGTATTCGCGGCGCCGCAGTTGGCGCGGGTGCTCGGCCGGCTATCTGACGAGTACGTCTACACGCTGGATTGGTATCGTAGTCAGGGGCATGTTTACAACGATATTCAGATGGTAAGGGCTATTTTGTATCTGGTACTAACCCTGGTTATTACTGTGGCCTGTTTTAATATTGTGGCAACCCTGGTTATGGCGGTACGTGAGAAAGAAGCGGACATTGCGATCTTGCTGACCATGGGGATGGCGCCCGGCCAGCTGATTAAAACCTTTGTATTGCTTGGTTGGCTAAACGGACTTATTGGTTCGCTGCTGGGGGTAGCGTTTGGTGTGCTGCTCGCCAGTACAATTGAATCAGTTTTTGCCACCATAACCCGGGTGGTGGGCAGCACCTTACTGGATCCAAGCATTTATTTTATCGACTTTGTGCCTTCAGTGCTGCGCTGGCAGGATGTGCTACTGACCCTGAGCATAGCGTTGTTACTCAGTTTGCTGGCGACGCTATACCCCGCCTGGCGCGCCAGTAAAGTTGAACCTGCGACCATTCTTGGCCAGCACTAAGCCCGGTTAACGCTTACGGTTTTTCAGCAATTTAGCAAGCTGGGCTTTCTTAACAGACAATCGCCATAGCCAGTCAATCATAAAATAACCGCTGATACTGGCGGTTATCGCCATTAATACCGATCCCAGTAAAAACGGCTTACCAATAGTATGTAAGCTATGACTAAGCCATTCCAGACTCGCCTCAAATGCAAATGGCTCCAGCGGTTGCGCCAGCACCACAGCGCCAATCAGATAACTTAAATAAAACATAATCGGCATGGTAAGCGGGTTTGATGTCCATACTAATGCCATCGTTAACGGCATATTTACTCGCAATGGAATTGCCGTAGCGGCGGCTGCCAGCATCTGAAATGGCATGGGGATCCAAGCCCAAAACAGCCCCACAGCAAAAGCACCGCGCGCCGAGCGTCGGTTTAAATGCCAAAGGTTACCATCGTGTAGCAAACTTCCAAATAAATTTATAAGTTTTTGTTGCTTGATTTTTTCAGCTGATGGTAGATATTTCTTAAATAGTTTTTTGGGCATTCCAACCTGTATAGAAAGAGGCCATGTTAGGATTTTGCATCGGAGTTATTACAGCCAGCCTATTGTCATTATTTTTGCCGATAGTGCCACCTTTTTTCAGTATTTTTTTTGGAATACTGCTTTTGCTGGTTTTTGTCTGGCGCCGGCCACTGTTAATAACGTTTATGTTAGGCGCTGGCTGCTTTTTGGCCAGCCTGAGCTGGCAGTATCAGCAGCATCAGATGGCCCGCGATGCCGTGCTAAGTACCACAGACGATGCGGTGTTAGTGATTATCGATACGCCACCTAAAGTATATCCAGACTACACCCAGCTTAGCGCAACTGTGCTAAGTGGGCCAGCATCGGGATTTAAACTATCATTACGCTGGCAACAGCCACCAACGCTCAGCGTTGGCCAGCAATGGCGCTTGAGGCTGCAACTTAAACCGGTCCAGGGCTATGCTAACCCGGGTGGCTTTAACACCGAAACCTATGCGCTGGTAGAAAGCGTGGTCGCAAGCGGCCACGTTGTCGCTGGCCGGCACATTCTGCTTAAGCAACAATACTCTTTACGCCAGCGTATTGTTGCCCGGGTAGAGCAGGCTATTGCGCCGTATCGTACCGCACCCTTACTCAGAGCACTGGCAGTGGGTGAGCGTGATTTTCCACCCTGGCTATGGCAGGGCGCTCAGCAGGCAGGCTTAGGCCACTTACTGGCTATTTCTGGTTTACATATCGGGCTGGTATTTGGCTGGATGCTGTGGCTTGGCAGCTGGAGCAAAGGCTTGCTTGCGGTGACGCGACAGCAGCAACTGGCCTTAATACTGGCGTTGGCCGTAGCGCTACTTTATGCCTGGCTTGCCAGTTTTGCTATTCCCACCTTGCGGGCGAGCATTGGTCTTGCCATTCTGGTTATGTGCCGAAGTCAGTTGCTAAAAGTATCCTTAAGTCGCTTCTGGTTGCTCTTAGTCGCCTTATTACTGCTGATCTGGCCGTTCTGGGGGCTTAGTGTCAGTTTCTGGCTGTCGGTGCTGGCGGTCGCTATCATATTTCTTGTGATGTGGCGTTATCCGCTAACCCACTATCACTGGCGGTGCCGGTTGCGCTGGTTTCTGACCTTCCACCTGATATTAACCCTGGCAATGACCCTGCTTGGCGTCATCCTGTTTGGAGGCTTCAGCCCTTTAATGCTGCTCTCCAATCTGCTATTTGTGCCCTGGTGCAGCCTGGTTGCAATTCCATTATTGCTGCTCAGTTTAGTGCTCACTGCTGTGGGTATCAATGCCAGTGGCTTATGGCTGCTAGCCGACAGTGCTTTATTGCCGTTATTGTGGTGGTTAGAGTACAGCGCTCAGTTGCCCGTATGGTGGTCGGTGACAGAGGTTTCGGGCACGGCTGTGGCACTCTCGGCGATAATTTTGCTTATTTCGCTGATTTTTGCCAGAAAAGCCGCCGTGCTGCTATTGCCCCTTAGCCTGTTGTTGCTTACCGGCAGCACGCTGCAGTCGCCGCCCTGGCAATTACATTTACTCGATAGCGGTCAGCGACAATCAGTATTGCTGCAAAAGGGGCGTCAAGCTTTGTTGTATGACATGGCACCCGCGCTGGCCACTCAGGACATTGCTGCCAGTCAGTTAGCACCTGTGTTGCGGCAGCTTGGGGTGCAACAGCTCGATTATGTCCTTTTTCGACAGCTGCGCACCGAACGTAGCCGGTTCTGGGCGTTGCAGCACAACTACCAGGTAGACCAGCATAACCTCACTGGTTTGAGTCAGCAGCCTGGCGCAGGTTCCTGTGCTGAATTACCTGCTACATATCAGGATATCCGGCTTGAAATACTGAGCGCCGAAGCAGGCGACAGCTGTATTGTTCGTATCACGATAGGTGCGTGGCGGATACTTATTCCCGGTAAACTAGACCAGATTACAGAGCAGGCGTTGGTTGATAACAATGAGAATTTGGCTGCTGATATCATTATTCTTGCCAATAATGGTAGTGGTGCAGTTAACAGCCTGGCAATGTTGCAACAGGTGCGCCCGGCCGTTGCGTTGAATGCCGCTGCCTTTATGAATGGTTATCAGCATCCTGCTGCAGCGGTGCAACAGCGACTGGCGTTACTGCAAGTCCCTTTGCTTAATACCGCAGAGTATGGTGCCATTACCGTTGAATTTAGCGACCAAAAACTGCGATTAACCAGCTGGCGGCAGCAAAGATTACCTTTTTGGCTGGAAAAGCCAGCCGCAATTGCTGAAACCTTGGCAACAACGCGCTAGAATAAGCAAAATTTAAATGGCAGGATTATCCATTGTCAGTGTCTGAAATAAAACAAGCTGGAACCGCCCGGCGGTTACTGCGATATGTGATTCCTTATAAGTTCGGCTTCCTGGCAGCTGCGATCGGTATGCTCGGTTATGCTCTGATTGATGTCTATTTTATCTCAAAGCTGCCACAGTTTATTGATAAAGGCATTAACGACAAAAATACCGATTACCTGCGCTATGCACCGGTATTTATTGTATTAATATTTATTGTACGCGGTGCATTCAATTTTGTTGCCAGTTACTGCCTGAACTGGGTTGGCACTCATGTTGTTAAAACGCTGCGCCAGCAATTGTTTGAACATTACATGCGTTTGCCGGTTAGCTTTCATGATCAACATTCCACCGGCGAGCTTATTTCGAAAGTGACTTACAACACCGAACAAATTAAGCAAACCACCTCACGCTCGTTATCAGTAGTGTTGCGCGAAGGGGTTTTTGTCATTGGTTTGCTGGTGATGATGTTTATGATGAGCTGGCAATTGTCAGCCATCTTTTTACTGATCGCACCAATCATTGCCATTGTAGTCAGTTTTGTATCCAAACGTTTCCGGCTGCTCAGCCGCAATATTCAAAATGCCATGGGCAATGTCACTACTTGCTCAGAGCAAATGCTGAATGGCCATAAAGTGATATTATCTTTTGGTGGTCAGCAGGTAGAGAAGCATCGTTTTTTCAAAATTAATAATTTGACTCGCCAGCAAGACGTCAAATTAGAAGCCACCCGGGCGATCAGTGTCTCGACCATTCAGGTAATTGCTTCTTTTGCCCTGGCGTTTGTGGTGTATATGGCCAGTTTTCCTGAAATGCTGGAAAGCCTGTCCGCCGGTACCTTTACCACCATAGTCGCTTCGATGATGATAATGCTGCGGCCCTTAAAGCAATTAACTACGGTAAACAGTGAATTCCAGCGCGGTCTGGCCGCGGCGAAAAGTGTATTTGAAGTATTGGATCAGCCGGTAGAGCAAGACACCGGTACAATGCAACTAAACGATGTTAAAGGCGATATAACATTTGAGCAGGTAAACTTCACGTACCCCGGCCATGACAAGCAGGTGTTATTCGATATTAGTTTTAGCGCCAAAGCAGGGCAGACTATCGCACTGGTGGGACGTTCAGGCAGCGGTAAAACCACTATTTCCAGCCTATTGCCCCGGTTTTATGAGCTGAGCAGTGGTGCAATTAGCATTGATGGTCAGAATATCCGGCAATGCACCCTCCCTTCGCTTCGCAGCAAAATGGCGATAGTGTCGCAACATGTCACCCTATTTAATGACACTATTGCCAACAATATTTGCTACGGCCTCAGTGAACCGGTAGCGCGGGCAACGTTACTTGATGTTGCTGAAAAAGCACATGTCCTGGAGTTTGCCAAGCAATTACCTGATGGCCTGGATACGGTTATAGGTGAAAACGGCGTGAGTTTATCGGGTGGTCAGCGCCAGCGAATTGCTATTGCCCGGGCGTTATTGCGCCAAGCGCCGATCCTGGTGCTGGATGAGGCTACCTCGGCGCTGGATACAGAATCCGAGCGGAAAATTCAGGCTGCACTGGATGAATTACTGATAGGGCGTACTAATATCGTGATTGCGCATCGCCTGTCGACTATTGAAAAAGCGGATAAAATTATTGTAATGGAGCAGGGCCGGATTATTGAGCAAGGCTCTCATTCTGAGCTACTTCAGGCCAATGGAACCTATGCGCAGTTATATAAGTTACAGTTTGGCGCAGAGCAATGAATCTGCTGGAACAAAGCTGGTATCAGAAAGGCCATTGGTTATCGCTGTTACTGTTGCCCCTGGCTGCCCTTTATTGGCTGCTTAGCAGCGCCAGACGCGGCTTATTCCGGCTCGGTATGAAATCTCAGCATCAACTGGCCGTACCGGTGGTTATCGTCGGCAATATCAGTGTTGGTGGTACCGGCAAAACACCTTTTACGCTATGGCTGTGTCAGCAGTTACTGGCCAAAGGCATTAAGCCTGGCATTATCAGCCGGGGTTATGGCGCGAATGTCAGCAAGCCATTAACCGTCACGGTAACAAGTACCGCCAGTGAGGTGGGTGATGAGCCTTTGTTGCTGGCAAGACGTAGCCATTGTCCGGTGGTGGTATGTCCTGACCGGGTAGCGGCTGGCAGGGCGCTGTTAGCCCGGCACCCTGTTGATATAATAATTTGTGATGATGGTTTACAGCATTACCGACTGGCACGCCAGTTTGAAATAGTACTGATAGACGGACGACGCGGTTTTGGTAATGGCTTATTGTTGCCTGCCGGGCCACTGCGTGAACCGCGCTCGAGGTTAAGCAGCGTTGACCTGATTATTGCTAATTCAGGTAACATTGCAGAGGCGAATTACCAGATGCAGCTTAGCAGTGGCAATGCGAAAAGCCTGTTGGCTGACACAGTGCTATCACCCTGTGAGGTGACGTTGGTGGCGGGGATTGGTAACCCACAACGGTTTCTGATCACCGCTCAGCAAGCGGGCTTTACCATTGTCGACCAGCGATTTTTTGCCGATCATCATCAGTTTTGCGCAGCAGATTTCAGCGGTATTACCGGCCCGGTGCTGATGACCGAGAAAGATGCGGTCAAATGTCAGCGCTTTGCACGGGACAACTGGTATTCTTTGCCGGTAGACGCCAGTTTTTGTGGCGATCAAAACAATGAAATTATTAATCACATTACACGATTACTGGAAAAATAATGGCCATTAATGTTGCTCTGACCGAAATACTTGCCTGCCCGTTATGCAAAGGGAAATTAAAATACGATAAAACAGGCCAACGCTTAATTTGTCTGGCTGATGCGCTGGCGTATCCGGTACGAAACAATATTCCGGTGCTGATTGCTGACGAAGCAGGGCAGCTTGACAGCGATGAGGTTAAACAATGGCGTTCGTAGTGGTTATCCCGGCGCGCTACGCCAGCAGTCGTTTACCCGGTAAACCACTGGCCGATATTGCGGGTAAGCCAATGATCGAATGGGTGTATCAGCAGGCGCTGCAAAGCGGTGCCAGCCGGGTTGTGGTCGCTACGGATGACCGGCGGGTAGCGGATGTTGTCGATGCCTTTAGCGGGGAAGTTTGTATGACCCGGGCCGACCACCATTCGGGTACCGAGCGGCTGGCGGAGGTGATCAGTAAACTGCAACTGCCAGCAGATACCATTGTCGTCAATGTACAGGGCGATGAACCCTTTATCCCGCCACTGATTATCCGTCAGGTTGCTGAGAATCTGGCCGGCCAGCAAAAGGCACGGATGGCAACTTTAGCGGTGCCGCTAAGCCATAGCGCAGAAATTCGTAACCCGAATATTGTAAAGGTGGTCAGTGATAAACAAGGCTATGCCCTGTATTTTAGCCGCAGCCCCATTCCCTATGACCGTGATGGCATTATCGCTGACGATTTAGCTCGCCATTACCGCCGGCATATTGGTATTTACGCCTATCGCGCCAGTTTTATTCAACGTTATGTTGACTGGCCGGCGTCTGCCCTGGAGCAGATTGAAAGCCTGGAGCAGTTGCGGGTGTTATGGCACGGTGAGGCCATTCATGTTGACACCGCGCTGGAAACCCCGGCGGTAGGGGTTGATACGCCATCCGATCTGGAACATGCGCGCCAGTATGCGCTTAGTTTGCGCAAGTGAGCTGGCAGCAATGAGCTATTGTCGATGAGTTATTGTCAATGAATTGGCCGTTTGAGCTGGTGGCGCAAACTGCAGAGTTTGTGGTCCTGAACAAAGCGCCCGGGGTGAGTTTTCACTCTGAGCAGGGCCCAGGTCTGGTGGTACAGGCCGAGCAAGCGCTTGGTGTTAAGCTGTACCCGGTTCATCGTTTGGATAAAGTCACTTCTGGGCTAATTTTATTGGCCCGAAGCAGTGAAACCGCAGCCGAACTGACTTCACAGTTTACCAGGCATCAGGTACAAAAGTACTACCTGGCAATAAGCCTGGCTAAACCGGCCAAAAAACAGGGCTGGGTTAAAGGAGATATGGTTCCTGCACGCCGGGGAGCCTGGAAACTACTGAACACCCAGCACAATCCGGCGGTAAGTTACTTTATCAGCCAGGGGTTTGCCGGGCTGCCGTGGCGGGCATTTCTGATTAAACCATTTAGTGGTAAGACCCACCAAATTCGGGTAGCGTTAAAAAGCGTCAGTGCGGCCATTGCCGGCGATACCCTGTACCAGGGCGCGGCTGCGGATCGGGTTTATCTGCACGCTTACGCACTGATGTTCAGTTTAGCAGGCACCTGCTATCAGTATGTTCAGGCCCCGACCACGGGCCAGTTTTTTTTGCAGGGCAACGAGCAGCGCTTATGGCAAGACTGGGCTGAGCCTTGGCAGCTAAACTGGCCGGATTATAAACAACCGCAACGGATCACCAACCAAGATGTCTGATTATTTACTTCGTTTTGCCGGTATCGGCCGGCTGTATGGTGCCGACGCGCTGCAGGCGTTTTCTAAGGCCCATGTTTGTGTTATCGGTATAGGAGGAGTTGGTAGCTGGGCAGCGGAAGCGCTGGCGCGTTCGGGGATTAGTGAAATTACCCTGATCGATCTGGATGATGTGTGTATCAGCAATATTAATCGCCAGCTTCATGCCATATCGGACACCATCGGTCAGGATAAAGTCGCTGTGATGGCGCAGCGTATTAAAGCGATTAATCCTGAGTGTATTGTTCATCAGATTGAAGACTTTATCAGCGTTGATAACCTGCAGCAGCTGATTACGTCAGAACTGGATTATGTCATTGACGCGATTGATTCTATTAAAGCAAAAGTCGCCTTACTGGCGCATTGTAAACGTAACAAAATTAAGGTGATCAGCACAGGTGGTGCCGGAGGGCAGACGGATCCGACCCAAATTCAGATAAGCGACTTAACCCAGACCATTAATGACCCGCTGCTGGCAAAAGTGCGCAACACCTTGCGCCGTGACTACAATTACAGTCGCAATCCGCAACGCCGTTTTGGCATAGACTGTGTGTATTCAACAGAACAGTTAAAATATCCGCAGCCAGATGGTACTGTCTGTCAGCAAAAGGCGTCTCAGCTAGCGCCAGACGGTGGCACCAGCAGTATGCGTTTAGATTGCAGTGCAGGTTTTGGTGCGACCACCGTAGTGACCGCCAGTTTTGGTTTAGCAGCAGTGTCGAGGGTATTACTGAAAATAGCAGCTAAAGCCAATGACGCGGCCAAAAGTTAATGACAGCAATCTTTAATTCGTACCATCATGGCATTGAGACCACTGCCACGCGACTGACTGAGATAGGGCTTTAAATTTAGTTTGTCAAAAGCATGGGCCAGATCAAATTTTTTCAGCTCGGTGTTACTCATGCCATTGACCAGACATAACATTATTGCCATCAGTCCTTTGACAATCCGCGCTTCACTATCTAATACAAAAAAGTGCTGATCCTGATGTTTATTATAATAATGCATTAACCAGGCACGACTTTCACAGCCCTTGACTAGCAACGAGGGTTGTTTCATTTTTTCCGGAATTGGAGGAAGTTTACGGCCCAGATGCATCAGAATCCGATATTTGCTTTGCCAGTCTTTGGCCTGGCTCAGCTCAGGCAAGTCTTCGTTATAGATATGACTCAGCGCAGGTTTAGTGTCTGTCAGTAATTGGTCTAAGGTCATGCCGTTAATATCTCCACGGCCTGCGTTAATGCTTGCAGGCTGGTTGTCACATCTGCTTCGTTATTATAGGGCGCAAATGAAAATCTGACCGCACCAGCTAATCCCAGTTGGCTGAAAAAAGGCATGGCACAGTGCTGGCCGCCTCTGACCGCTACCTTTTGCTGGTTCAGTAACTCTGCTACATCGGCAGGATGTTCACCTTGTACATTTAGCGCTACGATCCCTGCATTATGCACAGGCGATGATAAAATATCCAGCCCGTCAATCCTCTTAAGGCCTTCAAAAAACTGGTTTAATAACATTGCCTTATAATTTTTAATTTCATTTCGGTTAACTTTTTGTAACCAGTTGGTGGCGGCTGCCAGGCCGATAGCCCCCGCGATATCTGGGGTGCCGGCTTCCAGCCGGAATGGCAGAATGTTGAATAAGCTGTGACTAAATTGAACTTCACTAATCATTTCACCACCGCCAAAAATTGGCGTAAGTAGTTCCAGAGCTGCTGTTTTTCCATACAACACCCCTATGCCTGTGGGACCGAACAGCTTATGCCCGGACCAGACATAAAAATCAGCATCCAGTGCCTGCATATCAATACTGTCGTGCACGATACCCTGAGCGCCATCAACTACCGTAAGAGCCCCAGCAGCTTTTGCCTGGTTGATCATTTGCACTACCGGCTGAATATGACCCAGCACATTGGAAATATGGCTTAAACTCACCACTTTCGGTTTACGCTGCAACATTTCGCTAAACGCCTGTTGATCGACCTGATGCTGGTTATCGAGGGGAACCACATCCAGTGTCACCCCGAAGCGGGCACAGTGCATCTGCCAGGGAACGATATTGGCATGGTGCTCAAGTGCCGTGATCAGCACGCGGTCTCCTGCTTTAAGCACGGTATGCATCAGGCCAAAAGCAATCTGGTTTAACGCTGCGGTAGCGCCACTGCAAAAGACAATTTGTTGTCTCTCGCGGGCATTCACAAACGTAGCAATGTCATCACGTGCTTGCTCAAATGCCCGGGTCGCGTTCTGGCTTAAGCTATGGGCTCCGCGGTGCACGTTACTGTTATTGCGCTGATAGAACGCGGTTATCGCGTCGATTACAGCATTTGGTTTATGCATGGTGGCCGCGTTATCCAGATATACCCAATCAGGGTTGTGCTGAAAAAACTCAAACTGGCCGCGAAAGTTTACAGGATCAAAAGGGAGCATAGTGTCTCGGTTAGCCTGGACGATAGCAAGATTGTCGATGGTTAAGCACTGGATAGCAAGCTGTCCTGCGCTGTTATTGCGGATAAAAAAAGCGGCGATAATCGCCGCTTTTTTATTGCTAAGCGTTATTTAAAGGCTTAACGCTTATCCAGCTTTTTAAAATCACGGCTGGCATAACCGGTGTAAAGCTGGCGTGGACGACCGATTTTATGGCCTTTTTCACCCAGCATCTCATCCCAGTGAGAAATCCAGCCTACGGTTCGTGACATCGCAAAAATCACCGTAAACATACTGGTAGGAATACCAATAGCTTTTAAAATAATACCGCTATAGAAGTCGACATTAGGGTACAGTTTTTTCTCGATAAAGTAAGAATCTTCCAGAGCAATACGTTCAAGTTCCATGGCAACATCTAATAATGGATCTTTAATATTAAGCTCTTTCAATACTTCATGACAGGTATCGCGCATAACTCTTGCCCGTGGGTCAAAGTTCTTGTAAACCCGGTGGCCAAAGCCCATCAGGCGGAAGCTGTCGTTTTTATCTTTCGCCCGGGCAACAAATTCCGGAATGCGATCTACTGAGCCGATTTGCTGTAACATCTTCAGGCAGGCTTCGTTAGCGCCGCCATGCGCTGGGCCCCACAGCGATGCAACACCAGCAGCAATACAGGCATAAGGATTGGCACCTGAAGAACCCGCCAACCTTACTGTTGATGTTGAAGCGTTTTGTTCATGGTCCGCATGCAGCATAAAAATCCGGTCCATGGCTTTAGCCAGGATAGGGCTAACCTTATACTCTTCGGCAGGCACAGAAAACATCATGTGCAGGAAGTTTTCAGAGTAGCTAAGGTCGTTGCGCGGATGCACAAACGGCTGGCCAACGGTATATTTGTAAGCCATTGCTGAGATAGTCGGTAACTTGGCAATTAAGCGGTGCGCACTGCGTTTGCGCTGCTCTGGGTCATTGATATCTAAATCTGAATGATAGAAAGACGACAGCGCGCCGACGACGCCACACAGCATGGCCATAGGATGCGCATCTACCCGGAAACCTTGAAAAAATGACGCAATTTTCTCATGTACCATGGTATGGCGGGTAATAGTGGTGACGAAATCTGTATATTGTTCTTTTTTCGGCAATTCGCCTTCAAGTAACAAATAACATAATTCAAGATAGTCTGAATGTTCAGCAAGTTGCTCTATAGGGTAACCACGGTGCAGTAATACGCCGTTATCGCCGTCAATATAGGTGATTTTAGATTCGCAGGAGCCTGTTGCCATAAAGCCCGGATCAAATGTGAAATAACCTTGCTGCCCGAGCGTACGAACGTCAATTACGTCAGTACCAGCCGTGCCAGAATAAATCGGTAATTCAAATGACTTACCATCAATCTGCACGACGGCCTTTTTATCTGCCATTGGATTTCTCCTAATTGTTGTAGTTTCGGATTCTAAGGGTATTGCCGCTATTCTACTCGCAAACTGCCCCTATAAGTCAATTTTAATGCGTATTTGCTTAATAAGTATTCGACTCTAGTAGTATTGTAACCACCCCCCAAGTGTGTAATGTTTCGTATGCGGAATTTTCCGACTAAAATCAAACAAAAATTGTAATGAGCGGCTATGAAATATATACTATTGCCGGCGTAAAAACAGTTCACCAGTCAGATAGTTTTTGTTGAACCAGCTTGAACAAAAATAAGTATATCGGTAAGGGCGGGTGGCTGTTTCTACAGCACCTAAAACAACAACTAAGGCTCTGTACGAGCATCGATAGGCAAGAAACTGTGAAAAAGCAAAGACCAGTAAATCTAGATTTATCAACGATCTCTCTACCTGCTGCAGCCAAAGCGTCGATTTTGCATCGTGTTACCGGTGTAGCAATGTTCTTCGCACTTGTGTTCGTTATCTGGGCATGGGCTTATTCATTGCAAAGCCAGGCCGGCTTTGATTATGTGCAGTCTCTGATGACCTCGCATCTGGCGAAGTTTATCGCCCTGGGTACTATTTCAGTGCTTATTTACCACCTGTTGGCAGGGTTAAGACACCTGGTCATGGATATGGGGCATTGGGAAGAGCTTAAATCAGGCACCTTAAGCGCTAATGTCGTTATGGGTTTATGGATTGTGTTGTCAGTTCTGGCAGGAGTATGGTTATGGTTCTGAATCAGGCAAGCTTAAAACGTAATGGTATTCAGGATTACGTGTCATTACGTGCTACCGCCGTCGTGCTGGCGTTGTATACCTTTTTTATTCTTGGTTTCTTCTTAGTGACTCCACAAATTACTTTTGAAGTGTGGCAGGGCTTATTTGCCAATATGGCGATGAAAGTCTTTACCTTGCTGGCGCTGATCTCGATTGCCGTGCATACCCGTATAGGCTTGTGGCAGGTACTGACTGATTATGTAAAATCAGCCCGGTTACGTGCAATTTTGCAATTCTTCCTTTACGCACTGGCCTTTGGTTATGTCGCGGTCGGCTTATTTGTGTTGTGGGGTGCTTAAGTGAATATTCCAGTAAGAGAGTTTGATGCCATAGTAATTGGTGCCGGTGGTGCAGGTATGCGCGCGGCGCTGCAGATCACCCAGTCAGGGTTAACCTGCGCATTATTATCAAAGGTTTTTCCAACCCGTTCGCATACGGTATCTGCCCAGGGCGGTATTACCGTAGCGCTTGGTAATTCCCATGAAGATAACTGGGAATGGCATATGTTTGACACCGTTAAAGGTTCTGATTATATCGGCGACCAGGACGCAATCGAATACATGTGTAAAACGGGCCCGGAAGCGATTACCGAGCTTGAAAATATGGGCTTGCCCTTCTCACGCTTTGAGAATGGCCGGGTATATCAGCGTCCTTTCGGTGGTCAGTCTAAAAACTTCGGCGGCGAGCAAGCTGCCCGTACGGCAGCAGCCGCAGACCGTACAGGCCATGCCTTGTTGCATTTGCTGTATCAGCAAAACGTAAAAAACAAAACTCAGGTGTTTTCTGAATGGTATGCACTTGATTTAGTAAAAAATCAGGACGGTGCCATTGTCGGCTGTACCGCCATCGATATCGAGAGCGGCGAAGTCGTTTACTTTAAAGCCAAGGCCACAGTTTTAGCAACCGGTGGTGCAGGGCGCATCTATGCCTCTACCACCAATGCGCATATTAATACCGGTGACGGTGTGGGTATGGCGCTGCGGGCCGGTGTTCCATTACAGGATATGGAAATGTGGCAGTTCCACCCGACGGGTATTGCCGGCGCAGGCACCTTGGTTACTGAAGGCTGTCGTGGTGAAGGTGGTTACCTGCTGAATAAAGACGGTGAGCGCTTTATGGAACGTTATGCGCCAAATGCCAAAGATTTGGCCGGTCGCGATGTCGTTGCCCGCTCAATGATGACTGAAATTCGGGAAGGTCGTGGCTGCGACGGTCCATGGGGTGTTCACCTTAAATTAAAATTGGACCACCTGGGTGAAGAAGTACTGGAAAGTCGCTTACCTGGTATCTGCGAATTATCACGTACTTTTGCGCACGTTGATCCGGTAAAAGAACCGATTCCGGTTATTCCTACCTGCCACTACATGATGGGCGGTATCCCGACTAATGTGAATGGCCAGGTCATCAGCCCTAAAGCCGATGGTTCTGAATCCGTAGTAGCAGGCTTATTTGCCTGTGGTGAAATTGCGTGTGTGTCAGTGCATGGTGCCAACCGTTTAGGTGGTAACTCGTTGCTGGACTTAGTGGTGTTTGGCCGTGCAACCGGTTTACACCTTGGCGAAGCACTTGCGGCGACCGCAGAAGCGCGCTCAGCATCACAGTCTGACTTAGATGCCGCGTTAAGCCGGACCCAGCGCTGGGAAAGCAGTAAAGCGGGTCAGGGTGAAGACCCGGTGCAAATTAAGAAAGATTTGCAAAAATGCATGCAGCTTAACTTCTCTGTGTTTCGTGAAGGTGAAGCAATGGCAGAGGGTCTTGCAGAGCTGAAAGAGATCCGTGAACGCTTACAATTTGCCCGTCTGGATGATAAAAGCTCTGACTTTAACACCATGCGTATTGAGTGCTTAGAGCTGGACAACCTGATGGAAACGGCATATTCAACTGCCGTTGCGGCCAACTTCCGCACCGAAAGCCGCGGCGCGCATGCCCGCTTCGACTTCCCGGATCGCGACGATGAAAACTGGTTGTGTCACAGTGTTTATACCCCTGACACTGAGTCGATGTTCAAGCGCAAGGTTAATCTGGAACCTAAGTTCCGGGAATCCTTTCCGCCAAAAGCACGTACGTATTAAGAGGCGCAGTAAAAATGACTACATTGACCTTTTCAATTTATCGGTACAACCCTGACGTTGATACCGCGCCCCGGATGCAGGATTACACCCTGGAAAATCCGGAAGGCCGTGACATGATGGTGCTGGATGCGCTGATTAAGCTGAAAGAACAGGATCCGACGTTGTCTTTCCGGCGCAGTTGCCGGGAAGGGGTTTGTGGTTCTGACGGCTTGAATATGAACGGCAAAAACGGTCTGGCCTGTATTACACCCTTGTCTGAGGTAGGTAAAGGTAAGGGCGGCAAAATTGTCGTTCGCCCTTTGCCGGGTTTACCGGTAGTACGGGATTTGGTGGTTGACATGAGTCAGTTCTACACCCAGTACGAGAAAGTAAAACCTTACTTGATCAACGATGATAAGTTACCGCCCGCCGGTGAGTTTTTGCAAAGTCCGGAAGAGCGCGCTAAGCTTGATGGCTTATACGAATGTATTTTGTGTGCGTGTTGTTCCAGTTCTTGCCCGTCGTTCTGGTGGAATCCAGATAAATTCATTGGCCCGGCAGGTTTGTTACACGCTTATCGTTTCTTGGCAGACAGTCGTGACACGGCTACTGAGCAGCGATTAAATGACTTAGACGATGCCTTTAGTGTATTCCGCTGTCATGGCATTATGAATTGTGTAAACGTTTGTCCGAAGGGCTTAAACCCAACTAAAGCCATTGGCCAGATAAAATCGATGTTGTTAAACCGGGCGCTGTAATGCGCCCTTATTTTAGTTAATATTTGAAAAACCGGCCATTTCGCCAGCGAAGTGACGGTTTTTTTGCTACTTTTTTCCAGGTGCTCAGAAATAAGGGAAACTAAATGCACGAAGGTGTAATGAAGGCGTGGTTAGAGTCTTCACATCTTGGCGGTGGTAACATGGCCTATGTGGATGAACTCTATGAATCCTACCTAGCAGAGCCCACCAGTGTTGGTGACGAATGGCGTGAGTTTTTCGCCGGTTTGCCAAAAATCGATGGGGTCGATCTTGAAACTCGACACGCTGACGTACGTCAGCAGTTTGCCGATTTAGCCCGTAACAAGCACCGTGAAGTGGTGGTTGTTAACAGTGGTAGCGCTACTGACACCCGTCAGGTCAAAGTGCTGCAACTTATCAATTCTTATCGTTTCCGCGGTCATCAGCATGCAAACCTTGACCCGTTAAATTTATGGAAACAACCAAGAGTTCGTGACCTTGAACTGTCGTTTCATGATTTGTCTGAAGCTGATTACGATACCGAGTTCAATGTTGGATCATTCGCCAGTGGTCAGGAAACCATGAAATTAGGCGATTTGCATAAAGCACTGGAAAAAACCTACTGCGGTTCTATCGGCGCTGAGTATATGCATATCGTCTCGACCGACGAGAAACGCTGGATCCAGCAACGACTTGAAGGCACCCAATCTACTTCGGTATTTGATAAAGAAACCCGACTCGGCATTTTAAAAGGCCTGGTGGCAGCAGATGGCCTGGAAAAATATTTAGGCTCTAAGTTCCCGGGAGCCAAACGTTTTGGCCTGGAAGGTGGCGACGCCATGATCCCGATGCTAAAAGCCATGATACATCGTGCTGGTGAGCAGGGAGCGAAAGATTCTGTTATTGGTATGGCCCACCGTGGCCGCCTGAATACCTTAATTAACGTCCTGGGTAAAAACCCGTCTACCTTGTTCGACGAATTTGCCGGTAAATATGAAGTGGTTGGCGCCGGTGATGTTAAATACCATATGGGTTTTTCATCCGATTTTGCGACCAAAGGCGGCAATGTCCATTTGGCCTTAGCGTTTAATCCTTCACATCTGGAAATCGTTAATCCGGTGGTGATTGGTTCAGTGCGCGCCAGACTGGATCGTCGGGGTTGTACTGACGGTTCTCTGGCATTACCTATTACCATTCACGGTGATTCTGCTTTTGCCGGTCAGGGTGTAGTGGCTGAAACCTTTAATATTTCGCAAACCCGAGCTTTCAAAGTGGGTGGCACGGTGCGGGTGGTCATTAATAACCAGGTGGGCTTTACCACCTCTAACCCGGAAGATACCCGCTCTACACCATATTGTACTGATATTGCCAAGATGGTGCTGGCGCCTATTTTTCATGTTAACGGTGATGATCCGGAAGCTGTCATATTTGTGGCGCAATTAGCAGTAGATTACCGTAATACATTTAAACGTGACGTCGTTATCGATTTATTTTGTTATCGGCGTAATGGTCACAATGAGTCTGACGAGCCAAACGCGACTCAGCCATTGATGTATCAGAAAATTAAGAAGCATCCGACGCCACGCGAGATTTACGCTAAGAAATTAGTGAATGAAGGCGTTTGCACCGAAGATGATATTAAGGCGTTAATTAACGATTATCGTGATGCGCTGGATAAAGGCGATTGCGTGGTTGACGAGTGGCAGCCAATGAGCGAGCCGTCGGTTGACTGGACGCCATTTCTGGGCCACGACTGGGATGCAACCTACGATGCCAGCATGGCAGTAGAAAAGCTGGTGGCGCTGGGTGAAAAAGCGATCCATGTACCTGATAATGTTACGTTACAGCGCCAGGTAAACCGTGTTTATGAAGACCGGGCATTAATGTTAACCGGCGAGAAGAAGATCGATTGGGGCATGGCTGAAATACTTGCCTATGCTGCAACAGTTGCCGATGGTAACCGGATCCGCTTTGTCGGCCAGGATTCCGGTCGAGGTACCTTCTTTCATCGTCATGCAGTATTACATAATCAGGATGATGGCAGTGCTTATACACCGTTGACTAAAATCAGCGATGAGCAGGGACCATTTCAGATTTTTGATTCTGCGTTATCAGAAGAAGCCGTACTGGCTATCGAATACGGCTATGCAACAGCTGAGCCGCGGGCGATGGTGATCTGGGAAGCGCAGTTTGGTGATTTTGCCAACGGTGCTCAGGTGGTTATCGATCAGTTCTTAAGTTCTGGTGAACAGAAATGGGGCCGTTTGTGTGGTTTAACCTTATTATTGCCACACGGTTATGAAGGGCAAGGCCCGGAGCACTCATCCGCACGGTTAGAGCGCTTCCTGCAGTTATGTGCAGATCACAACATGCAGGTTTGTGTGCCGACCACGCCAGCTCAGGTATTTAATATGCTGCGCCGGCAAATGGTTCGGCCGATGCGCCGGCCGTTAATTGTGATGTCACCAAAATCCCTGCTGCGTCACCCTCAGGCGACCTCATCGCTCGAAGAGCTGGCATCAGGCAAGTTCCTTAATGTTATTGGTGAGATTGATGACATTAAACCAGACGCGGTAAAACGCGTTGTATTCTGTAGTGGCAAGGTGTACTACGAACTGCTTGAAGAACGTCGCAAACGTGAGCAGACTGACGTTGCCATTGTTCGGGTAGAGCAGTTGTACCCGTTCCCCCGGGAAGAGTTGATGGACGTGCTTAGTCAGTATCAGCATGTAACCGATTTTGTCTGGTGTCAGGAAGAACCACAAAATCAGGGCGCCTGGTACTGCAGTCAGCACCATTTCCGCTCTGCTATTCCTAAAGATGGCTATTTGAGCTATGCCGGGCGTGAAGCATCATCGTCACCAGCTGTAGGATATCTGTCGGTACATAATAAGCAGCAGCAGGCTTTGGTTAACGACGCACTGAGCATTAAATAATACAATGACCGGCCCGGCTAGCGGGCTGGTTAAACGAAAAAAGACTAACCGGTAAAAGGTGAAAAAGTGGAAATTAAAGTACCCGTACTTCCAGAATCTGTTGCTGATGCAACCATCGCCACCTGGCACGTTAAAGCAGGCGAAGCCGTAACACGCGATCAGGTATTAGTTGATATTGAAACCGACAAAGTGGTACTTGAAGTGGCTGCCCAGGCCGATGGCGTCATGGGTGAAATTATTCATGATACCGGTGCGACCGTTTCTGCAGAAGAAGTGATCGGTAAAATGGAAGCCGGTGGCTCCGCAGAGAAAAAAGACGATTCGTCAGATAAGAAAGACGACGCTGGCGACAAGAAAAAATCGGCTACAGACAGCAAAGATGCACAGTCATCAGCAAAATCAGAAGCAAAGTCTGATGACAAAGCAGATGACAGCAACGACGATGCATTAAGCCCGTCAGTGCGTCGGATGATTTCAGAAAAAGGTTTAGACGCCAGTAAAATTAAAGGCTCAGGCAAAAACGGCCGCGTAACCAAGGAAGATGTTGAGAAATTTGTTGCTGACAGCAGCAAAAAGCCTTCAGGCAGCAGTTCAACTACGTCAGCCGTTGCCGGCGATCGCAGTCAGAAACGCGTACCAATGACTCGTTTACGGAAAACGATTGCCAACCGTCTGTTGCAAGCGAAAAACTCCACGGCAATGTTAACGACCTTTAACGAAGTGAACATGAAGCCTATAATGGACCTGCGTAAGCAATATCAGGACGTGTTTGAAAAGCGCCATGGTATTCGTCTGGGCTTTATGTCGTTCTACGTTAAAGCAGTGACTGAAGCGCTGAAGCGCTTCCCTGAAGTTAATGCAGCAATTGATGGCGATGACATTGTGTACCACAACTATTTTGATGTCAGTATTGCGGTATCAACGCCACGTGGTCTGGTAACGCCGGTATTACGTGACTGCGACAAAATGAACCTGGCTGAAATTGAAAAAGCCATCAAAGACTTAGCGTTAAAAGGACGTGATGGCAAGTTAGCGATGGACGATTTAACCGGTGGTAATTTTACTATTACTAACGGTGGTGTATTTGGCTCGCTAATGTCGACCCCCATTATTAACCCGCCACAGTCGGCTATTCTGGGAATGCATAAAATTCAGGACCGGGTAATGGTGGTTGATGGCAAGATGGAAATTCTGCCAATGATGTATCTGGCATTGTCTTACGATCACCGGATTATCGATGGTAAAGAGTCGGTAGGTTTCCTGGTAACCATTAAAGAATTGCTGGAAGATCCAACCCGTATTTTACTGGATATCTGATTATTCAGAAAAAGTGCAAGAAAATGCTGTTGTTTTAGGACAACAGCATTTTGTATTTCGCCGGTTGGCACTATAATATGCGCCGATCGAAACATCAGGCTGCACCATAACGGGCAGCTTCCATATTCAAATGAACGGAAAATAGCCATGAATTTGCACGAGTATCAGGGTAAGCAACTGTTTGCCCAATATGGTTTGCCTGTATCTAAAGGCATCGCCGCAGCTACGGTAGAAGAAGCGGTAGCAGCTGCAGATAAAATCGGCGGCGATATGTTTGTTGTCAAAGCACAGGTTCACGCTGGCGGTCGCGGTAAAGCGGGCGGCGTTAAACTGGTTAAAAGCAAAGAAGACATCAAAGCATTCGCGGAAAAGTGGCTTGGTAAAAACCTGGTTACGTATCAGACAGACGAAAAAGGTCAGCCTGTTAGCCGTATTTTGGTTGAACCTTGTACAGATATTGCTCAGGAATTGTATCTGGGCGCTGTGGTTGATCGCGCTTCACGTCGTATCGTGTTTATGGCCTCTACTGAAGGCGGCGTTGAAATTGAAACGGTTGCCCATGAAACCCCGGAAAAAATCTTAAAAGCGGCTATCGACCCGTTGGTTGGCGCGCAGCCGTACCAGGGCCGTGACCTGGCGTTTAAACTGGGCCTTGAAGGCAAGCAAGTTAACCAGTTCGTCAAAATCTTTATGGGTTTAGCGAAACTGTTCCAGGAAAAAGACCTGGCATTGCTTGAAGTTAACCCGCTGGTTATTACCCCAGCCGGTGATTTGCACTGTTTAGATGCCAAGTTAGTGATTGATGGCAATGCGCTGTACCGTCACCCTGAATTAAAAGCGATGCAAGATCCTTCACAGGAAGATCCTCGTGAAGCGCATGCCGCGTCGTGGGAACTGAACTACGTGGCGTTAGGTGGTGATATCGGTTGTATGGTTAACGGTGCAGGCCTGGCAATGGGCACTATGGACATCGTTAAGCTGCATGGTGGTAAGCCGGCTAACTTCCTGGACGTTGGTGGTGGTGCCACCAAAGAGCGCGTTGTTGAAGCCTTTAAAATTATCCTGTCTGATGATGCTGTTAAAGCAGTATTTATTAACATTTTCGGCGGTATCGTGCGTTGCGATATGATTGCTGAAGGTGTTATTGGCGCGGTGAAAGAAGTTGGCGTTAAAGTACCGGTAGTGGTGCGTCTGCAGGGCAACAATGCAGAAGTTGGTGCTAAAGTGCTGTCTGAAAGCGGCCTGAATATCATCGCTGACACAGACCTGACCAGTGCTGCCAAGCAAGTGGTTGCAGCAGCGGCTAAGGCATAAGGGGTAACGAATGAGCGTATTAATTAATAAAGATACCAAAGTAATTTGTCAGGGTTTCACCGGTGCTCAGGGTACCTTTCACTCTGAACAAGCAATCGCATACGGTACCAAGATGGTTGGTGGCGTAACACCAGGTAAAGGCGGTCAGACTCATTTAGGTTTGCCTGTTTTTAACACAGTTCAGGAAGCCGTAGATGCAACAGGCGCTACTGCATCTGTTATTTATGTACCGGCAGCATTTTGTAAAGACTCTATTCTGGAAGCGGCAAACAGCGGCATTCAGTTAATCGTCTGTATTACTGAAGGCATCCCAACACTTGATATGTTAGATGCTAAAGTAAAATGTGATGAATTAGGCGTAATCCTGATTGGCCCTAACTGTCCGGGTGTTATCACGCCGGGTGAATGTAAAATTGGTATTATGCCAGGCCACATTCATAAACCAGGCCGGGTCGGTATCGTTTCACGGTCAGGCACCCTGACGTATGAAGCAGTTAAGCAAACCACTGATCACGGTTTCGGCCAGTCTACCTGTGTTGGTATCGGTGGTGATCCAATTCCAGGTTCTAACTTTATCGACATTCTGAAGTTGTTCCAGGAAGATCCAAAAACCGAAGCTATCGTGATGATTGGTGAAATCGGCGGTTCTGCAGAAGAAGAAGCAGCAGCTTATATTAAAGAGCACGTAACTAAGCCTGTAGTATCTTACATCGCTGGTGTTACTGCACCTGCCGGTAAGCGGATGGGCCATGCTGGCGCTATCATCTCTGGTGGTAAAGGCACTGCAGATGAAAAGTTTGCTGCACTTGAAGATGCTGGTGTTAAGACGGTAAAAAGTTTGGCCGATATTGGTCAGGCGTTAAAAGAAGTTACTGGCTGGTAAGCTGTAGCTAAAAGAACAAAAAAAAACCGCCAGTTGGCGGTTTTTTTTATGCAAATAAAGCTCGGCACAGGGTGTTAAAATTAGAGTGAACGTACATTTTTGATTGCATTTCATTTTTGAGCCACTAGTATAGATTCAGATGTCGGTGAACTTTGACAATGTTGTGTTGTCACTCGCCGCCTTAAAACATAATAAAAATCTATTCAGGAAGCTTTTATGAAAAACGTTGCTCCAATTATCAGGAAGAAGCCGCTGTCGTTGGCAGTCAGCTGTGTGCTGGCGTCATCCATGTTTAGCCTGCAAGCGCAAGACCAAAGTGTTGAAACAGAAAAAGCCGAAGAGAAAACCGAACGGATTCAGGTCGTTGGTTCGCGGATCCGAACCGACGGTCTGGATCAGGCTGCGCCTATTGAAATAATCAGTGCCAGTGCAGCGGCCAGCCAGGGTATCAGCAATTTGGGCGAATTATTACGTAACTCTACCATTGCAGCCGGTTCAAACCAGATCACTGCGGCGGCATCTACCGCTTTTGTTACTGAAGGTGGCTCTGGTTCAGAAAGCATTTCATTGCGTGGTTTAGGCGCTAACCGTACTCTTGTTTTATTAAATGGACGCCGCGCAGGCCCTGCCGGTACCCGTGGTCAGGTATCTTCTTTTGATCCGAACGTATTGCCATTATCCGCAATCGACCGCATTGAAATCTTAAAAGATGGCGCTTCATCGCTGTACGGCTCTGACGCCGTTGCTGGTGTAATTAATATTATTACCAAAAAAGGTGATGACGCTTCGGTAAACTTTAATACTTCACAACCCACCGAAAGCGGTGGTGAAAACTATCAGTTAAACGCCACTTACGGTAAAACTTTTGGCCGGGGCTCATTCCGAGTTGTTGGCGATTATAAAATGCAGGAAGAGCTGGCACAGGGCCAGCGTAGTTTCTTCAATTGTGCCGAGCGTTATATTTTTGATCCAGTAAGTGGTGAGCGGGTTGACCCGATTGATCCGAGAACCGGTAAGGCTCATTGTAATGATTTATTATGGGGCCATATCTGGTTATATGACTATCAGGGCGATGGCGGCAACGTGCCGGCTGGCGCCAAGGCACAGTTTGATTACGATGGTGACTTAGCCAACTATATTCCTGGTTTTGCGACAGATCCAAGCAACCCGGATTTTCTGGTTGCACCTCCTGGTTGGTTCCCGGTAGCGTATGACCGCGCTTCAGATGCGGTAGCGAACGCTGACCATCCGTTTCAAGATCGCGAAACATTAATTCCGGAAAATGAATTAATTACTGCCTATGCTCAGGGTGATTATGAGCTAAGTGATAGCGTCATGCTTTATGGTGAAGCTTTACTTAACCGCCGGACTACGACCAGTAACGGATACCGTCAGTTCTGGAGTTATAAATACAATGAAGACTTTTTTGCCGGTGACCCGTTAAGCGCTGGTTGGACTGGTGCCCAGTGGTTAAGCCCTACCGCTATTACCGACCATTCAGGTGAGAAAATCACGGTAGATTACCGTCGTTTTGTACTCGGTTTAAATGGTGATTTTGGCAACTGGTTCTGGGATGTGTCTTATCAGGATACTCATAATGACGGTGAGTATCAGTCTAAGTTAATTTATGAAGATGCGATATCGCCGTATAACTTTGCCTCAGGTTCATGCGCTGGTGAAGTTACCCCAATTCGTGGTGTACCTTGTGTGGATGTTCCCTGGTTAGATCCGCAATTCCTGGCGGGTAATATCACCGGTGAGGTACGTGACTTCCTGTTTGGCGAGCAGATAGGTAATACAGTTTATAAACAGCAAACGCTGGAAGGTTATATTACCGGTGATTTATTGGAATTACCGGCAGGCCCAATTGGTGTGGTAGTGGGTGCCAGTTATCAGCGCGATTCTATTAAAGATACCCCCGGATCAGAAACCCTACGCGCCAATACCTGGGGTCAGACTTCTGCCGGCATCACCGAAGGTAAACACAATACCAAGGCAGTATTTACTGAACTACAAATCCCAGTACTGCGTGATATGCCGTTTGCTGAGTCAGTGGACTTTAATCTGTCTGGGCGATATACCGACGTATCATCTTACGGTAGCGATTACACCTACAAAGCGGGTGTTAACTGGCAGATTGGCCAGGGCTTCCGCCTGCGAGCTTCCCGTGGTACTTCATTCCGCTCGCCAGCATTGTATGAATTGTATCTGAATAATCAGACCAGTTTTGTTGGTCAGCGGGCTATCGACCCTTGTATTAACTGGGGTGACGGCGTAGCAGCGGGCACTACCCTTGAAATAGTGGCGGATAACTGTGCGGCTGATGGCATCCCGGCTGATTTTGGTGGTGGTGCGATTTCTGCAACTGTTACCACTGGTGGTGGTGCGGGTCAGTTGGAGGCAGAAACCTCAGTTGCAAAAACAGTTGGCTTAGTCTGGATCCCTGAGTTTATCGATAATTTCAGCGCGTCAATTGACTATTTCAATATTGAAATTACTGGTGAAGTAACGAGTTTAACTGCAGGTCAAATTGTTGGTAATTGTTATATTTCTGAAACTTTTGGTACTGAACCACTTTGCAGCCAATTTGATCGTGACCCAACTGATTTACGGATCACCGATGTACGTGGTGGTTACCTGAATATTTCAACTCAGGTTAATCGTGGTATTGATATGCAACTAGGATACAGGATTGATACACCTGTGGGTGAGTTAAGCGCCACCTACCAGCATACTCGTCAGCTAGAGGCATCACAGAAATTATTTGCTACCAGTGAGCCATTGGACAGAACCGGTGAAATAGGTAGTCCAAAAGATGTCGGTAATCTAATGGTAGCCTTAGACTATGATGACTGGACGTTTAATTGGACAGCTCGCTATATAGCTGCTGTATCAAATGGTGACAACATTACAACGACCTATCGTGGTGAAGATGTACGGATCGTTGTAGATGCTGATGCGGTTGTTTATCATGCCTTCTCAGTGACCAAAGAGTTCCGCGATGCCGGGCTTGATGTAACGTTTGGTGTGGCAAATGCCTTTGATAAAGAGCCGCCTAAAGTAAGTTCTAGCGCGCGGGTTAGCCGTTTAGGCACCTCTGCTTTCTACAGTCAGTATGACTGGTTAGGCCGTCGCTTGTTCTTAAACGCGTCATACTCGTTCTGAGTTTAGTTATTAGCAGTTAAATAAATGCCGGCGAAAGTCGGCATTTTTATTTACTTAGCAAGCTAAAACAGGTTAAAAACATAGCCTGGCTTTACCCGTGAAAGAGTTGCGGTTAAAAGTAAAAATATAGAAAAGAGATTAACATGCCAACGATCCACGCTAAACCCGACACGTTAAACAGCATTAATGCTAATTATCAGCAAACCGCGCTACAACAGCCGGTATTTTTAAACTCTGTGCCAAAATGCGGCACGCATTTATTGAAAAATATTTTCAGAATGTTTGTGCCGGTAGCGCAGCAGTATGATAAGCAATTTATTCAGATCCCGATTTTGCACCAGCATCTGGCCGCGTTCAGTTCTGTCCAGCCTCAGCTTAGCTGGGGCCATTTATTGTTCTCCGACAGCTCAGCCATTGCCCTGAAAAATGTCCGGCAGCTGGTTATTGTGCGTGATCCGTATGACTGGGTACTGGCTCGTGCCCGATTTTTCCTGTCTGATACTTTTCAGGGGTCTATGGATCACTTAAAAGGTGGCAAAGTATCTATTGAGCAAATGCTGAATATGATGATTTTTGGTATTTACCAGAAAGCGCCAACCTTAAACGAAATTTATACTCATAATGCGGTGGCCTGGCTCGGAACCGGTAGTAAGTTAGTGCGCTTCGAAGACGTTATTTCATATTTGAAAAAACTGGATACGCCACAGGCCGAAGCCTTTTTTACAGATTTATTGCAACCACTGGGTTTAGCTGAGTTACCGGCAGATTGGCGTGAGCGGGTGTTAGCCGGCGCCGATAAAGAACAAAGCGGCACCTACCGCGAAAACCTGGCCGGACAAAAAGTGGAGTTACCTGCGGTATTGCCCGATATGCAAAAGCAATTGGTTGAATATGCCGCGCCGGGGTTGCGCCGTCTACTGGGTTACTATTAAAAAAATAATAAGCAATAAGTGGTGGAAGCCTAATGCAACAACGTAAAGTACTGATCGTCGGTGGTGGTTCAGCTGGCTGGATGACCGCCGCCTATCTTAACGGTGCCCTGAATAAGCAGGGTACCGAACAGAATGTCTTGATTGAATTGCTGGAATCACCCGATATTCCAAGAATTTCGGTAGGCGAAGCGACCATACCCTCTATGCGCCATTTGCTGGCAGTAGTCGGGGTGGACGAGCTGGAGTTTATGAAAGCCACCGATGCGACCTTTAAACAATCCATCAAATATTGTAACTGGGTACATAATGACAACAGTTTTTACCATCATCCGTTTACCAGTATGCGGGTACAGCCTATCGACCGCGCCGGCAGTGACTGGCTGAAAAGCGATCGCAGTATACCTTTTATGGAAACGTGCTCGGCACAACCCATTATATGTGAAATGGGCCTGGCGCCGCTGATGCTGGGTAAATGGGATATGGGCTCCCGCTTAAACTATGCCTACCATATGAACGCCCAGAAATTTGCTGATTACCTGCGCGATTTTTCTACCGCACGTGGTGTCGTTCATACCCTGGCGAATTTAGCGGGTGTTGAAATGCAAGGCCCGGATAAGATTGTTGCAGTAACAACCGATCAACAACAGCGGTTAACGGCAGATTTATTTGTTGATTGCACTGGCTTTAAAGCCAAGTTAATTGAAGAGCAGCTTGGCGTGGGTTTTGAAGATTGCTCGCAATGGTTATTGTGCGATCGCGCCATCACCATGCATCTACCTTATGATAAGTTTTATCCGGGAATGGTCAGACCATATACCACGGCCACAGCATTATCTGCAGGTTGGATTTGGGATATCCCGATGCAGAACCAGCGTTCAGTCGGCTATGTCCATTCCAGCAAATTTATCAGTGCTGAACAAGCCGAGCGGGAAATGCGGGCGTATCAGGGGCCAGGTACCGAACAACTGAAAGCCAGAGTAGTGGATTTTAAAGTTGGCCGTCGTCAGGGCAACTGGCGTGGCAACTGTGTAGCCATCGGTTTGTCGGGCGGCTTTATTGAGCCATTGGAATCTACCGGTTTATATTTGAGTGATTTAGGCGCAGTATTACTGGCAGAGCATTTTCCGCATGATGAGCAGGATATGGCCGTATTAGCGGGCCGGTATAACCGGTTAATGGCCAACCGTTTTTATGAAATTCTTGATTTTATTAATATGCATTATTGTATGACCAAGCGCACGGATACCGAGTTTTGGCGTGAAGTACAAAAACCAGAGCGGATCACGGAACGGTTAAAAGCCAAGCTGGCGTACTGGCGAATTAAACCGCCCAGTGCCCATGATTTTCAGGATCAATGGTACCCCGGCATGGCCACGACGATAAATAGTGGTGCTGCAACCGCGGATAACCGGGCAGCGATTGATACCGGCGGTTTATGGAATCACGAAAGCTACGAGTGTATTTTATATGGTATGGGCTTTCTTGAAGACGAATGCCGGCAGCGCTACGGCCCAGATTTGCCGGCTACCGGCGTACATCCTGCTATTATTCAACGTTTACAAATGGCCCGGCAAAAACTGCCACCGCATGCTATCTGGTTAAACCGGGTATTGGCAATGCCAGAATATCCGACTGTCTGCCGACCAAAAGGCTGGGTGTAGCAGGCTAGACCGCTGACCATGTGGGTCCTGGTCGGTTTTTTGCCAAACATACAATAGCTACTGCCAATAGCGGTGTTATAATGCCGGCCATTACTATTCTCTTTATTTGTTTTACAAGGACAATTTTCATTATGGCGGACGTTGAACATCGCCCCAGCAATTTTATCCGGCAAATTATCGATGCCGATTTGGCCAGTGGCAAACATAGCGCGGTCCAAACGCGTTTTCCGCCCGAGCCCAACGGTTTTTTACATATTGGCCATGCTAAGTCTATTTGCTTAAACTTTGGTATTGCCAAAGATTATCAGGGGCAGTGTAATTTACGCTTTGACGATACTAACCCTGAAAAAGAGAATATCGATTTCGTTAACTCTATTCAGCAAGACGTTAACTGGTTAGGCTTCGATTGGAGTGGCAAGGTCCGGTATTCATCAGATTACTTTGATGCCCTGCATGATTTCGCCGTTGAGTTAATCAGCAAAGGCCTGGCTTATGTGTGTTTTCTTAACAATGAACAGATGCGTGAGTATCGTGGCAACTTAACCCAGCCCGGTAAAAATAGTCCAACCCGTGACACCTCAATAGATGAGAACCTGGCACTGTTTGCAAAAATGCGGGCCGGCGGCTTTAAAGAGGGTGAATGTTCTTTGCGAGCCAAAATTGATATGGCATCCAGTTTTATGTGTATGCGCGACCCGGTGATTTACCGGGTGAAATTTGCTCATCACCATCAAACCGGCGATAAGTGGTGCATTTACCCAATGTACGACTTTACCCATTGTATTTCGGATGCGCTTGAAGGGATCACCCATTCGCTGTGTACCCTGGAGTTCCAGGATAACCGCCGTTTATATGATTGGATCCTGGATAACATCTCGATCAAATGCCACCCACAGCAAATTGAGTTTTCCAGGCTTAATCTGGAATTCGCGGTAATGAGTAAGCGTAAACTGCAAACCCTGGTTGAAAAACAGGTGGTCAGCGGTTGGGATGACCCACGGATGCCAACGATAGCTGGCCTGCGCCGGCGCGGTTACACGCCAGCCTCTATTCGTGAATTTGCCAAACGTATTGGTGTTACCAAACAAGACAATGTCATTGAAATGAGCGCGCTGGAAGCCTGTATCCGCGAAGATTTAGATGCGGCGGCGCCAAGGGCAATGGCGGTGCTCGACCCGCTTAAGGTAACGATCACTAATTACCCGGCTGATGGCATTGAGTGGCTTGATGGGCCAAACCATCCCAAAGATGACAGCATGGGCAGTCGTAAACTGCCTTTTGGTGCCGTGGTCTATATTGATCGGGCAGATTTCAGGGAAGAGGCGAACAAAAAGTATAAGCGGCTGGTATTGAACAGTGATGTCCGGCTTCGCAATGCTTATGTTATTCACGCGGATGAGGTGATTAAAGACACCGACGGCAATATTGTTGAATTAAAATGCAGTTATTTACCGGAAACGCTGGGCGAAAACCCGGCTGATGGTCGCAAAGTGCGCGGGGTAATTCACTGGGTAGAGGCAACCCATGCGCTGCCTGCTGAATTCCGGGTTTATGACCGGCTGTTCAGTGTCGCTAACCCGGCAGCAGAAGAAGATTTTCTGACAGTGATTAACCCGGCATCGTTATTGATTAAGCAAGGTTATGTGGAACCCTCTTTGCAGACTGCTAAGGCAGAGCAAGCGTATCAGTTTGAAAGGGAAGGTTACTACTGTGCTGATCGTGCATCTTCTGCAAATACGTTAATTTTCAACCGCACTGTTGGTCTGCGGGACAGTTGGGGTAACGCTGAAGAATAAGCGCTAAAATAGTGCTGCTGACATAATAAAGGCCACAATTGTGGCCTTTATTATTTAGAGCGAGATGTTGGCAACCCAGAGTAAATGTTTATTTTTTCAGTAATACACCAATTCCAATAATAGCAGCCAGGCCACCGGCAACCAGATACCAGACCGCGTTATCGGTCGGGCTACCGGTAACAAACTCGGTGACCTCTGAAGCCGCCGAGTTATACGCGTTGTAACCGAAATAAAGCAGCACTGCACCCACAACTAATAACGCTAAACCAATAATTTTATTCATATCGTTCTCCTTTGTTATCCACACCAGTCTAGCTAATAATTTAATGAAAGCAAATCAGTATGTTATTAAAGTGAATAAAACAGAAAATAAAGGTTCTCCCTCTACGGTTGCGGCTGGTCTAGCTTGATATTTAACGATTTTTTCCTGCAAACTTATCCTTGATAAACTGGGTTATTGCCGCGCTGAGTCTGATATCATAAGCACAGACGCCGAATCGCTAAACTGAGGCTATATATGGAGTTATTTCTGGCAGTACTTTTTTTTGCATTTTCCACCACTATTACTCCTGGTCCTAATAATGTGATGATAATGTCATCCGGAGTAAATTACGGCATCAAACAAAGCGTGCCTCACTGGCTGGGAATTTGTTTTGGCTTCCCGCTGATGGTGCTTTTGGTCGGTTTAGGCTTTGGTGTGATATTTGACCGCTATCCGCAGTTGCACCAGTTAATCAAAATCGCCGGTACCTTATACTTAATCTGGCTTGCCTGGCGTATTGCCAGTGCCAGACCTGAAACTATTGCCACTGGCAAAAGTAAGCCATTTACTTTTGTGCAAGCTGCGTTGTTTCAATGGGTTAACGGTAAGGCCTGGGTGATGGCCTCAGGTGCCGTCGCCGCGTTCACGTCAGTCTCTGGCGTTTACTGGTGGCAGGTAGCCATGATTACCCTGGCATTTTTAATGATGGCGTTTCCATGCGTTGGCGTTTGGCTGGTATTTGGTGCCGGTTTGCGCAAAGTGCTAACAAAGCCGCTGTTTCAGCGAATTTTTAATATCTTTATGGGATCCATATTATTGCTTTCTGTGTTGCCGGTTATTGCACAAATCTGGCGCTATTACTTCACAGCGGCAAGTTAAGGCTGTTAAGGTAACGGTAATGAACGGGTCTGAAGAGAAAATAAAACTGGAGCATGAGGCCGCCCGGATTTTTATGCGCCGGTATCAGCAGCGCTTTGGCATTAAGATGCGCCATATCTGGCACAATGAACCCGCCAGACCCGATGTGTCCTGCTACTACGAAAACACTAAGCTGGATTTAGAAATTGCCCACCTGTATGGCAGCGAAGTAGAAGCCATGCATATTCTGGGCAGGGCAATTAGCGCAGAAACGCATCGTGAGCTGATGGCGCTGCTGCGAACGCCACCAGAGCATCGCTTGCTGACTGCCCTGAACCGGATTATCAGCAGTAAGGCACAGAAGCATTATCAGAGCGACAATGTCTGGCTGGTGATCCGCAATGCTAATCCATTATGGACTCGGGAGGACATGCTGTCACACTGCGATAAATTATGTATGCCTAAGTCTCACCCGTTTAAGCAAATCTGGCTGGTGGGCGATATGGCAGGAGAGTCGGGTATACTGCCGCTTTATCCGGCTGCGCTACGTCAGCAAGAGGAGCAACAATGCTAAATTTTTATCATGCTCTGGCCCGTAAACTTAAACCATTACAACCGTTATGGTTACTGCTGGCGCTGGCTAGTCTGGTGTGGCTCGGTTATTTATTGTTGCTGGCGCCGGTGGCACTAAGCCAGCGCTGGCAGTTGACCGCAACGGTTTGTTTCGCGTTTTCGCTTAATGTCATGCTGCTAACCTTACTGTTTGCGGAGCCGGCTACAGATGGCCCTGCCACCGATTTCTGGAGCCGGCTGCTAAACCGCCTGCGTTATGCTGGCCGATATCTGCTTGGCTGCCTGGTTAGCGTGCTATTTCTGCTTATTGTATGGCTGTTTCTGCGTATCGCACTGGGTATAATGGTGCCATTACTTTCTTAAACCAGTTGGCAGGGCGATTGTTGCAACATTCAAATCAATCCGTTTATAACGGAATATGGCGTATCTTCTGCTCGGTAGTGGATAATTTCGGTGATATTGGTATTTGTTGGCGCATCAGTCGCCAGCTCGTGGCTGAGCATGGCCTGAAAGTGCAGCTCTGGGTAGATGATTTAGCTAGTTTTCAACGCATTTGCCCGCAAATTAATCCCAAATGCGTTACTCAGTCGGTGTTGGGGGTCGAGGTATGCTATTGGCCGGCTGCGCAAGAATCTGTCGTTAACTGGCAGCAGTTACCCGCCGCCGCTGTGGTAATAGAAGCATTAGCCTGCACTATTCCTGCGGCATATAAGCAGCAAATGGCAAGTCAGCAACCTGCACCGCTTTGGATAAATCTGGAATATTTATCGGCTGAACCCTGGGTAGAAGGTTGTCATGGCCTGAGTTCGCCACAAGCAGCGCTGGCCGTGAATAAATATTTTTTCTTCCCGGGCTTTACCAAACTTACCGGCGGCCTGCTGTATGAGCAGGGCCTGGCCCAGCAACTTGCCACTTTTATTGAATCAAAGCAGGACCAAACCGCATTCTGGCAAAAACTAGCCATTAAACATACTGATTATCAGTTAAAAGTGTCGATGTTTGCTTACAGCCATGCCCATATTTCTGAGCTTATACAGCAATGGCAGCAGCATCCCGCTAAGGTATTGTGCGTTATTCCGCAAGGCGATCTTGCTAATGCGCTTGCTGCGCAGTACCCCGACTGTCCGGGGTTGTTAACTGGCGATATTGTGCAATTGGATAATCTGCATATAAAGGTTTTCTCTTTTCTGGCACAGCCCGATTATGATTTATTGCTGGCAGCTTGCGATGTTAATTTTGTCAGGGGTGAGGACTCGATTATCCGGGCGCACTGGGCGGGTAAGCCTTTTGTATGGCAAATTTACCGGCAGCAGGAAAATGCTCATCTGCTAAAGCTGCAGGCCTTTCTTGATCACTACTGCCGGCAAATGCCAGCTGGCCTTGCCGCGCCGGTGCAGCAGTGGTATCTGGACTGGAATATTGATCGCAATTTAACCAACAGTTGGCAGCAATTCTATCCGCTGCTCAGAGAAATTACCGATTATAATCAGCAATGGCGCCAACAATTGCTGGCAAATGGAGATCTTGCCAGCAACCTCGTGCACTTTGCCAAAAAAAAATTTATAATAACGCCCAATTTTTCCCAACAATGAAGATATTTCAATAATGATGAAAACAGCCCAAGAACTGCGCGCTGGCCAGGTAATTATGGTTGGCACTGAACCGATGGTAATTTTGAAAGCCGAATTTAATAAATCCGGCCGTAACTCTGCCGTGGTTAAAATGAAAATGAAAAACCTGCTTAACGCTCAGGGCATGGAAACGGTTTACCGTGCTGATGACAAGTTTGAGCAGGTTCTGCTGGAAACTAAAGAAGTTACTTACTCTTATTTCTCTGATCCCATGTATGTATTTATGGATTCTGAGTACAACCAGTATGAAATTGAAGCCGAAAACATGACTGAAGCGCTGAAATACCTGACCGATGGTATGGAGTGTTCAGTGGTATTCTACAACGAGCGTGCTATTTCTGTAGATTTACCTACCGTTGTGGTACGTGAAGTGGTTTACACCGAACCGGCTGCGAAAGGCGATACCTCTGGTAAAGTAATGAAGCCCGCTAAACTGGATACCGGTTTTGAATTGATGGTACCGGCGTTTGTCGAAATTGGTGACAAAATCGAAATTGACACCCGTACCGATGAATACCGTAGCCGCGCGAAGTAATTTCGCACGTGAACAATAACAAAGGGCGCGTTCTGCGCCTTTTGTTGTTTTATAGCCTATAACAGGATTGCATTGTGACCAATAATGACGTGTTACGCCGCTTGCGGTATGCCTTCGAATACAACAACAACACCATGAGCGAAATTATGGCACTTGGCGGCCAGACCCCAAGCCGTGAACAAATGATTGGCTGGATAAGTAAAGATGATGAAAGCGACTTTGGCGCCATGGCTGATGTCGATCTTGCCCGGTTTTTAAATGGTCTTATTGTTCATAAGCGTGGCCGTAAAGAAGGGCCACAGCCTGAGCCAGAGCAGCGGATGAACAATAATATTATTTTCCGAAAGCTTAAAATTGCGTTGGATTTTAAAGACGACGATATTATGGCCGTGATGGCACTGGCTGATTTCAGATTAAGTAAGCCGGAGTTAAGCGCATTTTTCCGTCGGGCCGACCATAAACATTTCCGGGTATGTCAGGACCAGGTGCTGCGCAACTTTATTAAAGGCTTGCAACTGAAGTTCCGCCCTGATACTCAAGCGCAGGAGTAACGGTATGCAAGGCGGCGACAGCTTCAGCAATCTGCAACTGAGCACTGAGCAACTGACTCCACTGCATGCTGTGCAGTTGGAGAGCGTAGCCAGACGCTACCGGCTGCTGCGACAGGGCGTAAATGCGGTGTTCTTCACCGTTCTGTGGTTCGTGCTGCTGTGCTGTTACCTGCAACCCTGGTGGCCATTGCCAGTCGACTTGTCCGATACCGTGTTTCATGGCCTCTGGGTAATTCCCTTTCTGGGTTTGCTGCGGGCACTGTATTGCTGGCAGAGTGACAAACATAAGCTGTTTGCGCTGCGCGAACATGATATTAGTTATAAATCAGGTATTTTTTTTCAGAAAATGATCACGCAGCCCGTTGTCAGGATCCAGCATATTGAACTTAAACAAGGGCCGCTGGAACGCAAAACGGCACTGGCTCGTTTACAACTGTTCAGTGCTGGTGGCGCTATGCACACCTTTGAGATCCCTGGGCTGCATTTAGAGCAGGCACAGCAAATTCGTCAGTTCGTATTGCAGCATAAGGATGCATTGCAAGATGAACAACAGCAATGAGCCGGGGGTAGCGATCCCGTCGGAACCCAGAACTGAACAAATGCCTGAAGAAATGTCTGAACATCTTCCAGAAAAAGTGTCTGGCATATCCGAGCTGGAACACGCAGACGGTCAGGGACAATGGCAGCGGGTGTCACCCATTGCCATTTTGTATTTTGCGGTGGCTGTGCTGCGGTTTTTTATTGGTCAGTTTGTTTATCTTATTCCGCCTTTTATTCTGCTGTTTAACCGGATTAAAGATAACCCTGGTTTTGCTGCTGGCCTGCTCAGTGGGTTATTGCTGCTTATTGTCGTTTCGGCCATCCTTAAGTTTTATTACTTCCAATACCGGCTTTCGGCCGGTACGGTAGAGATCCGCTCTGGTGTTATCAGTAAAAAGTATCTGAATTTGCCGTTTAACCGGATCCAGAATATTAAACTGGAGCAACCGATTTTCTACCGGCCGGCAGATTATGTTTGTTTGCAGCTGGACACTGCGGGCTCGGTGCAACAGGAAGCCAGGCTGGTTGCGCTGAGCCGACCGTTTGCTGAAACACTAAAAAAACATATTCTGGTAGTTCATGAGTTAACCGCGACCGTTGCAAAACCCGCTGACAGTGACAACAGTGATGACACAAAGCCCGCCGTTGTTGCAGAAACAGAACAGCTATTGAATCAGCGCAGTGTGCGCGATTTAATTATTCATGGCATCAGCAATAATCGGATCTGGCTGTTTTTAGGCCTGGCTGCCCCGTTTTATAACCAGCTTGCAGATCAGATACTTGGCTTTTTATTGCAGGTGGGTATTGATTTACCTGCCTTATTTGATCCTGCTCAGCAATCCTGGATGGTCATTGGCTTGTACGCGTTGTCACTTACCATGTTTATTATGTTACTGCTGACGTTGTTTTCAGTATTCGGTTCGGTACTGTCATTCTATGGCTATACCCTGCATAAAAAGCAGGACAACTATATCCGGCGCAGTGGCTTGCTTACCCGGCATGAAGTGAGCATGCGGCTATCAAGATTGCAACGGGTTGCTATGAAGCGTGATTGGCTTGATATGCTGCTGGGCAGGGTCAACCTGAGTTTCGAGCAAATTAATGGTCAGCAACAATTCGCCACTGAACAAAAAATTATGGTGCCTTCAGTCACCCCGGGTGAGGCGAGCGCCTTATTAAGCAATGCTTACCCTGATAATCAACTGAGTAGTATTGACTTCAATAGCATTAGCCGGCGTTTTATCTGGCGCAATGTCGTTTTGTTCTGGCTACCTGCAGCAATTATTGGTCCGGTATCGCTGTGGCTGCAACAACAGCCGCAACTGGCTGCACTTAGCGTAATACCCCTGGCATTCTGGGCGCTACTGATTGTGATGCGCTGGTATCGCTATGGTTATGCGCAGGATGATACTTATTATTATCTTCGTCGCGGTTACTTTGGGGTGGACTACTACTGTTTCGCCAAATATAAATTGCAGCAGGTACAGTACAAACAAAGTTGGCTGATGCGCCGGCCAGGGCTATGCACTATTAAGCTGATCACGGCTTCTGGCGCGCTGGAAATTCCCTTTGTTAAAGAGGCTGATGGCAGGGCATTACTGGAGCAGGGCCTGTTGCAGATGCAGCGTAGCAAAAAAGCCTGGATGTAAGTCTCCATAACATCAGTGTTGTGACCACAGCAATGCATATTAGCGGCTTTGAAGTTGTAAATCCGCCAGCGTAATATCCGGATGGCTATGCTTAAGCTGGCTTAACAGCAGTAAGGCACAACTGTAGGCATCTGCCAAGGCATGGTGCTGGCCACTTTGTGGCAATTTATGCCGCGTTAAACAGTGGTGCAGGCGTAAAGCGTCTTGCTTCATTACAATGCCCTGTTTATGCAACCGGTACAGCTCAATATTCAGCGTGTCGATAAAACTGAATTTTGCGGCTTTGCCAAAGATCCGCTGACAGGCAACTTCCAGAAAACGTAAATCCAGCTGACAGTGATGCGCCACAAAAACATAGCCGGCATATGCCTGCAGTAACTCGGTTAATACCTCGGTCAGATCCCGTGCCCCGGTAAAATCTTTGTCATGCAGGCCGTGATATATCGCACTCTGGCCAACACCAACCGGACTGTGAACCAGATAATGCCTGGCGTCATTCAGTACAACTTCATACTGTCGAACCGGCACCCAGCCCACGCTGACAATATGATCCTGTTTGGCATTTAAACCGGTCAGCTCTAAATCAATGACTAAAAAGGGGCAATCAGCTGCTCTGACAGCGCCACCAGGCGCAGCCGACTGATTAAACTCCTGCACAATATGACTGAGCGGCGTGGTTCTATTGGCAAGCCAGCTGAGCATCGTTATAAATCCCGGCAAAAACGCTGTTTAAGCGACGACTGGGCATCATTAATTACCGTGAGGCTGTCTTTGAGCTGATGGCGCTGCAAGCCAGATAGTACATTGGGGTCGAGTAAATTACTGACATCGTGGCCCTGGATCAGGTCATGCTGATGTTTGTCCCAGCGAAGTTGCGCCAGGACATCGAAGGCATCAGATAAATTCTGGGTGTCTTTGTTATCCAGCACTCCAGCATTGGCCAGCTGGACCAGCCGCTGGCGGGTATTAATTTCACTGATCCCGGCCGACAGCGCATACACTCTGACAATATCGGTGATTAAACTGATACCGCGTTTTTTCAGATCCAGTCCTTTTTTTTGTTTGCCGTCGTGTTCCAGAATAAAATTTCTCAGAAAACTGAGCGGAGCACTGCGTTGCAGCGTGGTTTGGGCTAAATGATATAAAAATAGCGGGTTGTCGCTGGTTTTTGCCAGAATATCCTGTTGCAGGGCATTAAATAAACCTCTGCTGCCTTCGATAACCCGCAAGTCAAAAAAGATACTGGATTTAAGTAGCGCCTCGGGCGTTGGGGTGCTGACCCATTTGGCAAATTGTCCCGACCAGCCTTTTAGGCTTAAACGCAGCGCACTGTTAGAGGCCATAATATTGCCCGGGCATAAAATAATACCGCAGCGTGCCAAACCCTGACAGACAAAGTCAGCCAGAGCGGCAAAATAAACGCCTATCTCAGCCACCGGCTCTTTCTCCAGTAATAACGCATTGTCCTGATCGGCGTTTAAGCTTTGATCCATCCGGCCTTGAGAGCCAAACGCCAGCCAGCTAAACACACAGGGCGGCGGGCCAAGCTCTATCTGCGCCAGCGCAATTAAACGTTGGGTCAGTGCATCGGTAATGGTGGTGATAATATGCCCGGCCTCATGCGCCGGCACCTGTTGTTTACCCATGGTAATGGCAAGGCTGCTGATCTGACTGGCACAGTGTTCCAGGCCATCGACACTCATCTGGCGATGAATTTCGCCAATAAGATACACCGGATGATCTTGCTGCGAGCGAATAATATCGGTGGCGGTAAGCATCGAGTAGCTTTGCTGTTTATCCAGCACCGGCAAGTGGTGTACGTTATGCCGGCTCATCAGTTGCACCGCTTCAAACAGGTAGGCATGTTTGTCTATGGTATGCGGTTTGGCCGTCATTACCTGCTGAACCGGGGTGTCTGCCGCTAACCCCGCTGCCAGCACCCGGCTGCGCAAATCGCGATCTGTGATAATGCCAATCAGTTTTTCGTCTTGCTCCACCAGCAAGGAGGAAACCCGCTTTTGGGTCATTAACGCTGCAGCTTGCTGGACGCTTTGGGCTGCGCCAATGGCAATCTTGCGGGCCTGGACAATATCACTGACTTTAAGGGTGAACCGGGAGTTCTGCTGCTGATCTTTATATTGGTGCAAGCGCCGGCTGAATAAACGTTGAAAGAAAATGTCGATATTTTTATATTGATAACGTAATTGATGAAAGGCATCTGCAGCTAACCAGTACACCAGGCCATCTTCTTCACATACCAGATTGTCGTTGTCGTTAAGCCCGGTTAACAGTAACTGATAGCCATAAAAGTCACCTTGTTCCAGCTTGGTTAACAGCGTCTGTTGGTCGCTGTACAGCGCAAAGATACCGGTACGAACAATCATTAAGCGCTCGGTACTCAGTTGCACCGTTTCACCATTCTGACAGTAATAAACGCTGATATTACTGGCCAGACTGGTCAGCTGGCCAGCATCAAGCTGGTCAAATGGGGTTGTCTCAGCTAAAAAGTTTGAAACTTCAGCGACTTCCATAAAACCTCAGACCATCAAATACATTACACTTTCTGACGTTGGCATAACGCCAGGAGTAAGGGATCATTTTGCTCCAGCTGATACCAGTCAGCGCTTATGGCCTCACCGGGGGCCGGAATGGCTAATTGTGTCGTAAAATCTGCTCTGGCATGTTGCTGACAATGAACAACCTGCACCACTTTTTTTGCCGAAAGCCGCCGTTCAAAGAAATACAGATCGACCAGCCAGATTGCTTCGTTTCGCTGATTAGGGGCCGCATTGGCAATATCTGCGGCAATAAAGCGTAAGGTTTGCGGGTACAGGTAGCTCCATGGACGCCAGAATGTTTGTTGTTCAACGGTGCGCACTACTTCCAAGCCCTCTGGCAACAAACCAGCCTGATGTGAATACCAGTTATATTCACTTTGCACCTGAAAACTTAGCATACCCAGCCCGGCAAACACAGGGATAAGCCAGCGTGGCGCTTTTTTACGACTAATAAAACGGATGGCCAGGGCAATGCCTGCGGCACCTAAACCGGCAACAAGGGTTGCAATCAATTCCCACAACATAACGTCTTCCTGCTAAAAGATTTTTAAAAAGGCGGGCTTTCAACTGAAAGCCCGCTATTACCTTAACATGTCGCAGATAACAGCTGCTTATGTTGCCACTGGCTATTTACTATAGCTTAGTGGATATAGCTTAATGGTCTGTTGCCTGACCAGCGCCCCGCGGGAAACGAACGCTCTCGACCAGTTCCTGAATACGCACCGGTGGCGGTGCAGTCAGGGCTGACACAATGAACGCGACCGCAAAGTTTATCATGGCACCCACCGCGCCGAATGACAGGGGAGAGATACCGTAGCCTGTGCCGCCAAACAACCAGTTTTGTGGAATATTCTCAAAGGTTGCAGTGCCGGGAATAAAGAACCAACCCAGGTACAAAAAGATATAAACACAGGTTGAGATTAAACCGGCCAGCATACCGGCAATAGCACCGACATTATTTACCCGCTTAGAGAAGATCCCCATCATTAGCGCCGGGAAAATAGACGCTGCAGCGATACCAAAGGCAAGCGCTACCGTTTGTGCTGCGAAGCCAGGCGGGTTCATCCCCAGCCAGGTAGCCACCACAATCGCCACGCCCATGGAAATCCGCGCAGCCAGTAATTCTCCTTTTTCACTGATATCCGGTTTAATAGAGCCTTTAATTAAGTCATGACTAATCGCTGAGGATATTGCCAGTAGCAAACCGGCAGCAGTTGACAGTGCCGCTGCTAAACCACCCGCGGCAATTAAACCGATAACCCAGCTTGGTAAGTTGGCAATTTCAGGGTTGGCCAGCACCAGAATGTCATTATTAACCACTAATTCGTTGCCGTTCCAGCCTCGCTCTGTGGCGGTTGCTGCGAAGGCGGGCGTTTCGTTATACAACTGAATACGACCATCCGCATTTTTATCATCAAACTTAATTAAACCGGTAGTTTCCCAGGTCTTCATCCAGTCTGGCCTTTCAGCGTACTGAATGGCATCGGCGGTCGGACCTGAAGGATATATGGTATTCATCAGATTTAACCGTGCCATTGAAGCAACAGCAGGTGCTGTTAAATACAGCAAGGCAATAAATACCAGGGCCCAGCCGGCAGACCAGCGGGCATCGGCAACTTTAGGCACGGTGAAAAAACGGATAATAACGTGCGGTAAGCCAGCGGTACCAATCATCAGTGATAGGGTAAACAGCACCATGTTCAGTTTGTTATCTACATCAGCAGTATAGTCTCTGAAACCCAGTTCACTAACCACCTGATCAAGCTTCGCCAGCAGTGGCATTCCTGACTCGGTGTGTTCAGAAAATAAACCTAGTGGCGGTAAAAAGGTGTCGGTCAGCTGCAAGGAGATAAATACCGCAGGAATGGTATAGGCAATAATTAACACCACATACTGCGCTACCTGAGTGTAAGTAATGCCTTTCATCCCACCCATAACAGCGTAAAGGAAGACAATCACCGCGGCGATAATCAGCCCCATGTCACTGCTGACCTCAAGGAAGCGTGAAAATGCCACACCGGCACCGGTCATCTGGCCGATAACATAGGTAACCGAGGCAATAATTAAACAGGCTACTGCAACCAGACGGGCTCCGGTGCTGTAAAAGCGATCACCGATAAAATCGGGTACGGTAAATTTGCCAAACTTACGTAAATAAGGGGCCAGTAACATCGCCAGCAATACATAGCCGCCGGTCCAACCCATTAAAAATGTTGAATTGGCATAGCCACCCACGGCAATTAAGCCGGCCATTGAAATAAATGACGCTGCTGACATCCAGTCGGCGGCGGTCGCCATACCGTTCATAACCGGGTGTACGCCGCCACCAGCGACATAGAACTCTTTGGTGGTGCCGGCACGGGCCCAGATTGCGATTGCGATATAGAGGGCGAAGGAGCCGCCGACAAATATCAGGTTTATTGCAAATTGACTCATCCTGCTTACTCCTCGTCCACGCCGAATTCTTTATCGAGTTTGTTCATTCTCCAGGCATAGAAAAAGATCAAAACGATAAACGTTAAAATTGAACCCTGCTGCGCAAACCAAAAACCCAGGTCTGTGCCTCCAACCGGGATACCTGCTAACATTGGCCGCAGCAAAATGCCAAAGCCATAGGACACCAACGCCCATATCGCCAGGCTGATAATGATCAAGCGAAGATTCGCTTGCCAGTATGCCTGGGCGTTACTTTTATGGTCCGCCATCATATTTCTCCTTTAGTTATTTTTATCGAGCATTGTTAATCTAGCAGCAGTTACCGGTGGCGCCAGCCCGACTTTAGTCGAAGCCTGGCAGCCAGAGATTGACAGCAAGGGTTATTGCAGCCCAAAGTAGCGCTATAAAATACGAAGGAGAATGCTGTGACAGCATGGACTGTCGCCTTACTGGCGCTGATTTATGTCGGGGGTTTGTTCTGGGTTGCCAACTGGGGCGAGCGTCATGCCGATGACCGGGTTATACGAAAGTATGGCGGGCTTATTTATAGCCTGGCTCTGGCAGTGTATTGCACCTCCTGGACTTATTATGGCGCAGTAGGCACTGCGGTCACCCGAGGCTGGGATTATATTCCTATTTATCTGGGGCCTGTATTGCTGTTTATTTTTGGCCAGCCGTTTTTATTCAAACTTTTGTATGTGTCAAAAAAACAAAATGTGACTTCGATTGCCGACTTTATCTCTGCCCGTTACGGCAAGCGCAAAAATATTGCCATGTTCGCGGCCATTATTTGCCTGATTGTGGTGGTGCCGTATATTTCACTGCAATTAAAAGCCGTGGCAAGTTCTTACCAGGTACTGCTGGGAGGCGACTTTAGCGCCACAGTAAGCCACTGGTATCAGGACAGTGCTTTACTCAGCGCCATCGCTATGGCTTTTTTTGCTATTTTATTCGGCACCCGAAAATTACATTTAACTGAACAGAATCGCGGCGTTATGGTCGCCATTGCCTTTGAATCGGTGGTTAAACTGTTTGCGTTGCTCACCCTGGCCATTGCGGTGTATGTGTTTATTCTGGACAAGGATCAGAATGTACTGCGAGCCTTCGCCGAACATGCTGCCAGTCAGCAGGCCCAGCATAGTACCTCAGGCGTTATTGAGTTTATTACCAAAACCATTCTGGCGATGGCTGCTGTTTTTTTGTTACCCCGGCAATTCCACGTCGCCTTTGTTGAAAATGTCTCGCACCATCATTTACGTCATGCCAGGCGTTGGTTTTCCGGTTATCTGCTGCTGGTTACTCTGGTGGTGGTGCCATTGGCCGTTGCTGGCATGCAAATGTTTCCTGGTATGGCGCAACAGGCTGATAGTTTCGTGTTGCTGATCCCGGCTCAGTCAGGCTGGAACAGTTTAAGTGCACTGGTTTTTATTGGCGGCTTTTCCGCCGGCACCTCCATGATCATTATCGCCACACTGGCGCTCAGTACCATGATCAGTAACGACGTGGTAATGCCCAGCTTACTGCACTCCAGTCGGCGCAAAAGCATACCCCATGACTACAGTTTACTGATTATTCTGGTGCGTCGGGCGATGATCCTGCTGGTGATGGGCTTATCGTATTTTTACTATCAGGTATTTGCCCGCAATTACGAACTGGCCGAAACCGGTTTGCTGGCGTTTGCCCTGGCTATTCAACTGGCACCGGCAGTTCTGGGCGGTCTGTACTGGCGTCGTGGCAATGCGTGGGGGGTTTATGCCGGCCTGAGTCTTGGGCTGGTGCTGTGGTTTTACACCCTGATGTTACCGCAACTGGTTAATGCCGGCGTCATTAACAGCGATATTATGCAGCAGGGGTTATTCGGCGTAACCTGGTTGTCGCCTACCGGCATGTTTGGCATCAGCCTCGATGGCCTGAGCCATGGCGTATTATTGTCGCTGGGCTTTAATATTCTGGCCTATGTGATTGTTTCGCTGCTCACTAATGTCAATCTGCAAGACCGTTTGCAAGCTGTGGCGTTTGTAAAACCCAACTTACCCATCGATCATCAGGATACACCGGCACGGCGGATCCGTATTCATAATGCCGATTTAAAAATATTGCTGGAAAGGTTTGTCGGCAGCAACCGGGCTATTGAGTGTCTGGCAGAATTTGGCCGTAAGCATAAACTCAGCCTGCAACTGGATGATCTGCCAAGTGTGGGCCTGGTCGAGCATGTTGAACGCGAGTTATCCGGGGTTATCGGCGCGTCATCAGCTTCGGCTATGGTAAACGCGGTACTGGAAGGGCGCCAGCTCGGCTTCGAAGATGTGGTCACCCTGTTTGACGATACCACTCAGGCTATTCAATTCTCACGCAAAATATTGTTCTCCACCCTTGAGCACTTAAGCCAGGGGGTCAGTGTGGTCGACCGGGATCTTAAGCTGGTGGCCTGGAACAAAGCTTACCTTGAAATGTTCAGCTACCCTGAGGGCATGGTTCGGGTAGGCCGGCCGGTGGCAGATATTGTCCGGTTAAATGCTGAGCGGGGGCTTTGTGGCGCCGGCAATCCGGATGAGCATGTTGAAAAACGGATTGCCCATATGCAAAAAGGCACTGCTCATGTATTCCAGCGGGTCAGGCCTGATGGCCGGGTGATTGAAATGCGCGGTAACCCTATTCCCGGCGGTGGCTTCGTTACCAGTTTTACCGATATTTCTGAGCATGTTAAAGCGGTGCAGGCTTTGGCTGAAGCTAAGCAACACCTGGAAGACAGGGTGCAGGAGCGCACGCAGACCATCTCCGATATTAATCACGAACTGCTGGCCGAAGTGGGGAGACGCCGGGAAACCGAATTACAATTGCTGCAGGCTAAAGCCGAAGCTGAAGCAGCTAACGCGTCTAAAACCCGCTTTCTGGCACTGGCCAGTCACGATATTCTGCAACCGCTGAACGCAGCCAGGTTGTTTACTGCGGCGCTCAGTGGCGCCCGGGAGAAAGAGCAACAACAGCTTATTTTAAGCCAGCTTGATAACTCGTTAAAAGCTTCAGAAGAGTTAATCTCAACCTTGCTGGAAATTGCTAAGCTTGATGATGGTAAGTTAAAGCCGGATGTGCAGCCGGTGGCTTTGCAAGAGTTGCTGTCACAGTTGGCAGATGAATACAGTTTAATTGCCAGTCAGAAAGGCCTGGGGTTGACCGTGCGCAAAACGGAGCAATATGTGTTAACAGACACCACATATTTGCGACGAATTCTACAAAATATGCTGTCAAATGCACTGAAGTACACGGCAAAAGGGCGAATTTTAGTTGGCTGTAGAAAGCGGGCCGACAAGGTGGTGGTGCAGGTTTGGGATACCGGTCCGGGTATTGCGCCGCATGATTTAGAACGTATTTTTGAAGATTTTTACCGGATCGATGCGACAGCCAAAGGCCAGCAGGGTGTTGGCCTGGGGTTAGGTGTGGTCCACCGCATGGCAAAGTTATTGGGGCACCCGTTGCACGTTCGCTCCTGGCCGGGCAAGGGTACGCTGTTTAGCATAAGTTTGCCGCTGACTGAACAGCGCCAACGTACCCTGTTACCGTTGCCGGGTCAGCACGCGCAGCGACCTTTACCTGGGTTAACCGTTGTCTGCATTGATGATGATGTGGCAAATCTGGCGGCTTTAAAAATATTGCTGGAGCAATGGCAAATTGCAACGGTAAGCTGTTTTTATGACGAAGCTGAGCTACTGGATTATGCCAGCCATGCGCCGCCACCGGATGTGATGTTAATAGATTATCAGCTGGGACAGCACGCCAATGGTCTGGAGGTGTATCAGCAAATTAAAGCGTACTGGGGCGAGGTTGGCGGAATTCTGGTGTCGGCATCACCCCAGGCAGATTTAGCAGCTCAGGCAAAAGCCGCTGGATTGATGTATCTGGCAAAGCCGATTAAGCCCGGGGCACTCAGAGCCAGTCTGAATCATTTTAAAATGCTCAAGCGTGCCAGACAGACACCCTGATCTATTCAGACAGAGGTAATGAACGTGGACTCAGTGCTGCTGCGCCATTGCCCGGTCTACCGGTGGCTCCAGAGTTAGCCGCTGTGCCTGAATCACAACCTGGGTGCGATTGGTACAACCCAGTTTGCGAAAAATGGCGGTAATATGGGCTTTAACCGTGGCTTCTGAAATATGCAAGTCATAAGCAATTTGTTTATTCAGCCAGCCTTCGGTCAGGTAATACAGTACTTTATATTGTTGCTGGGTAAGCTGTGCCACTTTAGCCGCTAAGTCTAAATCTTCGCCGGCACTTTGTTGTTCAAACACTGTTTTTTGCAAATGCGCCGGTACCCAGAGCTCACCGGCCAGTACCGCATTAAGGGCGGTGCTAATATCAACAGGGTTGGCAGACTTGGGAATATAAGCTGAGGCACCAAAAGCAATAACCCGGCGAATAACATCTAACTCTTCACTGGCAGAAATAACCACAATGGGTAAGCTTGGATAATTTTTACGTAACTGAATTAACCCCAGAAAACCGCAATTACCGGGCATATGTAAATCCAGCAGCAGCAGATCGGTATCTGGATGTTGCTCTAAGGCAATGCAGGTACTGTCGAAACTGTCTGTCTCGATGGTCGCCTTTGTGACAAAGGTACTGCTTATCGCGTTAATCAGCGCATTACGAAATAACGGATGGTCGTCTGCAACAATAAGCTTTGCCATATAAATTCTCCGGTAAGATCCAGAATTGTAATTATTATAAAGGCCGCAATAGCGGCCTTTTTTGCTGCAACTGAAACAACGTTGAGTGTACGCTGATTTTGCCCTACGATCGATTTAAACGGTTATTTACTAAAATTTCAACTACTGATGGATCAGCCAGAGTCGAAATATCACCTAACTGATCATGCTCGTTGGCAGCAATTTTGCGCAGGATACGCCGCATAATCTTGCCTGATCGGGTTTTTGGTAAACCTGCTGGCGCCCATTGCACCAGATCTGGCGTGGCAATAGGAGAAATTTCTTCCCGCACCCAGGCCCGGATGGCTTTCGTCAGATCATCGCTCGGTTCAACGCCAACCCGTGGCGTAACATACACATAAATTCCCTGACCTTTAATCGGGTGCGGATAACCGACTACCGCCGCTTCGGCTATTGCCTCATGCGCTACCAGGCAGCTTTCAATCTCAGCGGTACCCAGCCGATGGCCGGAAATATTCAACACATCGTCTACCCGGCCGGTGAGCCAGTAGTAGCCATCTTCGTCCCGTCTGGCGCCATCACCGGTAAAATACACTCCGGCATAAGTACTGAAATAGGTTTGCTCAAAACGATCATGATCGCCATACAAGGTACGCATCTGGCCGGGCCAACTGTCCAGGATCACCAGGTTACCTGCGCCGACACCGTCAAGTGGTTTGCCTTCGTTATCAAGAATTGCCGGTTTTACCCCAAAAAACGGTCGGGTGGCAGAACCCGGTTTCAGTGCCGTTGCACCAGGTAGTGGTGTAATTAAAATGCCGCCGGTTTCGGTTTGCCACCAGGTATCAACGATAGGGCAGTTACTGCTACCCACTTTTTCGTAATACCAGTTCCAGGCTTCCGGGTTTATTGGCTCGCCGACGCTACCGAGAATTTTCAGCGAACTTAAGTTAGCGCCTTCAACCGGACTGTCGCCATGGGCCATTAGCGCCCGGATTGCGGTAGGGGCGGTGTACAGAATATTGACCTGATATTTATCAACAATTTGCGCTATGCGTTTCACACTGGGGTAGGTTGGCACCCCTTCGAACATTACACTGCTGGCACCATTGGCTAAGGGACCATAAATAATGTAACTGTGGCCGGTAACCCAGCCAACATCCGCCGCACACCAATAAATGTCACCGTCGTGATAATCAAAGACATACTGATGGGTCATCGCTGCATACACCAGATAGCCGCCGGTGGTATGTAATACGCCCTTTGGCTTGCCGGTAGAACCTGACGTGTAAAGAATAAACAGCGGATCTTCGGCGTTCATCGGCTCTGGCTCACAAACTTTGCTTTGGCTGGCAACCAGCTCGTGGTACCAGACATCCCGGTTGGGGTGAAAATCGATATTTTTGCCGACGTGTTTTACCACGATAACATGCTGTACCGGGCTGTCATTGCCCAGGTGGGCCAGTGCCGCATCGGTATTATCTTTTAAATGGGTCGCGCGGTTACCGCGCAGCGCCTGATCAGAAGTAATGACCAACTTTGAATCACAATCAATGACCCGGCTGCCCAGCGCATCGGGTGAAAACCCCGCAAACACCACCGAGTGTACCGCGCCAATGCGGGCGCAGGCTAATAACGCGATGGCCGCTTCCGGGATCATCGGCAAATATATTGTTACCCGATCACCTTTATTAATTCCCAGCGCTTTCATGCCATTTGCCAGTGCGCACACCTGATCGTAAAGTTGCTGATAGGTTACTGTCTTCTGTACGCCAGGCTCGTCGCCTTCCCAGTAAAATGCAACCTGATCGGCTCTGTCAGCCAGGTGACGGTCTAAACAGTTATAACTGGCATTCAAGGTGCCGTCGCTGTACCAGTTTACTTTTACTTTACCGAGTTCAAAACTGGTGTCTTTTATCTTGCTGTAGGGCGTGATCCAATCCAGTCGTTTACCTTGCTCAGCCCAGAACTGCTCAGGTTGCTCAACCGACTGACGGTACATTTCCTGATAAATGTCATCGGTAATATGGGTGTTGGCCTTGGCCTTGGCACTTACCGGATAAAGGCTTGGATGTGACATAGTTTCCCCTGTGGATCTGCAGTATTTATACAATAATTTATAACAACTTACTTTCTAACGAAATGAGGCGGTAAATGAAATTAGACCATAGTCTAGCCAAGCATTGGTTATTGCGCTAACTGCGACTAAAGGCTAATTGCGAAGTTACAGACTGTCACCCAAAGTTGTACCGTCTAAATCCAAATAACGCAAACCAGATGTTATTACAATAATAAAGATGGAGAACTTCAGATGAGACAAAGAAACACCCTAAGCACCCTGACTACAGCCATTATCCTGGCGTTGTCAGCGGGTAGCGTGCAGGCGAATGGTTTTAATATTGGTGATACCGATGTTACCTTCGGTGGCTACGTTAAACTTGATGCGATGTATACCGACAGCTCCGATGGCCAGATAGCAACCGGGATTGGTCGCGATTTTTACATTCCAAGTCTGACCCCGGTCGGTGGTGCTAATGAAGGTGGCACCTTTGATTTTCATGCTCGTCAGTCGCGTTTCTTCTTTAAAACCAGCACTCAGCTGGAAAATGGTAAAACACTGGGTGGCCATATTGAGCTGGACTTTCTGGCAACCGCAGGTGGGGATGAGCGAATTACCAACAGTTATTCGCCACGGTTAAGGCAGGCTTTTATCACCTATGATGGCTGGTTATTTGGCCAGACCTGGTCCACCTTTATGGACTTAAGTGCTTTGCCGGACACCCTGGATTTTATCGGCAATACGGATGCAATGCCGTTTGCCCGTCAGGCACAAATTCGTTATACCAGTGGTAATTTTCAAGTCGCTATCGAGAACCCTGAAACCACGGTAACGCCTTTTGGTGGTGGCGGTCGCATTACCACGGATGACAATGCCACCCCTGATCTGGTGTTTAAATACGGCCAGAAAACTGAGTGGGGTAACTGGTCGGTATCGGCTTTATTGCGCCAACTCGCTTATGAGACCGCCACTATTGACACCACGACCTCCGCATTTGGTTTAAGTGCGACCGCTAAAATTATGCTGGCCAATAATAATGATATTCGGATCACAGCGACAACAGGTTCGGGTGTGGGCCGTTATATCGGTTTAAATACGGCTAATGGCGGTGTGCTCGATGCAGGCAACGAGCTTGAAGCGATTGATTCCAGCGCGTTTGCTATTGCCTACCGCCACAACTGGAATAGTCAGTGGCGCAGTAATCTGGTGTATTCCATATTAAGTGTGGATAACGACATTGCGTTGACCGGCGCCGGCGTGACTAAAACCACCAGCAGCTGGACCACCAACCTGATTTACCAGGCAGCGAAAAAGCTGATGTTCGGTATTGAATACAAATTTGCTAACCGCGAGGTAGAGTCGGGTTTAGAAGGCGATATGAATCGTCTGCAGTTTAGTGCCAAGTACGATTTTTAATAAAAAAACCAGCGATTAAGCTGGTTTTTCTTAACAGTGTGCAGTAAAAGGCCCCCAACTAAGGGGGCTTTTTCTATTCTGCTTTTTCTGGCTTAGTCATGGGCGCAGTAACGGCCTGTCTGGCAAAAGCAGAGCCGGCTGGCCGGTTTGAACTGCTGACCGCAGGACGCTCCGCAACCGGAGTTGCTGGCTTCGCTGCATCATCACTAGTACTGACCGAGGCTGACTCAGGAGCGCTGGAAACAGGCTTAGCCATATCGGCAACAACCATATTACCAAACCGGCTGCCAGATTTTGCTGGCGCAGCTTTAGTTGCCAATGCTTTAGGCGCAGCAGCTTTAGGTTCCGCTTTTGGCTCTGTCTTTGGTTCTGTAGCAACCGCAGCCACGGCTGAGGTTGTCGCAGTCGCTTCCACTGGCGCCAGGTTTAGTTCAGATTGTGCTGGAGTGTCAGCTTTCTGTTTGGCCTCTGGCGCAGCAGATTGTGCTTTTGGCGCGTTTTCTACGTTGTCTTTATCTGCTGTTTCTAACGCAGAGTCTGCGGTGGTTTCAGCTGTTTTACGTTTGCCACGTGGCCTGCCAGGTTTGGCTCTGGCTTTAGTCGCAGCTTTAGGTTTGCTATCACCGGTTGCTGCAACCTCTGCGGTTGTAGCTTGTGCCACAGCATCAGCTGGCGTAGCAGCCGATGCATCAACATCATCGGACGCTTTAACATCAGCGGAAGCTGCGTCATCTTTTGTAACTGCTGCCGGCGCTTCTGGCGTTGCTGCAACAGCTGCAGTCGCTTCAACATCAGCCGGGGTATCAGCTGCAATGTCCTGGCTTTCTGCGGCGGTTGCTTCCGTGCCTGCAGCGAGTTCCTGCTGATCTTTCTTGCGTTTCTGACCAGCAGCACGTAAATGCCGGGGTGAGCGACGATTGCGGCTGCGAGGTTCAGCACTTTCAGCTTCTTCCTGCTCAGCGGTATCGTGTGCTGCAGGCTCGACAGTGCTTGTATCGCTGTCAGCACTAGCCGTTACGGCTTGCTCAGCTGAACTGGCCGTCGTTGCTGTTGCTGCGTCTTTAGTACCGTTGTCTTTAGTACCATCGTCTGCTTGAGTAGCACTTACCACTGAAGTCTGGTGTTCAGTAGCAGTTGTTTTAGCATCTTCAACCGTTGTTGCTGCCGTTACAGTGCTTTGCTCCGTTGCCACTGCTGTTTCAGCTGGTGCTGCAGAGGTAACCGCTGTCGTTTCAGCAGGTTGATTCAGCCGAACTGATTTACGCACATTACGACGTTGCCGGCGCTCTGCTGCAACACTGCGCTCTTTCGGCTCATCAGCGTTTTCAGCTGCGGTTACTTCAGCACGTTCAGCTTGTGGCTTCCGAGCGTCTGGCTGACGGGTACGTTCCTGCGCAGGGCGTGGGGCACGTTCCTGTTTTACCGGTGCAGCAGTGTTAGTAACGGTTTCGTCTTTATCCACAGCACGGTCAGCCTGATCAGGGCGACGGCGCTTGTTATTGCGACGACGATTATTGTCATTTTTACCATCAGCACGGCTACTATCACGACCGGTATCACGACCAGAATCACGATTATTATCCCGACCAGCATCCCGCGCGCCATCGCGGTTGTTGCGGCTGGTTCTGACATCTTCTTTACGGGCAGTATGCTGCTGGCTCGGTGTTTTGCTGTGTTCGGTTTTAGGTTCGCTACCGGTAATTAACCCTTTAAACCACTTACTCAGTTTGCTGAATAAATCAGGTTTCGGCTCTGCCACCGGAATACCCGATGCTGGCGCAGGCGCGGTGCGGGCAGGGGCTGACTGGGCAATATTAATTGCCGACACTGCTGGCTTTTCTTTTACCACTTCAACAGCAGGTTGGTAAGGCTTGCTGATAACTTCAGGTGCTTTAACCATGTTATAGCTTACGTCATCAAGCTCTTCATCAATCCGGATGCGCGATACTTCGTAGTTCGGTGTTTCCAGATGCTCATTAGGAATAATGAAGATCTGAATACCATTGCGTTTTTCAATCCGACGCACTGATTCCCGTTTCTCATTCATTAAATAGGTAGCAACCGATATCGGGACCTGAGCATGGATCTGACTGGTATTGTCTTTAATCGCTTCTTCTTCGATTAAACGCAAAATGGATAGAGCAGAGCTTTCCGTACCACGAATGGTGCCGCGGCCATGACAGCGGGGGCAAACATGACCGGCAGATTCACCCAGTGATGGGCGTAAGCGCTGACGTGACATTTCCAGTAAGCCGAAGCGGGAGATCCGGCCAATCTGTACCCGGGCGCGGTCGTGCTTAACTGCATCTTTTAAGCGGTTTTCCACTTCACGCTGATGCCGTACCGGCGTCATATCGATAAAGTCGATAACAATTAAACCACCTAAATCGCGCAAGCGTAACTGACGGGCAATTTCATCTGCCGCTTCTAAATTAGTATTAAATGCCGTTTCTTCAATATCACCGCCTTTAGTTGCCTTTGACGAGTTGATATCAATTGCAGTAAGCGCTTCGGTGCCGTCGATAACAATAGAGCCACCTGATGGTAAGCGCACTTCGCGGCGAAATGCGGTTTCTATCTGGGTTTCAATCTGGTAATGCATAAACAGCGGTACTTCGCCGTCATACATTTTTACCCGATGGGCAAAGTCTGGCCGGAATTGCTGAATATAAACTTTGGCTTCTTCAAAGATTTTCGGGTTGTCGATTAGTATCTCACCAACGTCGCGGCGCAGATAATCGCGGATAGCGCGAAAAACCACGTTGCTTTCCTGGTGAATAAGAAATGGTGAAGGGCGTTTAGCGGCTTCTTCGGTGATCGCTGACCAATGCTTTAACAGCGCTTTTAAATCGTAATCCAGCTCTTCATACGATTTACCTACGCCGGCAGTACGGACAATTAATCCCATGCCATCAGGCATTTCCAACTGACCCAGTGAGTCTTTCAGATCCTGACGTTCATCACCTTCTATTCTGCGGGAGATGCCGCCAGCCCGAGGATTGTTCGGCATTAATACCAGGTAAGAACCTGCCAGACTAATAAAGGTCGTTAACGCCGCCCCTTTCTGGCCACGTTCTTCTTTATCAATCTGAATAATAACTTCCTGGCCTTCTTTAACCACCTCTTTAATATTGGGGCGGCCATCAAAGCTATAACCTTTAGGGAAATACTCGCGGGAAATTTCTTTTAACGGTAAAAAACCATGGCGGTCAGCACCGTAATCAACAAATGCAGCTTCCAGACTGGGTTCAACCCGGGTAATTTTGCCTTTGTAAATATTCGCTTTTTTTTGTTCATGGCCCGGGCTTTCTATGTCCAGGTCATACAGTTTTTGGCCATCGACCAAAGCAACGCGGATTTCTTCTTCCTGCGTGGCATTTATTAACATTCTTTTCATTGTTGGGTGACTCTGTTATGCAGCCACAACGCAACCTTACTGGGCACCTGGGTGTTCAGATGTTATCAGGCATCAATTAATGCAATCTCCCGACTGGGATACCTGAGGGAACCAAATTGTCACTATTTACAGTATAGTTATCTGTTTTCGTTTGAATCTGAAACACACCGCCGTTCGGCGTTGCGTTATAGCAAATTATTCTTGTTGCTCAGGTAACTGGAAATTGTGTTTTGCCGTTATTGGTAACAGATTACGCAACATCACCTCAGGCAAATGGCTTATTTAAACGCCGGGGCTATAAAAACGTTGGTTTTCACCACGATTTCGGTATGATCACATCCCCTGACGGTGCCGCACAATTTCTCTTATGTCACTTTGAGCGCCCTAATTGCCACATTTTGGCATAATTAGCCGGGTGATTATCCCACTAATATGCACCGGATAGCAACTTAAAAGTAATTTTAGCAGAGTATTTAAAACACATGGCAGATGAAATCAAATTACCGATACAAATGATTGAAATCGAAGATGATTTTATCGGTCAGCGAATAGACAATTTTTTGCTGGCACGCCTTAGGGGGGTGCCCAAAAGTGTTATTTACCGGGTTTTGCGAAAAGGTGAGGTACGAGTTAATAAAAAACGCGTCAAACCTGAGTATAAGCTACAGCAGGCCGATATCGTCCGGGTGCCGCCGTTAACGGTTGCCGCTGAGCCGGATAGAGTGTCCGTAAAGTTAAGTCTGGTCAGCGAACTGGAAAGCCATATCTTATTTGAAGACAATGACCTGATTGTGTTGAACAAGCCATCGGGCATGGCCGTGCATGGCGGCAGTGGTTTGCAGTTCGGGGTCATTGAAGCGATGCGTGCATTGCGGCCACAGGCAAAACTGCTGGAACTGGTGCACCGGCTTGACCGCGATACCTCAGGATGTTTACTGATTGCTAAAAAACGCTCGGTACTGACGCACTTGCATGCCCAGCTTCGCGATAAAACCGTTGAGAAAAAATACTGGGCACTGGTCAGCGGTGACTGGGATAATAAGGTGCGTAAAGTCACTGATCCACTGCGTAAAAATACTCTGCAATCAGGAGAGCGTGTGGTTAAAGTTGACGAGGTTAATGGTAAACCATCAGAAACCCGTTTCAGAATTTTACAACGCTATCAGGAAGGCACCCTGGTGGAGGCATTTCCGGTTACCGGTCGTACCCATCAAATACGGGTCCATACTGCCTGCAAGGGACATCCTATTGCCTGTGATGATAAATACGGCGACAACGCCTTTAGTAGTCAGATGCAGCAACTGGGGCTGAACCGCTTATTTCTGCACGCCAAAAGCCTGAGTTTTACCCACCCGAACAGTTTAACCACCATGCGGATTGAAGCGCCACTTGATGTGCAGCTGGAAAGCGCCATGAGCAGATTAACGAGAAAGTAATATGGTACAGAGCAGTAACTTAGAAAGTAGCATGACAGACGTCAATTTAGTCATTTTTGACTGGGACGGCACCGTCATGGACTCGATTGGCCGTATTGTATCATCCATGCAGGCTGCTGCCGGTTTAACCGGGTTAGTCGTGCCAAGCAGTTACGCCGTTAAGCAAATTATTGGTTTAAGCCTGGACCCGGCATTTGCCGTGCTTTTCCCCGACACGGATACCACGCAGCGTACTCAGCTATTTGAGCATTACCGTGATCACTACACAATTTACGACACTACTCCGACCCCGTTATTTAAGGGTGCTGAGCAGGTGCTGAAAACCCTGGCTGAACAAAATGTGTTGCTGGCGGTGGCAACGGGCAAGGCCAGAAAAGGGCTGGACAGAATGTTTGCCGAATCCGGTCTTGGCCATTACTTTGCTACCAGCCGTTGCGCTGATGAGGCACAGTCGAAACCGCATCCGGATATGTTATTGCAAATAAGCCAGCAGCTGGGGATTAAACCTGCCAATGCTATTATGGTCGGAGACACCAGCCATGATATGAAAATGGCGCAGGCCATTGCGATGCCAAGAGTCGGGGTAACCCATGGTGTGCATGGCGCTGATGTGTTGAGCCAGTTTCAGCCCAAAGCGATAATTGACGATTTGCCTTCATTGCTGTCACATATATAGTTTTCACATATATAGTTGTGATTAATATAGTACTGCGCTTCAATTGCTGGCTGCTTAGTAGCCAGCAGTTAATAGGTTTACACCTTCATTGCGCAGCAGTTGCAGCAGCTTTATCAGCGGCAGACCAATCAGGCTGTTAGGGTCTTCGCCGCGTAGCGCACTGAATAAACTGATACCTAAACCTTCACTCTTAAAACTTCCGGCACAATCCAGCGGTTGCTCCCGCTCAACATACGACACAATCTCCTGCTGGCTAAGGGTACGAAAACACACCGCAAACGGCTCGACCACAAGCTGACACTTACCGGTTGCCGCATTGAGCAGGGCCAGGCCGGTTAAAAACGTCACACTGTGGCCACTGAACTGGCTTAACTGGGCGATGGCATTGTCCACGGTATGTGGCTTGCCAATTATCTGGCCATTGAATACGGCCACCTGATCAGAACCAATTACCAGTCCTTCGCTGAGCGTGGCGGCAACGGCCTGCGCCTTGGCTCTGGCCAGACGGCGAACCAGTGCCGTTGCATCTTCGTCAGGAAGGGGCGTTTCATCGGTTTGGGGTTTAACTGCGGTAAAGTGTGGGGTTAACTTCGTCAGTAATTGCCGCCGATACACCGAGGTGGATGCCAGATACAGCGCGGGAAGCGCAGAGTGATTCATAAAACCCTCAAAGCAGGCCAATAAAACGTTATTATGCCTCCTCCTCGCATGTTGTTCAAAGTGCGGTTTTTATACGGCTAATAAAAAGCTGAAAAAACTGCGCTAACCCTTTGACAGCAGGGGTTGGGTTCTATATGATGCGCGCCTTATGCAAAAAGTGAAAATACCTGTTACGCTTGATCCGGTTAAAGCTGCCCAGAAACGGTCGGTGTTTGACGGCATAGTGCTGCTGCAAACCTTAACCCGGTTAACAGAGAGCCTGGTTGAAAAACAAGGTGAAGTGGCAGTAAGAATTGAATGCGGTACCGATGAGCAGGGTCTGGCTGTATTACACGGCGAGGCGGCATGTCAGGTTGCCGTATGTTGTGAACGTTGTGGCGAGCCCATGACACTGGCGTTAGACAGCGAATTTGCTTATACCCCGGTGAAAGGTGATGATGACGCGGCTCTGGCATTAATACCAGAGCGTTACGATGTTATTGTTCGCAACGAGCATGGCGAAATAAATTTACGGCAGTTGGTTGAGGATGAACTTATTCTGGCATTACCACTGTTTCCGATGCATGATGCAGCAGATTGCAATATCAGCGCTGATGCGATGAGTTTCGGAGATATAGGGCCAGAACCAGAAAAACCAAACCCCTTTGCCATACTGCAAGAACTGAAAAAAAAGTGATTTAGGAGAAATACCATGGCTGTTCAGCAAAACAAAAAATCTCGTGCACGTCGTGACATGCGTCGTTCACACGATGCGTTAACTGGCCCTACGCTGTCAGTTGACTCAACTACCGGTGAAACGCACCGTCGTCACCACATTACTGCCGATGGTTTTTACAAAGGCCGTAAAGTAAAGTAAGTCTGGATGCACCTGGTGCAGCCATTAAAGATTAAACTTGCTTTAGATATGATGGGGGGCGATCATGGCCCCCATACTACTATTGCTGCCGCCCTGGCAGCGATTTCTGAATTCCCCCAGTTACAATTAGTGTTGTGTGGCGACATTGATATGTTGCAACAACAACTCGCTTTTCATAACAGTTTTCCTCACCCTCAACTGAGTCTGGTTGCCAGTAACGATGACGTTGGCATGGCCGATAAGCCGTCGGTTGCTCTGCGCAGCAAACGCCAATCCTCGATGCGCAGAGCGCTCGATCTAGTCGAACAGGGCGAAGTACAAGCATGCGTCAGTGCCGGCAATACCGGCGCACTGATTGCCATGGCTCACTATGTTCTTAAAATGCTAAACGGTGTCGAGCGCCCGGCATTAATCAGTGGCCTGCCAAGTTGTAAGGGTAATCCGGTTTATATGCTGGATTTAGGTGCAACGGTGAATTGTGACGCTGATACCTTATTTCAATTTGCGGTGATGGGCGCAGTCATGGCCGAAGAGGTGGTGGGGATCCACCATCCGAAAGTGGCGCTGCTGAACATGGGTGAAGAAGAGATTAAAGGCTCGGATCAAATTAAGCGGGCATCGCAATTACTGACCCAGTGCAATGATATTAACTACATTGGTTATATTGAAGGCGATGATATTTTTTCCGGAAAAGCCGATGTTATTGTCTGTGATGGCTTTGTCGGTAATGTGGCCTTAAAAACCTGTGAAGGTGTCGCCAAGTTGATATTACGCCGCTTTGAAACCAGTTTACGGCAACGGGTTAGTGCCCAATTTTTAAGCTGGCTGTTTAAACCTTTTATAAAAAGTCTTTATCAGGGGGTGAACCCCGACCACTATAATGGTGCAAGTCTGATAGGATTGCGCGGAATTGTAGTGAAAAGTCACGGAAATGCGACAAAAGACGCATTTTTAAGTGCCATCCGACAAGCAGTGCGCGAGGTTGAACGCCAGGTGCCTGCTAAAATTAAAGATCGGCTGGAACACGTATTAATTGATAAAGCATAGGTTCGCATGTACTCACGCATTATTGGCACCGGGAGTTACTTCCCGTCACAAGTTCGCACCAACTCAGATTTAGAAACCATGGTGGAAACCACCGATGAATGGATTATCGAGCGAACGGGGATAAAAGAGCGGCGGATAATCGGCGCGGATGAGTCTGTCGCTACCATGGGCGCGCAGGCTGCGTTAAAAGCGATAGAAGCGGCAGGGGTAGATAAAAACAGCATAGATATGATTATCTGTGCTACTACCAGTGCGTCGCGAGCTTTACCCAGTGCTGCCTGCGAAATTCAACGGGAATTAGCCATTCCTGCTATTCCCGCCTTTGATATTGCCGCAGCTTGTGCCGGCTTTTGCTATGGCTTAAGTGTCGCTGATCAGTATATTAAAACCGGTATAGCGAAACGCATTATGGTCATCGGTTCTGATTGTTTATCGCAGCTTATCAGCCCGGAAGACCGTTCAATGGTCATTTTATTTGGCGATGCGGCGGGCGCGGTATTGCTCGAAGCGTCAGAGCAGCCGGGTATTCTGTCGACCCATATTCACGCCGATGGCAAATATTCAGAATTATTATATGTCGATAACCCTATCCGCGGTGACGAAAGCTCAGTCCATTCCTCGTGGGGCAGCATGAAGGGCAATGACGTGTTTAAAGTGGCTGTGACCAAGTTATCGCAGGTGGTTGAGCAAACGCTATCTGCCAATAATATGGATAAATCAGAAATAGACTGGCTGGTACCGCATCAGGCAAACCTGCGAATTATCTCGGCGGTGGCCCGCAAACTGGACATGTCGATGGATCAGGTTGTGATAAACCTGGATCGTTATGGCAATACCTCTGCGGCGACGGTGCCCACTGCGCTGGATGAAGCCATTCGGGATGGCCGGATTAAACGTGGCCAGACCTTACTGTTAGAAGCCTTTGGCGGCGGGTTTGCCTGGGCATCTGCGCTGGTTCGTTACTGATCTTCGTTACTGGTTTATCGTTACCGTTTTAACATGCAGGACAAAAAATGACTCAAAAACTTGCAATCGTATTTCCCGGGCAGGGTTCACAAAGTGTCGGTATGCTCGGCGATCTTTATCAGCACGACAGTGTTAAAGACACCTTCACCGAGGCCTCTGCTGCGCTCGGTTATGACTTATGGGCACTGGTGGCTAATGGTCCAGAAGCAGATTTAAATGAAACACATCGCACGCAACCCGCGTTACTAACAGCCTCCGTGGCTATCTGGCGTTTATGGCAACAGCAGGGCGGTGATACACCGCTTTATCTGGCGGGACATTCGCTGGGTGAATACTCGGCGCTGGTTTGTGCTGACGTGTTAAGTCTTGGCCAGGCAGTAAAGCTGGTTGAACAACGTGGGCACTATATGCAACAGGCTGTGCCGGCCGGCGTTGGTGGTATGTCTGCCATTATTGGTCTGGACGATGCGGCCATAACGAAAGCCTGCGCCGAAGCCGCACAGGGTGAAATAGTGGCACCGGTAAATTATAATTCGCCGGGCCAGGTGGTTATCGCGGGACATAAAGCTGCGGTAGAGCGGGCCGGTGAGCTGTGTAAAGCTGCAGGTGCGAAACGTGCTTTACCATTACCGGTCAGTGTTCCGTCACACTGCGCCCTGATGCGCCCTGCTGCAGAAAAGTTGGCCAGCGATTTAGCCGCACTGAATTTTAACACCCCGCAACTACCTGTTATTAATAATGTTGATGTCAGTATTGCTAGCGACAGTGCCGCTGTAAAAGAGGCGCTGATACGTCAGCTGTACAGCCCGGTACGTTGGACCGAAACCATTGAGTGGTTGGCCAGTCAGGGCGTTACGGCTGTGCTTGAGCTCGGTGCGGGTAAGGTGCTAAGTGGCCTGATAAAACGTATCGATAAAAATCTTACAACCAGTTCAGTGTATGATCAGGCGTCGCTGCAGTCAGCATTAACTCAGCTTACACAGGAATAATTATGACAAATTTACTTTCATTAGAGGGCAAAGTGGCCCTGGTAACCGGTGCCAGCCGGGGTATTGGCAAAGCTATTGCTGAACACTTAGCCGCGTTAGGTGCAAAAGTTGTCGGTACCGCCACTACCGAAAAAGGGGCGGCTGCGATTTCAGCTTATCTGGCAGATAAAGGCCAGGGCATGGTGTTAAACGTGACTGACACCGACTCTATCGAACAATGTTTATCTGAAATTAAAAACCAGTTTGGCGAAATTGATATTTTGATTAATAATGCAGGTATTACCCGCGACAACTTATTAATGCGGATGAAAGATGACGAGTGGTTTGACATTATTCAGACTAATCTGACATCGGTATTCCGTTTAAGCAAAGCGGTATTGCGTAGCATGATGAAAAAGCGTTATGGTCGCATTGTTACTATCGGCTCGGTTGTGGGTTCAATGGGTAACGCCGGCCAAACGAATTATGCTGCGGCGAAAGCCGGGGTGCTGGGCTTTACCAAGTCACTGGCACGGGAAGTGGCATCACGCGGTATTACGGTTAATGCCGTTTCGCCGGGTTTTATTGACACAGACATGACGAAAGAGCTGTCGGACGAGCAAAAAGAAGCGATTTTTTCACAGGTGCCTGCCAATCGGCTGGGCCAGCCAGAAGAGATTGCCGCGACAGTGGCTTTTTTAGTTTCAGCGCCGGCAGCCTATATTACCGGTGAAACAATTCACGTTAACGGCGGGATGTATATGCTGTAAGCAGAGCAGGTTTGACCAGCAAAAAATGCTGGTAAGCATGCTTGCAACAATTGCAGCTTACGCATAAACTAGCGCCACACAAAATTGCACGAATTGTTGCGATTTATATGAGAAAAAGGAAGAAAAGATGAGCAACATCGAAGATCGCGTTAAGAAAATTATCATCGAGCAACTGGGCGTTAAAGAAGACGAAGTGAAAAACGAAGCGTCTTTTGTGGACGATTTAGGTGCTGACTCACTGGATACTGTTGAGCTGGTAATGGCGCTGGAAGAAGAATTCGATACTGAAATCCCTGACGAAGAAGCTGAGAAAATCACTACTGTTCAGTCGGCGATTGACTACATTAAAGCCCACGCTGAGTAAGCGAAAAGCTTGTAAAACGGGTAGCTTAGCTACCCGTTTTCGTTTCAAGACAGATATAATTTGCTAAGACGGAGGACACGATGGCAAAACGTCGTGTGGTAGTGACCGGCCTGGGAATGTTAACGCCACTGGGCAATGACGTAACCAGTAGCTGGCAGGCTATGCAGCAAGCCAAGAGTGGTATTGGTTTTATTGATCATTTCGATACCAGTGCATACACTACAAAATTTGCAGGTTTGGTTAAAAATTTCGATATTGAGCCTTATTTTCCGGCTAAAGATGCCAAGAAAATGGACTTATTTATTCAATATGGCGTAGCGGCGGGTATTCAGGCGTTTCGTGACTCAGGACTGGAAATAACCGAGCAAAATGCCCCACGAATTGGTGCGGCTATTGGTTCTGGCATTGGCGGCCTGGGATTAATTGAAGAAAACCATACCAAACTGCTTAACAGCGGCCCTAAACGTTTGTCACCGTTTTTTGTTCCCTCGACCATTATTAATATGATTGCAGGTCATCTGTCGATCAACCTCGGGTTGCAGGGACCGAATATCAGTATTGTCACTGCCTGTACCACTGGCGTACACAATATTGGTCAGGCAGCCCGGATGATTGCTTACGGCGATGCCGATGCCATGATAGCCGGTGGTGCAGAAAAAGCTTCTACACCACTGGGTATGGGTGGCTTTGGTGCAGCAAGGGCTTTATCTACCCGTAACGATGCCCCTGAACAGGCCAGCCGTCCCTGGGATAAAGACCGTGATGGCTTTGTGCTGGGTGATGGAGCCGGGGTAATGGTGGTCGAAGAATACGAACACGCTAAAGCCCGTGGCGCCAAAATTTATGCCGAGTTGGTGGGTTTTGGCATGAGTGGCGATGCGTATCATATGACCTCACCACCAGAAAGCGGCACCGGTGCTGCGCTGTCAATGAAGAACGCCCTGAACGATGCCGGGGTTAACCCTGAGCAGGTGCAATATATCAATGCACATGGTACCTCAACGCCAGCAGGCGATATTGCTGAGACCATGGCCATTAAATCTATTTTTGGTGCTAAACCGGAAAATCTGATGGTCAGCTCATCAAAATCGATGATGGGCCATCTGTTAGGCGCAGCCGGCTCGGTTGAGTCAATTATTACCGTGATGTCGTTACAGGATCAGTTGGTCACGCCAACCATTAATCTGGATAACCCCAGTGACGGTTGTGATCTGGATTACGTACCGCATACGGCCCGCCAGGCTAAGCTGGAGTATGCACTTTGCAACTCTTTTGGTTTTGGTGGAACCAACGGTTCTATCTTGTTTAAACGGATATAACCGCAACCTACCGACATCAAAGGCTGCCGCGGCAGCCTTTGTTTTATCTGCAAATTAAGGCATACTCCGCTTTATTTACCGGTTGTTATATCGCTACGTGACCAACATTATCAGTCCAAACACCAGCTCTGACATCAGCCCTGACGATCGCTGCTTTTTATACGGTGATGGCTTTTTCAGTACCGTGCGGGTGACCGGCGGGGTGCCAGAGCTATGGCCATTACATCTGGCTCGCTTACAACACACTGCGGCGCAGTTGGCGATTGACATTGCAGACTGGAACCTTATCAGCAATGCGGTTATTGACGCTATCGCGACAGCGCAAGCAAATAACGCGGTATTAAAAATTCAACTCTCACGTGGCTCGGGTCAGCGCGGCTACAGCCCGGCTGGCATTGCGCCGGCCAGTGTCTACATTAGTATCAGTAATTTGCCGGATTACAGCCGCTGGCAGCAACAGGGCGTAACGCTGGCACTGGCAGAACTGCAGCTTGCTGTGCAGCCGCTGCTAGCCGGACTGAAACATTGTAACCGTCTGGAACAGGTATTATTAAAGCAACAAGCCATTAGCCGTGGTGTTGACGATTTGCTGGTCTGCGATCAGCAGGGATATGTCACAGAGGCGATTGCGGCAAACTTATTTTTGCATCGAGCCGGCCGCTGGTATACGCCAGAGCTTAGCCGGGCCGGTGTTGCCGGTGTCATGCGTAGCCACCTGCTAAGCCGCCATCCCGACATTGAACAAGTCAACTGGCGGCTCAGTGAGCTGAAAAACGTTGATGCTATGGTGCTCACTAATGCGCTGATGGGGGGCGTGCCGGTGCAATCATACAATAATCAGCCGCTTGACCTGGTGCTGGCCAAAACCTGGTGTAGTGAGCTGTTATGTTGAAAAAATTATTATTGCTGTTGTTAATCGCCACAGTGGCGTTGGCATTGTTGCTACGCCTGGGGGTTAGCCAGCTGCAGCAACGGCCTGTTGCACTGGCTGAACCTTACTTTAACCTGCAAGCGGGCAGCAGTGCCCGCGGCCTGTGCCAACAATGGCTGGCAGAAGGCCAGCTGAAACCCTACGATTGTTACTTGTTGCGCTTGTACTTAAAATGGCAGCCTGAGCTGGCTCAGTTACGTCAGGGCACCTACCGTAACCCTAAGAGCGCCACGTTATTATCGTTGTTGCGTTTATTTGCCAGTGGCGAAGTAGCTCAGTTCAGTTTGACATTTATCGAGGGTGAGACGGCGCAACAGGCGCTGCTGCGGTTGCAAGGCGCAGAGTATTTGCAGCAGGATCTTAACAGCACAGAGCAAATGCTTGAGTTAATAAGCTGGCCAGCCGACTGGGGAGCCCCCCCACAGCATCCTGAAGGCCTGTTGTTTGCTGACACCTATTTTTACACGGCAAACAGCGCGGCCAGTGCACTGGTTAAACGGGCACAGCAAGCATTGCTGCGCCAGCTTGATGACGCCTGGCAGCAGCGACAGGGCGAGCTGCCGCTGCAAAATCGCTATCAGTTACTGATCATGGCGTCGTTAATCGAAAAAGAAAGCGGTTTGCTGGCTGAAAAATCACTGGTAAGTTCCGTATTTGTTAATCGGTTACACCGCAATATGCGGCTGCAAACCGATCCCACGGTAATTTATGGTTTAACTAACTACAGTGGCCGTATTACCTATGCTGATTTGCGTAATCCACACCCGTATAATACCTACCGTCATCATGGCTTACCACCAGGGCCTATTTCGCTGGTCGGTGCCAGCGCGTTACAGGCGGCAGCACAACCTGATAACAGTGACTATTTTTATTTTGTCAGTCGTGGTGATGGCTCTCATGTGTTTTCAGTAACCCTGGAGCAACACAATGCGGCAGTAAGGAAGTATATTTTGGGGAAAAATGATGACTAAGCCCGGCAGGTTTATTGTAGTGGAGGGGTTGGAAGGCGCAGGTAAAAGTAGCGCGATAGCAACGATCCGCCGTTGGTTGCAGCAACGTCAGCTAACCGTAGTCTGCACCCGCGAACCCGGTGGTACGCCGCTGGCTGAAAAGCTTCGTACCCTGGTCAAACAGGTTGATAACACTGAGATACTCGCGCCACAAACCGAATTGCTGCTAATGTACGCGGCCCGGGTGCAACTGCTTAGCAATGTTATCCGACCGGCGCTTAGCCGCGGTGACTGGGTGCTGGCAGACCGGCATGATATGTCGTCCCGTGCCTATCAGGGCGGGGGGCGGCAGTTAGATGAGCAGCTTATTAATAATCTGCGAAGTACAGTTTTAGGTAATACCCGGCCGGATCTGACCCTGTACCTGGATATCGATCCGGCAGTGGGGTTAAGCCGCGCTGCGGCCCGTGGTGAACTGGACCGGATAGAGCAGGAGCAACTGACTTTTTTTGTCAGAACCCGGCAAAAATACCGGCAAATAGCCGCCACCGAACCGGACATTATTACCATTGATGCCAGTCAACCGCTGGCGCAAGTGCAGCAAGCGATAACTGAGGCATTACAAAGCCATTTTGCCGGCCACTCAGATGACTGAGCTGTATCCCTGGTTGTTACCCCAGTTTAACCAAATGCAGGCGCTGACCAGCAAAGGGCAGCTGGCTCATGCGCTGGTGCTAACCGGGGCAGCCGGTATAGGCAAAGACGCCCTGGCCAGGGCACTGGCCGCCTTACTGTTATGCAAAAACCGCCAGCCTGACGGTGCTTGTGATACCTGTAAAAGTTGCTTGCTGCGTCTGGCGGGTAATCATGCAGATTTATTGGTGTTGCAAACGGAAACACAGCATATCGGGGTTGACGCCATACGCCAGCTTAATCAATTTACCTACGGTGCAGCGCAGCAGCAGGGTTACAAGGTAGTTATTATACCTGCGGCAGATACGATGACCGAAGCGGCTGCTAATGCCTTGTTAAAGACATTAGAGGAACCCCCTGCGGGTTGTTTTATTATTCTGGTAAGCAGTAATTATCCGCAGTTATCGGCTACTATTCGCAGCCGTTGCCAGCAATGGCAATTACATGCAGGCAGCAAAGCTACGCTGAGCCAATGGCTTAATGCGCAAAGTAACACGCCAATGCCGCCGTTTTTGCTCGACTATTGTCAGGGCGCTCCGCTAAAAGCACTTAGCATGCTGAAAAGCGAGCAGGCCACTAGTCTTACCGAGGTGCTGGCATTGCTGGAAGACTATTTTAGTGGCAAGCTACAGCTGACTGCTCTGGTAAAACAGCTTGATGGCAAAGCAGAGTTAAGCGGGTTGCTGGGGTTTTATTTGCGGCAACGGCTGGCTCGGCCGGCAGACTTTTTGCGCCAGCAAGCGGTATTGACGGCTTATCAGCGTTGGTGTCGTGACGCCACCCGGATAATAGGGCAAAATAGCGCCTTAGCCTTATCCGGCTTACTGACTGAATTAAAACCCTTGTTGCAACATCAGGAGATGAAATGGAAGAGCTGACCCTGGGCTTTAGCGATAACAAAGAGTTATACCGCTGCTACATGCCCTTTTTTAAAAATGGTGGGTTATTTGTTCGCTCGGCCCGGCAATACAAAATGGGCCAGTCATTGGCACTCAGTGTCACGTTGCCTGATGCACTGGAGCCGATGGTGGTTACCGGCAAGGTGGCCTGGGTGGCGCCACATGGTTCGCAAAGCGCTAATCCTGCCGGGATCGGCGTGGCTTTTATCGATGATAAATCTAACTTATCCGGTAAAATTGAGAAGCTGATCGGCGGTATGCAAAACAGCACCGACCCTACGTATACCATGTAATTATTTTGTAAGAGGTTGTTTTGTTTGTAGATTCACATTGTCACCTGGACAGGTTAGAGCTGGATAAACTTGGCATGAGCCTGGAGCAGGTTATTGATGCTGCGCTGGCGCAACGCATTGAGCATATGCTGTGTGTGTCGGTCAGTCTTGCAGAATTTTCTGAGATGGCCGCTACAGTAGCCGCCTATCCGCAGGTATCGGTATCTTGCGGTGAGCATCCGTTGCATCAGACCGGGACAGTTGACCCCGAGCAGTTACTGACGTTATGTCAGTCAGCTAAGGTGGTTGCTGTCGGTGAAACCGGCCTAGACTACTTTTATGCGCCCGAGTCAAAACTGGCGCAGCAACAGGCGTTTGTAAGTCATATCGAGGTTGCCCGCGAGGTGAAAAAGCCGCTGATCATTCATACCCGGGATGCCCGCAGCGACACCATTGCCTTATTAAAGTCGCACCAGGGCGATCAGGCCGGTGGGGTGTTACATTGCTTTACTGAAAGCTACGAGATGGCCAGAGCCGCTCTGGACCTGGGTTTTTACATTTCTATTTCCGGCATCATGACATTTCGTAATGCGGATGAGCTTCGCTCTGTGGTTAAAAAGCTGCCACTTGACCGGCTGCTAATTGAAACCGACTCGCCTTATCTGGCACCGGTACCGTTTCGTGGCAAAACCAACCAGCCAGCTTATGTCACCGCGGTGGCAGAAGCAATTAGCGAGTTGCGCGGGATCAGTGTCGATAGTCTGGCTGAGCAAACCACCGAGAACTTTTATCGCTTGTTTACGTTATGCAACAGGGCCGCGTGACGGCGCCTGTTGCGTTTAAATATGTCTTTGTTATTTAATGGGTTTTCTGAATTGTTTGGCCTGATAAGCAGCAAGTATTGCAGATAAAAGAAGCCCAGAACCAATCCGAATTGTTCTGGGCCTAGGGGAATGGCTCATAGGGAATGAGCCGTGCGCTATCGAAAAACTGTTGCAAATAAGGTAAGGCAAAGTGTAGTAAAGCTAATTCACTTTTTCCTGTTAGCCATTGCCGATTATTTGCTACTGTCCGCAAAGTTACCCACCGTTTGTGCTCAGGTTATGCCCAGCTTATCCCCCGACTTTAGCCGCTGCATCGCACCGTGGCAGCCTTTGTCCTTAAATGGGTGCAGACTTTCGTTATAAGCGCTTGGCATAAAGGTTATTTATTTAATGAAAATAAAGTCTAAAAAATAATTTATAAAGTCGTAACCGAATCCAGCCAATTTAAATTCCCCCTTAATCCACAGCTCCGTGGTCTCTACGACTTTAGGCGTACATTGTCGACAATCTATCTCGTTTCGTCTTGACATAGCCGCATAACAAGCTTAAAAAGACACTATTAATTATTTGTGTCGACAATTTATGCATCAACCTCATCCTGCTTTGCGACAACCTGTTACTGCAGCCGACCGGGTTTTACTGGAAATACAGCGTGCCATAGTCGAGGGTGATATTGCGCCTGGCAGCAAAATAAGTGAACCCGAGCTGGCCCGTCGCTTTGATTTAAGCCGGGCACCGCTGCGCGAAGCACTGGCGCGGCTGGAGCGTTGTCATTTAATTGAACGCATTCCTAATGCCGGTGCCAGAGTGGTGAGATTGTCGACAAACGGTTTATTGGCGCTTTATCAGTTACGCGAAAACCTGGAAGGGCTGGCGTGCAAGCTGGCGGCTGAGCACATGACCGACGCGGAGATAACCGAAGTGCGCCAATTGCTGGATCAGCATTTATCATCGCAGCGGGTACGGGAAGGCGAAAGTTATTATCAGGAAGCCGGTGATCTGGATTTTCATTACCGGGTGATCCTGGGAAGCAAAAACAGTTATTTAATTAATATTTTATGTGACGAGCTGTACTACCTTGTCAGAATGTACCGGGTACAACTTGGTATGAACGGGCCACGGGTGTCCCGTGCTTTTGATGAACATAAAGCTATTATTAATGCCATTGCCAACCGTGACGGTGAGCTGGCTGACTTACTAATGCGCCGCCATATTGCAGCATCGCGGCGTAACATTGAACAACAACTTGAACAAATGGGAACCTGATATGGCTAACACACTTTCTGCCGGCGCTAAGTTTCGCGCGGCTATTACTGCTAATCAACCGTTACAAATTGTCGGCACCATTAACGCCTATACCGCAATGATGGCCGAGCGTACTGGTCATCAGGCTATTTACCTCTCTGGGGCAGGGGTGGCCAACGCCTCCTTTGGTTTGCCAGACTTAGGGATGACATCGTTAAACGATGTATGTGAAGACATCAGACGGATCACCTCAGCCACCAGTGTACCGTTATTAGTAGATGCCGATACGGGGTGGGGCGGTGCCTTTAACATAGCCCGCACCGTTAAGGAAATGAGCCGGGCGGGCGCAGCAGGTTTTCATATAGAAGATCAGGTCGCACAAAAGCGTTGCGGTCACCGTCCGAATAAAGAAATTGTCAGTCTGAATGAAATGGTCGACCGGGTTAAAGCCAGTGTCGATGCCCGTGATGACGAAAACTTTTTTATCATGGCCCGCACTGACGCCTTAGCCCAACAAGGTATTGATGCGGCGCTGGAACGAGCCCTGGCTTGTGAGGCCGCCGGAGCGGATGCCATATTTGCAGAAGCCGTGCATACCCTGGAACAATATCAGGCATTTACCAAGGCATTAAAAATACCGGTACTGGCAAATATTACCGAGTTCGGCCAGACCCCGCTGTTTAATAAAGCCGAGTTAGCCAGCGTTGGCGTAGCTATGGTGCTGTACCCGCTAAGTGCGTTTCGGGCTATGAATAAAGCGGCGTTAAATGTCTATCAGTCTATTCTGGACAATGGCGATCAGAAAGCAGTGGTAGAAACCATGCAAACCCGTGCTGAATTATATGACTTTTTAAATTATCACAGCTTTGAGCAAAAACTTGATGCGCTGTTTACCGACGGCAAAAACAAGTAAGCCAGCAGTAGCGCGTTAACAGATTAATTAGCAAAGAATTGGAGTAGAAAATGCCAAATGCAAAACAGTTATCAGGCGCAGGTTTGCGCGGCCAGGTTGCCGGTAAAACGGCGTTATCAACCGTGGGTAAAACCGGTTCAGGTCTAACCTATCGCGGTTATGATGTAAAAGATTTAGCGGCAAACTGTGAGTTTGACGAAGTGGCGTTTTTAATTTTAAAAGGCGAGCTGCCTAATAAAAGTGAGCTGGCGCAGTACAAAACTAAGCTTAAAAAAATGCGTGCGCTGCCACAAGCACTAAAAGACGTGCTAGAGCGCATTCCGGCATCGGCTCACCCGATGGACGTGATGCGCACCGGCTGCTCTATGCTGGGTAATCTGGAGACAGAGCAGAATTTTGGCGAGCAAGATGATGTAACTGATCGGATGCTGGCGGTGTTTCCGGGCATGGTGAACTACTGGTACAACTACAGTCACCATAACAAAAAAATTGAAGTGGAAACCGACGCTAATTCAACCGCAGAGCAGTTTTTATGGACCTTGCATGGCGAAAAACCAACGGCGTTGCACACTCAGGTGATGGAGTCGTCACTGATTTTATATGCAGAGCACGAGTTTAACGCTTCTACCTTTACCGCCAGGGTTTGTGCCTCTACCCTTAGTGATATGCATTCGTGTGTGACCGGCGCGATTGGTTCTTTGCGGGGGCCGCTGCATGGTGGCGCCAACGAAGCCGCAATGGAACTGATTGAAAATATGCAAAGCGCCGATGATGCCGAACAAAAACTGCTTGGCATGCTACAGCGCAAAGAAAAAATTATGGGGTTTGGGCATGCGGTGTATTCCGAGTCTGATCCACGTAATGCAGTGATCAAAGCCTGGTCAGAAAAATTAGCCAAGGCCAATGGTGATACCCGTTTATATGACGTATCTGAGCGTTGTGAAGCGGTAATGTGGCGCGAGAAAAAACTGTTTTGTAATGCCGATTTTTTCCATGCCTCTGCATACAACTATATGGGTATTCCCACCAAGCTGTTTACACCAATTTTTGTTTGCAGCCGCTTAACTGGCTGGGCCGCACACGTCATGGAACAGCGCGCGGATAACCGCATCATCCGGCCAAGTGCCGACTATGTTGGCGTAGAGCCGCGCAGCGTTAAACCAATTAATGAACGGTAATAGCAATGAATAACGACTTTCGTAAAAAATTGCCTGGCACAACGCTTGAGTATTTTGATACTCAGGCTGCGGTAGATGCCATTGAACCCGGCGCCTATGCCAAATTGCCCTATACCTCGCGGGTATTTGCCGAAAACCTGGTACGCCGCTGCGATCCTGCGATGTTAACGGACTCGTTAAAGCAGTTTATTTATCGCAAAAACGATCTGGATTTCCCGTGGTATCCGGCGCGAGTCGTCTGCCACGATATTTTAGGCCAGACTGCTTTGGTAGATTTAGCAGGCCTGCGCGATGCAATTGCCGAGCAAGGCGGCGATCCGGCCAAGGTAAACCCGGTGGTACCAACCCAGCTTATTGTCGACCACTCCTTAGCGGTAGAGCATGCTGGTTTTGAGAAAGACGCGTTTGAAAAAAACCGCAGTATTGAAGATCGGCGCAACGACGATCGGTTTCACTTTATTAACTGGACTAAAAAAGCCTTTAAAAATGTTGATGTAATACCGCCGGGTAACGGCATTATGCACCAGATTAACTTAGAGCGGATGTCGCCGGTAGTGCACGCCCTCGACGGTGTCGCCTTCCCTGATACCTTAGTGGGAACCGACAGCCATACCCCGCATGTTGATGCATTGGGTGTTATTGCCATTGGGGTGGGTGGTTTAGAAGCTGAAAGCGTGATGCTCGGGCGTGCCAGCTGGATGCGCCTGCCAGATATTATTGGCGTAGAGCTTACCGGCAAAGCCCAACCCGGCATTATGGCAACCGATATTGTGCTGGCACTCACCGAGTTTTTGCGCAAGCAAAAAGTGGTATCCAGTTATCTGGAGTTTTATGGCGAGGGTGCTAACAGCTTAAGTTTAGGCGATCGGGCGACCATCTCTAACATGACACCAGAATACGGCGCTACTGCGGCGATGTTTTACATCGACCAGCAAACGCTGGATTATTTAACCTTAACCGGCCGTGACGCCAAACAAGTACAGCTGGTTGAAACCTACGCCAAAACTGCCGGTTTATGGGCAGATAGTTTAGAGACTGCGCAATACGAGCGGGTGCTTAAGTTCGATTTATCCAGCGTTGGCCGCACCATGGCCGGGCCATCTAACCCGCATGCGCGCCTGGCAACCAGTGATTTAGCAGCGCGGGGAATTGCCGGTAAATACGAGTTGGAAGAGGGCAAAATGCCCGATGGCGCGGTTATTATCGCCGCCATTACCAGCTGTACCAACACCTCAAACCCGCGCAATGTTATTGCTGCCGGTTTGTTAGCCCGTAACGCCAATGCCAAAGGCTTAACGCGCAAACCATGGGTGAAAACCTCACTGGCGCCCGGGTCTAAAGCGGTGCAGTTGTATCTGGAAGAAGGGGCGCTTTTGCCTGAACTGGAGCAACTGGGTTTTGGTATCGTTGGCTTTGCCTGTACAACCTGTAACGGTATGAGCGGCGCGCTCGACCCGGTTATTCAGCAGGAAGTGATTGAGCGTGATTTATACGCCACCGCCGTGCTATCGGGTAACCGTAACTTCGATGGGCGCATTCACCCTTATGCCAAGCAGGCGTTTTTAGCCTCACCGGCATTAGTGGTGGCCTATGCCATTGCTGGTACTATTCGGTTTGATATCGAGAAAGATATTCTGGGTTATGACGACAAAGGTAATGGCATTACCTTAAAAGATATCTGGCCGGATGATGCAGAAATCGACGCCATGGTGGCTAAAAGCGTTAAACCTGAGCAATTCAGACGGGTATATGAGCCAATGTTTAATGTCGCAGTCGATTTCGGTGAGCAAATAAGCCCGTTGTACGACTGGCGGCCACAAAGCACCTACATTCGCCGGCCACCATACTGGGAAACCGAAGGCGAGGGTGCCATTGCCGGCGAGCGCAGCTTAACCGGTATGCGGCCTTTAGCGGTACTTGGTGATAACATTACTACCGACCATTTATCGCCGTCTAACGCCATTATGCTGGACAGTGCAGCGGGTGAATACCTGCATAAAATGGGCTTACCGGAAGAAGACTTTAACTCTTATGCCACCCACCGCGGGGATCACTTAACCGCGCAGCGGGCCACCTTCGCTAACCCGAAGCTGATAAATGAAATGGCAGTGGTCGATGGCAAGGTAAAACAAGGCTCGTTAACCCGGTTAGAGCCTGAAGGTAACGTGGTACGGATGTGGGAAGCCATTGAAACGTACATGAAGCGCAAGCAACCGCTAATTATCGTGGCCGGTGCCGATTATGGTCAGGGATCGTCACGCGATTGGGCGGCCAAAGGCGTTCGGTTGGCGGGCGTTGAAGCGATTGCTGCTGAGGGCTTCGAGCGCATTCACCGTACTAATTTAATTGGTATGGGCGTATTGCCGCTGGAGTTTAAACCCGGCACCACCCGGCAAACGCTGGGCCTGGATGGCACTGAAACCTACGATGTTAAGGGTGAGCGCAAGCCCCGGGCCGAGCTCACTTTGGTTATTCACCGTAAAAACGGCGAAACGCTTGAAGTGCCGATGACGTGTAGGCTGGATACCGCAGAAGAGCTGTCGATATATGAAGCAGGCGGTGTGTTGCAGCGCTTCGCGCAGGACTTTTTGCAAGGTGCAGTTTAACTGGCGTTTCAAAAAAGTATGCAGTAATGGCTGCGATTACAACGCTCTGAACTGCTTGTCACAGCAAGTACGCAGGACTTTCCTGTCCTGCGCCAGAGGCCAGCCGAAGGCTGTTCAAATTCGTTCCTGACGAATTTGTCGTCCTTTGCCTGCGGCAGGACTCAGACACTCTGTGACAACATTTCAGAGGTTCTAATCTTTGCCGTGAAGTTGAGCTGATATCTACTTGTAACAGCAACAATGTCGAGAGATGCAAACTTCGAATTTGACAAGGGAGAGTCGATGGCCTGTTTTGTTGCCGCAGAGTGTCTGAACGAACGCGCAAGCGTTCGGGAGTTGCTGCGGCAAGCAAAATAGGGTTGTCGGCTCGGACTTAACAGATTAACTAATAGTGCAGAAAGAGATTGTCGGCTCGTACTCCACACAAATTTTTTGATTTATTTTTGGGGTAACAACTATGACCAGACCACAAATTAAAATTCCAGCCACCTACATGCGTGGCGGCACCAGTAAAGGTGTATTTTTTAAACTCGACGATTTACCAGAAGCGGCGCAGAAGCCGGGCTCAGCCCGCGACAAACTATTGTTGCGGGTTATCGGCAGTCCCGATCCTTACGGCAAACATACCGATGGTATGGGCGGCGCCACATCTAGCACCAGCAAAGCGGTTATTTTAAGTAAGAGCAGTAAGGCCGATCACGATGTGCATTATATTTTCGGCCAGATAGCAATCGATAAACCCTTTATCGACTGGAGTGGTAACTGCGGTAATTTAAGTGCTGCGGTGGGCTCATTTGCTATTAGCAACGGCCTGGTTGCCAAAGATCGCATTCCACAAAATGGTATTTGTACCGTGCGGATCTGGCAGGGCAATATTGGTAAAACCATTATTGCCCACGTGCCTGTTACTAATGGCGAAGTGCAGGAAACCGGCGACTTTGTGCTGGACGGTGTTACCTTTGCCGCGGCAGAAGTAGAAATTGAATTTGTAAATCCGGCGGCAGACGCAGGCGAGGGGGGTGGTGCCATGTTCCCCACCGGTAACGTGGTCGACGAGCTGGAGGTCCCCGGTATTGGCAGCATTAAAGCCACTCTGATAAATGCCGGCATTCCAACCATCTTTGTTAATGCGGCAGATATTGGCTACACCGGCACTGAATTACAGGATGCTATTAACAGTGATGCGGCAGCCTTACAACGTTTTGAAACCATTCGCGCCTACGGTGCACTGAAAATGGGCTTAATTAACGAAGTAGAGCAAGCTACGGTACGTCAGCACACGCCTAAAGTCGCCTTTGTTGCGCCACCTCAGCAGTATGTATCGTCAAGTGGTAAAGAAGTGGGGGCGACAGATATCGACCTGCTGGTTCGGGCGTTATCCATGGGTAAATTGCACCACGCCATGATGGGCACTGCCGCGGTGGCCATTGGCACTGCTGCTGCTATTCCCGGTACGTTAGTTAACCTGGCGGCAGGTGGTACTGCTCGCGAAGCAGTGCGCTTTGGCCACCCGTCGGGCACGTTAAAAGTTGGTGCTGCTGCTGAAAAAATTGATGGCGAGTGGACCGTAACCAAAGCCATTATGAGCCGCAGCGCGCGGGTGTTAATGGAAGGCACCGTGAGAGTGCCAGGTGATTGCTTCTAATCAGAGATTAACTCATGAATAGGGCGCTGCGGCGCCCTTTTTTATAGCAACTGCGATAACGGGTTTCTCACGCCACTGGCACCTTGTTTTAAAACATGCGTATAAATCTGAGTAGTTTTAACGTCGGTATGGCCAAGTTGCTCTTGAACCGTGCGAATATCGGCACCTGCTTCCAGTAAATGCGTGGCAAAACTATGGCGCAAAGTATGGCAAGTTACATTTTTCTTAATTTTAGCCTGTCGAGCCGCCAATTTAACTGCTCGCCGGACAGTTGTTTCATCTATATGATGACGCCGCAGCAGTTTAGATTCTGGATCAACACTTAACTTGCCGGATGGAAATAAATACTGCCAGCCCATTTCTTTAGGCGCTGCCGGGTATTTTCGGGCGAGAGCATATGGCAACCATACGCCGGCATAGTGTGGGTTATAGAAGTCAGCCTGAAAGTACTGTTCAACGTGATGAATTTGTATATGTAAGTCAGGAATCAGCTCTGCTGCGAGCGTCACCCGACGGTTCTTATTACCTTTTCCCTGCCACACCATTACTGACAGATAGTCAAAATCAATGTCTTGCACCCGCAATCGAACCGCTTCCATCAGACGTAAACCGCTACCATACAAAAGTTGGGCAATCAGTTTATATTTAGGATCTATTACTAATAGAAGTTGCTGTATTTCGGTTCTGGTTAATACAATGGGTAACTTTGTAGTGGTCAAGTAAAATTGGC
>DEYP01000029.1 GCA_002364615.1 Arsukibacterium sp. UBA3155 | reverse complement strand
CCTGCTGCGTCATCAGCGGCGCTGTTAATCCGCAAACCAGAAGACAAACGTTTAAACGAGGTGTCCAGGGCGTTACCGCTGTTCATTAACTGACGCTGTGCATTTAACGCGCTGATGTTGCTATTGACGTATAAAGCCATGGTGTTTCTCCTGATAAACTATTTGCGCTGCTAACCATCACTTTGAAAATGTTGCGATGATTTGCCTGATACTTAGTTATCGGAGCTTGCAACCGAAACTTTAAACTTTTTTTTAAAAGCGTATAAAAAAGGGGTTCTGAGGGAAAAATTGCGCGAAGTGTTAAAAAAAAAGACCGGCAACGATTTGCCGGTCATAACGAACAGTCCACAATGGATAATAAGGGGTTATAATCTAACGAATATAATCAAACAAAGAAGTATTGGTTATGCTGCTAAAGGTTTGCTGCACCGCCTGCAATGCAGTTTCTTCTTTCGTCAGGTCGGCAATCACTTTTGAAAAATCTACCTCTGCCAAATCTGCTTGATATTGCTTCGCCAGAATTTCTAAATCGGCGTTAGAGCCATTGATGCTATCCAGTACGTTAATTCGTCCACCGATCGACGAACGGGTTGCAGCAACACTGGTCGACGCAGAATCTATTTCACCTATCGCTTTGGCAATTTTACTTTGATACGCGTCATCAGTTGGTCCCGGCACCCGCAATGCTGTCATCAATTCAGAAATCGTGTTTAAGATATTGGTTCTTTCGGGCGCAGGTAAATCGAAATCAACTTGCCCCGCCCCAGCCGGGCCAGAAATGTTGATTTCCAGCCCATTAAACGAAATAGGCGATCCTGAGGTATAAGCTCCTGTCACCGGCGGCACCAAAGAGACGCCGCCCCGGGTTATTTCATAATTACTTGGTGCGGTTAGCACCACATTAAACGTATTGTCGGCGGGATTTAATTTATCGTAGTTATTTCGATAAAAGTTATTAAACTGAGCCTGATTAGCCACACTGACATTAGCACTGGTAGGCCCTGGCACAGAGATCACCGCAGCGCCTGGCTGCGGCGTTACCTGCACGCTATCAAATACTTTTTTTCCACTGTCATTTACCGGTAGCACGACCCCTGGGGAGACCTGCAACGATTTTTGACCATCGTCACCGTTAAACACGTATTGCCCTGTGCTGGCATCAAGTGAAAACGCTTTAACGCTATCCTGAAAACCGGAAAACAGAAAGCCGCCTTCGACATTGCGGCTATTCATCAGATCAAACAATTGCTGTTGAATACCTTCTAACTCGTTGGCAACCGCTTCCCGCTCAGATTCAGAATAAGACCCGTTACCCGCAGACAGTGCCAACAATCTGGCACGGTCCATTGCCGTTCTGGCCGAGGTCAGAACCGTTTCTTCCACACCAAGGTTGTTTTTAACGGCGATACCATTTTGCTCAAACTGCGCTAACTGCGACAAATTTTGCCCAACGCCCAGCACCTTGGCGCTACCCGAAGGGTCATCTGCAGGCGTCAGAATTTTGGTTTGCTTAATCATTTGATCCTGCGCTTTAAGCAGGCGGCGCTGAGTGTCCAGAATGCCATTTAAGCCCTGGTTAAATTTGGTGTTGAATGAAATTCTCATTGTTACCTCACAGCCTGCAGCAGGGTGTCAAATATGGTTTGCGATGTTGAAATAATTTTAGACGCTGCAGCATAACTTTGTTGAAACCTGACCAAATTTGCGGCCTCTTCATCCAGGCTAACACCTGAGAGCGATTCAAATAAGTTCTGAGTTTGTGAATATAATGCCTCAGCCGCGGCCTGGCCATTCCTGGCTTGGGCTGTTTTATCACCGACAAAGCTTACCATAGTGCCGTACGCTTCGTTAAAACTCATTTGGTTATCGGCATTCGGGGTGGTTACCGCATAGCGGCGCATGGTATCTTCTGTTTGCAGCGCGGCAATTTTTAAGCCATTGCGGTTATCGTTAAAGCCACCCACATTATATTCGATAATAAACTCATCTCCGGTTTGCGGCGCACCGGTAATATTAAAATCAAAACCATAGTTAGCTAAACCTGCCTGGGCCATAATATTATTAAACTGACCGGTTGGTAAAGCCGGGGTGGTTCCGAGCAATGCACTGGTATTATCCCGCACTTCAAACTGATTACCACCAATATAGGTAACCTGAAACGGTGCGCCACTTAACGAAGCTGGCGGACTGAACACTGATGATGCCGGATCGGTGCTACTCACCACCAGTGCGTTTACTTCAGCATTACCCAGGTTATCAACCGCTTCACTACTTCTGATTGGCGATGCTAAGGCAATATCTTCGGCCCGGTTACTAAGCTGTGTTACCTGCCTGGCAGCACCCGCCAGCGGTTTTAACAAGAACCTGTCGCCATCAGCAAAGGCGCCGAGACTATCATTCAAGGTGATCTGTAAACCATACAAATCATCATCCGGGCTGCTGGCCGCGTTTAAGACCGCCGGAAAGCCAGCAACGGTTTGGGTAATGGCAGAGTTAGGAATAGCGTTGCCAAAGCTATCAACAGCTTCGACAATAAAGGTGCTGGGGCTTTCAAAAGTGACTAAAAAATCGTTTGGCGGCAACTGATATGCTCTGCCAGGTTCAATTACCGCAGTCACTGCACCCGCACCGGTATTCTCTTTGTAGCCAAGCCCGTTAAAGCTTGGTAATGCAAATAAGTCTTTACCAATATCACCGTTGCCGGTCATGCCGAGTTTATTTTGTTCATTTAACGAGTCCGCCATTGCCAGCGCTAACTGCCCCAACTGGTTTTGAGTAGGAATAAGCGTTTCGTCCCGAAAGGCCAGTAAAGCACCTAACTGACCACCCAGTTGCTCGTTACCCAGTTGTCTTATAACACCCGGTCTGGCAGTGCTTTGTAACTGTAATTCTTTTACATTGGGATCAGGGTTGCCCTGCAAACTTAAAATACCAAATTCACCATTTTCAATGACCAGCGATTGGCCTGTTGCCATAAACACCAGCTTTTCACCATTGGCGGCATCCAGCACTTTGATCTGAACTTTCTCCGCCAGCTGACGGATAGCCTCATCCCGCTGATCATACAAGTTAAGCGGCACCGGTTTAGAACTGCCAGTTCCATAGTTCGCAATGTTTCTGTTCAAATCGGCCACATTTTTAATCAGGCTATTGGTTGCGCGTAAATCCAACTCCAGCTGCTGATTAATATAAGTTGATTGATCCAGCACCAAATTTGACAGCGTGCCAAAACGGTCAAGTAACGATTCACTGCTGCTGATAATCAGTAATCGGGTTGAGATTGAACTGGGGTCATTATTAGCAGTTTGAAACTTCTGAAATAAATCGTTTACTGCAGTTGAAATGCTGTTGGCCGGATTAGAGAACAAGCCATCAATGCGGTTAGCTTCTGACACATACTGATTGGCATAGGCAAGATTAGTGGTGTCACGCCGCAACTGTTGCAGGGTAAACTCGCTCACTAACCGCTCGGTGGTGCCCTTTCCTACCCCTAAACCCATTTGCTCTGCTTCAAACTCAGTGCGCTGCCTGACATAGCCCGGGGTATTTAAATTAGCGATATTATTACTTGTGGTATTAAGCAGCGTGGAGTTTGCCATCACCGCTGAACTACCAATTTTAAGTAAATTATCTGACATAGGTTGCTCCGTCGCCACTTTTGTTGGCTAACATGCTATTCATCGGCGCCATTGCTGAAATCTTGAGCGGCATTTAATTCGGCCCGCACCTGGTTAAATGCAGGGCTTTGATACACGGCCATTATTTTTTGTGCATAAGCAGGATCGGTAGCGTAGCCCGCAGCCTGTAACTCGTTAAAGTATGCAGCCGGCTCGGCAGCAACCTGCATCGCTTGCTGATAGCGGGGGCTGTCACTAATAAAGCTGGCGTAATCCTGCAAACTTTGCTCTGGCGAGCTGTAAGAACGAAAGCGGGCCTGCTCTTTTTGGGCAACACCGCCACGAAACTCCAGCGTATCAACCACCGCACTATCACCCTGCCAATTGCGCTGGGCTTTTATTCCAAACAAATTAAAACTGTTATCGCCCTGGGCCGTCTTAATCATGCGCTGGCCCCAGCCTGTTTCCAGGGCAGCCTGCGCAATCATTGCCATCGGATCTAAGCCAAGCGCTTTAGCTGCCTGTTTTGCCGCCGGTAATAATTTACGGACAAATTCCTCAGGCGAGCCAATTTGCCAGTCAGGCTTCGTGATCGCCGCTGCCTTGGACACAGAGGCGGGCATCACCGTATTTGCAGGTGCAGATGCTTTAGGTAAATCAGCAATAGCGTTTAGCGTGTGTTTGACGTTGCTGCTAAGTTCGCTGTTGCTCAGTACTCTACTGTTATCTGGTCGCGCTGGTAGCGGGTTAAAACTGGCCGCCCCGGGCATTTTCAGCTCTGTATCCTTGTTAGCGGGTTTAATTGCCGCGGTCGGGTCAAGTTGAGCAACCAGTAAATCGGCCAGACCAAGCGCGCCTTTCTGGGCTAAATCAGTCGCTAGTTGACTGTCATGCATATCGCGGTAAAACTCAGTGGTCTGGCTATTCATCATGCCTTCGGCTTCAAAGGCCGCATTGGCTTTTCGCATACTGCTTAGCAGCATACTCATAAAAATGGATTCAAACTGTTCTGCAGCCTGTCTCAAGCCTGCTTTTTCATCGGTTTTAGCCGCAGTTTTAATATTCTGCAGGCTATTTACATCATGATAAGAGACTTGAGTTTTCGTCAGGCTCATCTTAAATCACCACCAGCTCGCCATGAATGGCGCCAGCTTCTTTTAATGCTTCTAAAATGGCCATTAAATCTCCGGGTGCCGCGCCAACCGCGTTAACGGTGCGCACTAAATCGTCCAGCGTTACGCCCGGATCAAATTTAAACATGCGCGAGTTTTCCCGGTTAACATCAATAATGGAATTTTCTTCAATGGCGGTAACCCCTTCGGCAAATGCATTAGGCTGCACCACTTCTGGGTTTTCAGCAATGGTAACCGTTAAACCACCGTGCGTGACTGCCGCCGGAAATAACCTGACGTCTTTGCCAATGACAATAGTGCCGGTACGGGAGTTAATAATAATCTTGGCTGAATGATCAGCCGGGGCAAACTCTAAATTCTCTAATGTTGACAGATACGACACCCGTTGGGATAAATCGCGCGGCGCCCTGACCTGAACCGAGCTGGCATCCTTTGCATAAGCGGTGTCAGGCCCGATAAACTGATTAATGACATCGGTTAACCTTTTTGACGTGGTAAAATCCGCTTCTTTTAAGTTAAACGTAATAAAATCACCGTTGCCAAAGGGCGAGATAACTTCGCGCTCTACCATGGCCCCATTTGGAATGCTGCCGACGGTTGGCGTGTTAACCAGGATCCGTGAACCATCCAGACCTTCTGCACCTAAACCGCTGACAATTAAACTGCCCTGGGCAATGGCATACACATTGCCATCTAAACCGGTTAAAAACGTTTGCAATAAGGTACCACCGCGTAAGCTTTTGGCGCTGCCTACCGACGATACCGTGATGTCGATAGTCTGGCCAGGCTTGGCAAAGGCAGGCAGTTCCGCATGCACCGCTACCGCAGCCACGTTTTTAATCTGGCTGCGCTGACCTGCCGGTAAATTAATACCAAAATTGGCCAGCATGGTGCGAAAGCTTTGTTCGGTAAACGGGCTTTGCTCGCCAGTGCCAGGTAAACCAACCACCAGACCATAGCCCACCAACTGGTTTGACCGTACGCCTTCGATATCGGCCACATCTTTAATCCGCGCCGCATCTGCCGGTCCAGTTGTCAGCGACAGAGTCAGCAGCAATACCAGATACCCAGCCAGTTTATTCCGGAACATGGTTTTTACTCCTAAGTAGCCTGCAGTGTTCATTTTAAAATACTCATACTGTGACGCAAAACATGGCCATTTTTAAAAAGGCCACATTCTTAAAAAGGCCACGTTATTAAAAAGGCCATAAGGGTCCGTTGAAAAACCGGCTTAACCAACCCGGCGACTGACCATAATGGTGTGCGCCGGTGCCGCTGTATTCAATCCGGGCGTTGGCAATTTTATTTGATTCCACGGTGTTATTCACATCCACATCCTGCGGCCGGATAATGCCGGTTAAGCGAATATATTCTTTGCCGGTATTTAAGGTTAACCACTTCTCGCCCCGGATCACCAAATTACCATTGGCCATGACCTGCAGCACGTTAACTGAAATATCGCCCACCAGGCTGTTACTCTGATCCGCTTTGGCATCACCTTTAAATTCAGCAGTAGAATTAGCGCCAAACTGTAATACATTGCCTGCTACAGACACCGCCCGACCACTAAGACCCACCATTGGGTCGACTGTTACGCTACTGTCTTTGCCCGTTTCGTGCTTCGCCTGTTTGGAAGCCTGGGTGCGCTCACGCAGCACCACGGTAATAATATCGCCCTCATTTCGGGCCTTATTGTCGGTATACAGACTATTAGACTGATGCTGCGCAAACAACGAGCCGGTTTTTAAAACCTGACGCGGTGCTGGTTCTGGCGGTATCGGCGAGTAATACGGATCATCAGCGAACGGCTGCTGTGTTGAGGCACAAGCCGTTAATAATAAGACCGCAGATAGCGCGGACAATACCAGCATAAAAGCACGCATAATGCCTCCACTTATAATTGCTGAATAGCAAAACCCAGCATCTGATCAACGGAAGAAATCACTTTCGAATTCATTTCATAAACCCGCTGTGATTCAATCAGGCTAACCAGCTCTTCAGTCACGTTAACGTTAGAGGTTTCCAGCGAGCCCTGCACAATTATGCCCAGTCCTTCCAGACCAGGAATACCCTGCACCGGATCGCCGCTAACGGCCGTTTCTTTAAACAGGTTTTGTCCCGTTGGCTCTAAACCTGCCGGATTAATAAAGTTAGTCACAGTGAGCTGACCCAGCACCGCATTATCTACCTGACCGGCTAACCGAACCGATACTTCACCATCCTGCGATACCGTAATACTGGTGGCATCAGGGGGGATAACAATATTGGGTTGCACCTGAAAGCCAGCACCGGAAGTCACAAGATTGCCGTCGCCATCAACAGTGAACTGACCATTGCGGGTATAAGAAGTGGTGCCATCTGGCATTAATACCTCAAAAAAACCATGGCCCTGGATCATCATGTCCAAACTATTCTCAGTGGTTATCATATTGCCCTGAGTAAAGTTTTTCTGAGTGGCAACAACCTTAGTACCTGCACCAATCATCAAGCCATTTGGCAGTTCAGAGTTTTGAGAAGAACGTCCACCGGGTTGGTTAACATTCTGGTACAGTAAGTCTTCAAACACCGCCCTGCTTTTTTTAAAGCCGACTGTGCTGGCGTTAGCCAGGTTATTCGAAATAACCGAAATATCACGCTGTTTTGCGTCTAAACCGGTTTTACTTATCCACAGAGCTGGATGCATCTGTTACCTCCCGGGCCTAAGCCCATTAATCAGTTAACTAGCCCATGATCCGCAGCAAGGCGTTTTGCTGTTGGTCCATTTCTTCGGCACTTTTCATCATTTTTACCTGTAGCTCAAATTGCCGTTGCAGGCTTATCATATAGGTCATTTCGCCCACGGCATTGACGTTGCTGCCCTCATAGGCACCATGCAATAAGCTGACATTAATATCGGCGGCGGCAAGCTGGCCATCTTTGCGCCGGAACAAACCGTCAGTGCCCTTAGTAAGGTCAGCGTGTATCGGGTTAACCAGCTTAATTCTGCCGACTTCTTCCAGCGCATTGGCCGGCGCGCCCTGTGGCAGCGCACTAATAGTACCGTCCTGCCCTATTTCTAACTTGGCCAGCGGTACCGGCAGTTGTATTGGCCCGCCATCCCCTATTACCGCCCGGCCGTTAGCGGTTTCCAGCATGCCGGTGGGGCTTAACTGCAAATTTCCGGCACGGGTGTAGGCTTCATTGCCATCCGCATCCTGCACCGCAAACCAGCCATCGCCTTGTATGGCAATATCCAGCTCGCGTTCCGATATAATCATGGGTCCGGCGTCAAAGTTTTGACCTGGCTGCTCGGTCATGGCGAATACTCTGCTGGGCAAGCCAGCCCCGTATGCCTGCATGGCTCTGGCCTGTTCAAAATCTGTTTTAAAACCAACGGTATTGCTGTTTGCCAGGTTATTAGCCCGAACGCTGATGCCGTGCATGTTTTCTTTGGCACCACTCATGGCGATATATAGCAAATGGTCCATAATGCGCTCCGATAGTCATCTCTATATCTTTAAAGCAACTTTGATGCCAGTTAGGCCTGATAGCAAACAGCGGATAAAAAAACACCACCCGGAGGTGGTGTTTCAGCTCAATTAAGCAGCTAGATATTAACGGATCTGCAGCACGGTCTGTTGTAAGGTACTGTTCACTTCCAGGGCGCGTGAGTTGGCCTGGAAATTTCGCTGGGCGCTGATCAAATCCACCAATTCGGTCGTCAGGTTAACGTTGGACTGCTCCAGCGCCGAGGCGTTTACTGAGCCAAAGGTACCGGTATTACCCTGGCCACCTATAGGCTCGCCCGAGGTTAAGCTTTGTTTCCAGGACGTATTGCCTACCTGCTTTAAGCCTTGCACATTGGCAAAACGAACCAGCGTAACCTGAGCCAGGTAAGATGAGTCGCCGTTACTGTAAGTTGCCAGCACCCGGCCAAAAGAGTCAATATCAACCCCGGTCAGGCTGCCAACCGTGGTGCCATCCTGGCTTAAATTATTGACATCAAAGCCAGATGCATATTGTGTGGGCGTGCGGGTGCCAGAAGCATCGCGAAAGTTAACCACCACATCATTAACATACTGCGCACCGTTATCTAAATAGCCATTTAGCGGATCGTTTAACACCGCAGCAGGTAGCCTTATTTCCGGGATTGGTGGAGTGATGAAATTACCGCTGGAATCAAAGCGAATATTATTACCCTGAATTGGCTCGCCCGGAGCGGTTTGGTCATCCCAAACTGCAAAGGTTTCCCATTCTGATGGTGCCGGTGCTGTCGTATCGGTTTTTCTGAAATACGTGGTTAGAATATGCGACTCGCCCAGACTGTCATAAACCGTTACCGAGGTGGAATGATTGTATGTTGCCCGGTCTGTTGGACTAAACGGCACTGCCGCTGTTGGCAAAGCCCGGGAATCCACGTTCATGCTCAGAAACACATTGTTGGTTTCACGTGGCGCCCCCGCTGAAGTCGGTATGGCGATAGGTGAAGAGGTACTTAAACTGACTGAGCTGTTTTCACCGGTTACCGGATCAACGTTAAAGCCCTGCAGAAAGTTGCCGCGGTTATCGACAATAAAGTTATCCTTATTCAGCTTAAAGGCGCCGGCCCGGGTGTAGGTCAGGTCCTGTGACTGTAAATCAGGCGTGGTGGCAAAAAAACCTTCACCGGTAATCGCTAAATCCAGCGAGTTATTGGTAAATTGTAATGATCCCTGATTAAACTGCTGGGCAACCGTGGAGGTAGACACACCGTCACCGACTTTAGTGCGCCCGGATGAAAAAATAGACGTAGCATACACATCGGCAAACTCGGCCCGTGACTCTTTAAAGCCCGTCGTGTTAACGTTCGCGATATTGTTTGCCGTGGTATCCAGATCTTTCTGGGCTGCAGCCAGGCCGCTTAATGCTATTTGAAAACTCATAAATCACCTCACCTTAAACGGTTGCTTAACCGTAAGAAACTTCAAGAACATCAGTTAATTTTACTGCCCCTAACCCAACCAGGTTAAGAGTAATTCCTTTGCCATTGCCTGCCAGGCTCACGCTGGATACCGGCGTAAACACATTGACCGGTATTGATTGGTTTTCACCGGAAAAACTGGCTTCTACTTTAATTTTATAAACACCAGGAGGCATCGGCTCTCCGTTGGCGTCAGTGCCGTCCCAGACAAATTCGTTTTTACCTACTGCCGGATTACTGACGTCAAAATTAGTAACCAGCTCACCATTCGCTTTCTCTATCCGCACCCGCATATTATCTGCCGGCTTATCGAGGTTAATATGGCCACGGGACAGCGTTTCGCCGGTGAAGACTATTTCGTCAGACTGAGTTAGCACGCTGCGCCCAACCAACGAAGATGCCTGCAGTGCCTGATTTGAAGTCATGCTTTCGGCAAAACCCTTAAAGCTCTCATTCAACGAGCCAATACCATCTGCCATGGTAAAGTTAGTCATCTGCGCAATCATCTGATCGTTTTCTACCGGCTTGGTCGGATCCTGATAAGCCAGTTGCTGGGTCAACAGAGCAAAAAAATCTGACTGGGTCAAAGCACCGTCGTTTTTTTCCGGCACTTTATTGCCGCCATCCCAGTACATGCCATCTAATGCCGGGTTATTGTTAATAGTACTCATCTGCTATTCCTTATTAACTCTGACCCATTCGCAACGTGCGCATAATCATTTGCTTTGCCGCATCTGCTGTTTGCACGTTAGTTTCGTAAGAGCGAGAAGCTGAAATCATATTCGCCATCTCTTCCATAATATTGACGTTAGGTTTATAGATGTAACCGTTTTCATCGGCCAGCGGATGATTAGGCGCATACTCTACATTTAGCGGCGCATCAGACTCGACAATGCCCATCACCTTAACGCCGGCGCTATCGCCCTGCTGTCGTCTGGCTTCCGTCAACTGGGTCTGGAATACCGGGTGCCTACCGCGGTACGTTTCGCCAGCACTGCTGCTAACGCTATTGGCATTAGCAATATTACTGGCGGTGGTATTCATTCTTACTGACTGCGCGGTCATGCCACTGCCAGCGATATCAAATACTTTTGAAAGACTCATAATTATTGTCCCGAACCGGTTAGCGCCTTTTTCAATCCTGAAATGCGGCTATTAAGGAAGGTTAAACTGGTTTGATATTCCAGGTTATTTTGCATAACGGCGTTACGCTCGCGATGAATGTCAACGCTATTACCATCACCGGTATCGGCTTGGTCTGGCTGGCGGAATAACGTATCCTTTGCCATAGTAGAGGCAATATGAAAATGCTGTTCGTGAGTGCGGCTGGCGCTTTGTCCGCGGCGGGACTGGGCGAGTTGCAGTGCCTGCTGAAAATCGACATCTTTCGCTTTGTAACCTGGCGTGTCGGCATTAGCAATGTTTTCAGCCAGCACTTCAGAGCGTTTTTCGCGGATCATTAAGGCATGAGGATGCATTCCAAATGCTTTTTCAAAACTGATTGCCATTTTTTTGCCACCTTCTGTCGAACTATGGCAAATCAAATGCAAAACACAGGCCAGTTTTTCAGCAGTTGTAACTAAACTTTTTTGCGGTAAATAATTCCGGGGTTGCAGCGTATCATTTCAAAATCATTATTAACGCTGGAGATAGATTCAGACGCGCCAAGAAACAAATAGCCTCTTGAATTCAGTGACTGGGCGAACTGTTTGATAATTTTAGCTTTTAAATCAGGAGAGAAATAAATAAGCACATTGCGACAAAAAATAATATCAAACTTACCTAATAAGCTATAGCTATCAAGTAAGTTTAAATGGCGAAAACTGACATTCTTGCGGGCGAAATCCTTAACCCGCATCATACCGTTGCCACTGTCTTCGAAAAAACGGCTGCGTCGCTCTGGCGACAAGCCACGGGATAGCGCTAAACCATCATATTCTGCCCGCTGACAATGCTCGAGCATGGTATTGGAAATGTCAGTACCCAGAATATTTAAACCCAGGCTAAATGATCCAGGCCGGCTTTGCTGATATTCCAGCCCCGTCATGGCAATGGAATAAGGCTCCTGTCCGGAAGAGCTGGCGGCAGACCAAATCTTCAGGGTGCGGCAGCTTTTTTCCAGTTCCGGCAAAATTTGTTTCTTTAATAACTCATAAGGATAACTATCACGAAACCACAATGTTTCGTTAGTGGTCATAGCATCTATAACGGCAGAGCGCAGCTGACGCTCAAAAGGACTCAACGTTTTGGCAACTAACTCCGATAACGTAGCGATGTTAAACCGTTGCATCAGGGGGCCAAGCCGGCTTTTTACCAGGTATTGTTTGTTGTCGCCCAACACAATGCCACACTGCTGTTCGAGAAAATCCCTGAACAGCTTGTATTCGCCTTCCTGTAGCTCTTTGTTGGTCACTACTTGCCCTTAATGCTTATTCTGCATGCAACCATTTTTGCACCGATTCTGCCAGCTCATCCGGATTAAATTTTGCAATAAAGTCGTTCGCGCCCACTTTTTTAACCATTTGCTGATTAAAAACTCCACTCAATGACGTATGCAAAATAACATGCAGGTTTTTCAGTTTCGGATCAAGCCTTATCTCTGCTGTCAGGGTGTAACCATCCATGTCTGGCATTTCAATATCTGAAATCAGTAAACCTACTTTTTCAGTCACTGACACCTCACACTCTTTTGCCACCTGCTGCAAGTAAGTTAAGGCTTCACGACCGTTGTGTACCAGGTGCATCTTAACGCCGAGTCCTTCCAGTGCCCTTTTCACCTGGTTGCGGGCTACGGTGGAATCATCTGCAATTAAAATTAACCGGTCTCCCAAATCCTTATTAATGGTTGCGGTGTCTACCGACGAACTACTAACGGATGTTGGTGACGGCGAAATCTCCTCTAAAATTTTCTCTACATCAAGAATTTCTACCAATTCTTTATCAATTTCGGTTATTGCAGTCAGATAACTTTGCTTGCCACCGGTGCCTTTTGGCGGCGGCATAATGGAATCCCAGTTAATATTAATAATGCGCTCTACCGAACTGACCAGAAACCCCTGCACGGAACGATTAAACTCGGCGATAATAATAAAAGCGGTGCTTAGATTACTAACCGGCTTGCCCCCGGTTGCCAGGCTAAGGTCAATCACTGAAATAGTCTGGCCCCTTACATGGGCTATGCCTCTAACCAGCTTGTTACGCTTCGGAATAGCGGTTAATGGCGGACACTGCAACACTTCACGAACTTTAAACACGTTTATGCCAAAGCGTTGCCGGCCCTCAAGTTTAAAAAGCAACAGCTCAAGCCGGTTCTGTCCGACGAGTTGCGTTCGCTGGTTCACCGAATCTAAAATACTGGCCATGTACCACTCCTGTCTTCTACATTATGGCGTTATTATTGCAGCAACCTCTATCGCAATAACAAAGCAGCAGCCATAGTAGAGTGCCGATCACACTAAATCAGTTACTAATTCGGTGTCTGGCAGAAATTAAACGTTGTTATACCAGCAATGGTATAGCGGTTAGCCTGTAAAGCATAGCTGAAACCATATGAACAAGTACGAAAATTTTTATCTGATATTCTTTATCTCATTATTTTTAATCAGTAATCTGAGCTTTGCAAAGCAACCAGAATTATTGCAATACAGCCCAGAGCAATTAACAGAAATGACCGGAAAATGGCTTTCGCAAGAACTTAACCTTGCGCCTGACAGTGGGGTCGAACTGACTGTGGTACCACTGGATAATCGCATTGGTGATAAAGTTTGCGCAGAAACGCCACAGTTCAGTCGCCCACAACACCATTCTTCCAGGCAAATTACCGTTAATATCAGTTGTACTCAGCCCGGCCCCTGGCAACTGTATGTGCCAGTAAAAATCATTGAAATCGTCGAGGCGGTTACGGTGCGCCAAAATATCGCTACAGGAACCGTCATCACTGCCGATATGCTACAGGTCGAAGATAAAGAAAGACGTTTCGTCAGAGGCAATCTGGTTACCGATCCGCGTCAGATAATTGGCGCGCGCAGTAAGCGAGCGCTTAATAACGGACAACTGATTACAATGCAGGATCTTTGCCTTGTCTGTCGTGGAGATGTTGTTACAATACTGATTGACAACAGCGGTCTTAGTGTCTCCGCAAGTGGTATCGCCGAGCAGGATGGTACACTGGGTGATACCATAGCAGTACAAAATCAGCAGTCTGGCAGGAAGATCCAGACCGAGGTGGTTGCTGTTAATCAGGTCAGAGTAAAATTTTAGAAAAATAAATTAAAGTTTTTTAAAGCTCAGCCGTTAACCTGAACATAGGGAACTGGTTTAAGGTAAAGAGGTTCTATCATGGCTATAAATATCAATAACCTGCAGAATACTACTCAGGTTAAAAACGACAAGGTTGATCAGGGGGCTCAGCGTCAGCAAGCCACTGTGCAACAAAATGCGACACAACAGGCAACCCAGCAAGGTGCTGCCCAGCGTCAGGACTCGGTTTCTATTACGCCTCAGGCCAAGCAATTTACTAAATTGCAGGAAAAAGCCAACGCGGCAAGCGGAGTCGATCAGGAAAAGGTTGATAAAATTAAGCAGGCTATTGCCGAAGGCAAATACAAAGTAAATGTTGAGCAACTTGCCCGGCGAATTATGCAATTTGAAGGTGACTTGTTTAATAAATAATGAACAGCCAATTTGAACCTCTGAACACCTTGTTACAGCAACAGCAAGCGCAACTGGACGCGCTGCTTTTGCTATTGCGGCAAGAACTTGCCGCCCTTGCCTCCCGCGATATAGAAGCACTCAACACGCTTACTACTGAGAAACAACAAACCTTAACTGAAATTCAAACTACGGACGCCAGCATTGCTGCAAGCGAACAGTTACAAGCCGCACGCGCTGAGCCCTGGTTTAAACAGCAAATCGGTAAATTGGAAGACAGTCTGGCAAGCTGTAAACAACAAAATGACGTTAATCAGATCACGTTGGAGCAAAGTCAGCTTACCCTGCAGCGGCTGAAAACGGAGTTGTTATCAGCCAGAGGAAAATCGGGTTTAACCTACACCAATAAAGGCAAGCCAACGGTTGATAACATTGGCAAAGGCATTAAGGCCTGATCCCCCTGCTAAACTGCGCTGCTTAACCACCTGCTTTTTCTGTGTAACTTCAATAATTCTGTAAAACTTCAGTAATAGTGAATGCTTTTTATCGTCTGACGCGGATACACATTTTGGTATAAGTGATACACCTGCTCAAAATCAAGCTCAAGCTCAGTAATATAGGCATCATCCACTGCATAGGTTTTCACCACTCTGGCGCCACGAATAACCCCTTGTACTGATGTACCGAACTGGTCATTGCCCGCTACCATCGACTTAACACTGTTAGTGCTGTCAATTCTTTGGCCATACACCTGTTCAGCTAATTCACGATAAGCTTCCAGCTTTGACGCCCTCATGGCCAGCAATATTTTCTGACTGTCAGACTCCCCCGGCTGCAATGAGATTGGTGCCATACCTACGGCCTGCAACAGTGGAAATGCATCAGGCTTAACCGGCACATACTCGATATGCTTGTCGAAAAGCTGACTGCAGCCAACAAGTAATAAGGCACATAACAGTGCAGAAAAAGTAAAAACCGTTAATTTCATCATTTAGCATCCGTCATCAGGGTTTAGTGGCGCAATGCGCCCGGGCATTTAGCAGCAAGTACTTAAAAATAAATTCTTGACCATCATCAATAAGCAAAATTTGCGCCATCTTCTTAAATTTCAGTCAAAGGTCAACACAACCATGCGGTGTAAGCAAAGTAAGGCATAGTTTTTGCTTTAATTACCACATGACGCTTTTATCAACGTATTTTTGGCGGGTTATGAAATTACCATTATTAGTCAGCGCCTGCTGTACTCTGCTCTTAAGCAGCCCACTGTCTGCCAACTGGTTTGAAATGACTGGCCAGGCTGCCATAGAACACGGTGATGTCGCTAAGGCCAAGCAGGCCGCTATCAGTGATGCCCTGGAACGGGCGGCTTTGTTTGCCGGTGTCAGGGTATCGAGCCAGCAGCAATTGGTTGCCGGTGTAATGCAACAACATCAGCTTACGCTGGACAGCAATTCAGAGATAAGAGAAATCAGGCTGCTCAGTGAAAACTATGGCAGCGAATTTGTTACCGTTACCCTGCAGGCCGAAATATTGCCGCAACAACAACTGTGCAAAGGCAGCCATCAGAAAAAACCACTTTTACTGACCCAGGTTGAGCTTGGTGCGCGACGCGACGCCATTTATGGTCAACTATTTGAGCTGGATAAAAACGCTACTGCCCAATTGTCACGCCACTTACAGGATTATTCTCCTGCACTGCTGGTCACTGCCGTTGACTATAGTCTGAAACCTGAGCTGATGACCGACAGCATCAACCGCCAGCTTTTCACCGACGGCCAACAGTTTGTACTGGTAACCAATATCACTGATTTGTCCTTAGGTAAGCGCACTAACCGGTTTTGGCAGGACGATAGCTTCGAGCGTTTTTTTGCGCTTGATGTTGCCTTGTATGACCTTTTCGACAACCAGTTGGTATACCAGCAACAATATCGTACTCAGGCAGAGTGGAACAGCGAACTGAAGGTAGCAGGCAGCCACAGTCAGCAGTTTTGGTTGCAGCCGTACGGCCAGAAAATTGATACGGTGCTAAAAGCCGTCGCTAAAGACATCCAGCAACACACCCAGTGTCAGGGCCTTTTGGCTCAGGTAAGTCATATTGATCAACACCAGGTTGCTATTAATAAAGGCTCCCGCCAGGGTTTACAGCTGGGTGACAATGTTACAGTGATGCAAATCCAGCGCTTTGCCGGTAAAGATGGCCTGGAAAAGCTGCATAAAAGCCCGGTAACCCTGAGAATTACCGACATCAGCAGCGACAATGCCTGGGCAAGTGCCAGCACCCCTACCCTGGTAAGCCACTTGCAAATCGGTGACCTGATAAGCATCAACAGTTCCGGTTTATAAAAAACGCCAGCATTAAACGAGTAATAGCGACCCGTTTTGTCGTTCACTTGACCCGTTTATTCTGTTAAACTTTCGCGCGTTAATTCCCGCACAATTGCCCTATAGTTAAATGGATATAACGGCCCCCTCCTAAGGGGCAGTTGCAGGTTCGATTCCTGCTGGGGCAGCCAATAAGTCGTTCAGCGTGGTTAAGCAAGGTTTGATAAGGTTCGGCAAAGCCAATAAAAATAAGGCTTGTAGTTGATCTTGTGGTTCGAGTTAGTTCAATATGGTTCAACTGGGACAACGAATTTTGATACTACGGATGATACTACAGCCCCTTGTAGTGCAAAGCTGTAGTATCATAAGGCTAAAAATGGCAATAAAAACAAACCCGTTAAGTGACACGGAAGTTCGCTCAGCGAAGCCAAAAGAAAAGCTTTATTCGCTGTATGATGGCGACGGTTTAGAGCTGCGGATCACAAAGGCTGGCAGCAAAAGCTGGCTATTCCGATACAAGCGCCCGCACATCGGTAAAACAAATTACATTAAGATTGGATCCTATCCTGAAACCTCATTGGCTCAGGCCAGAAAGCTGCGTTCTGAATACCGTGAACTGTTAGAAAAAGACGTTGACCCACAAAAGTGGATTGATGATCGAGCCGGCCGGCGCCGGCGGGAAGTTAGCACCACACTTAAAAACGTTGCTGAGAAATGGTTTGCTGTCAAATTTTCTGAGGTTAGCGAGCGGCATGCATCAAATATTCGCAGTTCGTTTGATCATCATGTATACCCTACCCTTGGCAATTATCCCGTCAGTGAATTGACAGCACCATTAGTTATCGATGCGTTACAACCTTTAGAAGCAGCGGATAAACGCGAAACCATTACACGGGTATGTCAAAGACTTAATGAAATGATGACATGGTGTGTTAATACCGGCATTTTGCAGCACAATCCGCTGGCCGGAATAAAGGCAGCCTTTGCAAGAGCGGAAACAACTAACATGCCGACCATTAGGCCAGAGCAGCTGCCGGATTTAATGCGATCATTAAGCTACGCGCAAATTCGCGTTATGACACGCTGCTTAATAGAGTGGCAATTGCATACTATGGTTCGGCCAGCAGAAGCAGCCGGGGCAAGATGGGATGAAATTGACACCAACAAGATGCTATGGACAATTCCGCCCGAAAGAATGAAAAAAAAGCGTGCCCATGTTGTGCCTTTGACCCCGCAAACATTAGCGCTGCTACATTTTATAAAACCTATAAGCGGCCGGTCAGAATACTTATTCCCGAGCGAACGTAACCAAGGCCGGCCAACCCATTCAGAAACAGCCAACCGGGCACTTCAGCGCATGGGTTATAAGGGCGTTCTTGTATCACACGGCTTGCGATCTTTAGCCAGCACCACGATGAATGAAATCGGTTTTGATGATGACCTAATTGAGTCCTCGTTAGCACACAAGGGTAAAGACCAGGTTAGGTCAGCATATAACCGAGCCACCTATCTGGAACGCCGGCGTAAGCTAATGGAATGGTGGAGTGATCACATAGAGGAAGCGGCCACCGGTAAGATGGCTATGGCTGGTAAGAAAGGATTAAAAATTGTTTAAGGCAATGATAGGGAATTAGATGAAATTCATAACTGACCCGGTAATCGTTTTGACCTGCTTATTATTGCTGGCTGTAGGGTATATTTTTGGCATGTCTGCTGGAATACTAATTGAAGTAAAGCTTACTGACTGGCTAACGTCATTTGGAACAATTGGGGCAGTGATTGCTGCAATGTGGGCGGTAAATGAAAATCATCGACGTGACACATACAAATTAAAGGTTTCAGCAACAATTGTGGAGAAGCCAAAATATTTTACGATGGATGGTTTTAAAGGACGTACAGAGGTCAGCAACATCCCAAAAGTTACTCTACGAGTAGTTAACACCGGCACAAGACCAATAACATTGGAAGCTCTATCTATAAGAGATAAGTTTGGGGTTTATAGTAAGAGGCTGCTACAAGTTTATTTAGAACCACAGAAAGGTAGTTTTCCTGTTCTTCAGCCAGGTGCATTTTATGAGTTAGTAATTAGTCAATCAGAGGCAGGGGAATGCATGGAGCAAGTTATGTCAAAAGAGTACTTCATTATTGACGCTTTAGAAAAATATCACAAAGCATCCACAATCCTTAACTCTAAAAATATAACCATAGTGCAAGGTGAATAGCTAACCCACTACCTTGACATGGTAGGGGTCGGTGGTTCGAGTCCACTAGGACGCACCAAAAATTACAATAAAAGCAGCGCTTTATGGGCGCTGTTTTTGTTTAGGCATTTCTTGTATAAAAATATTATCAAAATTTTATAAAAATACAGTAGTACACTGTATAAGATAAACCGCCCAATATCAGAGATGGATTCGAACCCTCTGCCTTTGTTTTGCTGTCCGCCCCTGTCCTTTACTGGCAGGGGTTTCAACGGTAGCTGTTGGACAGTTGCGGACTGAAGCGGTCTTTGTACTGCCCCAATTTTGTCCCACGACAAACCATACTGAGGAAGCTGCCACTGGTAAGATGGCTATGGGCGGTAAAAAAGCACTGAAAGCTGTTTGAAAGTGACAAATTTTAAGAAATTTTTCCAGTTCGATTTTTTTCACCAATAGATTTTTAAAATATCGAACATTAAATTCAAAAACACTTATTACATTGGAAAAACTCAAAATGAGTTTCCCCCAGCCGGCCGCGTCAAGAAATGACTATTTATCTTATTGTATATTCAATAGAATATTTCATTTCTATTTTTTAGAAAGAAAATAGCGCTCAAAATTCATTATCGCTGACGCAGATCTTTGCTTTGCTGAATTATAGTTATTAAAGTTGCCTCAGTAAATTGAATTTGGGGTAACTACAATGACTTATAGATCAGAAATAGAGTGGAATGTTGCAGTCGATGATTTAGATAGCAGCAGTGCTGGCCTAATGCTGGCTGAACGTTTCATCGCTTCTTTAACACTGGACAGTAATATTCATCAGCGCGATGATCTTGTGAAAATATTGTCATATCTACAGTTTAATAGACTTGAAAACACCAAGGCAGCCCAAGGCTTCATTTCAAAAATTAACTTTGTGCTGCGCGAATATGGTTCTTTTACTCGCTAATCATAAATTAGGCCATTCGATATTGTCTGGCCAGCCAGGCTGATCTGTAATATCTCGCAAGGCCTGCCGGTATTCGGTGACACCCGCTGGCGCCGGTGGCGCATCTTGCAGCATGTAAAAATCAGTTTCTTTTAATAGCTGATCACGCTTTTCGCGGGCTTGTTGAGCCAATACTTCCAGCTGCTCAGCAGCCTTTTGCTCAGCCGTTTTTAGTGTATTCCATTTAATCGGCATTTGTTACCTCTTGCTCTGGTTCAGGTTCAGGTTCGGTTTCAACCGGCTTATAAACAATAGGATCCGGGCACTGGCCATCTATTACAGTAAAGGTATAGCTGTCCCAATTTGCTGACTGAATAGGCTCAGCTAATGCAGAGTTGTACTGGTATTCGAGTTTGAATTGCAGCTCGCCGTTTATACGGCTTATAACGCCAATAAACGGGCTGTCCGCTTCAACGGTGGCACCATCAGGCAACGGTGCCAGGTCGTAAGTTTCGCCACGGTAAGTAACGGTGTCGCCGGTAACAAACGGTAGTTGGTCAGCAACAGCTGATGCAGTTGGTGATAGTATGATTTTCATAAGCTTTCCTTAAACTTTCCATCTGCCAACAGCGCATATATCAGCCACTCCGTCACCAGTTAAAGGTAATGCAGCTTGCCAGTAATATATTGCTTGGTTGACAGCCCCTTGAACTCGCTGGCTAAGCCATGCCCCTGTTGTGGGGAACTGCCCAGTTAATGTTACTGGATAACCAACTAAAAAAGGGTGAGGAAAGGTCCAGACTATGCCATCAGCGTTTCTGTAAAGCGCCCCTTCCGCTACATTAACGTTAGTGGTTTCATTGTAATTCTTAGAACAAATTAATAAGCCATCTGAGTATTTAGAATAAATTCCATTCGCGTTAGAACCTTTTTCCACAAGGGTTACGCTTTTCCAGTTTTCAACAGTATTTGCTGCCATCCGGCGGATTCTTAAATCATCTAAACCAAGAGAACCCCATATCTGCATTCCATAAGTAGGATCCGGGTGTTTCAGGGTAATCATATATCCTTGGTTATTTCCGTCTACGCCCGGATAAGGCGAGCTTGCCCAAGAAGCATTTGTTCCGTATAGGCCAGTGATCCAATTTTCAGGCGGAGTCGGTTCTGAAAGCATTAACCCATCATTTCGCATTAATCCGCCGTCACCGACTTTTAGCAGCCGGGTCCAGGTTGTCCAAGTTGTATCGCTTGCCCTTTGTTGAATGTAAATTGTATTGTTAATAGTGAACTTTCTGTACGCTGACGCGTATCCGCCTGAACCGTCTGTCCACTGTCCGCCCGCTTCCAATACACCATAATCCCCTAAGCCCAAGCCGGGTATCTGAAGCTCGCCGCCTGCTGCAAAACCAAAAGCAGTTCCTCTTGAATACATATCAGCAGGAGTGCCAGTGCTATAAATAGAACCGCGTAGCTCTAATGACGCCATTAAACCACCATCGCCAACTTTCAGCATCCTGCCTCTGGTGTTGTCTGTGTTGCTTGCGGTGACATCCTTTGCGTTAATGTTTTTAATAAAGGGCGTCCAATTCAATCCGTCATCAGTTCCGCTTCTGGTATAGCTTTCATTAAGTTCAGAATTTATAAACGATGCTTCTTGCTCAACTACGGCGTTCCGCTTACCTGTAACCCGAACAAATCCGTAAGTGGTTGAGCCTGGGTAGCCAACTCCAGATGCACCGGGCCCAAAATACCGCCCCGGTGTGACTAAAGTATCTATGTTGTCTGGCGCTGGCAACGCGCCCTCTATTTCCAATGCAGCTTTCCATGAGGCTATATCGCTATTAGCAAGCAAACTGGTGCTAAAGGGACTGGCAAGCTCCACGGTTGACCGCCACTGGCTGGTAAACTGGTCATAAAAAATATGCTCGCCTACACGGTAGGCCCGGCCGGCCATCGTGCCGGCGGAGCTTATGCGGTACATTTGCGAGCCGGTTCCCTCTGCCGGCGTGGGTGGTAAGTTGCCGGCTGCAGCAGACCAGTTGCCCATAAATGAAAAAGCGCCCTGTAAGGCGCTTTCGTTGGCTTCGGCTAAGTTTCTAAGCTTAACCACTGCATCGGCTAAACCCTCCCAGCTCATAAAGGCCAGCAAGGCGGCGGTGGTGGTTGGGTCGGTCCAGTTGCGGCGTAGCTTAATAGCGCTAACGCCGCTGCCATCTGGCGCGGTACCGCTTATTGCATCTACTAATTGCCGGGTACCCAGGGCGATAATAGATCCGGACTTTAACCAGCTGCAATCAATGCCGCCAGTAACGGTGATAATATCACTGCCATTGGTGGCCGTAGCGCTGGCGCTGTACAGCGGTTTTATTGGGCTTAATGCCATTTATTCCTCACTTATTAAACTTAAATTTTGCGAGCCGTTTGGCAGCACTGGCGTGTTATGTGTTACCCGCAAGCGGTAACGGCGGTTAGCTGTAGTAAGCAGGTTATCGGTATAGGTAAAGCTGCCATTTAACAGCCAGCTGGCAATGTATTCTCCGGATTCAGCAGAGCATTGATAAACGCCCACCATTGCCTGGGATGCAACCTGTTGCCAGGCGCTGCCATTCCAGCGGTCTAAATACATTGTGCCGGTTGGGTTAGAACTAACCGGGCAGGAACCCGCGCCGGATTGCCCTTTACTGGCGCTAAAGCTGCATTTAATGGTTATGGTACCTCCGTTGCTGGTATAAAAACCGGTTTCAACATCAGCGCTTGAGGCAAGCTGCGTAGACTGCTGCGCATTGCGAAGCGTGCCGGCCAGAATTGAGCCGGCAAAATATACTTCATCATTTGCGCTGTAGTAGTAGCTGGCATTGCCTTTTAACAGGCCGCTCAGAATTGGCTGGTTAGTGCCGGTATCCCAGTTAACGCCGTTAACCTTTTTACCTTTCCACTCCAGCAAGTTGTGCGGACCAAAAGGCGTTTGGCTTTCAATGCTCATTGCAGTGGCGCCAATCATACGGATAGTGCCGCCGTTAAACTGAGCATTTTGCATAGTAACGTTGCCGGCAGTGTCTACCGCAAACAGCGCATTGGTCAGGTTCTTGGTGCCGGTACCGTACCAAAACGGGTAAGTGCCGGTGCCCATTTCGGCCCGGTAACCGCTATTGGCCGTTTTAAAGTTGGCCGCAATTAAATCACCGTTGTATACCCAGCGCGCCGTGCCGGTGTCGTAATACATTTGCACTACGCCAGCGGTGTTGGTTAGCCGCATGGTGTCGGCCCTGAACTCCAGGGTATTGGTAGCGCCATCTATAACAATGCCGTTTACCCGGGCAACGCCGCCGGCTACGCTGGTAACCCCAAAAAAAGCCCGGGCGCTAACTTCACCAAGTTCGTTTATGGTGGCCTGCAGTGATAGCTGGGCGCTGCCCAGTTCATCATCAATACCGCTAACTGTCGATTGCAGCGTTGTTAACGATGATACGGCGCCATCGGCAGTACTTTTGGCTTGCTGCGCAAGGGTGTTAGTGGCACTTAAGCCGGTGGTAGCATTGTTAACCGTAGCAGTCAGGCTGTTTACTGATGATGTTGCGCCATCAGCTGTGGTTTTAGCCTGCTGCGCCAGCTGGTTAGTCGCACTTAAACCAGTGGTAGCATTGTTAACCGTGGCAGTCAGGCTGTTTACTGATGATGTTGCACCATCAGCTGTGGTTTTGGCCTGTTGCGCCAGCTGGTTAGTGGCACTTAAACCAGTGGTAGCATTGTTAACTGTGGCCGTTAGACTGTTAACAGATGATACTGCGCCATCAGCTGTGGTTTTGGCCTGCTGCGCCAACTGGTTAGTCGCACTTAAGCCAGTGGTGGCATTGTTGACTGTGGCCGTCAGGCTGTTAACGGATGATACTGCACTGTTCGCAGTTGACTGCGCACTGTCAGCGGCTTGCTGAGCGGCAGCGGCTTTAATATCAACTTGCTGTATAAAGTTAGCGTTAGCAGTTAAGCCTAAATCCAGATCACTAACATCATTTTGTATCTGGCTAATGCTGCTGCTATTACCATCGGCAGTAGTTTTCGCCTGTTGCGCCAGGCTAAACGATGCGCTAAGGCCGGTAACAGGGTTAGTAACAACGCCCTGCAGCAACGCTAATGCATCACTGTTGCCTTGCAAGTCAGTAGTTACCTGTTGCACCTGCTGCAGTATGGCGGTATCTGCGGCGCTTAGCTCGGTTATTGCAGCGGCCCTTACCTGGTTCTCTTGCGCAATTAAAAAGTCGGTGCGCTTTATTTCAGCCCGGTTTTCCTGCTCACCAATAACGGCCATGACATCGTAAAGCACCTGCACCCGTGGATCTTCGGTATCGGCGGCGTTAACGGTAGCAATGCTGTCGTTGATAAGCTGCTGCACTTCTACATCGGTCGGAACGTCAATTAATGCATCTTCAACCGTCTGCTGCAGGTTGCTGTTTACGGCGGTTACAACATCATCAAATATTGATGCGCCTACATCTTCACCGATAAGATCGACAATATTGGCGCCATTGGCTGTGGTGCTTACTGTTCGGCTTATCCATGCTGATATGCCAAGCGCATTAACTGTTCGGGCAAATATGATGTATTCAGTGCTGTGTGCCAACCCGGTGAATATAAGACTAATACCACGGCCGCGAACTGTAGTGGTATCACCAATAGCAAACTCGAACTGGGTACCCAGGCCGGCGCCGGCCAGCACCGGGCGGGCTTCAATTTCAAAGTTGCCCAGGGTGAACTGTATGTCAGTTGGCGGTTGCGGCTGCACTAAGTTAAAAGCAATAACTGCCGGTGGCGATAATGTATTAAGGGTGCTTAGCGCAAATACCGATATGGTGTATTCGCCGGCATCGAGCAGCGGCAGCACCATTGCCCGGGCGATAGTTTCTTCGCTAAAAAACTCGCCCTCTGCGTTTGATATTTTTACCCGGAAACGGCGCACAAAGGCATTGTTAGCCATTGACCAGGTTAACCGGCCGCCGCTGGTTAATGTTAGATCCGGCGCAATGCTTAAACCGGTTGGCGCGGGTATGTTGGTTGGGTCGCCCAGGTTAGTGCCGCCAATGCGTTCTTCATAGGTGGTACCGTTCCATGGATAAATGGCGTTCTGGTGTTCAATAAACTCCAGCTCTACATCGCCATCGTCTTTTAATTTTACCTGCTCTACCCTGAATGGTTTAGCGTCCCAGCCCCGGGTATCGTCGGTTATGCCTACTACGTCGCCGGGCTCAACCACAATAGCAGCCGGGCTGGCAACAAAACCGCACTGCAGCTGAAATCGGCTACGCATGGCTATGATCCGTGCCATTTGCAGCGCTTCGGCTTTGTTGGTAATGGTGTTGAACTCGAAATTTTGTTCAAGCAATACGCCGTTATCTTCGGCCAACCATTCAGCAAAAAGCGGATCCTCGCTGTCCGGATAGAATACTTCGTCGCGTTCGAAATCAAGCGCAGCATTCGGGAATCGCACCACTACCCGGTTAAACCGGTCTTTCTTGCCGCCGCCGTTGCTTTTAATCTTTCCGGTTATGGTGGCATGGTTAAGTTGCTCGCTGCGGCCATGGCTAAAGTAAAACACCGGGCTGGCTTCGGTTTCAATTTGCAGGCGCAGAGAACCGCTGCCAATTGGCAGGCTGCCACGCATTGACGACAGCATTTGCTGAACGTTGTTAAATACTGAAGTACCCGTATCTACATACGTATTGCTGCTAAAGCGCTTGTGGCTATAGGCCGTTGGCGTGCCATTCTGAATTACAGTGCTGTTTACAGTTTCATCAGCCAAGTTAGCCGCAGCAATAAAGCTGGGTAACACTAAGCGGCCAGCACCAATGGCCTTACCGTAAACAGTATTTTGCAGATAATCCAGCAGCTGAATAGCAGGGTTCTCGCTGTATTCTGTGGTGTTTGAACGTGGGTCGTAAATTTTGCGGCCCCGCACCCGGGCAGTAATTTCAGGTTCGCCGCGCCAGATGCTTTGGTCTTTGTCCATTTGCAGCACAACGTATAAGTAGGCCAGGCCACTTAGCTTGTGGTCAAACCCCCAATTAGGTATTGCAGAAACGGCCGGAAAGGATACCGCTTGATTTGCAGCACCCAAATAGCGGTGAACAGTAAACCACTTAGGGCTCGCCGGGTTGTTCTTGTCTTTGCGCCACTGGGGATCGTTTTCGCTTTTACCATCGAAGAACACCTCCTCAATGGCGTCTATTTCGCCTTCACACAGCACGCATATTAAATGCAGCAGTTCGTTATCAGCGCCACCGCTTAAGTCAGTGACGTACTTATGTACTTTAATAACGCCTATTTTACGCGTGCCGTAAATTACCGGAATGGGGTGATCGCTGCCCTGCTTTTCAACTAATACTGCGGCCGGATCTTGTGGGTCTGGTATTTTGAATAACCAGCCCAACACTTTACGTAATGGCGCTGTTATAAACTTAAATGCTTTTTTGAATACCTTAAGGATCATGCGCCGCCCCACTTAATGTCTTTTTTAACCTGGGTGGCGAACTCCAACCCTTTGTCTTGCGGAAAATAACGGGCCTGGCTGTTCTGGGTAGTGCGGCGGCCGCGGGGTGCTTCAAAGTCTGCCCATTCACTGGCCATGCGAACAGTACAGGTGGCGCTGTCGGTGTCGTCGGTTACGTCTGGATCAGCATTAATTACCCAGGAATGCAGCAGTATGGGATCGGGTATTACCTGGCCAAATGGTGTTAAGTAGGCGCGGTAGATATATACCACTCGATTAATTTGTGGCACGTTGAGCATCAGGGCAACTATGCTTTGATCAGCGGCCGTAAAGCTAAGGCCTATTTCGCCTATGCGCAGCTCAGTGTTAAAGCTGGGCGCATCTACACCCAGCAACAGGCCATTGGCACCGAACGTTTCACCGTTCCAGTCAATGTCAAAACCGGCCTCGGTAAAGCGCAGCACGGTGTTGTTTGCCAGCTCCATCCGGATTAAATGGCAATAGTTATGCTCGCCGGCTACTGCAGCAGCGACTTGTGGCGTTAGGGTTATCATTTACTTATAGCGCCTCGCGGCAATCGAGTTCTAACTTGGCAATACAGCCGTCGCGGCCGTCGACTTTAAATTCCTGCGCATCACGTACCTTGCGCAATAAAAACGGCACATCGCGGATAACCATAGCGGTGTTAAGCGGTACGGCTTTCATTAACTGCGGGTGGATGTTTACCGTGACCTGACCATTTACGTTGCTGTTGGCATCCTCGGTTACAATGTACACCTTGCTATGGTTAGCAAACTTAATAAAGTCGCCGGCCAGCAGCTGACCATTAACCGGGCCGCTGAACCCTTCCATTGGTACTGCAGTGGCGCCCTGGGTGGTTGCTGTGCGAACAACTGGTGAACCAGAGCCAACACCTTTGGTATCACTGTAACGGGGTATTACTGCAGTAAAGGCAGTGAACCGGCCCTTTAAGCTGCAGGCCCAGCCAAAGGCACGGCTCAAGTCATTAGCATTTAGCGGGGTGCTGATCAGCGTTATTTCCCACTTGTGCCCTGGGATCGCGCGAACGTGCTCAATATAGGTTTTGCTTTCGGTGCTTATGTTGGCATCGATGCTGGCGAACCGGGCCTCTTGCACTTTAAATACTGCTGGTAGTTGGCTCATAATTCCCCGAATTCAGGCAACAAAAAACCCACCGAAGTGGGTTTGTGGTATTGAAGAACCCGCTTGCGCAGGCTTACTGGTTAATCACATGTTTCTGCATCACTATCAAAGAGTCTATGAACATCGGCTATTAACGCCTCTGCTCTACTTATAACTATTTGAGCATCACGCCGACTAATATTAGCTTTCAAGTGGTAGTCTGCTTTTGTTCGATATTTTTTAAGTTCCGCGAGATCCGATCCAATATAGTACGTTTCGCTGTTATCTTTGAGCGCAGTAATTAACCGTAAATGAGAACCTGAATTGATAGCTGGTAATTCAAGGCCTAGATTAGAGCACGCTGCCAGACACGTGTGATATGCACCATAGTAAGCCCGGCTAACACAATTACGCCTAGATACCTCATCGTTGAATGATGCTAAAATATCTTTCGCTGAATCTAGGAATTTAACTGATTCCATAATCAAACAGATTCGTCGTTAAAATGTAGGCAAATTAACAATTCTTCTGAAACCTCTGCGGGTAACAGTTCTTGTAACTTCCGCGAAAAATTAATACTGATTTGTGCAAGTTCGTCAGCGCTTTCGTTATCTGGCGTAAGCTCAATATCAATTAACAGGCCACCTTCAGTGCAGCTCTCAATTGAAGAGCTCTTGTACGCAACACCAGGCAATGAAAGCATAGTAGATGGAACAGAAACTGAAATGGCAGCTTGAATAGCAGCGTTTACATCTACATGCTGATCAATCGTTGTTAAGAATTCAGAAAGCTTTTGTGCTGTATATATCATTTCTCGCTGAGCACGCTGATTTGCCTCACGCTTTGGATATGCACGCTCAATGTAATTGACACACTCATCGACTTTCGCTGTGTTACCAGCAAGAGCGTGCGAAACGCAAAGCCATGTTGCTGTGGATAGCTCAGACCCCTCAACTGGCATTTCACAAACTAGTTCGTAGGCATCTTTAACAAAACCCAACATTATGAAATTGTTAAATTGATCCCAACGACCCTCGCTTCCAAAAAAAGAGCATATTCCTTGAGAATAACTTTTTACCTGGTCAGCGTTACCTCTAAACGCCGCAAGTTTCGCCTTTAACAAAAGGCGCTCTCCAGCAGCAATATTCTGTTTTCCAATTTCGGTATCTATGCGCCTTTCCAAGAAAGCCAACCGAGATAAAGCCTGCACTCTGGGCAAGCGCTCAACTCTTGACAGTTCGTCTATTAGCTCTGCGTATTTAGTCTTTGGTACTAACGCAACCATTAAGGCAATGTCCTTAAACTATTTCAGAAGATTAAATCAGGCGAATTATAAGTGTTCGCACTTATTAAGCAATCCAAAAACGATTAATGGGTTAAATCCATTTAAATAGCGTTTAAACGTAACTCATTGACTGAAGGTTTTCAATAACTGTGCAAATTAACAGTTAAGCAAGGCGAATGCCCTGATCCTCAAATGCACCACTTACCATACCGGCTATGGCGCCACGGTTTTCCATTAGCATTTCCATTAGTTGCTCGTTCTGTAGGCCGGCAAAGTTAAACTGCAGCTCTACCTTGCCGCTGGCTGGGTTCATGCCACCAGTACCGGCGCGGCCACTATCTTGATCCACCGCTGAAAGGAACCGGGTTAAGTCTTCATTCTGGCGCGGGCTTAATACCCGCTCGCCTTTATCCAGCAACCAGGTACCTTCGTTTGGTATGTAATCTAAACCGTTGTGAGCCATACCCGCCAAGCTGCTTGAAGCTGCAGTAATTGCACCCACTGCCAATGGGGAACTGATAGCCAAGGCCGCAGCCATAGCGCCTGGCGCTAATGCCGGGCCAACAATTGGTATTGCCGCAGTTGAGGTAAAGGCATTTAAACCAGCCATAAAGTTCTGTGCCGTAGCCTGGCCAGTAATAGAGGCGACATAACCTGTCGCTGCAGCTGCACCAAACAGCTTGTCCATTGCATAGTTGGCAGCCTTTTGAATACCGATGCGAATTAGCATACGTATAACGTCTTCAGCTATGGCAGACATTAAATCGCGCATACTAAATTCACCGGTTTTTACGAACTCGAGTACTGAGTCTTCTAAACCACTAAACAGCATGCCGAATATTTCTTCTGTCTGTCCAGCGATGTCTTTGGCATTGTCGATATAGTCTTGCATGGCAGTGATAGCGCCAACTGTCCAATCACCTTCACGCTCGGCTAACTGTTCATAGTATTCATCGAATAGCTCAAGCCGCATCGTTAGATGTTCGTCTAGTGCGTCTAACTGTGCATCGTATTCAGCAGGATCAATATCTCCATCCTGCATTTGACGGAATGCATCTTGCTTTTGGCGGGTGATATCGCGGTTAATTTCCAGCCGTTCGCTTTCAATTTGGCGTTGCTTTTCGCTCAGACCCAGCAGGCCTAGCTGTATTTGGTATTGCTCCTGGTAGCTGCCGGTCTCAAGCTGCAGGTTTGCGGTGTATTCGGCAAGCCTTAGCGCGGTCTGCCGTTGTTTTACCTCTGCTTCCAGCGCTACGTTTTTTTCTAATTGGGCCCGGGTGGCTTCTTCCTGCGCCACCATTTCTTGCTCAATTGCGGTTAAGGTATCTTTACCGCGGATCTCGGCCAGCTTAGCCTCAAATTTAATTAATTCCTGCTGGGCGCGACCCAATTCGTCGGTGCCATCTACCTGCGCCTGCAATAAGCGGCTAGTTTCCCGGGCGTTTTCAATAAATCCAGCGACGGTATCGGCTGCTTTTTTCTGCTCGTCAGCTAATTTTTTGGCCGCGTCAGCATTGCTTTTTAGCAGATCATACTGCTGCGCTAAAGCGAGCAATCGCTTTTGTTCATCTCCTGAAACCTTTCCAGCAAGATTTCCACTCTGTATTTCATAAAGCAGTTTCGCCGCTTCGGTATTAGCACCAAAAAGTGATATCTGCTTTTCCAGGGCGGCGGCTTGTTTTTCAAACTCAGCAGATGGTGGCGCACCATTACTGCCATCACCCTGGGTAGCAATTTGCTGCAGAATCTGCAATTGCTTGCGATACTGAGTAACCAGATCGTTGGCATCTGACCATTTGCCATTAACTACCGCTAATTCGTCGCGCCACTCCTGAGCCTGTTGGTTGCTTGGAAATTCTTTAAGCTGCTTGTTCAGATACTCAACTCGGGCGCCCAGCGTTCTGGCATCATCCTGAGCGGATTTTAAAAGAGGTTGAATTTCTACTAAACCACGGCCAGCCTGAGCCACGTTTAACTTTTCAAGCGAATCATTGAGGTAGTCAACGTTTTGTCGCAAGGTGTTAGCATCGTCAGCACCATCCTTGCTAGTCAATGCGAAGTATGAGGCGGCAGCACCCGCTGCAAAAAGCAAACCTACCGGACCACCAAGGAATGCCAGCGAACGGTTAAGATTTTTGGTAACCGCATCCATGAACAGCAGATTTTTTGCTGTGTTAGCACTAACGCCAGACATAGCCGCAAGCGATAGCTGGTAGCGCATCGCCTCACGAGTAGCAATAACAAACTGGATAGCATTGGCAGTCGCTGCTCCAGCCAGCCTTCCGGCCATAACAGCAGCAGCAATAGCTGCAATGTCTATCACTGTTTCCAGATTGTCAGCCAGGCCAAGAATTGAAGCAGCAACCAGTCCACTTGCATTTGAACCTTCAGCAAAGGTGCCGAACACACGAAGTGCAGCGTTATCCAGTTGCAGGAACGCATCGCCCACAGTTGTGGCCATACTATCGGCTTTTGCTTGCAAATCTCCCAGCTGGCCAATTAAAGCTGGTACCACTTTATCAGTGGTTAACTGACCCGAACGGGCAAGCTTGTCTAATTCAATACGGCTAACGCCTAAACCACGAGCCAGTGCGTCTGCTACTTCACCACCAGTTTGGAATACCGTGTTCCAGTTGTCACCGCGTAACACACCCTCAGCAATGGCTTTACTAAGCGCATTGGTTACGGCCATTGCGCGCTCTTGCTTGGCACCACTGGCCACTAAGCCAGCAGCCAACGCATTGGTAAATTGCAGCTGCTGCTGAGTGCTGTAACCAAGTTCAGTTAACGCCGAGGCATTCAGTAAGTAACCTTCGGCTGATCCTTCCAATGATGAATAGGTTTTCCGGGCAATAACTTCTAACTCACCCATTACCTTGTTGGCGTCACCCATGGGGCCAACAGCCAGACGAACCCTACCATTTAAATCTGTCCAGCTATCGCTGTACTTTCGGATCTCGTTTAACGATACGCCCAAACCCAAGGCGGCAAACGAACGCTGAATAAACTGCGTAGTGTCTGCCGAGCTCTTTTCAATTTCCTTCATCTGGGCTTTAGTTTGCCGGGTCGCTTTATCCAGCGGCTCGGTATAACTACCGGTTTTCAGGATCATGTCCAGAGTCAACTGGCCAAGGGATTTTGTTGACATGCTAAACTCCGGGCAATAAAAAACCCGCCGAAGCGGGTTAAAGTTTGTTTCAAATTTTATCTATTCGATTATTAAACCGGTTGCTGACCAAGTTTTGTCGTTACTGTCATAATGCATGGTAACTTGATAATGACCGCGAAGTTGGGCGCCAAACGAGTTTTGAGCATCGAAGCTGGCCATAATTTGCATTGAGCACTCATTTACCTGAGTGGCGCTAATTGGCCTACTTGGAAACTTAGCTGAGCTCGGGCTTTTCAATTGCCTTTTAACAAAATTTTGTGACATAACAAATGCCATGCCGGAATCTGTGCACCGCTTGGCAGTAGCATCTTTACTCGGCTCACTGCCAGAGCACGCTTTGAAACCAATTAAAAAAACAACACCAATAATCAGGGCGATTATCCATTCAGCTTTAGGGTAACCAAGAATTTTACCGTCATCAGCCATAATAATTCCTTTTCCTTAATTAGATAAATCACTATACCCATTTTTCCAGCGCTTGTTCCAGTGAAATTTCCTGTTCGTCTGGTTTGGTCCAGATCATAAAATCATCTACCTGACCTTTGCCGCCATGAAGTTTGCTAAGCTGGAACATTTGCGCGGCTGCTATGCGCTCCTGGCGCAGCTGCATTGCCAGTGGCCCATGCTGGCGACGGAACGACAGCCAGCTCAGGTACTCTTGGTAGCTTACTCGTTCTTTGGCTTCTGCGACTGTTTTGCCGCCGATTCCTGCGAGGACGAGCTCGTGCCAGATGGATTCGGCGGCGGTGAGTTTTTTACTTCACCAGCAAAGTTATTTACTTCAGCCACCACAGCCAGCAAGGCCATGCCCAGACTTTCGCAAATAGGGCCCCGGGTTTCATTGCCAACCAAGTCTGCAGCGGTAAAAACTGGCTTGCCATTGCTGTCGACTATACTGGCGGCTATGCGGGCAGCAAGAACATTATCCCGGTAATTAGGGCTTACGCTCTCGGTTGATAAGGTGGCAAAAGACAACTTTCGCACATACACATTTGCTGTATGTTTTACGGTTTCACCATCTTTCTTGGTGTGCCACACAATTTCGCGCTTTTCAGGACGAGCCGGGGCAAAGGCCCCAAGCTCTTCCAGCGTTGCAATGCTTAATTCCATGTTGTGTCCTTAAGGTGTTGGCACTTTCTTAACCCACTGGCTGCCGCCACTGCGCTGGATGCTTACCGCGGTTGTAACAATAGTATTTAAAGCGAAATCGAACGGAAAGTCTGATACATAGCCGGTAAACTTAAACCAGGTGCGAGTGGTTGGTAGTACAAACTCACCATCTGTAACCGTTGGCAGATCAGTACCGTCAGACCAACCAACAACCCATTTTAATTTCTCTTGAGTCTGATCGTTTGATTCTGACAGTTCATGCAGACGAATATGTGAAGGTTCTGCAGGGTCGGCGTTAATAGTCATAGATGCCTGGCCAGGAGTGCGGAATCCTTTTCTGAACTGAGCATCTAAGTCTTCCAGCGCAGACTCATCAATTTGGCTTGCAGGATTGCCACCTGGGTTAAACTGGGTTGCACGCTTTACCTGTACAACTGTGCCGGCGCCGGCAGGATCGATAAAGAATATATGTGTACCTTGGGTTAAAACTGACATTTTAATGTCTCCTACTGAGGCCGCCCATTAGCGGATTTATTGATAATGGCCGTTAAGCGTTTTGCCAAACGATCCATGACCGAGTTTATGTTTTTTGGTAAAGCGGGTTGCATAAAGGCCTTGGCAGGAACGCCTTTAACCCTAAAGCCAAAGTTGCTGCCGGTAACCGGATTAAATAGGTTTACGCGTTTGCCGGTTACTGAATTGGTCCCGGTTTTAAATGCGGAGCGGCCAAACTCAATCAGGCGCCAGTACCAGGTATCACCACCCGGGTTAGTTCTACTGCCACCCGTTTTATAGGTTTGACCGGCCCGGCCTTTTCGGCGATTTTCTTTAGTTTCAGCATATTGGCGGGCACCGCCTAAAATACCAACGCTGATACCAATGTCACCAACCCTGCCGCCAGCGCTGCGCAACTTACGACGAGGCATGCTTCGCACTGCAACGTTTGCGGCAATGCTGCGGTTAGTTGCCGGGTTGTCGACCCGACGGGCGCCATTACGAACAGCGTTGCGAACTGGCAGCATTGAACTGCGAGCGGCTGACCGGTAGGCCTTGCCTTGTTGTTTAGGGCTGGTGTTCGCCATTCGTTTAAGGGCATCATTTAACCCGGTAATTTTGAATAGTGGACCAGACATGCCTATAAACCTTTTGCTGTTATGGTTGCGTTGAGTTCGATAACTATTTCGTTGCCATCCCATGCGCCTGATTCATCACCCGGATCACAATCGATGGTAAGCACAGAAACACCAGCTATGCTGCCAGTAAAGTTGTTTAGTGCACCAATTACATTACTAGCCAAGCGCTTTGCCTGTACGTAACTTGTTGCCCAAACTTCAAAGCCCATATCAACATTTGCGATATCCATAAAACTACCATCCAGGTAACGCTGAAATATGGGCTCTGAACCGGTATAAACGATAGCTGGGAGCAAACCTCCTTCATCCCGAACCAGTGGCGTAATTCTGCCTTGAACCTCATTGTTGAGCGTGGAGTTAGTATTAAGTATTTGCACTATTGCAAATTCAGCTTTGTTATCGCTCATTGGTTTTTTGCTCTGCCATGAAATACAGCTCTACGTTAAGACCCTTGGGGTTTTCTACCTGCTCTATATCGTAATATTTGCCCTTGCACAGCACGGCCATATCAGGCGTTACGTCAGTGCCGGGCATGTACCGGCAATGAAATGTGGTGGCATTGGGGTATTCCATGCCGTTGGCTATGCGCTGCTGCACCTGCTTTGCGGTTAATATTTCGGCCCAGAACGGGCGAACCAACACGTATGCCGGTACTTTTTGGCCAGATGCGTCGCGGTTATCGCGGTTTACGCTGTATAACTCGCAGCGGTGGCGCAGTTTGCCTGCCTCAATAGCCATTGGGGTATATCCGGTATGGATTGAGCGCTGCTTTAAACACCGGGTTGTCGTTCAGCGACAATATGCTGGTTACGCCACGGTTTTCGTACATATCTGATACCAGCATTAGCCCTGCCCGTTTTACTGATGGCGGGATAACCAGGGCGGTTACTGTTGCTGCAGGATCATCGTCAATAGCTTGCTGATCGGCATAAAGTTTGCGGTTAAGGTGCTGTTCCAGCATATCGACGGCGGCCGCTTCCAGTTCTAACAAATAGCCCTGTTGATTGTCGTCGAGATCTTCATCTTCCAGCCGAAGTTGGCGCTTTATGCTGATCAGGGTAAGCATTATTCAGCGGTTTCCTGCTTTGGTTCAGCTTCCAACGCCTTTAACAGTTTGGCCGCGTCTTCTTCGCTTACTGCCTCGATCGCAATGGCAAATTTGCTGGCTACTGGCGGCAATCCGGCACAAAGTCCAGGCGCGTAATCGTCTACCGTGCAGCCGTTTTCGCTGGCAGAGAACGATTTTAAGATGGTGATGGCTGTTTTAGGGTCAAGCTTTTCAGTTTGATCCGCAGTGTCGCCAGTATTAACATCCGCTTTATCGGCGGTTGGCGCGGTGGCCGCTTTGGCAGCTGCAGCGCTTTGGTTGGCTTTTGCCATGGTATTTTCTCCAAAAAATAACCCCGGCGAACCGGGGTTAAGTTGTTGCCAGGGAAACTAAGGGTTAATTATGAAGTTCTGATTTTCAGGAACTTCACGGCCTGAGTATCTACCGCCATACCGCCAACACGTTTGGTGGTGTAGAAGCCAACAAACGGTTTATTGGTGAACGGGTCGCGCAGAACGCGGGTGCCCATGCGGTCGATAATGGTATAAGCCCGCTTGTGATCACCAAAGGCGATTGAGTTAGCACCGGCGGCGATGGCTGGCATATCGTCGTTAATGGTGTAACCAAAACCCGCTAATACTGAACTAACACCCTCAGACAGGCCCGGACGCCACAGGTAATTGCCGTCACCGTCTTTCAGGATCATCAGTGCAGCTAATGTGGTACGGCTGAACTGCCAGCGGCTGCCCATCAGGTAACCGGTTTTCAGGTAAGTAGCAAACTTAACGATATCATCACCGCTAATAGCGCCAATACCTGCTGATTCAATATGCTGGAAGGTACCGAATGGCCGGGTGCCATCAATTGTTGCAGCAGTTGCATAAGCCAGTAAGCCTTTAGGCTTTAAGGTACCGTCACCGCTGGTAAACGCTAAGTTTTCTTTTTCTGCAAACTCAGTTGCCACTTCATCAGACAGCCAGGCTTCTGCATTAAAGAATGCATCATCCAGCATGGTTTGAGTGGATTGCGGGTTAGCGTAAAGCTCACCCATAAACGGGGTTACCTGCGCCAACGTTGGCGTGCCGGTTGCCGGACGAGCGACTTGCTCACCTACCCAACCCGACGCTGCGCCACCAACGCTTACCAGTTTTTTATACTCTGCACCCCCCATGGCAATAACATTGGCCAGTTGGCGCATTGGCGTAGCGTTACGCAGTAAACTGATGATGTTGCGGTCCAATTCTTCTGGCACGGCATAGCCGCCATCTGGATCATCAGTGATATTAAGCGCCTTGGCTTGCAGTGCACCTAAGCCTTGATCCTGACCTTTGCGCAGGAATTTATTGAACGCTTCCTTGTGTTCAGCCGCTTCCGGTGTACCAGTAGTTGTACCAGGCCGGTTAGCTTTCTTTTCCATTGCTTCGATGGTGGCTTTTAAACCTTCCAGTGCGGTGATTTGTTCGGTTAAGGTATCGAGCTTACCGGCCAGTGCGGCCTTTTCAGACTCAACGGCATTTAAGCGCTTTTCGTTGGTGTCTTTAAACTCGGTGAATTTGGCAGCCAGTTTGTCGGCTACTTCTTTTACTGGATCGGCACCGCCATCTTTATGATGGAATGCTGAAGAAGCTGGCATCATCATGCCAGGTTGAAAATGTTGCTTATGCATGGTTAATCTCCGAATACGTTTAGCAGGGAATTTAATGAGTCGAGCTTGTTTGTATCTCCTGCATCGCGCAGGGCCTTGTAACCGCCACCAACAATGGTTTTGGCCTGAGTTCTGGAAAAACCGGCATCGCGCAGGCACCGCTCAACAAGGCTTGGAGCGGGAACGTCACCAGAACTTAACGCTGATTTGACTTCAGCCACGCGGGCCTCGTCATTTGCGGGGAATGTCACCAATGACACTTCCCACAGTTCAATATGTTTTAGGATGTAGGCTTCTTTGGTTTTGTCGTATTCCCAATCTTTGAGAATGTAACCAATGCTCATGCCTGAAATGGAACCGGCTTTCATGTGGGCGTGCGCTCGGCGGGCCATCGGGTCGTCTTCGACTAATAACCGGCCTTTAACGAACAAGCCTGTTTCGTCTTCGTACATATCAGTAAAAATACCGATAGGTTCATCCATACGGTGCTGCCACAGCATGGCGGGTAAGCGTTTTTTGCTGCCCCAAACTTTGAGGCTTTCAGCAAATGCGCCTGGCGTTACGATATCGCCGTAGGTGTCTTTAACACCGAAAACGCTGCCGTACCCTTCAAACTCGCCTGTTTCACTTACCGCTTTAATAGTTAGCGGCATGTCTAAACGACTACGGGTTTGTATGCCGTGTTTGTATTTCATTGTGGTTTCTCCGGCAGCTTGCCATCAATAAGCATGTTGCTTGGTGTTAGGTAAATGTCGCCATCTTCCCGCGGATTCATGTCTTCGTATTCACGCACGTCATTTGGACTAAGCGCGCCCAGGTTAACCAGCTTGCCGTAGAACTCTGCACGATCTTTCATGGCGCCGCGCAGCAGGGCGTTGGCGTTGAATTTGAAGTAACGGGTTTTATCTGACTTCAGCAGGTCCTTATCGCAGCGCTGCTCGATGCGGGTTAAGTAAGGCATCAGGCTGTGCTGAACAAAGTCGAGGCTTTGGTGTTCAATGTTGCTGAATGTGGCTTTTTCCAGATCCGCTGCCATGTGAGGCGGCACCCGGAACAACCCGAATATTTCAGATCGCTGGTACTTTCTGGTTTCCAGAAACTGGGCATCTTCACTGCTCATGGTGGTTTGAAACCACTCTAAGCCACCTTCCAGTATAAGATTTTTAAGGGCGTTCTCGCCGCTGTACTCGTTAAATTGGTCTTTAAGACGATTGAATTGCGGGTCAGTTAACGTTTTTTCTGTTTTAAAACCGCCAGAAGGCCGCGCAGCATTGGCAAACAGTTTGCTACCATGAGTTTCTGTTGCTTTAGCCAGGCCCATTGTGTGCCGGCCATAACTGATTGGGCTTAAACCATTCAGGCCATCAAGGGTAAAAAGCCTTATATGCAGTATGTCATTGGCATCCAGTGTGCGTTGATCACCTTTTGCAAAGGTAACTTTATACTCAACAGTCCAGTCGTCTTTTAATTTTGGCTCTACACAGTGCGGTGCCAGTGGTAGAAGCTCTAAAACTTTGCCTGTGGATGAGCGGTTAATGTATGAGTAGTGGTTACCACGTAAGCCAAGGTGGACCATGATCAGCTCTTTAAACTCCTGAGCAGTCATGTAGTCGTTTGGCCCGTTCTGCATTAACCAGTACAAATCGTTCTTTGAATCTTTTACTTTTTGGCGGCCGTCCTGTTTCATCAGGTTAAGCGGCAGCATGCCGACTGATTCAGCCAGGATCCGAACGCACGAAAACACCGACGCAATTTGCATAGCATTAGCCGGGGTAATGCTGATACCGGCTGCAGACATACCAAATGATGAAAATAGGGCCAGTAATTTTTCAGGGCTATCTATGATGTCGGTATTTTTAGTGCCGAAGAATCGTTTAAATAAACCCATCAAAGTGTCCGTATGTTTGGTTCAGGCTCTGGCGGTTCATTCGCCATTGCTCGTGAAATTGCCATGATCAGCGCGACTGCGCCGTCTATTTTGTTTACTGAGCCCCGTTTCTCTTTAACAGGGCGCATCATTTTTTCGTCTGGCGTTACCTGAGCAACCACGTTACCAATACACCAGGTAAGTATCGGGTGGCCGTCATGGTGGAACCGGCCGCTTTGTATTGCGGCTTCCAGTTCTTTCATGGGTTCGCTCATGTGGGTGTAGTTCTGCGGTATGTTTACCGGCAGCAGACCCTCGCCCTCTAAGTCGTGCGCCAGTGCAGTTGCACCGTGCGGATCCAGTGGGACCTCACGCACAGGGGCTTCACGGTGGAAGTTAAGTATTTCTTCCATCACGTCTTTAAAGTTTATTTCGGCACCGTCGGTAACGATGATGCTGCCGGTGTTCGCCCACTTCTGGTACCGCTGCGCCAGCTTCTGATCATCGCTGTTATAAACGGTGTCGTATGGAATAAAGAACTTGCTACCTATGCAGTAGTAATGCCGCTTGCCGCATATGTCTCGCCAGAACAACGGAACCATGGCCGTTAAGTCGAGCTTTGTGGCTAAGTCGTTGGCAATAATGCATTCCTGCCCGGCGAAAGCTGAGACTTCCATCGTTTTGTCTTCGCAGGCTTTCCACGATTCCAGGTTAAAGAATGCGGTTTTAGCACTTACCCAGATGTTCAAATGCTTCGTTTTGAACGTATTGGTAAACCGGGCGTTTTTAATGGCCCGCTGCTGCTGACTTAGCAGGTAATCTTCGTGCACCGACACACCCATATTCGGGTTTGCCTTGCGCAGTACTGCCGGATCTGTCCAATCGTCTTCAGCGTCGACTGTGTAAATAATGCCGAATAGCTCGTCATCAGGCGTGATGCCCTCAAGCATTTCAATAACACCGCGGCGCTTGTCGTAACACGGCCCTTCGATGTTGGCGCCAGCTGTGGTAATTATCCACAGTAAGGGCTGAGCCCGGGCGCCCATACCGGTTAGCATGGTGTCGTATAAGTCGCTGGTGTCGTGTTCGTGGTATTCATCGATGATGGCGCAGCTGGGGCTGGCGCCGTCACCGGGTTTACCAATTACTGGCTCTAGACGCGCAGCATCAGACGGTTTGCTGATAGTGCTGGCATTAACTTCAATGCCGAAGTGCGCCAGTAGATCCGGCGTTCTGGAGCACATAAGCTTTGCCGGCCTGAAAACTTCCCAGGCTTGTTTCTCAGTGGTGGCACCTGAATAAACTTCGGCGCCGAATTCACCGTCTGCAGCAAAGGTGTAAACGGCCACGCCGGAGCTGACTGCCGACTTACCATTTTTACGTGGTACCTCGGTGTACACTTCACGGAACCGGCGCTTGCCGCCCTTCTTACGAACCCAGCCAAAAGCATTGGCAATAATAAAGCTTTGCCACGGCTCCAGCTTTAACCGCTCGCCCCGGAATGCCCATTCCCCTTTGGTATGGGGTAGCTTTTCGATAAAGCGGCAAGACCTTTCGGCTTTGTCTTTATCGAAACGGTACTTAAATACCTTTTTCGACTGCTGTTCAAGGTCTACCAGGTAGCGTTCGCATGCCAGGCGCACATACTTGCAGGCTGGTATTCGGCCGGCCACTACATCACGGGCATACTTACTGGCCCGGTTAACGTGCGGGTACCGCTCTACCTTAGCCATTTAAAACTCTGAGAACTGGTTACCAGCTGGCTTTTTGGCAGCGCCAATTAACCGGCTGCGGCTGGATGGGTCCAGACCAAGCAAGGACCCGAAAGTGACCAGCTGGCGCAGTGACTCATTGGCCACGGTTACTGCAGGGTTCTTGATCAACCCACCCATGGCCCCTTCAACCGTGATCCCGTTCTGGTCAATTTCAGACTGAGCCAACCGCCAGTTTGAATAACTGGTGCAGAACGCTTCAACGTTGTGTAAGTCGGTAGCGGTCAGAACCTGCTCGCGGCATAGTTCATCGGTTACCAGCTTAAACATGACCCGAGCATTTTCAGATAGCCACTCTGGCGTCTCTACCGAATGGATAATTGAAAAGTCGGGCTCCTGATCATTCAGTTTGCGTTTGCCAGGGTTACCAGCAGCACGTTTACGAGCCGTAGGCTTTGGCTTGCGCCCCCGGCCGGCAACGATTTGTGTACCTGACATAAAACCTCAACCACCCCGCCGGGTTAAACTTTTAATTTCGCGGGTGTAAAAATCTGACTTAAGGGGCGGTACAGCTGGGCCAGGCTGTAGAGATTTACCCCGCCCCCCCTGTCCGTTCTGTGGCCGTCTTGGCATCGTGACACGGTTTGCAGAGACCTTGCAGGTTCGCCCTATCGTCGGTGCCTCCTTGTGCCTTTGGCTTAATGTGGTCAACGTGAGTGGCTCTGGTGAACACGCCGCTATTGATGCAGATCTGACACAGATGCTCATCACGTTCCAGAATTTCTGCACGTAAAACCTGCCACTTACTACCATATCCACGCTCGTGTCGGTTGCCGCGCTGACGCTGCCAGCCTGACCAATTGCTATCATCTGCAGGCTTGCATGCTTCGCAGTAACCAGATGCATCACGGGTGAGCACAGTCTTGCACTTACGGCATGGCTTGCTGGTACGTGGCATCAGCGCTTAGCCTGGCTTTCAATCAGCCTGTCCAGCTTATGATTGATATCACGCAGGTCTTGCTTAATCTCACTGCGCAGCTGCTCAACGCGCTTCTGCTCAGCATGCTGCTGCTCTTTTAAGTAAATGATAGCCAGCGCATTTTGTTCCACTCGCTTATCTAGCGTCACTGCCCAGCCGAACACAGACACAGCAATGATCAGAGTACTAACCAGGTGGCCAACGCTTATTGTTTTATCCAGATGCCAGCTGCGTTTGTCTGGGCCCCACTTAGTAGGCACTTCCGGATTCATATGCTGATCAGGCATCTGCTAACCTTTACCACGTACGATACTGATAATGGTGTCGCGATCAGCCTTAACCTTAGCGACTATCTCATCATCAATAACAGTGCTGGTGCGTTTAGCTGCTTTCTCCATCGCCTCGATGGCAGCCTTAACCAACAGCTCTGCTGCATACTTAGTAGCAAAGTGAATGGCCAGGCCTTTAACAACCTTTAATAGAAATGCTGGCATTTTAGTAACTCCAGATAGTTGGCCGGCCATCGATGCTGCTCAAGTCGTCCAGGTGGATGAATCGTGCGTTACCTTTCTGGTTAACGCCTATACCGGTAAAGCCGTGCTTAATTGCTAACTCGACCAGCTTTAATGCATCAGATCCACGAACAACCACATCGCAGGCGCGGCCGGTACTGTGTGGTCCAGGCTTAGCCTTAGCGGCTTCAATAGGGTGTTGTGGTGCGCGGTAACCGCTGCTTATCTGCATTGGCTTACCAAAAGCAATGCGCAGGGTCTGTAGTCGATCCATGAATGCTGGCTCCATTTCACACTTGCCAGTGTGCTTGCAATCAAACTCAGCCTTGCTGAAGTTCGGATAGTTGGACCAGTCCATTTCATTTTCCCAATAAAAAACCCGGCGAACCGGGTTTGTTTAAAAATTCAGTTTAATTACTTTGGCAATATACGAACCGCATCACACCAAGCCACTGGCAAGCCATGATCCAGAACCAGCCACACCCCAGCGTTGAAGTAGGCCCCGAGCATTACGGCATTCATTCCGTAATCCACCCAGTCGCCCATTTCACTGGCTGAGGCATTAAAGCCGGATATGTTTATCAGTTTAACTCTGGGCGTACACGCTGGAACCTTGCCAATATCGATGAACCCGTGAAAAGCGATTCGCTTAAAGTCATTGCCTCTCGTCACCACATCTAATGTTTGACCAGCCAAAGACTTACTGCGTATAGGCTCTGGCCGCAGATAAATAATGCCGTAATTGTAGCGCCGTCTGATGCAGGGCATTCACCACCAATACTGTATAAATATACATATAATATCAGTGGTACTGTGAAATAGAAAAGAAACCGGCGACTTAATTTTTGCTGGAATGAGCTTTCAGCAGCCCAATACCTTATCAAGCATTTCACCGTATGCAGCATATGCAGCTGCGTAACTTGGCATTGTTGGCCAGCATGCAATGTGCTGGCCGTTGTTGTACCTCGGTACAGCCAACTGGATGCCATCTGATACCGGCTTTACTACTAATAACTTGCTCAATGAATTGCCGTGAGCTTTCCATTCCCTGAGTTCATTCAATAACTCTGCTTCTGATGCTGCTACCATGCTGACACCTATTTGAAACATTTATTTAAAATGTAATTCATATAGTGAAACTGTCAAGGCTGGTGCAACCTCAAAAAAGCAAACCCCAGCTGAGGACTGGGGTTCTGTATGTGATTTGCGTAACCGAGGGAAGTTACAGCTCTTGCAAGCTTAGAGAAAAATAGCTTATTTCAACGCCATAAAACACGCCAAAAATGGCGGGTTTAAAATTAATTTATAATATTTAAACGTAAACACTTAACAGAGCAGAGTAGGCAATAAAAAAAATTGACCACAATTGCCTTGTATAACCGCCAACATGAACCTTAGTTACAGTCTCCATCACCTTATCTTTAGATTCATCTATAGCCTTATATACCTTATTAATATCAGATTTTAGTTTACCTTCTAGTTTCTTTCTCTCTTGGCTCTCTAAAGCAAGCCTTGAATCAGTTTCAGATATTCTCTTTTGTAGATAGGCAAGCTGTGCTTCTATTGTAGCTTTCTGCTCCTCATACGAAGTAGCAGCCACGCCACTTACCAACATTGGCATCTCTGAGTGCGCCCCCACATTGTGGTTCCGTATAAACCAAAGGTAATACCAACCTTTCAATTTATCAAAAAAGTATGTTTTTAATTTTGCCCCAGTAAGAGTCTGCATTCTCGAATCTAAATCCCATAGCAGTAGGCCGATACCAAAAAACTGCGTAATAGCAATGACCCATTTAAATATATGGTTGCCACCTTCAATTGTTGGACAAAAATAATCAGTTTTTACCCAGCATTTTTCGAAGTAATTAAATGAAAATATAGTTAACCAGCATATGAAAACCACCAAGAAAATGTGCACAGGGCCTCTCAAAAGCAGTCTCCGCCTTGCTTTTATAACTTTTAAAGTTGCAAACTTTTTATCTTCCACTCAGTTATATACCTTTTTTATTTTTTTTCAGTATATAGCTAAAATACCAGCTTGTGCATGCCAAAGCGCGATGCGCTCGGTACTGTTTAACTTAACCTGTTTTATATATCGGCGGTTAATCACCCGGCGGTGGGATGGCGGCAGTTCATTAAGGCAGTGGTCGATACAAGCAATCCAGTCTGGCACGTATAAGTTATCAGCCTGGTGATTGAACAAGTGCTTATCAGAGCTGGCCCATATACCTGTTCTAAGCACCTGGCAGCAGCGTTCGGTAACACTGGTACTAGCATAACCCTGCAATGATTCTTTAGCAGCCCAGAACTTACCCCAGCTTATAAGCTGCTTGTGCAACTCTTTAATGTTCATCTTTCGCCTCCTGGGCAACTACTATTGCATCCAACACATCAATTTTAAAAACACACTCACAGATAGCCATAACATCACCAAACGAAGGATCCGACCGGTCGCGCTCCCAGCCTTGGTATGTTCTTAATGACATATCCATCATTTCAGCAACCTGCTCCTGCGTAAAACCAATGCGCTTGCGGTTGGCTCTGAGGATAAAACCGCCGGTCATTACTTCAGGCTGCTGCTGTATAGTCATTCAACCACCAAACAAAGCTATAAGTGCCGCATCCCGACAATCTTCATTACTGCGCTTGTCCCAGCCAGTTAGCTGATTAAAGTAACGATAATCCATTTTACATCTGGATTTATGGCCACCCACTAATGGCCGGCATGGTGTAACGTTGTAACCAGTTGCTTTAAGCACTTCCAATATTAATGTGGCCACGGCTTTAACTTGACCCACGTTCTGGCTGATCCTGTTGTTTACTGCCTGGCGGTTCATGGCTTTGTGTATCGCCCTGGGGAATGTCGGCTTAATAGTATTTGGGTCTTCCATTTTAATCAGGATCCGGCCGTCCACTTTCATGGCTTGCAGCTGTATATAGTCGACCAGCTGGCAGAACTTAACCCGTTGCATTTCAACAATGCACTTATCCAGTGTTATCACAGCAACACCGCTGGCGGTCAGGTCCGGATCAATGCCAATAATTAACACTAAACACCCCTATTAAAATGTTCCGTATAGTAAAAATCTAAACAGCCGTACAAGCCTTTATTTATGTCGCTTTGCCGTCATTGTCGCTTTTCTCAATGCCTGCATTGTGCACGCGCTGAAATGCGTCAAATAGCCATTCATGGTACTGGCTAAGGGCTGCGTGTTTTACGTCCAGTGCATCAGCTTTTATATACACGGCATCTAGGCCCTTTTGCTTATGGTTAAGCAGGCGCTCTGATACCCAGTAATCAATACCCATATTTGCCCACGCACTTCTGGCCAGTTTGCGTAAGTCGTGGGCGCTGAACTTACCACCCGCTGCTGCCCTCACCCGCTTCTGTGCTTCGTTGTGGCTTAGCTCAGTCTTGCCACTGCTGAACAGGTATTCACCCCCACATAACGGGCTTAGTTCCTGCAGCATGGCGCAGGCCTGTTCAGTAATGGGCAGAATATGGTTAGCGCTGGTCTTGGTAATGGCGGCCGGTATGGTTATCTGGCTGGCTTCAAAATCAAAGTGGGCCCACTTAAGCTTGCGGGTTTCACCAATGCGGGTGGCAAACATCAACATAAATAGCAGCAGGGTTTTAACCGGTTGCGGCAGGCCCATAATAAGCGCCATGGTTCGCCCGGTATCACTCACCAGCAACTTACCTGCCTTTGGTTCAATGCGTCGTTGTATGTGATCACCAAAGCGCATGGCGGCCATCGGGTTAACTGACACCAGCCCCAGCTCATTGGCGCTTTTAAAGGCCCGTTTCAGCACAGCAAAGTACTGGCGAATGGTAGAGGGTTTAAGCTCAGCGTTCTGCAGTGGCAGCATTAACCGTTCATCGATAACTAGCTTAGATAAATCGCGGATCATCACACCACCCAGCCGGGGCAATAAGTGCTTTTCAATAGCGCTTTTAACCCCATTCCGCCGGCTGGTACTTTTAACCGTTTCCCGGTCAATCCGGCCGGTATACCACTGCAGCAGCTGGCCCACTGTCGCGAACTGACTGTTCTGCACATCAGCACCAGTTACCAGCTGCTTTATCATTTCCGGCAACATGCTCTGAGCATCCTTGGTTTTCAGCACTGGCCAGTAACCTAACCGGTGCAACTTCTTCTGGCTGTGCTCATAGCGCACCATGTACCAGGTGGCTTTATCCCGGCCTTTGTGAAACCGCAATAACAAAGGGTGCCGCTGGTCGCGCAGTTCACCAATAGCCGGATCCGCTGCGCTACGGCTTATTGCTGCATCAGATATCACCAGCGACATACTCTGCATAATTACTGCACTTCCTGCTTAGCTGCCACTACACGAACATTGTTCAAGTGATCCGCAATTAACAGTAATTCATTGCCGGCCAGCTCGCTGGGCCTGAACACTGACTGAGGATCAGCCGGCGCCAGCTTCAGAACAATGCCACCAGCCTGGCGTAAATGGTTAATCGCTTCCTGAATATGAAACTGGGCTTCACTGTTAAGCGGCATGCTTACTTTCCTTAAACTTAGGTAAATTACGGTTAAGCGCAGCTCGCATCCGTTCCCGCTGTGCATCTGCCATTCCATCCAGGCGCTTTTTAATTTCGTGCCGCTTTAACTTGCCAGCGGCTTTTAAGTGCAGCCAGTAACAGGCCAGCGTATCGTCAGCCGCCTGTTCCTGAGCTTCCTTGCTCTGGTTGCAAAGGTTGTAATCGGGCAAGCTCATGCCACCACCGGTTTGTTAGTGCGGTAACTTGGCCAGAAACACTCCACCAGGTAGAAATTACCTACTAGCCGATCGGCTATCCGCTCACCCAGAAAGCCGGCCGCTTCCTCAAAACTCATATTGGTTAGCAGAATTGTGCTTTTGCCGGCAGTTACCCGCTGATCAATAATCGCGTTAACTATCTTGCCGTCGTGGTCCTGCGTGCTACCAAGCTCTATTTCATCCAGCACCAACAAATCGACACCGGAAAAGCTGGCAATTACCTTTTCTTCGGTAAAGGGGTTGTCGTGGCGCCGGCCCGCGCGGGCTTTCATTTGTATTTCAAACGCAGTGGCAACCACGGCACTTTTACCGCTGGCGTTAAGCGCGTTGCATATAGCACTGGCCATGTGGTTCTTGCCGGTACCGGTGCTGCCGCAAAAAATCATGTTTTTTACAGCACCATGCTGGCCAAAGCCCTGAAGAAACTTACGGCAGCTGGTAATTGCCGCTTGCTGTTCTGGCCGGTAAATCTGGTAGCTTTCCAGCGTGGCTGAAAGGTAAATATCCTGCACACCACTGCGGTCCAGCAGTTTTTTAACGTCACGCTGGTGGCGTTCTGCTGCAATCTGCGCTTGCTGCCGCTGGTAATCGGCCTGAGCTTCACGTTCGTGAAATGCCTGGTAATCTTCTGGCTTAAACGCGCTACGTTTAGCATGGGCCTGCACTTTGGCCATCATGCTGCGGGGTACGGTTAACAAAACAGGCTTATTCATACTTTCACCGCCAATTCACGGCCCTTTTTACCCCAGTCTTGCTGGGTCATGGGTTGGCCGTTTTCGCCAATGGTTATTCCGCTCTGGCCATTGCCAAAGCCGCTTTTCCGTTCAGAATGCATCACAGCCAGGCGGCCCCAGTTTTTGCGCAGTGCTGCCGGGCTCTGAATGTTCGTTTTCCAGAAGTTATCCGTGCTGGCCAATGCAAACAGGGTGATAATGTGCTTGGCTGCCCGCCTGTCTTGCGTTCGCATCAGCCGAATGTCGTTAGCCCATGTTGCCAGTGCCGGGGGCCGGTAGTGTTCACCCAGAGTGGTTTGCAGAATGGCCGCCATTTGGTTGGCAGTGTCTAAGTCTTCCGCTGTACCCCAATTTTTGCCCTTTTGAATGGCCGCATCAGGTTTTAAGTCTGGGTCGTCTGCCGCAGGCGGCGACACAAGATCTTTATTAGTTGTCTTTAGTAAGTTGTCTTTAAGGTTGTCTTTAGTGCTGGAACTACTGTTCCCTGAGTACGGAACTGTTTTTCCGTCTTGTGGTAACTGTTGTACCGCCTTAAAGGAACCGTTGTTCCGTCTTTGTACGGAACTGTTGTTCCGGCTTGCCTTACCTTTAGCGCTTTGTTTTTCACTTTTACCGGTGGTAACCACCCACTCGCTGATCACCTTATTTACGCCAACCAGTTTCATCAGGCCGGCTTTCTCCAGCGTGATCATGTTACGGCTATGCAATTCAGCCAGGCATAACCTAACGCCCTTTTCAGACACACCAGTAAGCTCTGCCAAATAGGTATTGGTAATGCGGTTGGTTTTTTGGTTGTAACCGTATGTAATACGAATAATGGCACTAAGCACCCGGAACTGGGCGCCGGTAAGGTCGGCTTTGCACAATTGGTCCTGAATGGCGTTGGCCGTTCTGGTGTAACCATCATCAGTATCAGCTATCACCTGGTTACCCCCATTGCGCTTAGCGTTAAAATCAATTAAATTTGTGGCTGTCATTGGCTTACCTTTCTTAAGTTAATGACCGGCCCGCTCTGAACCAGCGGGCTTTTCTTTTTTAATAAGTCTGCAGCGGCCGGTTCGCTAACTCCGGCTGCCCCGTCGGGTGTGCGCTTACACGTCTGCTGAGAGTTCAACATCCGGCTAGCTTTATGCCGGCCAACGCACCTTAACCGGTACGACACGCTTTCACGCTTATCACACTGCCTGGCTACAGGCTTCACTGCATTCGGCTGCTGACTGTTGCGCTCCCCCCAGCACTCCGAAAGACAATCAGCAAGCGAATACATGCCACTTAACCCAGTGGCCGGGACACATTGCAGCCACCCATGCTGCATTTCTGCGCTTTACTGCAGCGCATTGGCATTGGTGTTCACGACATCACACTGACCGAGCCCAATACCCTTTCGGGCGCTTCTCGCGTTACATCCCAAAGAACCCCAATCCAATAAACTGCAGCCGCAGAAGCGGCCGTATTAAATCAAATCAATAAACCCGTTAAACCAGCACAAGGCTGCCAACGCTATAAACGGGAAGTAGCAACAAAAGAAAATAACGATGGTTTTGGTAATGGTATTAACCACTCGCATGGTAAAGCCCTGCTGCAGCCGGCGGCTGCCGGTATAGCGCCCAGATAAAAAGAACGCCCAAACCAGTGCCAGTAAGCCGGCTTGGGTGTAAGTAAGCTCAATCATGCTCAGGCCTTACTGATAACGGTTGTGGTATGCCGAGGTAAGTCACGAACCTGACCATGTACCAACGTTTTAAGCGCCAGAGATTCAGTAACCGTGTTCATTATCCGGGCGCGGATCCGATCAAACTCTAATGGGTCAATTACCCCGTCTTCACGGGCGGCGCGTATTTCAGCCATGGCGCTGCCCAGTTCCTCGCTTACCTTCATTAACTGGTCGCTTAGTTCTTCGTCGCAGCACACCGCCTCTGGCAGCTTTACAAATACCCCGCCGCGCAAATGGGCCCAGGCGTCTAAAATGCCGTTGTCGTTTGCCAGTTCGGTAATGGCCACAGCTTCACCAAGGGTAAGTTTGTGAAACTCCTGATCAGGGTTCAGCTTATTGCCCAGCACATTAGGGCTAACACCCAGCTTGCGGGCTAAGTCGCTAACGTTATGCCGTTTGCCCAGCACGTAAGCCGCATCCTGCGGGCACTGTGGAATGGTATTTTGCTTTAACGTGTTATTGCTCATGGGACTGTTATCCTTTATTTTTGATTAAGAGGCTTGTAGATCAGTCACAGGTTTAAAATTGGCTTTCAGCTTTCCGTTTGTGATCTTCTCAATTTGGAATGCGCGAAGCTCTGGCACATCGCCTGGCCAACCTGAAACTGACTGGCTTTTAATACCAAGCGCTTTGGCTGTTTCAACAACACCACCAAAGTGGTTGATCACATCAACTTTTTTCATGGAGCCCTCTGGCATGGAGTTAGCAATAAATAATGCGCATAAGCGTAGGTTAAACTACGTAGGTTTGTCAACAAAAACTGCAATGACAAAAATAACCACTACATGTAGGCTTACCTACATGAACGAAACAATGGCAGGCCGCATCCGAAAGCGGCGTAAAGAGCTAAAGCTCACACAAGACAAGGTTGCTGATTACTGCGGCATTAACCGCGTGTCTGTAAGCAACTGGGAAACTATTGGCAAAAATGGCACCTCACCAAAAGGGGCGAACCTGATAGCACTGGCTGAGCTACTGCGCGTAACACCGGAATGGATACTTACTGGAGAAGTGAAACCGGAAAATTCCAGTGTGTCTGAAAGCTTACCCAGTTATGCAGTTGGCAGCTTTGATCTATGGGATAGCAAAACCCCACTTAACGATGATGAAGTAGAGCTGCCTTTTTATAAGGAAATTGAATTGTCAGCAGGAACTGGTTCAGCAGTACAGTTGCAAGACAGCGGCTTTAAGCTGCGGTTCGCCAAATCAACCCTACGCCGTTACAACATTCAGCCAGACTTAGCTGCCTGCGTAACAGTCAATGGTAATAGCATGGAACCGGTATTGCCGGATCAGGCAACGGTCGGCATAGACACTGGCAATACAAAAATTAAAGACGGCGATATGTACGCCATAGACCACGATGGCCTATTAAAGGTTAAGCGCCTTTACCGCTTGCCAGGTAATGGCATTAGGATACGCAGCTTTAATACCGATGAGTACCCTGACGAGGATTACCAGACAGAGCAAGCCAGCGCCATTAAAGTGCTTGGCCGAGTATTTTGGTATTCGGTGTTAAGGTAGTATTACTACAAAAGGAATTGGCAGCTTGAAAAAACAGCTTGAACCCCAAATATATGTCAAGGTAGCAAAAGATAGATTTAAAAGACGATTAGCACGGCGAGGCAAAACATATAATCGCTTTATAAGTGTTTCCAAGGCTGTACTAGGGTATAAAATTATCGAAGCACCTGTAAAAATATGCCTTTACAGTGCTCACGGCAAAGATAATTCGACCTTTCTTGACACACTGATTTTTTTCGAAAAGCTATCCCAAGCTCAAGATGAACACAAAATCCTTATAAGTTTTGAACAAACTACTAGAATAGAAGCTGCAGCGATAATCACTCTTTATGCCCTAATTGAAGATTTATTGCAGCAAACTAGCATCAAAATCAGGTTTTCTTTATCTAAAATGAATCCTGAGGTGAATAGTACACTCCGTGTTAGTTATTTACAGAAATTAATGACAAATAAGAGTGACATTACCTATAATTTTAAGACTAAGTTGCCCTTGCCAGTCATCACCGGGTGCAGCAATCAATACGTTGACTCAATAGTAGACTATTTGATTCAGAGTGTTTATGAGGGAAATATGGAGCCTGAAAAGGAATGGACAATAAGTGTTGCCATTCAAGAGGCAGTTAACAATGTCGGTCTACATGCTTACCCAGCTGATGACTCTGGTAAAAAGAAGTGGTGGATCCTCTGCCAGGTTATTGATAAGCAGCTTTACTTGGCTATATATGACAAAGGCGTTGGCATCCCTATGACAATTGTTCAAAGAGGTTTTTTTTCTAGTAGATTTAGAAGTAATTATCCAAATGCCTATAGTATGTATGTGAAAATGTTAAGATCTAGTGGAAGAGCTGCTGCTTTAAGCAGTGTCGTTGGTGGTACTAAACGCTTATTGTCTGATTCTGAAGCAATTAATTTGTCAATGATTCCAGATTCTACGCGCACATCCAAATCTAAACATGGGCAAGGTAGTAAGAGCATTAAACGATTGGTTGAGGAAAATGTTGACGGTAAGTTATGGATTTTCAGCAACTCCGGACTATATGTTAAATCTCAAGGTGCAGAACAGGATTTAGTGGATTTACCAATGCCAATAAGTGGAACTCTCGTTCAGTGGAATATAAATCTTGTATGAGTAAATCAATATTACTGGTTAAAGAGTTCGGTCCGTTCCCGTACGGAAGGTACCCTTCTGATGGCGATTATAATGGGCAAGCATTTAGAGAGAAGATATTGGCCCCTCGTTTACGTGAGGCCATTGATAACGAAGAAGTACTACTAGTTAATTTAGATGGATACAATCGATATGGACCTTCGTTTCTGGATGAGGCTTTCGGGGGGCTTATTAGAGAAAGTGGCTTTACACCTAAAGAAATAGAAAGTCATCTTCGCTACAACCACACTTTAGTCAAAAGTGTAGAAATTTTAATTAAGCAAAGAATTGCAGCTGCTGAACAAGCTGGGAACCAAAATTAATTGGAGTTTCAGTTTGGCTACTTAATCACTATTATAGGTTGGATTTATGTACTCTATCTAAGTAATCGTGCACTTAAAAGAGCTGACATTGCCAGGGTTAAAGATTCTTGCATCGCTGTTTTAGAGGATGCAGTTAAGAAGATTTTAGATTTAGCGGAGAAAGAAAACTTAACTGATATTCATATTGAATCCCACTTAGTGCACTACGCTACAAAAGCATTTTTCAGAATAAAGGCGATGAACAATCTTGCCAAATCACAATTAGTTGATGCTGGTAAAGTAGATTTGGTTTTAAGAACCGCAGATGTATCCAAAATAATTAATAGAGATAACCAATATTGCCAGCAATTAACTTCTGAAATTCTGAACTACTGCGATGAAATAGAACAAGAATACCAGAAAATATTTTTCAACTCTAACCTAAAGCTTTGGATTGCAAAACATATAGACGAACTGAAAGGCCTAGCCTTTGGTTTAGTTATTTGCGCTTCTTTATTCTACATATTTCAATATTTTTAGGTGCTCCATAATTAATTTGTTATCTTTGAAATTTTTCGTTAGACCCGCTACGGCGGGTTTTTTATTGCCTCGAAATATTTTGTAGGTAAACCTACCAAATAATGTTGACACTAAATGTAGGTTAAACTACTCTTTGCCTACGAAGCAACGTAGGCAAACGTCATGAAACCACTATTCGACTACATCAACCAGCGCACTGCAGCCACCAGCAGCAACCGCTTTATCTGGGCTCTGGCCATCGTCACCACCCTGTTGTTTGTTGCTGCGTTTACCTGGTGCCGCCCATGAATACCGATATCGCCATTAACGAACTGCAACGCTTGGCAGAAAGCATCACCGAGCAAGACATTGCCATGATGATCAGCCACGGCGGTGCAACCAGCGTTCACGAATACCTGCAGCGTGCTGTAGCAGGCCGCATTAACTACCTACAGCACCAGCAGGAGGCTACACGATGATCGCCAATACACTTACCCAGGCCGCACAAATACGCCAGGCATCAGCCATACCGCTGGTGGTTAAAAACCGCCGCGAAGGTTACGAGCTGGTAAGCCGCTACGAAACCCTAAGCCCGGCACAAAAAGCGGGATTGGCTGTGGTGTACGAATGGCACCGCGCCTTTAACCGCGACGGCTGCACCTTGATGCACCCAATGCAGTTTGAAATATACGGCGTAGCAGCTAAAGACAAAGGCACTGCCCTGGCTAACGAACTGCGCCAGCTTGGACTGCTGCAGCACCACGAGGGCCGCTATCAATTCAGCCCAGCTGGCCTGAAGCTGGTTTTATCAATTAACGAAGAGGAGTGCTAACCATGCCTGCAACTACTAACGCAGCATTAAAAATGGCCGCCCCGGGCGAACTGTGCAGCCAAATCAAAAAGCTTATGGTGTTTTGCAAAGACGAAGCGCGCAGCATTAAAGCTATGCGACACCATCTAGCTGTTACCGAAGCGGTTGTTCGCGACTTTCTGGCACAAGCATTAGAACAAAAATTACTGTGGCGGCAAAGCAACGGCATGTACAAGACATTTAACAATAAGATTTCATTTATAGACACTCCTGCCAATGAGCCAGAGACTAACAACAGCTTACGTGCACTGGCCAGCGAAGAACAAAGCCTGTCTAATTATGATCAGCAGTTAAATACCCATTGGGAAAAGTCTTGCGAAGCTACCGACAGTGAAAATGAAGCTGCAGCAACTGATACCCAGCAGCAATTAGAAGCAATGCAGCAGCCCACTGCTTTACCGAATCCGGATGAAGAAGTTATCGAGCTGGATATAGCTGCTGAACCTCTTGCTGAATATAGCTCAGCTTTTGATATCAATGCTGAATTGGAGTCGTTAGCTGGCCTGCTGCAGCCAGATCAATACCCCGTTATCGACGACATAGCAGATAAGCAACGCGCCTTATCTGGCATTTCACTAATCATCAAACCCCATGCGCCACAGTTGGTAAACGTGCTGGACCAGCTGGCAGCTGATCTGGCTGTTATTTGCCTGCACCAGAACCGGAGGGCTTAACCATGTTTGCAGTATTCGGAATTAGTTACGAAAAGGCCCGGGCCAAAGCAATAAAGCTAACCAAAAAAACCACCGGTAAGGGCAAGGAACTACGCCAGCTTACCCAGGCTGAATACGATGAAGCCCTGAACGCTGCTACTGAAAAGTACATGCAGCAAATGAAGCCAGTCATTTTATCAGGCGAGTTTAGCCAGCCCAGCGTGTGCCAGCAGTTTATAGCCATGGCTGCTGAGAAAGGCGCCAGCCAGCTGCAGGTAATGATTAAAGCCCCGGTGCAAACCAAAGACAAAAAGGGCCGCGCCAAGGTTAGTAAGCGCTGGATGGAATACAGCAGCACCAAAGATTACACGCTGGGGGCAGAATAATGAGCGATATGCGATTTTTCTTTCCTGCAGCTGCAGGAACCCAGGGCAACCGAACCTTTTATACCGCTTGTGTGCCGTTTGGCATGTTGTCGCGGTTAATGGCCATCGACACCGGCAACGTAATGGACAGAAGCCAGCGCCAGGTAGACACCAAGCGCGCCAATGCCATTAGCAAGTACATTTGTGAAAACGAAGAAAGCTTTGTACTGCCAGCCCTAACCGGCGTTATTGAGGATGAAACCTTAGAGTTTATACCGGCCAGTAAGGGCGCATCTGTTGGCGAACTTAACCTGTCCATGGATGCCACCATAAAGTTGTTCGACGGGCAGCACCGAGCTAGCGGCATTTTAGAAGCAATTCGCCAAATGCGAGGGCTTAAAAGCCAGCAAGTCACCATTCAGCTGTTTGTAAATATGAGCCTTGCCGACAGACAACAGGCGTTTAGCGATATTAACAGCAACGCTAAGGCAGTAAGTGCCAGCCTGAACATGACTTATAACAAACGTGATAACACGGTAAATGCCATCAAAGCAGAAATTGCCAAGGTAAGCGCATGGGAAAACCAGATCGACTACGAAAAAAACATCATAGGTAAAAACACTGACAAGCTTTTTTCTTATCGGCATGTCGTGCAGGCCAGCCGCATAGTGTTGGGTATCGGCCCTAAACAGGAACCGGATCCAATGCTGGTTACAGATATCAGCAAGTGGTGGAACTGCATATCCGAAGCGGTAGCGTGGAAATGGCAGGTAAGGTTGCAACAAGAGGTAGGGCCAGAAAACAGCGTAGCGTTTACCGCTGCTGGCCTTATGACATTGGCCCGTGTTTACCGCCAGCTAAGAGACAAATACGGCTGCAAGTATTCAGTTATCAAATACGCCAACGCACTTAAAAACATCAACTGGCTTAAGTCAGACGAAATGTGGCTGGGCAATCTGGTAGACGAAAAAGGCAATATGACATCAGGAACCGCAGGCCAGATAGAAGCCGCCAAGCGCATCGCTGAAGTTGTTTCAACTTATTGCGAAAGCATGTGAGGCCACTTAATGAAAAATAACGCCAACTTAGTTAATCAAACCAGCGCTGAAAGCGGTTTTGAATACTACACCCCACCCGAATGGACAGATGCTGGCATTGAAGTTATGGGCGGCATTGACCTTGATCCTGCCAGTTGCGATTTTGCTAATCAGTGGATCGGCGCTAAACAGATATTCACCAAAGACACAGACGGGCTGCAGAAAAAATGGCATGGCCGTGTATGGATGAATCACCCATTCCACCGTGGCGAAACCGCCTGTAAAGCGAAGTGCAAAAAGCTTACCTGTAAACGCCGCGGCCACTGCATTACCGAAGATATACCAGGCAATGCAGACTGGATAAACAAACTGCTGACCGAGTACCTGGCTGGCCGGGTAACCGAGGCGGTGATCATAACGTTCTGCAACTCGTCTGAAATCTGGTTTTCACCGCTACTGGATTACCCACAGTGCTTCCCAAGAACACGGGTTCACTATATTGGCCGTGATGGGAAAAAGGTTCAGGGCTCAACAAAAGGCAGCGTTATCACCTATTTCGGCCCGAACGTGGCTAGGTTCGCAGAGGTGTTCGGCAAGCTTGGCAAAATTAAAGTTGAATACAAAGCAGGAGCTGCAGCATGAAATATATCAGCCAGGGCAGCCAGTGCCAGCAGCGTTTTGAACTGCTGCTAAGCCGAACTGATATACGCAGCGACAATATTAAAGCTGCGCTTAAAGATCATCTGGTTACCGGCCTGGCAGACTCCGTTGCGTCAGCAATCAACGGTGTTAGCCAGAGTAATTTCAACCGGGCTTTTAATGCAATGAATGACGTAGCCGAGACAGTCGAAAAGATAAAAGAACTCGACTGGGCTAGGGTTAAATCAGTTAACTGATAAGTTTTTAAGGCGAACACAATGAGCAGAGGCATCAACAAAGTAATTTTAATTGGCAACCTGGGCGCGGATCCTGAAGTGCGTTACATGCCCCAGGGTGGCGCAGTGGCCAACATGACTATTGCCACCAGTGAAAGCTGGACAGACAAAGCCACCAATCAGAAAAAAGAGCAAACCGAGTGGCACCGTGTTGTTATATACCAACGCCTGGCAGAAATAGCCGCCGACTACTTGCGCAAAGGCAGCAAGGTTTATATCGAGGGTAAGCTTAAAACCCGCAAGTGGCAGGACAAAGACGGCATCGAGCGCTTCACCACTGAGATAGTGGCCAACGAACTGCAAATGCTTGATGGCCTGCAACAGCAACCAGCTGGCCAGCAGCAACAGAACGGTGGATATCAGAAACCACAGCAAGGCGGGTACCAGCAGCCAGCACAGAACAACCAGCGCCAGCCAGCAGGCCGGCAGAACCAAGGCCGGTAACAGGAGGAAATTATGCAGTTATTAAAGCTACCTGAAGTATTAAAGAAAGTACCTGTGAGTAAAACCACCTGGTATGCTATGGTGAAAAGCGGCGAAGCACCGGCAGCATTTAAACTGGGTCCCCGTTCTGTTGCCTGGTCAGAAGACCAGATCAACGAGTGGATCAGGAAGCGCCAGCCAGCCGCCAAAAATATGACAGCACTGCAGTCGTGATCGGGCAGCAAAATATTTTGATACTACAGATGATACTACAGCTGAATGATCAACCCGCGCAGGCCGCTAAAATAGCGGATTGTCGGTTCCTGCTGGGGCAGCCATAAGACAGTTCAACACGGTCTTATACGGCCTGAAAACCCTGAAAAACCCTTCAATATCAAGCATTAGCAATGGTTTTCGGTCTTAGCAGGTCTTATGCGGTCTAAAGCCATCTCCGCTTTTTAAAAATTTCTTAACGGTCCAATCGGCACTTAATCGTTGCCCAATGTCTCCTGGCAAAAATAAGCTAAGCTAAAACCGACAAAAATTACCAACAATTGGATAAAACCGTATGTGCGGCAGACTAAACGTTATCGATGATCCCGGCGTTATAGAACTGTGCGAAGGGCTACAGATCCAGCTGTTCCCTGAGCGCCAGATTTTCAGCCGTTTCATCCGGGCCACTAACCAAGTCAGTATTGTTTGGCAGAAAGAGGGTATGCGAAGGATGGATAATGCCACCTGGTGGTTACTGCTGCAGCCGACAGAGACCGGCTTTAAACCATCCAGGTACACCTCGTTTAATACCCGCTATGACAAGTTAAATATGAAAGGCTCAGCTGGTTATCATGCATACAGACATAGCCGCTGCGTAATACCCGTGAAAGGGTTTGGTGAAACTGAGTATGTAAACGGCAAGCCTGTTCACTATCACGATATGGTGGCGAAGGATGGTGGCATGTTATTGGGTGGCCTGTGCCGGGAGTGGCTTAACAAGGATACCGGCGAGCTTGCGTTGTCATTCTCGGTGATAACACTACCCCCACACCCAAAACTGTTAAATATTCACACTAAAGCCTCACCGTTAATGCTACCGAAAGAACCAAAGCTCGTTGATACCTGGCTTGATGCTAGTGTTACAAACACTGCAATATTTGAAGATCTACTGAAGCCCAGAATTCCCGTTGATTTAATCGTGCAGCAAATAGACAAACCAAGTACTTTTAATCCGTTAGCCGAGAAATATGTTATCAAGTCTGATGTCAGTTAAGTGTCATTAGTGACATACACAGGCTTTATTTTATAAGGAACGCCTGCTGGTTGAGTTAAGACAATCTGTTCGTGAGTTAGGCTAAAAACGAGCAACGGGCAGTCTCGTTTATTAATAAACATTTGTGAGTAAAAAATGGATTCTACGCTTTGAAATCGCTCAGAACATAGGTAGTATCAAAGCGCTTGTTGCGGAATTATGGCCAAATAAATGTCATTAGAAACAATAAATTACTACAACCAAAACGCCGCAGACTTTGCTGCTGCAACTGACGATATAGACATGACAGCCTTGTATGCCGAGTTTCTGCCACGGCTAAAAGCCGCTGGTCATATTCTCGATGCTGGCTGTGGTAGCGGCCGTGATGCAGTTTATTTTAAACAACTAGGTTTTACGGTTAGCGCCTTTGACGCCAGTGCAGAACTGGCTCGACTTGCCAGCGCACGCCTGCACCAAGCTGTTGCGGTGCAGCGTTTTGAACAGTTAAACCAGCACGAAAAATACGATGGCATATGGTGCTGCGCCAGCTTGCTGCATGTTGCCAATAATAACTTGGCCACAGTATTTGGCTTATTACAGCAAGCATTAAAGCCAGACGGTGTGCTTTATGCCTCGTTTAAATATGGTGATACCGAGCGCCAAGACCATGGCAGGTATTTTACTGATATGAATGAAGCACGACTTACCGCTTTAATAAACGATGTAAACGGGCTGACGCTGAACAAGATGTGGCTCACGCAGGATAAACGCCCTGAACGTAACCACGAAACCTGGCTTAATGCCCTGTTATTCAGGAACGGTAGCTAAATATGGCGGGTATGCAGCAACAACTGGATTTTATTGGCTACATTCAGCGTATGCTAAATGAAGGTGAGTTTGTCGCTACCTATAAGTTTGCCTTGCTTCATGCTATTGCGGATATTTGTGTAGAGCACCCACTGCAGCAACCCGACAGCGAGCTGGTAATCACACTGGATGCACTGGTCGACAAATTTATTCTGCTGTACTGGCACCACGCAATGCCTTTCGCTGCTGACCACAATGGCGATGCTGCGCTACTTAAACAAAACTCAGGCACGCAATCCAAAGTCATCAGCGTATTGTTCGAGTGCCAGCAAAACAACATCCGCAATATTCGCCAGTTAAAGCAAAGCATGTATTGGAAACAAATTTATCGTGCCACGCTGGCAACGCTTAAAAACGGCCCATTATGGCGGCTACAAGTTTTAGCAAAACAGCCAGAGTGTTTTCTATACCCGCATCAAGACAACGGTAAATTTATTAAACTTAACCCAGGCATCGCCTACTCTTTTCGTCGCTTTTACGATCTGGTGGTATACCTGGCTAAAAATGCCTGGCTACAGAAAATACAAAGTATCAAAGACAATCAGAAACTGCTGGGGGCACAAAGTCAGCTACACGAATTTCTGTTTGGGGTCGACAGAAACGCATTAAATAAAGCCCGACCGGTGCTGATAGAAATACAACGCGGCTTGTGCTTTTATTGCAACAAACCTTTAAAAGATGCCAACAGTGCAGAAGTTGATCACTTTATCCCCTTTGCCCGCTACTCTACCGATTTAGGCCATAACTTTGTTGCTACCCACAGCAACTGCAACAACAGCAAGCGCGATTATCTTGCGGCGCAGCAACACCGGGATAACTGGCAAGAACAAAACCTGCATAAATTCGAAAGAGTGTTAAGTACTGAACTGGCAGCCTACTTTTATTGTGATGCAGAAAAATCTCGCGCAGTAAGTGACTGGGCTTACTCTGTTGCACAAGCCAACGGCGCTAAACTCTGGCTAAGTAAAGACGAGTTTGTCATTGCCGGTAGCACGCAAGTAACTACTTCATATATCGCGCCAACTAAAGTTACGGCTGCAAATGAGGTATTTTCTCTAGCAGACGAGGATGACCAAGTAAGTATCAGTCCGCTGCAGTTACGCTATTTCCCCAATATCAAAATCGCCTGCGGCCGCTTTAAAACCGGTGATGACAGCAACGCAGAATACGTTAATGCGCCTGCTGGTTTTGGCACTCTTAACCCTGATAAGCATTTCCTGGCCCACGCTAGCGGCAATTCCATGAACGGTGGTAAACACCCTATACTGGACGGCCAGTTGTTATTGCTCGAGCTTATCAGCCCCGAGAGTGCCGGTTCATTGCAAAATTGTACGGTAGCAATTGAACGACAGGATGAAAGTGGTGATAACCAGTATCTACTGCGCGATGTTAAAAAAGACGTGAATGGCCAATACCATCTGATTGCCAAAAACCCAGACTACCCTGTGCTAATAGCAAATGAAAGCATGCGAACCTTTGCCCGGCTGAAAGCTGTTGTTGACTGATATTTGCCGACTTTATTTTTTATCATCGGATTTATGGAAGTAGTAGTCTATTCCGAAAAAAGGGGGAAATTAAAAACGACAGATTAACCTTTTTTGTTTCAGCGCCTTGCAAAGGGGCGGTGATTATTAACTCCGACCCATTTTTCGCTTCCTCGGCAAAGTCGATGCTTTTAGCAATGCGCAACACTCGACGTTAATTACTGCTTAACGTCCTTACTAATATTTAGTATTAATTCAATGGTCAGTAAACCACAACAAACCATATCAATTTCGATTGATAACAGCATTGTTATGCTCACTTAGTAGCCAATCTGGAGTGCACTTTAGTGAATACCTGTGGATAAATTTGTACATATCTTCGCTAGATCTCGTAATTTATCATAAAGCTCTCTCTCAGCATTACCATCGCCAATATCAAAATTTTCAAAAAAGAATTTATCTAATATCACAGCTTCAAAAATACAACCGGAACCGGAGATTCCGCGCTTATTTAAAACCGTTTTATAAAGGGGCACACCATCAAATTCAGTACACAACAACTTCATTGACAGACTTTCATCGATAGCATCAAAGTCAAGTTTAGGAAGGCAAGCATTTATCAATTTTAAAAATTCACTATCAGCAAAAATACAACTACCACTGTAGAAACTAGATAACGCAACAGAAAATGTTTTACTAAGCTTGGCAGGTGATTCAAGGCTGCTTCGCCAAGAGTCTGAAGATAGCAAATCGTGAAACCAAGAAAAACCAACGTTACAGTCCATAATATGCTTAGGATTGAAATGAACATTGTCAGACTCTAATATTGCCTCACCAACGGTTAGCGATGATGATAATTTCAAAGGAAAAAGCTGCGCATAACCGTCAACAAGTGTGTAATTCCAATCACGCTTTGAACAAACAAGCTCTATAACTTTAATGTCATTTCTTAACGTCAAATTAAGCGAACAGATGTCATATGTGCCCTGGTATTTAGGCCAGTTTTTCGAATCGTAAATCTCCTCTACAACAGTCTTACCATAGTCGCTTAAAGCAAATAGTACCTCATTATTTAACAAGCCCACCGTCGATAACCAGTCTATTGATGTTGCAGCTAAAAAATGAGCTATCGTCCCACCTAAGTATCGTTTAGTTAAAAAATAATCATCTTTCGAATACTCAGAGTAAATCCAATTTTCATCATATATAGCAGAAATTTTAATTAATGTTTCAAAATATAACTGTCTTGTGTCGTTTAAGCTGTAATTCTCGTATTTCTTGAAGCTTGCTATCTGCTTTTTTAAAAATTCCAGTCTAATTGACTCATCTAAATTCCAAAGAAAAACTTCTAATAAAGTTGCTCTTCTATAAATATCAAAAACCAAGTGGTAGCTTTGCATTTTCTCAAAGAAATAAGCATGGGTGAATGCTTTTTTTAAAGCCAGTATATGGATAATAGGCATGCCAGTCACACAATCATTGTTAGTGTAAAAGCTGCTATATCTTATACATAGATCTAGTGCTAATGCAGGATTTTTAAATGACATCGAAGTTATAATAGTGCGCTGGCTTTCATCCCTGATCAGTTTAAGTCCCTGATTGACGGGAATGCTAGAGTCTTTTTTAACTTCATCAAGGCTAAAAACACTATGGAAATTGAAAAAGTCAGGTAGATTTGAAGCGATTACCCTAGATATTCTATACCCGTATTTTATAAATATACTTTTAGTCTTCCCAATAGCATTAAAAATCCAACTTTCATCAGCCGAGCAAAGAATGCTAGCAACGGATTTATGATTGTCATCAACTATAGATAGTATGCTTTTTTCAAAAGCTACATCAGTCTGTACCCAAGATTTATTGAACTCTGCCAGAACATGAGCAACACTAACTCCGTTAATATCAGTAAGCTTTAACACGTTTAGATTTTGTGCCGCCGCAGTTAATCCCCAGCTATGATTCCATCTGGCTAGGACATGTGCGACGGTGCTGAGATGATCAGGTCTACCTCTGCCTAGAGTCAAGATACTGAAGTCTTGAGCAGCTGGATTACTCTCTCCCCATAGACTTGAACGAGAGGCAATGATATGAGCAAATGTTGAATGACCGTAATAGATTTTCGAAAGCCAGCTTTTATCGTTAAGCAATTTGTGATCATTTGGTAGTAAATGATCATCAATTAAGAATTCGGCGACCGTTCTACCTATCTCACCAGTTAGAGAAAGAACATCGTCTCTAGATGCTGCTTCTGTATGTATCCAGTTTTGATTGCACCTTAAAACCAAATGGGCGATAGTTTTTTTATTAGGTCCGGGCAGAGATAATATTTCAAAGTCTTGAGACTCCTCTGTATTGTGCCAGTTTCTATCTTCTCGAATAGTTTTAATCAAGAGACTTTTATTACTCAGGAAACACTTTTTTTTGCTTGGCATGTTTTCCTTGCCCTTTAATTTTCCGGCATCCGTACACAATTGCAAAGTTTGATTTCATCATCAGCGAGGCTTAAATTTACGTGCCCCCTTGAGCCGCATGATTACCTGGCCACATTGTTTAAAGAGTTACTCACTGCTGATACGCCAGACAAGCTGACAAAAGTGTTTCCATTCTGATCTATACAGCAATCACTCCGAGACGGTGTGGCTGCTGCAACGTTTACGATTCTTCTAGTGCTTTCCAAACTCCAACTTCATAAACGCCCTTTGCATAGCCACGCGCATCCACTGATAAGCTGAAGATTAATTAATTATCTCATAGTAATTTAAATTGGCTAAGTTTCCAATATAGGTCTTAATATGGTTTTGCACTATTAATGAAAATTTCTTTAGGAGAGAGCTACTATCACACCCAAAAACTCATTGAATCAGCGGTCGCGGATAATAATTGAGCAATTTTTTGATATTTGTCCTATCTGATATGTCATGAGGTAGTGCAAACCTATTTGGGCCCTTTTTCCCAATTTGACAGAATGACAAGGGCTCTACATTGCCTACAACATGCAATACCTTTAAAAAATCAAGAAGCTTTCTTATGGCGCTAGCTCGCCGAGCTTTAGATTTGTAGGTCAAACTCAAATTGAGTACGCGGTCCAAAGTATCATCATCAACTAACTGGTTTACTTCTACGGTTCTGCCCCGAAATTTAAATAAGGTAAACTCAATAAATAAAGGAGCCCAAAGCTTGTCAGGAAGCTCCCAACCTTCTGCTGCAGTATCATTCGGTCCAATTTTCACGCTATAGCGCTCTGTCAGTAAATTTACCCTTTCGTGAGGTTTCGACCTGAGCTCTTTCAGAAATTGATATCGCTCAACACTGATTGCTTCATAAGAGAGATTGCGCTTCTCAGCTTCAGATGACGCTAAATCCTCCAGTTTAATTCGCCATTTTTTTACGCCACGTAAGGTCGGCTTAAGACTAAATATTTCTGCATCAGAGTCCCATGTCAGTCTAAATATGATATTGGGGGAAGATCGCTGTTTTACTGTACCTCTAGGTATAAATATAATCGGAATTGGTTTTTTTCCGTTAAGTTTATCATCCACTATAACGTCTGCTATAAGCTCACCCCAGCTTCCTAGCAGATCGTTATTAGCATGCCTTATATTTCTAACACTGATACGCTTTTTCAGACTAAAATGCGTGTTATTGTTAAGTAGTTGAGGATTTGAAGCCAAGGTTTTAATCGGAATAGCACATACTGAGGAATTGGCTATGGTTTGTTTTGTCAACTTGTCGAAAACGTTTGTTATTTGCTGATTTCTTAAAGCTGTTAAGTGTGGCAATTTATGTTCAGCCAAAGCTTTAGCATGTTTTTGACCCAAATTATTCAACCATCTGCGATTCGCACCATTTAACAAAAGCTTTTCAAGGTCCTCCCGTTCGATACTCCACGATATGTTACTAAGGTCTATTTCCATCACCTCTACAGGCAACTCTTCAAACTTGAGTTTGTCTGCGTCAGTCTTCCTATTACGTACATAAATTTCTATTCCAAACTTATCGCCTTCAGCATTGGTAGTTACTGAGTCCATTATCACCGAACCCATAGCTTGCTCAGAAACTGCTTGCTGCATTTTCAAAATCGGCAGTGGTATGTCATAAGATGAATATACAGGTGAGCCAATGCTATCTTCACCAACAGCCTCTGCGTAATAAGGAGGAAGCCTTATGCTACATTGTCGTTCTGCTAACTCTTCTAATACCTTTTTAGCAAGCTTGTGCAGGACAGATTCACCACTACAGATACTTCCGTTGTAATGTGCGAAATAGGCTGTCTTCTTTTTTGGGTCAGGGTGGCAGGCAATTAAGCGGTCTCCGCAATGAAGGCAGGTACAATTACATGCTTTACCATTTTGTACATCACGCACATGCCGGTAAGCCCCAATTTGGTCAATTGCCCAAGCTATCTTTGCGGCCATAATCTAACGTTCAATCAGAAAATCATGCAATTGCTTTAATTTGAACAGTAACTCATCGAACGTGATGATGTGTACATTCTTAGAGTTGCGGCGGAACATCTCAAAAGATTTCTTTTTGTCATCATCGCTTGGCATCATACCAATCACCAATATGCAATTTACTGCATAAGACTCAATGTCGAAAATTTTGTTGTTATCTTTTATTAAAGCTATGTTCTTTTGTAGTTGATAACACTGATCCAACACTTGTGTCAATGAACCGGTAAGCTCTGTTGATGCACAGTAAACTGAGCCTCTGTAGGCACTTTTGTTCAGTAAAGCTGACGAAGGTTTTTTGATTTCAATCAGAGCTAAATTATTAGTTACACCATTTTTAATCAAATAATCGGTGATTTTGTCACTGTCCCCCGATAACTTTTTACCGCCTACACTTGCCTGATCTGAAATTTTTACTGCTGGATAGCCAAAGGCAAGGCTTAAAATAAAGGGATTTTCGTTAAATAATCGCTGCCAGGTATCTTCTTTCGTTTGTGTAGCAAGCAATTTTTCGAAAGCTGATATCAGCAGCTCCAAAGATACCAGCTCGATGTCATTTTTTAACTTGGTCAACGTGATGGGATCGGTTTGTTTAATTGTAGAACGGTCTTCTACAACCAATTTCATTGCAGCGTGTTTGTCAGTATCAGTTATTTTTATTTGCAACATTTTACTGATAGCATCGGTACTGACCGGTAATGGTTTTTGCTGGTTTCCTAATCGATATGCTAGTTGGTTATACACTGCTGTAGACTTTGACAGCTGAGCTGCGAGTCGAGCCCGGCGTGTGAGGCGGTCACAAGTACGGCGCATTTCATCAAAATCTTTCCAGTTAAGGTAAAAATAGCCGTTCTGAGAATTCCCTGTTTCCTCATTCCCTATTACCATTTCACTATAAGGTGTTTGCTCTTCAACAGCAGAAATGATAAACCGATAGTCCTTTACCAAGCCCACTCCGAAACGAATGTCTTGAATGAACCCTTTGGGTAAACTTGAAAGAGTCTCTACGACTTCTTCTTTATCGTAAGGTGCTTGTCTAACGTCGAGAAGAAGCGTTATGCACTGAATCCCTTCGTACTTTTGCTGCAAATACTTAGGGTGGGTTAGCAAAGTGAAAATTGGGTATAGCGCGACATACCCGTCTTGGCCATTAAACTCAATAATTAACTTTTTATTCTGGTCTGGAGTTTCGTTTTCCTTCCCCAGAAAGTTTAACTCTGCCTGAGTAGGTAAGTAAAAGACTCTAGTGCAATTTGGAAAGACCTCTGCAATCTCGATATTCAGCTTTTCAGGGATGAAGTCTTCGGGTAGTAACCTAGTCATATGCCCTCCTTTCGTATCTCAGGCCGTTCGGCTTTTACACCATCTTTATTGCCTTTGGTGTGTTTGGCTACTTTAAACTGTGATATGTCTAGTAGTTTTTCACCCGGTTCGCCGCCAAAAAATAAGAAAGGCCCTAATTGTATGGTAGCCTCATCAAAGAATATCCACAGCACACAACCAGATGGTTTATTAGCCAAGGCAATATGGACTTTTTGATACGATGCTTTGGCATCCAATTTTGCTGTTTTTAGCTGAATATGGCGCAGCACACCGTTTTCTTCGGCTATAAGGTCATAGCCTTGGTTGTCCACTTCAGGTTTGGCAATTTCCAGGCTGCAGTTACCACGTAGCCAAGACAGCTTAATGAGCTCACCGATAAACAGATGTTCTATCAGTTTTTCGCGGTAAGACGATTTGAGGTAATGCTGTTCCATGCTTATTTCCGGGCTACGCCACTTTAGTGCCACGACAAGAAGGATACCTTGAGCAGCCATAAAACTGGTTACCAGCATTTTGGCCTTTTTTAGCAGTACGCAGCACCATATCACTGCTGCAAACCGGGCAGTTAATAGCAGAAGCCACGGTGCTAATTCTCGGTTTATTTTGCTGTGTGTCTTGCCCTTTTATTGCACTGGCAAGTAACCGGCCATCAATCAATTTAATATTTTTACCATTAGCAAAAGCCTGAGCATCGTCAGTAAATTGGCCAGAGGTAACCACAAAAGCCCCCACAGCACTTTTTGCCATCATGACACCGTATAGTTCTCGCACAATATTTACTGGTACTTTGCTGGCTTTCCAATGTTTGCATTGCACCAGGTAGATTTTAGAATCATCTGCGGTAAGATGTAAATCGACACCGCCGTCAGCCCCCTCTACAGTTTCAGTAACTTTATAGCCCTTTTCACGGAAAAACTGCCCTACCAACATTTCAAACTCACGCCAGCTTATTGCCGCAAGTGCACCTTGCTGTGGTGCAGAGTCGTATCGGACATTGTTAAGTAGCGATACCCGTTTAGCTTTTGCCTTGAGTGATGTCACAGCGCCAAACACAAAAATTACCGGCAGTAAATACCGCCCCCAGTAAGCACAGTAATAGACCAACGAACCGGTGACATGTGCCGTTGGCTTTTGAGGATCAATTACTGGCATTGCCGCTAGGCTATCTAGATAAAAATAAAACCCAATTGCCATGGAAATACTGAGCCACCACGGCAAGAAACTGGCGATGCCATAGAGATCTTCTATCAAGCTGGATTTGCGACGGCTGCCCATCAGGAGTGCCCCAAAATCATCGACGGAGACTTCGGAAACATGGCTATTGAAAAACAAATGAACACAGCAATTTTTTCCTTATCTTTCAAATTAGTTATCCTTAACTACAGCAATCAATTTGTACCGACTTTAGTGTACTGCATTCAAGTTTGCAATAAGAAAACGTTACTCGGTTTACTTAACTTCTTGCCTTAAGGCAATGAGCCTAGCGAAGTCGGTTTAACGCCGGCTCATCAAAGTAATCATAATCCCCAAGCTTTAACGCCTGCTGGCGGCGCGCCTGCTCGCTGGGTTTGTGCTCGGCTATGGTGACCCCAAACACTTCAAGGTGTACCTGCTCCATCAACTGCTGCACTTCGTGCCGGCTGCAAATCTCAAGAAGCTCACCGGCATGTATAAACCCCTGCGCGCGAAAACGCAGTTCTGCGGTGTCTTTACCGGCTTTGCTAGCCAGGAAAATATCGCTAAATTGCTGCTTCAGCGTTATTAAAAACAATTCCCGTTGTGCGTAGTTCATTGCTATCCCTCCGGCCTTTGAAAAAATGGCATCCCTGCCAGCTTGTCCTTGTTATATCCTGTTGGCCACGTCCTGCAGCCTTGTCCATTTACTATGTCACTGTAAGTGACATGTCATCCCTTGCAACACATCTTAGGGAGTTTCTAAAATCACGCCATACTGTTTAGATGCTCAGTGTATGTTTTTCAGGCAGGTTATTTTTTAAATAACAAAACAGGATGTAAATAAGTACCGAAATAACTTAAATTGCACTATAGGTACTTATTCGCATATGAACGATTTAATGACAGGTAATAACGGTTTGGCAAACACGACAATTGGCTGGCCCATTCGCTGGGAGCTGTTAATGCGCTACCGGCTGATTGAAATAGTGGCGCTATGGGAAGGGAGGCTTACTACTAACCATTTATGCAACAGCTTTGGTATTGCCCGCCAGCAGGCATCGAAAGATATTAATGGCTATTTACGTGATGTGGCACCGGGCAACCTGGAGTATGACGCTAAGTTAAAAGGCTATAAACCCTCTGCTACTTTTACCCCAAAAGTGACTAGCGGCCTGGCCGATGAATACCTGCATGCCCTGGCCAGCACCAAAGATTTCGCTCACACCTTTAGCCAACTCGATTTGGGCTTTGCCCATACTGAAATGCTGACATCGCCACTACGCCAGGTAAACCCGGACATTCTGCGCACACTGGTACAAGCCGCCCGCGATGGTAAAAAAATCGATATGGGCTATGTATCGCTAACCAGTCCGGATGAAGAAAGTCGCATTATTGCCCCGCACACCTTAGTGTGTACGCCACTGCGTTGGCATGTGCGAGCCTATTGCGAAAAGAACCGCGATTTTCGGGATTTTGTGCTTAGCCGGTTTCGCGGCATAAATGGCATTGAAGGCGATGCCGATAAGACCAAAGCGCAAGATACACGCTGGAACAGCAAAGTGGATATCGTGCTGGTGCCTGATTCGCGCTTAAGTGACTACCAACAGGCCATTATTGCTGAAGATTACAATATGACCGACGGCAAACGAATCATTTCTGTTCGGTCTGCGCTGGTGCCCTATGCGGTGCAGGCGCTAAACCTGGACTTAGCCAAAATAGAAGCGCGCCCGGAGGCGCAGCAAATTATGGTGGCGAATTTGGATGAGGTTAAGCGGCATGCGTTTTAAGTTTAACCTGTAACTTAAACCTGTAACTTTAACCTGTAACGTAAGCGTACAGGTTAAATTCTGCCCAACGGATTAATGCTTTTCATCGCGCGGCCGACAACCTAAGCTCAGGGTGTGGAATCAGGAGCCTTAAGCATGAGTCAGAATAATCAGCATGTCGTTACCGAGCAACAAACCAATGAACTGCGTTATTTACACAAAGTGATGCAGGCCATTAGCATTTTAGGCGAGCAGCCAACCCTGCATGTTGTGGCTTATGGCAGAGTGTGGCGTTATGCCGATTTACTGCATACCGCAGTGCGCTATGCACAACTTGCCGAAATGCACGGTTATGACACAACGCCGTTTAAGCAATGGTTTAACCGCGATGTCGCCCTGTTTCAACTACACGGCGTTGAGCTGAGAGTTAGCTGATTACTACACTATCGTGAGTTACCTTTAGGCTTATTCTAGGATCAATAGCCCATATTAAACTTATTATTTAATGAGTCAGGCTTGAGCAGGGAGCTTGAAGTTGCAGTGACCTCAGCCTGCACATAGGCCCAATAACCAGGATTATCAATCGTTCGTTCTTTAATCTGAAGAGGAATAAAACGGCTCATCTCCATGTTAAAATCGTCGCGCACTTGAGTATCTTGCTGTAGCTTTTCAATTTGAGTACTAAGTGCCTTAATGAAATCGGCTTTAATCTTGCCTCTTGCTTCTAGCTTATCGTCAACTAAAGCATGTGACAGCTCAACGCCGCGCTGCTTTATCCAAATAATATCCCATATATCACGGGGTTTAATTCTGCGCGCCCGGTAGGCTAAAGCAATCAATTTGTCAGCCAATATTTCTTTAAGTGATTGCACCGGAATTAAGATCCCTTCCGTTGGTACAACAATGTTGTAGTGATTCAGTAATGGCCTTTTCTCAACATCAAACGATGGAATTGCGCAAACGTCTATATGCATTTTTTGACGTGGCAAGTCTGGTCTGTTGGCTTCTTTAACAATACTGATAGTCCAGGAAGACGTGTCCCCCTGTTTATCCTCAACAGGCTTGTTCACCCATACGTTGGTTTCATACTTATTTTGGATGTACTGCTGGATCTCAAGCTCTAAACCGTCAAAGTGGGATGGCTTAAAATCATGGCCACCATTAAAATCAAGATCTTCAGACAGACGCGAACTGTTATAGCACATGCGCAGCGACGTGCCGCCTATAAACGTTAGACGCTGCATAGCCCCTTGTTTTATCATGACGTCCATAATGTCATGATGCAGGATTTCTTTTTCAATAACCGGAGTAATGGCAGCGTAGCCAGGGTTGGCATCAACAATTTGTCTTATTTGTTGTTTTAACATATTACCCCTCCAACATATGGATATTGCGGTTGCAGCTTTTAAGATCGGCTATGGCTTGTTCTGCTGTAGCTCTGTACATGCTAACCTCTGGATCAAAGTAAACATTTTCCGCAATTTTACTGAGTGGTTTTTTGGTATGAACAAACTCAATAACTCCGTACGGCGTAGAGAAAGTGCCACTTCTGCCCTTCGTCATAACTGTCACTCTTCCCATAATCACTTGAGAAATATCCCCTGTGTGGCTTAGCTGGCTTTCTAAGCTGATGTAGTTCAGTACTCCACTACGCATCTTTTTGATGATTTTGTAGATAGCGGTTGCAGGTGCTGGTGGAGTTAATGTGCTTTCAAACTGCCCGGTAACGACTCTTCTTAAAATGCCCTTTTTGACACCATCAGCAAGAAACTTGGTGAATGCAGATGTATATGGCTCATCTAACATAAACGCGAGCTCCGCAGCGCTATGAATGCCGCCTCCCGCGTTAACCGCTTTAGCGAAAACAGCGAGTAATTTGTCAGTCTTTCTCACGAAGGTCTACACTATATAACCATAAATGTAATATAGTGTGGACCAAATTGGCAGCGATGACAAGGCAAGGTAAACAAAAAATAACCTTTTAAGTAAGAGTATGTTGACCTAAACTGATGAAAATATCGCCGCTAAGGCAGGGTTTACTTGAAGGTTCAATTCCTGAGGTGGCAGCCAAAAGACAGTTGTGCTATTTAGTCGAAAGTACTTTGTTAATCGAAAGTACTTAGTTAATCGACAGTACTTTGTTAATCGACAGTACTTAGCCGGCTTTTAAGTTTGCGCCAATTTTCTTCTGTCGCACTGCCCTTTGCAAATGCATCCTGATAAGAGTTAAGTAGCGAAATGACACTTCGGCCATCCGAGTCTGTCGCATTTTTATTGGCGCCCTGGTCCAATAAATACAAAGCAATATCAAATCTTGCGAGATCGGTGGCAAGTAACAGCAGTGTTTTTCCATATTTATCACGAAATTCAATATCAGCACCACTTTTTAGCAATACATCTAAACACGCAGGTACACCATTATTTCTCCCTGCAGTAATCGTAGCAAACGCGGGAGAACCGTCGAACATACCTCCTTTAAGGTTTGGATTACCTCCGTAAGCCAGTGCAGATATAAGCATATTGCATTTGTCTTTTCTTGCGGTCCAGTGCATTACGGTGCCGCCATCAGCAAAAACGACGTTTGGATCGGCTCCTTTAGCCAGTAAGTACTCAAAACCTTTTTCATTTCGCATTGACCAAAACAACGCTGTCGCGTTCTGGCTACCTTTAGCGTTAACGTCTACCCCCTCATCAATCAATTTATCAATGGTCGATGTTTGACCTTTGCCGGCAGCTTTTGCCAACTCGCGCAGTTTAGTTGACGGGAACATAGTCTCTAAATCCATGTGAATCAAAATCCCCTTTGTCACTGCGCGCTCATATTCGTTCTGAGTATCGACGAGCTTATTAGCAACACTGCAACCAGATATAAGTATTGAACCAATGACAAGAGACGGTACGGTTATCTTAATAAGAAATTTTAACATGATGTCCTCAAGGCTTTGCACATGCTACCCATATCATAGCAGCAAGACGATAAAACCAGTGATCCCTACTGCGCTATTGTCCATAATACCTGTACCAGGCTCAGGCTCAGGCTCAGGCAAGCCGGCCCCGACTGTAGGACAAATACATGCTCCAGGTTACCCGTTTAGCAAAATCACATCAGACGCCACAAGGCCCCTTGCCGCTGTTTAGCGACCTGAGTTTCGACATTAAGGCAGGTGAAAGCGTGGCCTTGATGGGTGAATCAGGCTGTGGCAAATCAACATTACTGCATATCCTGGCAGGCCTTGAACAGGCTGATAAAGGGCAGGTTCTGATCAATAACCAAGATATTATGCAATTAAATGATAGTGACCGTGCCCTGCTTAGGCGCAACTATGTCGGGGTTATTTTTCAGCAACTTAATTTAATTCCGAGTTTAACCATTGCAGATAATTTAGCGTTTCAGGCCAGACTTGCCGGCACCCTCGACACCGAGTGGCTGCACAATCTTGTGTCAACGCTGGGCCTGGAAACCCTGCTAACACGTTATCCGGCGCAACTGTCCGGTGGCCAGCAGCAACGGGTAGCGATTGGTCGGGCATTGGCAGCTCGCACCCCCTTGTTATTTGCCGATGAGCCGACCGGCAGCCTGGATGAAGCGAATGCTGAGCAGGTTATGACCCTGATGCTGGCGCTGGTTAAGGAGACAAAAAGCAGCTTGCTGATGGTGACCCACAGCGCCCTGCTGGCAGCCCGGCTTGAGCGTGCAATGACGTTGCGCCAGGGGCATTTAACCTAATGCAATTAAGGCTGCCGTCATGGTGGGTGTTACATGCGTTACTGAGCCACTGGTTGCGCCATCCTGTGCAGCTTGGCACCCTTATTTTAGGCTTGCTGGCTGCCACTGCTTTGTGGAGCGGCGTGCAAGCGCTGAACCAGCAGGCACGCTTTAGTTACGAGCAGGCCGCGGCGCGATTTAATAATATTAACCAGCCGCAGATTGTCAGTGCAACAGCGCAGCCTATTAGCGAATTGGATTATATTCAACTTCGCCGCTCAGGCTGGAACGTTAGCCCGCTGGTAGAAGGGACACTGAGTCTTGGTGCCGATAATGCTACGTTTAGTATTATTGGTATTGAACCGATGACCTTGCCAGGTTTGGGTGAAGCCGCTAAAGGCGCCAGCGGCTTACCTGACAACCTGGTTTTACATCGCTTTTTAACGCCGCCCTGGGAAGTTTGGGTATCGCCTGCCACCTTTGAGCGTATTAAACCCATGCTGAGCAATACCGACACCTCGGGCTTTCCTTATAATCCGCAGGGTAAAAAAGTGCGCATTCAAGTCAGTGCAACGTTAGCGGATAACGAGCTTATTACCGATATTTATCTGGCTCAGTACTGGCTTAACATGCCGGGGCAATTTTCCAGACTGTTATTAGAGCGCTCTGAGCATTTCGAGCGCTCTGAGCACTCTGAGCACTCTGAGCACGTCACGCTCCCGGCAGAACCCGCCAAACGACTTCGTGTTATTCTGCCGCAAAGCGATCATGATATTTCGCGTTTAACAGCAAGTTTTCATCTGAACCTGACTGCATTAAGTTTGCTGGCATTCTTAGTAGGGTTACTGATGGTCTACTCCGCCATTCACTTAGCGTTGACCCAGCGGTTAGCATTGCGCCGAATTTTATTCAGTTGTGGGGTCAGTCAGCGTGAGCTTTTGGCCTGGTTATTGGTGGAGCTATTATTACTCAGCGGTCTTATCGCTTTACCAGGTTTACTGTTCGGTTATTGGATAGCGACCTTATTGTTACCTGATCTTTCTGCCAGTTTAAACGGGCTGTATGGCGCTGAGCTTTCAGATAAATTACACCTTTCATGGCGTTGGTATCTACAGGGCATACTAATGGCATGGGGCGGCACCCTGCTTGCCGCAACTGTGCCGCTACTTAAACTTATCAAGCCTGATAATGGTTACTTAAACCCGTCGATGTCATCGCCGAGTCAACTGATACAGCGTAACCGATTAATGGTCGCAGGCCTTATTGGCGCAAGCCTGGCGCTGTTAATGGCATGGCTAGGTACCTCCTTACTCAGCGGATTCTTGCTATTAGCCTTAATTTTTCTAAGTGCAGCGCTGTTAATGCCGGTGATATTAGATGCCCTTTTAACACTGGGTCAGCGCTACGCCCGGGCATTCTCTCCGGACTCTGCCACTGCACAGTGGCTGTGGGCAGATGCGCGTATGCAAGTCCCGCACTTAAGCGTTGCATTAGTGGCATTGCTGCTTGCTTTGTCGACCAGCATCGGTGTTGGCGGCATGGTCGATGGCTTTCGCAACACCTTTACTGGCTGGTTGGATCAGCGTCTGGCTGCTGAAGTCTATGTCCGGGTCGACAATGAAACACAGGCTCAGCAAGTTATGCATTGGCTTAGCCAATACCCTAAGGTTACCGCCATTCTGCCCTCTGCAGGTACAGAGATACAACTGAATAGTATGCCGGTTGAACTTCGGGGCATTCAGATCCACAGCACCTACACTGATCACTGGCCTTTGCTGAGCAAAACACCGCAAGCCTGGCAGGATATGGCATCAGGGGCAGCAGTACTGATTAATGAGCAACTGGCTCGACAGCTAGCGCTTAACATAGGCGATACCCTGCCTTTAGCGGGCTTGCCACAAACTGACTTTACCATTGGCGCCATATTCAGCGATTATGGCAACCCTAAGGGCCAGGTAATGCTGTCGCTTGCTACCCTTAATCAATACTGGCCAGATGCAAAGCGCGGCAGCTTTGCACTGCGGGTTGCCCCACCAGACGTTGAGCCACTTATTCGGGCACTGACTGACGAGTTCTCTTTTACCCAGACCCAGGTCATTGACCAGCAAGGTGTTAAGCGCTATTCATTACAACTGTTTGAACGCACTTTCGCTGCCACTTCTGCACTCAATTTACTGGTACTGGCCATTGCAGCCATTGCGCTGTTTAGTAGTCTGTTAACGTTATCAACAATGCGCCTGAGCCAGATTGCGCCCATTTGGGCTTGTGGGGTGTCACGGCGGCAATTAGTGATAACCGAATTGCTCAGATTACTGCTATTAGCCTTTATAACAGCGTTACTTGCGATCCCATTAGGACTTATTATCAGCTACTGTTTAGTGGCCGTAATTAATGTCCGTGCTTTTGGCTGGGCGCTGCCGTGGCAAATTTTCCCAATGCAATGGTTTTACTTAACGCTGGCGGCGCTGTTTAGTGCATTGTTAGCCGCGATTGTCCCGGTGTTAAAACTACAGTTCAGCTCACCCGGTGAGTTATTAAAAGGCTTTCGTGATGATCAATAGAGGCGTTTTATTGTTGTTGCTGTTGCTAGTGGCATGCAGTGAACCTTCGCTGCCTGAGCAGGGTTTTGCCGGGCTGGGATCCGATGCCACCGGCTTTGCACAGGTTGAACCAGGTATTGAAATTCGCTATCCCGATGCCCTCAATCAACACCCGGAGTATCGCATTGAATGGTGGTACATCACCGCAAACCTGCAAAGCGAAACAGGGGAGTTGCTTGGTATTCAGTGGACCCTGTTTCGGATGGCAGACTCGCCGGCACCGCAGCAGGAGGGCTGGGCGAACCAGCAGCGCTGGTTGGGACATGTTGGCTTAACCCGCGCCAACCAACACCTGTTTGCCCAAAGCTATGCCCGCGGCGGGGTTGGCCAGGCAGGTGTTGTGATAAGCCCATTCTCTGCATGGATAGATAACTGGTCTGTTAGTGCAGTGGATGCAGATGCAACCGACTTTACGTTAACTGCCAGCACCAGGGAATTCAATTATACCCTGACCTTAAGCCGCGTTGGCCCGGAGGTGTTACACGGTGAGCAAGGCTTTAGCGTAAAATCAGCCGGGGGACAAGCCTCCTATTATCTTAGCCTGCCGTTTTTAGCGGTGTCCGGTTCCATTCAGATTGGCGATGAACACGTTAGCGTTAAGGGGGATGCCTGGCTCGACAGAGAGTGGAGCAGTCAACCACTGTCGGCAGATCAGCAAGGCTGGGATTGGTTTTCCCTGCATCTGGATCAGGGAGACAAGCTGATGCTGTTTCGGCTGCGCCATGCACACGCAGATGATTATTATGCCGGAACTTACATTCGTGCCGATGGCACTACTGAATCATTAAAACCACAACAAATACAGATGCGCCCTATCCGCCACCATAGCGTGGCAAATAGAGAGCTGCCTGTAGCATGGCAGCTAACCGTAGAAGATTTTGGCATAGACTTGCGCACTCAGGCACTTAATCCAAACGCCTGGATGGCAACCGATATTGCCTACTGGGAGGGGCCCATCCAGTTTACCGGCAGCCATTCAGGTAAGGGCTACCTGGAAATGACCGGTTATTAAACTGCCAGCGTGTTTTCGATTTTTCCAGTAAGGCTAATTGTTGTCCAAAACAAACTGCGGAATAAGCTGACTGGCACTGGCCAGTACCGTTTTACTTTTTAAGTCCATTATCCGCACATTAACCTGTGCGCCACGCTGGCTATGCTGCACAGTACCGCTTAAAACATAATCTATTTGCTGAGTAGCAGCCACCTGCCCTGCGCGATTGCTAAATACGGCATCACCGTCTGGCGTAAGTTTGATGCCACCGGTCAGTTTATGATCAACCATGGTTACGCCATAACGGGGCATTTGCTGTAAAAAGCGCTCAGCCAGGGCGTTGCCAAGTGGCTGCAAGGCGTCACGCGCCGGTGTCAAATCAGCAAAGCCTGCCACCGCAATCCGGTAGTCCGAAAACGACTTGCTGCTATTCTGATAAAGCTGCATCGCCAGCTGAGCCACATAGTCATCCAGCTGCTTATGACTGGCGTAGAGCCGGGTGCTTGCAGGATAGGTTGCCAGAGCAGAGTTGGGTTCAGCTTGCTGGTTATTGGCGACGGGTTCAGCAATGATATAGGAAGTTGCCAGAGGCGAGTGTTGACTGTGCTGAGGGTTATTTTGGCTAAAAGGTAACATGCTGCAGCCGCTTAGACTTAAAACAGCGGCGCAAATGGCGATTAGGAAGCATTTTTTTAACATGATAGGCCCGATATACTGAACGTCTGTTTCAGTATATCGGCGCTACATCACGTTTCTTTAGCAAAACCAAGTTAATACAAACTGCCGGTTTAAACCTATTTAATGCGCATTACCTGCTCGCCCTGACGGGAAATAACCGCTTGCACAATATGACGGGGAATAAAAGTACGGGCAGCCGATACCACCCGCTTATTATCAATTTGAACCAGACGGGCATTTACCAGCACCCCTTGCTGATGGGTGGTTAAAGTGCCGGTAACCACGTAGCGAATGGCCACTTCGTCTGACAATTCTTCAAAATTACGACTGAGCACAAAATCACCGCTTTCGGTCACCCGGATATAGTCTGTTACTTTGTAATCCAGTACCGGCACACCAAATTTATGTAAATCGTAAATCATGGCTTCGCTTAAATGATTGCTAAACACCGTGCCCTGATCGTGCGCAGAATCGACATAACTGAAATCGGTAACCCCCAGCTGGCTGTCACTGTCCAGATTGTGCTGCAGCGCCATCAGCTCATGGACTAAATTGCGAACGTAATCATTTACCGTCAATAACGGTTGCTGCGTTGCATGACTATAATTACTGCTGGCTGGCGACACCGAACTTTGCATCTGAGCTATGCGCTGCGCTCTGTCTGCAGTCTCATCGTCATCCTGGCCGGTTACCGTGATGGTCCGCTCAGGTGCTACACAACCGCTAAACAGCGTTACTATTGCTGATACTATCGCTAAGGTGGTTAACCGCTTCATTTATTATCTCCTGCCGGACTTTGCCGATAAAACATGGCGCCGCGCTTGTTCACTTGTTGCGTGCTCCACAGCACATTTGCCGGAATATAATCTGTAACGGCAGCCAGGACTTGTTTCGATGGGATATGAATAAGCCGTGCATTTACAATAACGGCATCTTGTTGCAAGGTGTAAGTGCCCGTAAGCAAGGTGTTAGCGCTGCCCTTACGGTTAATTTCGTTCAGCTGGCGGGTTAACGCCTGTTCGTATTCGCCCGCAAGCACCACCTCGTTGCTCAACCGGTATTCGTATACTGCATAACCAAACTGGCGGCTGTGCGCCAGCATGCTTTCACTGAGTTGGTTGGCAAAGTCCCGTTGCTCACTATTTGCATGGTGCAGGCTAAGTGCGGTTGCCGGCAAAAAACTGCTAACGGCAATTTGCGGCCGGGTAAGCCACAACGGGCTGTCATCTAACTGGGCAAATAATTGCCTGGCTAGTCGCTCGGTATAAAAGCCAAGGGGGTGCTGGCTAAGCTCGGTCTCCGTCGATTTTGTTGCAACAGCAACCGCCGGACTGACGCATCCGCTTAGCAGCACCGCCGTTAGCAGGCTTGGGGCCACCAACAATAGCCACTTCATATCCACCTCATTTTTACAGCCAGAATGCCTTTAACAGCTTAAAGCAAGAACCAGGCCATAAAGTTAGTGATGAATACGTCATTAAATCGCCACTGGCGCCTTAATATGCGGATGTGCCTGGTAGTTATCTAAGGTAAAATCATCAATCTTAAAACCAAATATATCTTTAACATCTGGGTTTAAGCGCATAGTTGGCATCGGATAAGGCTCGCGCGCCAGCTGGGTGTTAACCTGTTCTAAATGGTTCGAATACAAATGAGCGTCACCAAAGGTATGCACAAAATCACCGGGTTTAAGACCACAAACCTGAGCTACCATTAAGGTTAACAGCGCATAGCTGGCGATGTTAAACGGCACGCCCAGGAATATATCGGCACTACGTTGATACAACTGACAAGACAGACGACCATCATTGACGTAAAACTGAAATAAGGTATGACACGGTGGCAAAGCCTGCTTGCCCATGGCGGCGTTTTGTTTGGGGGAAAACTGGGTGTCAGGTAACACTGCCGGGTTCCAGGCACTGACAATTAACCGGCGCGAATCCGGGGTACGTTTGATATCACTGATCACCTGACTTATCTGGTCAATGACCTGGCCTTCATGGCTGGTCCAGCTTCGCCACTGAGCACCATATACCGGGCCAAGTTCACCACTTTCAGTGGCCCACTCGTTCCAGATGGATACGCCATTATCCTGCAGGTAACCAATATTGGTTTCACCTTTTAAAAACCACAGTAACTCATGGATAATTGAGCGCAAATGACACTTTTTGGTGGTGATGAGCGGGAAGCCCTGCTGCAAATCGAAGCGCATCTGATAGCCAAATACACTGACGGTGCCAGTGCCGGTACGGTCCGTTTTTTTATGGCCGTGTTCCAGGACATGGCGCATTAAATCAAGATATTGTTTCATTTTGTTCCCCGTGCTGGTATTGCTGGCCGGCAATTGACATAAATGATCAGGCCAAGCCCTGCCGCTATCATTGGCAGACACAACCATTGGCCCATGGTTAAGCCCGCGTCTGCCACATGACGCAGATGCGCATCGGGTTCGCGGAAAAACTCCACGAAAAACCGGAATACACCATAACCCAGTAAAAACACGCCACCCAGGGTGCCAGTTGCTGGCTTAAAGCGCCGGACCAGTATGATAATAACAAACAGCAAAAACCCTTCTAATGCTACATGATACAGCTGCGAAGGATGACGGGGCATGACGCCGGCGTTGGGGAAAACCATAGCCCATGACACGTCAGTGGTGCGCCCCCATAGCTCAGCGTTGATAAAATTACCAAGCCGGCCAGCGGCTAATCCCAGCGGAATAAGAGGCGCCACAAAATCTCCCAGTTCCAGATAAGATTTTTGATAACGCCTGGCGAACCAGGCCATTGCCAGCAATACGCCCAGCAGGCCGCCATGAAAGGACATGCCCCCTTCCCAGGTTTTAAATAAATATAGGGGTTCAGCCAGTAACTGTTCGAAGTTGTAAAAAAACACATAGCCGAAGCGGCCACCAACAATAACACCCAGGAAACCATAGAAAAGCAGATCACTAACCTGCTCTTTGGTCCAGCCTGAACCCGGTTTTGCGGCGGCACGGCTGGCCAACCAGTATGCCAGACCAAACGCGACGGCATACATTACGCCGTACCAGTGAATATTTAATGGCCCATAGCCAAATAGCGGGCCAATTGACACCAGCACCGGGTCTATATCAGGAAAATTAAGGTAGGAGCTTGTCATTATTATCCTTTAAAAACATCATTATAAACCTGTTCACCACCAGATATGGCAGGCTAGCTAAATACCATTCTGGCAGCGACTATCATCAGAAAAACGCCGAACACCCGCTTAATGGTTAATACGGGTAAACGCTGTGTCATGGCAGCACCGAGCGTCGCCGTAAAAATGGAGGTTGAGACAATGCCAATTAGTGCCGGCAGGTAAATATAGCCAATAAAACCGTCAGTTAACCGGTAGTGCTGCCAGCCGGCGATAACATACCCCAGGGTGCCCATTACAGCAATAGCGATACCACTTGCTGCTGCGCAACCTATTGCCCGGCGCATATCGACGGAAAAATAATTGAGTACCGGCACGACCAGGGCGCCGCCACCTATCCCCAGTAAACCTGAAATAGCACCAAGCACTGCGGCTATGGCGCCAAGCACAGGCTTAGCCGGTAACTGGGCGCGGCCTATTACACTGCGTGACCCCAGCATTCGCAGTGCCAGCAAGAAAACGGCAACCCCAAATATTATTCTCAACGTAGCCCCATTAATATGATGAGCAACCAGGCCAATCATACCGGCACCGATACCCGCGCCCAACATCACTGCACCGGCCAGCGCCCAGCTGACATTACTGCGTTTATGATGCGCACGAATGGACGAACCAGAGGTGATAATAATAGAGGCTAAAGACGTGGCGACAGCGACGACCATCACGTTATCGATACCAACAACGCCGAGCAACGGCAACAAAACGACCAGCACCGGCACGATAACCAGTCCGCCACCAATGCCTAATAATCCGGCCAGAAACCCGGCCAGACAACCTATAAGTGCAGAGATCAGAATAATTGTTAACAAAGGATATCTCGATATTACTGCTGTTATGCCAGCCAGCGACCGGCATAGTAAATTAACTCAATTCAGGTTAAGCGCGTAACTGACTAAGCAACTGTTTATGTTCCAGAAACCGCTGAACCTGCTGTTTGACTTGCTTGGGCGACTGGCATGCCAGTACCTCAGGTAACAACGCTTCCAACTCTGCCACATTAACCCGGCGTAACAACCATTTAATTTTTGCCAGATTACTGTTATTCATACTAAAACGGCTGTAGCCCATCGCCGCGAGCACTAACACCCCGGCGGGTTCACCACCGAGTTCGCCACAAATGCTAATGGGAAATTGCAATTGCCGGGCCTGAGTTGCTAACTGATTGAGTGCACGCAATACAGAAGGATGCAGCGCATCATACAAGTTGGCCACCCGGGCATTGTTTCTGTCTACCGCCAGCAGGTATTGAGTGAGATCATTGGTACCTACTGAGCAAAAATCTACCCTCGCTGCCAGTTCCGGTAGCTGATACATAATAGATGGCACTTCAATCATCACGCCTATTTTCGGTTTTGGCAGGGCAATATTTAACTCATCGCTCACTTCAAAGCTCGCTTGCCTGATCAAGCGGATGGCTTCATCCACTTCCGCCAGATCAGAAATCATTGGCAATAAAATGTGTAAGTTATCCAGCTCAATATTGGCTTTTAACATGGCGCGGATTTGCACCAGAAAAATCTCAGGGTGATCCAGGGTCAGTCGGATACCGCGCCAGCCCAAAAACGGGTTCTCTTCAACAATACTGAAGTACGGTAAGGCCTTGTCACCGCCAACATCCAGCGTGCGCATTACCACTGTTTTGCCGGCATACCCGCTTAATACTTTGTGATAAAGCTCAACTTGCTCCTGCTCGGTTGGGAAGCGATTTCGCATAATGAAAGGAAATTCAGTGCGGTACAGGCCTACGCCGTCAGTATATTCCGCGTTGCTGGTTTCCAGCTCAATGGCCAGGCCGCAATTGACCATTAGCTTAAATGGCCTGCCACAGGCCGACTGGGAAGGTAGTGCCACTTCCTGTTGATAGCGGGCACTGAGCTCTGCATCTTCATTGATCAGGCGCCGGTATTCGATGCAAATGGCTTCGACCGGCGACAAAAGAATGTGCCCCTCGTAGCCATCTACAATGACCTGCTGGTTTTGCCAGTGTAATAATGGAAGTTCATTAACCCCCATAACGGCCGGTATACCCAGCGCTCTTGCCATAATGGCCGCATGTGAGTTTACCGAACCGCGCAAACTGACAATGGCTACCAGTTGTTCCCGCGGCACTTCTGCCAGCATCGTCGCCGTGACATTGTCAGCAACCAAGACAACGCGCTGGGGTAACTTTACTTTACGTTGCTCAGAATCCAGTAGGTTATTCAGCACCCGCTGCCCTAAATCGCGGATATCAGTGCCTCGTTCCCGCAGATAAGGATCGTCCATGTCGTCAAACTGACGGGCAAATTTCTCAACCACCCGCTTTAGCGCACTTTTAGCACACCAGCCCTCGGCAATTTGCTGCTCAATTTCATTGCCCAGGCTGGCAGCATCAAGCAACTGATGATACACATCAAAAATAGCCAGCGCATCAGCTGGAATATGACCTGCCATCCGCTCTGCTAAGCGGTTAAATTCTGCTTTGGTAATTTTGACTGCCCGATAAAACAACGCCAGTTCTTTTTCGGGTTCATCAGATTTTTTCAGGGAAATGGCATCAAAATCACTGGAGGGCTGCAAGACATAAGCTTCGCCAATCGCCATACCAGGCGCGCCGGGCAACCCTGCCAGCTGACCGGATTGCGCCATACTGGATGGCCGCTGACTGGCCGCGTCACGCATTTCAGCATTGGCCAGCACGGACGCCAACTGAGCCCCCAGGGTAACCAGAAAAGATTCTTCATCTTCACTGAACACCCGCTCTGCAGACTGCTGAATAGTCAGCACCCCAAGCACCTTGCGGTGATGGATTATCGGGCATCCGAGAAAAGCAGAAAAGCGGTCTTCACTGACTTCAGGGGTTACCCTAAAGCGAGGATGTAATTGAGCTTGCGCCAGGTTTATCGGCTCTTCCCGTTGACCTACCCAACCAATCAGCCCTTCAGAAAAGCCAATAGCAACTTTACCTACGGCGTCCTGGTTCAGGCCGTCAGTTGCCATCAGCATAAAATGCTGTTGCTGATAATCAGCCAGATAAACTGAACAACACTCGGTGGCCAGGGCGACTTTAATACTTGATACCAGACCAGCCAGAGCATTGTCTAGAGCTGGCTCCTGAGCCACATCCTGAACAATCCGCCGCAACTGGCTTAGCATAAGAACCTCATTGTACTGTCGGTTTTAGCAAATTTAATATTTCTTCTTAGTATTTTTTCTTTACATCTTTGCGGGTAAATGGCAAAGCAACCGGGGCAAACTCGCGCATGACTTTACGATACACTTCTCGCTTAAAAGCCACGACCTGACGCACCGGATACCAATAACTGACCCAGCGCCAGTTATCAAACTCAGGATGCGTTGTTACAGCCAGATTTACATCTTCTTCCCGACAGGTCAAACGCAATAAAAACCACTTTTGCTTTTGCCCGATACACACTGGGTTACTGTCTTTGCGAATTAACCGTTTTGGAAGCTTATAGCGCAACCAGTGTTTGGTCACACTGATTATTTCTACATCTTCTGGCCGAAGCCCAACTTCCTCATGCAGTTCGCGAAACATGGCTTGTTCTGGCGTTTCGCCGTCATCAATGCCACCCTGTGGATATTGCCAGGAATGCTGACCGTACCTTTTCGCCCAAAACACCTGTCCCTGGGTGTTACAAATCACTATGCCGACATTGGCCCGAAAACCTTCGGCATCGATCACACAAACCTCTAGCGAGTCTATTTCTGCTATAACAAAGATTCTTTCACAAAGTCGCACTTACAGCAAACGGAATTTTATCAGCCATTTATAAAGCGCCCTTACAAAGTTATCCACATTTACGAACCCTCACCAGCCACTTATGTGAACTTCTTCACAGACTCTGTGGATAAAACTGTTGTTAAGGTGCGCAAGACTATGGGATAAGGGTCTGGCATGTCAAAATATTAACCGAAATATTTCAGCTTAATTGAATATATACAATACGTTATAAGCTACGCTGCTAATTCCTGGCTTTTTATTGCTTGTGCATAAGTTAGTTTGCTGCGTTTTTAAGCAGCGTCAGTAGCCGAAAGGTGCTAGGGTAAGTCGTGACTGCAACCGCATCTTACGGCAACGAACTTTTGAAACATTCTCCGCTAAAAACCGCTGAACAATTATTACTGCGCAGCCAGAACATTGCGGGCCTGACGCTTGGTCAGCTGGCTGCGCAGCTTAAGGTTACGATACCTGCAGATTTAAGACGGGATAAAGGCTGGGTTGGTCAGCTAATTGAATTAGCGTTAGGGGCCGAAGCGGGTTCCAAAGCACTGCCCGATTTCCCGGCGCTGGGGATTGAATTAAAAACCCTGCCCATTGATCAAAGTGGTAAACCACTGGAAAGTACTTATGTTTGTGTGGCGCCCCTGACCGGCATTACCAGCCAAAGCTGGCAGCAATCATGGATTTGCCAGAAATTACAACATGTACTCTGGGTACCCATTTTGGCCGAACGACAAATACCGCTGCCAGAACGCATTATCGGATCAGCATTTTTGTGGCAACCCTCCGCCGCTGAACAGCAGGCGCTGCAACAGGACTGGGAAGAATTGATGGAACTCATTACCCTGGGCGGTATTGATAAGATCCGTGGCGCCCATGGCAAAGTATTGCAATTGAGACCAAAAGCAGCCGACAGTAATGCATTAACTGCGGCGATCGGCGCCAGTGGTGAACCTATTCAGACGCTGCCACGCGGCTTTTATCTGAAAGCCAGTTTTACCACGGCAATTTTATGTCGCCACTTTAACCTGGCTGCGCCAACTTAACCTGGCTGCGCCGACATGAAACCACTAATCCTGGTAGCGCAAAACAATTTGCTGATATAAGCCGTTTTGTTTAATCGCCGCCAGGCCGCGATTAAACTCTGCTACCAACTCCTCTTCAACAGAAGCTTTGCTGAACATCACATAGACATCATTGTTTCCCAGCGTAATATGATGCGGTTTAATCAGCTCGTCTAACCCTTTGCGCCGTAATATTGAGGCAGCAACAAAACTGTCTTCCAGAAAGCCATCAATTTCTTCATCCAGCAGCCGGGCCATGTTCATCTCACTGATAATAGCACCAACAAACTGCGGTCTGAACTTCGCAGAAGCATACAATTCAGCAATTTCATCACCGTAGTAGTACTCGTTAACAATACCAAGCTTGTGCCCGGCGTTGATAAACGCCTGAATGCTCGCCACGTCTAAGCCAACATCGTCAGCACGCACATATAACGAAAATTGCTCTTGCCGGTACGGTTCAGAGAAATAGGCGAAGTCTTGCCGATCTTCGGTAATTGACGCCCCCAGCACAAAATCTATCTCGCCCTCTTTAAGTAAACCCAGCAATTCAACCCAGCTGCCCTGCACAATATTTAGTTCACACTGCATTTCAGCGGCAATTGCCCTGACCAGCTCCACATCCAGGCCAGTAACGGTGTTACCTACGGTCATATATTGGTAGGGCTCCCAGGCATCGAACCCCATGGTTAACGCGCATTGTGGTGGTACGGCCGACATGCGTTGTGCCATCGGTTCAGCAGGCACAGCTAACTCAGGTTCGGATACCGGTTTGCAGGACATAAGGGTTAACAGCATCATCAGGGACAACAGAAGCTTAATCGACTTCATAAATCACCTCAGGGTGTTATGACTTTATTCAAGCTTAGTGCAACCTGATATTTTTGCCCGCTGGTACCGTAAGTTATTCGGAAGTTTTTTCAGTGGGGCTAGTTTGCAACTTAGCCGGCATTTTCAGCAATACCTGCCAGGCGCTCTGCGACCGATCTTTACTACGCAGCTCCTGCCACATCCGCCGCCATTCATAAAAGGTAATGGTTAGTGGGTTGGTAGAATTAAAATCGTCTGTGATACCGTAACGGCAAGGCTCGTTCGCATGCTCAGCAACAAAGGTACCAAATAGCTTGTCCCAGATAATCAGTACTCCCGCAAAATTGCGGTCGATATACCGTGGATTACAGGCATGATGTACACGGTGGTGCGACGGTGTATTAAAAAGGTACTCCAACGGCCCAAGTTTACCAATAGCCTGAGTATGTACAAAAAACTGAAACGCTAAATTCAACGCCACCACGGCAAATACCAGCAGTGGCTCATAGCCGATTAGGATCATCGGCAGCCAGAATACCCACATACCCGATATCGGATAAGTAAGACTTTGGCGAAACGCGGTACTGAAATTCATTAAACGAGAGCTGTGATGCGCCACATGCGATGCCCATAACCAGCGAATATGGTGCGAGCCACGATGAAACCAATAATACAGAAAGTCTTGAAGAATAAACGCCAGCAGCAGGTTTAGCGCTGTGAGCTCAATAGTGAACAGACGAAACTGATGTAACCAGTAAAAAAAGGGCATAAGTAGTAACAATGCCAACATATCTGCGCCCTGATGCAGCAGTGCCAGCATGGCATTTGCCAGCGTATCACGCCATTGATACCAGTTATTCTGGCGCAGCACAGCGAAACGCCACTCCAGCAGCACGCAGATTAAAAACACCGGGCTTAGCAGTAATAAAATTAATTCAACTGGCGGCATTAGCTTTCATTCCGCAACCCATTTAGCGCACTGGCAATTCAAATTTATCAAACATCAGGTCTATCTCTTCCTGATTTCGCAGTAAATTTGCCCGCTCTACCACGTCCTTTGTCAGATGCGGTGCAAAGCGCTGGATAAAATCATACATATAGGTCCGTAAAAAGGCGCCTTTTCTAAAGCCAATCTTAGTGGTTGAAGCTTCAAACAAATGTCTGGCATCCAGGGCAACCAGATCTTTGTCTAATTGCGGATCAATCGCCATCGACGCTATGACGCCGACGCCCAGGCCTAACCGGACATAGGTTTTAAGTACGTCAGCATCGGTGGCCGTGAACACAATACGTGGCTCTAAGCCTTTCGCGGCAAAAGCGCGGTCAAGCTCTGAACGGCCGGTAAAGCCAAAGACATAGGTGACAATAGGATGCTGGGCTACATCTTCTACGGCAATTTTACGCCCCAGTTGCGCCAGTGGGTGGTCTTGCCGGACAATGACGCTGCGATTCCAGTGATAACACGGCAACATCACTAAATCACCATACAAATGCAAGGCTTCGGTGGCGATGGCAAAATCGGCTTCACCGCGTGAGGCGGCCTCAGAAATTTGTTGTGGTGAGCCCTGATGCATATGCAGCGACACTTTAGGGTATTTCTGCATAAAACCACTGATCACGGGAGGCAACGCATAACGGGCCTGAGTGTGAGTCGTGGCAATATTTAACTTTCCCTGATCAGGTAACGTATGTTCTTTGGCAACCGCCTTAATGCTTTCGACTTTAGCCAGAATTTGCTGCGCTATTTCAATAACATCACGACCTGCTGGCGTAACATGAGTTAAATGCTTGCCGCTGCGGCCAAACACCTGAATACCCAGTTCATCCTCCAGCATTCTTACCTGTTTACTGATCCCTGGCTGCGAGGTATAAAGACTCTCTGCCGTTGCCGACACATTTAAGTTATGGTTAAGCACCTCAACAATGTAACGCAATTGCTGTAATTTCATCTGGCCCAGGTCCGGTAAAGAATGATCACCGTTCAATATACCCGTCTTGCCAGATATTCCAACTAATTTTTATAAATGGAAATGCTATAACTTTTAGTAGCAAAAAAAATTAACAATTTACTGACAGGCGTTATCGTCAAACCCCGGAGTCATTATGCCAAGCAACCTAGAAATTGACTTTGCCACCGTATTGGCCTGCAGTGTTCATGATATGAAAAATTCATTGTGTATGGTGATACAGTCTGCTGAGCTAATTCAGGCCGAAGGTGAAAAATTGTCTGATGATGCCCGGGCAGAACTGGCCAGGTTAAATTATGAAGCAAACCGGCTTAATTCCAATTTACTGCAATTGCTGTCACTGTATCGGCTGGATCGACAGCAACTCCCGGTGCAAATTGATCAGCATTACCTGAGCGAACTGTTCGAAGAGCTGCTGTTAAGAAATCAGTATTTTGCTATGCAGCAAGACATTGAATTTATCATTCAGGTTGAGCACGATTTAAACTGGTTTTTTGACCGCGATCTGGTGTTGAATGTACTTAATGATGCTATCGCTAATGCGCTGCGCTATAGCAATCGACGCATAGTATTACGCGCTGAGGTTATACAGGGGTTGCTGCAAGTTCAGGTAGTTGATGACGGGCCCGGCTTTCCTGATTTTATGCTGGATAACGCTAACCCTGATATGCAAAAACTTGATTTACGACATGGCCATACCGGTCTTGGTATTTTTTTTGCTAAATTAATTGCCCGAGCGCATCATAATAAAAACCAGCGTGGGCAGGTATCATTACAGAATAACAGCGAATTATCTGGTGGAAGCTTTAGTTTAACGTTGCCCTGATTTGCAGAAAACTGTTCATTATCATCAAATCAGATTACTATCATTTATAAACGCGTATACGTTCAGAGGTCTGCATGCTGTTACCTATTATCATCTCGCTTATTGTAGCTTTGGTGATTATTGCTGTTGTCGTCAACGTGGTACAACAACACAAAGCCCGGATAGCGGCTCTTAAACGTGCTGAATATACCAAGTTACGTCATATGCTGGATGATACCGACGATATGTTAGCCAACAATGCAAATGTGCCGTTTACCCCGGCGCTTGCCAATATGTTGCTAAAACGCAGTGCATTCTCCCTGCGTGGCATGGTAGAACTGGAGCAAGGCACCCGGGAAATGAAACAACGGTTGCAGGAAATCGAAAACAGATTAAAAGAACCCGTCGCCGCCGACCAGGTAACGTCTGACAACCTAACCCTACCGGATAATGATCAACAGCTGATAGGTCTTATTCGGGGCATCAAGAAATTACGCACGACGCTTCGCAGTGAGCATGCCAGAGGCAACATTGATACCTCTACTGTGGTTGCCGAAGACAAGCGCTTAGAAATTTTGCAATTACGTATTAATGTCGAAAGCCAGATTAAACGTGGTAAGCAAGCTCGCAGCAACAACATGCTTGGCTCATCCCGCCAATATTTTGAAAAAGCGCTTACCTCGCTAAATGGCAGCACGCATCCCGATGAGTATGTGATCAGTCGTAAAGCCGAAGTAGTGCAAACTCTGGAAGATATTGCGACCGAATTAAAAGCGGGTAATCTCAGAGATCGGGAAAAGAAAGAAGAAAAAGAGAACAAAGATATCGACGAGTTATTTGCACCTAAACGTAAATGGTAAGCTGTAAATAAAGAATAAATAAAAAATGGCACCCTGCGGTGCCATTTTTTATGCCAGCAGCGTATTACTTGGCTGCAGGTTTATCTTTGGTTGATACTACCCACTTGCCTTTTTCATACCAGGCAGCCCAACCCGTTGCTTTGCCGTCTTTTTCGGTCATAACATACTGTTGTAAGGTTTTGCGACTCCACCTTACAATACTGGGGTTGCCGTCTTTGTCTTTGAGCGGCGCATCTGCCAGATAATAGAATTTTTCAGATATCCGATCCCGAAATGTTTTCAGCTCACTGACCAGTGGTGCTCTGGTTTCCCGGGATTTAGGAAAGGTTGATGCCGCCAGAAAGACGCCTGCTGCACCATCACGTAACACAAAATGGGCGTCAGACTTTTCACATTTTAATTCGGGCAAATGAACCGGATCTTCTTTAGGGGGTGCCGCTTCACCACTTCGCAACAATTTACGGGTGTTTTTACATTCACTGTTAGTACAGCCAAAATATTTACCAAATCGTCCTGATTTCAGCTGCATATCACTGCCGCATTTGTCGCACTCAATCAGCGGGCCTTCATAACCTTTTATTTTGAAGTTCCCGGTTTCTAACTCATAACCATCACACTCGGGATTATTACCACACACATGCAACTTACGCTGTTCGTCAATCAGGTAGCTGTCCATGGCGGTGCCACACTTTGTGCAGCGTTTTTTCTGACGCAACGCTTCGGTTTCAAGCTCATCATCATCCGTTACTTTTACTGCCTCATCACCCGGCAGCAAGTTCATGGTCGTGGTACAACGCTCTTTAGGCGGCAGGTTATAACCTGAGCACCCCAGAAATACACCGGTAGAAGCCGTGCGGATCCCCATTTTCCGACCGCAGCTTGGGCAGTCGATGTCGGTTAGCACGAACTGGTTGGCACGCATACCGCCCTGTTCGGGGTCCTGCTCGGCGGTTTTTAATTTACCGGAGAAACCCGTGTAAAAATTGTCCAGTTCTTTTCGCCACTGTCGTTGTCCTTTGGCGATGTCATCCAGGGTTAACTCCATGTTGGCGGTAAAATCGTAATTCATTAAATCATCGAAATTTTCTACCAGCCGATCGGTAACGATTTCACCCATTTTCTCGGCATAAAACCGTTTGTTGTCCACCCGGACATAGCCTCTGTCCTGAATGGTAGAAATAATTGCAGCATAAGTAGAAGGCCGGCCAATACCGCGCTTTTCTAATTCTTTAACCAGACTGGCCTCGCTGAATCGGGCCGCCGGTTTGGTAAAGTGCTGCGCGCTTTGCAATTGCTGTAATTGCAATTGCTGACCCGGTTTAACATCGGGCAATTCGCTGTCTTCTTCACCTTTACGTTTCACTGCAGGTTGCACTCTGGTCCAGCCATCGAAGCGTAATACTCTGCCTTTGGCTTTTAATTCAAAATCTGCTGCGGCGACCGTAATATTGGTGACATCGTATTGCGCTGGTGGCATTTGACATGCCACAAACTGGCGCCAGATCAACTCATACAATTTGCGGGCATCGGCTTCCATATCGGCTAAATCACTGGCTAATACGGTTACATTTGAAGGGCGAACCGCTTCATGCGCTTCCTGGGCATTCGCCTTACTGCCGTAACTTATTGGTTCAGCAGTCAGATACTCTTTACCAAATTTCTTGGTGATGTAATCACGACAGGCCCCAACCGCCTCTGTACTAAGATTAGTCGAGTCAGTACGCATATAGGTAATATGGCCAGCTTCATACAGGCGCTGTGCCAGCATCATGGTCTTCTTAACACCATAACCTAAACGGGTACTTGCTGCCTGTTGTAAGGTTGAGGTGATAAAGGGAGCCTGAGGCTTACTGCTGCTGGGCTTGTCTTCACGTTCTTTTATCTCAAAGGTCGCGTCTTGTAACCGTTTAACTGCAGCATCTGCTTGCTGCTTGTTGACAGGCTTAAACGCCTTGCCATTCTCACGTACTACATCCAGTAGCAATGGTTTACTGGCTTCAGTTAAGGTATCGGCGGCAAGGGTCCAGTATTCTTCAGGCACAAATGCCTTGATCTCACGTTCACGCTCAACCACTAAGCGTACAGCAACGGATTGCACCCGCCCAGCCGATAAGCCTCGTGCAACTTTTTTCCATAGCAGTGGCGACACCATAAACCCCACTACCCGGTCTAAAAACCGGCGGGCCTGCTGGGCGTTTACCTGATCAACATTTACCTGCCCGGGTTCAACAAAGGCATTGGTAATGGCAGACTTGGTAATTTCATTAAACACAACCCGCTTAAACTTCTCAGGTTCGCCACCAATAATTTCCTGTAAATGCCAGGCTATTGCTTCACCCTCACGGTCCAAATCCGTTGCCAGATATACCGTATCCGCCTTATCTGCCAGGGCTTTCAGTTCTTTGACTACCTTCTCTTTACCGGGCAAAATTTCGTAACGGGCTTGCCAGCCATGTGCCGGATCGATCCCCATCCGGTCAACCAGGGCTTTATACTCTTTCTGTTCTTTACTCAGGCTTTTATCGGTAGTCCGGCTTTTATCTTTGCTACTGCTGGTAGGCAGATCGCGGATATGGCCTACACTCGATTTAACGACGTAGTCGTTACCTAAATATTTGTTAATTGTCTTTGCTTTTGCCGGTGATTCGACTATTACCAGTGATTTCGCCATCTTAAAACCTGAATTCCCAAACTGAAGCTGCCTTTTGGCCGCCCTTTTTTAACATATATCCGCAAACCGCAGTTGTGACAAGTGAATAAACTCATTATTATGCAATCCGGGTCATTTTACAGACCCAGCGGCTATTTGATAGCCAACTCATAAATGAAGCATAAAAAAAACATAAGCGGCCGCAAAAACAATAAAAACAGTGCCCCTTCCAACAGAAGGATATAAAGCAAAAATGAAGTACTTTGAAGCAAATTTCGATGGTCTGGTAGGACCAACACACAACTATGCCGGTTTGTCAGTCGGCAATGTTGCCTCTTTATCTAACGCTAACAACACTTCGAGTCCAAAACAAGCTGCTAAGCAAGGTTTGCAGAAAATGAAGGCTCTGCATGACTTAGGTTTAGTACAAGGTGTACTGGCGCCACAAGAGCGTCCCGATGTCTATACCTTACGCCGACTTGGTTTTACCGGTTCAGACAGTGACGTCATTGCGACGGCAGCAAAGCAAGCCCCTGCGGTATTTCGGGCGGTGTGTTCCGCATCCAGTATGTGGACCGCTAATGCCGCGACAATTTCACCCAGTGCCGATAGTGCCGATCACAAAGTGCATTTTACCCCGGCAAACTTAACCAATAAGTTCCACCGTTCACTTGAACCTCAGACTACTGGCAGAATATTACAAGCGATGTTTTCGGACTCAAAACATTTTGCCCATCACCAGCATTTACCCGATAACGATCATTTCGGGGACGAAGGTGCGGCGAATCATACCAGATTATGCAGTGACTACGGCAAAAAAGGTGTGGAGATGTTTGTGTTTGGTCGTTATGCCTTCGATCAAAGCAAAGCAGCACCTAAACGTTTTCCTGCCAGACACACGCTCGAAGCATGTGAAGCGGTAGCCCGTTTACACGGTTTAAGTGATGAACACGTTGTCTATATGCAACAAAACCCCGAGGTGATTGATCAGGGCGTGTTCCATAACGATGTTATCGCGGTAGGTAATCAGAATGTGCTGTTTTATCACCAGCAAGCCTTTGTCGATACGCAAAGCAAACTGGATGAGCTTAAACGTAAGTTTGGTAATGACAGTGAGCTGTTCCTGATAGAAGTTAATGACAATGATGTGTCGGTACAAGAAGCCATCAACACCTATTTGTTTAATACGCAGGTTGTTACGCTGGCAAACGGCGAGATGGCGATTATTGCCCCTACCGAATGCCAGGACAGCCCGACAGTAGGCCGCTATCTGGCAGAGCTTACCGGCCGCGGCACGCCGATTAAGCACGTGCATTACTATGACGTTAAACAAAGCATGCGCAATGGCGGTGGCCCAGCCTGTTTACGATTACGGGTAGCACTAAGTGAGCAGGAGCGTCAGGCAGTGAATCCTAATGTACTGATGAACGATACGCTGTTTACCACATTAAATAGCTGGGTGGATAAACATTACCGCGATCAGATTTCTGAAGCTGATTTAGCCGATCCGCAGTTGCTGGCGGAATCCCGGGCAGCACTGGATGAATTAACCCAGATATTAGCACTGGGCTCGGTTTATCAGTTCCAACGGTAGTTGAAAACAACTTATAAAAAAACCGCCTGCTGGCGGTTTTTTTCTGCCCGCACTATGGCGGGCATCATCACGATAACGTATCCAGATTAATCAGTAACAGTACAGTTACCAACCGTTCCGAAAGGATTACTTGGTGGTGGCGATGTCTCAGTAGTAACATCTTCACTCGCTACCGGTAAACCATAATTACGTGAAGCCACGTTTTCCGTACCAGACGCAGTTCCTGATACTTGCAGCCGCACGTCCATCCAGGCACCCACGTCTTGCGGATACTGGATACTGAATACCGCAATACCACTGTCATCTGCAGTCACTGTTGCAGGCACTGTGGCACGGTTACCCGGGGTAATCTCACCATCACCATTGGTATCTTCTGAAACTTCCAGAATACCATCCAGATTTACATCCTCATTCGGACAGGTAATCGATACTTCAGCCGCCCAGTTTCTGAATGCAGCAGGTGGTGTAGGTGATTTAACCCATACGCCTTTGGAGTAAGATAACGGAACAACTGCAACGTTTAATTGTTGATTAGGAACCGGATTACCTGAGCTGTCAGTAACAATGATTGAAAACTCTTTTGCATAAGTACTGTCGTTCGGTTTGGTAATTACGTTACCGGTACCAAAGCGAAAGAACAATGTTCTGCGACCCACTGCTATATCGGTTTCACCGACGATCGAATCGTTCGCTGCTAACGCACCTTTAACCACAAGGTTCAGGCCTGCGACACCACCACCAGTGGTGCTATCTGCAGTGAATACAGTAGAAGCAACCCCTTGTGAGTTAGTCCGGGCCAGTACCGCACTCAATTGGCCGCCAGCGGCATTATCCAGAGTAAATACCACATTCTGGTTTTTAACCGGATTATTGTTGGCATCCCGGACAATAGCGCGAACCGCACTGGTTTCGCCCAAGCCAACCTGAGCCGGAAAAGCCTGCACTTCTACCTTGGTTGGTGTCGTTGCCACAAACTCAACAATTTTTTGCGCATTAACACTGCTTTCTGCATCACCACCCTGAGCAGCAATGGTCGCCAACCCGGCAAAGCCAGACTGTACAAACACTTCTGCTTCACCAGCAGCATCGGTAGTCTGTGACACGGTAACGTGCTCATCTACTAAGCCTGCAGCAGTTGTTGCAATAAAGCCGCGAGAGGTAGCAAAACTTACCGACTCACCCACATTGGGTGACGCATCAATCAGCCACTGTACACCCAACGCCTGTGCAGTATTTAACGGTATCTCTACGACTTCATTTTCTTCACCGTTTATTTGCTCAAAAACAAAGGTATCAGGACTGACATTAAGCTCAACACTGCTGGAAATACCAAGGGCTGTGACCGTTAAGGTATCAACACCGCTGTTAACGCCGGTGTAGGTAAATGAAGCTTTGCCGCCCGATCCAACTGTCACCGGATTGGTTTCACTTAAGCTGTTACCCAAGGCAGAGCTGACATCAAGTACGACACCCTGAATACCATTACCACTTGAATCAGTAACAAACACATCAATTGTGGCACTGTCGTTTAACACAACCGCGGCAGGAGCAGCAATTTGCAGATTAGTTCCAACCACGTCAACTACCAGTTCAGCCGTTTGCTGCTGCACTCTGGCAATAACCGTAATATCACGATTGTTGCTATCGGACAGGGTAGTCAGGGTTGCTTTGGCAATACCGTTAGTACCGGTGACGGTATCAACGATAGTAATTTCACCAGAGTCAGCAGAGAAGGTCACTGGTACACCGGCCAAAGTAACGTTGTTTGTATCACGAACCAACGCACTCAGCTCAACTTTATCTGACGCGCCCGAACCAAGCAGAAGTTTGTCCGCGATTAAACGAATACTGCCGATCGTTACATCAACATCATCACCGCCGTCACCTGCAGAATTAAATACCGCACTGGCCGATATTTCACCAAAGGTCGCCGTCACCTGGCCTGCGCCAGAGCGATTACCCACATTCAGGGGGATTGTCGCTACGCCAGCTGCGTTGGTTGATGCTGAGCCCGCATCGTTACCCAGCAAAGCAAGCCCATCACCAGACACGTCAAAACTGATTAGACGGTTTGATACATTGCCATCATTTGTTGCACTTAAAGTAGCCGTTACAACTAGTGGCGTATCTTGCGATAAATTATTTGTCTCAGTTCCTGCAGCATTAGTCAGGGTAAGCGCAAGGGTAAATACCGGAGTATTGCCACCTGAACCACCGCCGCCATCGCCGCCGCTATTGTCCAAGGTACCGCCGCCACCGCAGGCGGCGAGCGATGTAATCATTAATGCAACGAGTAGTTGCCGGATGTTTCGCATGAAAACTCTCCCTAACTGTTTTTTTATATATAGTTTTTGTTAATTGCATCTTAAACCATTAATTATCACTACGTCACAGCAATTTTCAAAAAAATTTTTATCAAGCCTGCCCAATAGCGTCGCAAACTGATAGTCTTGTGACCATTCAGCACCGATATATCACTAAAACAATGAGCAATAATAGAAAGTTGGGATTAACTGCCCGTATCGTTATCGGCATGGTTGCCGGTATCTTAGTGGGTTTCTTTTTTAAAGCTATTTTAGCCGGACAGGAAGAGCGGGTGCTCACATTGTTTGGCATGGCATTACCGCTGAAAGCTTTTTTTATAGACGGTGTTTTTCATGCTGGCGGTGAAATTTTTATCGCCAGCTTGAAAATGCTTGTTGTGCCGTTAGTTTTTGTCTCACTGGTTTGCGGTACCTGTTCATTATCAGATACCTCTACCCTGGGACGACTGGGCGGTAAAACGATTGGCTTATATCTTATTACCACTGCTATCGCCATCAGTCTGGCGATGACCGCTGCCTTGGTGGTTGGCCCGGGTAAAGGGGTTGAGCGCCAATCTGATGCTAATTTCGATGTGTCTGAAGCGCCCTCCCTTGCTCAGGTGTTTATCGATATTTTTCCCAGTAACCCTATCGAGTCGATGGCTCAGGGTAATATGTTGCAGGTTATTGTCTTTGCCGTGTTGTTTGGTTTAGCAATGGCGTTGAGCGGTAAGCCCGGCGAAAGGCTGGCAGCGGTGTTTAATGACCTTAGTGAAGTGATAATGAAACTGGTGACCATTCTGATGAACCTGGCGCCCTATGGCGTGTTCTTCCTGATGGCAAAGTTATTTACCACCCTGGGTTTTGAAACCATTAAAAGTCTGGCCATGTACTTTGGCGTGGTGCTGACGGTTCTCATTTTCCACGGCTTGTTCAGTTACAGCATTATCCTGAAGCTACTAACCGGTTTAAATCCGTTTATCTTTCTGCGTAAAATGCGCGACGCAGCGTTATTCGGCTTTAGTACGTCCAGCAGCAACGCGACTATGCCTGTGACTATGGAAACCGTTACTAAGAAACTTGGGGTGAAAAATAGCATAGCGTCCTTTACTGTGCCGCTGGGTGCCACTATTAACATGGATGGTACGGCGATTATGCAGGGCGTGGCCACGGTGTTTATCGCCCAGGTTTACCTGGTTGATCTGACCGTTGCTGATTATCTGATGGTGATTCTGACTGCAACACTGGCTTCTATTGGCACCGCGGGTGTCCCTGGCGTTGGCTTAATTATGCTGGCGATGGTGTTGCAACAAGTCGGCTTGCCAGTGGAAGGTATTGCCTTAATTATTGGCGTTGACAGGCTACTGGATATGACCCGGACCGCGGTAAATGTGACCGGTGATGCGATGGTCTCTTGTATTGTTGGTAAAAGTGAAAAACAATTTGATCAGGCAACATTTGATGATGTTAATGCCGGCATGAAAGACGAAAAAGTCGATTTCCATCATTTACGCCAATAACACGTGGTATTCAAAAAAAACAGGCCTATAAGGCCTGTTTTTTTATGCGCTGGAACATTAGCGTAGCCAACTCTGCTGTACCAGTTTCTGCCACCAGAGCGACAGCACATTGGCTGAGCCCATACCCACTTTCTCAGCCAGGCCTTTTTTAAGCTGATAGGTTACCTTAAACACCCTATGGCTTGACAATTTCGTCATCAGATAGTCGTCACTGGTTTGGATTTCATCAACTAATTGCAAATCAAGTGCCTGATAACCAAACCAATGTTCGCCCGTTGCAACCTGAGATACATCGAGCTGTGGTCGGTGCTGCTCGACAAAGCGCTTGAATAAACCATGAGTCTCTTCCAGTTCCTGCTGAAACTTTTGCCTGCCCTTATCGGTATTTTCACCGAACAAGGTTACGGTCCGTTTAAACTCACCTGCGGTAAATTGCTCAAAATCGACATAATTTTTCTGTAATAATTTATGAAAGTTTGGCAGCTGAGCAATCACACCAATTGAGCCCAGTATAGCGAAGGGTGCAGCAATAATTTTTGTGCCGATGCACGCCATCATATAGCCGCCGCTGGCCGCCACTTTATCTACCGCGACAGTCAGGGAGATATTCTGCTGGCGCAGCCTGTCAAGCTGCGAGGCCGCCAATCCATAACCATGCACTACCCCGCCCCCGCTCTCCAGCCGCAGTACCACTTCATCATCTTGCTTGGCGATCGCAAGAACGGCTGACACCTCTTCCCGCAATGACTCAGTTTCCCTGGCGTCCATGGAACCATTGAACTCAAGTACAAACAAACACGGCAACGCGACAGATTGTTGTTTCAGTTCCTTTTGTTGCAATTTCTGCCATTGCTTAAACCCTTTTTTATCCAGCAATCGTTGTTGTAACTCTGCTGTTTGCAACCGGTAATGTTTACTCAAATCGGTAAACTCCAGCTGACCTTTCTTCGCTTTCGGTTTATGGCTGGCATTTACCACAATGCCAACAACTAACCCTATCGCAAAAACAATAGTGGCTGCTTTAGCCAAAAACATGCCATATTCCATTAAAAATGCCAAAGTAACACTCCTGTCTGATTAAATACGCTCATTCTATTCTGATTAATAAAAAGAAAAAGCCCGGCGCATAAAGCCGCCGGGCTTTGTTATAGCTTACTCAGTTAGTTTCCGCTAGCTAACACGGCAGGGTTAGATACCAACACTGCCTGACCTCTGTTTAAGAAGAAGGTTACGCTTTGCGTTTGCATCTCCTGAGTTGCTGCCGGGCTACCCGCCGGGCTTAAAATAGAGCTATGGTTACCAGCATTAAACCTTGCAATAGCATTGCCACCTTCAAGGCTCCAGCCGCCCGCAGCTGCAGGAATAGCATCGGCACCTAGTAAGCGGGCTAAAGGCTCAGTACCCGCTAATGGCATTCTACCAGCAGCCAGCGCTGCTAATGGGTTGAAGAAACCATTAGGAATAACCTGATCAGGCAGGTTGTCCATACCGTCGCCCACGACTTCAATCATGTATACTGGCGTTTCACTATTTACCATACGCTCAGCATAGTTATTTGGGTCGCCGGCGTCAGTTACCGTCTGCGCCGCAAATGCAAACTGGCTCAGAGTTGCCGATACCCGCGCTTGCTGAGCCGCATTAGCGGGTTCAGTTAAAGTCATCAGGTAAGCATTAACCACAGGTGCAGCACATGCAGGATAGCTAGCTGCAGTTGCTGCCGTTGGCACGCCACAATTGGTATTAGTAGCAACATAAGTGACAAATTGACTGGTAAGCTCACCACCAGCACCTAGCATTACGCTTGCTTTAATCAACGGACCAAAGGCTGCTGAGTCAAGCAGGAAGTTAGCGACCGCGCCACCAGGCATTGCCAGTGCGGCGGTTTCAACACTGTAAAGTGCATCTAACTGCGCGTTACCAGTACTGGTATTTGCCAGCGCCACCATAGACGTGCCAGTTATGCCACCGAGCGAATGACCTAAAAACTGCACCCGACTGGTATCTAAATCAACACCCTGTATAAAGTTAAGTGCTAAACGCAACGCCAGCATATCTGCAATACTTTGCCGTAAGTTATCACGGGTAACCAGCAAGTTAGACAGGTTCATATAGTCAGTTGCAGAGTTTGTCGAAGCGTTGAAGGTCAGGGTTGACGTCTGCCCCTCAGCATTCTGAACTTCAGCGGTAAAACCACGATCGCCATGCAGCGGATGGTCAATTGCCACTGTAGCAAAACCTTGCGACGCCAACGTGCCGGTAATGGCCAGCATATCCGAGCGACGCGAGGTGATACCATGTTGCAAAATAACAACCGGCCAACCGGCTTCAGGCATCGTGATAACGTTCGCATCTGGCACGGTCATCTGCACATCAACCGCCTGATAACTGTTGATCTTAGGAATGGTATTGAACTTGGTCAGGTGACGCGCAGGGTCAACACCTAAATCGCGCAATGCACCGCCACTAAACGCCTGGCAAGCGCCATCATTTTCAGATACTGGGCTCTCAGGTTTCATCGAAGCAGGCAAAGCAGCCAGTGTCGCACCACTGTCACAACGGGCCATCCAGCGTGCATTGAGCGGTGCCCTCGGGTTCGCTTCCGTAGGCATGCCCAGATAATAAGGCAGGGTTAATGTACCGGTGTAATAACGGGTTATCGCAAATGCCGGACTGCCAGCAAAAGCAGGGTTTAATTGCGATACCGTTAAACCCGTATTGTTAACAACTAAAGCAGACGGACCATAGCCTGTTGGTGTCGGTGAGGCCATTAACTGCTTTAACGTTGATAATACAGCGCCTACTGACTGCGTGGTAATGGCAGCAGTGTAAATAATATTGTCTTTATTAACACCTTCGTCTCTGGCCATGACATTTTCAAAGCTATTGATCACACCTTGCAATGCACGCTGAGAAGCACTGGCTAACGGTAAGGTGGTAATATCCTGTTTAACCAGCTCATAAGTTGTCGAGGGCTTAATTGACTCACCAGTACTATCTTGCAATACGTCGGTAAGTGCCAGCAAATAAGTTGTTGCGTTATCTAATGGCTTTAACGGAATAACCGCAACGCTGTTACCACGCCCGGCGGTAACAAAGTCTTGCCCAAATTGCAGTTCTTCCACAATTTGACACGCAGCACCACGCGGTACTGAGGTACAGGCGGCTTCAGGTGATGCCGGATCACCCATTAATGCTTTAAATACCCGCACTGCGCCTGGGGCTTGTGCAGTATCCGCATTGAGCGTTACACCTGGCGGAAAGCTTAGGTCAATGGCAAATGGATTCTGGGTTGACCAGCCATCAAGCGCACCTAAAGCCACCTGAGGGTTGGTGTAATCTGGGTTAGCGCCACTGTCCAATGTTAATGTACCGTCAGTGGTTCCCTGGAACAGTAAATCGTTTGGTACCGATACCCGACTTGCGGTTGGGTCAAAAATCACTCGTGATGCAGGTACAACTGTTCCACCTGGTTGTGCAGCTTCTTGTTTTAAATCTTCCAACGAATCACCGCAACCAGCCAGACCGACCGCCGCCGCAACAGCGATACTAATAGCAAGCTTTTTCATAATTTCTCCCCGTCCTAAACGCTTTATTTTTTTATTGCAAAGCAAAACCTTGCTTTGCTTATTACGAATTCTTTTTCGTTTAAAGTGGCTGTTCTTTGCGAACAGCTACGACCAGTTAAAGTTAACTCAAAGTCTGACAGATCGCTAGCGCAAAAATACAGTTGGTAGCAAGAAAGATGCAAAATAGTTGTTTTAAGCGTATGCTTGCGCCGTTTTTCAATGCTAACAGGTTAGATTTTATGAATAACTACAACGCGCCGGCAGCGGCGTTACAAAATAAAGTTATTTTAGTCACCGGCGCCGGTGATGGCATTGGTCGGTCTGCTGCGCTCACATACGCCAAATATGGCGCAACCGTTATTTTGCTTGGGAAAACAGTAAAAAAGCTTGAAGCGGTATACGATGAAATTATTGCGGCAGGCGGCGCAGAACCAGCAATAGTGCCACTTGATTTGAAAGGCGCTACATCCTCTCATTATAACGACATGGCGACCACCATAGCGCGTGAGTTCGGTAAACTCGACGGCGTGCTGCACAATGCAGGCTTGCTGGGTGTGCTTAGCCCCTTCGAGCACATTAATCTGGCAAGTTGGCATGACATTATGCAAATAAACGTCACCGCTGCCATGTTAATGACTCAGGCATTAATACCGGTTCTTAAAAAAGCGCCGGCGGCCTCTGTCGTATTCACTTCATCTGGCGTGGGCCGCGTTGGCCGTGCGTACTGGGGTCCTTATGCCGTATCAAAATTTGCAACAGAGGGGTTGATGCAGGTCATGGCTGATGAATATGCTGGCAGCTCCATTCGGGTTAATTGTATTAATCCGGGCGCAACCCGCACCGCCATGCGCGCGAAAGCCTACCCGGGAGAAGATCCGATGCGTTTAAAAACACCGGAAGATTTAATGTGGCTTTATGTGTATTTAATGGCCGATGACAGTAAATCTGAAAATGGAAAATCACTGGATGCACAACCAAAGTAACACAAGCGTCAACGGACTAAATTAAAAAAACCGGCGTTAACGCCGGTTTTTTATTGTTAAGAGTACTACTGGATAATAGTGCTAATGCTAATAGTGCTACCGCAATTTATTCGCTCAGCGTTTCTCTAATATCTCGCCACCGTTAGCCACTGCCCATTCATTCCAGATGGCAACTTTACTATTAAAATTCTCAACAGCCTGCGCGGTGGCATCGGCAATAAGCTTATCGATATCCTTGGCGAATTTTTTATCTACCTTGGCAAGTGGTACTACCTGAATACCACGTTGCTGCAAACCTTTCTTCATCGTATGCGTGCGTAACAGCTGAAGCTGACCATTTTCGACATAAAAAAACTGACTGTCTTTGTTTATCGTTTTAAACTTTGGCTTCACTGGCCTTTTTGAACTGCCGCTGTCTGAGCTCTCTGCTACCACAACATCACTGCTTTGTTTGTAGCCAAGCTGCTCCATGGTGTACCCCTGCGCTTTAGCCATTCCCTCTAGCTGCGCAATTAATTCCACTTCTTGCTGACGCTCTGCCAAAACGCCATTCAGGGTTTCAATAACATCGGTAAGTTTAACCAGGTTTAATTCTTTGGCGGCTTTTTTTAACTCTTTTTTATCTAATAATAAAGACACGATTCGCTCCTTTACATAAAATTTCATAAAGAATAAGCAATTTAAGCGACTAAATAAAGCAGCCAAAGACTTTTAACTCAAGATATAATTATAAAAAAACTACATCTATTCAGGCTCAGTTAATAAAGATTTTAATTCAGCTGTCTTTTGCTCCATTAACTTAATATCAGCGTTAGTTTCAACGTTTAATCTAACGACGTTTTCTGTATTAGACACGCGAAGATTAAAACGCCAATCAGCAAACTTCATACTTAACCCATCAATATCATCAATCTCAGCAGCCTCTTGTGCATAGCGCTCTGCTAATTTAGAAATTACCTGCAGAGGGTTAGCAATATTAAAATTTAGTTCACCGGAAGAGGGATAGTCAGCAATCATTTGCTGTACCAATTGTGATAATTTTTTACCTGATAATGATAATAACTCTGCTACAAGTAGCCAGGGGATCATACCACTGTCACAATATGAAAAGTCACGAAAATAATGATGGGCACTCATTTCCCCACCATAAACGGCATCTTCTTTACGCATTCTTTCTTTTATGAAAGCGTGGCCTGTTTTACTGCATATTGCCTTACCATTATATTGCCGACATACCGCTTCAGTATTCCAGTATAAACGTGGGTCATGAATAATTTTGGCACCGGGTTCTTTTTTTAAAAACGCCGCAGCCAGCAACCCAACAATATAATAGCCTTCGATGAAATGCCCTTGCTCATCAAATAGAAAACAACGATCAAAATCGCCATCCCAGGCGATACCAAAATTGGCCTGATGCTGGCGCACTGCATCTGAAGTTGCCTGACGATTTTCAATCAGCAACGGGTTTGGGATACCATTCGGGAAACTGCCGTCTGGCTGATGATGTATTTTTACAAAATGTATCGGGATAGCATGCTCAACGAAAGCTTGCTCCAGCGCATCCACGACATGCCCTGCAGCACCATTACCCGAATTAACAACCAGCTTTAGTGGTTGAATATTGACGGGGGTGATATAGCTGAGCAAATGCTTAATATAGGGTTTTAGAATACTACTTTTCTGGTAGCTCGCGTTGCCAGAATGCCATTTTTCATTAGCTGCCAGTGTTTTACTTTGCAGGGTTAATGTCGCCAACGCCGATGGCGAAAATAATTCCGATTGTAACCGCGCAGTTTCATCACGAATAGCAAAAAGCCCACTGTCACCGCTTATTGGCCTGGACTGAGCTTTGACTAACTTCATGCCGTTGTAGTCAATAGGGTTATGGCTGGCGGTCACTTCAATGGCGCCATCAATAGCCAGATGTTGTGCGGCGAAATAGATTTCTTCAGTCCCGGTCATGCCTAAATCAAGGACATCAACACCTTCGGTAAGTAAGCCCAGCGTCAGCGCTAATTTAAGCGACTCTGAGCTATGGCGTATGTCGCCCCCGACTGCAACCGTAGCCGGTTTAATGACTCTGGCATAGGCACGACCAATGCTGTAGGCAATTTGCTCATTTAACTCCTCACCCAGTTTGCCCCGAATGTCATATGCTTTAAAGCAGGATAGTGAGTTCATATTACTCCCGGCCATACTTATCGGCAAAACGTACTATGTCGTCTTCCCCAAGGTAACTGCCAGACTGAACTTCAATTAATTCCAGTGGAATTTTACCGGGATTTTCCAGCGAATGAACAACCCCAATCGGTATAAAGGTCGACTCATTCTCAGTAACCATAAATTCTTCATCACCGTTTCTAACCAACGCAGTGCCACTTACCACTACCCAGTGCTCTGCCCGATGATGATGTTTTTGTACCGACAATTTTGCGCCGGGTTTTACCGTAATATGTTTTACCTGGTAGCGCTTTCCCTGATCAACTGAGTCATATTTGCCCCAGGGCCGGAACACTTCCCGATGCAAATCCACTTCGCTGCGGCCATAACTTTGTAGTCGTTGCACAATACTTTTTACTTGTTGAATATCATTTTTGTTTGCCACCAAAACCGCGTCTTTGGTTTCTACTACTATCACATTGTCTAAACCAATAACGGCGACCAGTTTCTCTTCGGCGTTGATATAACTGTTGCGGGTTGCCTCCAGCATTACATCACCCCGACAGGCATTGCCCTCGGCATCTTTTGCCATCACATCCCAAAGCGCGTCATAACTGCCAACATCACTCCAGCCCGCGTTAAGTGGCACCATTACGGTATTGTCAGACTTCTCCAGCACGGCATAATCCAGCGAGTCGGCCGGGCTGGTGCTAAATGCTTCATTGTCTACCCTGACGAAATCTAAATCCTGACTGGCAGTGGTCACCGCTAACCGACATGCTTTTACAATCTCTGGTGCAAATTTTTCAAGCTCAGCCAACAAGCTGCTGGCTTTGAACATAAACATGCCGCTGTTCCAGCAGTATTCGCCTGATGCCAGATAATGTTCTGCCGTTTTTCTGTCGGGCTTTTCTTTAAACTCAGTGACCTGATAAGTATTAGGTATCTGATCAATATTTTGCTGACTATGTCTGATATAGCCATACCCGGTATGTGCTGACACCGGCACGATGCCAAAGGTGACTAATTTTCCCGCTTCAGCTGCCAGCTGAGCTTCCATTACCGCTTGCTGAAATGCAGGAATATCCTGAATAACATGATCAGCCGCCAACACAAGTAACACCGGATCTTGTTGCTGTTGCTGCAACTGCATGGCCTGAATAGCCGCTATCGCAATAGCAGGCGCCGTATTACGGCCCACCGGCTCAAGCATAATGCAGGCGTCACCAATCTTCAGCTCGCGCAGCTGCTCAGCTACCATAAACCGATGATCTTCATTGCAAACTACTATGGGTGGTGCCAGCTGTTCAAGGCCCCTCAAGCGCAGCAAGGTATTTTGCAGCATACTTTTTTCGTTAACCAAGGACAGAAATTGTTTAGGTTTTTTTGCACGTGACAAAGGCCAGAGCCGGGTACCCGACCCGCCAGATAAGATTACCGGGATCATTGCAACTCCTTGCGATACTTTCCATAAGAAAAAATGACTGACAGCGCTTAGTATAGCCAGCTTTTTTAGCAAACGTCACCCCGAATATGACCGTTAATATCAATGACAACCTGAACCATCAGAACTAAATTAGGGTGGTCGGTGCTCTTAAATAAGGTAGAATCGGCTATCTTAACGCGAACTTTTTAGCAGGATCAGTGTTATGCCAAAATTTAAAGATTTATTTATTAACAATAAAAACTGGGCCGATCGGATCGAACGTGAGCAACCGGGTTTTTTTAAACAACTATCAGAACAACAGGCACCGGAGTATTTATGGATTGGCTGCTCTGACAGTAGAGTTCCGGCCAATGAAATTGTCGGTCTGTTGCCTGGCGAGCTGTTTGTTCACCGAAATGTCGCCAATTTAGTGTTGCATTCTGATATGAACTGCTTATCGGTTTTGCAGTATGCGATTGATATTTTAAAAGTAAAACATATTTTGGTCGTGGGACATTATGGCTGTGGTGGTGTTAAAGCGGCCATGATGAAACAACGGGTTGGCTTTGTAGACAACTGGTTGCGCAATGTGAAAGACGTTTACGCCATGCATCGCGAAGAAGTTGACAGTTATGCCGATGACAATGAACGACTTAACCGTTTAATTGAACTGAATGTGATGGAGCAGGTACGCAATTTATGTCATACCAGCTTTGTGCAGGAAGCCTGGGAACGGGGACAACCTCTGGCTATCCATGGCTGGGTATACAGTTTGCGCAATGGCAGAGTTAAAGATCTGCGGGTCAGTCACTCTTGTGCCGATAAAATAGACGACATCTATGCTATGGACCCGCTTGAAAGCTGATAGTAAGCTGCGTAGCCAGCTATTTAAAAATGATTTCCTGAGGTGCAACGGGTTGATATACCGCACTGTGTCCTTGCACCCATTGCTCATTCTGTAAATAGGTCGAGCGAACCTCCAGAGTACCATCAGGCATAATTTTACTGTGTGATTTAACCTGTGTAATGCCGTTCTGGTTGTTCTCAACATTTTCCAGCGCGGTAATTTCGCCACTTTGCGGATTAAATTGCATCGTGCCATAGGTATAAAATCCAGCCGTTGTAAAATAATAGTACGCCAGACTGTTTTTAGCTTCGTCCCAAAAAATAAAAGACTCGCCACCATACTCACCATGATTAATAGAGTGCACCGTTTTTATTGCCTGGCCATTTAATGCCCGGAACCAGTGAGAGCGATCAATAACCGCCTTAGTGCTGCCAGGCTCGGCAAGGTTACCTTGCCAGTATTGACCAAGATAAGGTCTGAATACCTCTAATTTAGGGTGCAGTGCGCCGGTTTCTGCAGCCCCAATAGCTGCTGTAAATAGCATGCTGCACAACAACAGCAGTATTTTCATAACCATGTTCCTTTTTGTTATCGTGTAACGACTTGGCTAACGTGTAACGATTTGCTCCAGTATTAAAGATAATATGCACAATGTAAACGCCCGTTACAGCACCACCGTTTTATTGCCATGCACCAGCACCCGATTTTCAACCACCAGCTGCAAGGCTCTGCTTAAGGCCGCTTTTTCAACATCCCGACCCGCTTTGGCCATATCGTCAGCACTGAAGTTATGATCGACAGTGCGAACCATCTGTTCAATAATCGGGCCTTCATCTAACTGTTCATTCACAAAATGCGCGGTGGCGCCAATAATTTTCACCCCACGTTCAAACGCTTGCTGATAAGGGTTTGCACCAATAAAGGCCGGTAAAAAGCTATGATGTATATTGATAATTCTGTTGCGGTACTGTGCGACAAAATCGGCAGTCAGAATTCGCATAAACTTGGCAAGCACTAAATAATCGGGTTGATAGGGTGCTATGGTTGCCAGAAGCTGCTGTTCATGCTCGGCGCGACCAAGCCCCTGATGGCTGATATAGTGATAAGGGATCTCAAACTTGTCAGCCAGGCTGCTCAGCTGTGGATAATTACCGACAATTGCGGCGATATCTAACGCCAGCGAGCCATCAAATACCTTAATTAAAATATCGCCCAGGCAGTGCGCTTCTCTGGTAACGAGTATTACCACTTTTTTGGCACCATCACTTAACAAGCTGCGGCGACTGCCGGGCGGTAATGCACGGTCCAGATCGAATAGTAACGTGGTGTCATTGAATACTCCTTCCAGCACGGTTCGCATATAAAACTGGCCTGTTACCGGGTCAACATATTCGGTATTGCGAATAATATTAAGCTGATGCTTGTAACAAATATTGGTAATTTGAGCGATAAGCCCTTTTGAGTCAGGGCATTCTGTTAACAGGGTTTTTCGTTCCATCTTTTACTCTTAAATTAACATTGGCTACGTTATTCTTGCGCAATAACCATCTAGCGTCAAAGATATTCAGACGTCTTTGCTTGCGCTTGTTGTTTCGCAATTGCAACTGCATAATGCCCGATTGATCATGCTGGCGGTGTGTAGACCAAAATGAGTTCTTTTCAGTTTCAGGTAATAGGTACTGTCGAGTCGCCTTATAAACAAAAGTTTGCGATTCCCCGTCAACCCGGTTTAATTGCCGAAGCAAGAGGCAGACTGGTACTGGCGCCGCCCTATGCAGAAGATGATATTGTGCGCGGCATTGAGGCATTCAGTCATTTGTGGCTGGTTTTCGTATTTCATGAAACCGCCAGCAAGGGCTGGTCGCCTTTAGTCAGACCGCCGCGGCTGGGGGGCAACGCCCGAAAAGGCGTTTTTGCCACCCGGGCAACGTTCAGACCTAATCCAATTGGCCTGTCCGTCGTTAAACTGGAAAGGGTTTACCGGCGTAATAGTAATCTGGTGCTGGAGCTTAGCGGTATAGATTTGCTGGATGGTACGCCCATTTTAGACATTAAACCGTATTTACCCTATGCTGATGCCCTGCCTGAAGCGGCTGGTGGCTTTGCTGACAGCGCACCACAAACCGGGATGGCGGTTACTTTTAGTGAGCAAGCCAACGCATTTTGCCTGGCTCAGAAAAAGCATCCGGAATTAGCGTTACTTATAGAAAAAGTATTAAAACAGGATCCCCGGCCATCCTATAAAAAACAACGCGATGCTGAACAACATTACGGTATGACGCTGTACCACTTTAATATTAAATGGACTGTCAATGGAGACCACAACCATGTTACTGAAATCTCTCAGCTACCTTAGTTTGCTGACGGCTACAGCCAGTAGCATTGCGATACCCGACTTACCTGAGCCGGTAAGCAATAATAGTGTGGCAAGCACCACCGTACGAGGCAAAACCTATATCGTCAGTGCTCTGGGCATGGGTCCTGGCAAACAAAGCACTGATCTGCATAACAAAGTATGGATGCATACCCTGGATGAATTTGGCTGGACCGAATTACCGGCAGTGCCAAGCCAGCAGCGGCTTACGGGTCGTGCCGGTGCCAGTATGGTGGCACTAAATAATAATTTTTTCCTGTTCGGTGGTTTTACCATTAATGCTGATGGCAGCAAGCAAACTGCAGCTGACAGTTATCGGCTTGACCCGGTTACCCGGCGTTACACCCGGATTAATGATATACCGGTACCGGTAGATGATGCCGTCGCATTGCCGTATCAGAACCGCTACATCTACCTGGCAAGCGGCTGGAGTGACCATGGTAATATCAATCTGATGCAACTGTTCGATAATTTTACTCAGCGCTGGTCACAGGCGACTCCGTATCCGGGTAAACCCGTCTCGGGCTTAGCGGGAGGTATTGTTGGCAATACCCTGCTGCTGTGCGATGGCGTTGCCGTAGAATACCCAGTCGCTACACCACGTACCTTTGTGATGGAACCCGCCTGCTGGCAAGGCATTATTGGCGTTAAAGCGAATGAAATAGCCTGGCAGCAAGTACCCCATCCTACCGGCAAGGCGCGCTTTAGGATGGCAGCTACCGGTACTGAGTTAAATGGCGAGCAGGTTATCGTATTTGTTGGCGGTAGCCAGTCTGCCTATATTTTCAACGGGATTAGTTATCAGGGCCGCCCTACGGCACCCAGTGCGGAGGTTTGGATATATTCGGTTAGCCGGCAACAGTGGCACACGGCAGCACAGAGCCGTGCCATCATGGATAGCCGAACTTTGCTGAATATTGACGGCGTCCTTTATACGATAGGTGGCATGCTCGAAGACCAGCAAGTGACAAATAAGCCAATAAAACATCAGATTCAACTTCTGCCTGACTAAATGACTTGCTAGAATGATGGCAATTTTTTGACTACTTTTTTGAGAGCAGCATGCGCACCAGCCAGTATTTATTATCAACGGTAAAGGAAACGCCTTCCGACGCCGAAATTATCAGTCATAAACTGATGTTAAGAGCCGGCATGATCCGCCGGCTTGGCACCGGTATGTTCAGCTATCTGCCGACAGGTGTCCGCGTGTTGCGTAAAGTTGAAGAAATTGTACGTCAGGAAATGAATAAAGCCGGGGCAATAGAGGTATTACTGCCAATGGTGCAACCTGCTGAGCTGTGGCAGGAGTCTGGTCGCTGGGAAACAATGGACGCCGAATTGTTGCGATTTAAAGACCGTCATCAACGCGATTATGTGTTAGGTCCGACTCATGAAGAAGTCATTACTGATCTGGTTCGTCGCGAAATTACCAGCTATAAACAATTGCCGCTGAATGTGTATCAGATCCAAACAAAATTCCGGGACGAACGCCGGCCGCGTTTTGGTGTAATGCGGGCCCGTGAATTTTTGATGAAGGATGCTTATTCTTTCCACCTGGGTCAGGATAGTTTGCAACAAACTTACGATGCCATGTACCGTGCATACTGCAATATTTTTAATCGGCTGGGCCTGGATTACCGGCCCGTGCAGGCAGACAGCGGTGCTATTGGTGGCAGCGTTTCACATGAGTTTCATGTGTTGGCTGAATCAGGTGAAGATGCCATCGCATTTTCTGACAGCAGCGACTATGCCGCCAATATTGAAATGGCTGAAGCATTGGCACCAGAAGGCAGCAAACCGGCGGCTGAAAAAGCATTAACTAAAATTGAAACTCCGGCAGCAGGTACGGTAGCCGAGGTTGCTGCACTATTAAATATTGCAGCGGCAACCATTGCTAAAACGTTGTTTGTACTTGCAAAAGCGGATGAGCATGGCAAGCAGCAACTGATTGCATTAGTGGTGCGTGGCGATCATGAATTAAACGAGCTTAAAGCCGAAAAGCTGGCAGGTGTTGCCAGCCCGCTGCAATTTGCGACCGATGAGCAAATCCGGTCACTGTGCGGCGCGGGTCCGGGTTCCGTGGGCCCGGTAGGGTTAAACATCCGCGTTGTGGCGGATCGCAGCGCCGCCCATCTTGCCGATTTTGTTACCGGTGCCAATAAAGATGGTTATCATCTTAGCGGTGTTAACTGGGCGCGTGATATCACTGAATATGAGATTGCAGATATTCGTAACATTGTGGCTGGCGATCCCAGCCCCTGCGGTGCGGGTAAGCTCATCATTAAACGCGGTATTGAAGTTGGCCATATTTTTCAATTGGGTGAAAAATACTCAAAAGCACTTAAGGCCGGAGTATTGAACGAAGAAGGCAAACATCAAACCATGACGATGGGCTGCTATGGTGTCGGTGTATCCCGGATTGTTGCCGCTGCCATTGAACAAAATCACGATGACTTTGGCATTATCTGGCCTGATGCCATAGCGCCATTTCAGGTCGCCCTGATCCCAATGAATATGCACAAATCAGTGCGCATCGCTGAAGTTACTGAACAGCTATATCAGCAGTTAACCGAGGCAGGCATTGAGGTTTTATTTGATGATCGCCGGGAGCGTCCCGGAGTCATGTTTGCTGACATGGAACTGGTTGGCATACCTCATACTATCGTAATAGGTGAGCGAAATCTGGATAACCAACAGGTTGAATATAAAAACCGCCGCAGCGGTGAAAAAATGATGCTTGATATCGCAAATGTTATTACTGAAATTCAGCAAAAATTAAGTCGCTGATACTTATACCCTAAAACAGACTGCGCTTAACTTTATACGCTAAGCTCAGTCTGCTTCTCCCTTATTCCTTCCATATTCTGCCGCTGTAAAAAATTCTGCATAGCCATTAAATTAGATTATACTAAATTTTAATTGCTGAATGCCTTAAAACCCTTTAGAATTAAATTCAGTTATATGTTTATTCTTTTTTGCTATATGGGGGCGATGTGCTGGCTTTATTTGGAGCATTGATTATTGGTTTAAGCCTTGGCCTGTTTGGCTCGGGCGGCTCTATTCTGACAGTACCAGTACTATTGTACCTCGTTGGCATGTCGGCAGAGCTGGCTATAGCTTCTTCCTTACTTATCGTTGCCGGCATCAGTTTATTTGGTTCAGTGCACAACGGTATGAAAAGACTGATTAGCTGGCGTCATGTTCTATGGTTTGGCGTACCGGGTATGCTGGGCACCTATGGTGGCGCCTGGGTAGGCACCCTCGTTGATAGCCGTTGGCAGCTGCTGGTATTTGCGCTATTGATGCTTATCGCAGCGTGGTTCATGTGGCACAGCAAACTCAAAGATAATGCTGGCAAGCACGTTTTTAATAAAGCCAAAGTAATTGCCGATGGCCTTGTGGTCGGCGCTATTACCGGTTTTGTTGGTGTTGGTGGCGGCTTTCTTATCGTGCCGGCTTTAGTATTCATGGGAGGCCTGCCCATTGCTATCAGTGTTGCGACCAGCTTGCTCATTATTGCAATGAAATCATTCGTTGGCTTCACTAAGTATTTTATGGTTTACAGCGCTAAGGGACTACAGTTTGACTGGTCTGTTATTGCATTAATGATTGTCGCCGGCATTGTCGGCAGCTATGTTGGTGGCTGGATAGGTCGGCGCCTGCCTAAAGAAAACCTGCAGCGTGGCTTCGCCCTTTTTTTAGTGGTGATGGCCATCGTCGTTGTGAGCCAGTCGGTGCTTTAAAGATGGTCAATTTTATTACAGGAGCATGTTATGAAAACAGCACAGCAACTTATAAGTGAAGCAAAGCACAATATCAACGAAGTAACGGTTGCTGAACTGGCAACCTACCTGGAGCAAAACCCTGAGCCACGACTGATTGATGTGCGGGAGCCCGCTGAGTTTGCCCAGGGCCATATTGCCGGAGCCATTAATTACCCAAGAGGCGTACTGGAAATGCAACTGGCAAATCATCCTGCAGTTGCTGCCAGTGGCTGTGCCGCCGATGTTGCACTGACGGAGTTAGCCAGACAGCCCTTATATTTAATTTGCCGCTCCGGAGGTCGCTCAGCCCTGGCAGCTGAATCATTGCAGCGTATGGGGTTTAATGACGTTTACTCAGTAGCCGGTGGTATGCAAGGTTGGCTTGATGCTAACTTAGCAACGCAAAGTAATCAGCAGAAGTAGAGGCGCCGCATGGATAATTTCACCCCGATATCAGCGTTAGTTGGCGGCAGCCTTATCGGTCTGGGCACCTTGTTACTGCTGGTAACTTTAGGCCGGATAGCCGGCATTTCAGGCATTGCCAGCCAGGCTCTGTTTCAGCGTGATGGACGTAGCTGGCGACTGGCTTTTGTAGCGGGCTTGCTACTCGGCCCTTTATTGGTCGGCTTGGCCATCAGTGATTTTAGCTTTAGTACGCCCGACCTTAACAGCAGAACCCTGATTGCCGGCTTACTGGTTGGTCTTGGCACGGCATGGGGCAGCGGTTGTACTTCCGGTCACGGTATTTGCGGAATTGGTCGCTTTTCACCACGCTCTATTGCTGCAACCATGATGTTTATGGCCACCGGTGTCGTCGTCGCCAGTTTCTTTTAATTTGTGAGGTTTATATGCAACTGTTTTTTGCATTGTTGTCCGGCTTACTTATCTCAGCAGGTATTGCTGTGTCAAAAATGATTGACCCGCAAAAAGTACTGGGCTTTTTAGATTTAACCGGTAACTGGGATCCCAGCCTGGCGCTTGTGATGGCTGCAGCGTTGGTAGTCTATACCATCGGCTACAAATTATCGTTAAAAAAGGGCGCGCCACTGCTAAGCACTGGTTTTGCTCTGCCATCGAAACAACAGCTGGATAGGTCGCTACTGATCGGGGCGGCTATTTTTGGTGTTGGCTGGGGTTTAGCAGGTTATTGCCCTGGTCCGGCGATTGCCGCCCTACCTGCCGCCGGCAGTGGCACCGCTGGTTTTGTTGCGATGATGATTATTGGTTGGTTTATCGCAGGAAAAGTACCGCTTAAAAAATAACATCCCAACAGGCATATTAATAGGATGCTGGTTCGTCACCGGCTTAATTCATTGCTATAGTAACTATAAAACTGATTACATTGAATAAAGCAGGCAGTTTACTCTGCCATAACCAATAAGTTGGTTGACGTGGATACAACGCTTGAAAATATTCTGCTGCATGTGTCATTAAGCCCGGTGCTCGACAGTGGCGACAGCCAGGCAGCAGAATTGCTGCTACTGCAAGCCTGCTTAAACGGGCTGAAAATCTCCCGGGTCAGCCTCTGGTGTTTTGACGACAACCGCGAACTGATTACCTGCGAGCAATTGATTGATATCGACTTACCCTTAAGTACTGAAAAATCAATCTTTCATCGTCAGGATTTACCCGTTTACTTTAACGCTCTGGACCATCAGCGTGTTATTCGCGCCGACGATGCTTGCAACCATCCTGCGACCAAAGAGTTTACCGAAAATTACCTTATCCCAGCCAATATTCTGTCAATGCTGGATGTACCCATCCGCTTTGGCGGCAAGATGATCGGTATCATTTGTTGTGAACAAAAAGACACGTTAAAACATTGGACTGATGATGAAACGCACTTTGTTGCTGCGCTGGCGGATTTGTATGGCCGGGCACTTACTGCCAACCAGAAAAAGAAATATCAGCAGCAGCTGGAGGTTTTAAATCAACAACTTGAACAAAGAGTTGTCGAGCGCACCCAGCAGCTTGAACAACATATCCATGAATTAGAGCACACTCAGGCTCAACTGGTTGAATCAGAAAAAATGGCGTCTTTAGGCACGTTGGTCGCTGGCGTAGCCCATGAAGTCAATACACCGCTGGGCATTGCTATTACCGCCAACTCACACTGTATAGAGCTTGCTGATAAACTTCAGGCGTTACTGATTAGCAATACTTTGAGTCGCAGTAAACTGGAAACGACTATTATGGCGTTGCGTGATAGTCACGGCGTGATTGAGCGCACGCTGAACCGCTCTGCCGAGCTGGTGGTTAATTTTAAAAAAACCGCCGTTGATCAATCAAGCTACGATATTCAGACCATTAATCTGGCAGACTATCTTCATACGCTGGTCACGACCCTTAAACCTTATACTAAAGCCTATAATGTAAATCATATTATTGAGTGTGACCAACCGGTGAACATCACCACCTACCCCGGTGCCATTGCCCAGGTGATTACCAATCTGGTTATCAATGCGTGTATTCATGCTTTTGAACCAGGACAGAGTGACAACCAAATTGTCTTTTCTATTACTAAAAACCTGAAAAACAGTGTTGAACTGACGGTAAAGGACAGTGGCAAAGGGATAGAGAAAGCTGAGCAAAAACGTATTTTTGAGCCATTTTACACCACAAAAAGAAGTAATGGCGGCAGTGGTCTGGGGCTGGCTATTGTTTACAATTTGATGGCAAGTACACTAGGTGGCGCTATCAGCGTAGATTCTATAATGGGTAAAGGAACCAGTTTTCGCTTAACCTTACCTGAAAAATGTCCGGGCGCAAAGCAACCAAAGTAACACGCAACCGACTGAACTACCGCGTAGTATTTAAGTAAGCTTACATTATTTGAGCTGATGTTGTTGAAAAGGAATAAATGGCGGAGCTACCGGGACTCGAACCCGCGAGCATAACTGGATCGGGCGTGACAGGCCGGCTAAGCTTGTCGCTAAGAGCAACCGACTGAACTACCGCGTAGTATTTAAGTAAGCTTACATTATTTGAGCTGATGTTCTTGAAAAGTAATAAATGGCTTCGCTGCCGGGACTCGAACCCGCGAGCATA
>DEYP01000028.1:125644-327318 GCA_002364615.1 Arsukibacterium sp. UBA3155 | reverse complement strand
TTGATTTTTGTAGAAGTTTGTTTAACCACATAAACCTCTTTGCCGTTATAAATATAACGGTAAAGATAGTATATTTCGCGACATTTGCAATGTTGTTTTCAACTTTCTCTTTTGCGCTTTTCTATTGCTTGTCACAGCCACGGAAGGTACTCGGATAGTCTTCTTATATAGGACCTGGTGGTAATAGTATCCGCAAAGCAATCGACCGTTTATGAACCATTGCCATCATCATGGCTAATCATGGTCAAAACAGCCGATAATCTGTAAAGAAACTTGTAAAGTTATCAATGTCACATTACTAGCAAGTCTCATCATCGTATAAAACATTCCCACTTTCGGCTATAATCTCGAAAGATATGGAGAGCCAGATGAGTAATATCAGTAACTTAGAAGATTATAGAAACCCCACCCTAAACACCGAAAACTCGAAAGTTACCAATACCCGCAAATATAAAGATGTTCGTGAACGTGAATACCTAACATCATAAGAGATTGAACGCATCAGCCAAGCTGCAAAGCCCGTTGGTCGTCACGGTCATCGCGATAGCACCATGATCATAACTTTGGAGATAAGATCATATGATTAATAAAACCTTGAACTCAGCCTGGTTTTTGCATCAATGCAGCTAAATTCAATTTAAGAGCAGTTAGCAATGTCCGCTTTTAAAGCAAAGTAGACCATTACCTTTTTATAAATGTATGGTCTTTAATAGCTGCTTTTCGCTCATTGCAGCCTTTGATATTAATGGCTGATTGCTGCAATTGATGGTCCTTGAGTGTGAAAGTTATGGCCTACAGAAATTGCAACCAGTGGTCAATTTAAAGTGAAACAGGTGGTAACTTAGGGTGTTCTTTTACAGCGGAGCGACCGAATGGTCGTTACGCTAAAGAGAATAATAGCCGTTGCGATGGTAACTATACTCGCCCCACGATTAACCAAAATGCTTTCCCAAATATGCCATCACGTTGGTTCTGGTCGTCTTCGCCCGATGCCGATGGCGCTTGGGGCGTCAGTTTCGCCTTTGGCACTGGCGCAGACGAATATTAATTCAACGTCTACGGAGCCAGTTTTTTGAGTGCAGGCCAGTAATTTTGGCCGCACAGCGGCATTTTGGCCCGGTGTGGTGTAGTACACCATGCAAGCCACCGCACCACACTACTATTAACAGCATGTATTATCTGTATTTGTAAATATTAACTGCGTTTCCCAAAGTTGATTTCTATGATCTCACCTGTTTCTTCATCTATTTTCTCACCATGCTTTTCAGCTAGTTGAGTCTTAAGAAGATCATTAAATCGATACATCTCTACCAAACGTGCCATCATGGCGCCTTCAATTTCTTTAACAGTCTTGGGCAAAGGCATTTGTGATTGTTCTGAGAGCTGCTGCAATTTGTTCTCAGCGGCCTTCAGTTTGACCTGTAACATGCTTATTTTTTCATCTTTTGACTTGTTCTCCAGTTCAGTATCCCGAACTTTTTGTGCTTTCAGGACTTCAGTCCTGATCTGTGAGTAGGATCCTTTCCTGAACAAAGAATGGTTTACTCCTGCCTGTTTAGCGACCGTATTCATGTTGATTTTTGCCGCAGGATTGGCAATCAGTTCGTTCAGAGCGTCTGTTAACAGCTCCTGGCCTGATTTTTTAATATCATGCGTCATGCTATAGCTCCCTTTACTTTCAGCGGTGTTTTGTCTGTAAGGATCACTTTTGCTGCGTTACTGGTATCCCGCCAGCTTTGTGCCAGCAGGGAATACTCTTGTTGCTGTTCTGCTGAGAGCTGGTTGTAAAACCCGAGTTTCTGATCTGCAAAGTTTTTCATTGCTTGCCAATGGACTCTTTGCTGCTCTGTCACCAGGTAACTGGGGCAATATACGCAGCCACTGGGCAGCCCGACATTTTTAAGCTTACAAGCAGGCCCGGCCGTACAATAGCCGTGAGGCAGACCGCGAATGTTAGTGAGATTTTCAGCTAAAAATATTTTATAGGCATCGAGACTTTTGAAGTGCAACTGTTTTACTATTCGCCCGGTATTTGAACCGTCAGCTGCCGTAACGTTAAAAATAAGATTTTTGGCGCCTTTATTAAGCCGTTTGCCGGCCTCACCGGTTAACGTACCTGCAGCAGCCTGCGTTGCAATGTTTTGTGCGATGTTGTTTACCAGTAGCGCCTCGAAATCTTCAAACAGGCCAATCATTTCATCCGGGCTTTCATAGCCACGCGCTGCATAAACCATGGTCATTGAACTGGCCAGGTGTTTAAACTGGTGTTTAATATCGTCTAATTCGCCGAGCCTGTTTGCAATAATAAACCAGGCGAAATTGTGGCGCAGCATGTGCGGTGTAATATGAAATATCTCCCCCTCAACGTACTTTTCGCCAATATTGTAGCCCCTGACAGACTTAGCGTTGCACCCTAACGATTCCAGCTGATCGAGATCTTGTGTGCTGAGCGCGTACTCAAACCTGTGTAGTGAGAACTTTGGCTCTTTACCGTCAGAATTTGCTGCCTGGCTGGACGTTCTGGTACCCAGATTGACGTCAGAGAACTTAATAGAAGTCAGATTATCGACAACACCGAATAACAGCTTGGCATGTAAGCCATGCCTGAGCTGATGCTCAAATGCAGCTGTGAGCTTGATCTGAGGGTTTTCCAGGATGGCACTGGCACGTTGATGCATGGCTTTGACGTAACGCTCCAGCATTGCGATAGCATGATAGGTATCCTGATTTGCAACCCATTTCATGGTTGTTTTTGTGTCGTCTGTTTTAGTGAGTACGGCTTCAACATAATATTTGCCATCGTGCTGGCTTGCGCAGCCGAGAGTACAGGACAGAGCCTCTTCTTTACGCATACCGGTATACGCCAGGATGTACAGTAATACATGCAATTTGAGATTGTTAAGCACCCTGAACCCCTCTCTTAAGGGAGCAACTAACTGGTTAAGATGGGGCTTTTTATTAACGATTGCAGATGCGTAGCTATGTTGGATACCGGTATCTGTTGTATTGCGAATAGCATCGACATAATTGTGGTTTGCAGCCTGCCATTGCCCGATAATGTTGTTGGCTTCAGCAAATTTAATTTCACACTCGCCGATGACCTTTTGCAACAAAGCAGATGGCACTATTGGGTAGGATCTTGGTTTTTCTTCTCTTGCAGTTGTAATATTGAATTTTGCCAGTTCCTCGCTGAATATGGCGAGGCTATCTGCTGTAAACAGGCCATAATTTAAGTTTTCTGCAAAAAACTTGTGATTGAAAGTCATTTTTTTGTCAGCAAGCCCAAGCTTATCTTTAAGCAACTTTATGAAATAATTGCGCTTTATCAGAGCAGGCAGCGAGTTGAAACTGGCTATTGAATCAATATTATATGCTTGTATAAGTTCGCCAAATTTAATTAATGGCGCAATTTGCTGACAGGCGGAGGAAAACTTGATACCATTACCGCCTTCAAACAGGCCAGTATAGTTTGCCAGTAAGAAAGCAGACTTGACTTCAAATTTAATCGCGCCGGAGAGTGTTGTAAAATTGACGGATCTGTTGGGATCTCGCCACACATCATCGCTAAAAGTCATTTCGCCATGTCTGGCTGAATTAACACTTGCTGTTTTATACACCACCACGGCCTTAAACCGGTGATAGTCAACTTCACTAAAAGGTTTAATCTTCAGTAAGCCAGTGTCATCAGATTCCGAGATATGCTCAATTAAATCTATAAGCTTCATCGTGCTACTCCTATGTCTGCATAGAACGCCCAGTCATCGTGGCAGCCTCGACTATCTAATAAGGCGATGCCATTTTGTACGGCAGTAGTGCTGATTTCCCTAAGCTCGGCAAGCATTGTTTCAATGCGTTTATTTAATACATCAACATAGGCTGCCTGATCGGTATTACTCTCGTAATCACTAATACCTCGCGCCATCTCAGCGACAATGTAACGTTGATAGGACAACAAACGCCAAACATGTTCTTTATCAGCAACCAGCCGGAAATGCTGGCAAAACAGGCAGGCGTTAAAATCACCACATTGCGAGCTGGTTGTATCTGAAGCCCTGTTAAGTCGCTGCTGTTGTTTTGCATAGGCTGCGGCTTCAGCATCGTTGCCAGTTGACGCGCATCGCCCCGATGGTGTTTGTCTGGTGTTGGCGGGTATGTCGGTAACGATAACAATTTTGTCTGATATAGGTCTGCCTGAAAAATAATCGGACATTATTTGGGTCGCTGAGGCAATAGTTTCTTCTGATTTGATGCCATCGTCACGCAGGTAAACATCCATAAAAACTTTCAGCGAATGCTGTCCGGCCTGGTGGTACTGATGGAATTTTTTTGCATATGTTTTATAGACATAATTAAGGCCACCTTTACGAATGCGTTGTACACTGAAAGCTATTTTGCATTCGAATCGGCGCAGAACCTCGTTTAACAATTTACTGAACGTTGTATGGGTTAAACTCAGAACTTTATCGCGCTTATCAGGATATAAAGCCAGTCTGTACCTGAGCTTGCTGTCTGCAGGCAGCCTGGCACGTAACGCAGAGGACATTTTGTCCCGAATGTATTCAAGATCAGTCAGGGCATTTGTGACCGCTGCCCCAAACACTAACCCTTCCTGCGTAATGCTTTCGTCAGTTAATTCAAATTCATAAAATTGCGTGGTATAGCCGCCGCGCTTTTTGAAAAGCCGGACAAAGTGCGTCGATTTTCCGGTGAGTGGCGCATCCAGTTGCAGAATGTCATCAATCTCGAGCATTAACAGTGGCGCCAGGTTCCAGCCCGTTTTAATTAAAATTCGCCCTAAACGCAGCAGTAACTCATCCTTTGCCGATAAATCGGGATGCATTAGCCCTAGCTCTATTGCGTAGGCAATAGCTGCGACTTGCTCTTTGCTGTAGTAATCTGTTGCTTTGTTTTTCGTGTCGTTAGCCGCTCTTTTTTTGCCTGACACGGTATAAGAGTGCACATTAGCTAATTTATAATGTGCGCAGAACAATCCAAACGCTGACTGGATACCCCTTGCACTGCCTAATGTCAGCCTATCATCTTTGAATTTGTCGTTTAACACACTGCGGATGCGTTTGATGATGCGACAGTTATTCAATTCTAACGCCGCTAAGCCAAGATCAGCCAGCATCAGATGGTCATTGTTATCCAACAGGTCCAGATGGCTGGTGAAAATAGCTTTGACCATGCTGACTTGACCGAATACCGTTTCTTTTGAGCGCTGGTCGCCATCAATTCTTTGCAGTTCGTACTGGGCGTAATCGTAAATAGCTTGGGCCAGGGCTGGGTATTTCGCTGCTAATGGATCCAAAATGATTAGGCGGGACTGATCATCGCCGGAGTCACAGTCGATATTTATGGCTAAATTAACTAAGTCGGTAAGCTGGTAGTTACTGCCATGCAGTTGATTATGCATGTAACATATTTCGCCAATGCTGCTATTTATCCGCTCGTCGTCAATGCTGTGCACTTGTCTGAGTAATGCTTGATCATGGCAGAAAAAAGCCGTAACACCCTGGCGGTGAAGCTGCTGCAGGTTAGTTAAACTGTCTCTGTGGTCGAACATTGCACTAGCGAGCTTGGTTAACCGGGTAATGGTGCTTATTGCCGCTTTTTGTCCCTTACTCTGGTATACGTTGTTTACATAGGATTGGCATTGCTCAAACCATTTGGCAGAGAGTTGATGGATCCAATGAGCGCCTTTCGATTCAGCTCCGGCTTTTAAGGAGTAATTCGTTTTTCCAGCAAATTTTCTCTCCGGGCCGTGTAAAGCAGGGTTGTGAACACTACGAATTTTTTTGAATCTGCTTTGATTCTGTACCGGGATTTTGGCTAATAGCAGCTGGAAAATATCGTCGTCATCAAGCGCGTCAGTAATGGTTTTATGATGAAGCTGCTGAACAATAATGGGCTCATTTCTGGCTTCAGCTAACACTTTTAACAGCAGACTGATGCCACCATTGTATTTATTGTAACCGTTGGGTAGTTGCAGTATGTTCTCAATGATTTTTTTGCCATCCACTACCCAGTTTGCCGGGTAGCATAACAGTTGAGAAATATCGATTGTTCTGTCAGTTAGGGCTGCCACTGCACGTGATGGCGGCCATAAGTTTTGCTCATCGAAAAACGTTTTAGCCAAATGCATTAATGATGATAAAACAGAACCACCGCGCCTGGTATGTACCTGCTTAAGTTCAACCAGGAACAACTCCTGCTCAATATTTGCCCAATCCAGCTGATTACTCAATATGTTAAACCCCTCAGTTATAAATTTATTAAAATAGGGTAAGGGTTCGGCATTATTAGTGAGCTCGATATAAGCGTGCAGATCTTTCAGGCGTTCTGCTGTTACATCATGCCCTGCACAGTCTCTCTGGGCATCCGGTTTACAAGCTTTTATTAAAATAGTTTCTACGTCGGCACTAAGGGTAGTGGAGTGCGCTTTAAAGCTGTCTATTAATTCCAGACTGCGCCTAGGAATCATCTGCGGCTCCGGCGTTGTTCACCCTTGCCAGTACTTCCTGGTAAATGTCGACCACCCAGGGTTCCATTGCGCCATGTTTGCCCATGCGGCCTTCCAGGGCAAAATCAATGTAACTTTGAGTTGTTTCGTATGTTTCATGTGACATTAGCAGTATGAGTTTAGCTTTGATATCATTCGGGGAGTACCCTTTCTTAATTAAAGCAATTGCCCAGTACGTTGCAAAGGTGGCTCTTAAATCGTGAAAGGTTCTCTCAAGGTTTGGTAGTCCTCGCCGTTTTAGCTCGGCCCGAACTTTTTGAATTGAGTTGGAGACACTAGCTTCACTCATTCTATGACCATCCCTGTTGATAAAGAGGGGTAAAGGATGCTTTAGGTTATTTATGCCAAACTCAGCTTCATGCATGCTCTGTCGTTCAAGATGGACACTGTCTTGCGTATAGTGCCATAGCATAGCCATAAGCTTGGGAGAAATTCGCAAATTGTCAGCTTTACTGAATTTACGTAGTAATGATAGTGAAAAGCTAAGCCTGTTGCTGGCGGGGTTGATGACTTCATCCCGGTTAAGTTGCACTACCTCATTTGCGCGTAAGCCAGCAAAGAGTGCGCACTTGAGGAACAGGCCATAGGTGCGATGAGCATATACATCTGTTTTCATCATTAACTGTAATTCATCGGCTGTGTATGCAAGCAGTTGCTGTTTGGGTTTGGCCTCTTTCTGAATAGCGCTTTTAGGGAGTGTCAGATTGCTTATATAGTTTTTAAGAGCACGAGAATGAGCGGGCTGAACACCAGGCATTGAAAACAATGACTCAGCATCGTCCTGTCGTCGCACCTTGATTGCTTTTAGCTTATGTGAGAACGGCAGTGCGTTAACTTCTCCTCTCCTAAAACTCCAAAGGTAAAATACCCTGACGTTCTGGAGTATTCTAACGCCTGATTTATATGCTAACAATTGTCCTTTTACAAGCGCTGTCAGGTGTTGTTGGAATCGCCAAACTGGCAACAGGGTTTCAGCTTCCATTATGCTATAGGGATCAAAATCTCTGGGGACAGCCATGATCTCTTCGTAACTCACATTCTGCTTAATCATCCAATCCAGAAAATGACGGATATCTTTAGCTATCCGCAAGATAGTCTTTATATCGAGTTCACGACCTTTTTTCGCACCCAGGTGTCCCTTGCTCCAAACGTACTCATCATTATCGGTGTGTGGATTTCTTTTCAATGAAAAAGCACCCGTTTTCCGATCGATTAGGAAAAGATTAAATTCCAGACTTTCTATCAGCCGATCAGGACAGCTTATCAGCGGAAAATCATCGTAAATATTGTCACTGTGGTACTGCAGATCTCTCAACTTAAAGTCGCCATTTAACGCTTCGCTAATGTTGTTATCGCTATCTCTTACAAAATATGGCAGGTTACCAATATTCAGTCTGGTATTCATAATCAATGAAGTTGAGCGGGACATATGAGCTCCAACAATTTAAGGTTAAGGGTATCATAAATAATTAAATAGTCAAGAATGGGGTTCTGGTATCAATTTAAGAATGGGGTAACCGCGGTGACCTCCGGTTTAACCTATATTGTGGAGCGCTTTAAAAATTTTGAAGGCAGCACCACCATTAATCTGAACGGCGTGGTTCGAAGTCGGTTAGCATCTTTTGCTGAGGCAAATTTATAATCGGAAGCTCAGCCCAACAATTACAAAATATGGCGGCGGAAAAAAAGCCCCGCCATGGTTTGCATATCAATAGAAATAGTCTAGGATTTGCCAAACCAAAAAAATAGCGCAATGCAAAGGAGTTGCATGTCCAGCCCAGCCTATGCTGTTTATCGCAGAACTGTCAGATTTTCTTTAGTTGTTATTGCCGCGCTCAGTTTCAGCGTGGCATTTGTCCAGTTTCTGTTGCAATTTAATACCAGCTTGCAACAAAACCGCCAACAACTCCAAATGTTTGCCCAGCAGATGGATGCTCAGGTTGAGCCGGTTTTGCAATTTTCTCAGGCGGTTAATGCCAGGGGGACAGTGGGGATGCAGATGGCGGTGACAGACAGCACTCAATTACCTTTATTGTCACTTACCACTCTCGATATTGTGTTTCATGATCTTTACCCTGAAAATCAGCAGGTGAGTCCTGAGCTGCAAATGCTACTGCAGCTGCAACCTTATTTTGATATTGCGCCGGCCAGCATTACGCCACTGAAAAGTTTGTTTTACATTTCAGAACAAGGCTTTGCTTATAACGGTCAATCCAAATGGTCTGACTACGTGGTTGAACACCTCGTTCAGTGGTTGCAGCGTTATCAGCGTTCTGAAAACGGTTATGACCGCAACCCGGTTTTTTACAAAGATTTTATCCTTGAACAAGCTGCTATGAGTGTACCGTTTTATGTCAATGAACGTAAAATTGGCCGCTTTGTTTTCGCGTTGGAATTGGCGCCATTGCTGGCGAACCTGGAAAAGAATAACCCTGATCGCTACTTTCTGCTGCTGGACCAGGCGGGCAATGTCATTGCCAGCTCAACGTATATCAACGGTGATAACCTGGAGCAGTATCAATTGCAAATTCAGCGACTGACTGGCATCCCATGGTCGCTGGCGCTGATTGATAAACGCGGCTCGTTATTTTATGCGGGTATTGGTCGGTTTATCTTACACTGGCTAAGCTATGCCGGGGTATTGCTGGCACTGGCCTGGTTACTGGCAAGACGTTATAAACGGAAAATAATGGGTCCGTTGCAGCGCTTATCAACGCATATTGACAGAATACAGAATGGGCAGGCCGGTGTGCGGCGCGTTCCCGACGGTTGGCAGGATTTATTCGCAAGAGTCAGTCAACTCAAAGCAGACGATAAGCAAGAAACTGATTAAGGACATAAACTTTTTGGATCTTTGACAGCTGACCCGGTGGCAATGGCTCAGTAGCCGACGGATCAACCACCAGATAAACCGTGCCCTGCAACGTGACGGTCAGGTCATCTGGGCCTGAGGGCACTGCCAGCGCCAATAGCGTACGTTCAGGTAAGTATAAAATGGCTAACTGCACGTTCGGTATACTGCTGCGAAGCAGGGTGGCAAGCAATACCGTTTTGCTGGCACTGTCACCCTGATGTTGCCTCAGTACCTGCAGTGGTGGAGCGAAAGTGCCACCGTATTGCCGCTGCTCTGCCGGATGCTCCGGAATAAGCTGAACCCAGGTTAGTAAACCGGTTATCAGCTGCTGCTGATCAGCCGCGCCAAGCTGCCCGACCACGGTTTGCGCTAAACCGGCCATATCGGCCAGGCTTTGCTGAATTATTGCAGGGTGATCAACCGTGATTAACTGCCGGTTGTCGGCAAGCAACAGCAGTTGATAACCCATACGCTCTACATACTGCTGCTGAAATTGCTGACTGAACTGCTGCAGCTTTTGCTGTAACTGCTCTGTCTCGGCCATTGTCGCTTGTGACAATGTTGCCGTAGCCGCATAGTGCACGGTAAAGTTCTGCCAGTCGCCGCCGGGGCCTGGTGTCAGCCGGTAAGGCCCTGCCTGATTCGCCTGAAGTTGCAGTTCACGCCATAACTGTTGCTGCATCCTGTGTGGCACATAGGTCTGTACCATATTACCGTTATGCTGTATGCGGCCAGGGTCGAGCGAAAACTGTAACCGAATATCCTGCTCCAGCGCCTGGAACTGATAACGGAAAATACGCTGATTATTTTCCACACTCTGCTGCATACGCAGGGGTTGCGCTTGCAGCAGCAACGGCAGCAGCAGAAAACATAAATAGCCTGTTCGCAATTAGTCCCGCTTTATTCGTCTGAAAAACACTAAGCATAACCCCAACATTAACACCACGCCAGTGGAGCCAGCGGATACCTCAACGCTGCTGCTGGTCTGGATCCGGTCGCGCTGATAATCTTCCAGAGCCAGGGCATCCAACGCGCTCAGATCGTAACCCGATGCTTCCGCTAATAAATAGCCAGTATTGGCATCGAAGAGCCGGATGGTGAGCAGGTAAAAATTCGTTGGGTAGTGGTGTTCCAAATCCGTTTCTATACCCAGCCAGTCGTTACTACTCTGGCTGAACAATTCAAATACTGAACTGGTGTAATAAATTCTCTCATTGCCATAATCGGGCGTCAGGCTCAGCTCAGCGAACACCTGGCGATAGGCGTAGTCTGTATCCGCATCAAATTCAACATACAGCTGCTGAAAGTAACCGTTATAGTTGTCGTCCCGGGCTAGGCTGATATCAATACTGTGAAACCAGACATCAGACTGAAAGCTCTGGTTAACGGCTGAACCTTGTGCTTTGCTAATTTGCATTGCACCTTGCTGCGCACTTCTTACTTCATTGCTAATGCTGTCTGCCAGGCTTAGTAAGGGGACTAATAGCAATAAACCGGCTGCTGTTTTCAGTAGGGTTTTCATAAGCAGATCTCCTTTATATTTGTTACTATTACAGCCTAATGCGCTGAATTTCAGCTGAACTTGTGAGTAAAGGAAGAGTAAAGAGATGAAGTTGTCACGCCGGATTGACGTGCAGGCAGCAGGCCAGGCGATTACCATACTCGCGGCGGCGATACCGGAACTTCCTAAAGGCCGGCTGAAAGATGCGATGAGTAAAGGCGCAGTGCAATTGCTGACTAAGCCGGCAAAACGGCTGCGTAGATCACAGTATGCATTAAAGGCTGGTCAGGTGCTGCAATTACACTATGATGCCGATATTCTTAGCCGAAGCTGCCCGCCCGCCAGGCTTATTGCCGATTATCGTGGCTATAGTATCTGGTTTAAACCCGCAGGGATGTTGTCACAAGGCAACGAATGGGGCGACCATCTAAGCTTGTTGCGATTTGCAGAACAACATTTTGGTAACCGGCCGGTGTTTCTATTGCACCGGCTCGATCGTGAAGCCAGTGGTTTGGTGCTGGTTGCTCATACCAAAGCCGCGGCAACCGCGTTTGGTAAACTGATTGCTGGCCAGCAGCTGACTAAAACTTATCTTGTTCAGGTAAAGGGCCAGCTGAGTCCTGCCTTACTGGCCGGGGCAGAAATCAGTATGCCACTGGATGGCAAGGCCTGCTTAACCCGGTTTGTGCTGCGTTGTTACGACGCTGCGACCGACACCAGTTGGTTAGAAATTGATTTAATCAGTGGTCGGAAACATCAAATCCGGCGCCATTTCGCAGCAGTCGACCATCCGGTGATGGGCGATCCGCGATATGGCGAGGGTAACAAAAATCAAAGTGGTTTGGCGCTACAGGCAATTGCCATTGCCTTTATGTGTCCGTTGCAGCACCATCAGCGGGCAATCGCGCTTAGCAGCGAGTTACAACTCGCCGGTTTGAGCGGGCTCAGGCAGCAGCGCCCGACTTAAGTTAGCGGGCAGGACTTCATTGTTAAGGGTAAGTGTTAAAGCGCCCAGTTGCAGTGCATTTATCATATCCAGCCTTAGATTACTGCTATGCCATTCACAGGGGCGGGGTTGCTTTGCAGTGAGTTCGAGTTGCCAACTATGCGATGTGTCGTCTGCAATACTCGCCAGTTTCCAGCTGAGCCAGAACGCTTCACGCAGCGCTGTCAGCTCATGCGCCTGCCAACGCGGCCCGAGTAGCTGCGACACCTCAAGTTGTAACCGAACCAGATGGCCTGCTGTGGCCAGAGCGGGTAACGCCTGTTGCAGGTCCGCTTCAAGCTGCCTGGCAAAACAGGCTGCCTCTCTGGGGCTTGATCGGTAGCCAAGCCATAGCACATCACTGTTGATACAGCAGCCGCTAAGCTGTGAAATGTTCAGGTTGCGTAACAATGTCTGTAGCGGCTGACGCAGTGCTTCTTCGCCCAGATCCAGCTTCAGTTGCTGGCTGGCGGGTAGCGCAATAGCCAGTAACTGTAACGGTTGCTTACTGCGGCCGTCATATTGCAGCCGCTCACAAAACCGACTCCAGTTGTGAGACAGTAAAAAGGCCAATTGTACCGATTTAGTCTGGTTATGGCGGCTTCGCTGGCGCCAATGCATCAAGCCACAACCGATAAGCAACACTATTGATAGCGCTAACGCTATTTGCCAGTACCGGAGGGTCTGGCGCAGGCTCTGTTGCTGCATTAGCTGAACTGCTTGGTTGTCGTGCTGAGTATTGCTTTGGTTTAACTGAGTTTTCAGCTCATTAAGTTTTTCTGCGGTCGTTGTTGTCAGCTCGGTAAATTGTAGCTTACTGGCTTGTTGATGTAACAAAAACGCTTGCTGCCAGTCTTGCTGATGTTCCGCCAGTTGCGCCCGCAAGGTGTAATAGCGGGCTTGCAGGTAGTTGGCGGCGCCAGCCATGTCGGGGCTAAGCTCAGCAATAATTTGTTCTGTCTGCTCAAATTGTTGCTGCATCAGGGCTAACTCTGCTAACGCCAGCGCACTTTCCTGCACATACGTCTGAGCGCCTATTTGCCGGAACTGTTGCAATGCCGCGTTGTAATATTTAGCTGCTTGCAAGTTGTCGCCGCGCAACCTGCTGGCGCGGCCCAGACTTTGTTTGACGATAGCGGTGCGCATTACATTTTTAATTTGCTCGCTAATGGTAAGCGCTTCCAGCAAGTATTGTTCGGCCAGTGTTATGCCTTCAGCAGATTCAAGGTGGCTTTCAGCCATATAGACCAGGGTATAGCTGTAACTGGATAAGTCGTTAAGACGTTGATAAAGGTTGGCGGCGTGCTGCATATGCTCCAGCGCCAGAGTATGTTCTTCAATTTTACGATAGGCCATGCCCAGCCGGAAATGAATTGAGGCGCGGGCATCGCTATCATCCAGTGAGTCGGCCAGAACCAGTGCTTGCTTTAAATGCTGATGCGCCTGGCCAAACTGGTTATTTTGCAGTGCCAACCTGCCAAGCATAATCCGGGCAGCCATTTCTTTACGACGATCTTGCAAGCCGAGCGCTAAACTCAGGCTCTGGCTGGCAAACGCTTCTGCCTGAATTAAGTCGCCCAGTTGATTATGGGCCTGAGCAAAATTGGTCAACACTTCGCTGTAGAGTTGTCGCGCGGTAATATCCGTGCTGGTGCGCAATAGAGCGTCCGCTTGCTGTAAATAACTGATGGCATGGCGGGTGTCACGAAATAAAATACCATACACTTTTGCCCGAAGCAGGGCCACGTGCGCTCGCTGCTGATCGCTGTCGGCTAATGTTTCAGCCTGCTCTAAGGCCGCAATGGCGGCATCTTTGTTGCTAGCGCTAAGGTATGCCTGCGCCAGCACCAGCCAGTCGCCGTAAAGACGTTGTTGCGTGTTGGTCAGTTGCTCGGTAATTACCTGTTCATAATTTTCTGAAGCCAACCGTAAGCGTTCAGCCAGCTCGGTTGCCAGGGCCTTTTCACTGAATAACAGGCTGCCAGCTAACACAGAGCACAGCAGCAAAGCACTGCAAATTCGCATATTTTAGGATCAACTTATTTTTTGCAGCCAGTGTAGCCCGAAAGTAGCGGCCAGGCTATAGCTGACGCAGCGAGTGGCCTGCCAAAAATGCGGCGATGTTATCACGCAGCTGTCCGCTCATTCTGCGGCGCGCTTCAGGGGTTGCCCAGCCAATGTGAGGGGTAATTAACAAATTTGGTCTGGCGTGTTGTAACAGTATGTGGCTGGCCGCAGGAGGTTCAGTGCTCAGGACGTCAAGACCCGCTGAGAGCCTGCCGGTTTTCAGCTCATTTAACAAGGCGGCTTCGTCTATTAAGTCGCCGCGAGCTGTGTTGATAACCATGGCCCCATTTGGCAGCAGGGCCAGCGTTTCACGGTTAAGGAGGTGTAAGGTGTCTTTATTAAGGGGACAATGTAACGACAGTACATCTGCCTGGCGCAGTGCCTCATCAAAGCTAACTCTGCCTTCACGGCACTCTCGTGCGCCTGCATGTTCGCTAATCAGCACCCGCATGCCAAAAGCGGCGGCAAGCCCGGCGGTTGCCTGCCCCAGGGCGCCATAGCCAACTACAACAAAACATTTGCCATCAAGCTCGGTCAGCGGGTGACTATGCAAGCAAAAATGTGAGCTCTGGCTCCACTCACCCCTGGCCAGAGTTTGCTGATAATTGCTTATTTGATTGGTTAGCCCCAGTAATAGCGCTATGGCATGCTGGGGCACTGTGGTATTGGCGTAGCCTCTGACATGACATACTTTTATGCCCAGCTGTGCGGCAGCGCTAAGGTCGATATTGTTAACTCCGGTAGCCGCAACACAAATAAGCTTTAGCTGGGGTAGCGCCTGCAATATGCTCTGGTTTAAGACTACCTTGTTAACAATGGCAATATCTGCGTCTGCCAGACGCTCTGCCACCTGTTGCGGTGCGGTGCTGTCGAAACATTGTAGCTGACACTTTGGTAACTGCAACACACTTAAATCGGTATCGCCCATCGAGCCGGCATCCAGAAATACAATATGTGTCATGCAAACCTCTAATCATTTGGTTATCATACGCACTGGTATGAGGGAGGGGTTATGTTTCCTGTAAAATTTCAAGCTGGGATTTTTGCGTTTATTATGTCCGGATTTATGGCGTTCCTGATGTCAGGCATTCTGACATTTATTAATCTGGGATGGTTTAGTGGTTTTGTCGGTGCCTGGATGCATGCCTACATGTACGCTCATGCCTGCGCATTTCCATTGGTATTTTTATTTGCGCCAATAAGCCGGCAGCTTACCGCCTTACTGGTAAAATCACCTGGGATCAGCGGTAACTGATATCTTTATACATGGGTGCCAGCAATGCCAGCAACGCGTTCTGATCTGCGATGCTAACTTGCTGACGTTGCATCACTTTTATCAAGCCTTCGACCAGCGCATCATAATCTGCCAGGCTAATGTTAAAGCCAGTGTGGCTTTCCTGCATGGTGCTGCCACTGTACTGACAAGGGCCACCGCTCAGATCGCATAACTGCTCCGCCAGCATCGCCCTAAAGCGGCTAATGTCCGTGTCGGCGAAATGATGGACAATTCTGTCATCGTGCTCAATTTCGAATAATAAACCGTCAACAATAGCGTTGATACCCTCGTCCGCACCGAGGCGCTGATATAATACTGGCTGAGGTGCTGTGCTGCAGCCAAGCAGCAGGACCAGGCAAAGACTAACCAACGTAACTGTTTTTACCATGTTGCCTCCAGCGCCAGATAGTAACCTGTTTGCGAACCCTGGCCGGCAATGTGGCCAAGGTCAACATAAGCACCGGTAACACTGACATTTTTATTGATAAACCAGGCGACAAAAATATCGCGCCAGTGCTGTTCTGCGGCAAAAGCCAGTTTATCCGGTTTTTGTTTGTACTCCATGCCAATGGCCAGATTGTAATTCAGTAGCACCGCGGCTGAACCTTCAAACAGAAACTCATAATGGTTGTCGGTAGCGCTACCAAAACCGAGCAGGCCGGTCTGGTTCGCTTTGGTGGCACGCAGGGTGCCGTTTAACAGCAGATTTCGGCCCGCTACCTGATGAAACAGCACCTTGCTGGCGGCCAGGTAAAAGTCTGTGCCGCTGGCACTGGTGGCCCCGACTGCGGCTGGCAGAGCGAAATCCAGGTTTCGTTTGTGCTGAATACCCAGGCTGATTTGCGGCATGGCGGTGTACAGTAATTCGCCAGCCAAGTGGTATTTTACTGAAAATATATCCTGTGACAGACTGCCGCCAATCGATTCCAGGGCAAACCGCTGACGGGCATAAGAAAACTCCCAGCGATTATCCAGGCTCAAGGCAATACCCGCGCTGTTCAGACTGAAATCGTTGACCCCAACCCTGCCGCCAAAGGCCGTTACTCCCCACTCATCACTGCTGGCGTAGCCGTTGATTACTGCCCACGGCACAATGCCACCGCCGGCGTTACCCTCAATAGTGGTTACCCCGCCAGTAGCAATAATTTTGCTGCCAGCGACAGCAATAGCTGGCCAGCAGCACAGCATAAATAAGATTAACCGATAGCTCATTCAGTTACCTCTGTAGGGGAGGTGGTGGTAGCAGCAAAGTGAGTAAGCCACTGGCTGAAATCAGCAGTTGCAAGGGGTTTGCTGAAAAAATAACCCTGTACTGTGTCGCAACCGGCATCGTGCAGAAAGCTCAAACCTGCCTGGTTTTCAAGCCCTTCTGCAGTCACTTTGAAACCCAGACCATGCGCCAGTTTCACCGTGGCATTAACAATTAAGGCGTCATTGGTATTTGTTTCTATATCTTTAACAAAGGCGCGGTCAATCTTAATTTCGTTTACCGGCAGTTGTTTTAAGTACGCCAGCGATGACTGGCCGGTGCCAAAATCATCAATGGCCAGATTAATCGCCATCTCCTTTAACTTGTTTAAGTTAGCAATGACTTTGCTGGTATCCTGCATCACGGCGCTTTCTGTTACTTCGAGCGCGAGCGCGCTTGCAGGCACGTGATATTGCTCAAGCAAGCCACGTATTTGCTCCGGCAGGTTCTGATCCAGCAAATCGGCTGCAGAAAGGTTCACCGCTACCCGGAGCGTGGGATAATCCTGCTGCCAGCTCGCCAGCTGCTTAACAACAGTTTGCAGCATCCATTGGGTTATCAGACTGATATTGCCCGAATGCTCAGCGGTGGCAATAAATTCAACGGGGGAAATAAACCCTAATTGCGGGTGCTGCCAGCGGATTAATGCCTCAGCACTGTGACACTGCCGCGATGCCAACTCTACTTTTGGCTGATACACCACGTATAACTGGCCACTCGACAGCGCGGAAGGTAAATCGCGAATAATGGTAAGCTCACGCTGATGGGTTTCGTCCTGACCACTTTGATAAAAAGCAATACCACCACCCGCCTGGCTGGCATTTTCCTGAGCTAAATCGACCCGGCGCAACGCTTCACTGGCTGAACCCTGGCCCGGTTGAAAGGGGTAAATACCAATCGCAATTTTTAAATTAATTAACGAGTCCTGAATATTATAAGCAGGCTGCAGGCTGTTATATAAATCGACTAACTGCTGCTCCGTCAGGCTCTTTTCAAACAACATCAGAAACTCATCACCATTTAATCGTGCACAAAAGGCTGGTGCTGGCTGGTGATGTCCTAAACGCTGCGCCAGCAGCTGCAGCAAAATATCGCCATTCGCCAGCCCCAGGGTATCGTTTATATGTTTAAACTGAATAATATTAAGTTGCAATAAGGTACCCTGGCGGGACTGCAGAATGTCAGGCAGACGTTGCTCTACGGCATGGCGGTTTAATAGTCCGGTCAGGGCGTCGTGTTCGGCTTGCTGGCGCAGCTGTAATTCCCTGGCAGCAATGCTGTGCTGCATGCTGACCAGTGTGCTGGTTAATACACCAATCTCATCCTGACTGATCGCCGGTGCCACTGTTGTCTTGCCCTGACCGATAGCCTTGGCAAATGCGCTTAACTGACTCAGCGGCTTACTGATACTTCGGGCAAATAAAAATGCGGCAATCAAACCGAGAAGCAAACCAAATGCAAAAATTTCTACCAGTTGCTGGCGCAACTGCTGATAGCTGGCTAACCAGCGGTCATCGGCCATGTGCAACAGGGCCCAAAGCCGCTGTTCGTCATCCAGCGCTTTACCACGGGTAATAAAACTAAAATCGGCCGCAAATTGCGTGGCATCGGCTGCCTGCATAATCTCTGTCAATTTGCCGGATAACTGTTGTTGAGAGGGTGCTGATAGTGTGCTGGTCAGTGTCGGGTTGGCATTATCATCTAATTGAATAAAGCTGATCTCTAAGCCGGTAATGCCTTTAATTTGTTCCGCCAGCGGCACATCAATTAGAAAGCCCATTCCAACCCAGGCGATAACCACGGGGGCTCGCACCGGCACCAGAACCATTTGGAAAGCCTGACCATCAATCAACAGTATCTCGGTCACGGCACTGCTGCCAAGAGTAACGGGGCGTAACTGCGCTATATCAATTGCATCCAGGCTGGCACTGCTGGCCAGTAATTCGCCCCGGGGGTTTAATAATAAGGCAAGTTGTGCGTTTATCCGGCTGCCATGGTTTTGCAGAACGGAGTCAATAGTGGCTTGTTCTGCAGTAGCAATTGCCTGGCGAAAACCAAAGTCGGCAGCCAGTAAACTGACGCTGTTGCTAAGCTGGGCAGCACGGTTATCCAGTGCTTGCTGAAAAACCTTGCTGGCAACTTCCAGCGACAATTCCGCCTGCTGTATTGAACTGGCCCGCATCGATTTCAGCGTGGCGTAACCGGTAACCAGCATCAGAACACTGAGCAAAATCACCAGTAAACTAATCCATTTGCTGCGCAGCGATTTAAACATAGAGAATTTACCTGGTGCCAAAGCCACGTTGTGGCGCCTGAGGCTTTTGCTGTGTCAGGTCAATAGCAAGCACGACAGAAGCGGCTTGCTCCGGCATTAGCACTTTCAATGTGCTGGGCTGTTGCTCTGCCAGTTGCCATGGATGCCAGACATACAGTTGATACTCGCCAGGAGCAATATCTGGCCAGTGTAGCTGGCCCGCTTCGTTGCTGACGGCCACCAGATCACTTTCACTAATATAAATATATGCCTGCATATAGTCATGAATATTGCAGCCGAGCGCGACAATGCCAGGCGTATCAAAAGTAATCGGCTTTTCCGGTTTGTCAGCATATAACTTAATTTCAAATTGTTTGGCTGGCGAAAAAGAGTAAACATGATGGCGGGTTTTATCCAGATTAGGAAACTCCACAATGCTGCCCGCCGGCACTGCGCTAACAAAAGGAACAAAGGTTAATTGCTGCTGCGCAACCTGGATCCGCTGTGGCGCAATTTGCGCACTACTTTGCGAGCGCAGCTCAACCACGGCGTCGGCCAGCGGCTGTTGCTGCTGGTTACTAATGCTAATCGTTAAACTGGCCGCGCTAAGCTGGCTGGAGAATAGCGACAAAGCGACAATAAGTCCGCTGGCGATTAAAGCTAACTTCATAATACCCGCACGCTTTTTAAAGGTTGTGAATAACCATAGCAAGGTCTGGGCTTAGCGACAATTAGAATCGTCATTAGCCACCGATATAGTTAAACAGGTGATAAAGCATCAACAACCGCTTACATATTTACTAACAATTTGTGGTTAGCTGGTTAAAGTGCAGCGGTGTTAGATTAGGGCAGAGCGAGTAAGAAGTGAGCAGGTTATGCAGTTAAGTGTTAGCACGATCAGTAAAGACTATGGCGACATCGCCGCAGTGCGTAAGGTCAGTTTCCAGATAAATTCCGGTGATATTTTTGCCTTGCTGGGTCCTAATGGCGCCGGTAAGTCTTCTATTATCCGCATGTTGGTTGGCATGACCCGGCCCGACAGTGGCACTATTCAGGTCAGTCATCAAAACGAGGTCTACGACCACGTACCGCGCCGCTTGCTCGGTTATTTACCGGAAGACCGTGGTTTGTATCCGGATAAAAGTATCGAGAAGAACCTGTTGTACCTGGCGCAGTTGCATGGCCTGAGCAAACAAAAAGCCCTGCAGGAAATGGCCCACTGGCTGGAGGTGTTCGACCTGTCAGATCGTCGTGACGAAGAGTTAAAGCAGTTGTCCAAGGGCAATCAGCAAAAAGTGCAGCTGATTGCTGCTGTACTGCATCAGCCGGCGCTGGTCATTCTGGACGAGCCGTTCTCCGGCCTTGATCCGATTAATCAGGAAAAAGTGGTGGGCTTTCTTAAAGCGTTAAAATCCCGCGGCATGACGGTGATTTTAAGTGCGCACCAGATGGCGATGGTAGAAAAGCTGGCTGATCATATGTTGCTGATGGCCAGAGGCTCGGTGATTCTGGCTGGCACCCTGGCGGATATTCAGCAACAGGCTGGGCCGCAGCGCCAGATTGCGATCAGCTGTACAGATGCCGTTGAGGTTGAACAATTACAACAGTGGCTGCCAGGGCTGACTATCGAAGGGCTGAGCGCGAACAAGTTTTTGTTGACGCTAACCGCAGAACAGAGTGTATCTGCCACCTTAAAACGGCTGGTCAACGAGTTAGAGCTGACTCAGGTAGAAATGCAAACCGCAGACTTGCATCAATTGTATTTAATGGCGATGGCGCAGCATCAGCAGAGGGATCCGGCATGATTTCAAAACAAAGTGTCATTGTTGCCAAATGGGAGTTTTTGCGGTTTTTCAAATGGAAGCAACAGTTAATCTCTTACCTACTTATGATGGCAGTAATGGCTGCCGTGGCCTTGTGGAGCTACTTTACCGACGAAAGCCGGAAGGTATACCGGATAGCGGTGCCGGCAGAGTTCAGTATCAGTAATAGCGAACAGTTCCAGTTTCAAAGGCCCACCATTGACTTTGAAGCGCAGTTGGCGCAGCTACAAGCCGATGAGCGCTGGCACGCTGTTGTTACGGTTAATACTACAGATACGGCAGCGCATAAGGTTGAGCTGCATACCCTTGCCGCCAAAAAATGGCAGCAACAACTTGAAACCGAACTTAGTAATTATTTTCGCCAGCAATATGCGACCGAGTTGCAGTTAACCCCGGCACAACTAGAAATGCTGCAGCAACCGGTAAGTGTTGAGTACACTTATCTGGATGAGAACTTTAAAGGCAAAGATACCCCGGAAAAGATGATCGCTCTTGGGGTGCTTATTTTGTTGTTTATTGGCCTAAGCACTGCGTTTGGCCAGGTACTTTTGAGCATTACCGGAGAAAAACAACAACGGGTAACCGAACAGCTTTACGCCATTGTCACCCCACAGCAGTGGATGGATGGCAAAGTGCTGGGCCATAGCTTAAGTGCAATGAAGGCAATGGTGACGTCGGCACTGGTGATGTTATTGGTGTTTATTGTGGTCAGCGTGGTAGTAAGGGACGATGGCATTAACCTGAGTTGGCTAAATTGGGCTGTCCTGGCGTGGTTAGTACCTTTTGCATTGCTGGGAGTGTTGCTAAGCGCCTGTTTTATGGGGGCCATTGCTGCCTCAATTGACGACCCAAACACCAGTGGTAAGGGCGCGGTTATGATGATCACCTGGCTGCCAATGCTGTTTACCTATCTGGTGATAGACAGCCCGACCGGTAGCGCGATGACCATTTTAAGCTGGCTACCGCTAACCTCATTTGCCGCGATGCCAGTAAAAATGGCGATGGTTGACTTACCCTGGTGGCAACCTGCGTTGTCGTTGTTGTTATTAGTGGCTGCAGTAGGGTGGATGCGCCGGGTAGCCGGTCGGATCTTTCTGCGTGGCATGCAAATGTACGGCAAAGAACCGAGCTGGGGCCAGATCGTCGGCTGGGCACTCAGCAACAAGACTGATTAAAGGCAGCGGTTGAACCAATCGACCTTATCTCTGCCTAAAGCGGCAGCAGCGCTGATACCTGATTTTATGTGATGCGCGGTGCTTGCTTCAGCTTACTAGCGGCGACAGCACTTGCGTTTTGCTTTATCATAGCGCCAGTTTTATTGGAGTGGTTATGTTTAATTCTTCTTTTCGTCAGCAGGCTGCGGCCTGGCAGCAGCAATTTGCGCACCGTCAACGTGGTAACGTGCTGCAGCGCATACTTGCCTGGATAGTGCTTGGGATCATGCTGGTGGTCGCCGCCGCTATTTTATTGTTTATGCTGCTGCTCAGCTGGTTGGTTATTCCGATTGTTGTATATCGTTACCGCAAAAAAATGCGGCGTTTTACCGAGGCAGCCCGGCAGCATGCTGAACAACAGCAACAACAGGACGGTCAGCGGCATAACCACTTTGACCGTGCAAGCCGTGACAGTCGGGTAATCGAAGGCGAAGTACTGAATAAAGACGAGAGGTAAGTGCAGGGCAGGCGGGGTTGACACCCCGGACCAGCAGGCCACCAGGTCAGTTAGGTGGCTGTATTGCCAATTTACTTTGAATGTAATCGCTGTGGCGGATAAATAACAAATCAGCAATTTTCCGCAACATTGCTTCCTCATGAGGGTCTAACTCACCATCTGCAAATACCACTTTCCACATTTGGTCCAATAGTGCCAGTCGGTCTTTATAAGGCAAATCCTTTAACTTCGTGGTAAAACCGTGCAGACAAGTCGCATCGCCCGCCTGAGCCAGCGCCGCGGCAAACACCGGTTCGGCTTTGTCAGCTGTTAAGTCAAACTCTTGTTGCAGATACTGCATAACAACATCATGTTCCTGTTGCTCTGAGCTGAAATCGGCATGTGACAATTGCAGCATCAGCACCACAGCAAGATATTGCTGCTCAGTCAGTCCGGCTTCACGCCACTGGTTATGGGTGTTACCACTGCCTTGCCAGTCTGAATTCGATTTTTCCAGCAGATTTTTAAACAAATTAAACATAGATACTCCATCTTGACGGCATGCGTCGCTTGATTTGGATAAGACGCAGCCCCATTCAAACAGTTCAGCGCGTTTTAACAGTTAATGCAAGTACAGGTTAAGGATACCAAAATTTGCCAACCCTGATCGTAATACTGCTTGGCGGCGTGATTATTGCCTTTGTTCTGGGGCAGGAACCGTGGCGGCGCTATCAACGCAACAAAATACAGGCCAGGCCTTTTCCGCAGCAGTGGCGCGCTGTCCTAAAGCAGCGTATGCCTTACTTTAGGGCGTTGCCAGCCGACTTGCAGCTGCAACTTAAAAAACATATTCAGGTTTTTATCGCCGAGAAAAAGTTTATTGGCTGCGAAGGCGTTACAGTTACCGACGAAATGCGGGTCACTATTGCTGCACAGGCGTGCTTATTACTGTTAAACCGGCCCGATTACTATTATCCCAAATTGCGGCAGATTTTAATTTATCCGGCAGCGTTTATCGTGCGGGGGGCGTCGCCAGATGCCGCCGGGGTAGTGCGTGAGCAGCGCCGGGTGCTCAGTGGCGAATCGTGGGGCCAGGGCAAAGTGGTGCTAAGCTGGCAGGATGCCAAAGAAGGGGCGGCTACGCCTGACGATGGTCGCAATGTGGTTATCCATGAGTTTGCCCATCAGCTGGATCAGGAAAAAGGTCTTGCCACCGGCGCGCCACTGCTTAGCCGCAGCAGTGATTATCAGCAGTGGTCAAGTGTGATGCAGCAAGCGTTTGCCCAACTACAACTCGACACGGCCAGTGGCATTCGCGGTTTGCTGGATGGCTACGGTGCCACTAACCCGGCTGAATTTTTTGCCGTTATCTCCGAAGTATTCTTCGAGCAGCCTGAGCAATTACAACAGCATTATCCGGCTTTATATCAGCAATTAAGCCAGTTTTACCGGCTTAACCCGCTAAGTTGGCACTAAAAAGTGATCTAAGGCCAGCTTTACGCCATACTCTTTAGCTTAACAAGCGCACGTCTTATTTAGCAAAGGATGCCTTATGCGAAGTTGGATACTTGCCGCCGTATTTACCGCTGCACTTGCTACGTTAATGCTGCCAATACAGGTTAGCGCGCAGCAACCCGCTGAAAATCAACCCAGGCAAGCTGCACCAGTAAGTGTGGTCACCCCTGAGCAACAAAACATTGGTCAGCAACTTACTCTTAGTGGCACCCTTACTGCACGTCAGCATGCCAGGTTATCAGCCCGTACGGACGGACTGGTTGCCAGCGTAGTGGTAGATGCCGGCGATGAAGTCAATGCAGGCCAGATATTACTGGAGCTGGACCCGGCATTGGCCAGGCAGCAACTGCAGCAGCTGCAGGCGGCCAGCAGGGTTACTGCCACTGAGCTGGCGGAAAGTGCCCGCCTGGTCAGTGAAGCCGAACAATTGTCCGCCAAACAGTTATTTCCGCAAACCGAGCTGGCCTTGCGCCAGGCGACCCAGGCCCGTGCAGAAGCGTTGCATCAGCAGGCGCTGGCGGCACTTGCCCGCCAACAGGAGATAGTGGCGCGCCATACCCTGATTGCGCCGTTTGCCGGTGTTATTGCCAGCCGGCAGACCGACGCCGGGGAGTGGGTTAACCTTGGCACACAAGTGTTAGAGCTGGTGGCGCTAAGCCCGCTGTATTTAGACGTGCAAATGCCACAGGAGTACTTTCAAACCCTGACTCAGTTACAGCAGGTAACGGTGCGCAGCGATATGCAGCCAGAGCAAGAGCTTCGCGCTGATATCCTCGCCAGGGTGCCGGTAATTGATGCCGATGCCCGCAGTTTTCTGGTACGGCTGCAGCTACAGCAACCTGAGGCAGACTGGCAGCTGTTGCCAGGTACGTCAGCCAGCGCCACCTTTAATATGGCCAGCCAGGGCAGCAACAATGTTATCGTGCCCGCCGATGCTGTGCTGCGCCATCCTGATGGCAGCTTTAGTGTGTTTATCGTTAAAGACAACACCGCGTACCGGCGATTGGTGAAACTGGGCCGACGTAGTGGCCAGGGTATTGAAGTCAGCGATGGCCTGGCTACAGGCGAGCAAGTTGTGACTCGGGGTAATGAGAGCTTACGCGATGGCCAGCGGGTTAGCATTGTTCCAAGCCAATAATAGCGCCAAAAGCAACAATAGCATCCAAAGCAACCACAGCTTCCGGAGCAGAACTCACCTTCAGCAGGTAAAGTAAGGAGCAACTATGCTGGCAGCAGGTATTCGTCACGGCACTATTCTGGCCGTCGTGGTACTGATCATCGCGGTGCTGGGTATTGCCGCCGCCATGCGGATACCGGTGCAAATGATCCCTGATCTTGAAGTGCGGACCATAAGTGTGGTGACCGGCTGGCCAGGCGCTACCCCACAGGATGTCGAAAAAGAAATTCTGATTGAACAAGAACGCTACCTGCGCAATTTACCCAACCTGAAACGGATGATTTCGCTGGCCGAAACCGGCTCAGCCACCATTGAATTAGAGTTTCCGTTTGGGGTAGATATTAACGAAGCGCTAATTCAGGTCAGCAATGCGCTGAGTCAGGTTAATGCGTATCCGGAAAATGTCGATCAGCCGCGGCTGTTTAGCAGCTCTTTTTCCAGCAATGCCTTTATGTATTTCAGGTTAATGCCGCTAGCCGGTAACCCGTTGGGGCTGGATATGGATATGGTGCGGGACTACGCCGAAGATTACGTGCGCCCCCGGATGGAGCGGGTGGCTGGGGTATCAGAAATTGGGGTAAGTGGCGGTGCGGCGCGTCAGGTGCAAATTCTGGTTGACCCGGCAAGGCTGGCGCAGCGCGGTGTTAGTATGACTGATGTGCGCCAGGCCATACGTAATCGTAATACTGATGCTTCGGCCGGTGATATTGACAGCGGTAAGCGCCGCTATTTGTTGCGAATGGTCGGCCGGTTTGCTGATTTGAGCGAACTGGAAAACCTGATCATTTTGCAGCGCGGTGACAGTCAGGTTTTGCTAAAAGACATTGCCGAAATAAAACTGGACCACTTTGAAGTTAGGGATTTATCGTATTCAGACGGTGAACGTACCCTCAGTTTGTCGGTAAGGCGGGAAAGTGGCTCTAATGTAATCGATATTAAAAATGCCATGCTGCCGGAAGTTGAACAGATAAATAAAGACATGCTCGAAGCCAATGGCCTGCAGTTAAAACTGGTCAGTGATGATGTGCGCTATGTGCAAAGCTCTATTCGCAATGTCTGGACCAACCTGGGGTTAGGCGCCGTGCTGGCAACCCTGGTGATGTATTTATTTCTGCGATCAAAGCGCGCGACCCTGGTAGCCGTTATCGGAGTGCCCATTTGTACCATTGCCGCGTTTTTAGGCTTATTGCTGTTTAACCGCACCATTAACGTTATTTCACTGGCGGGTATTGCCTTTGCCATCGGTATGACAGTCGATAACACCATCGTGGTGCTGGAAAGCATTGAACAAGCCAGGCGTAGTGGCAAGAAAAGGCTGGAAGCGGCCATTAGCGGGGTGCAGGACGTCTGGCCGGCGGTGCTGGCGTCGACAATGACCACGGTATTGGTGTTTGCGCCTATTTTATTTGTGGAGCAGGAAGCGGGCCAGCTGTATTCCGATATCGCTATTGCTATCGCCTCAGCCATTATTGCCTCAATGCTGGTGGCAGTTTTTGTGGTACCTGCTGCCATTGCCAGACTGGGTTTTGGTTCGGGCTCGGCGTTAACGGCGCAGCAAAACGACCAAGACCAGAGCAGCCCGTTGTTGCGAGGCATTGGCAAGCTTATCAGTAGCAGCAAAAGCCGTTTACTGACATTAGCCATTACCCTGACTTTAACCGTGGGCGCCGGCTGGATATTATTGCCACCTGCCGAGTATTTGCCAGAAGGGGAGGAGCCCAAGGCGTTTTCGCAGATGATTGCACCGCCGGGTTATAATTTATCAGAAATGACCCTGATCGCTGATGAAATCAGGGACATTTTAAATGCTGCGGTCAATGCCGACCCGGAACTATTCTTACAGGGCGAAGCGGTGATACCGTCACTACAATATTACTCGCTTAGCGTGTCGGTTGGGCGAATTTGGGTGTTAAGTGAGCCTACCCGGGATGAAGATATCGACGCCATGATGAATGGCTTAACCACATTGTTCCGCCAGTATCCGGGTATGCGCGCGTTCTCCGCCCGCGGCTCAATTATCTCCAGTAATGACGGCGGTACCCGTGCCGTAGCGCTGGATATTTCCGGACCCGAGCTGGCTAACTTATATCGCACCGCAGAAGCGGCGTATCTGGCCGCCGGGGAGGTGTTCGACAACCCACAGCTTAACTCAGATCCGTCATCGTTATCGCTTGATCAACCGCTTATTGAGATCCGACCGCGCTGGAACCGGCTGGCCGAGCTTGGCTTTAACGCTAACGATTTTGGCTTTGCTGTGGCGGCGCTCAGTGACGGTGCTTTTGTAGATGATTTTTTTATGCTGGATGACAAGGTCGATATTTTCCTGTTCAGCGGCGCGGGCACCAAGCAGTCGTTGCAACAACTGGCTCAGGCCCCGATTTTAACCCCACAGGGTGCTGTATTGCCGTTAAACGCACTGGCCGATTTGGTTGAGGTAGCAGATAGTGCCAGCTTACGTCGGGTAGATGGCAGACGCACGGTCACCCTGTATATTATTCCGCCCAGAGACGTCGCACTGGAAACGGCGGTAGCCCGGGTACAGGACGAGCTGGTACCGCAGCTGCAGCGAAATGGCGACATTGCCTCAGGTGTAAACCTGAGCATTTCAGGTGCCGCCGATCAGTTAGATGCCACTAAAGCGGCGTTGGGAGGCAACTTTGCCATCGCCCTGCTGCTGATTTATTTATTATTGGTGGCAATATTTACCCATTGGGGCTATCCGTTGTTTATTTTGGCAACAGTGCCACTTGGCCTGGCGGGCGGCTTAGTGGGTTTAGCTATTATTAATGGCCTGGGCGATCTGCTGAACATGCTGGGCCTGCCCGGCATCAATCAGCCGTTTGATATGATCACCATGCTGGGCTTTTTAATCTTGCTGGGTACCGTAGTCAACAACCCGATTTTAATTGTGGATCAAAGCCGCAAGAATTTGCAGCAAGCAGATTGCAATGTTATTGAAGCCGTTATTGCCGCAGTGGCTGTCCGCTTGCGGCCGATATTAATGTCCACCACCACCACCATTTTCGGTCTGGCGCCGCTGGTATTTATTCCGGGCGCCGGCACGGAGCTGTATCGGGGGGTGGGCATTATCGTGTTAACCGGCTTATTGTGCTCAACCATTATTGCCCTGACGTTTTTACCGGCGTTACTGGTGACGGTAATGCAGTGGCAGCAACGCCGGCGCGCGAATGCCTGACTAAACAATAAAAAATGCTTAGGACATAAAGAAATGCTTAATCAGCATCGCGCCCAGCATTACCGCCATTAGCGGATAAACCCAGCGCGAGTATTTGCTTAAATCCTGCTCTTCGGTTTTTTTGCCGAATTTTTCCAGTAAGGTAACCAGCACAAACAGGCTGATAAATAATATAACCAGAATGGTCAATAAGTTACCCATATTAATTTATCCTCGGTTGCGGGTTCTGTTAATGGCAGCAGCTTACCATTGGCAATCAGTATTGGCCAATATCCGTTGTAACTTGCTAGAGTAGCGGTAACTTTCAGACACGAGTAAAACAATGGCGCAACCCGAACTGGACAGTGGTTATTATCTGCAGCATTTTAATGAGCTGTTGCAGTTTGTCACTGTGCATTATCAGCCGGTATTAACCACGGCAAGCCAGGCGTTCATCAGCGATTTTACCGCCCTTAGTGAAAGCTGCCAGCAACTTCTGGTGCGTATGCTAAACCGCAAGGGCCTGGTATTTAGTGATGCCGATTTGCAATACCCTGAAATTGGCCCAACCGGGCCGGTGCTGGACGAGTTGGCTGCTGTAGGCTTTATCGCGCCGCTAACTACAGATGATTTAACTGATTTCTGGCTGCGGCTAACCAAAGACACCTTGTGGCAATTAGTGCAACTGGCTAAAAGCCAGTTTTCGGCGGCAGACTGGAAAGCGCAGGTGGCCGATTTAGCCATTAAAAAAAGCCAGACTAAACCGCTGTTACTGGGCGCGGCGTTAAAACTGCCGGTTAACTGGCTGCAAATCATTCAAATACTGCCACAGCGTTATGTTGCGCTGAAACGTCAGGATGCGCTGAACTATTTGTACTTTTTATATTTCGGCCGTATCGAGGCCAATTTATCGGTCTTTACTCTGCGTGATTTAGGGATCCGGCAAAGCGGTCAGTTTAAGCAACAGTTTCAGCCACGCTTTACCGAAGCCAGTCAGGCACAGCTGGCGTATCAGCTGGCCAAAGCCAGGCCGGCAATAGCAGAGCTTAGCAAGCAGTTAAAAAAGCATCCACAGACCGCAAAAACTGAACTGCAAGACTGGTTTGACGAAGTAAATGCCTGGCCTGCTGCTGAAAACGGCGATGCAGATGAAGCCTTACAGTTAAAGTGCAGCGAGCTGTGTTATCAGCTGGGCAAACTGGCTGAGCAGGCAAAGTTGCTTGAACTGGCAATGGGCTTTTATCAATTAAGCAGCGGCTTTCCGGCCAGTGAACGGCTGGTAAGGTTGCTGGTGCAACAACAACAAACCGACCAGGCGCAAGTGCTGTTGCAGCAATTACTGGCCGATCCCAGCTGTGATGAAGAATGGCTGTTTGCCGATGATTTTTACCGGCGTAAGTTTAACCCTGATGGTGGCGGGCAGCGCAGCCGGCTGACTGAATTGCTGTACAATGCGCCACTGGTCGGTATTGATGAGCTCTATCTGGGCAAAGCCGAGCAGGGCTTAATGGCCCATTATGCCGCGCAAGGCTATAGGGTATTTCACTGCGAGAATAACCTGTGGTTGGCGCTATTTGGCCTGTGGTTCTGGCACGAGCTGTTTGAGCACGAGGACAGTGCGCTGCATAACCCGTTTGAGCGCAGGCCCCGCAACCTGAGCAGCGGCGGCTTTTATCAGCAGTTTAAAACCGATATAGAGCACAAGCTTAGCCAGCTGGCCGCACCCGGCGCTGCCAGCCAGCTACTTACCGCATTAACGGCGCACTACGGCAAAGCCAATAGCCTGTTTTATTGGCACAGTGACTTAGCAGAGCAGCTATTACCGTTAATAACTTACTGTGGCTCCGCAAAAGATGGCACGAGTAGCTTGGTACCCATACTGCGCGCCATGGCGCAGGATTTTAAGCGCCAGCGCAGTGGTTACCCCGATTTACTGCTGATTAAAGATCAGCAGCTTCAGTTTATTGAAGTAAAAGCGCCCGGCGATAAAATACAGCGCCATCAGCTGGCCAGGCTTTTAGCCTTGCAACAGGCCGGTTTTAACGCCCGCATTGAAAAGCTGCAGTGGATTATCGACCCCAACCGCATTTATGTGGTGCTGGATGTCGAAACCACCGGCGGCAAAGCAGGCTCAGATCGGGTTATTGAAATAGGCGCAGTCAAAGTGCAGGCCGGTGAAGTGCTCGATACCTTCAGCACCTTAATTAACCCGCAGCGTTATATCCCGTCGTTTATTACCCGGCTAACCGGCATTAACAGCGCCATGGTAAGTAACGCACCAACATTTGCTGATATTGCAGCGAAATTAAGCGATTTTCTGCAAGGTGCGGTATTTGTCGCCCATAATGCCAAATTCGATTACGGCTTTATCCGCGCCGAATTCACCCGGCTACAAATGCCGCTCGATATGCCGCAGCTGTGCACGGTAGTCAATATGCGCCGCTACTATCCGGGCCTGCAATCGTACAGTTTAGGCAAGCTATGCACCGAGTTTGACATCAACCTCACCAACCATCACCGCGCGCTGGACGATGCCACCGCGACGGTCGAATTGTTAAAGATGATTAATGCCAGGCGTTAAATTTAGCGTTGCTTATTTTTTCTTGCAATGATGCAAATTGATAACTAATATTCACCCTTATTTAACAATTTATTTCAAGGATGAATAATGACCATAGAAATCTGCATTACCACCAATCCGGTTACCAGAGAGTTTATTCCTTGTCCGGCTGGTCATACTTTAGATGAGCAGTCAGTACCTGCAGCACCTTTGCTACCCGCTGGTACGCCTTACATTACTAAGGCTGCCAATGATGCCGGTAACGATTCAGATGCTTTACATTTTCTGGAAATGTTAAAACAAATGCCTGCTAGCGATCGCAGAAATATCGCCCGGCTCAATAAAGATTTTGGCACCGAAGTGGTTGATGCCCTGGCCGAGTTTTATCAGTTACAGTTAAAGCCCGCTTTGCAATCGGTAAATAGTTTTACTCAAAATACCGCGATACCCTATGTGAAAAAGGAAATACCGGGATTCGCTGGTGCAGCTGCTACGGCACTCGACTCACGTTTGAAAGGCTTTGCTTTATATATCAAGGATTATCAGCAGGCGTTAGAACAATACCGTGCGGCCTACATCAATAAAGTAAAAGCAGCAGAAAAACGGGCATTGGCAAAAAAGGTTGCGGTGGCTCAGGCAGAGGTGAACAGGCATTTTCAGGGCGAGATTAAGCGTATTATGGCCACTAATGATGCCAAAACCGGCAATCGGGGCACGGTGTGGAGTAATCCGGAGCGAGCAATGGGTTTAGCGCGTGGAAGTAAAACCGATGCAGCGATAAAATTGCAAAGCTACCACAACGTAAAACGCGTTCAGCAATTTCAGCGTGTTGCCAATATTGCGGGCAAGGGGCTTGTTGTTCTTGATGCCGGGCTGCGAGTAAATAAAGTTCAGGATACGTATAATCAAGGCGGCAATTGGCAAAAAGAACTGGCCAGAGAAATGACGGGCTTCGGACTTGGTGTGATTGCAGGATCTATTGTTGGTGGTCAGCTAACCACAACCTTAACGTTAATTCTTATCGCCACGCCGTATGGCTGGGTGATAGCTATTGGTGCTGGATTGATAGCAGGTTTAATATCAGCAAAATTTGTTGACGAAATTGGCAAAGACATTAGTGATGTTTTATGGCATTCCAGCACGGCGATAGGGCTTAAGTGATGCTCAGTCAGTTATTTAGTAATTTACTGCTAGTTGTCATTGTTCTGATATTTAATTTTTTAGCTGCAACCATGTGGTTTGCACGTGTTTCAGTAAAACACATTGATAGACAGCTCGCATTATCAGGTGTTGGTAAGCCGGTATGGGATGGTATTGGTATCAGAATCAGTATTTATGCGCTTGCGATCCTCTCAGAATGGTTTGCCAAAACGCCTTTAATAGCAGGCGCTGAGGTAAGAGCAATTGCCCGCAGGAAAGATTATTACCTTGCACTGTGGTTTGAATTGTCTTTCTTACTCTTTCTTGTTGCAGTATTTGTTATTTATCCATTTATACGTGATTAGTTTTGGTTTGATTGTGAATCAGATCAACATTGCGCTTATCTACGATGCTTTGGTCATTATTGCTATGGTTTCAGTTATTAGTACCCTGATTTCTATGTGGTGTTTTATCAGAGTTACAGTGAAATATTTTGATAAAGAATTAGCGCGTATGGGCAGAGACTGGGCTACGTCAGACTGGAGAGGGTCACGAATTAGCACCTATGCGTTGGCAATTATTTGGCAGAGGGCGTCTATTTCTTATGGGATGCGCCATGAAGACGGCAGCGCTTTAGCCAGGCGAAGGGATTACATTCTGGCAGTATGGGTGCATTTATCATTCCTGGTTTTTATGATTGCAGGGATAATTCTTTATCCTGAGATGTCAGAATAAGCCAGTCATGGCGTTCCGTAACTTGCCCAACGTCTAACTTAATTCCGACTAATGTCATACGGCTGCTGAGTTAGTGAAAACGCATTCGTAGCTAATTAATGTCAAAGGTTGCTCTCTACAGCAGCTATTACAGTGTATGAGATTTGTATACGGAATGAACTCAGGTTTACTTGATAAATAATCGTTAAGCATTATAATGTCGCGTAACAACACCCCTCCCGCTACCCGTAAGATCAGCGCCCTGTGAGGGGTTACTTTTTTCTGGAGTTTCGCAAATGGAGTTTGCTAAGCCACCGTTAGAGTTTGTCCACCAAGTTCAAAAGTTAAGGGAACGCGGGCTAAGCGTTACTTGTCCTGATAAAGCCTCTTTTTACCTGTCGCAAATCAATTACTATCGCTTCGGCACCTATTGCTGGACATTCTTTGCTGACCATAACAGTCATCAATTTTTACCAGGCACCACTTTTGAACAAGTTCTAGACTTATATATTTTCGATCGTGAGCTCCGTTTGTTGGTGCTTGATGCGATAGAGAGAATAGAAATTTCGGTTCGCACCCAATGGGCTTACCATCTCAGCCATTTTGGCGGCGCCCACGCTCACCTTGAAAAGCAAAATTTTAATTTAAAAGTTTTTTCTCATCAGGATTTTATCGATCAACTACAAGTGGAACTTCGTCGAACAACAGAACCCAATATCCAACGGCAGCTTAGAAAATATGATGAGCAGACACCGGCAGTTTGGATCTGTAGTGAGGTATTGAGCTTTGGCTGGTTATCAAAAGCAGTGAGTGGATTGGCGAGGCGAAGATTGAAACAGGACATCGCAGATAATTATGGCTTGAACGAAAGTGTACTGACCTCTGTATTGCATCATTTGGTTAACGTTAGAAATATCAGTGCTCACCACTCAAGACTCTGGAATCGTGATTTTACCATCACGACAAAACTGCCTACGAATGGTGAGCCAAAAACGATAAGCAGCCTCAACACAGCCAAACCCAGGGAGCTGTATAACACACTGGTATTAATAGCTCATGTAATGAACAGAATTGCCCCTGATAATCAGTGGCGGCAACGTTTGCTCGATTTACTGGATCGCTATCCGGCCATTGATACTTCAGCAATGGGTTTTCCGGCAGATTGGCGACAACTAGCTATATGGCAACTTTAACTAGTTTCTCTTATTTGCTTTACGTCGGCATCAAACATCAAAAAATTTATTGAATTTATTGGGGGCAGATCAAAATTAACCCGCGGGAGTCTCGCGACAGGGCGAAGGTATTGCAGTGGCAGTTATAATTATGATCTGACTCCAATAGCTTAACCCCAATAGCAAGGCTATTAGGGGCTGGCTAACGTATTACCACTTACTTTTTTGGCATTAATTCAAGCAAGGCATGTACGCTTGCTTCAACACCTGATTTTATAGAGGGTTCGGGTGAAATTTTAAATTGCGGGCTATGGTGGCTTGGGACCGGTGCGCCGCCTGCTTTTTCTCGTGTAAAGTCTTCACTTGGCGTGCCACCTACTGAGAAATACACACTGGGAATATACGGGTCTGTGGTAAAGAAACCAAAATCTTCAGCGCCCATACCCGATTCTGCCGGTGGAATTAACGCGTCCTCTCCCATTTTTTTAACGATAACCCCTTTTAATCGTTGGGCTAAATTTTTATCGTTAAAGGTTGGTGGGTAAGCTTCAGGGCTCACTATTACTTCGGGCATTTTGTCGTCACTTAAGCCCGCTGTTTTTGCAGTACCTATGGCCACACGTTTTATTGCTGATAACAATTGCTCCCTAACCTGTGGGTTTAAACTTCTTACCGTTAATTGCAAATGGGCGCGTTCAGAAATAATGTTGTGTTTGGTGCCTGAATGAAAAGAGCCAACGGTAATAACCCCTGCGTCTCGTGGCGCGAGTTCCCGGCTTATAATCGTTTGCAAATTGGTGACGATTTGAGCGCCAATAACAATGGGATCTTTTCCTTGATGAGGATAAGCGCCATGCGCACCCACGCCATGAACGATAATATCTACGGAATCAGACCCTGCGTAGGGTGAACCTTCATCGATAGTAATTTTACCCGCTACTGAATCAGCATCGACATGAAAAGCCAGCGCATAGTCGGGTTGGCCAAATTTCTGCCAAATTCCATCAGCCATCATGGCTGACGCACCCGGGCCTTTTTCTTCAGCAGGTTGACCGATTAACATTAAGGTACCAGACCATTGATCTTTAATGTTAGCCATATACCTTGCAGTTCCCACCAAACTGGTGATGTGCACGTCGTGGCCACACGCATGCATTACGCCAACTTCATTGCCATCCCAATCAGTCATTACGATTTGAGACGCGTTTTTTAAACCAGATAATTCTTTTACCGGTAAACCATCCATATCGGCGCGAAGCATAACCATTGGTCCGGGACCATTTTTCAATATTGCCACAATACCTGTGCCGCCAATGCCCTCGGTCACGGTAAAGCCAGCCGCGCGGATTTCTTTCGCCAGACGTTTTGCCGTATTGTGTTCCATTAAAGACAATTCAGGATTGCGATGAAAATGATCCCACAATGCAGCGAGATGCGCTTTATAGTCTTTGTCTATGCTGTTTGAAATTTCTGAAGTAGTAGCCGCGCTAAGCCCAATGCTTAACGTGCTAAGTAAGATAAGTGTGCAAATTTTTTTCATGGCAAGGTGTCTTTTGAAAGGTTTCAGATAACAAACATACGCTCATATTCGATGAAAGTCTCTTCTGATTGATTCATCAGAACACTTCCTTTACCCGATTACTCTTCACAAATAAAGCTTAAAAAGATCAGTCTGCTTGCAGCTGCTGCTGTATCTCAATAAAGGTTTTACTTAACAGTGTGTCGTAAGCCGCCAATAGTTGCTGTTCGCGGTAGGTGAAGGTTTGCAGTACGCCTGCCAGATTAGCTGAATTAGCGATAATGGCAGAGGTTCCGCCGCTGTAGAGTTCGCTGTAAATGATCTGGCCAACACTTTTCGCTTGCTCCTGATAATTTTCCTGCTGAGCATAAACGCGGGATAACACCAGCACCGACTCGTAAGACATATTGCTAAGCGCCCCAATTTCGGCTGCCGAACTCCAGGCGGTGCGATGAACCTGCGCCGGCGAAATAAAACCGCGGCTAAAATCACGAAGACTTAGTTGAGCCGGCTTATCTGCTACCTGAACAATTCTGTCAACTAAACCGCGATGGTATTCCAGCGCCGTTGCAACCGCTTGTCGGTTTGCGCCAAGCTCCCGCACTATTTCTGTCAACGCAGTATTTGCCTCAGCGGCTTCAGCACGGTTTTGCCGCCATTCATTGGCCGCCAGCGCTAATACCACGCCCAATACCACAAACGCTGCTTCAAATAAGGCTGGCCCAATCAAATGGCGGAAACGATTTTCACTCATGGCAAGCTGCTCTTAAAGTCCGTTATTCAGAGGTTATGCGCTAAACATTAGCGGGCTTTAACCTGCTTTACAAGCACTTACCGAAGCGTAATAGGTGCGCTATTATAGGCTAAGTACAATCTGGTTTTTCACTAGCGTTATTCTGGCCAGAATCTACCTGCTGAGCCATGCGCGAATAGTGCCCAGTGACGCCGCAAAAATGGAAAAGGATCAAATCATTATGAATACGTCACTATCCACAATAGGTCAGATTGCTATAACCGTAAGCGATGTGGGGCAGGCGCTGGCATTTTATCAAGATACACTAGGTTTAGATTTACTGTTCAGTGCGGGTCCTGAGCTGGCCTTTCTTGATGCCGACGGGGTGCGTATTATGCTTAGCACGCCGCAAGGTGCTGGAGCGGTGGGCTGTAATTCTATTCTTTACTTCAAAGTGTCAGACATTGAAGCTGTTTATGCTGCTGTCGTTGCCCGTGGTGCCAGCAAAGAACGTGTGCCGCAGCTCGCTGCCAGGATGCCGGACCATGATTTGTGGACAGGTTTTATCCGCGATCCAGACGGCAACTTAGTGGGTTTGATGGAAGAAAAAACTAACGTCGCACCGTGAATAACCGATATATCACCTTGCTAAGAGATAAAAATGACAACAGATAAACGCGGTTATCTAGGCTGGAGCTGGTTTATATTATGGCGAGTTGTGCTTGGTAGCTTGCTGCTGCTAATGATCCTGTTGTTTGTACTGCGGTTTGTGCCACCACCAACAACGTCATTTATGCTGCAAAGCCCTTACCCGGTTAAGCAGCACTGGATAAATATTGATGAATTGCCAATGCACGTGGCGCTGGCCATGGTGGCATCAGAAGATCAGCTTTTTACTAAACATTTTGGGGTCGACTTTGCTGCCATCAGTAATGCACTTGAGCAAGCGGACGAGGGCGGTAGCTTGCGTGGTGCCAGCACCATTACTCAGCAAACGGCGAAAAACCTGTTGCTTTGGTCAGGGCGCAGTTTGGTTCGAAAAGGCCTGGAAGCGGGTTTAGCGCTAAGCTTAGAAGTTATCTGGGGCAAAAAACGGATCCTGGAAGTGTATTTAAATATTGCTGAATTTGGCAAAGGTATTTACGGCGTAGAAGCTGCAAGCCAGCATTATTTTGCTAAGTCGGCACGCTATTTAAGCGGTAACGAGGCGGCGCGGCTGGCGGTGCTGTTGCCCAGTCCGCGTAAGCGTGACCCACGCCAACTCACCCCGTATCTAAGTCAGCGAGTCACCTGGGTTGAACGGCAAATGCGCCAACTTGGCCCTGCTTATCTCACCCCCATTCTTAATTGACGGCATAGCCACCCAGTTATCGATATTGCGTTACTCTCTATCTCAGAGCGCTTTTGCCTGTAATTGCAGTTTGTTAAGCAGGGCAGGCAGCTGCGCTATTGCCACAGCCGGCGACCAATAATATCCCTGGCCGTCATGGCAGCCCAACGCCCGCAAGTTTTTCGCCATATCTGCATTTTCAATGCCTTCAGCAACGGTATTTAATCCCAGGCTGGTAGCCATTTGAATTATGGCCTGGACCAGCGGCGCATTAGCTTGCCATTGTTGTTCAGTCGAGATAAAAGAGCGATCAATTTTCAATGTACTGGCATTAAAACGCCGCAGATAACTCAGGTTAGAGTATCCGGTACCAAAATCGTCAATAGCAAAGGTGACACCCAACTGGCTTAAAACATTCAGTTGTTGCAGAACATGATCGGTATTATCTACCAGCAAGGATTCAGTTAGCTCCAGCTCTAAAGCCTGTGCCGGCAGTCCTGCCAGCTGCAGTGCTTGCTCTACAATGTTTTGCAGCTGGCCATCTTTAAATTGGACAACCGACAGATTCACCGCAACACGCAAATTCACAAAGCCCTGCTGGCGCAACTGCGCACAGTGCTGGCAGGCTTGCCCCAGGACCCAGCTGCCTAATTCGTTAATTAATCCGCTGCTTTCAGCAACTGGAATAAATTGATCCGGGCCAATCATGCTGCCATCGGCCTGAGGCCAGCGTAACAGTGCTTCCACTGCGCTAATGCTGCCACTGTCTAATCCAACCTGTGGCTGATAATAAAGTCTGAACTGCTGTTCGCTTAATGCTAAGCGCAACATTTGCAGTAGTTTAAATTTGTCGTCGTTGGCTTTATCCAGGCTATCATCAAAATAGTGATAAGTATTTCGACCCTCTTCTTTTGCCCGGTACATGGCGATGTCAGCTTTGCGGCAAAGTTGTTTAAAATCAGTGCCATCTTTCGGCGCACAGGCAATGCCAACTGAAGCCGACACGCTAACCTGGGTTTGCAGGATTTCAAATGGCGAGGTAATTTGGCTGATTAAGCGTTCCGCCAGTTGATCCAGATGATTACTATCAGCGGCATTGGGCGCTAACACCAGAAATTCGTCACCGCCAAAGCGGATCAGTGCGTGATCTGCCGGTAATATCGCAGTTAAGCGCCTGGCCAGTTGTTTTAGCAAGTCGTCGCCAGCGGCGTGACCTAAGGCGTCATTGACCGGTTTAAAGTTGTCTAAATCAATAAACAGCAGAGCAAGCTGTTGCTGTTGCTTATGACAGCTAGCTAATAACTGTTGAAACAGCGTTTCGCCGTAAGAGCGGTTGGCTAAATTGGTTAGTGAATCGTGATGAGCCAGATGCTGAATCTTTGCCTGGCTTTGTTGTACCTTGTTGTTTTCCTGCTGCAACGACAACATCAGGCGTTTAATATCGCGCACCATAACGTACACACAAAAACCGGTAATGATAAAAATAACCAGAATAAACACCAGGTGGGGCCAGCTTAAACTGGGAATATGCGGCGTGATATACCCTTGCAGGGTAAGCCAGGTCAGCAAAATACATTGGGCAATAACAAACAGCAGTAAGGACACAAACAGGCCGATGCTACCCAGGATAGCAGCAAACATCAGCAAACCAGGATAACCCAAAATGGCCAGGTCAAATAAGCCGGCGCCGGTCAGGGCAAAGGCAGAGAGCATTGCGCTCATCGACCAGAGTAAAATATAGGCCGCCGTTTGCAACTTTTGTTTAAAAGCCAGGCCGAAGGCAAGCAGCAGTGTGCCAATACCAGTAGCAAAAATAATAAAAGTTATACCGTTAGCTACGGCTAATGCCGCCATTAAGCCAAGAGCGGTAATCGCACAAATCTGCATTAGCCTGCGACGACGCACCTGATTGAAACTAACATTCTGCTCGAAAATTTGCTGCATGGGCTCCAGTGAGCTTTGAGTTGGGCAACGACATGGTGCTGAAAAACCACAAAAGGTAATTTACTTTACCTTGGAACGTGGTAAATACCAACTACTACTCCACTTCGCAATGCATTAAGAGAGTGGCAGTTAGTGATACAACAGCCACCCTTTACTGCATGTAACTTGCAGGATTAGCTGGCGCGATTGTGAGGTTGAGGTTATTCTTCTTGCCGCAAAATTTTGGAGCGCAATGCAATGCCAAGCCCTGTGTCGCAAACCCTTGCGGCTACGCCATTAATGCACCGCCGTGCAATGCAGTCACTTGTTATGCTGAGCGCTATTATCATGTTATGGACTGGCTTCAGGCCTGCTTTTGAACCCGCAAATCGTGAAGTGCCGTCGGTGTCACCGCTACCAGCTGAAGAGTGGAAAACCCGACGCTACGCCATTGCTTCCGGAGACAGCTTAAGTAGGATATTTTCCAGCCAGGGTTTTAGTCAGAAACAAATGCAGCAAATAATGGCTGCCGATCAGTCTTTATTGGCGCTTGATATACTCCGCCCCGGCCATATTCTGACTTTTGAGCTGGATGATAACCAGCAACTATTGGCGATGGAGCTCCATATCCATGCCGGTAATCGGATTTTGTATCAGCGGGATGACAATGGCGAGTTTAGTTATCAGGAGTTGCTTAACCCCGGTGAATGGCATAGCAGCACGCTGGTGGGTACCATTTCGGGCAGTTTTTACCAATCAGCAAAAAGCGCTGGCCTAAACGATACTGAAATTGCTACCGTGCAGCAGCTGTTTGGTGACCGGCTCGATTTTTCTCGTGATGTTCAGGCAGGTGCCCATTTTCAGGTAGTTCGTAGCGATAATTACGTGGTAACGGGTACCAGCAAAGAAGCCACCGGACTCAGCCGGATAGAGGGGGTTCGTTTTTTTAATCGTCGTCAGCAGTTTACTGCTTTTTTACACGATAATGGCCAGTATTATGCTGCCAATGGCGACAGTTTAGAGCGGGCATTTATGCGGGTGCCGTTGGCGCATCGGTTCCGGATAAGCGATGATTTTAATCCACGTAGGTTACACCCGGTAACTGGCATGGTGCGGCCTCATAACGGCACTGATTTTGCCGTGCCAACCGGCAGCGCGGTGCTGGCTGCAGCAGAGGGCAGGGTGATCAGGGTTGAGCAGCATCCGTTTGCCGGCCGTTATGTCGAAATACAACACCATGGCCAATATAAAACCCGCTATTTGCATCTTAGTAAAGCGCTGGTGCATCCTGGGCAGCAGGTAACGCGCGGACAGCGCATTGCCCTGTCAGGTGCTACCGGCAGGGTGACTGGTGCGCATTTACATTACGAACTGCACATCAATAACCGGCCAGTGGATCCAATGCGCGCCAGTATTCCGCTGGCAACGGCTGTGCCGGCAGACAGTCGTGATGCGTTTATTCAGCGAATTACTATTATCAGTAAGCAAATGGAGCAGCAAGCTCTGTTGGCCCGGCAGCAAAGCGATAAAGCTGAGGCGCTGGTGAACTGAACATAGCACTTTGCTCCCCAGATCACTTATGCGACATGGGGAGCGCGTTCGAACAAACTTACTCTGTGGTAGGGGCAGCTTGCAGATTTAAGCTTGCCTCGGCGTCTTGTTGCGGGCTGGCCAGGCTGGCCTGGTCTGGTGACACGGGCATCGCACGCGATTGCTGATTTATTTGATAAATTTGCTCGGTATTAGACAAATCCTGCGCATTTTTAACGTTAGCAATGGTTTCACGCTCAGATAAAAAGCTTTGAATATCGTCAATTATCGCCTGCATTTCCTGCGGGTTGTCCTGCATTTCCAGAATATGCCGCGGATGCTCAACATTTTTAGCTCCACTATCAGCGAAGGTACTACTCATAATACGTGAGCTGATGATCCATGGCGTTAACGATGCGCGCATGACATAGTTTTCTGAGGATGTAGAGTCGTAAATGCCTTTACCTGTGGTCAGTTTACTTTGGGTATAAGTGCCTTCGCACTTTAAGTAGACCAGCAAAGAATCAAAGTTTAATTCTGCCCAGAAAGTATGGCTATAATTTTCGAGCAAGCGCCCAAAACTGTGACAAATCAGCCAGCTGAAAACCAGACTTAAGATAAACTGACTTTCATTAAACAGATTAACGAAAAAGCTCTGGGATGCAGCATCACCCGGACGCGCCAGCGCAGTAAATTCGCGCACCAGGGCCAGGACAGTTTGTACCTCAAAAAGCAGATAAAACAAAATAAAAGGGCCAATCAATAGCAGCAACTGGCCTGTGATCGTCGCCCATATGCGTAAGTGTTTAAATAAAACCGTATGTTCCAGCGGGGCATAAGCGGGCTGGGTTTCTATCATTACTTCACCGTTAAAATCACCCTTGCTTTCCGATTGCTCGTTCAGGTTAGGGGTCAGTTCACGATATACACGGTTAGGAATTTCCATGTAACGGCGGTTTGCCATAACAATATTATCGATATTGACGAACAGTTCGCGCGGGTGAATGTTTTCCTGCCAGTTAGCACGATACTCAGATACTTTTGTCTGCGCCTGCACCTTAGCAGTACGTTGCTTTAACAGCAGAAAAATAAAGACACCACTCATCGCGGTAAACAGCAACACTAATAGTAACTGTGGCATCACAGCAAAGCTTTGTAACTCAGAGGTTTGCAAATCACTGATAGCGTTCTGAACCTCACGCTGTTGCAACAGGAAGTTAATTGCTAAACCCAGCAGTACTGGCGCCAGAATGGCAAAAGCCATAATTTTTGCCAGCTTTAAATTGCCCTGGGTTTCGATACTTTTTTCTGCTTTGCGGTATACGGTACTGGCGCTGCGCCAGCTTAAAATTAAGTACACCACCAGCACGAAAGAGAAAAAGGGCAACAAAATATCGCCGGTTTCACCGGCAAGCCCGGTTAAACACACGAAGGCAGTCAGGGCATAGGCTACCAGGGCAACGGCAGTAGCAATTAACGCCCCAGCGAAACGTTGTGCCAGATTACGCAGGGGGTAAGGCAGGAAAATCAGCTTGGGTACCAGAGTATGTACCATGCGGGAAATAAAGCCTTCTGGCTCAACAAAGGTTTTGTTTTTGCGGCCCATCAGCATTTCTTCAAGATCAATACTTTTATAATGGGGCTGTTCCAGTTTAGCGGTTTCACGCTCAGACTTGCTAAAGTTTGGTGCCAGCGAGGTGGGTACGCTGCGACCAACAAAAAAACGCATCATTTGCGCAATACCACTACCCAGGGCTTTTAAACCGCCCGCCAGCAATAAAAACCCGACAGCGGCATATATCCAGGCCAGGGTTTTGTCTTGTTGCACCAGACTGACCACTTGTAATAGCGGGTAAATACCCAGCAAGCTAACGAGTAAACCGCGTACGGCGCGCAGCAGGCCTTCTGCTTTAAATGGGTTACGGATCCCTAAGGACTCACTACCATAATCATATGCCATGATTACATCCTTTTTATAATCAAATCTTTGGAAAGGACGTTATCTTGCCTGAGTCTCCAGTTTTTGCAATTATTTGCTAGTCATCTCTGCTGATTTTAATAACATTAGCAGGCGCGAGGCCTTGCTCATCAGGGCATTAAAGGTTGCACTGGTAATTTTGGTTTAAATAAAAATGCCTTAATTTTCGAAAATGGGGTTAACACCAGCGCGTTGCCAAGCAGCACCAGGGCAAAGCCGCTAAAGGTATAGCCACTCCAGACAAAATCTTCAAACAGTGTGCTAAGCACTACCGCAACCAGCGGAAACAATACAATGGTGTAGCTGGCTTTTTCCGGGCCCATGCCTTTTAGCAAGGCAAAGTAGGTGGCAAACGCAATAACAGAGCCAAACACCGCTAAATACAGCAAAGAGATAATAAAAGCAGGCGAGGTGCTGAAAGTAAAAGGCGTACCGCTGATTAACACCAGCAGTGTCAGGCCAACGGCACCATACAGCATACCCCAGGCGTTAACCTGGGTAATAGGTAAGCCGGCACGGGAGTTACGGACACTGGCCATATTGCCCAGTGAGGCACTAAGCGCACTGCCCAATACCAGAATAAGGCCAATTAAACTGGCGTTAGTTAAATCCAGACCATCTAAATCGGGATAAAACAGCACTACGATACCGGCAATACCCATCAGGGCGCCAAAATAAATACGTTTCGCTACCGGCTTGCCAAAAAATAGCCGGGTATTAATGATATTCATCAGTAACATAGTGGTAAAGGCGATGGCGGTCATGGCAGAGGTTAAATACTGCTGCGCCTGATATATCAGAATGTAGTTTAGGGCAAAGTTAAACAGCGCCAGCAAAGCAATAAAGCCATGATCTTTGGCACTAAAGCGCATCGGCAGGCGCCGCCACCAGCAAAACAGCCACATCAGCAGTGCCGATATCGCAAAGCGGTAAGTTAACGACACTTCCACTGCCACTTCACCCAGCTGAAATTCAATGGCAAACCAGGTAGAACCCCAAATCAGCACAGTAGTAAGGTAAAGCAGCGTATTTTTTAGGGTGGATGGCATAGTAGTAAACATAAGAAGCGCCGCCGTTAGCAACAGTGGCGCTGATCATAAAACGTTAGCAGCAGTTTAAACAGTAGCCAGACCAGAAAAAACGCCTCTGGCCCCAAAATTTACACTTAGCGTGGAAAAGCCTGTAGTGTTATTTCGGCAACCTGGCGCAGTTGTTCTGAAGTAGCACCATTATTGGCCTGAATTGCCATACCCTGCAACACGGTGCCTAAATAACGGGCTAACGTTTCAGCATCGGCACTGGCGGGTAAGTCGCCGTCAAGTTTAGCCTGCTCGAAACGAGTGCGCAGTTTTTGTTCGCCTTCAACCCGGCGGTTAAGCAACGCTTCTTTGACGGTAGCGGCGGCTTCGCTGCAAGACAGCGCACCTTGCACGACCACACAGCCTTGTGGGTGGTTTTGATCAGCCATATTTATTGCTGCGCCATACAGCATGTGCTCGGCCACCTGATAGGCGGTGGGTTTTTCCAGTGCAGGCAAAAAGAACGAGCAATGCCGGCTTTCATAAAACTCTATTGCTTTTAAAAACAACTGCTCTTTATTGCCAAAAGCAGCATATAAACTCGGTTTGTTAATACCCATGGCTTCGGTTAAATCGGTTAACGATGTCCCGTCATAGCCTTTGCGCCAGAATACTTCCAACGCACTTTCCAGTGCCTTGTCCATATCAAAAGCACGAGGCCGGCCAATGGTCGGAGAGCAACTTACTGCTGTCATTGTTCAGCTCCTGCATTAAAACTGCCTATAGAGTAAACAGCAAAATAGCCGATGTCCAGCAAGGGTAATATCGCCTGTAGTACCTTTGTCATGTTATGGCAGTACCATAATTTTGTCTTTCCCATTCGCATCAGACAGCTGACTAGCGGTTTGTGTTCAATATTTACCATTCAACACGGCTTATAACCGAATAATCTACTCTATAAACATATTTATTTACCGTTCGGTACATAAATCGATTGACAGTTTTCTGTCATTCTATATATTTACCGGGCGGTACAGAATGCAAGTCTAGCACTAAAACAAAGCGACAGCACGGAGAATTGGGTTATGAGCACCAAAAACACGATAAGCGTTTTTCTATTGGCTAGTGCAGCAGCGCTGGTGCTGGCGGCGTGTGGTAATCCACATGCTGCAGATCAGACGCAGGTTGCAGCAGCACCACAAGTCAGCGTGGCGCAGGTGGTATATGAGCGTGTGACCGAGTGGGACCAGTTCACCGGCCGCTTGCAGGCACCGCAAACCGTTAATCTGGTACCGCGCGTGTCTGGCTATCTTGAGCAGGTGCATTTTAATGAAGGCGCCCTGGTCAACAAAGGCGACTTACTGGTGCAAATTGACCCCAGGCCTTTTGCAGCTGAGGTAGCAAGGTTAAAAGCAGAACTGCAAAGTGTGGAAAGTGCCGCCATTTTGGCTGACGCCGAGTATGGCCGTGCCGAGAAGCTAAGTGCCCAGCGCGCTATTTCTGCCGAGCTATTGGACAGCCGGCAGGCCCGCAAGCAACAAACCGCTGCGGCGGTGGCGTCGGTGCGGGCAGCGTTACAGCGGGCCGAGCTGGATTTAAGCTACACCAGTATCCGCGCGCCGATTAGTGGCCGGGTATCTTATGCCCTTATAACGGCAGGCAATTATGTTAACGCTGGCCAGAGCCAGTTAACCAGCCTGGTATCGACTGACAAAATGTATGCCTACTTTGATGTAGACGAGCAAAGCTACCTGAAATACGCCCGCCTGAGCGACGAGGGCAAGCGTGCTGATACCCGTGAGGCCAGCGCCAACCCGGTGTCTATGGCACTGGCGAATGAGCAACATTATTCCCACCATGGCCAAATTGATTTTGTTGATAATCAGCTGAATGGCCAGACCGGTACCATCCGGATCCGTGCCAGTTTCAGCAATCCTGACAATAGCCTGCTGCCCGGTCTGTTCGCCCGGATCAGGCTGGCCGGCAGTGCCAGCTACGACGGCATTTTAATAGACGAAAAGGCCATTGGCACCGATTTGAATAACAAGTTTGTGCTGGTGGTAAACAGCAATAACCAGCTGGAATACCGCGCGATAACCCTGGGTGAAAAAGTAAACGGTTTGCGCATCGTTACTGACGGCCTGAGCGCAAGCGACAAAATTGTGGTCAACGGCCTGCAGCGGGTGATGCCCAATATGCAAATTGAACCCAAATTAGTGCCGATGGCCAGCAATGAGCAACTGGCCGACCTTCGTCAGCAACAACAGCTGCTGGACCAGGTAAACACCTCGCTTACCGCTCAGGCTGCCAATGCGCCCACAGTAATCACCGGCAAAGCGCCGGATCGCGGTTAAGGAAATCATCATGTTGTCACAATTTTTTATCCGCCGGCCGATCTTTGCCGCGGTGATCTCGCTGCTGTTTTTTATTACCGGTGCGATTGCAGTATGGCAGTTGCCAATTACTGAATACCCTGAAGTGGTGCCACCAACGGTGGTGGTTACGGCCAACTACCCGGGTGCCAACCCGAAGGTGATTGCCCAAACAGTAGCCTCGCCGCTGGAGCAGGAAATTAATGGCGTCGAAGATATGCTGTATATGTCATCGCAGGCCACATCTGATGGCCGGATGACCTTAACCATTACCTTTGCCATTGGCACTGATGCCGACTTAGCCCAAACCCAGGTGCAAAGCCGGGTAGAGCGGGCTAAGCCCCGCTTGCCGCAGGAAGTACAACGATTGGGCGTAGTGACGGAAAAGTCGTCACCGGATTTAACCATGGTGGTGCATTTAACGTCACCTGATGACCGCTACGACATGCTGTACTTGTCGAATTATGCCGCGTTGAATGTAAAAGATGAACTGGCGCGGGTTGAAGGCGTAGGCGCGGTGCGTTTATTTGGCGCTGGCGATTACAGTATGCGAGTGTGGCTGGACCCGAACAAGGTGGCAGCGCTGGGCTTGTCCCCCAGCGAAATTACTGCTGCCATTCGTGAGCAGAACCAGCAGGCCGCAGCCGGCAGTTTAGGTGCTCAGCCAAGTGGCGATGCCGATTTCCAGCTACTGATTAACGTTAAAGGCCGGCTGGCGGCGGTGGAAGAGTTTGAAAATATTATTATTAAAGTTGGTACTAATGGTGAAATCAGCCGGTTGAAAGATGTCGCAAGACTGGAGCTTGGCGCATCGACTTATGCATTGAGATCCTTGCTGGATAATAAAGACGCCGTTGCGCTACCTATTTTTCAGGCTTCCGGCTCCAATGCCATTCAGATTTCCGACGATGTCCGGGCGAAAATGGCCGAATTATCACAGAGTTTTCCGGATGGCCTGGCGTACGACATTGTGTATGACCCGACAGTGTTTGTGCGCGGCTCCATTGAAGCGGTAGTTAAAACCCTGCTTGAAGCGGTACTGTTAGTGGTATTGGTGGTGGTGTTGTTTTTACAAACCTGGCGTGCGTCTATTATTCCGCTGGTGGCGGTACCGGTATCGCTGGTGGGTACCTTCGCCTTTATGCATCTGCTGGGTTTTTCATTAAATGCGCTGTCGCTGTTCGGTCTGGTACTGGCCATCGGCATCGTTGTCGATGATGCCATTGTGGTGGTTGAGAACGTCGAGCGTAATATCAGCGAGGGCTTATCACCGATTGCGGCTACCCAAAAAGCCATGAAAGAAGTCACCGGGCCAATTGTTGCCACCACCTTGGTGCTGGCGGCGGTGTTTATTCCCACTGCCTTTATGTCGGGTTTAACCGGCCAGTTTTATAAGCAATTTGCGTTAACCATTACCATATCTACTTTTATCTCGGCGATTAACTCGTTAACCCTGAGCCCGGCGCTGTCGGCGTTGTTACTAAAAGGCCATGGCGAGAAAAAAGATGCGCTTACCCGCGCCATGGATAAGCTGTTTGGCCGTTGGTTGTTTGCACCTTTTAACCGCTTTTTTGCCCGTTTATCCAGAGGATATGGCTGGCTAATTAAAAAGGTGATCCGGTTTGGTGCCATTGTTGGCGTCATGTATATCGCCTTGGTTGGGGTAACGGGCCTGCAGTTTGCCAGCACCCCTACCGGTTATGTGCCTGGCCAGGATAAACAGTACTTAGTGGCTTTTGCCCAGTTACCGGATGCGGCCTCACTGGAGCGCACAGACGCGGTTATTAAAGAAATGTCACGGATCGCGCTGGAGCAACCCGGTGTTGCCAACTCTGTCGCCTTTCCGGGTTTGAGCATCAATGGTTTTACCAATAGCCCGAATAGCGGCATTGTTTTTACCCCACTGACAGTTTTCAGCGAGCGGACTGATCCTTCCTTGTCAGCCGGTGCTATTGCCGCGGCACTGAACCAGAAGTTTGCCGGTATTGAAGATGCGTTTATTGCCATTTTCCCACCACCGCCGGTGCAGGGGCTGGGCACGATTGGTGGGTTCCGGCTGCAAATTCAGGACCGTGCAAACCATGGTTACGAACAGCTGTATAACGTGACGATGCAAGTGATGATGAAAGCCTGGCAAACACCAGAGCTGGCTGGCATTTTCTCCAGCTATCAGGTGAATGTGCCGCAACTGGATTTAGATATCGATCGCACCAAAGCCAAACAACAAGGTGTGGCACTGGACGAGGTGTTTCAGACGCTGCAAGCCTATATGGGCTCGGTCTATGTCAACGACTTCAACCAGTTTGGTCGTACTTATCAGGTGAATATGCAGGCCGAACAGCAATTTCGCCAGTCGCCGGAGCAAATTGCCCAGTTAAAAGTGCGCAATAACGCCGGTGACATGGTGCCGTTGGGTTCCTTTATTAATGTAACTGATACCGCAGGGCCAGATAGGGTAATGCACTATAACGGCTTTACCACCGCAGAAATTAACGGTGGCCCGGCGCCAGGTTACAGCACTGGCGAAGCCCAGGCAGCCATTGAGAAAATTCTGGCTGAAACCCTGCCCAATGGAATGACGTACGAGTGGACCGAACTGACTTACCAGCAAATTCTGGCTGGTAATGCTGGCATGTTTGTCTATCCGCTGGTGATTTTGCTGGTGTTTATGGTGCTGGCGGCGCAATACGAGAGTTTAAGTTTACCGCTGGCGATTATTCTGATCATTCCGATGACGTTGTTATCGGCACTGAGTGGCGTGCTGCTTTACGGTGGCGACAACAATATCTTCACTCAAATTGGTTTTATCGTGCTGGTGGGGCTGGCAACGAAGAACGCCATCTTAATTGTCGAGTTTGCCAAAGAGTTACAGGATCAGGGGATGAATGCCATGGCCGCGATACTGGAAGCAGGCCGTCTGCGCTTACGCCCCATTTTGATGACCTCTATCGCCTTTATTATGGGGGTAGTGCCAATGGTGTTTTCCAGTGGCGCTGGCGCGGAAATGCGCCAGGCGATGGGGGTGGCGGTATTCTCTGGCATGATAGGCGTAACCATATTTGGCTTAATTTTAACCCCGTTGTTCTACTACGTGCTGGCCAAGCGTGGTGAAGATAAAGCGGAGGTTACTCATGGGTAATAACTTTAAATTATCAGCTATTGCGATGATGCTGCTGTCATTAAGCGCCTGTGCGGTAGGCCCGGATTATCAGGCACCGGCTAAGGTTGCTGATATCAGCGTTAACAGCCCGTACCAACGGGCAGAGCATAGCCAGAACTGGTGGCAGGCGTTTGATGACGCTGCGTTAAACCAGCTTATCAGCCGGGCACTAACCGAAAATAGAACGCTGGCGCAGGCCAGAGCTAACGTTGACCGTGCCTATGCGGTGTTTCGTGATGCCAATAACGACTTTTTACCGAAAGGGACCGTCGACGCCGGTTACCAGGCCAGTGAAAACCCAACCATATCACCAGCCGATGATGGCGTCATCAGCCGTGGTCACAGCACCGGCGCCAATTTAAGCTGGGATCTGGACTTATTTGGCAAACTGCGCAGGGCCACAGAAGCGGCAGAGGCGCAGGCAGAGCAGGCTGATATTTTATGGCATGACGCCCAGGTGCAGCTAATAAGCCAGGTGGCAACCAGTTACGGTGAGTACCGGGGCGCCCAGCTGCGCTTAGTGGTGGCAGAGCAAAACCTGCACAACCTGCAACAAAGCCGGGCTATTGTGCTCGCGCGGCTGCAAGCCGGTATGGCCTCTGATTTGGAGCTGGCGCAGATAGAGGTGCAGTTGCATCAGGTACAGGCCGCAGTGCCGGCTTACCGGGTGGCGCTGTTAACAGCAGATGCCACCTTATCGGCCTTGCTGGGGCAGCGTCCGGGTCAGTTACAACTGGGTGCGGTGCCGCATTTACCGGAGTTAAAACAACCAGTGGCGCTGGTTAACGGGGAGAACTACCTACGCTACCGCGCCGATGTCGCCAGCGCCGAGCGGACACTGGCAGCCCGCACGGCGCAAATTGGTGTGGCGACGGCTGATTTGTATCCGAATTTGTCAGTACGTGGTTTTCTGGGTTTTATCTCCGGCCCGGGTTTAACACTGGGCAGTGACAGCCAAAGCTGGGCAGTGGCGCCAACGTTAAGCTGGCAGGCGGCAGATTTAAGCTCAGTAAAAGCCCGTATCCGCCAGGCCGAGGCCAGCAGCCAGATGGCGCTGGCCCAGTTTGAACAGCAGGTGTTTAACGCCATTAATGAAATGCAATTAGCGCTTAACAGCTACAACTTAAGCCGTCAGCAGCAACTTAGCACTGAACTACAATGGCAGGCTGGTAACAAGGCGGTGCAAATTGCCCGTCAGCGCTACAACGCCGGCACCGGTGAGTTTCTGGACTTGCTGGACGCTGAGCGAGAACTGCTGCAAAGCCGAGACCAATTAGCGCAACTGCAACAGCAAAGCTTTATCCGGCTGGTAGGTATTTACCGCAGCTTTGGTGGCGGTATTCAGCTGATGTAGGGCAGGTGTCGTGCTGAATAAAACAAACAAAGCCGGGTAATACCGGCTTTTTGCTTAAAACAGCCGGTATTAAAATTGGTAAAAGACATTTTATAACCACCGCCCACCCGCACATCCATGCTGTGCACCTTGCCGGTAAAACCATATGGCGGGCACCATTTCGCCAGCGCATCTGCATCTAAAAAAGCACGATATAGCCGCTCTGGTGTAGCTTTGATAACCCGGTGCAATGTTACGGTATTGCCTGACATGTTGATTCTCCTGCGCTAACTCAATAATTTTCTGAATTACAGCTTAGTCGAAGCAGCAGGGCGGGATTCGACAGGACGGAGATATTTATTTTAGCTGTTCTGCCGTTCTCCTGGCGTAGTCAATTCTTTCAGTTCTTCATCAGTCAGATAGGGCGTATTTGGGTCTGCAATAGACTGCTCCATAATATCTAACTCGGTGGTGTTTATTGCCCGCACAAGGTCGGTATTACTTTTCATTTTCCTAAGTGATTCAAGAGTATATTTTTTACTCATACGATCCTCCGCCGGTCTTGCATACAGCGGCTGGCGTTTCCGGAGTGGGAATTAACGCCAGTCAGCTGCAGGTAGTTAAACAATATCGTCTAACGCTATACCAACATCAGTTTCAATCCGTTTGTACTGCGCTTTAACTTCAGCGTAAAGCTGACTTACTTCCATTAAATATTCTTCGTAGTCAGCGCGATCGCGTAAGGTTTCACTGGTCAAAAGCTGTTCATTGTACCTTACCGCGTCACGCAGCGCTTGCACCAGTAAAGGCGCAGCAGCGTTTGAAATTTCAATCATTTTGCTATCCTTTCAATTTGAGCTGCGAAAGACCTTAGCAGATTTCTGAATGTAGCTATAGGCATATCATGGGCCGGGGCGATAGTGTAGTGCGTTGCCATAAAGGTTTGGTTGTAAGAGTCTTTAACAATCGCTAAACCGCGCGGTAACGGTGTTCCCGCTGGAATGATGTAATGTACCCAGTCCTTTCCCTTTGGTACTCCGGGTTTATCAAAAGTAGAAATGCCCCGAGGCCAATGTTTAACCTTAACCCAACCGTTTTCAATGGTGATATCTGGCTTACGGATCCTGCCATTCGACATTTTGTGCGGGGTTTCAATCAGGTCAAACAGAGCAGTGTTTTTCTTGATGTTCAGACCGCGCCACAAATTCACTGGTACTGCCCCTTCGAAATACCTTTCCAGTTCACCCATTGAGATGAAAACATCCTTCAAAACAGATTGTTGTTCCATAGTTCTAGTTCCTTATTTTTGCATTGTGATTTAAGTGTTAAATTATGGTAATTAATTTATGTCTTTGAAGCGGCAAAAGCAAGAACTGGCGCTGCGGAAATTATCTAGTAACGAATGTTTTGTTTGACTGGATTCTGCATTATGCAAAGTTATACTTACTGTTAAATGGAAGTTTGGAGGTAGCTATGACGCGAATCACTATTAAGCTGGATGACGAGCTTATCCAGCAAGTAAAGCAAGCTGCAGCCGAGGTGAAGATGACACAAAACCAGTGGCTGGCTAGTTTAATTCAACAGCGCTTAGCCAATAACTGGCCGCAAGTTGTTCGCGATATGGCCGGCAGCTGGCAGGAATTTCCGCAGCAGGAAGAGCTGCGGGCGGCGCTGGGCGAAGATAAACTGCGTGACTCGCTCAAGGTTTGAAAAGTGATTTTATCTAAACTAATACAGATAAAATTTGAATTTGGGCATTTTAGCGGTCTTGTGTTTTTACTCACCAATAGTTTTGAGAAATGCCTGCATATTAGAGTTTGGCTGAGACACTTTGAAGTCGCCGTACCTCGCTTTCAACTTTGGCCATAAGTCAGTTAAGTACCCTTTTCTGCGGTAAAAGGGATGAATCCAGACAGTGGCCAGAAAGATATCACCACTCCCATCATCTTCCATTGACACTTGCCCCACTAAACACTGTCGGATTTCACCCAGTGCATCAATGCCTAAATTTTCAACAATTGGAAAAACAGTGATGCCAGCCCAACCTTCATCAGATTCATCCCATCCAAAGCCTTGGTTACACTCTTTACCTTGATAACGCCGCAGAGCAACACAAGCAAGCTTCTGCCAAAGTGCTGAGCGTATAGTGATTTCATCGTCATATTTTTTGCCAGCAGGAGCTGGTACTGGTCTGATTAAACCGCTTTGGGCTTCGTCATAAAAAAGTTCATGTGCTTTTTGTGCAGATACTTCGTACTGAGCATTAATGTGTTTAGCTCCATCAAAAAGCTCTGTCACAAGTTGATCGGCTTTGTATTCCTTTTGGGTCACATTAATCGTGGAGCTGGATAGCTTATTGTAACCCCTATGTGCAGTTTTTCGTTCTAGGCAGACAACGTGAAAGAGACCAGAGGGTAAATGCTTAAACCATGATGGGTTATCTGCCCAGTATAGTAACGACGTTCCTCGACTTCTCATATGTTTTATAAGATTTATACACGCATTTTCTACGCTATCTCCTCCCAACGATAGAATCTCAGATTCAAATCGACTCTGTGCCTTTGGATACATGAGCTGACAAAACTCTTGAGACAAGCGGCAAACAGATTTTCTATCGAAATCGTTGTATCCTGTAATGACAATCGGGGTGTCATTGTTTTTAACTTCATTCTCGATTAAACAGTCTATCACCAATGAAACGCCTTGCTTTTGTAGTGGAGTAACGTCTGCAAGTTCATTTAAAAACGCTGTTTTAGTCGCCCGAATATCCATAAATTTACCTTTTCGTAATCAAATTTGGTTCAACGATACTCCGCAAGCTCTTCCTGAATTTGCATAAACTCGTGATGGATGTCGGGTTGCAGCTCGCTTAATGCTCTGGCGATATTGACCTGCATGGTGACTTGTGTGACTTCGGCTATCTCTGGCGCTATGGCTTTGTTTTGCTGTTGGCTAAACCAGTTAAGCACTTTGGCTAGGCGCCACATAGCCGTTGTAACTTAGAGGTATCTATTTTCTGTCTGGCATGCCACAAATCATAAGCATCTTGCATGCCCATCCAGACACGTTCCGAGCTGCCGATCACAGCTGCGAGACGAATAGCCATTTCCGGAGAAATATCAGATTTACCGCTTATCAACCTTTGTACGGTGGAGGGAGCAACATCCAATGCCAAGGCCAGTTTACGGGCGCTGACATCCAGTGCTTCCATGGTTTCTTTAATCAGTTCACCTGGATGAGGCGGGTTATACATGGTAGCCATCAGTGATAATCCTCATAGTTGACGATGTAAACATCACCGTCATTAAGCTCAAAAGTAATACGCCAGTTTCCGGTAACGGTTATTGACCATTGGCCTTTGCGATCCCCGGTTAGCGGATGCAAAAAAAAGCCGGGCAGATCGATATCATTAATCTCTTTGGCCAGCTCCAGTACGCTAAGGCGGGTACTTATTTTCTTCGCTTGTTTTGGGTCGATGCCTGCTGTAGAACCGGTTTCGAAGTACTTCTTTAACCCCTTGTGCTTAAAGCTTTTAATCATGGCGTCACTAGCTTTAGTGGGTGTTGCGTTATACGCAGCATAGCAGGGTGGTGCGTATAGCGCAACATAGCAAAAAATTCAAAAGATACGTACTGATTCAAGGCCGTCGACGCTACTGCGCTCAACACCATAAAATCTCTGCCCAAGCCTCTTGCTGAGTGCGGAACAACCAGAGAGAATAGCGCCAGTTTGCAGTTGAGGTTGCTATGGTTAATCTGGCCCTGATGGGCGCTTTTATTCCGACGTTTTTATTTGTGTCGGTGACACCGGGTATGTGTATGACGCTGGCGATGACGCTGGGCATGAGCCAGGGCGTGCGCCGTACCTTCTGGATGATGTGGGGCGAGATGCTGGGAGTTGGCCTGGTCGCGGTGTTAGCAGTGCTGGGTGTCGCGGCATTAATGCTGAAGTTTCCCACGGTATTTCAGTGGTTTAAGGTGCTCGGTGCTTGCTATCTAACCTATATTGGCATTCAAATGTGGCGGGCGAGAGGTAAGTTAGCAATACCAACCGCCGGGCTGGTGCCACAACTGCTGCCCCGGCGTACCTTATTTAGTCAGGGTTTTATTACCGCCGTGTCTAACCCGAAAGGCTGGGCTTTTCATATGGCGCTGTTGCCGCCGTTTATTGACAGCCAGCTGGCTTTCTGGCCACAGCTGGTTATTTTAATCAGCATTATTCTGCTGCTGGAGTTTTTGTCGATGCTGCTGTACGCCAGCGGTGGTAAAGCTTTGGCGTTGTTCTTAACCCGGTCTAACCGGGTGCAGTATTTAAACCGGATTGGCGCCAGCCTGATGTTTGGCGTGGCACTGTGGATGCTGCTGGGCTAGCAAAGCAACGTGCCCGGTCTAAAGGTTTTTACCGGGCGCTTTATTACTGCCAAGGCCACCGCTTAATACCAGCTGCAGCGCTTCGGCCGGCTTCATGTCAATATTGCGGGTGCAACTGCGCGGCACAATAATGGTGTAGCCCCCCACGTTGTAGGCCATGGGCATAAATACCGCCAGCTGATCTTCCTGCATTAAAGAAGACATACGATCATTGGGTTGGCCGCCCTGTTTGGTCACAATACCGATCAGCTCAATCTCTGAGGTGGGTAGCTTAACCAGCACCACTGAACCATCAGTAAAGTTTTTACCGGACATCACATCAATAATATCCTGCAGGATGCCGTAAACCTGTTTGGTGCCCGGTAGTTTCATCAGAACTTTGCCGGGTAATTGCCATAGCCAATCCAGGCTTGGCCAGCGGGTACTGTAGCCAATGGCAATACAAATTAAAACAAACCCAAGAATGGCCATACCGGGCAAATACCACTCGCCGGGCAGTATCAGCTGCAGCAGCGGTGCCAGAACGTTTTCAACCATGCTTAACAGCCAGCGCAACACTTCAATGGTGATCACCAGTGGCAGAATAATAGCCAGGCCTTTCAGTAAACTTTTAACGATAATTTTCATCAGGATCCTTTACGGCTTAGCGCTATTTAAAGCATGTATGGCAAAACTACCCAACCAGTGGCCGCCTTCATAGCTATCGCCAATCAGGTTCGGGTAGGAGTGTGCCAGGTGTTGATCGGCAACACTGCGTAAGTGCGCATACTGCGGATACTGGTTTGCCAGGGCGTATAAATTCCAGGCACGGCTAAAGTTCAGGCCGTCTAAATGCACCAGCTTGCCGTCGCTGCGATCACTGACTTTACCCACTGCCAGCTGGTAATCTGCGTTAGCCAGTTGCGGCATAAAACGCTGCAACCAGGGTAAAAACTGTTTGGCAGGTAAAATACGCTGCATAAGGCCAATTTCTTCCAGGCACGGTGAGATAAAATCAAAACCACTGGGCTCCCAATTAATGGGGCAGTTGCTATCCTGCAAATAATACGCTTTGGCGCGCTGCGTTATCAGCTGCTGCAGCCCGGTGAGTTGATGGTTAACGGCATAGTCATAAGCAAAACTTAAACCAAAGGCGGTGTTGCTGTGCTCACCCACCCTGATGGGATATAGCAAGCGCGGTAAAAAGTCAGCGTAGCGTTTTACAATCAGATCAGCCAGTGGTTGCAGATTGGCAGCAAGTTCTGCAGCCAAGGGGTCCTGCCAGCCATGCAGTTCGTCTGACAATTTCAGTAACCAGGCCCAGCCATAGGTCCGCTCGAACGACGCATTAATATCTTTATTGAAAAACGCCACTTCCTGCGCGACCTTATCAGCAGTTAAATTGCGTTTTAAAATCGCTTTTATTAGTGCGGCCTGCTCCAGCTCTGGAAATTGGCGCAGTAGCGTTACCATGGACCAATAACCATGAACTGCACTGTGCCAGTCAAAGCAGCCATAAAACACCGGATGCATGGCTCTGGGTTCTTTCACATCTGCTGCGCTGGCAAGTGTCACTCCGGTTTTATAAGGGTAGGGGGTTTCGACACAATGCAGCGGTAAGCTGACCAGTTTGTTGGCCTCAGCTAATGTTAAGTTGTTTGGCACGCCCATGTTGCTGGCAGCGATGCTTTGCGCCTGGCAAACCATACTTAGCATGGTGAACACTATGGCGCTGGTAAAAATGCTTAATCTCATTGTCCTGCTCCGGCAGCTCGTAAATTTAGGTTGTGCTCCAGCTTTTATAGCATTGGCTTAACGGTTTTCCAGCCGATTGTAATCCAGCCAGCCCCCGGTGACTGGGTTTCGATGTTGGAACAAGGCATTAATGTTATCACTAAATGTCCAGAAATTTGGATTAGTGCGCCGGACGCCGAACTGATCAAGCAGAGCGGCATAATCCTGTTCATTACTAATGCGCTGTGCTGCTGCGACTAATTGAGCAATATCAGTCTCCTGCACATACCAGAAAGCATCAGGGTAGCTGCCAAGCAAACCATGCACCAGAGTCATATTATCGTTTGCCGGATCACGGTTATCTTCCTCGGCAAACAGGCTATTGACATTAAAATGGGCACTGTTGCGGATTAGAGTAAAAAGCTCCGGCTCGCTGCCATCCGTTGGGGTGATCATCATCATAGTCACTTCCGGCATGGTGGTGGCCGGCACACCGGTTAACTGAGCAAGCTGTTGCAGTAATTGCGTACTACTATTGCTCAGTGTGCTGTTGGCAAGCTGGTGTTTAGCAGGCTGCACCTGTTGCAGGTGTTGGCCAAACAGCTGGTACAGCTCTGCTTTCTGGTTATCTGTGCTGAAGCTAATGCCGCTTGGCTGAGTAAAGTCGTTAATATCGTCATTAAGAAACTGGCTTAACTCCGGCGCTGAGTTTTGGTACCAGTTAGCCAGTTCTGCCCGACGCTGCGCCGGTGGTAAAAAGGCCAGAAAGTTTGACTCCCCTTCCATTCGCAAAAAGTCCATGTACAGGCGGGTCATTAACTGATGACCAAAGTTGCCGTGCACATCAAAGCCTGCTACCAGCAAATAGTGAATGCGCTCCAGCAGCACATAATCAATAACCCAGGCCGTTTTCGGTGGTGCGCCAATCAGGCCCTTAACCACGGTGGCATTATCAAAATGACGAAACACTGTCAGGCTGGCGTTCTGATTTTCACCTTCGCCATTCCAGATGGATGCTGGCGTAAGGTAGCGCCCGCTGTCCACTGCTTCAGCCATAAATTCATTGCGCGCTCGCAAATAGTTGCCCTGGCGCTTGGCAAAAGCCAGCCAGTGGGTGGGCAGGGTGGTGCTTTCATCTTCTGCAGGTAACCGTAGGTTTGCTTGTTGGCTCTGATAAAACGTATCAAGCTTAGCTGAGCTGATGATTTCGGGGTCGACAAAGTAGACCCAGAAATGGTCGTTAATAACGTTAAGGGCAACTTGCCCCCGGCACACAGGGCCTTTTATGTAACCCATAATAGTATGTTCGGCCCGTTCCAGCATAAAGCGGTAACGGGCATTCACCGGCAGTTGGGCAAAGGCGGTTAGTGGGTTAGCGGCAATCTGGGGTTGATATCCAGGCAGGGTTGCTACCTCATAGTCTGCATCGGTAAACCACTGCTGCCACTTAGTCAGCAATTCATCATTAATGGCGTATGGCTGATGCGTTTTATGCACGATACTCGACACCACCGGTTGCATCCGATAATACACCCTGTCAACGCCCGGATCATCAAATGGCCGGCGGCTGGCAATTACCTGTACTGGTTGGCCGGGTGGCGTGGCAGACCGAAGCAACACATAAAATTGCGGCTGCTTATCTGCTGTCGTCAACGCCTCAAAATACAAATGCGAAGCAAATAAATGCTCGTAAATATAGCGGGCGCTCAGTTGCATTTTCAGGCTATCGGCATTTAAAAACTGCTCCAGCTTGTTTACGGCCTGCTGATCAGTGGCAGTAAGTTGCAAGGTTTCGGGCATGGCTGCCCCCTGCGCCAGCCAGTCAATCAGGGTGGCATGCTCATCTGCTGCCAAACCGGGCAGACCATAAGGCATGCCTGCCATGGGCTGCTTTTTAGCATAGCTATCAAATTGTTCTATAGTCGTGCATTGTTGTTCGCGACCAAGGCTGACGTCAAAGCGATCATCCAGTACTTTTTCAGCCGGTAGTGGGTGTTGTTGTTTGAGCAACAACATTTGCGCCAGCAAAGATCCCTCAATATTCGCCTCTACGGTTTGCTGTCGTTCATTTAATACCGGGTGAAACCCGCGCTGGCGCCATTCTGACGGGCCTGATGCATCAATAAATAACCGGTTAGGCGAGGCCGCCGTTAAGCGGGCGCCATCGTACACTAAATCCGGGTTGGCACCACGTGCTATGCCGGCCGCCGAGCTCATTTTTAGCTGGCACGGGGCGTCATAACAGGCATGGCAGACCACACAGCGCCGCTCAATAATGGGTTTTGCCAGTTGTTGATATAATTCCGTTTGCGCTTCGCTAACAACGGTCGCTGCTGCTCTGTTATTCGCGCTAGCTTCACCGTAGCGTTGGTCCAGTTCATTGCTTGATAGTGTCACATAACCGAGACAGCCAAAAAGTAAAACGAGAATGCTAATTTTCAGATAATGTGCTCTGCTCACTAATACTGCTCCACCCTGCTTCGGGATATCTCGATGTTAGCAGTACATATTACCGGCATCTGGTGGCTAAGGCGACTAAAGCCAGCGAATTTACCCGGTTTGACGATAGCCATAGTGGTTTTTACTAACTATCTTTAAGCCTGAGCCTGTAACATTGGGAAGTTACATCATGCCAGACTATATCCGGCCCGGTATTTATACTGCTGAAGTACCTGCCAGCCCGAAACCCGTAACAACAGTGCCGACCAGCGTGGTTGCTTTGGTCGGCTGTACTGAAACAGGCCCGCTTAATCAGCCAGTTTTGATTTCGGGTTTTGCGGAGTATCAGCGGCTGTTTCAAGGCACTGCAGCGGCAGAGCAGCGTAGGCAACCTGATGCCATGACCCTGGCCGTAATGGCATTTTTTGGTAATGGTGGTAAAGATGCCTATATTTGCCGTCTGACCAGCCCGGATAACGAGAATGACCTTGCCGCTCTGACGGTAAACGACTACAACCGGTTCTATCAGACCGTGCTGGCAAAGTTGGCTGATTACAGCCTGATGCTGCTGCCCGGCCAGCATTGGCAAAGCAACAAACATGCACAGAGTAATGCGATAATTAACGCCAGCCTGGCGTTTTGCCAGCAACAACGTCACTGCATGTTACTGTTAGAATTGGCTGCTGAGCTGCAACTGAGCAGTGCAGCCGCTGTCAGTGCCCTGGGTTTACCTGCATCCAGCTTTGCCGCAATGTATTATCCCTGGTTAACAATGACCAACCCGCTGGCAAAGGGTGTCCTGGCCGTGCCACCAGCGCCCGTGGCTGCCGGTTTATACTGTCGTAATGATGTCCGTTATGGGGTGTGGAAAGCGCCAGCCGGCGTTACCGCTAAATTAATGGGTATTACCGGACTGGCGTTAAATGTTGATGACAGCGTTCAACAACAACTTAACCCTTTGGGTATCAATTGCATTAGAACCTTACCCCGGGTGGGCACGGTAATTTGGGGGGCCCGCACTCTGGCCAGCCAGACCGACCCACAGTGGCGCTATATCTCGGCAAGGCGCACTGCCATGTTCATCGAGCAAAGTATTTTGCAAAGCCTGCAGTGGGCGGTGTTTGAACCGAATGACCAGCCATTATGGCAGGCCGTACAAAGTAGCATAAACAATTTTATGCTGACGTTATTCCGGGCTGGCGCTATGCAAGGCGCAAAGCCCAGCGAGGCATTCTTTGTTCGTTGTGGCCTGGGGCAGAGCATGAGCCAGCATGATATCGACCAGCAGCAGCTGGTAATAGCAATAGGTTTTGCCCTGATAAAACCTGCCGAATTTATAGTGAGTCGTCTGGTATTCAAACTTAGCACGCCCTGATGCTGACGCTCTGCCTGAACCACTGGCAGCGCAGCCTTTTTAGTGGAAGCGCAGCTTTACAGTAGTGCCTGATGTGCATCAGGTGTGGTTCAACGTGCAGTGCTGCTTATGCTAAACTGGCGAAAATTTTCGCATCGCTCACCCTTTTCAGGAGTTTTTCGTGGCTGCATTACGTGATTTATATCCACAACCACTATGGCAATGGTTTGAACAAATTTGTGCCATTCCTCACCCATCAAAACACGAACAGGCATTAAGCCAGCATATTCAAACCTGGGCCCGCGAGCTTGGGTTAGTTGTGGTGGAAGACAAGGTTGGCAACCTTATTATCAAAAAGCCGGCTACCGCAGGCATGGAAAACCGTAAACCTGTGGTTATTCAGGCCCATTTGGATATGGTGCCGCAAAAAAATGCCGATAAAGCGCATGATTTCACTAAAGACCCTATCGACGCTTACATTGATGGCGACTGGGTTACTGCCAATGGTACTACCCTGGGTTCAGACAATGGTATTGGTATGGCATCCGCGCTGGCAATCCTGGGCAGCAATGAGATTAAGCACGGGCCACTGGAAGTGCTGCTAACCATTGATGAAGAAGCCGGCATGACCGGCGCTTTTGGCCTGGAACCGGGTATGCTGGAGGCGGAGATATTAATCAACACCGATTCAGAGCAGGAAGGTGAAATATACATGGGCTGCGCCGGTGGGGTAGATGCCCAGTTTAACCTGCCCGTTAGCTGGCAGAGTGTTGCTGAAAATAGCCAGGCGGTGAAAATTAGCCTGAGCGGCTTAAAAGGCGGCCATTCCGGCGTGAATATTCATTTGGGCCGGGGCAACGCCAACAAGCTTTTGGCACGGTTTTTAGTCGCTGAAGCGCGTGAGTTACAGTTGCAGCTATCTGAGTTAACCGGCGGTTCGCTTCGCAACGCCATTCCGCGCGAAGCAGCGGTAACGTTGTGTCTGCCTGCCAATAAAGTTGACTTGCTGCAGCAAAAAATGCGTTTTTTTGAACAGTTAGTCCAAACCGAACTGGCAGCCGTAGAGCCTGCCATTAAGTTTAGTCTGGCCGAAACCAGTGTGCCGCAACAGGTCATGACTGTCAGTAGCCAGCAAGCGGTATTAAACCTGCTGCATGCCTGTCCGAATGGGGTAATGCGCATGAGTGACGATGTACCTGGTGTTACCGAAACCTCGCTGAATATGGGCGTTATCAGTACCAGTAGCAATCAGGTGCAGGTTCTGTGCTTAATTCGCTCGTTAATTGACTCGGGCCGCGAGCATGTCGAAACCATGTTAACATCGCTGGCCGATCTGGCCGGGGCAGAAGTCACATTCAGTGGGGCTTATCCGGGTTGGAAGCCAGATCCGGACTCGGCCGTGATGAAAATCGTTAACGATACTTATCAGGATATTTATCAGAAACAGCCGGTTATTATGGTTATTCACGCGGGTTTAGAATGTGGTCTGTTTAAAAAGCCCTACCCTGATATGGATATGGTGTCGATTGGCCCGACTATCCGTTATCCGCATGGGCCGGATGAAATGGTGAATATTGAAACCGTCGGCCAGTACTGGCAGTTGCTGCTGGCGGTACTTGAGCGTATTCCACCAAAATCCTGAATATACCAGGCGATGGTGCAACAACCCCGGCTTATAAAGAAGTTAAGTCGGGGTTAAGCGTTATGCTGCCACCTTAATAACATTTCAGTTTATTCATTATGCACAGCAGGGGAGCTTCCGATGTCCGCACCTGACGATACAACAAAAAATGATAACGCCAGCGACGATCCTTTAGCCTCACACCACGCGCCTGCCAATTTCTCCGACCGCATCGCCTTTCGGCTGACCAAAATGCTGCGTTTTTGCGCCGATACGTTTTTCGCCAAACGCTATGGCCATCGGGCGGTTATTCTGGAAACGGTAGCCGGTGTGCCGGGTATGGTGGCCGGTATGCTGCGGCATATGCGTAGTTTACGTCGGATGGAGGACGATCATGGCTGGATCCGCACCCTACTGGACGAAGCCGAAAACGAGCGAATGCACCTGATGACGTTTATCCAGATTGCTAAACCGAATTGGTTTGAGCGGTTCCTAATCCTGATGGCCCAGGGCATATTTTTTAGTGGTTTTTTACTGTTGTATATTATTTCGGCAAAAACTGCTCATCGGCTGGTGGGGTATTTTGAGGAGGAAGCGGTATACAGTTACAGTTGTTACTTGCAGGAAGTGGATAATCAGGTCATTGAAAATGTTCCGGCGCCTCAGGTTGCCATTGACTACTGGAATTTAGCCGCTGATGCCCGCCTGCGTGAGGTGATTATTGCTGTGCGTGCCGATGAAGCCGGCCATCGCGATGTAAACCACGATTTTGCTAATCAGTTAGCCGCCGAATAATATCCTCAGATTACCTGCAAGGTACATTGTCAGACTATCGGTTAGCAACTAACCTTAACTAAAGCCTTGTTAGTTAGATGTAATTTCCTAATATAGTGAATTTTCAATGGACAAACAGCTTGAACAACTGGCCCAGTTTGTGGCGACTGCTAATACCGTTGAAGGGTTAACCCGGCCATTGCTAGCGCTGCTACAGCGGATAACCGGCCTGGAATCGACCTACCTTACCGCCATTGACGAAACTGCCGGCGTGCAGCATATCCTTATTGCCCACAATGCCGGCGCGTTAACACTGCCGGAAGAGCTTACAGTACCCTGGCAGGATACGCTGTGTAAAAGAGCACTGGAAAGCCAGCAATTTGTTACCGAAGATGTCGCAGGCTGCTGGGGCGATTCTGACGCAGCCCGCGAACTGGGGTTAAAAAGCTATATTAGTGTGCCGGTAAAAAATCAGGATGGCAGTATTTTTGGTACCCTGTGTGGCGCCAGCTCGCATCATGTTGCCCTGACCGGCATGTCGAATTTGTCTGAACTGCTGCAACTGTGTGCCGACCTTATCTCGCATCAGCTTATCCGCGAAGATCAGGCAAACTTAGTCGCGAAAAGAGCAGAGCAGGCCGAGTCAGAGCTTAACCGGGTAACCTTATTTGCCAGAATAAGTGAGCTTTGCGTCGGCGGGCAGTCACTGAGTTTAACGGTGAACCAGACCGCGGGTTACATGATGGAAAGCGGTTTTTGTAGTCAGGCAATCGCCTTTGAGTTGGTTAACGATGACTATGTTGCCATTGCCCCTGATCAGCAAGCCTGGCAGCGGGTGGTCTCGACGCTGCGCGCTGAACTGAGCGTCGAAACCCGGCGGCGCAGTCTCATCCCTATAACCATATCAGACGATGTACAGCAACAATTTGATACCTTACTTGTGCCTGGGCAAAATGCCATCTTGCTTAAGATATTTGCTGAATACACCCCGACAGCAGCTATTTTTGCTCTGCTCAGCCCCTCTGCAGCAACAGAGTCTGAAAATAAGGTATTGCTGTCGGCAATCAGTAATTCGTTATCACTTATGGCCAGCAGGCTGGCCGACCATCAGGCGCTTACCCGGGTAAATCAGCAGCTGGAGTATCAGGCACAGCACGACGCCCTGACGGCACTGCCCAACCGCCGTTATTTATTTAACGAACTGGCCCGCCAGTTGGCGCGCTCAGCACGTCAGCAAATCAGCTTTTTTATTCTGTTTATCGACTTAGACGGGTTTAAGGCCATAAACGATAACCACGGCCATGAAACCGGCGATGAGTTTTTGCGGGAGTTTGCAAACCGGATCCGCAATGCGATGCGCACCGGGGATTTTGCTGCCCGCCACGGCGGCGACGAATTTGTGATGTTATGTCAGTTTTCAGCAGGTAGCTCCGCAGAGCAGCAGGCTGAGCATTTAGTACAGCGGATCCGCGCTGCCACCAGTGGCCGCTTCGCGCTAAGCAACCTTAGTCTGAATTACAACGGTCCCAGCTTGGGGCTGGTGCAATGGCAGCCAGGGGATATTACAGATGGCGATAAACTGTTAAGCCAGGCCGACGCCGCAATGTATCAAGATAAACAGCAACGGCGTAAAGGCGCTCAACCTTAATACTTGCAATAATTCAAGGCAGTGGTGTTAGTGATAAATCGCTTAACTTGCTGCGCAAACGGTTCATAAAGGCAAGATCAGGGTCGTTTTTTTCGGTAAAGTAGCTGCTGTCGGTCTCTTTCCACCAGTCAGTATCCCGAAACCGGTGGTATTCGCTGTGGCCCAGCACATACTCTATCGGGTATTTTCCCGCTAAATAACGTATCAGCCGGCTATTGGCATCTAATTGTGCCTCCGTCATTGGCAGGCTGTCACCGTCAGCAATATTTTCAATGCCAATAGCGGTGTAATTCAGGCCAATAGTATGGCGCGCCATAGTCGTTTCTGGCATTAGCTGATAAATAGTACCATCGCGGTCAATCACAAATTGGCTGGAGACATTTAAATTGCCTCCCGCCCTTATGCCGTCGCGCGCAGCCGGCAGCTGTGGCGGGTTAAACGCATTAAAGGTTTGCTCAAAAGTCGGGATCACTGTCCAGTGCACCACCACCATCTTAGGCTTAATAGTTGGCTCATCCTGCACCATACCGTAACGTTGCTGCATATACTGCAGGGTCAGTGCTTTGCGCGTGTCATCGAACGTAATTGGTTTTTGGATAATGACTAAATCGTCAGGCATGCTGCCTCCGGCATATAAAGGCGAAATTACAACCAGCAAACAAAGGATAAGTTTTTCCATGGGTATTCCTTTTAAACAATGCACGTTCGACCATTCCTTGCAAAAGCGGTAAAGACAACGTGTTCTAAATGATGCTTTAGCAAGAGCGTAGCATTGTTATTGAGGTTGTAAATATTACCATCGTATTTTGAAATGCGAATAGCAAACCTGTACATCGCCATTGTCAGGTGTCCGTCACTAGCAAAAAAATCTCTAAATTGACCATATTATTCAGATGCTTAATGGTTTTTGATTCAAATTGAATGTGTTTTTTTAACAGAGAACTTTCAGGGTATTAATTTTGCATATTCAAGATAAGGAGATTTTAGTTTTTATTGATATTAAAAGTTTTGAGTGATTTAAAAGGAGGCCGCTACAATGGAACTTCGTCGAATAGAAACCCCCGGTATTGCGCATTATGCCTGGCTGCTGGCCGACGGTGAGCAGGCAATGTTAGTCGACCCGAGCAGACATGTGCAAAAATACCTTGATGCAGCCCGCCAGATGGAGACCCGGATCACCCATATTGTCGAAACCCACCGCCACGAAGATTTTGTAATGGGCGCAGCCTGGTTGGCCAAGCGCACTGGCGCCAGCATTGTTAACGGCAACCATAAAACTTTTGGCCATGGCGATATCCGGCTTGAAGACGGCGACACCTTTTACATAGGCAAGTTATTAATTCGCGCATTTCACACACCCGGTCATACACCGGAAAGTATGTGTTATGCGGTATACAAAGATGATGATGCCGACCGCGCGTGGGCAATATTCACCGGCGATACCTTATTTTTCGGTGACACCGGTCGATCTGACTTACCAGATAGCGATAAAGCCGTTGAAAATGCCGGGCGTATTTATGATGCTGTACATAATAAACTGGCCGGTCTTGGCGATACCGCTCTGGTGCTGCCGGCCCATGGCCCGGGCTCGGTTTGCGGCAGTGGCATGGCACAGCGAAGCTGGTCAACGCTTGGTGATGAAAAAACCTATAACGATGTGTTTACCCTGTCGCGGCAGGAGTTTGCGAGCAAAAAAGGCGGCGAACGCCTGCCAAGGCCACCTTATTTCCGACACTTGGAGAAGGTTAATTTAGCAGGAGGCTTACCCCCGGCCTTGCGAGATGGTGATGTCGGCTTATTATCGACAGCTGACTTCGATAAAACGACCCAAAACGCCCTGATTTACGATACCCGCCTGCCGGAAGCTTTTGCCGGTGGTCATATTCCTGACAGTTTCAGTATCTGGCTCGGTGGCCTGCCAGTATTTGGTGGTTGGGTTGGTGATGCCGACAATGCAATTTGTCTGGTAACCGACCGCAACGACGATGTGGACACTGCCGTGCGTCATTTAAGTAATATTGGCCTGGATAATGTAAAAGGTGCCCTGGCAGGTGGTTTTGAAAGCTGGCGGGATGGCGCACAGGAAACTGAGCACAGCGGGACTATAACGCCAGCGGCGCTGCACCATGCAGGCAATAAACCGCAAGTACTGGATGTGCGCGAGATTGACGAATTTGACAGTGGCCATATCCCCGGCGCGGTTCATTGCTATGTTGGCTATCTGGCCGATAAACTCAATGAGCTACCCTTAGATAAAACGCGGCCTGTAGTCGTCACCTGTGGCGTGGGACATCGTGCCGGAGTAGGGGTGAGTATTCTATTAAGAGCAGGCTTTAAAGATGTCAGCAATTTAATAGGGGGTATGAAAGCCTGGCATAAGCTCGATTTCCCTATTGAATAAATGAGTATCGTTGGTGAAAAGCTGCAAAAGGTATAGTGTACAAAGAGTTGACAGAAAGGCGTAGTTTGAAATGGCGGCCCCAGCAGGGTGAAACGAGCGTTGTAACAAAGCATTGCTTTGTGTGAGTTGAACGCGCAGTAGCTTAAGCTGCAAGAGGGAATAGTCCGCTGTGGGGAACATGAAAGCGAAGATTGAAATGGTGGCCCCAGCTGGACTCGAACCAGCGACCGATCGATTATGAGTCGAGCGCTCTAACCAACTGAGCTATGGGGCCACGTTAAACTTCTTTCGCGTTAAAGCGGCGTGCAGTATAAAAACTTTTACGTGCTTTGTCATCCGGCTTATTAGGCTAAGTATGGTTAATTGCTGCTTTTTTAGGCTTTATGCTGTTATTAAATAATAAAGGCGCCGTCTGGCGCCTTTATGGGATGGTGTTGCTACCGCGTTCGTTTATTCGTCTAAGAAGCTTTTTAATACTTCAGAGCGCGAAGGGTGGCGCAGTTTACGCAGTGCCTTGGCTTCAATTTGGCGGATCCGCTCGCGGGTTACGTCAAATTGTTTACCTACTTCTTCCAGGGTGTGATCGGTGTTCATATCGATACCGAAACGCATCCGCAGTACTTTAGCTTCGCGGGCGGTTAAACCGGCTAACACTTCATTGGTAGCGTTTTTCAGGCTTTCCATGGTGGCAGAATCGAGCGGTGACTCACCGCCGGCATCTTCAATAAAGTCGCCTAAGTGCGAGTCTTCATCATCACCAATTGGCGTTTCCATTGAAATAGGCTCTTTGGCGATTTTTAACACCTTACGAATTTTGTCTTCTGGCATTTGCATCCGTTCAGACAATTCTTCTGGTGTCGGTTCGCGACCCATTTCCTGCAACATCTGCCGTGAAATACGGTTCAGCTTGTTGATGGTTTCAATCATATGCACCGGAATACGGATGGTGCGCGCCTGGTCGGCGATTGAACGGGTAATGGCCTGACGGATCCACCAGGTGGCGTAAGTTGAAAACTTATAACCACGACGGTATTCAAACTTATCGACCGCTTTCATCAGACCGATATTACCTTCCTGAATTAAATCCAGGAATTGCAAACCACGGTTGGTGTACTTTTTCGCGATAGAGATAACCAGACGCAAGTTGGCCTCGACCATTTCTTTCTTGGCGCGGCGGGCTTTCGCTTCACCTATCGACATGCGGCGGTTAATGTCTTTAATTTTAAAGATACTTAAACCGGTTTCTTCTTCAACTTTTTTCAGCTTTTCAACGCTGCGTACTAAGTCTTCCTGCATTTCCTGCAGACGCACTGAATAGCCTTTGCCCGCTTTAATTTCAGCATCAATCCAGGCGGTTGAGGTTTCATGGCCGGTGAACGCTTTTACGAAAGTTTTCTTCGGCATTTTGGCGTATTCAACGCAATGCTTCATTAACAACCGTTCCTGGATCCGTACCCGGTCCATCATTTCGCGCATGTTTTTAACCAGGCGATCGAACTGTTTGGGCACTAAACGGAAGCAGCGGAATACTTCGCTGAGCTTTTCAATTTCTGTTTTGGTGGTCGCGTGTTCGCGGCCATTTTTTTCGATAGAATTACGGGTAACGTCATACTGAGCGCGTAATTCGCCGAATTTTATCCGTGCTTCTTCAGGATCCGGACCGGTGTCGGCTTCAGAATCATCGTCGCTGTCATCGTCGCTGTCATCGTCGTTGTCATCGTCTTGTTTATCTTCCGGCACGTCTGAACCGATGTGGCTGGCAATAACCGGCGCTTCATCAATTTCGTTCGGGTCAATAAAGGCTGAGACAATATCGCTTAAACGAATTTCTTCCGCTTCAAACTTATCCCATTGCTCCAACAGGTAAGTAATGGCTTCCGGGTACTCAGCAACCGAGGTTTGCACCTGATTAATGCCGTCTTCAATCCGCTTGGCGATGTCAATTTCGCCTTCACGGGTTAAAAGCTCAACGGTACCCATTTCCCGCATGTACATCCGCACCGGATCGGTAGTACGGCCCAGTTCTTTATCGACACTGACTAAAGCCTGAGCGGCTTCTTCTGCGGCGTCTTCATCTGTTGAGGCATCAGCCATTATCAAATCATCGGCATCAGGCGCGTTTTCAAACACCTGAATACCCATATCATTGATCATTCGAATAATATCTTCGATCTGATCAGAGTCGATAATGTCTTGTGGAAGGTGATCGTTAACTTCGGCAAAAGTAAGATACCCTTGCTCTTTACCTTTAATGATCAGGAGTTTTAACTGCGACTGAGGACTTTGCTCCATAGAGACTTATCTTCCACCAATGTTGATTAATATAAAAATGCGAACTAGCGATTATAACAAACCGAAGCTTTTCTAGCCAGTCGGAGTTAGCCTGCTGGTCGCGGTTTTTTGCTTTTCAGTGCTTTTAGCAACAGCACATATTCATGTTGTTCGGCCTGGGTCAGTTGTTTTAGTTTATCTTTTCGTTCCAGAGCTTCCAGTCGTTGTTGCAGATATTGGTCTTCAATAGAGTGGAACGTATCCAGAAATTCCGCTGAAAGCTGCTCAGGTTCGATCTGATGTTGCCAGGCTGCCAGTTTTAACAGGATGGCATGCTCTGGCAGATCGCGCCAGTATTCAAGCAATTGCGCGGTGCTAAGCCCGGGTTTATCGACCAAATGCTGCTGCACGGCCAGTAACAAACTAACGCCCGGAATATCGGCACTGGCCAGTTCCGGGGTGTAAGGCATAACGTTAACCAGCTCAGGAGTTTGCAGCAACAACGCAATAGCCCGACGCATAGGCGTCATTTTAATTGTAGCCGGGGCAGGCCGTGCTTGCTGCCTCGTGCTGGCCGGTTTTAAGCGCTCACTCGAGCGGCCCAGCAAATTATCCAGCTTTTGTTGTAACGTTTCCTGATAAAAACTACTGGGAATTTGCTTGATTAGTTCACTGCCTTTGGCCATTAACGCGGATTTACCACCGTCGGTATTGGCGTCAAACTCCTGCAGTAAATGTTCAAACAAATACTGACTGAGTGGCAGCGCCTGCTCTAAGCGGGCCATAAAAGCGGCTTTACCTTCTTTTTGCACCAACGAATCGGGGTCTTCGCCATCGGGCAGGAACACAAAATTCAGTTCGACCCCATCTTTTAACTGCGGCAGGGCATTTTGTAAGGCGCGCCAGGCTGCATCTCGGCCGGCCCGGTCGCCGTCGTAACAGCAAATTACTTTCGGGCTGTAGCGAAACAGGGTGTGCATTTGATCTGAGGTGGTCGCGGTGCCCAAACACGCTACGGCAAAGCGGATATCGTGCTCGGCCAGAGCGACCACGTCCATGTAACCTTCAACCACCAACAATTGCTTTAAATGACCCGGTTGCTGGCGTACCTGATACAAGCCATACAGTTCGCGGCCTTTGTGAAACAGCCGGGTTTCCGGCGAGTTCAGATATTTGGGCTGGCCATCATTTAAAATACGGCCACCAAAGGCAATAACCCGGCCCCGCTTATCATGAATAGGGAACATTAAGCGGTCGCGGAAAAAATCATATTCGCGGCCATTGTCGTTGCGGTTAACCAGCTTTAGCTCAATTAACTGTTCACGCACTGCCCGCGGTTTGCCGTTACTTAATTGCTTTAATACACCATCCCAGCCATCCGGGGCATAGCCCAGCTGAAAATCAGTAATGGTTTGCGCTGACAAGCCCCGCTTTTGCAAATACTGTTGCACCGCCGGGCCATTAGCATGTTGCTGCAGTTGTTGCTGGTAATAGTCGGCAGCTTGCTGCATTAAGCTGTAGTCATCGGCCTGTGCGGCAGGGCGGCTTGGGCCTTTGCCCTGTTCGCGCGGCACCTCCATATGCAGTTGCTTGGCCAGTTCTTCAATGGCCTCGACAAACTCCAGTTGCTCAAACTCCATCATAAAGCTGATGGCATTACCATGGGCGCCACAACCAAAACAGTGATAGAACTGTTTATCGGGGCTGACAGTAAAGGATGGGCTTTTTTCGTTATGGAACGGGCAACAGGCAGAGTAGTTTTTACTACCTGCTTTTTTAAGGGGTACGCGTTGGTCAATCAGCTCTACAATGTCTGTTCTGGCGAGCAGATCATCAATAAACTGACGCGGAATTTGTCCTGCCACTGATGTCCTTTATATGCTTTCCAGAAAAAGACAAACCGTGCTCAAAGAACACGGTGTGCAGATATCGGCCTGAAACCTTGTTGCGAACCTGCCAGCTAAAATCGCCAATAAGCAATTAGGCAGGTTAACGCCGGATGACTGTAATTAGTACAGGCGGATCCGACGTGCATTTTCGCGAGAAAGCTTCTTAGCATGGCGTTTTACCGCTGCAGCTTTCTTGCGCTTACGAACCCAGGTAGGCTTCTCGTAAAATTCTTTTGCGCGAACATCAGCCAACACGCCAGCTTTTTCACAAGAGCGCTTAAAACGACGTAACGCTACGTCAAAGGGTTCGTTTTCTTTTACTTTAACAACAGGCATTAAATTCTCACCTCGGTCAAACTTGGTTATCGGTAACCAATTACGATTAAAAATGGTGCGGCATTTTACGCAAAAACCCCTACCAATGTAAAGCGAATAAGTGATCTTAAATCAGATCTTCTGGCTCTGACACGGTGAAGTCGATACAATGCGCGCGTTAAAGGCCGGCAAGTGTACCTGAACTTTCTGGCCAGATCCTACTATTTGCTGATTTTTTAACACGATTTTTGGGAAGACGATGCGCGTATTAGGTATAGAGACATCCTGTGATGAAACGGCTATTGCTATTTATGATAGTGAAAAAGGGCTGCTAAGCCATGTGCTGTATAGCCAGATCCCGTTGCATGCTGATTACGGCGGAGTCGTGCCTGAGCTGGCGTCGCGCGACCATGTTAAAAAAACCTTACCATTGATTAAGCAGGCGCTTAAACAAGCCGGCGTAACGGCCAGTGATATTGATGGCGTAGCCTATACAGCCGGGCCTGGGTTAGCCGGGGCCTTGCTGGTCGGCGCTACCATAGGTCGCAGCCTGGCCTATGCCTGGCAGAGGCCAGCGCTGGCGGTACATCATATGGAAGGCCATTTATTAGCACCCATGTTGGAAGATAATCCACCGCCGTTTCCTTTTTTAGCGCTACTGGTATCCGGCGGCCACACTCAGCTGGTTGGAGTGGAGAGTATTGGCCGGTATGAGTTGCTGGGCGAGTCGATAGATGACGCGGCCGGTGAGGCGTTTGATAAAACCGCAAAACTAATGGGCCTGGATTATCCGGGCGGCCCGTTGCTGGCAAAACTGGCACTAACCGGCGACAGTAAAAAATATAAGTTCCCACGGCCAATGACTGACCGGCCCGGGCTGGATTTTAGTTTTAGTGGTCTGAAAACTTCGGCGGCTAATGTCATTGCTAAAGAAGGCAGCGGCGAGCAGGTACAGGCCGATATTGCCGCCTCGTTTCAACAAGCGGTGGTAGATACCCTGGTGATTAAATGCGAGCGGGCGTTGGATCAAACCGGTTTTCAGCGGCTGGTGATTGCCGGTGGCGTCAGTGCTAACCTGTCGCTGCGGGAGCAGCTGGCGGTATTATTAAAACGCAGGGGTGGTGAAGTCTATTATCCACGTAAAGAGTTTTGTACGGATAATGGCGCAATGATTGCCTATGCCGGGTGTCAGCGTTTGCAGGCTGGCCAGCAGCAAGATTTAACCATTGGTGTAACGCCACGTTGGCCAATGCAGGAATTAGCGCCGGTATAAATCGCTTAAAAAGCGGAAGGTTGGAATCCCGATCTGGGCGCCACAGAGTGTCTGAGCGAACGCGCAAGCGGTAGCGAGTTGCTGTGGCGAGCCAGGGCGGGAGTTGCAACCTTAAGCCCAGCCGCTTAAGCCGGATTCCAACCTTGCGTTGGGAACTTTGTTTTTTATAAAAAGAGTTTTATTATTGAAACGCTAAAGAATCACTCGCGAATGCGCTTAGATTTATCCCACACTTTGCTCTCTTTGCCCTGATACAGCCGGACAATATTCTGGCGATGGCGGGCAATAATCAAAATGCTCAGCATTAATACCGGGATGGTATATAAGGGCTTTATCCACCAGGTAAACAGCGGTGCTAATGCCACAGTAATAATAGCGGCTAACGACGAGTAGCCACTTAGTGCCACCAGTAAAATCCAGCTGGCAATGAGCAGCCCGGCCAGATCCAAGCCTATTGGCATCATGGCGCCAAACGCGGTAGCCACCGCCTTGCCACCTTTAAAGCCGAAAAACACCGGGTAAATGTGGCCTAAACAGGCACAAATGGCGATAGCGCCAAGCCAGATGGGTTCAATTTGTAAAAAATACGAGCCCCAGACCGGAATAGTGCCTTTTAATATATCAAACACCAACACCAGTACTGCCGGGAAGGCACCGCCGAGGCGTAACACGTTAGTAGCACCTGGGTTGCCTGAACCGTGAAAGCGGGGATCGGGCAGGCGAAAAAGCTGGCATACCAGCACTGCTGATGACACCGAGCCTAATAAATAGGCAGCAAACATCATAATAACAATCAGCAGGGTCATTCCGACGGTTCCTCAGCACCAGTTTTTACGATAAGATTGCCGCTCGCTTTATAGCAGCAGAATAAGGGCTTGGTGGCTATTTACCTATCCGACCAGCCTACCTTAAACGAAAAATAACGCAATCCGGATTTAACTGAATGGACATAGTTTTTATAAAACAGCTACAAGTCGATACCGTTATCGGAGTTTACGACTGGGAGAAATCCATTCAGCAGCGGTTGTTGCTTGATTTAACCCTGACAGCTGACCAGCGCACGGCCGCCGCGACCGACGATATCAGCCTGACCCTCGATTATGCCGTTATTGCTGAAAAAGTGACGACGCTGATCACCGCCCAGCCGATAGAGCTGATTGAAACCGTAGCAGAACGGGTGGCCAGCATGTTACTGACGGAATTTGCCACCAGCAAAGTAGAAGTGACTGTCAGCAAGCCAGGTGCGGTGGCTCAGGCGCAAACGGTCGGTGTGCATATTGTTCGCACAGCCGCAGCGGTCAGGGAGTCGTCAATGACGGCACGGGAGCAAGCCTGATGGCTCGTATTTTTATCAGTATTGGCAGCAACACAGACCGCGAGCACTATGTTCGGGCCGGCGTATTGTCCTTGCAGCAGTATTTTGGTCAGGTGCAATTATCCAGAGTGTATGAAAGCGAAGCGGTCGGCTTTAACGGCGATCCGTTTTACAATCTGGTCGCCGCTACCGATACCGCATTAAGTATTGCCGATTGTGTATTGGTACTTAAACAAATTGAAGATAGCCATGGCCGGATCCGCGGAGCTGAAAAATTTTGTGGTCGCACCCTGGATTTAGATTTACTGACTTACGATCACACGATTTGCCAGCAACCGGTTGTTCTGCCTCGGGGTGAAATTACTGAAAATGCTTTTGTGCTATGGCCAATGGCGGAGTTAGCACCGGACGACATCCATCCGCAAAGCGGGTTAAGCTATGCCAGACTGTGGCAGGATTATCCTAAAAACAAACAACAAATCTGGCCAGTGCCGTTTAATTGGAGTGAGTGTAATTGAGTACGGTAGAAGTTATTATTTTAGCTATTCTGCAGGGCTTTACTGAGTTTTTACCTATTTCATCATCAGCGCACCTTATTTTGCCGTCGGCTATTCTGGGCTGGCGAGATCAGGGTATCGCTTTTGATGTCGCGGTGCATGTCGGCACGTTGCTGGCGGTCATCCTGTATTTCAGGCAGGACATAGGCCGCTTAACCGTAGGCTGGGTGCAAAGCCTTGGCGGTCGCCACAGTACCGATAGTAAATTGGCGTGGTGGGTTATTCTGGCAACCATTCCCGCCGGACTGGCGGGTTTATTAGCGGCAGATTACATAGAAACCTACTTACGTTCACCCTGGGTACTCGCCAGCACCACCATTATCTTTGGTCTGGCATTGTGGTGGGCTGATGCTACGGCGAAACAGCAACAAAGTATGGAGCAGCTTACCTGGGGGCAGGCGTTATTTATTGGTGTTGCTCAGGCTATCTCATTGATCCCGGGTACGTCGCGTTCTGGCATTACCATGACTGCGGCGATGCTACTGGGTTTAGATAAAGTCAGCGCGGCGCGGTTCTCTTTTTTATTATCTATTCCGATTATTATGTTAAGCGGCGGATATCAGGCCAGTAAATTATTGGCCGAACCAACGCGATTTGACTTAAACGCGATATTGCTGGGAATGGGCCTGGCGTTTATCAGCGCGATAATTTGTATTCACTTTTTCCTGAAAGTTATCAGCCGGATGGGCATGCTGCCCTTTGTGATTTACCGGCTGTTATTAGGAGTAGGGCTGATTATTTTCCTCGGGTGGTTTGCCGCCTGAGGCACTTAGTCTTTGAGAAAAAAGCTAATTGTCCTGCCAGGCCCGCTTTGCTGTGCTGATCGCCGCTAAGCGGGCGCGTTGTAACGCATCACCAATGGCTGCACCCTGAATACCCGTGGCGACAATATCGCGCACATTCACCGCCTTAGCGGCATGGGCCAGGTGTTGTAAATAACGGGCCTGCGGGTAGTCAGCCTGCTCAAACCCTGTGCGACCGCGCAAATCAGCCTGACAACAGCATAAAATGTCATCCAGACGCTGTGGTTTACGCCACAAATCAATACCATTAAACAGCTTGAGTATTGTGGCCGACTTTAATTCGCGGGCTTTATGTACCAGCTGATGGTATTCACAGACCAGCAGTGCCAGCTCACGACAATCATTTGGCACTCGCAATCGCTGACACAGCTGCTCAATTAACTTCAGGCCGGTGTACTCGTGACCATGGTGGGACGGCAACAGCTCGGCTTTGGTGACGCCTTTGCCTAAGTCATGCACCAGGGAGGCAAAACGGATATCCAGCCGATCAGACATCGTTGCGGCCTGGCCAAGCACCAGCAGGGTGTGAACACCAGTATCAATTTCCGGATGCCACTTTTCTGGCTGCGGCACTCCCCATAACGCTGCCAATTCAGGCATTAACGCCTGCAGCGCACCGCAATGATAAAGCAGCTGAAAATAAGCGGCCGGGCTTTGGCTGTTTAATGCTTTAGCGGTTTCCTGCCACACCCGCTCCGGGCTTAAGGTTTGTAACTCACCACTATGGCTTAGCTGGCGCATTAACGCCATGGTGTCATCGGCTACCCTAAAGCCCAGGTGGGCGTAGCGGGCATAAAAACGGGCAACCCGCAGCACGCGCAGTGGGTCTTCAGCAAATGCTGCTGAGACATGGCGCAAAACTCTCTGCTCAATGTCAGCCCGGCCGTTAAATGGGTCGATATAATTGCCGTTGTCGTCTCTGGCAATCGCATTGATGGTTAAATCACGCCGTTGTAAGTCCTGCTCCAGGGTAACGTCGGGCGCAGCATAAACGCTAAAGCCGGTGTAACCCTTACCATTTTTACGCTCGGTCCGTGCCAGCGCGTGCTCTTCCTTGGTTTGTGGATGCAGAAACACCGGGAAATCTTTGCCGACCTGTTGGTAGCCTGCCCCCAGCATTTGCTCAGGCGTGGCGCCCACGACCACCCAATCATGTTCATGAAAGGGATAGCCCAGCAGCTCATCACGTACTGCACCACCTACAAGATATCTTTGCACATGCTTTCCTGATTGCTTATTTTTTGCCATTATAGCGCCGTCAGTCTAATTTGCAGCGCTATTAACGCAGGATGCTTTGATGTATACCGGTTTTTTCGGTTTAACCAGTCCGCCCTTTTCAATTGCCCCTAACCCGGATTTTATGTATCTGGGCGCGCGTCATACTGAGGCATTAGCGCATTTACGCTATGGTCTGGGCGATGCTGGCGGTTTTGTGCTGTTAACCGGTGAAGTGGGTACCGGGAAAACTACCGTCTCTCGCACCCTGTTACAGGAACTGGATAGCAATACCGATGTTGCCTTTATTTTAAATCCTACGTTATCTGCATTGGAACTGCTGGCTGCAATTTGTGATGAGCTGAAAATTCGCTATAAAAAAGCGGATGCCAGTTTAAAACTGTTGGGCGATAAAATTACCCAGCGCCTGCAGAAAAATCATCAGGCAGGTAAAAAAACTATTCTGATAATAGACGAAGCACAGCATTTACAGCCAGCGGTGCTGGAGCAGCTGCGTTTGTTGACCAACCTGGAAACCAATACCAAAAAATTGCTGCAGGTTATTTTAATTGGGCAGCCTGAATTGCAGCAGTTACTGCAGCGCAATGACTTACGTCAGTTAGCGCAGCGCATTACTGCCCGCTATCACTTGTTACCGTTGGCTGTAACGGACGTTGAGCACTATTTAAAATACCGGCTGCACGTAGCGGGTTGCAGCCGGCCGGTATTTAGTAGCAAAGCGATTACTGCGCTTTATCAGCACAGTGGTGGTATTCCACGATTGCTTAATTTACTGGCCGATCGGGCTATGCTGGCGGCATATAGTCAGCAGCAAGCCACGGTAGAGCTGGCACAGGTACAGCTGGCGGCAACTGAAGTGCTGCCGCCAAACCAGCAACACGCCGTTGTCAGGCCCAGCCAGACATTGCCAGGCTGGTTGTGGCCGTTATTGACCGCCACTGGTATAGTTGTCGGGTTTTTATTAGCAATGGTGCTAATGCCTATACTGCGAGGTTAATGTTGTCAATTTTAATGGATGCCCTGAAGCAACAAGTCGCGCCGGCGCCTTCACCTCTCGTCAGGCCTCAGGCTGCGAACGGCTGGCGGAACCTGGCGTTAATATTGGGGTTTTTGCTGGCATTGGCGCTGGGCTTTACGCTGGCCAGTTGGTGGCAAAAGGCAAACCATACAGAGCCAACAGCCAGCGCTGCGGTAGTCCAGCAGGTTGAACCTGAACTTGCCAGTAGTGCCAGTATTGTGGCGGCACTGATAAACAACGCACCTGAGCTTGCTAACAAGGAGGCGGCAGCCGTTTCGTCTGAACAACAGCCCGGGCAGCAGTCTGAGCAACAGCAGTTTGAGCCGGAGCGGCGTGTTGGCAGTGTCACTGCGCCAAGCGCAGCAGCCGAACCAACAGTTCGCCCGGCTGAGCAATCAGGCAGTGCTACCGATCCATCAGCAGTACTGTCCGAAGTTGAAGTATCGGATGAACTGCGCCAGCGTTTTGCCTCAGCCATGGCGGCCAGTGAGGGCGTATCCCGACAGCCCCGCGCAGCGCAGCGCGGTTCTGCTGCGCCTGCTAAAGATATCAATGAGCTGGCTGCGCAATTACAGCGGCAAATTCCGCCACTGCGCTTTGAAGCCCATGTTTATGCCACACAGAGCTCGCAGCGCTGGGTGAAAGTGAATGGCAAGAGTTTGCAGGAAGGGCAATGGGTAACGGCCGATATCCGCTTAAAAGAAATTACACCGCAGTTTGTGTTGCTGGAAATGGGCAATGAGTTATTCAGTATGCCCGCGCTAACTGATTTTAACTGATTTTAACTGATTTTAGTTTAGTTATTTTAACTGACTGATTCTGCAATACTCATCGTATTTAATGTGTTGAAAACCGTTTCGTTACAAGTAATTTCGCACATCCAGGCCGTATTTTTTTAAATCGACACAGCCTTCAATATGTTCTTCCTGCTGACGCGACAAATCCATGACTTTTGGAATAATGTGGTGTTGATGAACGCTGTGATAGAACAATTTAACTTTGGGCTGAGTCGGTTTTTTCGGATTATTTTCCAGTACCAAGGCTAACTTACCAGTGGTCAGTTTCACCACTGTGCCCGGTGGGTATACGCCAATGCATTTGATAAACAGCTGCAACAGCTCGGTATCCAGCTGCAATGGGGTCAGGCTTAGTAAATAACGGGATGCGGCTAACGGACTCTGGTTACTGTTGGCCGGGTTGGTTAGCTTCTCATACTGATTCACAATTGCCAGCATCTGACTGCCTTTGGCGATTTGGTTACCTTTGATGGAGGGAGAACCGCTGCCATCAAGTAGTGCACAGTGCTGACTGATCCACAGCGATACCTGCCCAGCTAAATCTTTGTTACGTTGCAGCGCCGCCAGGCTGGTGCCAATAGCGGCAGAGTCGGGTTGATGTATTAACTCTGGCTTCAGCGCCTTACCAACATCATGCAGCAGCGCCGCCGTTATTAACGTTTTACTGCGATCGCTCGGCAGATTGATAAATTTCGCATAGGCTGCAATATAAACCGCGCAGTTAACGCTGTGCTGTAACAAGCTATCGCTTTGTTCGGCAATCCGCGTTAAACAAAGCAACACATCCTGATTGCGACTGACTGAGTCAGATAAACCGGCGCTAACTTCGTGTACCAGCGATAAGTCGATAGGTTGCTGGTTGCGGGTGGCATCGAGCACCAGTTGTTGCACCCGCTGACTTTGCATCAGGGCTTTTTCAGCTCGCGGCCATTCGTCAGCAAATAAATGACGTACCGGCGGGGCATCAGGCTCGGCAATATCCGCTGGGGTTTTTTCGGATGAAGCGGCAGGTTTTTCAGCCTCTAAAAAGCGGCTGGGGTCAACCAGAACAGTCAGTACCCCTTTGGCCTGCAATTGGGCAATGGCTTGCACACTGCGGACCCAGCCAGCATGCTTAACGCTAATATCACCGCGTTGTTCAACTACTTCAACAACGTAGCTGCCGGGTTGTAACTCGGTGACCGGTATTTTCTGATATGCCATCCAATTGCCAGTTTAAACGTAATGCCAAAATAACGAGGTAAGAGTATATGCCTGACGACTTAACCCGACGTTAACCAGTCGACTAAGTGTATCTGTCCTGCGGTAAAATCGCCAGAATACGCGCTTTATAATTTATTTCATTCAAGCATAGCAAATACTGACACTTTTGTTGTTTTTGTTTGTTACCGCCCCGGTCGAGCTGGAGCTGGTTATTTTTCAGTATTATCAGTATATAATCAGACTATCCTGTTACCGAGTCTGGCATTAGCTATCATGAGCTTACCGTTGAAACCGAAAAATCTGGATCGGATTGATCTTAATATTCTGGATACGTTGCAAAAAGAAGGACGGATTGCCAATGTTGATTTGGCAAAAAAAGTGAATTTGAGTGCCAGTCCCTGTATCGACCGGGTAAAAAGGCTGGAAAAAAGTGGCTACATAGAGGGCTACGGAGCGCGGTTAAATGCAGCAATGCTTGGCTTTGGCACCACTGTGTTTATTGAGATCACGCTGGATAACACCACCAGCGCCGTATTTGATCGCTTTAAAGATGAAGTGCTGAAAGTACCGCATGTGGTGGAATGCCATATGGTAGCGGGCGGTTTTGATTATTTACTGAAATTAAGGCTGCCTAATATGGATGCGTACCGGATTATTCTGGAACAAATTGTTGATTTACCGGGGGTGGTGAAAAACCATACCTATGTGGTAATTGAGCAGGTTAAACGGGATACCGGGCTGCCGCTAAAAGCGAACGACAGCCTCGGCTAATGAACTGGTTTACATCCAGCGCTCGCTGTCGCGCCGTTTCGGCCACAGCGCAGGAAGTACTAAACCGAAAATGAGGCCAATTAATAAAATCGCCGAACCAATCACCATCGGGTTTTGCCAGATACTGGTCTGAGTCGCCTCCAGCTGTGCCTTAAGTTGCTCATACGAGCGGTTACCCTGAGCTAACTGCTCCAGTGCTTTCTCCCGTTCAACAATCGCGCTATTAAGCTGGCTGCTTAACTCATTGCGCTCCTGCTCTAATTGCTGGACCTGGTCGCGCTGACTGTTAAAACTCTCGGTCAGCGTCTCTAACTGTGTTACCAACCCCGGGGTATAACTAACATATTCTTTAGGTAACCAGCCGGTTTTATTGTCTTCATAGCGTATTTGCGCATAGCCGCTGTCGGCGTCTTCACTAATAAACGTTACCGGCTGGCCGGCGTTGATCGTGCCGACGATCCGGTATTGATTGCCCGGACCAGAGTGCAGATATACAAACAACGCATCGCTGATAAACGCTGCTTTTTCAGCGCTTTCTTGCTGAGATGCAACAGGCAGACTGAACGCTGTCAGGAAAATTGACAGGAAAAATATCCGGGAAACAGAGCTGCGAAATAATCTAAACATAGGTATCCTAATCTATTCTAAGCAATGATGACGCTTGAGCTGGACTTAACACGATACCCGGATGATAGGGAGTTGTCAGCAAATTGACAAGTGTAAAAGTTGGCTGGACAAGCCGCGGCCTGATAACAGAGGATTGCCTGACATGAGTATCGAGCTGGAATTAAAGTTTTCACTGGCGGTAGCCGAGAGCCAAAAGCTACCAACCTTGCTGGCCTCTTTCGGCATGCTGACCGACCATGGCCCGGCAACATTACTGAATGCTTATTTTGATACGCCGGACAATTGGTTTCGCCGTCACGATATGGGCCTGCGCACCCGGCAGAAAAACGGCCGTTTTGAACAAACGATTAAACTGGCCGGGCAGCAACATGGTGCATTGCAAGCCAGGCCGGAATTTAATAGGCCTGCCACTGGTATTGTGCCCGACCTTACCGCGTTCCCGGCAGAAATCTGGCCTGAGAATACCGATCTGAACCTACTGCAACAACAACTTACCGAGATTTTTCGCACCGACTTTACCCGCCAAAGCTGGCAGTTAACCACGGATGGTACCTTAATTGATGTGGTTTACGATAGCGGAGAGGTGATTGCCGGCAATAAGTCAGAACCGATTGCCGAGCTGGAACTTGAGCTGCTAAGTGGCAGTGTTAATCCGCTCTTTACCCTGGCCGAGCATGTTATTGAGCAGTTGCCCCTGCGCACAGGCTGGCTTAGCAAAGCGGCAAGAGGCTATTTATTAGCTGATAAACAACAGCTTGGCGCACCAAATGCTTCTGAGCAGGGCTTAATTGCCAATCTGAAAGCATTACAATGCACTGAAGCGCTGTTTTACCGAAGCACACCACATCAGCAACTGCCGAATTCGGCAGTGAATTATCCGCCAGTGCCGCCAGCCCAGTCTGGCCTGTTAGCGCAAGCCGCTGATTTTTTGCTGGCGATCAGTGCTGAACTTGCCGTATTACAATATGACAGCTACAGCGAACAGGCGCGGCAACTGGCAGTGCAATTACAGCAAGGTGTACTGGTATTTGACCACAGTGCTTATAACCGCTTGCTGCTGTCGCTGGCAGTTCTGTTATTACCTCCTGTGGCAGCGCCGGCATTAGACACAACGCGTGTGCAGCCGTTATGACTCAGACCAACGATTACTGGCAGGAAGCGTTTGCACAACTGCAAGGCACAGAGCTGGCCCCGGGTAGCCAGCAACAACTTACAGCCCTGCTAAAAGCCAGCCTGTTTTTAGGCCGTACCCTTTGCCAGCAGCCAGAGTTACTGCAGCTGGTGCTGGATAAAGACGCCGTGGTGCAAGCCATCAGCCAACCCTGTCACGATCCTCTTAGTCGTATTGAACTGACTGACGAGGTGGCCATCTTCAGTAAATTAAGACGCTACCGCAACCGGGCACTGGCATTGTTGCTAACGGCCGATATTTATCAGCTGCAAACGACGGAACAGGGGCTGGCGCGGGTATCGGCGCTGGCAGATTGTTTAATTAATAGCGCCTATCATTGGGCCTATCAACTGCAGCAACAGCAAAATGGCACCCCCTATGATGCGCATGACAAGCCGATGCCGATGCTGATATTAGGCATGGGCAAACTGGGTGGAGCAGAGCTTAACTTTTCGTCAGATATCGATCTTATATTTACCTACCCCGGCCATGGTGAAACGCGTGGTGGCCGCCGCGCGCTTGAGCATCAGCAGTTTTTTACCAAAGTGGGTCAGAAACTGATTGCGGCGTTACATCAGGCCACCGCTGATGGTTTTGTCTATCGGGTCGATATGCGCTTGCGGCCCTTTGGTGACAGTGGTCCTTTGGTGCTGAGTTTTGCGGCATTAGAAGACTATTATCAGGAGCAGGGCCGCGACTGGGAGCGTTATGCGTTGCTCAAAGCCCGGGTGTTAAACCCCGATCAGCAGCATGCGGCCGAATTACAGCAACTGCTGAAACCCTTTATTTACCGCCGATATATTGATTTTTCAGCAATTGAATCGCTAAGGCGAATGAAGCAACTGATTGAGCAGGAAAACCGGCGCCGTAATCGGGTAGATAATATTAAGCTCGGTGCCGGCGGTATCCGTGAAGTGGAGTTTGTGGTTCAGACGTTACAGTTAATCCGTGGTGGCCGCATCCCACAGCTGCAGCAACAAAGCTTGCTAAAAGCCTTGCAAGGGCTGGTTGAGCACGAGATGTTAACGCCGGATCAGGCAGCAGAATTAAAGTCCGATTACTTATTCCTGCGCAAGGTTGAGCAGGCGCTGCAAGGCATAGACGATAAGCAAACCCAAACGTTGCCAGCCGATCCCAGCGGCCGGGCTCAGCTGCTGGCGACACTGAATATAGCAGACTGGCCAGCCTTGCATCAGCAGATTGTGGATACCATGGCCCGGGTGCATCAGCAGTTTAAGCTGGTGATTGATCATGAAGACAGTCCGGAGCAGGAAGAGCTTGGCGTGGGGCGCTTGTTATGGGGCAGCCAGCTGGCCGCGGCTGATTTGGCGGAGCAACTGGAGTGGTTGGATACGGCTTCTGCGATAGCGCTTGTCACGGATTTACAGGCCTTTCGGCAGGATTGTCAGAAACGAAGCGTTGGCCCACGTGGCCATGAATTCCTCAGTAAATTAGTGCCTATTTTATTGCACCTAATTCAGACAGAGCAGGCTGACACTTTGGTGCTTGGCCGGGTGCTTGGGGTGTTTAGGCAAATTATGACCCGCACGGCCTATCTTGAACTCTTGTATGAGAATCCGCCAGCGCTGCAACAGCTGGTCAAATTATGTACTCAAAGTGGCTGGTTGGCTGAGCAACTGGCACGTTACCCGATGCTGCTCGATGAGCTGATTGATCCGGAGCAGTTATACCGGGTGGCTGACAAAGCGGATTATCAGGATAGGTTGCGCCAGTATTTATTGCGGGTACCGGAAGACGACTTAGAGCTGCTAATGGAAATATTACGCCAGTATAAGCAGGCGCAGCAATTGCGCATTGCTGCGGCAGATATTAGTGGTGCCTTGCCCTTAATGCAGGTAAGCGATCACTTAACCTGGTTAGCCGAAGTGGTGATGGAACAGGTGGTTGCGCTGGCCTGGCAACAAATGACAGCGCGTTACGGCTTGCCAGTGGGTGCCACTGATGCTGACCGCGGTTTTGCGGTGGTGGCATATGGCAAAATGGGTGGGCTTGAGCTTGGCTATGGTTCCGATCTGGATCTGGTATTTTTGCATCAGTGTGACAGCCTGGACAGCACCAGTGGTGATAAGCCGATAGATTCGCGTCAGTTTTACCTGAAACTAGCACAAAGGGTATTGCATCTGGCAACCACCCGCACCAACAGTGGCGTATTATACGAAATTGATACCAGGCTCAGGCCCTCGGGCAACTCTGGCTTGCTGGCGATCCATATTGATACGTATTTTCAATATTTACAGCAGGAAGCCTGGACCTGGGAACATCAGGCGCTGGTCAGAACCCGTTTAATTATCGGCTCTGAGCGGATGATGAGCTGTTTCTGGAAAATACGGGCAGACATTATTCAGCAACAGCGCGACCCTCTTCAGCTGCGCAACGATGTGACAGCGATGCGACAAAAGTTACGTACGCATCATGGCAGTGCCGACGATGATGTAAAATACAGTGCCGGTGGCATTGTTGATCTGGAATTTATCAGCCAGTACCTGGTTCTGGCGCATGGCCACTCTTATCCGGCGCTGTATCGATACAGTGATAATATCAGGATCCTGGATGCCGCTGGTGAAGCCGGTTTGTTGTCAGCGGAACAGGTTACGGCGCTGCAACAGGCCTATCAGTTATTACGCGGCTGGGGTCACCGGCTTACTCTGGCGCCTGCCCGGGTGCCAACCGAAAGCCGGCTGGCAGACGCCAGAAGTGCTGTGCATCAGGTGTGGCAGATACTATTTCCGTAACCGTCGTGCCAGGTTCAGTCTGGCATCGTGGTGCGCTTAGCCCGCATTGATGGGCTTGCAATGATCTTTCAGATAAGGCGTAAGCCGGCTGGTAATCACTACAGCGCGTTCGTTAGGGCAAAAATAAGTGAGCACCGGCTCGGCAAAGTCAGGGGCTATTGCCTTGCCGATGCTATATACCGTGCCTAGCAAGGTGGTGTCAGTTTGAAAATATTGTTTTACCACGTAATCCCGCGGCAAAGTCCAGAAGAGGGTAATGCCTTCACGCTGCGCATAATTACTGAGGGTGGTTTTTAAGGTTTCTCCGGCACGAAAACGGCGATCAGTTACCAGACCTTGCCAGTTGGCCTCAGCTGGCAGCACTTCGCGGCCACGTTGTGCCAGATTGCGGCTTAACTGACCGCTGGTATCGGGTAGTGAAATATGAAAGTCGCTTTGTTCATTATTACCCGCATGATTACCGCGAATTTTACTGTAAAACTCGCTGAAACCACGGGCTGCCTTGTTCATGGTTTCTTTCTCAAAAATCAGCTCTGATTTTGTCAGTAAAAAATAACCACCGATAACCAGTAACGCCAGGATAAATATGGTGCGAACCCAATACCCCATGTTTATTGCCCCCTAACAGCGCCGGCTGTTGTTTCCGTTTTGTAAAGTGATGGATCGTCGGATTGCGGCCGGGTTTTAAAGCGGCGGTGCAACCACATGTACTGTTCAGGGTGCTTTAATACGGCTTGCTCTACCCACTGATTAACTCGTGTGACGTCCGTTTTATCGTCGCCGCTGGGGAAAGCCGTATAGGCCGGTAGCACGTCAACCTGATAGCCCTGATACCCGGGTAAACGGTAAGTATAGACCGGGATAACCACACAATTGGCGGCATTGGCAAACAGTAATGTGCCGGTAGTGGTGGCGGTTTGCGGCACAGCGAAAAAAGGCACAAATTCAGCGCGGTTGCGGCCGTAGTCCTGATCCGGCAGGTAAAAGCAGACTTCCCGCTGATTAAGCGCCTGAATAAGCCCTTTCACATCGCGTTTGCCAATCATGTATTTGTTCGCACGGCTGCGACCATGATACTGCAGGTAGTCCATCAGTGGGTTATTGTGTGGCCGGTAAAAACCCACGCTGGGGTGAGTTAAGCCAAACACCCGACATGCGGCTTCCAGATGTAAAAAATGCCCTGCCAGCAGCAGCACACCTTTTCCCTGAGCCAGCGCGGCTTCAATATGTTCGTAACCTGAAAAGTGGGCCAGTTTTCGCACCCGCCAGTTGGGCCACCACCAGCCAATAATCGTTTCAAACAGGGCTTTACCCGATTCGGCAAAGTTTGCTTTAAGTAATTTGTGTTGCTCAGTTGGGGGCATGTCAGGAAAACATAAGGCAATATTACGGGCGGCGACTTTACGCCTCGAGCCCATAAGTTTATATAGCAAGGCGCCGACACCACTGCCCATTAGCATTAACAGCCGATAGGGCAACCAGCTTATCAGCCACATCAGGGCAACACCCAGCCATAACAGCCAGTATTGAGGAAGTAAAAAACGCCAGCTAAATTGGGGAGCATTAACCACAGTGGCTGTCTCAAAAGTAAGTAATGTGGCTATTGTAACGAAAAAAACCGGTCAGAACAGACCAAACTGGTAGGAGGTTCACCGCAAATGCGGTGAACCTTAAGCAATATTACTCGACCAATGCCTGGTTAATTGCCAGTAAATCCTGTTCTGACAAGTTACCTGCCGCCTGTTTTAACGACAAAATAGCAATGACATAGTTGTAGCGGGCTGCCGATAAATTGCGGCGGGCTTCAAACAGGTTACGGGTGCTTTGCAATACATCAACAATGGTCCGGGTGCCAACTTCAAAGCCAGCGTCAGTGGCATTTAACGCGCTGTCAGCAGAGATGACCGCTTGCTCTAAAGCGCGGATGGTCGCGATATTGGCGTTAATATCATTAAACGACACCCGTACCTGACGTACCGCAGTGCGGTAGCTTTGTTCTAAATCCTGGCTGGCCGCAACGTAATTAGCCTTGGCCACGTCAGTCGCAGCAACGGTACCACCACCACTGTATAGCGGAACCCGTAAATTCAGGCCAATTCGCTTATTATCCAATCGTGGGGGATTAGTGGGCAGGGAGGTACCAAGAAAGGTACTCGTCGATTCATCATCCCCAGTCCCGTAGGCTGCATCCAGGCTCAGCGTTGGATAGTGACCGGCTTTCGCATTTTCAATATCATTCTGGGCAATTTCCAATGCTAGCTTATTGGCTTTGATATTCAGATTCAACTGTTCTGCTAGTTGCACCCAGGCATCGGCGGTAGTCGGCGAAGGTTGCACGGTATCAAATTTATCAGTATCTAAACTGGCCAGTTCGCTGTGGTACTGCCCGGTTATTTCACGCAGCGTTTCGCGGGCGGTCTCTACCAAATTCTGTGCGGCAATTTCGCGGGCTACCGCACTGTCAAACTGAGCCTGTGCTTCATGGACATCGGTAATGGCGGTTAAGCCTACTGCAAAACGTTGCTTGGTTTGCTCTAACTGGCGCTCAATTGCCCGCTTTTCTGCTTCAGCAAAGCTTAAGCCGTCTACGGCTTCGAGTACATTAAAATACGCCTGTGACACCCGGACAATCAGTCCCTGTATTTCTGCATCCAGAATAGTCTGACTTTGCATAGCCAATTTTTCAGCTGTGTTCAGGTTTTTCCAGTTGGTCCAGTCAAATACCGACTGACTTAGGCCAACTTCAGCGCTCCAGCCGGTAGTGTCCGATTCAATAATCGTCAGTTCATCGCCGACGAATCCCTGGCGCTCGTTAATACTTTTGCTGTAGCCCGCAGTTAAATTCACCTGCGGCAATAAGCGAGCTTTAGAAATATCAATCCGCTCTCTGGCAGCATTACGAACGGCTTCTGCTTTGAGTAACTGAGGATCTTTCTGGATAGCCAGTTGATACACTGTGGTTAAATCTGCAGCAAGAGCGCTAACGCTGAATACGGTTAGCGAAGACAAAATCAGAGTACTTAAAAACGTTTTTTTCATAATCACCAAGTCCTGGCTTAACGGAAATTGAATAAATGATAACCTGTTACGGTAAACTAAGTCAGGATTAAACCGTAAAGTTACCGTCAAGAGTGTAACAAAATGTGAGGGCAGACATGTCTGAAGTCAATAACGTCGATTATCCATCATTTACCGCAGATGATGTAGAGATAATCGACAAAAGCACGGTTTTTCAGGGTTTTTTTCAGATTGAACGCTGCCGGCTGCGCCATAAACTTTACGCGGGTGGCTGGAGCAGCCCTATGGTGCGGGAGATATTTGAACGCGGCCATGCTGCCGCAGTGCTACCGTACAATGCGCAAACCGATGAGCTGGTTTTAATCGAGCAGTTCCGGCCCGGTGCGATGATTGGAAACCGCAGCCCCTGGTTGCTGGAAATAATTGCCGGTATGATAGACCACCAGCAGACTGGCGAGCAAACCGCAAGGCGTGAAGCGCTGGAAGAAGCCGGTCTTGAGCTTGGCGCGTTATGGCCTATGCTTAGTTATTTTTCCAGCCCCGGTGGCACTACCGAGCGGGTGCAATTATTTCTTGGCCAGCTAACCAGGCCTGTGTTGCCGGGTATTTATGGTTTGGAGCAGGAGCATGAAGATATCAAAGTTCAGCTGCTACCACGCGCTGATGCAATGCACTTGCTGACTAAAGGTAAGATTGACAATGCTGCTACGGTAATAGCACTGCAGTGGCTGACTTTACATTTAACCGAGGTGCGCCGCGCCTGGAGTAGTGATGCTGTTGACTAAAGCGCGGCAATATCAGCCGCAGTTACCTGATTTTCTGAGTTTATGCGAGCGCAATTATGCCCGCTTAAACCGTTTGTTGCCGGCAAAATATGCACCGGGATTGCAGTGGACTATTGCCATCAGTTCGCAGCAGCACTATCAGCTTAGCGTGCTCGAATGCGGGCCCTTTACCACCCGGCTGCAAATTGAACTGCTAAGTGCAACAACGTTAGCAGCGGGTAATAATCTGTTTAGCCCAAGTTTTGATGTGCAGCTGTACCACGATGCCCAGTTGGCAGAAGTGGTGCGGATGGCCCGCCACCGCAAATTTGCTGCGCGTTATCCTTACCCCAACCCGCAAATGATGCAACCGGACGAAAAACGGCAGATAAACCTGTTACTGGCAGACTGGCTGAAATTATGTATTGCTCAGGGCTATAATGCGACCGAGCTGGACCTTAAGTAATGGCCATATTGCAGTTAGCGGCTAAAGCGCCAGATTGTCCCTACCAGATTGTGCAGATAAGTGATTGTCATTTATTAGCAGATATTGATGACGAGTATCAGGGGGTTAAACCCGGACGCTATCTGCAGCAGGCCATCCGGGCCGTGATGGATAATCCCTGTCAGCCAGATGCAGTTATTCTCAGTGGGGATTTAAGTCAGGACCATAGCCGTGCCTCTTATCAATTGCTGGTACAAATACTGGCACCGTTAAGCTGTCCGGTGCTGGTGCTGCCAGGCAATCACGATAATTATGAGCATCTTAACTGGTTAACCGGTCAGACTCCTGTGGTTGCGGCCAGCAGTGTGCAGCTGCCCGGCTGGCAGTTATTGTTGCTGGATACGAAAGGCGACACGCCGGCGGGTTTTTTTAATGCGAGGCGCCGTGAGCGGCTGGTCCGTCAATTCGCCAGCAGTGACGCAGAGGGCTTCTGGCTGTTTAGTCATCACCACCCGTTACCGTTAGGCAGCGCCATTGATAAACATGGCTGGCAGAATGCAGAACCGTTCTGGCAGCTACTGGCAACAGAGCCCAGGGTAAAAGGCCTGGCGCATGGCCATTGCCATCATGCTTACACAAAAGAGCATCAAGCCATTCAGCTGGTGGGTTGTCCGGCCAGCTCAGTACAGTTTTGCCAGCAGAACGCCTGGCAAACCCTCGATCACGGCCCGATGTATTGTCATTGGCAGTTTGCGGCCGATGGTCAGGTAAGCTGGCAGTTTGTTACAGTAAGTTAAAAGCACCAATAACAGGAGAGCGCGTTTGACGCTTTACTATTTACATGGCTTTGCCAGCTCATCGCAGTCAGTTAAAGCGGTGCAGGCCCGGCAGTATTTTAGCCAGCATTACCCGCAGCAACCCTTTGTAGCGCTGGATTTAGCCTACACCCCGGCAGAAGCGATGGCACAGTTAAAGCAGGTGATGGGTAAGGCCCCGCCACAGGCGATTATTGGTAGCTCGCTCGGTGGTTTTCTGGCTACGGTGATGGCCGAACGCTATCAGTGCCGTGCCTGTTTAATTAACCCGGCGGTGGCACCTCATCAGGTGCTGGCTGAGTATCTGGGAGAGTATTATCATCCGGTGCTGCAGCAAAAGTTCAGGGTGCAACCGAGCCATATGGCAGAGCTGGAGCAATTGATGCCTGTCCGGTTGCGCCAACCGGCAAACTATTTAGTACTGTTGCAAAGCGGTGATGAAGTGTTAGATTACCGCAACGCCGTTAGCTATTATCAGGGCGCCCGGCAGCAGGTGATTTGTGGTGGCGATCACAGTTTTATCAATTTTGCCGGATATTTGCCGGTAATTGCCGAATTTTGCCAGCTTAGTACCGCAAGCCACCCCCAGGGCCCCATGAGCAGAAAGTAACCAGACAGTGACAACAACTATGACAGAACAACTCTACAATGCCGAATCGATTGAAGTATTAACCGGGCTTGAGCCGGTGCAGCGCCGGCCCGGAATGTATACCGATACAACCCGACCGAACCACCTGGCGCAGGAAGTTATTGATAACAGTGTGGATGAAGCGCTGGCGGGGCATGCGGATCTGGTGCAGGTGATCTTACATGATGATCAGTCACTGGAAGTTATTGATAACGGCCGGGGCATGCCAGTGGATATTCATCCGGAAGAGGGCGTGTCAGGTGTTGAGCTGATTATGTGTCGGCTGCATGCTGGTGGTAAGTTCTCCAACAAGAATTATCAGTTCTCCGGTGGCTTGCATGGGGTAGGTATTTCAGTGGTAAACGCCTTATCCAGCCGGGTTGATGTCAGCATCCGGCGCGACGGTAATGTATACGATATCGCCTTTGAACATGGCAACAAAGTCAGTGAACTGACCATTAGTGGCACGGTGGGCAAACGCAACACCGGTACCCGGCTGCGTTTCTGGCCCACCCCCAGTTATTTTGACTCTCCAAAATTTTCGGTCAGTCGGCTGTTACATGTATTAAAAGCCAAAGCGGTGCTGTGTCCGGGATTGACGGTAAAATTTGATGATAAAGTAAACCAGCAACAATACAGCTGGTGTTATCAGGCAGGGATCCGCGATTATCTGGCTGAAGCGGTTCAAAACTACATCGCGTTGCCCGAGCAACCTTTTGTTGGTAATTTCAGTGGCTCACAAGAAGCCGTGGAATGGGCCTTGCTATGGCTGCCTGAAGGCGGCGAGTTAGTTACCGAAAGTTACGTCAATTTAATTCCTACCGCTCAGGGCGGCACCCATGTTAATGGCTTACGCCAGGGGTTGCTGGAAGCACTGCGCGAGTTTTGTGAGTTTCGAACCTTATTACCCCGTGGCATAAAACTCTCACCAGAGGATGTCTGGGATCGCTGTAGCTATGTGCTCAGCGTCAAAATGCAAGACCCGCAATTCGCCGGTCAAACCAAAGAGCGGCTATCGTCGCGCCAATGTGCTGCCTTTGTGTCCGGCATAGTTAAAGACGCTTTTAGTTTGTGGTTAAATGAACATACCGATATTGCGCTGGCGCTGGCCGATTTTTGTATTAACAATGCCCAGAAACGTTTAAAAGCTGCGAAAAAAGTTATCCGCAAAAAAGTGACCTCGGGCCCAGCGTTACCGGGCAAGTTAACGGATTGTTCAGCGCAGGATCTCAGCCAGACAGAATTGTTTTTTGTAGAGGGTGACTCGGCGGGCGGTAGTGCCAAACAGGCACGGGATCGCGAGTTTCAGGCGGTAATGCCACTGCGGGGTAAAATATTAAATACCTGGGAAGTGGATTCGGGACAAATTCTGGCCTCGCAGGAAGTCCATGATATTTCAGTGGCTATCGGTATTGATCCCGACAGTCAGGATCTATCGGGGTTACGCTACGGCAAAATATGTATTCTGGCCGATGCGGATTCTGATGGTTTACATATTGCCACTTTGCTATGTGCATTATTTATGCGTCATTTCAGTGCGCTGGTCGCGGCGGGTCACATCTATGTTGCCATGCCGCCGCTGTATCGGATTGATATTGGTAAAGACGTTTACTATGCGCTGGATGAAGATGAGAAAAACGGTGTGCTGGACCGGATAGAAGCGGAAAAGAAACGCGGCAAGGTTAATGTGCAGCGTTTCAAAGGTTTGGGTGAGATGAACCCATTGCAGCTAAGGGAAACGACAATGGATCCGAACACCCGCCGTTTAGTGCAGTTAACCATTGACGATGTTGCTCAGACCATGGAACTGATGGATATGTTGCTGGCGAAAAAACGGGCGACCGATCGGCGTGACTGGTTGGAACTAAAAGGTGACCGGGCATTAATTGCCTAGTCAGAAGACGGGTTTGGCAACACCACTGATTAAGGATGTGATACCGTTTTGAAGAGAATCTGCCACTACTTTTGCGCGCTGTCATGGCTGTGTCTGGCGTTTGGCTTACAGGCTCAGCCGATACCGGACTGGCTGTTGCAGCTGGATGATATGAAACACCAGCAGCCTGAGCAAAGTCTGACCATTCTTAACCAACACCAGCCGGAATTTGCCACTCAGCCTGCAGCGGTGCAAGCGTATTGGTTGCGCCAGCAAGCGGCGGTATACAGTGCACTGGGCCGGCATCAGCAACAACAGCAGGCGGCGCGCCAGGCTCTGGAGTTACTTAAAGATACCGAGTCAGCGTTAAAGGTAGAAGTATGGTACGAACTGGGTTACGCCCTGGAAATGCAGGTGCAGCTAACCGAGGCCATGAAGCATTATCAGCAGGGCACGGCGTTAGCCACGTTGTTGGATAACGAGAAACTGATTTTACGGGGGCAGATTAATCAGGCCGCTGTTTTAAGCGATCAGAATGATGATAAGCAGGCATTGTCATTGCTTAAAACGGTTTATCAGCGAGCTGAACTGCTGCAAGATCCTCAGATCCTGGCCGAGGTGAATGCCCAGCTTGGTCTGATGTATTCGTCCCTGGCATTTGAAGATGATGCCGTGGCGTTTTTGCAGCGGGCTCTGGTGTTATATCAACAATTGGGCTGGGTGAAAAATGAAATCGCCGTATTGTTTAACCTGGCCCGCACCTACAGCTATCAGGAACAGTATCAGCAGGCGTTAGATCATTTCAACCAGATGCTGCAGCGCAGTTTAAATGCCAATGACGCGGTTAATCTGTATCACGCCTATCTGGGGCTGGCGATTACCAGCGCTGAAATGAGCCGTACAGAAGCCGCGCTTGGGTATATTGAGAAGGCAGAGCAATATTTGCCGCGGTTGCAATCGAGTTATCATGTGCAGTCGCATCATTATGAAAAAGCATTAATATACCGTGACTTAGAGCAGACTTCGCTGGCGATGCAACATGTGATGCTGGCAGAGCAGGCGGCAGATCAACCGGCTGAACAAGTGGAACATGTCACCTTGGCCATTAAACTGTTACGGGCCGAATTATTGGCCCAGCAAGATCAATATCAGAAAGCGTATCTGGTGTTGCAAGACTTTGTAGATGGATTTCAGCTGCTACGTAACAAAGAAAATGAACTGGCATTGGAGCGGATCCGGCTGGAGTTTGACAGCGAGCGGCATCAGGTACGCAGCAATCTGCTCGAAGCTGAGAATGAATTAAAAGCTCTGCGGCTGCAGGAGGTGGAGCGAAAAAGGCAAATTCAGCTACTGTGGCTGGGGATCCTTGGCTGTACCACGCTTATCTTACTTGGCATTGTATTGTGGCAATTCAGCCGCCGTGCCAGTAAAACAGCGAGTAAGAGCAACGGTGTGCCCTTATAGCAACCCAGGCAAGTGCCAATGTAAAAACTAATGTAAGAACTAGTGTTAAAACGACATTTGACCACGACTTAGCTAAATAACAACAGGAACCGGCATGACAGAAACGGTGTTATCCCACGACGGTGTAGAGCAGTTACCGCTGCGCCGCTTTACTGAAGAAGCCTACTTAAATTATTCGATGTACGTCATTATGGACCGGGCTTTGCCGCATATTGGCGATGGCTTAAAGCCTGTACAACGACGAATAGTGTATGCCATGTCAGAACTGGGGCTGTCGCATCTGGCAAAATATAAAAAGTCAGCCAGAACCGTTGGTGATGTACTGGGTAAGTTTCATCCGCACGGCGACAGTGCCTGTTATGAAGCCATGGTGTTGATGGCGCAACCGTTCTCTTATCGCTATCCACTGGTAGATGGCCAGGGTAACTGGGGTGCACCGGATGATCCGAAATCATTTGCCGCCATGCGTTACACCGAAGCGAAATTATCCCGTTTTAGCGAAGTCTTATTATCGGAACTTGGCTCGGGTACTACCGACTGGGCGCCGAACTTTGACGGTACCCTGGAAGAGCCAAAAGTGCTGCCGGCGCGTTTGCCGCATATTCTGCTTAATGGTATTACCGGTATTGCGGTGGGCATGGCGACAGATATTCCGCCGCATAATGTGCGTGAAGTGGCCAATGCCTGTGCCGCCTTACTGGACAATCCGCAAAGCTCCATTACCGATTTAATGCAGTACGTAAAAGGTCCGGATTACCCGACCGATGCTGAAATTATCAGTTCGGCCAGCGACATTGCTGCCATTTATCAAAGCGGCCGTGGCAGCATTAAAATGCGGGCAGTGTATCAGCTTGAGGATGGTGAAATTGTGCTGACCGCACTGCCGCATCAAACCTCTGGGGCGAAAATTCTGGAACAAATTGCCGGCCAGATGCAGGCGAAAAAGTTGCCGATGGTCAGTGATCTGCGTGATGAGTCTGATCATGAAAACCCAACTCGCATAGTCATTATGCCGCGCTCAAACCGGGTGGATATTGACCAGCTGATGCAGCATTTATTTGCGACCACTGATTTAGAGCGCAGTTACCGGGTTAACTTAAATATTCTGGGACTGGACCAGCGGCCCCGGGTAAAAAACCTGCTGGAAATTCTGAACGAGTGGCTTAGTTTCCGTCGCGATACGGTGCGTCGGCGCTTGCAATACCGCTTAGATAAAGTACTCGACCGTTTGCATGTGTTAGAAGGCTTACTAATCGCCTTTTTAAACATTGATGATGTTATTCGCATTATCCGCACCTTTGACGAACCTAAACCTGAGCTGATTGCTTTTTTCGGTATTACCGAGCGCCAGGCCGAAGCCATTTTAGAGCTGAAGCTTCGTCATCTGGCAAAATTGGAAGAAATGAAGATCCGGGGCGAGCAGGATGCGCTGGCCAAAGAACGCGACAAGCTGCAAAGTATTTTAGGCTCAGAGAAAAAACTGACTAAACTGATCCGCGACGAATTGCTGGCCGATGCGGAAAAATATGGCGATGATCGGCGCAGCCCGCTGGTGACACGGGGTGAAGCTAAGGCCCTTAGTGAAAAAGAGTTACTCCCCAGTGAGCCGGTAAGCGTGGTGTTATCGGAAAAAGGCTGGGTGCGCTGCGCTAAAGGTCATGATGTCGACGGCAATGCCTTAAGCTATAAGGCGGGCGATGCATTTAAAGCCATGGCCAGTGGCCGGTCTAATCAGCAGGCGGTGTTTATCGACTCCAGTGGCCGCAGTTATGCAACCGAAGCCCACGAACTGCCTTCAGCCCGCGGTCAGGGCGAGCCATTAAGCGGCCGCTTTACCATCGTGGCCGGTGAAACGGTTGACCATGTGTTATTGGGCGATGAAAAACGGGCATTATTGTTAGCCAGCGATGCAGGCTATGGCTTTGTCGCGGAATACAGTGATTTGCTTAGTCGTAATAAAGCAGGGAAGGCGGTGCTGAGTTTGCCAGCCGGTGCCAAAGTATTGCCGCCGCTTGTCGTGAAACAACCCGAGACTGATTTATTGCTCTGTATTTCAAATGAAGGAAGAATGCTGGTATTTCCGGTCAGCGAATTACCCAAGCTGAGTAAGGGCAAGGGCAATAAATTAATGTCGATACCAACAGCCCGCGCGGCAAGTCGCGAAGAGTATGTCTGTCAGTTGGCGGTTGTGCCGGCCGATGGTGGGGTCACGCTGGTTGCAGGTAAGCGTAAACTTACCTTGAAAATGGCTGATTTAGCGCATTACGTTGGCGAGCGCGGTCGTCGGGGTAATAAATTGCCCCGTGGTTTGCAGCGCATTGACGAAGTGCAGCTGCAGCTTGGCAACACGCCAAATACGACGGCCGGCGACAGTGGCAGTGATCCAACCAGCAATGACAGCTAAACCCGTTATACTATGCCCCTTTTCTGCTGAAGGGGCATAAGGTTGATAGCTGTCGTTCGGATCATTTTGCTGGCGTTGTTTTTTATCGTCAGTACCATAGCGGGGCTTGCAGTATGTCTGGTGCGGCCTTTTCATCGTAATAATGTCGCCTTGTTTTCACACTGGTATGGCAGGGTATCGTGGATTTTAGGCATTAGTGTTGAGATCCGTCGCGACCCGGCTATCCAGGCGAACACCCCTTATGTTTTTATTGCCAACCATCAGAATAATCTCGACCTGTTTACCATGAGCGGCTCAGTGTTGCCTGGTACGGTCACCCTGGGCAAAAAAAGCCTGAAGTATATTCCGTTTTTTGGGCAGCTATACTGGCTAAGCGGTAATCTGATGATTGATCGCAACAATAAAGAAAAAGCACTTAGCACCATGCTCGCTGCAGCCGAGCGGATAACCCAGCAGAACCTGTCGGTCTGGATGTTTCCGGAAGGTACCCGCAGTTATGGCCGGGGTTTATTACCGTTTAAAATGGGCGCGTTTCATATAGCGCTGGAAGCGAATGTGCAAATGGTGCCGGTATGTATGAGTACCACCCATCAGCAAATTAAGCTAAACCGCTGGAATAACGGCAAGGTGATTATTCAGATGATGGCCCCGATTACCCTGAGTAAAGAGGACAGTATTCGTCAGTTTGCCAAAAATACCCGCCAGCTGATGGCCGGGCAAATCGGGCTACTTGATACTGAACTTGGCAACGACTACACTGCCAGCAATATCTCAGCAGAAGAGTAAAAAATGGAAAACTGGCAGGAATTTACTGAAGACACCATTAGTGCGTTATTAGAGGATGGCAGCGATCCGGACGCGCTATATACCGTTGAGCATCACTTTTACGACAAAGATTTCAATAAGCTGGAAAAACTGGCGGTTGAGCTATTTAAGCTCGGTTACGAAGTAACCGATGCCGAAGAAGTCGAGTTTGAAGATGGCGGCAGTGCCTGGGTATTTGATGCCATTCGCGAGCAAGCGTTGGAAATCGCCCCGATAGTAGCCGATGCCATTAAGCTGGAACAACTGGCGCATAAACACGGCGTAGAATATGACGGTTGGGGCACTTACTTTGAAGGCGACGAAGAAGACTTCGAGCTCGATGACGACGAAGAGTAGTTATGTAACCACTTCCTTGTTTTAGATAAAGCCGCTTGCCGCGGCTTTTTTTATTGTCGTAACCGGACAATACTTTGCTGGCTAAGCACGCTTTAATAGCTCCCTGTTTTAAAATATGGATATTGAAGATGCGATTTATAGTATTCGGTTGTGTGCTGCTGCTGTGCTCAGCACGTTGTCTTGCATTTACTGCCAATGTCATGGCACCTTTGCAAGTGACCGATCGCGCTGAGTTTCAACAGCAGCTGGCCGTAGCTAAGCAGATTGGTGTGGATGGGGTATCGGTTGATATCTGGTGGGGGCTGGTGGAGAAAGCCGGCGATCAGCAATTCGACTGGCGTTATTATGACGCTATTTTCAGCGATATTGTGGCTTCCGGCCTGAGAGTTGTGCCGATAATGGCATTTCACCAGTGTGGTGGTAATGTCGGGGATGATTGTGATATTCCGCTGCCACCCTGGATTTGGCAGCATTATCAGCAGCAAGGCGTTGCGGACACGGATCTGCAGTATAAAAGCGAATTTGGCAACCATTCCACTGAAACGGTCGCATTGTGGGCCGACCAATGGGTGCTGCCGCAATATATCGAGTTTATGCAGGCGTTTGCCAGCCAATATGCGGCAATGGCACCGAGTATCAGTGAAATTAATATCTCTATGGGGCCGGCTGGTGAATTGCGTTACCCCTCTTACAACAGCCACGATGGTGGCAGAACAGCTTACCCCAGTCGCGGTGGTTTTCAGGCTTATTCAACGTTAGCGATTGCCGATTTTCAAGCCGCCATGCAGCACAAGTATCAGACCGTAGAGGCAATGAATAAGAGTTGGCAAACTCATTTCAGCGCATTTAACCAGCTATCGCCGCCCGCTGATGGCGATAGCTTTATCGCCAGTGGTGTGGCGTTTAACAGTGCTTATGGCCGGGATTTTATTGATTGGTACCATATGGCGCTGCTGGGCCATGGCAGGCGAATGCTGGATGCGGCACTAACTGCTTTTAGTCATAAATTAGCGACCATAGAACTGGGTTTTAAAATTCCGGGCATTCACTGGAAAATGGCTGCTACCGATAACAGCAGACGCAGTGCCGAGCTGGCTGCCGGGCTAATCACTAGTGCATTGCTATTCAGTGCTGACAATGGTTTTGGTTATGCCGGTATTGTTGGCTTAGCAGCGGCGTTTGGCAATGAACCGCGCGGCATTGTATTGCACTTTACCGCGCTGGAAATGGACGATTTGCCAGATAGCAGCAGTCAGTCGCTGGCCAAAACCCTGGTTAGCTGGCTGGGCGCTGAAGCAACCCGCCAGCAGGTAGTGTTAAAAGGGGAAAATGCCCTGGCTGCTGGAGTAACACATCACCAGGGTTGGGATAATATTGACGCGGTATTTAGCCGGGGTCATTATCAGGGCATGACGGTGCTAAGGCTTTCGCAGGTAACAGACGGCGGCCTGGGGCAGCGCCGCTATCAGCAATTAATTCAGCGTTTGAAACAGCCTTTTTTATTAGCCGCCCCCGCCACCAAGACGGTCCCGTAGCTTATCTTTTAATTTATCTTTAGCCTGATCTTTTACACCAGCCAGTTTGGCATTAAGCATTTGCTCAATATTGCCTTCCATCGACTCAGCGGCACTGTCTTGCTGGTTTAGCATGCTCAGCCATTCACTCTGGCCACCAAGCTGTTGTTGCAGTTTGGTGTCGAGCTTGCTGCGTAAATCGGATTGCAGCGCCGCTATTTTCGCTTTTGCCTCACCCATCACGGCATCTGCCAGCAGTTTATCTAACGGTGAGCGAATACTGACGTCTGGTGCACTGATTAGCCCGGTGGCATTTAAATTCAATGGAATTTCTGCTTGCTGGTTCAGTAGTGTCGCCAGTTGCTGGATGTATTTATTGTCGCTGGCGTTAAACTCAGGCTGTTGCAATACCAGCTGAGCCTGTTGTTTAACCTGATTATTAACCAGATTCAGTTTACCTGTGGTACTGAGTTTGGCGCTAGCAAGTTGCAGCAGGGTCTCGCCCCGGCCAATATCCATGCTGTCGACATTGATGCCTTGCAGTTGCCAGTTCACGTTCGTCACCATTTGCTCAAGCACGGCGAAGTCACCGTCCAGTTTCAGCAATGATAGCTGAGGCAAGCCGGTGACCTGGGCATTAAAACGAGTGGCGGCGTTGATAATGTCGTGCTGGGCAGTAATATCCCGCAGCTCTATTAATGCTTCGCCACCGCCAATTAACCAGTTTACCCGGGCATTTTTGATCCAGAAATCCGGATAAGGTTGGCTGGGCAAAGGTAAAATACGGTTAGGCATTACGATTTCTGGATCAGGCACTTCGTCGCTATTTGGTAAATTAGCCGGGATATAGGGTTTTGCCAGGCGGTACACGGCTTCTAGCTGGCCAATTCGCTCACCCCAGAAGTCGCCTAATAAAATTTGGCTGATAGGCGCCAGCCCGCCCTCACCGATATTGGCCAAATCTTGCAGCTTTTTCCAATCGCTGCTGCTGGCTTCACGCACTGCGCTAACCGCCTGTTGTAGCTGCTGCCGGCTCTGGCTTAGCTGCTGTTGTACTGCTTTTAATTTATCGCGTTCAGCCCGCAGAGTGTCTTGCAATTCCTTTAACTCGGCAGCTTTACTGGCTAAATCGGCGGGGTTTTCAATTTTACTGTCGGTCAGCGCTTTGATCTGCGCCTGAATTTGTTCCAGTTTGGCTTTGTCAGGCAGCTGTGACTGTAAGTCCTTCAGAACTTGCTGCTGGTTTTTGGCCAGCTGTTGCAATTCTTCGCCGCGGGCAACTGTTTTCAAATCAGCCCGGGCGAGTAACTCATCAGCATTAGGTAAGTCCAGTAGCAATAATTGCTGTAAGTCGACTTTATCGGCCGGATCCGCATTGGGGCCCCGAAATACTTTGCCAGGACTGCTGCGCTCGGTACCATAAGCCAGACCGTCGACGGATAAATCGTCAATAACGTAATAGCCGAGTAAGGCTGGCCAGACTTCTATTGCTGCCTTGGCATTAGCAAAACTAATCGTATTGTGACTGGGTTTGGCATTGTCGGTTATCTGCAATTCGCTGATGTTCAGCGCAATTGGCGCCAGACTTACCGAGACATTACTAATATTAACTTCTGCCCCTGCTGCTTTTTCCAGGGTATAAACCATACCGAGCCGGATAGCCGTGCCAAGAAACAAATAAACCAGCGCCAGAATAGCGGCGAGCATCGCAAGAAAAATTAACCAACCGGATTTACGGATCATTGCTCGCTCCTTAATTTAAATTTTCATACAGCTGAACCAGCTTGCTGGCTTTTAACATCTGCACTACTTTCCATTGTTGCAGTTTGCTCATCACCCGGCCGCGGTACTGTTTAACCAGTATGGTACCCAACCAGGCAACCGGAACGAGCAACAGCATGCCCAGTACAAAAGCGCCCAGCACCAGGGTGTGATGTAAGTGCAACATTTGCAGCGTTTCACTTTGAGCCAACAGCTGCAACAGGGCAGGGCTTTGCGCATATTGCCAGGTTAACGCTTCCAGCGAATCACCAAAAATGAACATCAGACCGCTGCACAGGCCCCAAACCAGAATAAAAGTAGCCAGATTGACGGTAAACAGGCACACCAAAAGAATAATAAGCAGCGTGAGTATGCCAAATGGCAGTAAACCTGCTAACAGACCCAGGCCGATAGCCCAGCCAATTTGCCAGGGGGATGCTTCGGAGTTCAGTACTTTAAGAATTCGGGCGAACAGCGTTAGCATAGGACATCCTTATAGTCGCAATCATTGCTGTATATAAGGTAACAGGCGCACCGGCGTTTGTCAGCTGCCGGTGGCTAAAACAAGGATTTATCTGAAGATTTTAGCCGCGTCGTGATTGCAGCTGATGACGCTGCCGGCGTTGATTAAGCTGGCGCCAGATAATGCGCAGGATTATGCCTGCCAACAACAGGGCTGCCGCGAGTTCCAGCCAGCCGGGTAATACCGAGTGCTGGTGTTGCATTGCGCCCTGCACTGAGATATCAAAATAGGCGAGGCCCTGATCCAGTAACCAGCCAAATAGCACTGACATGACGATAACGCCGAACAGATAGGCGGCCAGCGCTCTGCTCCCTAGCTCTTTATACACCACACTGATAGTAGCAATATTAGTTGCCGGGCCAGCCTGCATAAACACCAGTGCTGCACCGGGCGAGATGCCCACCAGCATCATTGCCGCTGCAATAGGGGTTGATGCGGTGGCGCAGACATACATGGGTACCGAAATCAGTACCATTAACAACATGGTCCAGATGCTGCTGCCGTACTGCGTTAAATAATCCATTGGTACCAGGGTTTGCACCAGCGCCGCAAAAAATAAGCCCAACAGCAGCCACAGGTAAAAGTCGCTGAGCAGTTTGCCGCTGCTGTACTCAAGGCCTTGTTTTGCCTGCTGCCACAGCGTTAATTTTGCAGCTTTGGTTTTATCAGTGGCACAACATGACGCTTTAACCGGTTCGCTGGTTACCGCTGCTTTGCCGGCGCAGCAACTTTTTGCTGTTGGCAGAGCAGGGGCTGGCGCTGGCTCTGTGACCGCGGTTGCTGGTTCACTGGCCTTACCGACTAATAAACCCGAGACAATGGCGCTTATTATCGCTGCAACCGGCCGCACTATCGCCATCACCGGCCCGAGCAACACATAGGACACAGAAATCGAGTCGACGCCGGTTTCCGGGGTAGCACTTAAAAAAGCAACGGTTGCCCCTTTGCCGGCACCGCCGCGGCGCAACTGCATAGCGGCCGGGATCACCCCGCAACTGCACAGCGGCAAAGGCGCGCCCAGTAATGCACCTTTTATCACGGGTTTTATACCATCACCGCCCAGTTGCTGCTGCAGCCAGCTCATCGGGATCCAGACTTTCATTATTGCGGCCACCACTAACCCGACCAGCAGCCAGGGGGCTGACAGCGCAAACAACTGCCAGAAATTGTCGATAAAACTTAGCATTAGTTATGCTCCTTATTATGTTGCTCACCAGCATGCTGTTCGGGTTTAACCGTGGAGTCTTGCTCCAGCGCTGTCAGAATCGAGCATTCATTGGCACTGATGCTGCCACCACAACAGGCCTCATCAAGCTGTTGCAGTGCCTGCTGAAACTGGCTGAGTTCCGCGAGTTGTCTGGCAATTTCCCGAAGCTTTTGTTGTACCTTGTCTTTCACATCACTGCATTGCCACTGGCTTTTGTTATCTTCAATTTGCAGCAGTTCGTTAATTTGCTGCAAACTGAAACCGACACTTTTCGCGCGCAGAATAAAAGCCAGACGCTGGCTGTCCGTTTCGCTGTACAGGCGGTAGCCTGCATCAGAGCGGGCGCTTGGCCTTAACAGCTGCTGTTTCTCATAAAAGCGAATGGTATCCACACTGATGCCATGGCGTTTCACTAACTCACCAATTTTCATCTGTCTGCTCCTGTTATCAGCTGGCAACGACTATGGGTACAGTATAAACCCTTGAGCTTACTCCAGAGTCAAGAAGCTTTAAAAATGATTATGGTTGCTTTTGCGAACAACAGCCGGCAGGGTGCGATAGAAAGGTGCCGGGAACCACGATAAAACGGTTACGATGGGTTATTGCAAAATAAATATTGTTGATAAACAGGGAACACTAATGCGCCATTTTGTTTTAGGTTTGGGTTTTGGCCTGCTGCTGACGCTAAGCGCTTGCAGTAATCAATCCGCAACCCCTCAGTCACCTGTCACCCGTCCGGACACGGTCCAAAGCACGATTAACCCGGCTTGGCTGTCAACCGCTGCCGCACAGCAGGCCTTAGCCGATGGCAAGCTGAGCTCAGAGCAGCTGGTCAGCTATTACCTGCAGCAAATCGCCAGCAATAACAACAGCGGCCATCAGCTGGCGGCAATTAGCGATATTAACCCTGATGCGCTAAGTCAGGCCCGGGAGCTGGATGCTGAGCGCCGCGCCGGCAAGGTACGCTCAGCACTGCATGGGTTGCCGGTGGTGTTAAAAGCCAATATCGCGACGCTGGACAGCATGCCGACAACGGCCGGCGCCCTGGCATTAAAAGGGCACCTTACCCCGGCAGATGCCGCATTGGTTACTCAGTTGCGTGCTGCTGGTGCGATTATTCTGGCAAAGGCTAACCTGTCGGAATGGGCTAATTTTCGTGGTGAAAACTCAGCCAGCGGCTGGTCAGCCCTGGGGGGGCAGGTTCGAAATCCGCATTTACTCAGCCACAGCCCCTGTGGTTCAAGCTCCGGCTCTGCAGTGGCGGTTGCTGCGGATTTCACCTTACTGGCCGTGGGCACCGAAACTGACGGCTCTATTATGTGTCCGGCCGCAATTAACGGTATTGTCGGCATAAAACCCAGCCGCTCTGCCGTATCTGGAGAGGGTATTATTCCGATTGCCGCGGCGCAGGATATTGCCGGGCCGATGGCCAGGACCGTTTTTGGCGCGGCACTGTTGCTCGAGCAGATGTTAAGCCCTGCAGCAAAAAGCCGCTATAACAGCCCGCTAAATGAAGCGGCCTTAAATAAGACCTCGGCAAAAAAAGTATTGCTAGTGCGCGCTTACGACCAGCAGGATGTCACACTGGCGCCAATGCTGGATAAGCTGGCGAAAGAGCTTGAAAAGGCAGGAATTGAAGTGATTAGCACTGATAAGTGGCAACTGCCGCCGGAGTTATACAGTGCTGAGCTGACGGTGTTGGTGTATGAATTTAAACGTGATTTAGAAGCGTGGCTACAGACCTATCAGGCGCCCGCCGCGCTGGATACTATTGCCGAGATCGTGGCATTTAACCGCCAGCAGGGCGAGAAGGCACTGGCCTTTTTTGGTCAGGAGTATTTAGAGCAAGCGGCCGCGATTGACCTTGATGTCGATAAAGCAAAATATCAGCAAGCGTTGACTGACAGTCGCAAACTGGCTGAAGCCGCCTTAGATCAGTATTTACGTGACCAGGGAGTCGATGCCATTATTTTGCCCTCGTATGGTCCGGCCTGGCCGATTGATCATATTAAAGGTGATGACTTCAATTTTGGCACTTCTACCGCAGCGGCAGTAGCCGGTTACCCGTCGATCACGATTCCGGCAGGATACAGTGGCATGTTACCACTGGGTATTAGTCTGGTCGGTTTACCCTGGACTGAACCTGAGTTATTAGCGCTGGCGGCTTTACTTGAGCAGCGGTTAGCGGCGTATCAGCGGCCCGGTTTCGTGGCTGAACGTACTAATTAATGCAGGTTGCGGTTTTGACTTATTTGCCGTCAGAGCGTAATCTTGGCGGCAATGGCCAACCAGTATTGTTAGCCAAAACTGATATGGAGACGACCACCCAACTATGTTGAGTAACCTGGTACAACAGCAAAAATACTGGACTATCCCTTTGATGGTCAGCCTTGCTTTGTCCTGGTGTTTACTGCTGTGTAATGGTCTGGTTAATCAGGCTTACGCTGTCGCTGACTCCCCGCAACATGCAGCCGCTGCGACAACAACGCCGCCTTGTCATGGTGTTACCAGCTTAAATGATGCCCCAGAAAACGGCTCACAGCCCCTTAGCAGCACTCACGATAACTGTTCCGGCTGCGATAGCCAGGCAACCCAGCTCGATCCGTTATCGCTGCCGGCAGTAGTATTAGCTGTAAGCTGGCTGCAGGTTACTGAACTATGGCCCGGCACGGTGCGTGCTGTTGACAACTTTGTCCTGGCGCCTCCGCCAAGACCCTCTGTTCCGTTATATTTACGTAAAAACCTGCTGCTGATTTGATACCGGCCGTTTTGCCTACGGTTATTTTCGGTATGTTAAAAGCAGAGGTTTTACTATGTTTATCCCGGTTAAAAGCAGCTTGCTGGCCAGTGTGCCAGTGTTACTTTTCGTTAGCAGTGCGGTGCTGGCCGAGCCTGCCCAGCAGCATCAGCATGATCATGCCCAGCACAAAAGCGCCCAACATGAAAAAGCCCTGCAAAGCCCGCAGCCAGCTCAAAGCTCGCTGCGGCAGCTGATAACGGGTGATAAACCTGCCACTGTCTATACCTGCTCAATGCACCCGCATGTCCGCTCCACTGATCCGGATGATCGCTGCCCCATTTGCGGCATGGCGCTTATTCCGCTTGTTACAGATGAAGCCGAAAATCACTCTGACCCATTTTTTAATGCAGCAGGTGCAGTGCAGCTAAGCCCGCGGGCTCAGGCATTGTTGCAGCCTGAGTTAACACCGGTGCGGCGACAGCAAGCGCAGCATAGTATGGCGCTGGTTGGTAAACTGGCTGCCGATCAGAGCCGTCTGAAAACCATCAGTGCCTGGACCTCCGGCCGGATTGACAAGTTTTATCTGGAAAGCAGCGGAGTCGATGTCACCGCCGGCCAGCCCATGGTGGAGATTTTTAATCCTGATCTTATTGTTATTCAGCAGGAACTGCTGCAGGCCAAGCAGCTTGGCACAGCTAAGAGCACCAGCCTTAGCGCCGATACTACACTGGCAGCGGCACGCAGGCGTCTGCGCTTGCTGGGGGTGCCAGCTACTCAGATTGACACTATTTTCCAAAGTGAAACATTGCAAGATACGGTAACGATTAGTGCCCCGGTATCTGGGCGGGTATTGAATAAAATGGTCAATGAAGGTGCCTATGTCAGTGCTGGCCAGCCGTTATTCAGTGTGCTGGCGTTAGATAAGCTCTGGCTGGAACTGGAAGTCTTTGAACATCAGCTTGGCGCCATTACGCCGGGCCAGACTATCAGCGTAGAACTGCTGGCTCTGCCGGGAGAAACATTCAGCAGCACAGTGTTGCTGCTGGAACCTCAGGTTGACAGCAACCAGCGCACCGTAACCGTCAGGGCCGTGCTGGATAACCCGGATGGCCGGTTGTTACCCGGTATGCTGGCCAGGGGCAGGCTGCTGGACAGTCAGGATAATGTATTGCTGGTGTCAGCATCAGCGGTACTGCATACCGGCAAGCGATCCTTGGTATACGTGCAGCAACCTGGCCAGCCGGCTAGCTATGTTGGCCGCGAAGTGGTGCTGGGCCGGCGTTTTGCTGATCAGTATCAGGTGCTGGAAGGGCTGAGCGAAGGCGAGCTGGTTGTAAGTAAAGGGGCATTTCGCTTAGACAGCGAGCTGCAAATCCGCGGCCTGCCCAGTATGCTCTCTGCCGACGGCGCACAGGAGGCGGGTCATGCCCACTGAATCTGCAAGACAACAAACAACGTTATTCTCACAGCTGATTAGTGCCTGTCTGCGCCAGAAACTGCTGGTGCTACTGATCAGTGCTTTATTGGTCGTGGTTGGCGTTGGCTACGCGCCTTTTGGCTGGCAGACCGGCATACCGCTTAAACCGGTGGCGGTGGATGCCATTCCAAACCTGGGAGAAAATCAGCAAATTGTGTTTACCGAGTGGCCGGGGCGCTCCCCCCAGGATGTGGAAGATCAGCTCAGTTACCCGCTCAGTGTCGCCCTGATGGGCGTAGCCGGCGTTAAAGATGTCCGCACTTTATCGATGTTTGGTTTTTCCAGTATTGCCGTTATTTTTGATGACAGTGTGGAGTTTTACTGGTCACGCAGCCGCCTGCTGGAGAAACTGGCCAGTCTGCCGGCTGATACATTGCCGGTCGGGGTACAGCCCAGCCTGGGACCCGATGCGACGGCATTAGGCCAGGTGTTCTGGTATACGTTAGAAGGCCGCGATCCATCAGGTAAAACAACCTCTGGCTGGGATCTGGACGAGCTGCGCAGCATTCAGGACTGGTATTTACGCAGCGGTTTACTGGCTGCTGAAGGGATCAGTGAAGTCGCATCGATTGGTGGCTATCAGCGCGAGTATCAGATAGAGGTTGATTCGGATTTACTGCGGATTTATCAGGTTAGCCTGGCCGATGTCACTAATGCCGTGATGGCGGCAAATCTGGATGTCAGCGCCGGCAGCCGCTAGCTTAATGGTGTTGAGTATCTGTTGCGTGGTGTTGGTTTAGTCAAAAACCTCAGTGATATTAAACAGGCGGTAGTGCGCTTAGCGCCTGATAATACGCCGATAACGGTAGCCGATGTGGCAAAAGTCAGTACCGGCCCGGCGCAGCGTCGCGGTGCGCTGGATGTGGCAGGGGCAGAAGCAGTGGGTGGCGTGGTAACGGTGCGCCAGGGTTATAATCCGCGTCAGGCTATTGATAATATTTATGCTAAGCTCAACCAGGTTAGCCGCGGTTTGCCTGTCAAAGCGGTTATCGACTGGCAACACACCAGCGCCTCCCAGGTGGCCGACTTTGCAAAGGCCAATGGCTTAACCGCCTGGGGCAGCGAAAACGGCCAATGGACCACCTTTTTACAACAGCAACCGGCTGATAGCTGGCCGCAGTGGCTGACCTTAAGTCAACTGACAGTGGTACCGTTTTATGATCGCTCAGAGCTGATTAACGAAACGCTGGGTACGCTTGAGCAGGCACTGAGCCTGCAAATTCTGATTACCATCATTGTGGTGCTGGTGCTGTTATGGCACCTGCGGGCAGTATTTGCCGTCAGCATTATGCTGCCATTAGCGGTGCTGCTGAGCTTTATCGGCATGAAACTGTTTGCGGTAGAAGCAAATATCGTAGCGCTGGCCGGTATTGCTATCGCAATCGGTACTATTGTCGACATGGCGATCATTGTCAGTGAGAACCTGATCCGGCAGCGCCGGCAGCAGCCGGATTTAACAGCTTATGCTGCAGTGCAACGGGCGATGCAGGAAGTCGGGCCGGCAATCGTAACGGCAATCAGCACGACTATCGTCAGCTTTTTACCGGTATTCAGTATGACGGGGGCCGAAGGTAAGCTGTTTGGTCCGCTGGCTTACAGTAAAACCCTGGTGTTACTGGCGGCAGCCTTCCTGGCGTTAACATTATTACCGGTAATGCTGTTTTTACTGTTCTCACCACGGCTGCAGCGGTTTAAGAACACCTTTGAGGGGCTTACTAGCCGCTGGCCCCGCTTAACCCTGCCGGACAATCTCAATAACCGGCTGCGGGCATTACTGTTATTAGTATTGTTATTATCAGTTATCGGCTTGCTGGCTTATTTCTGGCAGCCACTGGGCCCGGCTGCCGGCTTGCTGAGCAATATTCTGCTGGTTGCCACACTGCTTGGCACAGTACTGGTATGTTTCTGGCTGTTTTTAGTCTGCTATCTGCCGTTACTGCGACTGATTCTAAAGGTGAAGCTGCTGTTTATGCTGCTGCCGCTGCTGCTGGTATTGCACGGGCTGACTATCTGGTTGGGTGCTGAGCGGGTATTGCCCTGGGTAGAGGCCGACAGCGCGACAGCCCAGCGTTACCCCGGCATGGGGCGGGAATTTATGCCGGCTCTGGATGAAGGGGCGTTTTTATTAATGCCCAGCCTGATGCCGCATGCCTCCATAGCCGAAGCCCTGGCGGCGCTGCAACAACAGGACAGGGCTATTGCAGCTATTCCTGAAGTGCGCTCGGTAGTGGGTAAAGTTGGCCGGGCCGACACCGCGCTTGACCCGGCGCCGCTTGGCATGATTGAAACCCTTATTCAGTATCATAGTGAGTATAAAACTGATGCCGCCGGTAACCGGCAGTATTTTCGCTATGACAGCGCCGAAGAGCAATTTTTCAGAGACAGCAGTGGCAAGCTTATCGCTGATCCCGATGGCCGGCCATACCGGCAGTGGCGGGAACATATTAACAGCCCGGACGATATCTGGCTGGAGATTATTCAGGCCGCACAGTTGCCCGGCGTCACGTCAGCGCCAAAATTACAGCCGATCGAAACCCGCCAGCTGATGCTGCAAACCGGGATGCGCGCAGCAATGGGCATCAAACTGGCGGCGCCGGATTTGACCACCTTGGGGCAAACTGCATTACAACTTGAGCAGATACTGCGCCAAGCGCCTGCTGTATTGGCAAAAACAGTGAATGCCGAGCGGGTTGTCGGCCAGCCTTATCTGGAAATTCATCCGGACCGGGCTGAAATTGCCAGACATGGCCTGAGTATGCAGCAGGTGCAACAGACCATTGCCACTGCGATTGGCGGCATGGATGCCGGCCGGATCATTGACGGCCGGGAGCGTTATCCGATCCGCGTGCGTTATATGCGCGAGCGGCGCGATACCCTGGAGCAACTGGCTGATGTATTAGTCGACACTCCGGCTGGTTATCCGCTGCCGTTAACCCAGCTAGCGGAAATTCGCTACCAGCGTGGGCCGCAGATGATCCGCTCGGAAAATACCTTTTTAACGGCCTATGTCACCTTTGGTGGTAAGCCGGGCATGGCTGAGGTAGAAGTAGTCAATGCTGTCGCGGCTTATCTGGATCAACAGCGCAGCAGTGGTGCCTGGCAGTTGCCTGCCGGGGTCAGTTACAGCTTTGCCGGCAGTTTTGAGCAGCAGCAGCAGGCGGCGACAACCCTACTGTGGGTGGTACCACTGGCACTTATCATTATTTTTATGTTGCTGTACCTGCAGTTTCGGCGGGTTAGTACCACAATGATGATCTTCAGCAGCATTGCTGTCGCCTGGGCCGGCGGCTTTATTATGCTCGACTGGTTTGGCCAAAGCTGGTTTTTAAATGTCAGTTTGCTTGACACTAACCTGCGCGAGCTGTTTCAGCTGCAACCGTATAATCTGAGTATTGCTGTCTGGGTGGGGTTTCTGGCGTTATTTGGTATCGCAGTCGATGACGGTATTGTGATGGCCAGTTACTTAAAGCAAGCCTTTACTGACAGCAAACCGGGCAGTAAAGCAGAGGTGCGGACCCTGGTGCTTTCAGCGGCAGCAAAGCGGATCCGGCCCTGTCTAATGACCTCGGCCACCACTATTCTGGCGTTACTGCCGGTGTTAAGTGCCACCGGCCGCGGGTCTGATTTAATGATCCCAATGGCCATCCCAACCTTTGGCGGGATGTTATTTGTACTACTAAGCGTATTTATGGTGCCGGTGTTGTATTGCGCGGTGGAGGAAAGGAAATTGCGGAGTAAGTAAATGCAATCGACTGCAATACCCCATTTGGCTTGCCACAGCAACTATACTGGGCTGTCCTGCCCAGTACCTTCGGCCAGCTGAAGCTGTTCAAATTCGCTCCAGACGAATTTGTCGTTCGGGCTGACGCCCTCACTCAAACACTCTGTGGCAACCAAATCGGGTTTCCAGTCTCACGCTTAAGCCCAAAAGCGAAAACCGGATTACCCTAAGCCGACAGTTGAAGCCCTGGACGGGCGGAAACGAGCCCCCAGGGATGGGTTCACGGCGTGTCAGCGTGGGTAATCCGGTTTGAAGCCCCCTGCCAAATAGCTTCAAGTATCAAGCCAGCGCAATAAAGCCAAAAAAGGCTATTATGGCGGCGATTAAGGCATAGGGGAACTGGGTTAAGGCATGGCTCATCAGGTTACAGCCCGAGCCTTGCGCTGCCAGTACTGTCGAGTCACTGTAAAAACAGGCCTGGCTGCCAAAAGAGCTGGCCGATAGCAGCGCGCCTATTACCAGTGGAATATTGGCATCCACCGCAAACGCCAGCGGCATAACAATCGGTATCGACACCGCAAAAATACCCCAACTTGAGCCGGTGGCAAAGGCCAGTATGGCCATTGACAAAAATACCAGTGCCGGCAGCATCTGCGCGCTCATATAAGGAGCAAGGTTTTCGATAATATACAGTGGTAAGCCAAGTTTATCGCAGACATCTTTAAAGATAAATGCGGCAATAACAATACTTATTGCTGGCAGCATGGTCTTAAAGCCATTCATCATCACGTCCATCATTTCAGATAAGGACATTAACTTTTGCACACCATAATAAATAAATGAAAATACCAGAGCGGCAATCACTCCTTTTAAAATATCAGGTTCACTTAAAGATTCGCCAAGCAGCATAGTGAACACAATAAGCGCCAGCATCGGCATGACAAAGTTATGCACTTTCCCGTGTTTATTGCTGGTTTCAAATTCTTCTTCTATCGAGTTCACGGCGTACTCATCACTGGTATGGTAGGGCATTTCGTCCATCGCATAATTCTGCAGGCGCGCGCCGGCCTGAGGATTATCAGCCAACTCACATTCAACAGGTGTACCCTGCATCGTAGCCTGTTCCGCTTTTTTCATCGGCCCAATATCTGGCATCAGTTTCAACGTCACTAACATAACAACAATAATGGCCATAATCGGGTACAGCATGTAAGGAATGGCCTCAATGTAAACGGCTACGCCTTTGCCTTGCTCGGCAACATTGTTGTCTTCGAGCAAACCACCAAAAAATACCGCCCAGGTGGAAATCGGTACCAGTACACAGATTGGCGCCGCAGTTGAATCGACGATGTAAGCCAGTTTTTGCCTTGAGACTTTAAACTTGTCAGTAACCCGTTTCATTGCTTCGCCAACGGAAAGGGCATTCAGATAATCATCTACAAAAATGACACAGCCCAGTAAAAATGTCATAAACATCGATGAACGTGGTCCGCTCGCTTTTCTGGCACCAAAACGGCCAAAGGCTACAGCACCACCAGTATGGATCAGCAAACCAATCAGGGCGCCAAACCCGGCGCACACCAAAATTAACCAGCCGATGGTTTCATCCTGCATCACGTTAACAGAGATCTCAGAGAAGTTTGACAACGCATCCAGAGGGTTTATCAGCAGTAAGCCGGTCACGGCACCTAATATCAGCGCAAGAATGGGGCGCTTTAGCCAAACAGCAAAAGTTAATACAACTAACGGAGGAATTAAACTTAATGCAGAAGGTGTAACAGAGGCCGCTTCAATGGCGGCAGCAACAGGCTCGGCAAGGTTTGCTACATTACTATCTGCTGACATTGCTATTCTCAAGTAACATTCCGGCAAGCCGGAACCAGGTTAATAAACCGTCGCGTCAGGAACCAAAGCAACGGAACGCACTATACATTGTGGCGTAACGGGGCGTGTGAAATACCACGGCGCAATAATATCAAAAAAATATGTTTCCACCAGAAAATTGTACTGCGGGCAACGCAGTTGTGATTAAACTGTCATAAAAATTTACAATAATGATTCTTGTTGATAAAAAATCGTGTAAAAACATCGTTATAAAAGTTGGCGTATTTAATGCTTTATACAAACAGAACGCGGATACTTGCGGTAATTCGCCCTTTTGTTCCAGTAAGGAGATTGATATGAACAAATTTACCAAGGGGATGTTAGTTGGCGCTGCGTTATTAGCTGCGCCATTTACCCAAGCAGCAGTAGTGGAGTGGTCTTATAACGTCACAACCGAATGGCTTGATGCCAATTTCAGCGCTGGCGGTGGCACTCAAATTGAAAATAGCTCGTTGATTAGTTGGGGCAGTGCGGGCGGTGACCATACTGATCCAACCCAAAGCGCTTCTAATTCACGTAGTGGTTTGGAAATTACTAATTCACCAGCAATGGGTAATGTGTTCACCAACAACATGATGCCTGCGCCAACAAACACCATTACTCACTTTAACAATATATTGTCCAGCAGCTTCGCCACTTTACTTAGCGCTGAGGTAAGAACGACTTTAACGCTGACGCCAGTTGATCCTGTTGGACCTGCAGCGCCAGATTTTATGACTGATTTCTTTGTTGATTTTATTGAAACACCAAACAGCAGTCCTTGTGGTTATCCAAGTGACAGTGTGTGTGACGATATCTTCGTAATTCAGTTCGGGGCGTTAAACAGTGAGTTTGAGTATGATGGTGTAACGTATTTCATCAGCATAGTTGAGCTAACCGGTAACTTAAATCCACTTCCAGATGCTACCTGCGAAGCAGCGGGTGTTGCTAATGGTTGTTTAGGTTTTACTACACAAGAGAGTACGTTTACACCTGCGCAATTTGGTTTCTTAATAACCTCTCGCCCGGTTAATGTGCCAGAGCCAGCCATGTTAGGTTTATTTGGCTTAGGTTTATTAGGTTTACGCGCTTTCGGTCGTCGTCGTTTAACTAAGAAATAACCTGAACTATATTAATAGTTAAGTATATAAAACCGGAGCTTGCTCCGGTTTTTTTATGTTCTTTCACTCTGCTTTTCGAATTCTACCTGGGTTCAAATTTATCTGGTTTTTCTGCCGGGCATTTGTCCATGAATATTAGCCAAGCAATGTATCGTGAAGTTGTTGGTAGTTTATTTTTTAACCAGAAAACTTTACACCTCTCAATTGCGCAGATGGAAATAACAAATGAAAACAATGAATTAAATAGTGGCCTGGAAAATGCTTTGTTTAAGGCAGTGACGCGGACAACAACTGTTATTCCGTCTTTTTGTTCTAACAAGGAGTGTCGTATGAAGAAAATATGTAAAGGCTTGCTGGTTGGTGCCGTGATATTAATAGCGCCATTTAGTCAGGCTGCCGTGGTAGAGTGGTCTTACAATGTGACAACGGAATGGTTGGGTGCAACATTCAGTGGTGCAAATGCTAATCAAATAGTAAATGACTCACTGATAAGCTGGGGGCGGGCTGGCGGAGATCATACTAATCCAACGCAAAGCGCTATAAATTCCCGCAGCGGTATCGCTATTAGTAACTCACCGGCAATGGGCAATGTGTTTACTAATGGTATGCTGCCAGCACCTACCAATATTATTACTCATTATAACAATACGCTTTCGAGCACTTATAGTACCTTGACCAGTGCCAGTATATTAACCACACTGGATTTAACGCCGGTGAATCCGGTTGGTCCTGCGGTTCCTCAGTTTACGACTAACTTTTTTGTTGATTTTATTGAAACGCCAAACACAACACCCTGTAATTTCCCATCAGTGACAGTGTGTGATGATATTTTTGTTATTCAGTTTGGAGCATTGAATACTGAGTTTGTTTATGGCGGCCTGACTTACTTTCTAAGTATTGTGGAATTATCAGGTAATTTAACACCCTTACCTGATGCAACGTGTGCAAGAGCAGGGAAAGCAAATGGTTGTTTAGGTTTTACAACCCGTGAGAAAACCTTTACGCCTGCTCAGTTTGGTTTCTTTATCACCACCCGCCCGCTAAATGTGCCTGAACCAGCTATGTTAGGTTTGTTCGGTCTGGGTTTATTGGGTTTGCGAGCTTTTGGTCGCCGCCGTTCAGTTAAAAAATAAGCGATGCGGTATTTTGCCGCTGAGCTGGTAAAAACCGGATCTTGCTCCGGTTTTTTTATCTGAACAATGAAAAAAGGCGACTAACATGTCGCCTTTTGCTATTCAGCCTAACCAGGTTACAGCGCTGCTATTTCTGCCTGCTGCGCCTTCAGCTTAACCACAGCCTGCTCTAACTCAGCTTGTTTTGCCCGTTCTTTTGCCAGCACAGCCTCAGGGGCCTTTGCTACAAAACCGGGGTTGTTTAATTTGCCGCTAACCCGGGCAAGTTCCTGGTTGGTTTTCTCCAGTTGCTTGCCAATCCGGCTCAGTTCGGCGTCTTTATCAATTAAACCGGCCATCGGGATCAGTAAATCCATATTGCCAACTAACTGTGTTGCGCTGGCCGGCGCTTTTTCATCTGTCGCTAATACCGTAACGCTTTCCAGTTTTGCCATAACCATTAAAAAGTTCTGGTTTTGCTGCAGACGACGTTGCTCTTCGTTATTCAGATTACGCAGCAGCACATTAATCGGCTTGCTGGGTGCAATGTTCATTTCACCGCGAATATTCCGAATGGCAGTAATCACTGCTTTTAACCACTCTAAATCGGCCATCGCTGTGTCATCCGCCAGGCTTTCATCAAACTGCGGATAGGCTTGTAACATAATGCTATCCTCGTTGATGTTGCAAAGTGGCTTCACCGATTGCCAGATGGTTTCGGTAATAAAGGGCATGATAGGGTGCATTAAACGCAATAAACTTTCCAGCACGGTCAGCAACGTATGCAAGGTGCCGCGTTGTTCTGTTTCGGTACCTTTAAATAATACCGGTTTAGTCAGCTCTAAATACCAATCGCAGAATTGGTTCCAGGTAAATTCATACAGGGCTGTGGCTGCTAAATCAAAACGGTAGTTGTCGATATGCTGCGTAACCTGTTTTACTGTTTGCTGGTATTGCGCCAATATCCACTTATCTGCCAGTGACAGCACTTTTGGCTCACTGCCAAAACCACAGTCTTTGTCTTCAGTATTCATCAGGACATAGCGACTGGCATTCCATAGTTTATTGCAAAAATTGCGATACCCTTCCAGCCGTTTCATATCCCAGTTAATATCGCGTCCTGTTGAAGCAAGTGATGCCAGCGTAAATCGCACTGCATCGGTGCCGCTGGCCGTGATACCGTCCGGGAATTGTTGTTCAGTTTGTTTTGCTATTTTTTCAGCCAGTTTAGGCTGCATCAGATTGCTGGTGCGTTTAGCCAGCAGCTCAGGCAGACTAATGCCGTCAATCATATCCAGCGGGTCAATCACGTTACCCTTAGATTTTGACATTTTATCGCCATTTTCATCGCGAATAAGTCCGGTAACGTAAACCGTTTTAAACGGTACCTGAGGTTTGCCATCATCATCTTTAATAAAATGCATGGTCATCATGATCATCCGGGCAACCCAGAAGAAAATAATGTCAAAACCGGTAACCAAGACGTCGGTCGGATGGAAGGTTTTCAAATCTTCTGTCTGCTCGGGCCAGCCAAGTGTAGAGAATGTCCACAACGCTGAGCTGAACCAGGTATCCAGCACATCGTCATCCTGACGCAGCACCAGATCAGCTGCCAGCTGATATGTACTGCGCACTTCCTGCTCGGTCCGGCCAACATAAACCTTGCCGTCGTTATCGTACCAGGCCGGAATGCGATGCCCCCACCAGAGCTGACGGGAGATACACCAATCCTGAATGTCACGCATCCAGCTAAAATACATATTTTCATATTGCTTGGGTACAAACTCAATTTGCCCGGTTTCTACTGCTTCTACCGCAGTTTTAGCCAGCGGTGCCACCCGAACGTACCATTGATCTGTCAGCAGCGGTTCAATTACCACACCACTTCTATCACCATAAGGCAGGGTGTTGGTCAGGCTATCAACTTTGTCGAGTAAACCTGCATCTTCAAAAGCGGCGACAATGGCTTTGCGGGCAGCGTAGCGATCTAACCCCTGAAATGCTTCCGGGATTGCTGCGGTGGCGGACGGGTTAAGTTCACCATTACTGTGAAAGCATTCGCCATCAGTGAGGATAGTTGCATCCTGAGTCAGCACATTAATCATCGGCAGCTGATTACGTTTACCCACTTCATAATCATTAAAATCGTGAGCGGGAGTAATTTTAACGCAGCCGGTGCCTTTATCTTTATCGGCATGCTCATCGCTGATAATCGGGATACGACGATTCACTAGCGGCAGTAATATGTCTTTGCCAATTAAACTCTGGTAGCGTTCATCGTCCGGATTAACGGCAACAGCGGTGTCGCCTAACATGGTTTCCGGACGGGTGGTTGCTACCACCAGATAGGCTTTGCCATCTGCAGTGACAGCACCATCGGCAAGTGGGTAACGCAAATGCCACATATGGCCTTGCTGCTCTTTATTCTCTACTTCTAAATCGGAAATGGCGGTATGTAGTTTCGGGTCCCAATTAACCAGACGCTTACCGCGGTAAATTAAATCATCCTGATAAAGGCGGACGAACACTTCCTGCACGGCTTCAGATAAACCTTTATCCATGGTAAAGCGCTCGCGCTCCCAGTCGACTGAATTCCCTAGCCGGCGCATTTGTGCGGTGATGGTGCCACCAGACTCAGCTTTCCAGTCCCATACTTTTTCAATAAACGCTTCGCGGCCCAGCTGATGCCTTCCTGGTAAGCCGGCAGCGGCCAGTTGCCGCTCTACTACCATTTGAGTAGCAATACCGGCGTGGTCACTACCAACCTGCCACAGGGTGTTTTTGCCCCGCATCCGCTGATAACGAGTCATGGCATCCATAATGGTTTGCTGAAAGGCGTGACCCATGTGCAGGCTGCCAGTGACATTTGGCGGCGGGATCATAATGCAGTAACTACCGGCACCGGTATCGCCGGCAGGTTTAAAATAACCTTTACTTTCCCATGCGCTGTACATGGCTTGTTCTATCTGACTGGGATTAAATGTTTTTTCCATGAGAGTACCTGTTGTTCAGTCGGCATTGATGGTTGCAGGAGTTACACCCGACTGACGATATTGCTTATAACGTTCCCGTGCTTGCGCTTTGGCAGCGGCTTGCGAGGGAACAAATTCGATAATGTCGTTAAAACGGCTGGCAAAGGCGGGTATGTCCGTTGCCAGGTTAATCAGGATCTGCCGGCTTTGTCTGGGGGCCTGCCAGCTTATTTCTACTGGCGCCCCTCTGGCCGGGCCTTCACCAGATAAATTATGTGGCACAAAACTGTCGGCATCAAATTGCCATAATAATTGATCAATGAGTTCAGCATCTTGCTGGCTGGCAGTATAGACAAAAACCCGCTGGTTAGCGCGGTAAAAGTTAGCGCACAGCTGACATGCTAAAGCAAAATGAGCTGGCGTAGTGCTCAGCTCATTTTCAGTTGGGTGCTGGGGTTCAGCCAGCACATAAAAGGTAACCGCCATTAGTGATCCTGGTTGTGGCCAGCCCGGTTAATTAAAAACTGGGTTAACAACGCTACCGGTCTGCCGGTAGAGCCTTTGTCTTTGCCACCACTGCGCCAGGCTGTTCCGGCAATATCCAGGTGAGCCCAATTATATTTGCGGGTAAAGCGCGACAAAAAGCAGGCTGCGGTAATGGTACCCGCGGCGCGGCCACCTAAGTTGCTAAAATCAGCAAAGGGGCTTTCCAGTTGCTCTTGATAATCGTCCCATAGTGGCAGACGCCAGGCGCGATCACCACTTTGCTCTGAGGCATTGAGGATCTCGTGAGCCAATGGGTTATGGTTACTTAATAAACCCGAGGCATGCTTGCCTAAGGCAATAACACAGGCGCCGGTTAATGTAGCGACATCGATTACCAGCTCGGGATCAAACCGCTCGGCATAGGTCAGGGCATCGCACAGCACTAAACGGCCTTCGGCATCCGTGTTTAGTACTTCTACTGTCTGGCCAGACATGGTGGTTAAAATATCCCCTGGCCGGTAAGCGTTGGCATCGGGCATATTCTCAGCAGCAGCCAGTATAGCAACGAGGTTAACGGGTAAGCCAAGTGCAATAACCGAATGCATGGTGCCAAGTACGGATGCAGCACCGCACATATCGTATTTCATTTCATCCATGCCATCGCCGGGTTTTAAACTGATACCGCCTGAATCAAAGGTCAGGCCTTTACCAATTAACACCATCGGCGCACTGTCGTTGCCAGCCCCATTATATTTAATCACTGACATTTTTGGGCCGTTTACCGAGCCCCGGCCCACCGCAAGGTATGAGTTCATGCCATGGCTGGCCAGCTCTTCAGCGCCGAGCACTTCAACACTGACTTTATCGGATAACTCTACCAATGCCTGCGCCTGCTCAGCTAAATAAGCGGGGGTGCAAATGTTAGGAGGCATGTTGCCAACGTCTTTACACTGCTTAATGCCGGCAGCAATCGCCAAACCCTGCTCCACAGCACGCTCGCCAATGGTCAGATCGCGTCGGGTTGGTACGTTAAATACAATTTTCCGTAACGGACGGCGGGTTTCGTCTTTCTTACTTTTTAAGCGGTCAAACACATACAGGCAATCTTGCGTGGTTTCCACTGCATGCCGCACTTTCCAGTATGTATCCCGGCTTTTAACATGCAGTTCAGATAAAAAGCACACTGCTTCCATTGATCCGGTTTCGTTCAGGGTGCTAATGGTTTTCGCAATAATCTGCCGATACTGCCGCTCGTCTAATTCGCGTTCTTTTCCGCAGCCCACCAGCAATACCCGTTCGCTTAGCACGTTCGGGACATGATGTAACAACAGCACCTGACCGGGTTTGCCTTCTAAATCACCGCGACGCAATAAATTGCTGATATAACCTTCGCTGATTTTATCCAGTTGTTCTGCTACTGCGGAAAGACGACGTGGCTCGTAAACGCCAACAACAATGCATGCGCTGCGTTGTTTTTCCGGACTTCCGCTCTTAACGCTGAACTCCATACTTACTCCTGATTCTAAGAGACTGTGCTACTATAGCCATTACCAATTTTCATTGCGCTATATCGCCAGCTAAAAACATGGCTGAATTCTACCGTGAATTGAGAAAAAAGCTCGGTTTTCACGGTACTTTGCCTGATAATAATTGTAATAAATATCAAGTTTACTTAAAAATTGCCAGGTTTCCAGCAAAAAGACAGGTTTTAGGGGGCATTTTTGATTATTTTTCGTTATCTGATTGGTGAAGTGTTTCGTGCCCAATTAGCCGTTTTTGTTATCCTGACCAGTATTATCATCAGTCAGCGCTTTGTGAAAATTCTGGCAGATGCTTCAGAAGGCGATTTGCCGGGACAACTGGTGGTGGGGATTGTCGCATTAAAATTACCACAGCTTGCGGTGATCATCCTGCCATTAAGTGCGTTTCTGGGCATTCTGGTGGCATATGGCCGGATATATGCTGACAGTGAGATGACCGTGCTACATTCCACTGGCGTCAGTGAGTGGTACGTTACCCGCTTAACCTTGTTGCTATCGGTATTTATGGCTGTTTTAGCCGCAAGCGTGACCCTTTATTTAAGCCCGTGGGCTACCGAGCGTGAATATCAGCTGCTGGAAAAAGCTGACAGCAATGTAGGGCTATTCTCCCTGGTGCCGGGTCGCTTTCAGCACACTGCTAATGAAAAAGCGGTGATTTTTGTACAGGATATCAGTCGTTCAGGCAATAATTTATCCCGGGTATTCGTGGCGCAAACTGAATTACATGGCGAACAGTCGCAGCATGCTATCGTTTATGCCGAAACCGGTGCCGTTACCGAGGATGCTGCAACCGGCGCTCAGATGCTGGAATTGCAACGCGGTCGGCGCTACGCCGGCGATGGCCGCTCCCCAGCTTACGAAGTGACTGAGTTTGGCCGTTACCAGATCCAATTGCGCGAGCAGCAGGTTGAGCAGCGCCGGCGTAAGCTCAGTAGTTTAAGTACGCCATTATTATTGCAAGAGCAAAGCGCTGAAGCGGCAGCAGAATGGCACTGGCGTATTGCCATTCCGCTATCTATTCCTATCCTTACCCTGATTGCCGTGCCGCTTAGCCGGGTAAACCCGCGCCAGGGGAAATTCGGTCGTCTGCTACCGGCCCTGTTGCTATATTTGGGTTATTACGCGCTGCTCATTATTGGCCGCTCAGCCCTGGAAGACGGCAAAATTCCGCCTGAAGCCGGTATGTGGTGGCTGCACGGCAGCGCCCTCCTGCTGGGGTTGTTTTTAATTATGCGTAACCGTTCCTCCGCGCAGCGGTTACGTGCCTGGGCTGCGAGGCGCGCCTGATATGCTTAAAATTCTTGATCTGTACATTGGCCGCACTATTCTTGCTACGTCGGCCCTGACCTTAAGCGTGTTAATCGTGTTATCAGCGCTGTTCAGGTTTATCGACCAGATGCGTTCTATTGGCCGTGGCTATTACGATATGGTGCATGCTGCGCTGTTTACTTTGTATAGTATGCCAGGCGATGTGGTGTTGTTTTTCCCAATGGCAGCGTTAATCGGTGGTTTAATTGGTATGGGCATGCTGGCCAGTAGCAGTGAACTGGTGGTAATGCAGGCGGCGGGGTTGTCTCGCTTAAATATCATCAGCTCAGTAATGAAATCGGCGATTGTTATGGTGTTGGTTGTAATGGCAGTGGCAGAGTGGGGCGCCCCGGTTAGCGACAGAGCGGCGCGTGAGCTTCGAATCAAAGCTATTTCAGATGGTAACCTGTTTGCTGCCAGGCAAGGCGTCTGGGCCAAAGACGGCGATAGCTTTGTTAATATTAAAGAAGTCGATGATATTGGCAATTTAACCGGTTTAACCATTTACAAATTTGGCAGTGATCTGCAATTACAAACCGTTACCAGCGCTGATAGCGCAGTATATCGTAATGATCGCTGGCAGTTGCAAAATGTTACCGAGTTATCCTTTTCAGCCGAGCAGGTACTGCAAAATAATCTGGCACAGCAGCAATGGCGTTCCAGTTTAAGCCCTGACAAATTGGGGGTAGTTACCATTAAGCCTGAAATGCTGTCGCTGACCGGGTTGGCGCAATACGTTGATTATCTTGAGCAAAATGATCAGGAAGCCAGCCGCTATGAGCTGGCATTCTGGCGTAAAGTGCTGCAACCCTTGTCGGTTGCTGCGATGTTGTTACTGGCCCTTAGCTTTATTTTCGGGCCGTTGCGAAGTGTTACTATGGCGGCGCGGGTATTGCTGGGAATTTTAACCGGCTTTGGCTTCTTTATGAGCAACGAGCTATTCGGCCCGTTGGCGCTGGTTTACCAGTTACCGCCATTGGCAGGTGCCATGTTACCCAGCTTGCTGTTTATGGGCCTGGCGCTCTATTTTATGCGAAAGAGAGTGTAGCCCGCAGCGTATAGTCTTTAATTTTGTGCATCAGCCGGCACGCTGATGCACATTCAGGCTTTTGCTGTGTTCTTTGGTAATAACCACCATCTGGCTGGCGGTAAGCTGGTCTTGCAATGTCAGGCCTTTACCCCAGCGTAGCCACAGCCAGAAGTTACCTGCCCCAAATAAGGCCAGTAAAGCCCGGGCCAGTGCCTGCAATGGTGTTAATGGCAGACCATTTTGTTTTACCACCACCAATCGCCAGGCGCGCATGCCAAGGGTCTGGCCGGCTTTACACCAGAAATACACATAAAAACCCAAAACTACCGCCAGCAGATAGACAAAATACAACCAGCGACGCCACCCGGTATTTAAATAATCAGCGATATCGCTGTAACCACTCAGGTTTACCAGTGCGCTCCAGGCTAAGACCTGTACCAATAACATTGCAACACCAGCGGCTAGCATCACCAGAGCCGCCAGTACCAGAATATCGTAAATCATTGCCGCTAAACGCCGGGCAAAACCGGCACGGGGGGCATTCGCTAGCGCATTGGCAAGCATAGTAAAGTCCTGTCAGTAAACTGCGGCAAGTTTAACATGGTCGTATTTTTTTGCGATGCCAGGTTCGGCTTTTTTCAGCACTGCTGCAATTTTGTGCATTTAAAAGTTAATTAAAACAAAGTGTCATAAAAGCACTTGCCAAGCTTTAGCAGCACCGTATAATGCAGGCGTTTACTTCAAAAACTCCCTCAGTGCCTGGGTGGCGAAATCGGTAGACGCAGCGGATTCAAAATCCGCCGGGGGAAACTCCGTGTCGGTTCGAGTCCGACCCTAGGCACCAAAGCTTAATTTTTTATGCTTACTAAGCATTCCTCTCTAATTTAGAAACACAACTGCCCCTCATTAGTAAATCGTTTTTTGTAACAAAAATTCAGGTGCTTTAACTTTGACTACTTTGCTGAGTCAGGTGATGCCTCAAGATAAATACGCGTTGCAAGCTTCAGCTCTATAGATTGATGATTGCTACTTTTTCCCTTGAATAACGCAAGTAGACCACCCTTTTCATCAATCATCACTGAGCTGAACGTTACGCCCAGGTCTACGGCAGCGTTGATTTTGTTATCGGCACCTAACTGCTTAACTCTTTTGATTGACTCAATAAATACTTTCTCAGCTGAACCTGCTGGTATCTCTGCTTTTCCTGACATTTATCCTCCGTCACTTGCTGGTTATTTTCGGCTTGTTTTTCTTTTAATTGGTTTTATTGCTTGTGTTTCTGCAGCAGCTGGCGCTCCAGCAGGACTAAGCGCATTGTTCTTGATTATGTTTATTAGCGCATTGAGCAGTGCATTGATTGCAGTACTTTTCAAACCGGCAGGCTTTTTCTCAAGCTCGGATTCAATTTTCTCTAACGTTGCATTAAGTTTTTCAGGAGATAGCTTATGAAGATCTGTGTATAAAGTTTCCTCAGCTGAAGTAGATGTAGCCGGATTGTTGTTGTCTTTTTCAGTAGTGCCTGGGTTGGCGTTTTGCGTGTCTTGGGGGCCTGAGTCGGCCAAGACATCTTGCACATCTATATCAGTTGCTATAGAGCCATCAAGGTGAAGTTCAATAGCGCCATCTTTATGAAGGGTTAAATTGTGACCATCTTCTAAATCGCATTTTAGTGTAATAGAGAAATTAACATCGCCAGTAATAAGGGCATATGCATCGCCCTTTTTTTTATCGGCAGAGGCTCTACTGACGCGAGATAATGATTTTTGCAATGCAACAAGCACTTCGTGCACTTTATTTTTTTGCTCTGAATTCAGATTATCCATATATCAAATCCATTTGTTATTTTACTGAGAGGCTGTATGGACTTGAGCTGTAATACTTTCCAACTTGCCAACTGCTGTTGCCACTTGATCCGGCTGTGCCAGATCTATCCCCAAGCTACTCAAGAAATTTTCAAGTTGTATTTCGTTATCATTTGAAAGTGAATAAAGCGCTCGCGCTGTAAGTAAACTTTCAGTTGAAGTGGATTTCTCTGATGAGAATTGACCTGCTGTTTGCACTAAACCGACCGCGATGCCTAACGAACCACCTACCGTTGTCTTAGAAATTGAGGCAATGCGCATTGTAATCCCCACATCTATTTGAGCCGCGACTTTCCATGTCGGCGCCATGCTCATGTACTGACTGATCAATGCAACTTTCTGAGCAGGATCTGTGACAGTTCCTATTACAGCTTCTATAGTTTTTAAGTAATCTCGCCAAATATACATTTGTTCACGATTGGCGTATGTTGCTGCTTTTACCGGGGCACTGAGTAAAGTGCTTACGACATCTTCAATCTGACTTTGGCTCATTATCTTTCCTTACGCTGTTTTCATACCAAAACTTCAGCAACTATTAAAAGGGGAGGATTGAAAGGGATCTGAAAGGGTTTTTATTGACCACTATCTGAGGCTTAGCAACAAGCCTGCTCTGCTACGACGGAAAGTGAACCATTTATTACCCTTGCTGATTAAATATTGTACAATTTCAGAAGTTAGCAACTTTTAATTAAATAAATTAATTTAAATTGGTTGCCAAAGCATTGTATGCGGTGCTGTTCGATGTCTGGCTTGAACATAAGCCATCCGGTGGCCCGCTAACAGTTTTCAAAATCTTCAACTAAACTGTTTAAAATTTAATCAGGAAGATTGAGATGAAACGCAGGGAGTTTTTGAGTAAATCTACTTTGGTTGTGGGCAGTAGCATGCTGTCTTTTCCTGCTTTGCTGCAGGCGGGTTCGGAGCAAAGCAACAATGTTGTGGTCAAAACTGCAGACTGGCAAGGGTTGCGTAAGCTGTTTGCGCTAAGCCATGATTATATTCATCTGGCGACATTTCTCCTGGCATCCCATCCTAAACCGGTAGCGGATGCCATTGATCGACATCGTCGGGCTTTCGACGTTAACCCGGCCGATTACTGGCATGAACACTTTATGACGATTGATCAGGAAATCTCTGCTGCCGCAGCCAGCTACATGGGCGGCGATGCGTCTCAAATCGCGCTGACCGACAGCACCACCATGGGCTTAGCACTGGTATACAGCGGGCTGACGTTACGCCCGGGTGATGAAGTCCTGCAAACAGTACACGACCATTACTCAACCGATTTATCGCTGCAGCTACGGGCCGAGCGCACCGGCGCAAAGGTGCGGCAAGTTGCCCTGTATGATGACCCCTCAACGGTTAGTGTTGATGAGATTGTCAGCCGCTTAAAAACAGCGATTGGAGCTAATACTAAAGTAGTCGCCCTTACCTGGGTGCATTCCTCTACCGGTGTCAAACTCCCTATCCGGGCTATTGGTGAAATGCTCAAAGCACTGAACAACCAGCGGACAGAGTCCGATCAAATTTTGTTCTGTGTTGATGGCGTCCATGGCTTTGGCATTGAAAATGAGGATGTAACAACATTGGGTTGCGATTTTTTTATTGCCGGTACCCATAAATGGATTTTCGGCCCCCGCGGTACGGGTGTGGTGTGGGGGAGTGATAAGGGCTGGGCACAATGTACGGCAGTTATTCCCAGCTTTAGTCGTTCCTATGACGTCTGGCTCGGCGGCAGTACTTATGACCAGGTACCAATTGGTGAGCATATGACACCGGGCGGTTTTCACTCGTTTGAACATCGCTGGGCTTTGCCTGAGGCGTTTAAATTGCACTTACAATTAGGTAAAGCTAACGTCCAGCAGCGCATTCATCAGTTAAACAGCCTGACGAAGCAGGGCCTCAGTCAGCTGAAAGGGGTTAAATTGCACACTCCGCTTAATGCCGAGCTCTCTTCAGGTCTGGTCTGTTTTGATTACAACGATATGGCTGCGGATGATGTGGTTAAAGCCATGCACAGTAAAGGCATCATTATGAGTAGCACACCGTACCGGAAGTCTTATGCCCGCTTTGCGCCAAGCCTGATTAACAACGAGCAGGAAATAACCCAAACCCTGGCCGCACTGGCCGCGGTGCGTTAGCTGCTAAATGGGTTTATGGAATGCATGGTTGTTTTTAAACGTGCATGGCGCCGTTAAATTTAATCCGCAGCCACTGCAGTTCGATCAGGGCCAGTTGTTTAAAATGTCTTGATACACACCAGACTGTTGCAGCTTTTCGAGCTCTTGATCAAACTGCTGCTGTAACTGCTGTTCCTTGAAAATGGCACCATAAGGTTGGGTAATAAATATCGGGTGGATTGTCAGGCTTATGTTAGGGTGATTTTTTTGCATAATGTGGGTTAATAGCCGCCGTTCGCCAATCACCACATCTGTTCTGGCATTCACCAATAACTTAAGCTGAAGCTCCCGTTCGGCAATTTCTAAATAGTTTTCCTGCTTTACCGTCTCTGCAAACTCAGCACCTAGCACAGCGTTAGCAAACTGATAGGCAATAATATTTTTACCTTTTAAATCGGCCAGCGTATTGATGTCCAATTTATTATATTTGAGCGACACAACAACGTCTTCAAAGGGCAAATAGGGTGTGGTTAAATAGCCGTTCTCTGAGGGAAATGCAGCAGGACTGGCAACATCAAATTTGCCTTCATTAAACTCTTTGATCAGACGATTATAAGCCAGCAGATGAAATTCACTGCTGTAACCCATTTTAGTTAATATCTGCCGGATAATTTCCACATCTATACCGGTAATGCCCTTTCCTTCCTGATAAAACGCCCATGGCGGACCGATATTAACGGCCACCTTAAGTGTTTTTGGCTCTGCGCACAGGTGCCAGGACAACATAAACAGCAACCACATTATACGCATCATTCTTACCGGATACTTGCTGGTCGCTAAAGTGTATCATTTTAGTACGAGGTTTTCAGTTGTACGGGGCACTTTTAACGCGGTTTACGACTGCCATTGCTGACATATTGCTGTTCCGTAGTTGGCGGCTTTTCAGGTTGCGGCCTGCCGCACCCGGTTTCGCCCCGATGTTTTTGCTTTATAAAGTGCGTCATCAGCATGTTGCATGAGGCTAACGGAGCTATCGTTTTTCCGGCACTGAGCCACGCCGATGCTGGCAGTACACAGCGGAATATTTTTTTGCGCTGAGGTATATTGTTGCAGCGAGATACGGATCCGCTCGGCTAACTCGGCTGCGCTGTCAATAGCTGTATCGGGAAGGATAATTAAAAACTCTTCGCCGCCAATTCTTCCAACATAATCTGTTTTTCTAAGCTGCTGCTGACAACATTCTGCGGCAACTTTTAATGTTTGATCGCCAACGTGATGGCCAAAGGTGTCGTTAACCGCTTTAAATTCGTCCAGGTCCAGCATCATAATGCTAAGTGGTGCCAGTTGACGGGTGGCACGTGATATTTCGATGTCCAGTACCCGCATGGTTTCGCGGCGGTTAATTAAGTCGGTCAATTCATCTGTAGTCGCCATTTTTTCCAGTTGCGCTGTGCGCTTTTTTACCTCGGTTTCCAAGCGTTGATTCGATTCTGCAAGTTGTTTTTCAGCCTGGGTAAGTTCGGTAATTTTCTGCTGCATATTGCGCTTGCTGGGAATACTTATGACCTGCGGTAACAGATACCAGAGTAAAATGGCGGTAGCAATTGAAATAAGACCTGTGGCAGATTTAATGATGCCATGAATATAGTAATAACCATGCCAAATATTAATGACGCCGAGTAAGTGAGTGGCGCCGCAGAAAAAAATAAAGCCGGCAAACATTAAAAACATCCAGTCAAAGCGTAAGTCATCTCTTGCCCGTACCAGCCGAATCAAGGCAATGGGGATCAGCATGTAAGCAATAAAGGTGAGAAGGTCGCCACCCACATGCAGGATCAGGAGGTCGGTGCGCCATAACAAACAATGGCCGTGCGGCATAAAATCGCCATTAAGCAATTCCTGAATGAATTCCAATTTCTAGGCTCGTTCTTCATATTTATTATTGACGATTAAGCTTAGTTGACATTAGCAGACAATGTTTTCGAAAAAGGAAAAAAACAGAAAAATAATGAGTTTTGCGCGCTGGATTAATGAATTTCTTTCGCCAGCTTCAGCATCTGCGCACTAAGATGAAAGCCCTGTTGCCGTGCTAATGTCAGATTAACCCGGAACGATATCCGGTTTGGTTCGGCGATCAAGCCAAACATGGCACCCTGCCGAAATAACTCTGCACCTTCTACTACGGTAAGACGCCCCGTCGTTTGCAGTAATTGTGACCACTCTGGTTTTGAGGCGAGTTCTGCGTTTAAATACAAAACAGTGCATGTTGCCGCCTGATTAGCTGCAGTTATCAATGAAGCCTGAGTATTTTGTGGCAAAATGCTGGTTAGCGCATTAAAAACCCCGGCATCCTGGGCGATGCAATAGTTTTGCTGTGCCGGCGGTTTATCTGACCATTCACTGTATTGCACAAACCGGAATAACAACGCTGCTTTTAATGATGCCTGTGCCGGCTGAGCCCGGACCGGCGACATAAAGAAAATGAGCGTCGCCCCGATAAGTACCGTCAACAACCTGCGCATTACAGGAAATTCCAGTTAATGGACAATTCAGCACTGCGTTCGGGCTGTTGCAGCGGCAGCCCTGTTGGTAGCGGGGCGTCGACGTATGTTTTATCAAATACATTTTTCAAACCCAGCACAATATGTAATTTGGGGTTGAGCTGCCAGGATAACAACAGATCGTGCCGGGCATAGCCGGGCATTTGGCCGCGGGGGCTGGTTCGTGCTGATGTTGCAAACAAGTGCCAGTTCAGATGAAGATCGTCATGCCAGAGCGGTTGGCTGTACTGGGTTTTAAACAAATGTTCCGGCGAGTTAGTTAAGCCCATCTGGTCGTTTTTATAGCGGGCACGCTGGGTGCTGGCAGACAGCTGCAACGTTGCGCCGCTTTGCCAGGTTTTGGTGGCTGTTGTTTCAAAACCATAGGCTTCGACGGCGCGGTCATTAAAAAATTGCACTATGGCGCTTGCACCATAATTACCGGTGATCAGGTTGCGTACCTTAGAATGATATACGGTGGCGCTAACCGACCAGCTATGCGCAAGCTGAGCTTGCCAGTTCGCCTCCAGCGTGTTGATTAACTCCGACTCAGGCACAGGCAGCTCGTTATAGATATTACTTTCCCGCTCATATTCGTTGGGCGCGCGAAATGCCGTACCATAACTGAGTCTGATGCTCTGCTGATTAGTCAGCTGCCATATCCAACCAAGCTTAGGGCTGAATTCACGAACATTCTGTTCGGTATAGTCGTAGCGAAAACCACTGATAAATTTATGATTATCATTAAACTGCCAGCCATGCTGCAGATAAAGCCCAATTCGGTTGTTTTTACTGCTGACGCCAAGCACCGGAATAACATCATCAATACTAAATTGATAACTCTGATGCTGATCGTGCTGGCCATCAATCCCAAACAGCAAATGATGAGACGGTTCTGGCGTATAGCTTAAGCGTAAATCGAGGTTAGTCCATCTGCCGGTAACATCAAAGTGGTAGCGGCGAATCTCGCCGGTAGGAAAAATAAAAGGCGTAAAAGTGGTAATGTCGAAGCCATTGGTTGATAAATGGGTGTACAACTCAACCTGATCGCTCAGGCTATGGCCATGCTGCAGCGAAATAAAATAATTACGGTTCTTTATTTTAAAAATGTCGCTTCTGTTAGGATCCGCTACCAGCGCTACGGGCTCTTCCCTGGAGCGTGACACGCCCGCCATCTGCACTTGCAGCCGGCGATAGCGATAGCTGGCAGCCAGTTTATGGTTAAGATCGTTATTCAGGGTTTGCTGCGACAACACAGGCTCAGGTGCATTGATATCGGCAAAAGCAATATCGTCCTGCTCGCTGCGGCTGAGCGACACCCAGCCTTCATGGCCACTGGCATGGCGAAGGCCATAGGAAAGTGACAGGTCAAGCTGATCGCGTTGGCTGGCAGCCAGGGCTAACTGACCACCTTGCAGTTTATTGCCACGTTTAGTTATCACATTGACCACGCCCAGAAACGCGTTATTGCCATATAATGCTGAACCGCTGCCCGGACTGTATTCAACCCGATCAATCAGTTGCGGATCGATATAAAAATTATTGCCGATCATGCCAGCATCATAAATATTGTCATTGACTCTGGTGCCATCAACCAGCAGCAGAACCCTTGCATTATAGTCGCCGGGCCGGCCAATACCGCGGGCACTCAGATAGCCGTAGCTGGTGTCAGAACTAACGTACAGTCCCGGGAAGAAGCTGAGTATTTCAATCAGATTTCTCAGGCTGAACCGTCTGATATCTTCATCGGTTACAATATGGGTGACTTGCGCCGACTTACCGGCACTTTGAGCATGACGCGCTGAAGTTGACACCTCAATCCGGGTTGGATCTGTTGCGGTAGGCTGTTTAAGCAGTTCTTCCAGGCTTGGCACCTGTTGGGCCTGCAGCTGTGTGCTGCTTAAACAAAGAACCAGCGCGTTAAGCAGCACTGTATATCTGATAACCATTTTTCCCCGCCCTTTTCGCCTGATACATGGCTTCATCGGCCAACTGCAGTAATGTGGCGGCGCTGCTACTATGCTGCGGACACAATGCAACACCAATACTTAATGTTACCGGCATTTTTGCATTTTTAACCCAGATGGGTTGGTTGATCTTTTGTACTAACCTTTTACAAACTTGTTCGGTTAGTTGCGGTGTTACCTGTTCGGGTAGCAGCAGGGCGAATTCGTCCCCGCCCAGCCTGCACAGCGTATCGCCGGTACGAATTGCTGCCTGGATCCTGCTGCTGACTTCAATTAGCACGTCATCGCCGGCATCATGGCCGTAATTATCATTAACAAACTTAAAGTTGTCCAGATCAATAAACATCAGCGCCGACATGGTATTGTTACTAATACTGGTTTGCACCATCTGGTTTAACAGCTCCGTGAAGCTGTGTCGGTTTGGCAGCTGGGTCAGGCTGTCTTTTAACGCAAGATGTTCTAACTGATCACCCCTGGCAGCTTGCTGTTGCAGTTGGCTGCTCAATTCAGCCTGCCAGATTTCAGCCCGTTTTAGCAGTTCATTAAAGCGTAGGGTTAAGCTGCCAATTTCGTTATTGTCGACTACCGCTGCCCGCAAAGCGAAGTTGCGTTCACTGGCCACTTGTTCAGCAAGCGCCGATAAGGCTACCAGTGGTGATAGCGCTTTGCGCTGAATTCTAATCAGCAGCCTGGCGGCAAACCAATAAATGATCACCATTAATGCTGAGATCATCAGTAAGCCACGTAAGAACCAGCTCATCAGCTGATCCATATTTTCCCGGACATACAGCACACCTTCGATTTTATCTTTTACTTTTACCGGCACGACAAGCTCAATTTCCAGGCCATGGTAGCGCCGATGCAGCTCTTGGGAGGCTGGCGTTGTCTGCCAGGGCAAGGTTGCCACATCGGCTAAATCGGCAAACAACACCCCCTTGGCGTTATACAGCGCAATACCACTTAAATCACGATTGCTTGCCAGCACAGCCAGCTCGTGCTCGGCAGCGTCCGGGTCATTAAATACCAGCATGGCTGACACATTGCTGGCAAGCTGAATAGCGGCCAGTTCTGCGGCGCTGCCCTGGCGGTCCCGGGCCGTCAACCACAGCATTACGGCAATCAGCATAAAACTGATGAGCATACTGCCCAGCAAAACGGTCAGGTTTTGCCGGGTTAGTTTGCGAACCAATGAATGGCGGGGTTTAATAGCGCTCAATAAAGTCTCTTAGCTGGTTATCTTGCCATTACTACTAACAGGGTTAGTCACACGACGCAGTATTTAACTCGATTATAGATGACTACGCTGATTTGAAAAGAGAGAAAATAATAGTTGAACCGATCCGATTGGCCAGAGTGCTGCAGTCAAACCTTAGTGATGCACACTGAGCCGTCGTGATACCGCCGCCAGTTGTTGCCGTTCGACACCTTTTATTTCCGTTCGACACCTTTTATTTCCGTTCGACACTATGCATGATGGCGACCTTCACGTATTTCCTCTAACAACTTTTTGTTAAATGCGGGCAAATCGTCAGGATTGCGGCTGGTAACCAGTCCGTTATCGACCACTACCGGTTCATCTACCCAGTTCGCCCCGGCATTTTTTAAATCGGTACGAATACTACCGAATGAGGTAACTTTTCGTCCATCTAACACGCCAGCTTCTGCCAGCAACCACGGTCCATGGCAGATAGCGGCCACCGGTTTATTAGCAGTGTCACTGAAAAAGCCCTGAATAAACGCTATGGCACCCTCATCCTGCCTTAAGGTATCGGGGTTAATCAGGCCACCCGGCAATACCAGGCCGTCATAATACTCTGCTTTTACCTCATCCAGGGTTTTATCAACTTTGACTTCATCAGCCCAGTTTTTACCGGACCAGCCGGTAATTTCACCCGCTCGCTGTGACACAATATCCACTTCTGCTCCGGCGTTGCGCAGGGCATGAAGCGGAGAGGTTAATTCGCTCTGCTCAAAACCATCGGTTGCTAAGATTGCTACTTTCTTGCCCAGAAGGGGTTTTGGTTCATTCATAATGGGTCTCCTTTTAACTAAAGTATGTTAAGTAGACGGTGAAGTTAAGTAAGGGCCTGGCGCACCCAAGCGCTATGGTCACGCTGTAAAACTTCTACAGACCCAGCGGTAAAACTTACCTGTGGTGTTAACTGAGTAACAGGCTTTAAATATCCTCTAACCGGTTAGCGCCTTGCATCATTTGCTGAGCTTCCTGTTGTTGCAAATCACGTACCTTCGCCAATAGTTCCTTAATTTCTTCCTTGGGGCTGCGATCATACAGGTTCTCATAAAGCAGAATGATGATTTGATGCTGCTGTTCTACCTCAGTAATAATGGCGTTGCTATCCATTGTTGTATAGGCATCATCACAGGCGGCCTCTGCCATCAAGGGATGCTTATCAATGTGCTCGGTACACCAGGTATTTAATGCCTTGTCTTCGCCAACGTCTTTAAAGGCACGAACCCGGGTTGCTAAATCCATTTCCTTATCAGCAAGGTAGTTCAGCAGCATCTGCGAACGGTCGTTTTGTTGTTTTTCAGCGGATTTCGCAAAACAATTTGATAAGTGTTGATGGTAGCCAGCTGTCCAGTCGAGTAATCCACGAATTGAATCTACTTTCATAATGTCTCCTCGTTAAAAAGCCGGCAGTTCTGCTGTCAGAACGTATAAATAATATGGCTGATTAGTATTTTGAATAAGCAGGAACATGCAAGGATGAGACCAGTAGGCCGCGAAAAGCAACTATGGGCTAATTCGCCGTGAAATGAGACAAGCGGGAATAAACAAAATTGCGACACAACATCGCTTCGGCATAATCGCTGGGAATGTCGGCGGGTTCCTGTGAAGTTTGGTAGATCGCAAACCCCGCTTTCTGGTACGTGGCAAGTGCGGCCGGATGATCGGCCGAGCAGGTATGCAGCCAGACCGGTATCTGTTTATCTGTTGTGGGTACTTTACAATCAAGCCATTGCTGGGCCAGAGCAATAGCTGCCTGAGCCAGTTTAGGCCCCAGACCTTGACCTGTAAAAGCTGGCAATAAACCAAAAAACTTTAACTCAACACCTGGGCTCTGCTCCATATGGGCAGTAACAGGGTGATAATTCAGCTCGACAAAGCCAGCGATGGTCCCAGCCTGATACAACACCCAGGTGCGGACGGAATCTTTGCTCAAATAATCAAGCCATTGCTGATAATTCCAGCTTAGCCGGCTGAACCAGCGCCAATGATGACCTACCGCGCAAAATAAAAACTGGCTTAGCTCCGGGCTGGGGATGGTCGCTTCCATTAATAAACAGTTAGCCGGCCAGTCGGGCAGTGTTGGCGTTGCTCCCTGGTATTGCAGGTACCAGGTAGTAATAAGGTCATCAGACATAGCAATTAATCGTAGCAGGATGAATGCTAAGCATGCTAACAAAGCGCGATACATTGGTAAATGTCATGCGGTTTATTAAGGGGTAGTGCTTTGTTGCAGATCCAAGGTAAGGTGTGGGTTATGCGACAAGCGATAAGGAGTAAGTAAATGAGAGTATTACGGGTGTTAAGTTTGCTATGCGGTGTGTTGTGTGCTGTCAGTAGCGCCAATGTTTTTGGCCAGTTACCTGCACAACCGGTTTTAGTGCAGCAGCCAGAAATGTTGCAACTGGTGGCAGCCGATGCCCAACTTGAGATACTGGCCGAGGGGTTTCGTTGGTCAGAAGGACCGGTTGTTGAACCCGACACCGGGGATGTATTGTTTTCAGATGTGCCGGCCAATAAAGTGTATCGCTGGAATCTAAAAGACGGGCTAACAGTTTATCTGGCGCCATCAGGCTATACCGGCTTATATCCGGATTACAACCGACAACAAGGTGCCAATGGCCTTATTTTTAACCATAAACAGCAGTTGGTGCTGGCACAACATGGCGACCGGCGTTTAGCCATATTGACTGAGATTCAAGACGGTCAGCCACAATATCAAACGTTGGTGAATTATTATCAGGGCAAGTTGCTCAATAGTCCGAATGATCTGGTGCAGCACAGCAGCGGTGCATATTACTTTACTGATCCGCCATACGGTTTAAGGGGCGGAGATAAGGCTGATCAGAAGCAGCTGACGGCAAATGCCGTTTACCGGCTGGCTGCAGATGGCACGCTAACCGCGCAGATAACACACCTGAACCGACCAAACGGCCTGGCCTTTTCGCCAGATGAGAAATGGCTCTATGTTGCAAACTCAGACGCGAGTGCCGCCCAGTGGTGGCGCTCTGCGGTTGCTTCAGATGGCAGCCTTGGGCCAGCACAACTGTTTTTTGATGCCACAGGCCATACCAAAACCAGCCGTGGTTTGCCCGATGGTTTAAAAGTATTGCCAAGCGGTCACCTTCTGGCTACCGGCCCCGGTGGGGTATGGGTATTTACTGCAGAGGGTACTCACTTAGGCACTATTCACACAGGGGTGGCTGCAGCGAATGTTGCGCTGACGCCAGATAATCGCTATTTATATATTACCGCCACAAACTACTTGCTGCGAATTGCACTAATAGCGCCTTAATGCCAGAGCGCTGCAAGCAGACGCAAAGCCCGGCACTTTGGCCTTAGCTGCTGCATGATCGGGAATTGACAACTCACTGGTAAATGCCGGATATGAACTTAGCAATATGCACTACTATTAAGTACTGAGGCAAAAATCATAGGCCGCTAACGTATTGTCTATGATACTGCCGTTATGGCCTGGCGGTTTTTTGAACTAATTTATTGATGTTCGTCAAAACCATTGGCCGGTTTAACCAGTATTATACTAACTACATAATGCAGGAGAGTAGGTATGAGCAACTTCAATCGTCGAACTTTTTTTAAAGTGTCTGCTGGCACCATCATTGGCCTGACCGCAGGTGGCATCAGTTTAAACGCGCTGGCCGCAGAACAACTGAAGCTGGATGACCCACTGGCAGCCGCCATGCGTTATACCCATAAATCAGAAGTGGCAGGTCAGAAATGTGAAAACTGTAATTTGGTTCAGGGTGAAGCGGGTCAGGAATGGCGGCCTTGCGCCATTTTCCCGGGGAAGTTGGTAGCTAATGAAGGTTGGTGTGCAGCCTGGGTTAAAAAAATTGCGGCGTAACACATTCAGTGTATGAAAAAACGGCCGGTCGGCCGTTTTTTACTTATCGCGCAGGATAATATTGTTCAGGGCAGCTTTAAATGCCTGCCGCCGTCCAACGCTAAGATCCGACCGGTTATATAATGACTATGCAGTAAATACAACACAGTCTGTAACACCTCGTCTGGTCCGGGTGCTACTGCCATTAAAGACTTCGCCAGCGCTTTTTGCCGGTAAGCCTCATCGTCATGCTCGTTAAACATAACCAGTGCGGGGGCAATAGCATTCACTTTAACGTTCGGTGCCAACTGCCGTGCCAATGACAGTGTCAGGTTTTCCAGCGAGGCCTTCGAGGCCGCGTAGGCCTGATGCTTACTGCTACCGACACTGGCGACAAAGTCGGTTAAATGAATAATATCAGCTGTATCATCTGCCGCTAACAACTTAGGCAGCAAAGCACGGTTTAACAGGTAAGGTACTTTGGCATGTACCTGGTGCATGGCATCAAATACCGCTGCATCCTGCTGCAGCTGATTTAGCACATCATGCTGACCGTTTTGCTGAGCCAGAGGGATGTCGGGCTGCCAGCTGGAGGCATTATGAATAATGGCCCGTATAGCCGGGTAAGCCGCCATTGCTTCAACGAAAGCGGCGATATCAGTTAGCTGATTAAAATCTGCTCTGACACAATGCACCCCAGCTTGTTGCAATGCTGCAATGCTACTGGTCTGTGTGCGATAACTGACGACCAGCTGATAGCCTTGTTGCTGCAGCGCTAATGCACAATGCAGACCGACCCGCTGGCCCGCACCGGTGATAATAATGACACCCTTATTTGCTGTTAACCCAGGCATAATAATTACTGTTGAGGAATAATATTATCGTTACGCAACGTCGTCGCAACAGGTTCAGTGCTCTGTGTTTTTCAGTAACAAAGTTATTGGCTTTCGTTAAGTAGTGTGGCACTGACAAAACCCAGAAAATCACTCTCTGGCAACGGTTTTGCCCAATAGAAACCCTGGCCTTCATCGCAGCCAAGTAAGGCCAGTTGCGCCGCGGTTGCGCTGTCCTCAATGCCTTCAGCCACGGTTTTAAGGCCGAGGCTCTTACTCATTTGAATAATCGCCCGCACCAACGGCTCATCCCGCTCCGATAAGCACAGCGACAAAATAAAGGACTTGTCTATTTTCAACCTACTGGCATTAAATCGGCGCAAATACCCCAGATTGGAGTAGCCGGTGCCAAAATCATCTATGGAGAAACGAATACCCAACTGATGCAGCGCAGCCAGTTGCTGAGCAATATTATCACCTTCACCAATCAGTAATGATTCGGTTAATTCCAATTCCAGAGCATGTGCTGGCAAAGCGGCAGCACTAAGCGCTTGTTGCACTTGTTGCTCCAGCTTGCCATCACGAAACTGGACATAGGATAAATTAACGGCGACGGTAAGATCATCATAACCTTGCTGATGCCAGCGACTGCACGCCAGACAAGCTTGCTGCAGCACCCACTCGCCAATTTCCACTATTAAACCACTGCTTTCAGCCAGTGGAATAAAGTCATCAGGGCTAATCATACTTCCATCAGGTTGCGGCCAGCGCAGCAACGCTTCGGCGCCAATGACTTTTTTGTCGCTTAGCTGCAGTTTTGCTTGAAAATAAAGTTGGAACTCCTGTTGTTTTATTGCCTTACGCATTAATTGCAACATATTGAACTTGTCGATACTGGCCTTGTTCAGCTCGTCATGATAAAACCGGTAAACGTTACGGCCATCCGCTTTTGCCTGAAACATCGCCATATCGGCATGCTTACAAATTTCGCTGAATTCAATGCCATCCTGTGGCGCAACGGCAATACCCACGGAGCCTGAGATCTCTATCTGATTTTGCATTATATAAAACGGCGCGGTTGTTTGTTGCAGCAGGGCTTCTGCTTTGGCCGCTAACGCTTCGTCGCTGGCAAAACCGGGGGCCAGTAATAAAAATTCATCGCCTCCGAACCGACACAGAATGTCATGCTCTGACAATAAATTTTCCAGTCTTCTGGCTAACTGCTGTAGTAATAAATCACCTGCGGCATGACCAAGCGAATCATTTACCGGTTTAAAGTTGTCTAAATCAAGAAATAGCACGGCCAGTGGCTGCGCCTTGGTTAAACACTGATTGTACAACTGCTGAAAATGTTGTTGACAGGATATGCGGTTAGGCAGTGCGGTTAGGGGGTCATGCAGGACTAAATGCTCGATGTGTGCCTGGCTTTGCTTTACCCGGTGATTTTCAGCGTGCAGGTTACTCATTAAACGTTGTTGATCACGATATAGCAAATACACGCTGACACCGGTTACCAGTAAAATTGCCGCTACAAACACAAAGTGTGCTGCGCTGATCGTCGGTATAACCGGGACAACCATGCCATTAACTGCCAGATAGGTAAGTGAGGCGCAAAAGGCCAGCATGAAGGCAATTAGAGAGAAAAACAGCCTGCTATTGCCCAGCATGGCAGCAAACACCAGTACGCCAGGGTAACCCAGCAAAGCGAGATCGCGGATCCCGCCAGAAATAAAAGCCAAGGCTGACAACATCAGGCACATGGCCCATAGTAACACTACGGTTGCTGTAATAATTTTCCGTTGATAGGCAAAGATGCCCGCTAATGCCAGGGTAAAACAGCCTGCTACCAGTACCCATTTTGTTGTACCGCTGGCAACCGCTACTGCCAGTACCAGGCCGAATAAGGTCAGGCCTATTATTTGTAATAAACGTTTGGTGCGCAGCTTATGCAGCTGGTTAGGGTAATTAACAACGGAATTTTGGCTATGTTCTAAGCTATTCGGCATTCAAGTCGATACTGCGAATTAATCGGGTTAGTTTACTGTAGCCGCTTTTTTCTGGTTGTGCGAATGACCTTCGCGTTTTATCACCCTCAATATTAATTCTGTAAATATTACTTTTGTATAAGTCGGGTTCAAAAATCAGGCGGCTATCAGTTCAGCCGCTTGGAAATTAATACGGCTAAAATTAACATTGTGCTGGATACCCATAAGCAGGTTGTCAGCCCCGCACTCTGATACAACCAGCCTGAAAGCACGGTTCCCAGTAACCGGCCGAGTGCATTGGCCATATAGTAAAAACCGACATCCATCGACACGCCATCGCTTTTGGCATAGCTGACAATTAAATAACTGTGTACCGAGGAGTTTATCGCAAACACGGCACCGAACAGCATTAAACCGCCCAGAAGGGCAAGTTCAGGCTGCCAGTTAACGGTTAATGCTATGGCAATCAGCGCGGGAATGGCACATAACAACAAGGCCCATAATGTGATAGTTTTCGCGTCTGGTATGCTGTTTTTTCCCAGCAATAATGGCGCAATACTTTGCACACCACCGTAACCAATTACCCATATCGCTAAAAAGCTGCCGACACTCCAGTGATCCCAGCCGAGCTGGCTGGCCAGATACAGCGGCAACGCGATGACAAACCAGACATCACGGGCACCAAATAACAACAGACGGGCAGCCGACAGAATATTTATCGCCCGGCTTTTCGACAATATTTCCCGAAATTTAGGCCTGGTGCTGCTTTTACCTAAATCCTGCTTTAGTTTAATTAAACTTAAGGTCCAGACCAGCAGTAACATTATCACCATACACAAAATGGCCAGCTGAAAGCCAACCAGGGTTAACAATAACCCTCCGATAAAAAAGCCCAGGCCTTTTAACGCATTTTTGGAACCGGTTAGCAGCGCCACCCATTTAAACAAAGTACCCTGAGCCTTGCTCGATACCAGCATTTTAATGCTGCTTTTGGCGCTCATTTTGTTTAAATCTTTGGCAATGCCGGACAGCGCCTGGGCTGCCATTACCCAGGGAACAATAAGATACGCTGCGGGCAGCAGTAACATCGACAACGCGATAACTTGTAAAAATAAACCAATATTCATGGTTTTATTTAAGCCGATACGGGCACCAAGCCAACCGCCGACCAGGTTGGTGACTACCCCGAATACTTCATAAAACACAAACAGCATGGCAATGCTCAGCCCGCTGTAGCCCAGGCTGTAAAAGTGCAATACCACCAACATGCGCAGCGCGCCGTCGGTTAAGGTAAATGCCCAGTAGTTAGCCGTTACCAGCAAATACTGGCGTACGGCAGGCGACAGCGACGCGGCAATCATATTCAGGCTTTATCCTGCAAACCGACCATTTTTGCCAGCTCTACCGTACGGTTGGCATAACCCCACTCATTATCGTACCAGGCATAAATTTTAACCTGAGTACCATTAATCACCATGGTGCTTAGCGCATCGATAATGCTGGAGCGTGGGTCAGTTTTATAATCGATGGATACCAGAGGTCGGGTTTCAAAGCCCAGAATGTCTTTCAGCTCGCCTTCAGCTGCAGCTTTGAGCATTTGGTTTACTTCTTCTGCGGTTGTTGCCCGCTCTACTTCAAAAACGCAGTCGGTTAGCGACGCGTTTGTCAGCGGAACCCTTACCGCATGGCCATTTAAGCGACCTTTTAACTCGGGGAATATCTCAACAATAGCGGTTGCCGAGCCTGTTGTGGTCGGAATTAAACTAGTGCCGCAGGCCCGGGCCCGGCGTAAATCTTTATGCGGCGTGTCCATAATACTCTGGGTATTGGTTAAATCGTGAATGGTGGTAATAGAACCATGTTTAATACCCAACTGCTGGTGAATAACTTTCACCACTGGCGCAAGACAATTGGTGGTGCAGCTGGCTGCCGTGACGATCGGGTGTTTCGTTTTATCATACAGCTGGTGATTAACGCCCATCACCACATTCAGTACTCCGGCTTCTTTCACCGGGGCGCTGACGACCACCCGTTTAACCCCCTGGCGCAGATAATCCTGTAAAGCGGCCACGGTCTTCATTTTGCCGGAGGCTTCGATTACCACATCACAGCCCGACCAGTCGGTATCGCTAATCGCTTTATTGTGACTGACCGCTATGGTTTTACCATTGATCAGCATATTACTGCCTTCGGTGCTGGCATTGTGGCGCCAGATACCATGTACCGAGTCAAAATTCAGCAGGTGGGCATGGGTAGCAGCATCTGCAGCCGGGTCGTTAATCTGTACAAACTCAAGTTCAGGCCAGTCAAAGGCAGCGCGTAACGCCAGACGGCCAATTCTGCCAAAGCCATTTATGCCTACTTTTATGCTCATGTCAGTTTCCTTTTCATTGTTAACAGCAGGCCTGTTCAACAGGCCGCCCGGATACCAGAGTAAGTTGTTGCCGGCATGGCGCCAGATAAGACTGGTTGGCCAGCAAGGTTTGTTGCAATACCTGATTCGCCCATGCCGGTAGTGCAGGGTGCAAAGAATAAAATACCCACTGGCCACTACGTCGATCCTGCAAAATATTGGCTTTACGTAGCTGGGCTAAGTGGCGGGAGATTTTGGGCTGGCTCTGGTCAAGTGCTGTCATCAACTCACAGACACACAGCTCCTGCTGCTCGGTAATTAACAACAGGCTTTTTAAGCGGGTATCATCGGCCAGAGCTTTATAAAATAGCAGGGGGTTTAACATAGGGCTGCATTACCTGGTGGCTAAATATGCGAATAATCATATATTCATTTTTCCATATGTCAAGCGGCCTGGTTGAACATGGCCGCTTTACCGTTGGCAGTGGCAGCGTTAAGATGCGGACATACTCAGATTGCACAGGAAACAACAATGCCTACCAGCAGCAAGTCAGGATCAGACTGCAGCCAAACTGTGCCGGACAGTGGCCAGGCAGGCTTCAGTGCTGAAATGGCTCAGGCCCGGCAGCGGTTACACGCTGTCAGCAGCCTGGCCCTGCAACAGTTTGAGCACGCGCTGAGTGCCTATCAGAGCAACAATAGCCGACTGGCACAGCAGGTGCTGAGCCAGTTGCAACGCGCACATGATTTTGAAGTAGCAATGGATGATCATTGTCTTGATATGTTAAACCATACCGCCAGCGATCGTGAATTAAGGCTAGTGCTGGCGCTGTTAAAGGCAATCAGTGATATCGAGCAGGTTTGCAATCAGAATGTGCAGATAGCCCAGCAGGTGCTGCTGAACACAACAAGCGCCCCGTCGGCAAAGCAGCTGGCTGCAATTGATAGCCTGGCCACACCGGTAGGCACTATGCTTACGCTGGCACTTGCGGCACTGCAGCAATCCAGTACTGCCAAGGCGGAGCAGGCGCTTGCTATGGCAGCAACCGTTCATCAGTGTTATGGCGCCATATTAAGACGTAATCTGGCTGATACCGGTCAGCAACCGGATCAGCTTGATGCTGTCTTAGCGGTGAACTGGGTGGCCAGAGCGCTGGAACGGATCGCCGAGCACAGTGTTAATCTGGCCAGGCAGGCCATATTTATGGCCAGAGTCAGCAGGGGGCAGTCAGCCCGGGTTGAATTACAACCACGACGCCCCCGGTAAGGCCTGCTCAGGCTTCAAAATACATCATTAACAACTAATTAAATAACATGACGTAATTATGACGGTGAGCACATTACCGTCACGCTAATAACTGCATTAAAAACAATGTATTAGGGTAATTTAAAAAATATCGCCAACCTTCACTAAACTGTAATAAAAATATGCTAGACAGCCGGTGCGGCGCTGACTATAGTCTGGGTAAGACGTAGCAGGAGTACAGTGATGAAAATGAATAAAAAGCACCTGGTGACAGTATTAGCAGCGGTAGCACTTGTTGGTTTATCGGGTTGTTCCAGCATGAGCAAACAGCAATACACTTATGTGTTAGACAATGACCAGCTGACAGAAGCCAACAGTTTAACCCGTACCTCAAAACATACCGGCCATGTGGTCTGGTTAAACCCGCCAACCAAACGTGTGGCAGTAAATAAAGAACAGAAGTAAACCGGTACCTGAAACGCCACTAGGCATATATTTTTTTAACCTGCAGTGTAAGAGCCCGCTATCGTAGCGGGTTTTTTTATGTCCGTCGTCTGGAGTGAGCTGTCATATTACTGAAATAAAAGTATCGCATACTGTGCAGCATCAAATGCATCTCATACTGAGGATCGACCCAATGAAAATGAATAAGCTTACTAAACTGATTGTTGCTTCTGCCGTTAGCCTGGCGTTTGCAGGACAGGCGCATGCCAACCGCGATACAGTGCAGGTGGCTGGCTCGTCAACCGTGTTGCCGTTCGCTTCAATTGCTGCTGAAGAATTTGGTAATAACTTTGCCCAGTTCCGTACTCCGGTCGTGGGCTCAGGTGGTTCTTCAGGTGGCTTACGTCAATTTTGTCAGGGTGTTGGCACCAACACCATCGATATTGCTAACTCTTCACGAGCCATTCGCCCGGCTGAAGTAGAAGCGTGTAATGCCAATGGCGTTAACAACATTATCGAAGTGAAAATTGGTTATGACGGTATTGTGTTTGCTTCGCGGATTGATGCCGGCATCTTTAAATTAAAACCTGAACATGTGTTTCTGGCTCAGGCGGCACAAGTGCCGCAAAATGGCAAAATGGTGGCCAACCCTTACACTAACTGGCAGCAAATTGATAAGTCTTTACCCGATCAGGCCATTTTGCTGGCTATTCCGGGTTCAAACCACGGTACCCGTGAAGTGTACGAAGAAAAAGTAATACTGGATGGCTGTAAAACTTTTGCAGAAGTGCAGGCACTGCCAAAAGCAGAGCAAAACAATTTTTGTTTAGCGATGCGTACCGATGGCAGCGTGGTAGAAATTGCAGGTGATTACACTGAAACACTGGCCCGGTTGCAGGCGCAGAAAAATGCGCTTGGTGTGTTTGGTTTAAGTTTTTATGAAGCAAACCGTGACCGCATAAAAGTAGCCACAGTAAGTGGTGTTGAGCCGACCGTTGACAATATTATTGACGGCACTTACCCGGTATCACGTCCGCTGTTTTTCTACGTGAAGGGTGAACATATTGGCGTTATTCCGGGTTTGAAGGAATTCGCTGAGTACTTTGTCTCTGACGCTGCTTCAGGCTTTGGCAGTCCGCTGGAAGCCGCAGGCTTAATTCCACTGGATGATGATGAGCGCGCCACTATTATCGCCAACATTCGCGCCAAAAAGTCGCTATAACTGTTTTAGTAAGCTAAAAGAAGCAAGAGGACCCCGCGGTCCTCTTTTTCTATTTCAGTAATATGACAGACACTGTAATAAAACTGCAATATAGGCGCGTTAAGCTGGCGCGGCTTATTAAGAAGTATTTATCCCTGTGGGATAACCCGGATTGGGCAATGGAGCAACCATGAGTAATTTTTCGTTAATTGTACTGCTGCTGGCATTGATGGCGATAGGCTATCAGCTTGGCATGGTGCGCAGTCGCAAGGTCGCGATAGTTAACCCGCAGCAAAAAATGCACTCCAGACCGCATCATTACGGCATGATGGTCGGCTTGTGGGCCGTTATCCCGGCGTTTTTCATTCTGGTATTGTGGACACTGTTGTCCCCCGGCGTCATTAACGGCATGGTGGCTGCCCAATTGCCTGCAGAAGCGTTGGCCGCAGAAGGCTTAACTGCCGATGTGATAATGCGCCGGATCAGCAATCTTGCCACTAATTTTGGTGTGGTGGCAGAGGCTGCGCAGTGGGAGCTCGACGCTGCGGCGTACATGCAACAGTTACAAACCAGTAGTGCTCTACTGTTAACTGGTCTGATGGCAGCGATAGCCGCTGCGGGTTTGTTTTTCAGTTTTAAACGCATTCAGCCTCATTTGCGGGCGCGCCATCAAATCGAACGCACCGTTAAAGCTGTGCTTATAATCTGCTCCACTGTTGCCATTTTAACCACTATCGGCATTGTGCTATCAATGGTGGGTGAAACCATCAAGTTCTTCAGTTTTATACCGCCAGCAGATTTTTTCCTGGGTACGACTTGGAACCCACGCTTTTCGACGACAGGAGTGAGTGAAGGTTCGCTGACCGGAAGTCAGGGAAGTTTTGGCTTGCTGCCGTTGCTTTCAGGTACGATGATGATTGCGGGTATCGCGTTGCTGGTCGCAATTCCCCTTGGTTTAATGGTCGCGATTTACCTGGCAGAATATGCGCCGGCCAACTTTCGCGCAACCGCCAAACCCATTATTGAAGTGCTTGCTGGTATTCCAACGATTGTTTACGGCTTCTTTGCGTTGGTGACGGTAGGGCCATTTCTAGCCGATTTTGGCGCCAGTATTGGCCTGACTATCCGTGCGACGTCTGCACTCACCGCGGGCGTGGTGATGGGCATAATGATTGTACCTTTTATCTCGTCACTCTCTGATGACATTATTACCCAGGTGCCCAAGGCGCTTCGGGATGCCTCGCTTGGCCTGGGCGCGACGAAATCTGAAACCATTCGCAAGGTGGTGCTGCCCGCTGCGCTGCCTGGCATAGTGGGTGCGGTGCTGCTTGCTGCCAGTCGGGCTATTGGTGAAACCATGATTGTGGTGCTGGCAGCGGGCAACAGCCCGACATTGACTGCCAATCCCTTTGAGGCCGTGTCGACGATAACGGTGTCTATCGTTAACCAACTAACCGGCGACAACGACTTTGCCAGCCCTCAGACCCTGGTCGCTTTTGCATTGGGCTTAACCCTGTTTGTCATTACCTTGCTGCTGAATATTGTAGCGTTGGTTGTTGTGCGTAAATATCGGGAACAATACGAGTAACTTATGACTGATAACAAACTGAGCTCCACCGACAAAGATGTCGCTGTTGAACCGGTGTTACTAAGTAAAACCCAGCAACAAGTGGCGGCGTCACTGGCTCGTCGGCACCGTCAGGAAAAGCTGTTTAAAGGCGTTGGTCTGGGCGCTGTCATTATTAGCCTGACCCTGGTCGCTATTTTGTTTGTTAATATTTTTGCCAAAGGTGTCCCTGCATTCTGGCAGGCGCACATTACGCTTGATATTTACTTTGACCCTGAAGTGATTAGTATCAGCGAAAAACCAGTGCAAGGTGCGGATGAAACAGACAATGAATTTCGGCAGCGTTTTATTGAATGGCAAACTGAAGTGGGCATGGTTAACTTTAACCGCTTAATTCTGGATGGCCTGAATAAGGTCATACCGGAAGCTCAAGAGCGCCAGTATCGTCGTGACGCCGCGCGGATAGTGACCTCAGGTGAGCGCTACGCCGTACGCGATATGGTAATAGAAAACCCCGAAATCATTGGCCAGACCAAAACGGTAAATTTGCTTACTGATGCGAATATTGATGTCTGGTTAAAAGGTAATATTGACCGCAGTCTGCCTGACTCGCAGCAGCAGCTTAGCCCGAAAGTACGGGAATGGGTTGAAATGCTGTCAGCGCAGGGCATTATTGAAAATCGCTTTAGTTTTGCCTTGTTTATTAATCCCGACTCCCGCAGTTCGCCAGCATCTGCTGGCCTGGCGGGTGCTTTTGTCGGTTCGTTATATATGATGCTGGTGGTGATTTTTCTGGCGGTACCAATGGGCGTTGCCGCCGCCATTTATCTGGAAGAGTTTGCGCCCAAAAATAAATTCACCGACTTAGTGGAGGTGAATATTAATAACCTGGCTGCGGTGCCGTCCATTGTATTTGGCTTATTGGGTGCATCGGTGTTTATCGGCTGGTTTAAACTGCCGATGTCGGCGCCCATTGTTGGCGGCCTGGTATTAAGCTTAATGACCTTACCGACCGTGATTATTGCCACACGCTCTACCTTAAAGGCCATTCCGCCATCCATTCGCCAGGCAGCTTTAGGGCTGGGGGCGTCTAAAATGCAGGCTGTTTTTCATCATGTGTTGCCACTGGCTATCCCGGGTATTCTTACTGGCGCCATCATTGGTGTGGCCCAGGCTTTAGGTGAGACAGCACCATTATTACTTATTGGCATGAAGTCTTTTGTCTCACAAATACCGGCCGGCCCGTTCGAGCAATCGACCGCCTTACCAGTACAAATATATTTGTGGCAGGGCAATGAGCTTCGTAACTTTTTTGAAGCCCGTACTTCTGCCGCCATTATCGTATTGCTGGCGTTGATGTTGACATTAAACGGGCTAGCCATCTGGCTGCGTAAAAAATATGAAAAGCGCTGGTAGGTCTGACGCGCAGCGCAGCCAACTCCAGAAAATTAACTGAATAAGTGGTAACTACGGCGGATTTAGCGATGACAGCGATTGAGACAAACAGCATGGGCAAGGTAAAAATGACAGCACGTGATGTCAGGGTTTTTTACGGCGACAATGAAGCTATCCATGGTGTTGATCTGGATGTAATGGAAAACGAAGTTATTGCCTTTATCGGCCCTTCAGGTTGCGGCAAATCAACGTTTTTACGTTGTTTAAACCGGATGAACGATACCATTGATATCTGCCGGGTAACCGGCAGTATTAAAATGGATGGCCGCGATATCTATGACCCGTCACTGGACGTTGTGCAATTGCGCGCTCAGGTTGGCATGGTATTTCAAAAGCCGAACCCGTTTCCAAAATCAATTTATGAAAATATTGCTTATGGCCCGCGTTTACATGGCCTGGCCAGTCGCAAGTCAGAGCTGGACGATGTGGTGGAGTCCAGTTTACGCCGCGCCGGCTTATGGAATGAAGTGAAAGATCGGCTGGATCAGCCTGGCACCGGCTTATCCGGTGGCCAGCAGCAGCGGTTATGTATCGCCCGCAGTATCGCGGTCAGCCCGGATGTGATACTCATGGATGAACCGTGTTCGGCGCTTGACCCTATTGCAACTTCTATTATTGAAGAACTGATTGATGAGTTAAAGCAAAACTTTACTATCGTTATCGTTACTCACAATATGCAACAGGCCGCCCGGGTCTCAGACCGCACTGCGTTTTTCCATCTGGGTGATTTAATAGAAATTGGTGCCACCAACGAAGTCTTTACCAACCCTATTAATAAGCGAACTGAAGATTATATTACCGGGCGCTACGGTTGAGATCGTTGCGATGTCAAAAGCGCTAAAAAAGGGAGCATTCGCTCCCTTTCTGTTATTTTATTATAGACTTGGCTATCTGACTAAACTGATTAATACTTCTTATAGTGATGGTAGTAGCATGCTGTGTATAGACAGTCATAAAAACATCATTTTAGCGTCATAAAAATGCCACGCTGTCATTAAAGTGTCATTAAGCTGAAATATACTCTCTCGGTAAACATTAGTTACATCTTTAACCTTCAAAAGGAATAGTAATGAACTCAATGAGCAAAATCACTGTTGCGATACTTTTGGCCTCAATTGCCGGAAACGTTCTGGCGGCAGATATTGAAGTAGAACCACGAGGTCGCCTGCACCTCGATGCTGGGTTTGTCAATGATGACCAAACAGAATTTGGTAATGGCGTTAATGTTCGTCGGGGCCGCATGGGATTACAAGGTAATTTCTCATCAGATTGGCGCTTTGTCATTGAATATGATTTTGCTGAAGGTGGTGACGCGAGTGCTACCGATGTAAACCTGCGGACAAAATTCGCCGGTGGTTCATTGACTATTGGCCACCAACGGTTGCCGTTTAGCCTTAATACCCTGACGAGCTCAAACTCTATTACCTTTATGGAGCGGGCAAGTGGTTCAACAGTGATTACGCCTGACCGTAAGTTAGGCGTTCGTTTTGATAAAACCTTTGGTGATATTACTTCAGGCTCGATGGCTTTTGGCAGAACCATGAATACTGAAAGCGATGCTGGAAAGGACGACAGCATGGGCCTGGCGCAACGTCTGGTTTATCACCCCAAAATCAATAATATTCAGTACCACTTTGGTGCGGCAGTGGTGTATCAGGATTTAGGCGACTATAACAGCTTGCGTTTTCGGGACCGCCCTGAGTTAAGAATTGATCCGGCCATTCGTCTTATCGACACCGGAACGCTCAATAACGTTGATAATCTGATCACTACCGGACTGGAGTTTGCAGCAATTAATGGCGCCTGGTCATTTGAAGCTGAAGCATTATCAGTGAATACATCCTCTGCAGTGCAGGATCTTAGCTTTAGCGGATACCACATGCAGGCAAGTTATGTGATAACTGGAGAATCGCGTTCATACAAAAACGGCTCATTCAGTGGTATTAAACCAAGCTCAGCAAAAGGCGCAATTGAAGTTGCCGCCAGATACTCTGTTACTGACCTTAATGACGGTGTTGTTATGGGTGGCGAGCAGAAAAATCTGACCGTTGGCGTTAACTATTACTTAAGTAGTAATATCCGTTTTATGAGTAATATTGTGTTTACTGATGTTGATACAGCTTCAGGTATCAATGAGGAGCCTATTGGTTTCGGGGTAAGAGCCCAATACCATTTCTAAATAGCTACTTTAAAAAAAAGCCACCGTAGTTATACGGTGGCTTTTAACGTTTAAATTGCTAGTATTTATAAGAGAAGCTTAAACTGTAGCTCTGACCTTCAGTGCGCTGCTGCAGAATTTCACCCTGCTGCAAAATTTCCACTTCTTCATCCAGTAAGTTTTTCAAGCCCAGTTTTACGGTCATATTCTCAAGCGGCGTGTAACCATAGGTGAAATCCAGTGAATTAAATGGCTGCTCAAAGGCATCGTCTTTGTCGTTAACCCCGGCAAAGGCTATCCGCTTACCGAATACGTTATAGGTAAGGGTGGCATTATGCTGGTTATTGTCAGAGTCAAAGCCCAGTTGCAGGTTAGCAACATACTTCGAGTGACCGCTTAAACCACGCTTCAGGTTGGTTAAATCGGCACCCGGAAAGGGTTGAATGCTGATTTCAGACTCACTGACTGTCAGGTTACCGGCAACAAAAAAGTTATTGGCAAACTTGCCAAAATCACCACTGAACATATTCAGCTGCTGTAAAAACTCCGCTTCTGCGCCATACACCTTGCCGCTCTGGGCATTGCGAAATGACATCAGCAAGTTACCGTCTGACCCTGATAATTCAATGGCTTCAATTGGGTTTTCCAGATCTTTATAGAATAGACCAATACTGTAGTTGCTGCTGTCATAATACCACTCTAAGCGGGCATCAAAACTGCTTATGTCAGTGCTTTTAAGGCCTGAAAAACCGGTTACTTTAAAGTCGGTTAGCGGGTCAACATACAATACCGGGGTCACTTCACGTAAATCTGGGCGAACCACGGTTTTGCTATAGCCAAAGCGCGCCTGTAAGTCGTCGTTAACAAACCAGGTTAATGACAACGCCGGATAAAAGCCATCCTCCATCAAAATAGAGTCAGTTACATTGCCGCTTATGGCGCCATCTGCCCGCAGCGGTAGTGAGATTTGTTTAAAGTCTTCATAGCGCACACCGATATTTAACCGCAGCAGATAGTCGTACGTCAGCTCCATGGCACCGTAACCCGCGTCGATCATCTGGGCTGCCAGATAATCATCAGCCTGAGTGGTCACGTTAGAAATTTTAAAGCCGTTGGCCGGGTCTGAAATAGCGCTGTCAGAGAAAATCTCTGAAAAGCGACCAGACAGTTGCTGCAGACTGTAACCCACCGTATCAAAGTTAAAGCGGTCAGTTTGTGCGTTACGGCTACGTTCGAAGTAACTATAACCGCCACTGAAAGTCATTTCTGCTTTGCCCAGCGTGAGCGGTAAGTTGGCATTCCAACTCAGGTTTTCAGTGTTATCTTTCATATCACTGAAACTGTAATTAACGGCGTTTTGGTTGCGGCGTAAAAATGAGAATACTGAGCCATCAGCCTGCGTCTCATTCAGATACCGATATTCCACTTCGCCTGGCGCGTTGCGACGTGCTTTGGCATCGGTGTACTGCCAGTCTACTGCCAAATCCATCAGGTACGGGAAGTTGTGCTTACCACGTAGCTGATTACTCAGCATAGTGCGTTCTTCATACAAAATGCTGGTATCAGTATTAAACCGGTTGGTTTCGTTAATGGTTTCAATACTGTCGCCGTTTTTAATCTTTATTTCATCTTTGGTGTCACTCAGATAAATGGTGGAGGTTTCGATGCGGTGATCGATACCCAGCTCTAAACCAAAGTTAAGCATGCCAGACAGTTTTACCTGATGCTCAGTACCTTTAATATCATCGTAACGATTCAACGGCACCAGGCTGTCGCCTGAGACAGAATAGTAACGTTCCTGCTCTTCAATATTCTGGGTAGAGCGATCGTAACTTAAGCCAGTCATCAACCCAAACACAATATTTTTTGTCAGATCAAAGCGGGTGCCAAAGGAGGCACTGGCGTCGAAATCAGGTTTTACGGTGGTTCGGCTAATATCAATATCACGGTTAAATGCAGTACCGAGCTCACGCACAATGGTTTCTGCCTGTGCCAGATTGCCGGCATTAATGCCACCTAAGCCCTCGGCGATATTAATGGGAGTCAGCACGCCAAATTGTTGCTGAGCATCGGCCAGCACCGGTGATATACCCCGGGTGCCATCGTCTTTACCACGCCAGTCATCACCGCCACCAGCATAATCAAAACCATCGTCGCTGTTCAGGCTGTTATAGCCGGTAGCCACTGAGACATTAAAACTGGTTTGCAGCGGAATAGCCGTGGTGCGAATATTGACATTACCACCACCAAAGGCTGCGGGTAGCTCAGGAGAATAGGCTTTTTGTACAACCAGGCTTTCAATAATGCCCGCCGGAAACATGTCCAGCGGAATAACGTTACGGGTCGGGTCCGGACTGGGCACCATGGCACCATTTAATAAGGTACTGGAATAACGCTCACCCAAGCCGCGAACATAAATAAACTTGTCTTTTACCAGGGTTAAACCCGTTACCCGACGCAAAGCAGCGGCAGCGTTACTGTCACCGGCACGGGAAATTTGCTCCATACCGAGTACTTCTGCTACATAGGCTTGCTCACGACGTTCTGCAGCAGCAGAGGCAGCAGAGCTCATCAGGCGACCGGAGACAGAAATACGTTCTACCTCTTCCTGCTCGGCTTGAGTGGGTTCTGGCGTTTCTTGTGCAATGGTATTTAACGACATCATCGCAGTGGTCGTGCCTAAGGCCAGCAATACACTGCGGCCAACACGGCTGAAACTAAATTTTTGAATGCTGCTCATCTGAACGTTGTCCTATCAGCTTTAAACGGATACTAGTCTTGGTATATCGAATGTCGGAATAACAAAAGGCACTGCCGGGTTGCCCCGGCAGTGCCGATTTGCTTAGTCTTCTAAGCCAACTGTCCAGCCAGCAGTCCAGTCATTGCCGGCTTCTACTGCACCGATGAAGTTAACCGCTTCAAAGAAGCTATCCAGTGCTGACATGTCTTTTGGGGTGGTGGCATCGATAGTGTAAATGCCGTCCAGTACTGCAGCCTGGTTAGCTGCAACACTGTTACCGGTTTGTCCCAGGAACCACTGTTCGGTGGTGGTACCATTACCAAGGTCACCCTTGAACGGCTCTGCACAGGCAATAACAGAGTGTGTCATGGTCAGTGAACCTGCTGCAGCTAATGCTTTGGTCTCGTTAGAATCGAACTCCAGACATTCGCCCATGGTCTCGGGGCCGGTGATAACGAAGTTGGCCAGCTGAGCATTGGTACCAGCGCGCAGTAATACACCTTCTGAGTCATCGTCACCGTCAAAGCTGTTACCAATAATGGTCAAGTTGGCGATGGTTGGGTTGGATACCGGGGTGGCGGTGAAATTGCCAGACTGGTTATCTGCTTCAATACCGCGGTTAGCCTTGGCGCCATCGGCAGCATGTTTAACCAGCACGAATTGCAGTTTACCGTTCCAGCCATCGGCCCAGTCTACTGAGTCATCGCCGTTAGCGGTTAACACCACGTTTTTACAGCTGACGCTACCGCCGAACATTTCGATACCATCATCAACGTTCTGGTGTACCTGGATGTTAGAGCACTTAGTACCAGAACCTACACCGGCAAACGTAATACCGTTTAATTCGTTATCCGGGATAACTTCAAAACCAGCATGCTTAACTACTACGTAATTTAAGGTACCGCTGTTGTCGTTGGCTACTGCACCACCATAGGGACCGGCTTCACCTTCTGCCTGAATTTCACAGCTGGCTAAATCTCCCTGGTTACACTTGTTGCTTGGTGCCTTACCCAGCAATACTAAACCGCCCCATTGGCCGGCTGCGGTTGGCGAACCGATAATGTCCTGTACTGAGGTCATCACGATAGGGTTGGCTGCGGTACCGTTAGCTTCAATTTTTGAGCCGCGGGTAACGACCAGGAAGTCAGCGCCTGATTTACCATAAATCCGCACACCTGGTTCAACGGTCAGGGTGGCGGCGGTGGTGTTATCTACACCAATCCGTACCCGGCCACTTAGCACGTAGTCAGCGCCAGCAGCCAGGGTCACGTTGGCAGTAATGTCACCGGTTAACTGACAGTTTAAGCGACCTGATAAGCTGTTAACTTCGCTGGTACCGGCAGGGCAGGCAGCTAAGTCATCTTCCGGGTGAAGTCCAACGGTCCAGCCTACAGTCCAGTCTTCTTCACCGTCAAAGGCACCAATGTAATCAACATTGTCAAACCAGCTGTCAACGTTGTTTGCGACGTTGTAACCATTGCCCAGTGCAGGAGAGTTTGGCGCAGGAATATAGCCACCCAATAAAGCGTCACCAATAATGTTGCCGGGCTGAGCACGGAACCAGGCGTTAGCATCCAGGGTGATATTATCTGCACCATCTACAGAGTTCTTGGTAGGCTCAGGGCAATCAAGAATAGAGTTGCGGAAGACAATTTCGCCATTGCCAGCGTTCGTTACTGACTCCGCGGAGTTAATTTCAAAACATTCACCCATGCCAGCCGGACCAGTAACAATAAAGTTATATAATTCAGCCGCGGTGCCTGCGCGCAACAATACGCCTTCAGAATCATCTTCACCGTCAAAGTTATTACCGACGATAGTCATATTGGCAATGCGTGGTTTTGACACCGGGGTAGCAGTAAAGTTACCTGACTGGTTATCCGCTTCAATGCCGCGGTTCGCTTTAGTATTGTTCGGGTTATGACGGACCAACACGTGCTGCATGCGGCCAGTCCAGCCATCTGCCCAGTCCAATGAGTCATCGCGGTTGCCAGTTAATACCACATATTTAGCATCTACCGTGCCGCCAAAAAACTCAACGCCGTCATCCAGGTTGTTGTGTACCTGAATGTATTCAACGTCAGTGCCGCTGCCTACACCGGCAAAGGTAATACCGTTAAGCTCATTGTCCGGAATGACTTCAAAACCCGCGTAACGCACTTGTACATAACGCAACGCACCGCTGTCATCTTCCGGGTCAGCACCACCGTAAGGACCGGCTTCACCTTCAGCCTGAATTTCACAGGTTGCCAGTGATGCCTGATCACACTTATTACTTGGTGCGTTACCTAATAACACCAAACCACCCCATTCGGCAGTTGACTCATTGTCGGATAATCCCAGCATGTCGTTAACTGAAGTCATCACGATTGGCGCGTCGACGGTGCCGACTGCCTGAATTTTTGAACCTCGGGCTACAACCAGATAATCGGCGCCGCTTTTACCAAATACAAAAGTACCGGGTTCGATAGTCAGGGTTGAATTATCCGCATTGTCGTTACCGACGGTAACTTTGCCGCTTAAAGACCAGGCAATATCATTGCTCAGACGGGTGTCACTGGTAATAGTACCGCTGATTTCACATACCGTCAGGTTAACCCCGGCCAGACTGTCGCCTTCAGTAGCAAAGGCCGGACAATCTGAAGTGACTGGTGGAGGAGTGCCACCACCACCGCCATTACCGCCGCCGTTAGTAGTGCCACCAGCATTAACGACTAAGTCGCCACCGCAGCCAGCCAGTATTAATGCTGACGCTATCGCGCTGAGTTTTAACAGTTTGCGTAAAGCCATTACCATCTCTCCATTGAGTTGTTATCGGTGTTGCCAATTAAGTTGTTGGCACCCTACAGCAGGCGAATGACGCTTTTATTACATAAATACGACGCTTGAGTGACAGCCATTGGCAGCAGTGACTGGCTATGGTCTGGTGTTAAGAGTGTCAAAAAAAATTCATTTAGCTGTCATGCAGTCGCCTTTGCCTGAGGTTTCAATAGTGTGAATAGTGTTATTTATATGTACAAATGCTCTGCAGGGTAAGCTGATGCCAAGATTAACCTCGTGTTTTCATAAAAATGTCATAAACTGCAGCAATACTAAGTAGCAGAGACAGTTAGAACCGTCCGGCACTCAAACCGGCTAACAGAATGTGGTGAACCTTATGGCAAGAAAGATCCTGGTGGTGGAAGATGAAGCACCAATCCGCGACATGTTGTGTTTTGTGTTGGAGCAAAATGGCTATCAGGCCATTACCGCCGAAGATTTCCCCAGCGCGGTTAACCAACTGATTGAACCCTATCCTGATTTAGTGTTGCTGGACTGGATGATCCCGGGCGGCAGCGGAATCCAGTTTGCCAAGAAAATGAAGCAGCACGATTTGACCCGTAATATCCCGATTATCATGATCACCGCCCGCGGCGAGGAAGAAGACAAAGTGCGTGGTCTCGAAGTTGGCGCTGATGATTACGTTACCAAGCCGTTTTCACCGAAAGAGTTGATGGCGCGAATAAAAGCGGTTATCCGCCGGGTATCGCCGACCAGTCTGGATGAAGTGATAGAAGTGCAGGGCCTGAAGCTGGATCCGGTAGCGCACCGGGTAATGGCCGAGCAGCAGCCGCTGGATATGGGACCAACTGAATTCCGCCTGTTGCATTTCTTTATGACTCACCAGGAGCGGGTGTATAGCCGTGAGCAGCTGCTTGACCATGTTTGGGGCACCAACGTCTATGTTGAAGATCGCACGGTAGACGTGCACATTCGAAGGTTGCGCAAAGCGATTTCTATCGCCGGGCATGATAAGCTGGTACAAACGGTGCGAGGCTCCGGCTATCGCTTTTCTGCTAAGTAGGTTTTATGCGGCCACAGCTTTCTAAAGGGAAGATTTTTAGCAAGGTCTGCCTTTTGTATACTCTGGCAGGGCTAGTGGGTTGGCCTTTTGGTCAGAGCATGCTGTTTATGTTACTGCTGAGCTTTTATTTGCTGGCATCTAACTATAACCACCTGTTTTTAATTACTAAATGGCTCTGGCATGACCGAAAGCTGACGCCGCCGGAAGGCAAGGGTTTCTGGCAGCAAATTTTCGATGGCATTTATTATCAGCAACGGCGCGAGCGCAGAAAACGTAAAGAGTTACGAACCTTGGTGCGGCGTTTTCGTGATGGCGCAGAAGCACTGCCGGAAGCGGTTGTTGTACTGACCAGCGACTGGACTATTGTCTGGTGTAATAAACTGGCACAAATGCTGGTGGGCTTACGCTGGCCCAGTGATGAAGGCCAGCGGATTGATAACCTGGTCCGCAACCCCGAATTTCAGAGCTTCTTAAAGCAAAAGCAGTTTCAGCAGCCGTTGGAAATCAGTGCTAAAGGCAGCAACAGTGTGGTGCTGGAATGCAAGATGATGCCATACGGCAGCGAACAGTACTTGCTAATCATCCGCGATATCACTCAGCTGAAACAATTAGAACAAATTCGCAAAGACTTTGTGGCCAATGTTTCGCATGAGCTGCGCACACCCTTAACGGTGTTGCAGGGCTACCTGGAAGTAATTGACGCTAATCGCTTACCCGAGCCAGCTATGTGGCAAAAGGCTCATACTGTTATGCTGGAGCAAACTAAACGGATGGATGGTTTAGTGCAGCAACTCCTCACCTTATCACGAATTGAGGCGTCAGCCCGGGTGCAGTTAGATGATGAAGTTGATGTCCCCGCCATGCTGGCGACCCTAGAGCAGGAAGCGCAGGCGCTGAATCACGAAAAACAGCACCAAATCAGTTTTAGTATTGATCCCGAATTAAAAGTATCCGGAGTTACTGAAGAATTACGCAGTGCTTTTTCTAATTTGGTGACCAATGCCATTAAGTATACGCCGGCAGGGGGCGAGATAAGTGTCAGCTGGCAACGTCAGCATCAGCGGGCTGTGTTTGCAGTTAATGATACCGGCGAGGGCATAGCGCCGCATCATGTAAAGCGCTTAACCGAAAGGTTTTACCGGGTGGATCAGGCGCGGGCCCGCAATACCGGTGGTACCGGCCTTGGTTTAGCTATCGTTAAACATGTGTTGTCACGCCACAACAGCCAGCTGATGATTTTCAGCGAGCCCGGCCGGGGCAGCAGCTTTTCGTTTACCATACCCGCCGAGCTGGTATTGGGTAATGTCAGTGCCGCCCCCGTCAAAAAAGCCAAGTTTAAAGTAAAATAACATCAATAGTGAGTCGCCTGAACCCGTATTTTATCACCAGCTTTCGCGTTAATGCTGCGAAGTCGTTTGAGCGTGAGGATAATTCGCCTCCAGCTTTTTTCTCTCAGCGATTAGGTTAAACCAAAACTGCTCGACCAGCTGGGTATTTTCCGCATAGAAGTCTGGGTTGAATACCATGTGCCAGTTTTTAACCAGTAGGTTATCATCACTGGCGACCAACTTGTCGGCAAGACCAAGCTGTTGCAGATGATAGTCACCAATCAGACGTTCGACGCTATACCCATCCAGTTTGCCGTCGGCGACCATTTTAAGGCCGTCATCCAGCTTGAATTTGTATGGGCTTAGCCAGCGTTGCTGTTGCAGCCAGTCTTCGACAAGGTATCCCAGCGGCGCGCTAATCCCAAACTGCGGTTGATACTCTTCCAACTTAAAGCGCCTATCTTTGGCATGAAATACCGGATATTTTGCGCGCCATAAATAACGTTGTGACTGTTCACTGCCGCTTTGCTGGTCTGGGAAACGGTACAATAGCGCCCGCTCAGGTGACCAAATCATTGCTAAGGTGGCATTAAGCTGATTTTCTTGTACCATTTTTTGGCATCTTAGCCAGGGCGCTTGCTGAAACTGCAAGCGAATGGCCAGAGGTGCTGCTGCCGTATTTAACATTTCAACCAGAAAACCCACCGGTTGGCGCTCATCGTTACCGGCGCTGATGAATGGCTCCATGCCAGAACCTTCATAACACACCGAAATAACCGTATTTGCCTGACTCATGCAAGGCCATAACACCAGTAGCATTATAATGCAGACTTTCATAAAAATTGATCCGTTATACCAACCGGCTGTGTATCGCCAGCTTAGGTTACAAAAAGTTACAAATTGAGCTAAGTATTGCAGCCAGAAAGGAATAGTGCAAAAAAGCTACGATAACAATCATTATTCGCTGGCGTTACGATTTAGTCCAGCAACGCTCAATAATCTTTTCAGCCGCTTTACCCAGCACATCCTGCTCTAAGCCCTCTGCCCGACCCAGAAAAGTCTGTGCCAGCTCCCGGTCTGCCATCAGGGTGGCAACCAGCTCAGTGGCATCGGCTATTGTTGTGGCATTTTCAACGTAACGGACATGGTGGCGGCTATCTGCCAGCAAATCATCGGACTCGTCACACCATTTGGTAAAAACCAGTTTCGCCAGCTCCCTCGAGCGGGCCTGCGGGCCACCAAATACAATAAAAAAGCTATCTGAAGTGGGAATGTCATAGCGGCTGGTCAGCGCGGTTAACTGACAGTGTAACTGCTTAACCTCATCTTCAGCACTAAGCACAAGTAACTGGGCGTATACCGGCTCCAGCTCCTTGGCGTACTGCTGAATTTGCAAATGGCTAATGGTGTTGTGCTTATCAACATGATCAAGCAGCTGACCGATAATGGCAGCAATAGCGCTGGCCAGTTGCGGCGCTGCCTCAGTTTTTAGCTGCGGCAACCAGTCTGATATCAGAGATACGGCCTGCTCAGGCGGTGAGTGCAGTAAGGTGTAATAAGCTGCCAGGGTGCTGTGCGCTAATGCTTTTAACTGATGATACGTTTCGCCATTAACCGGTAACTCCTGAATGTCATCACCACAGCAGGCCACCAGCCGACTATCCATCCGGATAATCAGCAGTACCTCACCCTGGCTTACCTTGTTTTTAAAATCCAGTTTGCGTCGGGTATAGCATTGGTGAAAGTGCTGGTTAATTTTGCCCAGCGCTGAGCCAGCCGGCTCAGCAGCGGTATCTTTCATCGGGGCGCTCAAGGGAGGTGCTCTCCACCGCCGATCAGCGCCTTTTGAGCCTGAATTATAAATTGATTTTTGCTTGTCATTCAGCACCTCCTGGCAGCAGCAAAGACAAAGGAAATAAATAAGTATAGTAAAAAGGTGTTGCAGGTTTTATGCCCGGGGTGAGGGTAGAGAAAAAGTGATTGTAGATCAGGTATGTAGCAGCCAAGCGCTACCGTTTCAGCCGTGCCAGTGCCAGTAAGCAATGCCTGGGGTTGAATCTCTTACTGCCGGTCAATGTAATAAATGCAGTGGCGAGATGTTACTTAACGGCTGATAACCTGTGATTTTCTAAAACACGCGTTAGCGTGATCATTCACCATGCCGCAGGCCTGCATATGGGCGTAGATAATGGTCGAGCCAACAAATTTAAAACCCCGTTTTTTTAAATCTTTGCTAAAGGCATCTGACTCGGGGCTGGTAGCGCGAAAATCTTCCGGGTCGGCAATATTGTTTTGCAGCGGTTTGCCGCCGACAAACTGCCACTGATAGTCACTGAAGCTACCAAACTCGGCCTGCACCTCCAAAAAGCGGGCGGCATTGTTAATCGCCGCGGCCACTTTAAGGCGGTTACGGATAATGCCCGGGTTTTGCAGCAGCTCTGCGACTTTGCTGTCATCAAAGGCTGCCACTTGTACCGGGTCAAACTGCGCAAACGCCGCCCGATAGCTGTCGCGCTTTTTTAATACGGTGTACCAGCTTAACCCCGCCTGTGCCGCCTCCAGCATTAGAAACTCAAACAGCTTATTATCATCATAAACCGGAACTCCCCACTCGGTATCGTGGTAGGCAACATAATCGGGTTTGCTTAAATCAACCCAGTGGCAGCGGCAGGGAGTGCTCATGCTTTTTCCTTATTCCTTATTTTTGGGCAAGCTCAGGCGGATTCGCTAAATAATCCAATGCTAAGCCGCTTAGTGCCCGTACGCCGGTTATCAGGGCATCTTCGTTTACATCAAACATCGGCGAATGGTTAGGTGGCACCTCGCTTAGCGGGGTGTTATCCGGCGATATACCTAAAAAGAAAAATACCCCGGGTATTTGCTGCTGATAGAATGAAAAATCCTCGGCGCCGGTAATGGGTTTTATTGCCGCTACGCCATGATCAGCGGCGGCCCAGTTCAGGCTTGGCATAGCCCAGTCGGTAAGTGCCGGGTCATTCCAGGTAACAGCGGCAAAATTATGCACATGAAATTCGGCTTCGGCGCCACTGGCCCTGGCAATATGCTTACTGGTATGCGCCATGCGGGTGATTAAGTCTTCGCGCATATCGCTGTCAAAGGTGCGAATGGTACCTTCCAGCTTTACGTCGTCAGGAATAATATTCCAGCGAATACCACCGTGCACCTGGCCAAACGACACCACTGCCGGCGCTTTGGTGACATCTATCTGCCGCGCCGGAATAAGGTTAATGGCGTTGATTAGCTGGCCGGTGACATTTATCGGATCGATGCCACGCCATGGGCTGGAGCCGTGCACCTGTTTGCCTTTAACAGTTATCTGAAAGCTGTCGGCCGCGGCCATTATGCCTTCGGTTTTAACCTGCAGCTGGCCTGGGCTTCCCGGCCAGACATGCAGGCCAAAAATGGCGGTCGGGGTGGGGTTTGCAAATAGCCCTTCGGCCAGCATCATCTTGGCACCGCCTTCTTCACCGGCTGGCGGGCCTTCTTCAGCTGGTTGAAACACAAACATAATGGTACCGGCAATCTCAGCTTGCCGGCTGGCCAGCACTTCTGCTGCGCCCATTAACATCGCAACATGCGCATCATGGCCGCAGGCATGCATTACTCCGGTTTGCTGGCCGTTAAACTCGCTGACTACTTTTGAGGCGAAGGGCAAACCGGTTTGTTCGGTTACCGGCAGGGCATCCATATCGGCGCGCAGCGCCACCACCGGGCCGGGCTTGCCGCCCTTTAAAATACCGACCACGCCGGTATGAGCAATGCCGGTCCGGACTTCCAAACCAAGTTTTTCTAAATGCGCAGCTACTTTAGCCGCCGTGCGCACTTCGCGGTTAGACAATTCCGGATGCTGGTGAATGTCTCGCCGCCATTCAATAACCTTGGGCATAACCTGCTCAATTTGCTTGCTTAATTGATGTTTAACAGCCGGCTGCTGCTCGGCATCAGCCAGCGGGGCATACAAAAAGGGTAGTAAAGTCAGACTCAGCAATGACAGGCGCATAGAAATTCCGGATCAAGGTATTGGTGTATGACTACCTTAAGCGCTGCCCGCCAAAAAGCCAAGCTGCGGCTTTGCATAAATCGTCTTGTTTTACTGCTGAATAACTATAACCAGCCTTTGCGTTTAAAAAACCAATAAGGGGCAAAACCGGATAGCAGCATTAATCCCAGAGCCCAGGGATAGCCCAGCAGCCATTCCAGTTCTGGCATATGGCTGAAGTTCATGCCGTAGGCACTGGCGACCAGGGTCGGGGGTAAAAATACCACTGCAGCAATGGAAAAGGTTTTAATGATTTGGTTTTGTTTGATATTGATAAAGCCCTGAGTCGAGTCCATCAGAAAGTTAATTTTATCGAACAGAAAGGTGGTGTGAGACATCAGGGTTTCCACGTCGCGCATAATCTCCCGCAGGGTTTCTTCATGCGTTGGCCGGCCTTTCAGGTTACGCAGTAAAAACGAAATATCGCGTTGAGTATCCATTAAGCAAAGTCGGATTTTTCCGTTACTGTCTTCCAGCCGCGCCATTTTGCTGATCGCCTGATACAGTTCAGAGTCTTTTTCTTCCAGCACCAGATGACTGACTTCTTCCAGTTGGCGGTGTAAATCCTCTACCGTATCGGCATGGTTCTCAACTTTTTGCTCTAATATGGTGACCAGCAGTCCGGCCGGATCAGAACAACTCACCTGACCCCGGCGGGCTCGCAGCCGCAGCAGTCGAAAGTCCGCAATTTCATCTTCCCGAATCGTAATCAGCCGCTCCTCCTGCAAAATACAGGCAACGGTTACGGTGGCATGGCGCCCCTCTTGCGGCGCCAGAAAGAGTGAGTGAACATGTATACCCGCCTGGTCAACAAAGCAACGGGCAGAGGCTTCAATTTCTTCTACATCATCAGACTCCGGTAGTTCAACGCTGAGCAAGGTACTTAACAAATCGCGTTCAGCGTCGGTAGGTTCAAGGGCATCTATCCAATGGGCGGTGCGCATCAGCTCGATATCGTGGGTGTCACCAGCCACGGGGATCTCGCGGATAATACTGTGTTCTATAGTAAATAAGCGGATCATAGTGCCTCCATAGCCATGCGGGATAAGTCAGTTTGCTGTACGCTAATCAGACCGGCGATGCGCGATGTCACAACATGCACCGGTGTAACCTGGGGTTTAATCCTGTTCAGAAGCAGTTTACCATAAGCAGACTAATCGTCTGATAGGGATTAACATGGCGATAAACCAGCAACGGGAGGAATGATGAACCTGGCCACAAAGCCGGATAATGCAGCGCTGGTTGTAGAAGGCGGCGCCATGCGGGGTATTTTCGCTGCCGGTGTGCTGGACGCCTTTATTGAACAGCAGTATCAGCCGTATCAGTTCGCGATAGGCGTGTCTGCCGGCTCGACCACCTTAATTGGCTATCTGGCCGCCAACCATGGCCGCAGCCGGCAAATTTTGCTGGACCATGCCAGGCGTACTGATTTTTTGAACTGGCGCCGCTATCTGAAAGGCGGCCACTTTTGCGATGTTAGCTGGTTGTGGCATGCGTCATTTGATGAAGTACCGCTAAATATTGACCATTATCTACGCCAGCAGGTGCCACTTTTCGCGGTGACCACCAACGTAAATTCCGCTAAGGCCTGTTATTTTGAGGTGACCAGGGACAATATGCATCAGCTGTTTCCGGCCTCTTGCGCCATACCGCTGATGTATCGGGAATTTCCGTTGATTGACGGCGAACGGATGACCGATGGTGGTCTTGCAGATGCCATTCCGGTCATTAAGGCATACGAAATGGGCGCCCGTGATATTACCGTGGTACTGTCACAACCACACGGCTATCGTAAGCGGGTCAGCCGCTTACCAGTACTAATGAAACCCTTCTTTAAACAATACCCTGATTTATTTACCGCGGTACTAAACCGCACGCATCGCTATAACCAGGCGCTGGATTTTATTGCTAAGCCACCCGCAGATTGTCGGATAAGGGTAGTGGCGCCACCTGTTGGCTTTGCTGTCGGCCGTTTTTGTCAGGACCCCCAACAACTGGAAGCGGGTTATCAGGCCGGCCGGCAAACGGGTTTACGGCATGTGACGAGCAGCCAGCTTTAGCTGGCATAATACTTGGGGGATTGATTAAGACGTTTTCAGTGCGACTAGCCGCTGGCGACATCAATTAAACCGGGGCAGTCGAGCCGAAACGCGATTTTTTTCAATGCTTTCTGCTCCAGCTGTAAATCGGCAGATAGCACCATTTGCTGCGCCAGCCATGCTGATGGTAACACCAGTTGCAGCTGCTGCGCACCCGCGCTTACGGTAAATTCAGGTACGAAACTGTCGCGTCGCTTCTGGTTAAGTAACACCGCAAGCCTCAGTAATACCAGCAGGTTAATGACTTGCGGTAATTGGTAAAGACTAAAGATAGGCAGTTCGTCGGCGCGGATTTTACGGCGGTGAAAGCGAACCAGGCACGCCAGCAACAACTGTTGCTCCTGATTAAAGCCGGGCAGGTTAGCATTTTGCAAAATGTAGGCAGAGTGCTTCTGGATCCCGGAAGAATTTATATGCAGACCAATTTCATAAACTCTGCAGGCGAAGCTGAGTAACAAGCCATCGTCATCTGATAATTGCCAGGCAGATTGCACCTGGCTAAATAGCGCTTGCGCGGTGTGTTGTACCCTTTGTGTTTGGGCGTCATCAACCGTGTAGCGGCGCATCATACTGCTGATAGTATGCTCACGAATATCGTGGTGTTGCAGCCGGTCACTCATTTCATACAGCACACCCTCGCGCAGGGCAGCGTCGACATAGACCATTTCGTCAATTTGCAGCATGTTAAATGCACCAATTAATATCGCCAGTCCGGGACAAAGCAATAGCTTTCGATCGTCTGTTAAGCCGGCCAGCTCCAGTTCGCTGGCATTATCGTATTGCAACACGTGCCGTTTTAAGGCCGTTAAATCGTTCAGTCGCAAACTGGTGCTGTTCCAGCCAAGCCCCGAAATGACATCTTTAATGGTTTTTACGGTACCCGAGGTGCCGACCGCTTGTTGCCAGCCGGCGTTGCGAAAACTGCTGACGATCGGTTCAAGTTCCTGCTCTGCTTGCAGCACAGCACGCTCAAACCGGCGCGGGCTGATCTTGCCCTGGCTGAAATGACTCTGACCGTAGCTGACGCAGCCCATATTGCGGCTGCTTAACCGTAAGGGTTGCAGGCCTTCGCCAATGGCAAATTCAGTGCTGCCGCCACCAATATCAATAACCAGTCGTTTATTACCGAAATGCTCAAAATGAGCCACCCCCTGATAAATAAAGCGGGCTTCTTCCTGGCCGGAAATGACTTCAATCGGAAACGGAAACACCACCTTGGCCCGGCGTAAAAACGTCGCTGAGTTGCGGGCACGGCGCAGGGTATAGGTAGCAATAACCCGAACGGCATTGGGAGCGAATGGCTGTAATGTATCGGCAAACTGGGCCAGTACCTGCAGGCCCCGCTCAATAGCTTCTTCGCTAAGCACCAGCTCATCATTCAGGCCTTCCGCTAATTGCACTTTTTGCTTTTCGCGGTGCAATAACTGCAGTGAGCCGTCAATTACCCGGGCAATAACCATATGAAAACTATTGGAGCCAAGATCTACGGCTGCCATGTAATCAGCGTCTGATGACACTATTTTGTCAGAATCTGTCAATTGTCTGTATCAACCTTTACCGCCTGTTGTCGCGCCAGAAAATGATAAATCTCCTGCTGGGAACGCACGTTCCTTTTATTGCCACGCTTAACATAGGCATTTGAATGTTTGCCATCAATAATACGCGCCTTAACGTTATCCCGCCACTGGATATCCAGGGTACTGATAATTTGTTGCTTAATCCGGCTATCGTAGACCGGTACGCCGACCTCAACCCGCTGGTCGATATTACGGGTCATCCAGTCGGCAGAAGAGATATAAAGTGCACTGTCGCCACCGTTGTGAAATAAATATACCCTCGCATGCTCCAGATAACGGTCAAGTACACTGATTATTTTAATATTCTGGCTTTTACCGGCCAGGCCGGGCATTAATGAGCACATGCCCCGGATAATCATGCGGATTTTCACCCCGGCCTGACTGGCCCGGTACAGCAGCTGAACAATTTCTTCATCGACCAGATTATTCACTTTCAGAAAGATTTCCGCTTTGCGCCCTGCGACAGCAAAGTCAATTTCCCGTTGAATTAAGCTGAGCAGCCTGGGCCTGCTCCAGGTCGGGGAGACAATTAAATGCTGAAAATTGAAAGGCCGGTAGGAATACTGGATAAACTCGAAAACCTGATCAATTTCAGCGGTAATTTCGCTATGGCAGGTAAACAGGCTCATGTCGGTATAGATACGGGCTGTTTTTTCATTAAAATTTCCGGTACCAATATGACCGTAACGAATGGCTTTGCCTTTTTCCTGACGGGTAATTAAGCACAGTTTTGAGTGAATTTTTAAGGTGGTCTGGCCAAAAATAACTTCAATACCGGCATCGGTCATTCTTCGTGCCCAGTTAATGTTATTTTCTTCATCAAAGCGGGCTTTTAGCTCGACCACAACGGTGACTTTTTTGCCATTGCGCACGGCATCCAGCAGCGAATGGATAACCCGTGAATGTTTGGCAACCCGGTACATGGTCATTTTAATGTGGCTGACTTTAGGATCGAACGATGCCTGGCGCACCCACTCGGTAAAATAACTAAAGTTATGATACGGGTAGTACAGCATAATGTCGGAGGCACGTATAGCATCAAAGCTGGTAGGGTAGTGTTCAAAATCCGGGCTTGGTAAAGGCTCCATCGCTGGAAACTCCATACTCTGATGGCCCAGATTCGGAAAACCAATAAAGTCTTTAAAGTTACGGTAGCGGCTGCCGGCAATCAGGGCATCGGTAGAGCTGGTGCCCAATTGTCGTGTCAGAACTTTAAGCATTTGTTCCGGCATGGCGGCATCGTAAACCAATCGGGTGGGTTCAGATTTCAAACGCTGACGAATGCCTTTTGACATCTTATCAATCAGACTTTGATCCAGTGTATCGCTGATATTGTATTCGGCGTCGCGGGTTAGTTTCAGCGAAAAGGTGCATATGGTGTCGAACTGAAAAAAACCATTAAATAAATCACTGGCACAATGGTTGATAATATCGTCCAGTAATAAGATTTGCCGGCGGTAGTGGCCATTCTTTTTACGGGTATTTAACTGCAGTGGCAGCTCGATAAATCGGGATACCTCCGCAGTAGGCACTTCAATAATGGCGTAATCCGGTTTGCCGCTGCCGGTCATTTCAACCATCAGGTAGGTGGTGTTATCTTCCAGAATTTTACTGAGCGAGCTATCGGTGCTGGATAAGATAATAGGTGAAATATGCCGTTTTACTTCGCTGCGAAAAAACGCTTTTACCCAGCTTGATTGCGCATCGGTCAACTTGCTGTCATCAATCAATTCGATATTGTGCTTGCGCAGCTCCAGCTGAATATCCAGATATATTTTATTAAATTGTTTGGCAAGCTCTTTAACCTGCAGCTGAATTTGCTGTAGCAGGGTCTCAGCATCTTCATGCTCCCAGGTCTGATATTTTTTCAGCAGAATGCGCCGTTTAACATCGGCAACCCGAACCCGGAAAAACTCATCCAGGTTATTGGAGTAAATACCTAAAAACCGCAGGCGTTCAATAGGTGGGTTGCGGGTATCGGCAGCTTCTTGCAAAACCCGGCCATTAAAGGCCAGCCAGCTTAATTCGCGCGGGAATAACGGGTAGTCGGGGTGAGCCCCACTGGTTTGTGATGGTGATGCTGGCTGATCCATACGGGTTGCTCCTGCTTACTGCCTGCAAAGCACACTATGGCATTTTTGTGACAGAATGATGAAACCAGACCGCCAGCTAACCGCTGGCAGCCGTGATTCAGCATAACGGGTGATAACCATAGTTAAGGTGACGGGGATTAGTCTACTGAGGTTTCCACATCGACCACTATATCGGCAGCTATCGCTTCCAGCGCTTTTATTACCTCATCGCGGCTAAGGCCTGCTGGCAACTGCACGGTGGCTTCAGCATGAAACAGCGGTACCCCCCAATTCGGCGCGCTTTGTTTGTTACTGGAAAATTGAATGATATTGGTCCCTTTATGCTTAATCACTGACGATAATTCACGGACAATACCAGGGCGATCATTGCCGGTAATAACAAAGCGCAACTGTTGCTGTTTATTCAGCTCACTGTGCTCACCTTGCTGCACTTTGATATCTAAATCGCTGACTTTACTAAGCGCTGTAACTAAAGCCCCCAGATCAGGCTCTGCCACTTCTATTTGCACTATGCCGGCAAAGTAACCTGCAAGGTGGCTTAAGTTACTGGCCATCCAGTTACCATTTTGATCATTTATCACTCTGGCTAACTGTTCTACTAATCCTGCTTTATCTTTACCAATAACGGTAAGGACTAACTGCTTCATATGGACATTCCCTTACTATCACTCAAGGTTAAACCGCCGGTATGCGGTCTGTTATTACATAATATACGTGAAAAAGTGTTTTAGAGTGTAGACCCAACTTTCTGATTTTAAAACGCTAGTTAACTATTTATTTTTGGTTTGCTGTCTTGTCATGTGCAGCTGTTATAAGATAAGGCCAGCAAGTCCGATAGTACGGGTAGAAAAGATGGTGTTAACCAGATGGCGCACAGTATTGCCAGGGCTGTTCCTGATAGGGTGTATTGGTTGTGTCTGGGTGTCAGAGGTTGCTGCTAAGACCGACAGCACGCTGTCCAGTGTCGGTTCTGATACGCTGCAAAATGTCATGGAGTTGTGGGCAGACGAATACCGTCATCGCCACCCCAACGTAAATTTTCAAATCCAGAGTATTGGCTCTTCCACCGCACCGGTTGCACTGATTGAAGGTACGGCGCAGCTTGGTCCTATGAGCCGGGCAATGCGCCAGACGGAGTTGCAGCAGTTTGCTAAGCGCTTTGGTTATCAGCCAACGGCCGTGCCCGTAGCGATTGATTTACTGGCGGTTTATGTTCATCCCGATAATCCGCTGGAACAATTAAGCCTGGCGCAGCTGGATGCCCTGTTTTCTATAAACCGGCGCTGTGGAGCACCGACTGATATTCAGCGTTGGGGGCAGTTAGGCCTGACCGGGCGTTGGCAGCAGCGATTTATTACGCTGTACAGCCGCAATGCCGTGTCGGGAACCTATGGCTACTTTAAGCAACATGTACTATGTAACGGCGACATTAAAGCCCGTACAAATCAGCTGGCTGGGTCGTCAGCCATGCTCAGGGCAATCAGCCAGTCGCCGGGCGGTATCGGCTATTCCGGTATCGGCTATGCCACGCGTGACGTAAAGGTACTGGCACTGGCGAGTGACGATGGGCCGGCTTTTTCGCCAACGGCAGATAATGCGCTAAACGGCAATTATCCCCTGGCCCGGCAGCTTTATATTTATGTTAACCGGGCACCCGGCCAGGCGTTAACAGCAAACCAGTACGCATTTTTTGATCTGGTGTTATCAGCGGCGGGTCAGCAAATCGTGCTGCAGGACGGTTTTTTACCGTTGCCAGCAGCAGTTATTGCCCAGTGGCGGCAGACCCTGGGTTTGCCAGCCCTGCCGGAGCTACCATGACAGCAAAACCGCTTTCTGCACACCAGGCCTCTAGGGGGTTGCAACGCCGTCGACGCTGGTATAATCGTCTGCTGCATGCGGTTATTGGTTTGTCAGGGATCAGTGTGGTTTTGATGCTGGCCGCCATGTTTATCTATTTGTTCAGCGAGGTGATTCCGGTATTGCGAAGTGTCACTGGCACTGCATTGCCACCGGTCGTGTCTGAACGGCCGTCAGAACTGGCAGCGCAAACCACTGCAGGGCAGAATGGGCAATTTGGCGGAGCTGAGATTAGCGTTAAAAATGCGACATTTATCGCCACGTCTTCCAGTGGCCAATATCAGCTTACGGCGACTGCAACTGGCCATGCCTGCCTGCGTTTTACCAAATACCCTGCGGGCTGTATCCAACAGTGGCAGCTAACCCAAACCGACGACACCCTGACCAGTCTGCGTTGGCTGACTGCCGATCAGGCTGTGCTGGCGGGTTATCAGAGTGGCCGTTTACAACAATGGTATTTGTTGGCTGAAAATAGCAGCGCAGCGCATTTACAGCTGGTCAGAGAGCTGCCCGGTCAGCAGACGGCAATAATGCATATTGCCGCGGAACATAACCGCCGTGGATTTGCCACTCTGGCCGCCGACGGCACGCTGGCGCTGTACTACTCGAGTCTAGCCCGGCCATTGTGGCAGCAGAATACCGCCATTACCGCCGCAGTAGAGTTAGTATTTTCGGCTGACAATCAAAAGCTGAGTATATACACCGATACCAGCCGCTATTCTTATGCGTTGAATAATCCGCATCCTGAGGTTAATTGGCAAACGTTATGGCACAGCGTCTGGTATGAAGGATTTGCCAGACCTGATGTTGTCTGGCAAACCTCTTCCGCGGCTGATAATTATCAACCGAAGTTTTCACTGGTACCCTTAACCACCGGCACCCTGAAAGCCGCGTTTTACGCCATGTTGTTTGCCGCGCCGCTGGCCATTATGGCGGCCATTTATACCGCCTGTTTTTTGCCTGCGGGGCCACGGCGGCGAATAAAGGGCTTAATTGAGCTGATGGCGGCCTTTCCGACGGTAATTCTGGGCTTTATAGCCGCAGTTTGGCTGGCGCCGGTTATCGAAGCGCATTTGCTGGCGCTATTACTGTGGGTGATATTGTTGCCATTAAGTATTCTGGCGCTTGCGGCAATATGGCCCAGGGTTCCGTTTAAGCTTAAGCAGCGCTGCAGTGATGGTTGGGAAATTGTGCTGTTAATGGTTTGGCTGGCTGTCGTTAGCGCTTTGGTGTTTGTAGTTGCAGGCCAGTTAGACAGCCGCTTGTTCGAAGACGGGCTGCGCGCGTATCTGGAGCAGCAGGGCATGTACTATGAGCAACGCAATGCTCTGGTTATCGGCATCGCGATGGGATTTGCGGTAGTACCGGGCATTTTTGCTATTGCCGATGATGTGTTGCATCAGGTGCCGCCACAACTTACCCGTGGTGCGCTGGCTCTGGGAGCCACACCGTGGCAAACGGTACTGCGGATAAGCCTGCCGTTGGCTGCCCCCGGCCTGATTGCCGCGACGCTGGTGGGCGTTGGCCGGGCTATCGGTGAAACTATGATTATTCTGATGGCAACCGGCAACAGCCCGATAACTAATTTTAATGTGTTTGAGGGGCTGCGCAGTTTAACGGCGACCCTGGCTATGGAATTACCTGAAGCAACCGTCGGCAGTAGTCATTTCAGGGTATTGTTTGTTGCCGCTCTGGTGTTATTGCTGTTTACCTTTGCTGCCAACACCACGGCTGAAGTGATCAGGCAACGATTGCGCAAAAAGTATCAGAGGTTATAACCATGCTGCGAAAGTGGTTTGCTCAGGGTACCCCCTGGATCTGGTTAAATGCCGGGGCTGTTGCCCTTAGCCTGTTACTGGTGGGGGGCTTGCTGGCCTTTATTGTGCTGCAAAGTATTGGCGTGTTCTGGCCAGCAGAGATGCCAGGCCATATCGGCAACAAACTGCTGCAGTATCTGCTGAACTGGTGGCAGTTTCTCACTGGCACTTCAAGCGAAGGGGGAATTTTCCCGGCCATTCTGGGAACCGTGCTGATGGTGCTGTTGATGTCCGTGCTGGTGACACCACTGGGCGTGCTGGCTGCCGTTTATCTGCATGAGTACGCCAAAGACGGGCCCTTATTAAAAGTGATTCGGGTTGCAGTACATAATCTGGCCGGCGTGCCTTCTATTATATTTGGTGTGTTTGGTCTGGGTTTCTTCGTTTATTTTCTTGGTGGCAGCATTGATAGTCTGTTTTATGCGGACAGCCTGCCGACGCCAACTTTTGGTACCCCAGGACTATTGTGGGTATCACTGACGCTGGCTTTGCTCACCTTGCCGGTTGTTATTGTTGCTACGGAGCAGGGGCTGGCCGGTATCCCTAAAAATTTGCGACTGGGCTGTTTTGCGCTGGGTGCCACCAAAGCCGAAGTGATCTGGAAGATCGTGTTACCACAGGCATCTCCGGCAATGGTTACCGCCCTGATGCTGGCGATAGCCCGTGCCGCTGGCGAAGTGGCGCCGTTAGTCTTTGTTGGCGTAGTCAAGTCGGCACCGTCGCTACCGGTTAGTTCTGAGTTCCCTTACTTACAGCTGCAACAAAAAATAACCAGCCTCAGTATGCATATTTATGATGCTGGTTTACAAAGCCCGGACGCGCAGCGCGCTGAGCCGCTGGTGTTCGCCTCGGCGTTAGTGCTGATAACACTGATATTTATGCTGAATTTGCTGGCTTATCGGCTGCGTAAGCGTTTAAATTTACGCTACCGTAATCGACCGGCCAGCGAGTAATAAAACTGTAACAATAGCAGGGTAATATATGAAGGTAGAGGTTGCCGCAAAACTGGAAGTGCAGGATTTATCGCTGAAATTTGCTGATAAAACCGTATTGCAGCGGATTAACTTGCGTATTCCACAGCATAAGATTACCGCCTTTATTGGTCCCTCTGGTTGCGGTAAATCAAGCTTGCTGCGAAGTTTTAACCGGATGAATGAATTACTGGACGATACCCAGACCACCGGCAAGGTGTTGCTGGATGGCCAGAATATTTATCACTCGGCGGTAGAGGTGGCTGAACTGCGGCGCAGAGTTGGCATTGTTTTTCAGAAACCTAACCCTTTTCCGCACAGTGTGTATGAAAATGTCGCCTTTGGTTTGCGTTTGCAGGGCATTAAGCAAGCAAGACAATTAGATGAGTTGGTGGAGTCTGCTTTACGTAAAGCAGCGTTGTGGGACGAAGTACGCGACCGTTTGCATGATAGCGCGGTGAATTTATCCGGTGGTCAGCAGCAGCGTCTGGTTATCGCCAGAGCCATCGCGATAGAGCCGGAAGTGTTACTGCTGGATGAGCCCGCATCGGCATTAGATCCCATTTCAACCTTAAAAATTGAAGAGCTGATGTACGATTTAAAACAGCACTATACTTTGGTCATCGTAACGCACAATATGCAACAAGCTGCCCGGGTGTCAGATTACACCGCTTTTTTAAATATGGGGCAGCTGATAGAGTTTGATGAAACAAATAAGATGTTTACTGATCCCCGCGAACGCGCGACGGAGGATTACATTACCGGACGCTTCGGTTAGCGGATTCAGCAAGCAGCACATTTAACAGCAGCAAGGGTCAGGCAATGGATAAGTTAAATTTATCAAAGCATATCTCCAGTCAGTTTAACGATGAGATAGAGCAGGTTCGTAACCATGTAATGGCGATGGGCGGCTTAATTGAAAGGCAGCTGTTTGATGCGTTGGCAGCCATTGCCAATAGCGACAGCGAACTGGCCCAGCAGGTTATTGCCAATGATTTAAAAGTAAACGACTGGGAATTGCAAATTGACCAGGAATGCACCCGGATTATTGCCAAGCGTCAGCCCGCGGCCAGCGATTTACGGTTAATTATGGCAATTTTAAAAACCATAGCCGATTTAGAGCGTATTGGCGATGAAACCCGGCGTATTGCCAAAGTTGCCCTGGAATCGTTTAACAGTGCCCAGCAAGACCTGCTGGTTAATCTTGATAACTTGGGCCGCCATGTTGGCCAGATGTTACATGATGTGCTGGACGCGTTTGCCAGAATGGACGTTGAAGCGGCGCTAACGGTGCACAAAGAAGATAAAAAAGTTGACCGGGAATACGAGTCTATTACTCGTCAGTTAATGACGTATATGATTGAAGACCCGCGTTCCATTCCAAAAATTATGAATGTGCTGTGGTCCGCCCGTTCACTGGAGCGGATTGGCGACAGGTGTAAAAATTTATCTGAATATATTATTTTCTTTGTAAAGGGCAAGGTGGTCAGACACAGCTCAGAAGAAATGCTTGAGAAAGAAGCCCGCAGCTAACTTTTCATAACAGGCTCGCTTTTTTAAAACGCCTCAACCAGACTTCTGGCTGAGGCGTTTCTGTTTTATCTGCTAATATTTCATTTTTATTGCGGTTTGATTGCAGTTACAATGCGCGCCGACCTTATTCACCCTGAATATTATGAGGCCACACTATGCCAGGTAATACTTTTTTATCCGTGTTCGCTAAATCACCGATAAAACCTATTGAAGAACATATTCGCAAGGTACACGAAGCCAGTGAGCTGCTGTTACCGTTTTTTGCTGCGGTTTATCAGAAAGATTGGGTTAAAGCGGCAGAAGTACGAAAAGACATCGTTACCCTGGAAAAAGAAGCCGACCGCATGAAACGGGAAATCCGTATTAACCTGCCGCGCGGGTTATTTCTGCCGGTAGATCGCACCGATATTCTGGAGTTAGTGGCACAACAGGATAAAATTGCCAATAAAACTAAAGATATCTCAGGTCGGGTGCTGGGCCGCGAGCTGGAAATACCCGCTGCCATTCAGACTGATTTTCATGCGTATATCCAGCGCTGTATCGATGCGACGGCAATGGCTTCTGAAGCTATTAATGAATTGGATGAATTGCTGGAAACCGGTTTCCGTGGTCGTGAGGTTGAACTCGTGATCAAAATGGTGGAAAAGCTGGATGCGATCGAACATGACACGGACGAGATGCAAATTAAACTGCGCAAAGCGGTTCGGATTGCCGAAGCCGATTTAAACCCGGTAGACGTAATGTTTTTATACCGGACCATCGAGTGGATTGGCGATTTAGCCGACATTGCCCAGAAAGTGGGTTCCCGCTTAGAAATTATGCTCGCCCGTTAATTAAAAAAGGTATTACTGATGGATATTATTCAATCATACGGCCTCATTCTGATTATTCTGGCTGCAGTATTTGGTTTTCTGATGGCTTATGGTGTTGGCGCTAACGATGTTGCCAACGCAATGGGCACCTCGGTTGGATCTAAAGCACTGACCATTAAGCAAGCCATTTTTATTGCAGCTATCTTTGAATTTGCGGGCGCCTATCTGGCTGGCGGCTCGGTTACCTCAACCATCCGTGGCGGCATTACCGATGCGGCATTTTTTGTCGACGCACCGGAGTTAATGGTATACGGCATGATCGCCGCGCTGCTGGCTGCAGCAACCTGGTTAATTGCCGCATCTTATTTTGGCTGGCCGGTATCCACCACTCACTCCATTGTCGGGGCTATAATTGGTTTCGCTGCGGTTGGCGTGGGTTTTGACGCGGTGCACTGGGATAAGGTGGGCGGCATTGTCGGCAGCTGGGTGGTAACGCCTATCCTGGCAGGTATTCTGGCTTATATGTTTTTTATGAGTGCGCAAAAGCTGATTTTCGATACGGACCATCCTATCGCCAACGCTAAAAAATATGTGCCGTTTTATATGGCATTTGCTGCTTTTATCATGGCGCTGGTGACGGTGCAAAAAGGCTTAAAGCATATTGGTCTGGATATCAGTACGGCCAATGGTTACTTAATGGCACTGGTGCTGGGGGTAATTGTTGGTCTGGTTGGGAAAGTGGCTATCAGCCGGATTAAAATTGACCCCGCAGCTGATAAGAAAATGCAGTTTAATAATGTTGAGCGTATTTTCAGCGTGTTAATGATCACGACCGCCTGCTGTATGGCATTTGCCCATGGTTCAAACGATGTGGCCAATGCCATAGGGCCGCTGGCTGCCGTGGTGAGTGTAGTTAGCTCTGGCGGCGAAATTGCCAGTAAAGCAGCATTAGCCTGGTGGATATTACCACTGGGTGGTATTGGTATTGTTATTGGTCTGGCTACGCTGGGTGCCCGTGTCATTAAAACGGTAGGTACCGCCATTACCCATTTAACCCCAAGCCGTGGTTTCGCTGCTGAGCTTTCAGCCGCGTCTACTGTGGTTATCGCATCCGGTGCCGGTTTGCCCATTTCTACTACGCAAACCTTAGTCGGTGCAGTGCTTGGTGTAGGCTTAGCCCGCGGTATTGCCGCACTTAATTTAGGCGTGGTGCGTAATATCTTTATTTCCTGGGTCATTACCCTGCCAGTCGGTGCCGGTTTGGCGATTATCTTCTTCTATATTCTGCAGTTCTTCTTTTCGCTGTAGTGATGCTGACATGATAAAAGGGGCTGAATTTCAGCCCCTTTTTATTAGGTTAACGCAGTAAAGTACAAGTCGCCGCTTATGGCTGGTATGCACTAATCAGGGTTAAATCTCTGACGGCACGGAAGCCATAAACTGACATATGCCAGACACCCGCTTGTGGGTTTGAGATAACACAGGTTTCCTTGTTACCATTGCGGTTCGGCCGGCAATCGTAACTGCCTGCACTTGGCGTGCTGCCATACTTCAGATAAAGATCGGCATCGCCGCGACCACCGGTAATGGTGACGCTAAGCTGTGCCATACCTGCTGGCACATCCAGGGTGTAGTGCTCCCAGCTGCGACGGCCAATATTAATGTTGCTGATGGTTTCACCACCCGCATCTGGCAAGTCCGGATCGCCTGGCTCATCTTCCGCGATAAAGCTACCCGTCAGGCTAACGCCGGTAAAGGCGGTATAACCAATGACCTTAACGTAGTAAGTGCCTTCTTGTGCCGGATCAATTGCACAGCTTTCATCGTTACCTGCCAGATAAGGCCGGCAATCGTAGTCGCTAACCGTAGGTTCAGCGCCAAATTTTACGTACAGATCGGCATCACCGGTGCCGCCACTCATGGCAAAGGATAAATCGGTTGCCATGGCTGGAACGTCCAGAGAGAACAGCAATGATTCACCACCCCCGCCAGCAAGATTCGTTACCGCTTCTCCATTGACCAAAGCAGTGGTACCCGGTGGTGTAGGTTCATCTGGACCATCGCCTGAACCGGCGCAACCAAACTCGGCCAGATAGTCGACTGCGTCTTTTGCTTGCACCAGACCAAAGCCATAAGAGGTATCACGACCTGCTGCGCCTAAATCATCAGCGCTGGCGGCCAGCGCTGCGCGGATTTCGGCATTGCTACAGGTTGGGAAATGGCTCCAAACCAGCGCAGCGACACCGGCAACATGCGGCGAGGCCATCGAAGTGCCACTCATCAGGCCATAGTTACTGGCACCCGATGTCAGATTGGCCGTGCTACCCAGTTGAGTCAGCAGCATCTGGCCGTCTTCCTGCGAAATGCTTACCGCAGGAATAGTAGCGGTAGTGCCTTCCACGGTACCGCTGAAATTACCGGCTTCGTTGTTATAAATAACGGCAGCCAAACCACCACCCGCCTGACATGATTCTACTTTTTGCGAGAACGCTACTTCACCGCGTGAAATTAAACAGACTTTATCTGCAACATCAGTACAGGCATCAATTGCCAGGCCGCAGTCAGCAAATTCGGCACTCACTGCGCCACTGCCAGAGCCTGACATTGGATTGGCATCATAAAAGACACTGTTGACACCAAGCTGAGCTTCCAGCGCGGTGCCTTCAGGATACGTAGAGCGAACATCGACACCCGGGCCTGCCAGTTCTACCTGGGCATTACGCTGAGAGAAACCAGCCAGCGTTTTCGTGCTGTCTACGGCGGCAACCGAAACAACGGAATCATAGGATGCCGGGTAAGACATGGCGGTATTGCCATCATTACCGGCCGCAGCGATTAATAACAAGCCGGCATCAAAGGCTGCCTGCATTGCATTGCTTTCAGTGGTGCTTGGTGAACCACCACCCAGACTCATATTTACAACCGTAGCTCCAGCTTCGGCACAGGCGTTAATGGCGCTGGCTAAAGTGGATGAATAGCCCCAGCCGGCAGCATTAAACACTTTAATAATGTGCATGTTTAACTGGCCATTGGGCATAATACCGACGATACCGGTGTCATTATTCAGCGCGCCGATAGTACCGGCGACATGGGTACCGTGCGGGCCGCCAGCTTCAAACCAGTTACCGGTACCAACATCATTGGTGCCGCCAATATTGCCTGATGCAAAGTCTTCATGCGGTAAGTCGAGGCCTGAGTCAATAACACAAACCGTCTGATTGCCGGCGAATTCATCGCTGACTAAATCGGCCTGCACCAGCGGGAAGCCATAAGGTACTTGTTGCATCATGGGATAACGACGCTGATCCACTTCTATCAGTTCAATGGCCGGATCGGCTTTTAACAGGTTAACCATGCCAGGGCGCAGTTCTGCAGCAATAGCACGCTGTTCTGCCAGTAAATGATGTACTTTCGCGCCCTGACGCTTCAGTTTGCTGCTGTTGTTACTAAGCTGGGCCAGAATGGCATCTTTGGTGCGTTTATGCTGGCTTAATACATAGTCTTGCTGCTTGCTAAGCCCTAAGCTACTGTCTTTATATTTAATGATGTATCGATTGTCTTCAGTAGTTTTGTTAGCGGTATTTGCCAGGGCGGTATTCACTGCCAGTGCCAGCAGGCTGCAGCTGGCAATGGCCAGTGGTTTGGTCAATTTGGACATAATTCACCCTCCTGAGGTGATTTTTTTATAATAGATCGTTCCTTCAAACGGGTTACGGACTGCCCAACTCGCAACCAGCGGTCAATGTACGTACCATTCCTTTGTATCTGAATGGAAATTATTCCAGGGTACTGCGACGACACGGTTACAGATACATACAATGAGAACCTCAAGCTATAACAAATGCGTAATTGTTTCAATTTGTAATTTACAATAAATACAAAAAATAAATTTAAGTGTCTGAAATTTAGTTTTTAAAAAATTAATATTGCAAGTAACCTGATATTTTTAACGAAAATGAATACAGGTGTTAATATTCGCGGCTGCTCGACCTGACGCTAGCAATACTTTATATTGATTTGCATAATCGAACAGAGTTAGCATTTTAATCGGAATAGGCAATGAAACGACTTCCCAGTGTTAAACAGCTGCAATACTTGCTGGCGCTACACGAACACCAACATTTTGGTCGGGCTGCCGAGGCATGTTTTGTTGGTCAGTCGACGCTAAGCGCTGCTATCGCTAACCTGGAAGAAACCATGCAAACCCAGTTGCTGGAGCGGGATCATAAAACTTTTATTTTTACTTCGTTAGGTGAGGACGTGGTGCGCCAGGCCAGGCATATCATTGAGCAATGTGAAGAGCTGACAGAATTTGCCAAGTCGCAGGGCAAACCGATGGCAGGGCCATTCCGGCTGGGCTGTATTCCAACCATCGCGCCCTTTGTATTAAGTGAAGTAATGAGTTTGTGTCGTGAGCGCTATCCTGACTTACAATTGCTGCTGCGCGAAGATACCTCAGACAATTCACTGCATGCGTTAGCTGAAGGGCGTTTAGACATGGTACTGCTGGCGCTACCCTATGAAACGGGCGCGTTTCATACCGAAGTACTGGCGCAGGATGGCTTTAAGCTGGTACTGCATAAAGACTGGCTTGGCCGCGGTTTTAATCAGGATATCAGCCAGTGGCCTGACGAAAGTATTTTTTTACTGGAGCGGGAGCATTGCCTGACAGGCCATGCGGTTAAAGCCTGTGAGCTGGAAGACAGCCGCAAGGTAAACCCGTTTTTTGCCACCAGCCTGCACACTCTGACCCAGATGGTAAACAACAAACTTGGCGTCACTTTTATTCCGCAAATGGCCATTAACAGCGGCCTGCTGGACAGCACTGAATTAATTACCCAGCAGCCGACCAGCGGCAATGCGTACCGGGATATCGGCGTCGCCTGGCGGCCGACTTCCAGTAAAGCCCGTAGTTATCGCTTAATGACCAGCCTGATAAGTGAGGTACTGCTGCAAAAATGCCAGTAATTTTGTAGCCGCTTCTGCTAAAATAGCGGCTGTTTTTTACAGCCGTGCCTCTGGTCGGTAAAGCCAAGGATCCTCTATGCAAGCTAAAAGTATGCAAGTTAAAGACTTTTCATTCGAATTACCCGAGCAACTTATCGCCCGCTTTCCAAAAACCGAGCGCTCAAGCAGCCGCTTACTGGTGATGGATAAACAAAGCGGTGCGCTCAGCCACCACATTTTTAAAGACATCAGTGACTTTCTTCAGCCTGGTGATTTACTGGTATTTAATAATACCAAAGTGATCCCGGCCCGGTTGTTTGGCCAGAAAGCGTCTGGCGGCAAAGTGGAAGTGTTAGTCGAGCGTATGCTGGATGACAAACGCTTTTTAGCGCATGTTCGTGCCAGCAAAGCGCCTAAGGCGGGTACCCTGTTGTTGTTGGAAAACGCTGCTGAAGTACGAATGAACCAGCGCCATGACGAATTATTTGAACTCGAAGTGATTGGTGATGAGCCGGTACTGGCGATGCTGGAGCGTTTAGGTCATATGCCATTGCCACCCTATATTGACCGGCCGGACAATGAAGAAGATAAAGCGCGTTATCAAACGGTCTATAACGAGAAACCCGGCGCTGTGGCTGCCCCTACAGCCGGGTTGCATTTTGACCAGCCATTATTAGATAAACTGAGTGCTAAAGGTGTTGAGTTTGCCTTTGTTACCTTGCACGTTGGTGCCGGCACCTTTCAGCCGGTGCGCGTTGATAATGTGCTGGAACACAAGATGCACGCTGAATACATAGAGGTGCCGCAGCAGGTTGTAGATGCTGTGGCCAGTTGCAAAGCGCGTGGCAACAAAGTGGTGGCCGTTGGCACAACCTCGGTACGTTCTCTCGAATCGGCGGCCATGCAGGGGGACGGTGAGCTGATTAGCTACAACGGTGATACCCAGATTTTTATCTACCCCGGCTACCAGTTTAAAGTCATTGACGCACTAATTACCAACTTTCACCTGCCAGAATCAACGTTGATTATGCTGGTATCGGCGTTCAGTAGTCGCGAAAACGTACTAAATGCCTATGATATGGCGATTAATGAGCAGTATCGCTTTTATTCTTATGGCGATGCGATGTTTATTAGCTGATTCCTGGATAATAGGCTGCAAGAGAATTCCTGTTTCGCCGAGGGTGAGAGGGGCTGTGGCTGGGTGTTCTTATGAAGCAGCGGCAGGGAGGCCGCGCAGGCTGAGACAGCACAGGGATGTGCTGTCGAAGGCGGTGGAATAAGAATTTCCCAGCCGTGGCCCCAGCCCAGGTTTTGCAAGGTAGATTGTCGTTTAGCATCTACGCAGTAAGCTGTTATAATGCGCCGCGAATTAAGCCAGACTGTCTTTCTGGCGCTTGAGGATAGTAATGAAATTTGAATTAGATACCACCGACGGCAGAGCCCGTCGGGGCCGGCTTATTTTTGAGCGCGGCATTGTTGAAACGCCGGCCTTTATGCCCGTGGGCACCTACGGCACCGTTAAAGGTATGACACCGGAAGAGCTGGACGCCACTGGCGCGCAGATTTGTTTAGGTAATACCTTTCATTTAATGCTGCGCCCCGGTACCGAGATCATCAAAAAACACGGTGATTTACACGATTTTATGCACTGGCATAAGCCTATTTTAACCGACTCGGGTGGTTTTCAGGTGTTCAGCCTGGGTGAACTGCGAAAAATTACTGAAGAAGGCGTTAAGTTTCGCTCACCTTTGAATGGCGAGCGGATTATGCTGACCCCTGAGCGCTCGATGGAAGTGCAGCGCGATTTAGGCTCTGATATTGTAATGATATTCGACGAATGCACGCCGTATCCTGCGACCGAGCAACAGGCAAAAAAATCGATGGAAATGTCCCTGCGCTGGGCGAAACGTTCCAAAGATGCGCATGGCGACAATCCGGCGGCATTATTTGGCATTATTCAGGGCGGGATGTATCCAAACCTGCGTGATGTCTCATTGCAGGGGTTGGAAGACATCGGCTTCGATGGTTACGCCATTGGCGGTTTATCGGTGGGTGAGCCTAAAGAGGACATGATCAATATTCTGAACCACACCACTGGCCAGATGCCCAGCCACAAACCCCGTTACTTAATGGGTGTTGGCAAGCCGGAAGACATCGTGGAAGCGGTGCGCCGTGGTATCGATATGTTCGATTGTGTTATGCCAACCCGGAATGCCCGCAACGGCCATTTGTTTATCAGTACCGGCGTGGTGAAAATTCGCAACGCAAAGCACAAAGAAGACATCTCGGCACTGGACCCTGAATGCGATTGCTACACTTGTAAAAATTATTCCCGGTCATATTTACATCATCTGGACCGCTGCAACGAAATACTGGGTGCAAGGCTGAACACCATCCATAATTTGCATCATTATCAAAAACTGATGCAGGGATTGCGCCAGGCCATAGCCACTGGTACCTTGGAGCAGTTTGTCAGCGAGTTTTACGCGAAGCGGGAGTTACCCGTTCCGGCGTTAGAAGCGGTTACTGATATTTCAGCTAATACTGAAATACCGGCGAATACTAATTAAGAATTAAAACTTCATTATTTTATTAATTTTAAGGGGAAAACCATGAGTCTATTTATAAGCAATGCCTACGCTGACAGCGCCGCCGCAGCTCCAGCAGGTGGTGGCTGGGATTTGATTATTATGTTGCTGGCCTTTGGCCTGATTTTTTATTTTTTAATTTACCGGCCACAAGCCAAGCGGGTAAAAGAGCACCGTAATCTGATGTCAGCCCTTGGCAAGGGTGATGAAGTATTAACCCAGGGTGGTATTGTCGGTCGGATCAGCAAAATTGCTGACGATAAAGATTTCGTAACGGTTGCCCTGAATGACAGCACTGAAGTTACCGTACAGAAATCAGCGATTAGTGCCGTGTTACCAAAAGGCACCTTAAAGTCGCTGTAAGCGGCAAAGCGAATAGAAAAAGGATCAACTTGTGTTAAACAAAAATCCTCTCTGGCGGTATTTGGTGGTGTTAGGTTTGCTGCTTGCAGCATTCCTGTATGCCTTGCCCAATGTGTACCCAGAAGATCCGGCATTAAATATTAATGCCAGTCGCGGCGGAGTAGTTAGTGAGACCACTCGTGCTGAACTTGAACAGGCATTCGCTGCAGCCAGTATTTCGGCTAAAGCGGTAACGCTGACCGAGGGCCAGATCCTGGCCCGTTTCAGCAGTGCTGAAGACCAGTTGCGGGCCCGGGAAGTGGCAGAGCGACAGTTAGGTAGCAGCTACATCACTGCCCTTAACATGGTGCCAACTACACCGGCGTGGTTGCGTGCAATTGGCGCCAGCCCAATGAAACTGGGGCTGGACTTACGCGGTGGTGTACACTTTTTGATGGCGGTCGATATGAAAGCCGCTATCGATAAAAACATTAACGATATGGTGCAGGCGTTTCGCGCTGACTTACGGGAAGAGCGCGTTCGTTACCGGGCTGTGCAAGCAGATTTAGAGCGTGGTCAGGTGCAAATTTTACTGCGAAGCGCAGAAGATTTAGCCTCAGCACGCAGTGCTCTTGGTAAAGCCGATCAGGAGCTGATCTTCAGCGAGGGCGATACTGAGCATAGCTTGTTAGTCAGCTTAAGCGAAAACCGGGTTCGGGAAATTCGTGAATATGCGCTGGAGCAGAACATCACTATTATCCGTAACCGGGTAAATGAAATTGGTGTTGCTGAACCCCTGGTGCAGCGTCAGGGTGCTGATCGGATAATTGTTCAGCTGCCGGGCGTACAAGACCCGGCTCAGGCCAAAGAAATTCTGGGCGCAACCGCCACCCTGGAGTTCCGTCTGGTAGATAACGACTCCGATTTAGGCGCTGCGTTAGACGGGCGTTTGCCAGCAGGAGCCAGCCTGTATCGTGACCGTAATGGTCAGCCGTACCTGCTTGAAAACCGCACCATGCTAACCGGCGATCATATTACCGGGGCAACCTCGGGATACGATGAATACTCGCGTCCGCAAGTCAGTATTTCACTGGATGCACAGGGCGGCAATTTACTGTCTAACGCCACCCGCAGCACCATTGGCCGCCAAATGGCAACGGTATTTATTGAATATAAGCCGGGTGAAGCGCGCAATGAAGACGGCACCCCGGTACTGGTAAAGTACGAAGAGGTGATTAACGCCGCGACAATTCAGGCACGCTTGGGTCGCAGTTTCCGGATAACCGGTATTGATAATCCGGCTGAAGCACAAAACCTGGCGTTGTTATTACGCGCCGGTGCCTTAATTGCCCCAACCCAGATCATTGAAGAACGTACTATAGGCCCAAGCCTGGGTAAGGAAAATATTGATTTAGGTATGACTGCGATTATGTGGGGCATGGTGGTAGTACTCATCTTTATGGTGTTGTATTACAAAGCGTTTGGCTTAGTCGCTAATGTCGCCTTGCTGGCAAACCTGATCCTGATTACCGGTTTTATGTCGATGATCCCAGGCGCAACGTTAACGTTGCCAGGTATGGCGGGTATCGTTTTGACGGTAGGTATGGCGGTTGATGCCAACGTCCTTATCTTTGAGCGGATCAGGGAAGAGCTGGCCGAGGGGCGAAGTGTCCAGCAAGCCATTCATCATGGTTACGATCGCGCGTTTGCCACCATTGCCGACTCCAACATTACGACACTGTTGGTGGCATTGATCCTGTTCGGTATCGGTACCGGTCCGGTAAAAGGCTTCGCTATTACTTTGGCGATCGGTATTCTGACCTCGATCTTTACTTCAGTAGTCGGTACCCGGTTACTGGTTAATTTATTCTGGGGTGGCCGCCGTGTGCAGTCACTGCCAATGTAAGGAGGCGGTGTGAGAATATTTAGCTTTACAGAGCCGCTTAATTTTATGCGGTTTAAAATGCCGGCACTGATTTTATCGGGTTTGCTGGTCATTGCTTCAATAGCCACTATTACTGTCAAAGGTATGAACTGGGGTCTCGATTTTACCGGGGGTACCGTTATTGAAGTGGGCTACAGTGGTGGTGCCGATTTGTCACAGGTGCGTAAAGTGCTGGCAGATAATGGCTATGCTGATGCTGTGGTGCAGTACTTTGGTTCCAGTGAAGATGTTGCGATTAGGATCTCACCGCGCGAAGGTATCGACCAATCTACCATTTCAAATGAAATTTTGCGGGCGCTTAGCGAGACATCCAGCGAGCCGATTGAAATGCGTCGGGTTGAGTTTGTTGGCCCCAGCGTGGGTGATGAGCTGAAAGAGCAGGGCGGTTTAGCCATGCTGGCGGCACTGATTGGTATTTTGTTGTACGTCACCATGCGCTTTGAATGGCGCTTGTCAGTGGGCGCGGTGTTGTCACTGGGCCATGATGTCATTATCACCCTGGGGCTGTTCTCACTGCTGCAACTGGAGTTCGACTTAACCGTGCTGGCAGCGATACTGGCGTTAATCGGTTATTCGATAAACGATACCATCGTGGTATTTGACCGTATTCGGGAAAGCTTTCGCAAGTTACGTGATTCAACAGTGCATGAAACCATTAATGAAGCGGTTACCTCTACCTTAAACCGCACCGTAGTAACGTCATTAACCACTATTATTGTATTGGTGGTGTTATTTACGATGGGTGGCGCACTAATTCATAACTTTGCCTTTGCTTTGCTGTTCGGTATTGCTATTGGTACCTACTCTTCAGTGTTTGTGGCCAGTGCGCTTGCGGTACAACTTGGTATCAGTCGCGAAGATATGTTGCCACCACCACCACCTGAAAAAGAAGGTGAAGGTACCGAACCTTTGCTGTAAAACACGTGCTTATGTGTTAAAAATGCCAGTCTGTGACTGGCATTTTTTTTAGGTGAGGTTTTTATGACGGCGCAACATGCACCGGGTTTTATTGCTCTGGTTAATCTGGCGAAGGCTGAAATTAACGAAATAACCATTGCTGAACTACAGCAGCATAACCAACCTTATGTCTTGCTGGATGTACGCGAAGATCATGAATGGGTGAAAGGCCATTTGCCGGAAGCGATGCATTTGGGCAAAGGTATTATTGAACGCGATATTGAGCAGATGGTGCAGGACAAAAAACAGAAAATAGTGCTGTATTGTGGTGGTGGTTATCGCTCAGCGCTTGCAGCGCAAACCCTGCAGCACATGGGCTATCAGCAGGTACTGAGTTTAGCAGGGGGCTACCGGGCATGGACAGAGCAAGGTTTAGCAGTAGACGTACCCGTTTAAGTTAGTTAAACGGGTACGGCGTGAGTGATATTGGTATTACTTTGCCAGGGTTTCTGACAGGTGTGGCCGCATGCCTTTAACCATGGCTTGCAGCACCTTAGGACTGGCTGCCACGGTATTGCCGGTCTTCATATGGTTAGAACCGCCCACAAAGTCGCAGACCATACCACCGGCTTCACGCACAATCAGTTCACCTGCGGCGATATCCCATGGCTTTAAGCCAATTTCAAAGAAACCATCGAAACGGCCAGCAGCGACATAGGCTAAGTCCAGAGCCGCTGAGCCGGTACGGCGCATATCGGCGCAGTCAGCAAAAAAGCTGTTGAAAATTTTGCTGTAGCTATCTAAATGATGTTTTGCTTTAAACGGAAAGCCGGTGGCTAAAATAGCGCCGGTCATATCTGGCAGCGCGGTAACCCGGATGCGGGTGCCATTAAGCTGGGCGCCACGACCACGTGATGCAGTAAACAATTCGCCGCGCAGCGGATCAAAAATAACCGCCTGATCTAATTTACCGTTGTGTTTTAAGGCGATGGATACCGCGAAATGCGGAATGCCTTTGATGAAGTTGCTGGTGCCATCAAGCGGATCAATAATCCACTGGAATTCACTGTCGCTGTTACCGTAATCGCCATGCTCTTCGCCAACGATACCATGGGTTGGGAAAGATTTTTTCAAAATTGCCACGATAGCCTGCTCGGCTTCTTTGTCGACATTGGTGACAAAGTCGTTGCTGCCTTTTTGCAGCTTTTGCACCATATCTAACTGACCACAGGCACGGGCGATAATGTTACCTGCACTGCGGGCAGCACGAATGGCGATGTTTAACATCGGATGCATAGCGATTACCTTATTTTAAAAAGAGCGTTATAAAAAAGCTGTATAAAGAACAAACAAAAGAGCGGCGCGTATTGTAGCGGCTCCAGTAAAAAAGTAAAGATAATTGACGGTGAAATACACCATGACGCCTCACATATTCCGTTACATTGTTTTACGGTTGTTTATTAACGCTGTGCTAACTATTCAGATAATATTCAGTTTAATTCTGCACAATGCTTTAAAGCACTCGATCCTAATTTAAGAGGTTCCAATGAATACGATTAAACTGGCGCTAACTGCCTTGGTTTTAATGAGTCTTGCTGGATGTGGTGCATTGCACACGTCTGTAGCCAAACGTAATCTTGATGTCCAGACCAAGATGTCATCCAGCATCTTTCTAGACCCGGTTGAACCTGCTCAGCGCACTATTTTTGTCGACGTGAGAAACACCTCAGACAAACCCGAATTTGACATTAAACCTCAGGTTATTGCCAACTTGCGTGCCAAAGGTTATCAGGTAATTGACAGCCCGGGGCAGGCCCACTATTGGTTGCAGGCTAACGTACTGCAAGTGGGGCGTACTAATGGCCGTGATGCCAATCGGGCGTTTGCAGCCGGCCCTGGCATTGCCGGTGGTGCGGTAACGGGTTATGCCATTCACCGGGCAACCGGTGGCTCTGGCGCTGCTGGCTTAGGGGCTGCAGTAGCGGGCGCGGCCGCCGGCACTATTGTCGACGCATTGGTAGAAGATGTGTATTACACGGCGATTACTGACATTCAGATAATGGAAAGGTTTAATGGCAGCGTCAGTGAGCGTTCAGACCATCAGCTATTGCAGGGCGATAGCGGCAGCACCAGCTCAAGCTATCAGCGCCAGACGGATATGCGCAAGTATCAGAGCCGGGTAATGAGTTATGCCAACCAGGCGAATTTAAAGTGGCCAGAGGCCGCGCCACAGCTTACTGATGGCGTGGCGCGTTCACTGGCAGGTTTGTTCTAAATGCGCTTGCTCCTGTGCTTGCTGGTGCTTCTGCCATTAACCGGCTGTATGGCGCTGCATACCTCGGTGGCTAAAGGTAAGCTTGATGTCCAGACCCGGATGAGTGAAACCATCTACCTTGATCCGGTTGAGCCAGAGCTTCGCACTATTTTTATTGATATTCGCCAGACGGCGGCGGAGTACCAGCTACCGCTGGCTTCTGATGTGAGCGAACTACTGCTTAGCCGCGGTTATCAGCTGGTCGACTCGCCACAACAGGCGCAGTACTGGTTGCAGGTAAATGTGCGTACCGTGTTAAAAGAGCGACCTGAAGTGGTGCTTGCCAGCGAAGAATACGATATGAGCCCGGAGCAAATTCATCAGCTGTTGTATCCGGGTATTGCGTTGCCTGACCCTGAGCCTGAGCAGATTGCTTCATCACGCCGCGCCAGCAACGTTGCGGTCTATGCGGATGCCGGCTTTGGCGCTGACATTGACGGTAAAGATATTGCCAGAGCGCTGGTGGTATTAGCGGCCTGGGCGGGTGCTGAGTATGTCGGCAACCAGCTGGTTAAGGATAAATACTACACCATGTTAACTGACATCCAGCTGGCTGAGCGCATCGCCCCGGACAGTATAGGTAAGGTACAGGAAGTAAGTCGGCAGCAACTGAAGCAGGGCGACAGTGGCAACAACGAGTTAATGTGGGAGCTGGCGACGGATCGGCGTAAGTACCAGGTGAAAGTCGTTAGCTTTGCGAATAAAGCGAATCTGAGTTGGCGTGATGCCGAGCAACCGCTGCATCAGGGGCTGCTGCGGTCACTGGCCGGTATTTTCTAAGGTGAGGTGACGCTCAGCAAACTTACCAGTATTGCTCTACTGTAATATTGCCTGGGTTTCGTCGCAGGTTTTTGGTCAGGCCCATCTCGGTAAGTAACGCTTTGGTATCGGTGATCATTTGCGGGTTACCGCATAACATAACTTGTGACTTGGAATTCAGCAGCTGGCCACATTGCTGCTGTAACTGATGGTTGCTGATTAAGTTTGGAATGCGGTCTTGCAGTGCGCCGGGATGAGGTTCACGGGTAACCACCGGCTGATAGTGTAATTGCCCGGGATGCTGCGCGACAAACCCTTCAATTAATTCTTTATAGGCAAGATCAGCTGAATTGCGTACGCTATGCACCAGAATAATATGTTTAAATCGCTTATAGGGTTCAGCGGTAGCCAGCATCGATAAGTAGGGGCCTATGCCGGTGCCGGTAGCAATAAGCCATAGGTTATCACCGTCAGGCACTTCATCCAGAATAAAAAAACCACTTGCCGGCTGGCTTATCCCTACGGTATCTCCCGGTGTTAATTGCTGTAATAACGGTGATAACAAACCATCGGCTACCGTACTGACTAAGAATTCCTGATAGTCGCTATCCGGTGGGTTAACCAGCGAATACGCGCGCTGTGCACGTCCGTCAGGCCCCTCTAGTGCCAGCCGGACAAACTGACCAGCAATAAAGGGTAACGGCCCGGTTTTGGCTTTAATACTGAATAAGCTGCTGGTCCAATAAATTGTTTCAGAAACCGTTGCGTTTAACCATTGCGCCATAGGGTTCTCCGGATTAAGTTATGCTTTATGTTCAGGATAGCAGCTTAACAGTTTAGCGCAGGAGACGGTATGGAAACTATTAGCTGGCAAGACTTTGCCAAAGTAGAACTTCGGGTAGGTACCATTATTGCTGTGGACGATTTTCCACAGGCCCATAAACCTGCATATAAACTGCAAGTAGATTTTGGCAGCGACATAGGGATTAAAAAATCAAGTGCTCAAATTACCAGTTTGTACAGTAAAGCGCAGTTACTGGGTAAGCAGGTAATGGCAGTGGTTAATTTCCCGGTGAAACAAATCGGCCCCATGCAGTCGGAATGCCTGGTTACTGGCTTTGCCCGCGAAGATGGCGCTATTGTGCTGGTAACGGTAGACAGCCAGGTGCCCAATGGTGCTAAGTTGGGATAACGCCACTGCTGATCAGCAGTGGCGTGTTCAAAATGAAAGTTGAACACCTGCTGTTAAGCTATTGGCGGGTAAGCACAAAGCGTCCCGGTCCCTGAGTCAGGGTTAGCTGTGTTGCCTGACCCGTAGCAGGCTCAAATTCCAGTGTGGCGTCCACGACAGTAAGGTACAAGCTACGCGCACTGGCAGCTTTTAAGGCCAGCGCCGGTTGGCCCGCTACCTGCACCAGTAGACCGTTAGCATCATTTTGAAAAATTTTCAGTTGCAACTGATCGGAAGCATAGTCACCAATTAGCGCTTGCTGTTGTTGTGGCGTCAGGCTGATATCGGCTTTTGTCACAATATTACCGGTTCTTTGCCAGAATTCTCCTTCTCCGTCACCGTCATAAAACATGTTAAGCCCGATTGGGCTGCCCTCTTTGTTTCGCTGGATCACCAGACGGGTTACGCTATCCGTAAAGCCAAAACTGTCGTTGCCTTGCGCTGTCAGTTCGAATGGGCGGCTGCCTGCACGGGTCGAGAATAACTTGCCGTCCTGAATTTCAAGTGTGCGACTGTCCTCGCCTTTGCTATAAACCCCGCTCACTTCACGCAACTGGGCCTCTGTCAGGGTAACTGACGTGTACTGCGGGTAGGGGTTACCGCTGGCAAATGCAGCAATTTTTCGGCCTAAATAGCTTAGATCCGGTCCGGGGCCATCGCTGTTGCGAAGCATCACCACGGTTATTTTTGGTTGAGGTAAATAAATCAACATTGAGACAAAGCCATTGATGCCGCCGCCATGCTGAAGCTCTTCCATACCCCGTAACGTACCTCTGCTAATGCCAAAGCCATAATTGCCGTCATTTTTGGCTGCAGCGGCGGTTGGTGTGATCATTTGCTGGTAGCTGGCCGCTGTTAGCAGCTTGCCGCCATGTAATAGGCGGTTCCACTGCCATAGCGCATGCGCATCTGCCACCAGGGCACCAGCCGCGTGCGGTTGGGTCATGCTGAGTAAGGCCGCTTGAGTAACGTCCTGTCCCGGACGCAGACTGTATCCGCTGGCCATGCCCGGAATAATAGTTTGCTCGCCAGGGTATCTAATATTACTGAGTTTATTGGGTTGCAGTAACGCATCATTAATATACTGATGCCAGCTTTTGCCGCTAATGGTTTCAATAACAGCCCCCAGCAGCACATAACCCGAATTGTTGTATCTGAAGTCTGCGCCTGGCGCAAAATCGACTGCTAAGTCTTTAAATTCGTCAATCAGCTCAGCGGTAGTTAACTCCCGGCGAATTTTATTATGCATATAGCCAGGAATACCGGTGTAGCTTTTCACGCCAGAGGTATGATTCAGTAAGTGCAATAGCGTAATATTTTTTGCATTTGGATAATCTGGCAAGTATTTGCTCAGTGGATCGCTCAGTGACGCTTTGCCTTCGTCAATCAGCTTTAACAGGGCCGCCGCCGCAAACTGCTTGGTTACAGAGCCTATCCGGAATTTATGTTCCGGGCTTAATGGCACGCCAAGCTCAATGTTTGCCTGGCCATAGGCCTGTTTAAAGAGTAATTCGTCACCGCGTGCTACCAGCACTGCCACGCCGGGACTATGGTTATCTATCGGTTGCTGCTGCAGCAGCTGATCGGCATAGCGGCTGACAGCCTGGGCGTCAGGTAAGGGTTCAGCGGCGATTAGCACGCTGCTGGCGCAGCATAATACTGTGGCCAGCCAGAGTTGTTTCAACATAGTTGCTCCTTGTTTTTTTATTAAGTATTGCTCCGTGGCAGCTTTGCTGCCTACAGCAATGACAGAGCAAAAATGAGACCACTCTATAAATATATTAAAATCAATAGACTACATTATTTTGATGGTGATGCTACTTAGTATTTCGCCAAAAAGTACGGTTATCTGCCAAGCTGTTAGTGGATTTCACAGCATGCAACGCCATTAATTCAATTGATGTAGAATTATCGAGTACAGTGTAAGCAGGTTTTATTAATATGCCAGAATACTTATTTGTATACGGTACCCTTCGCCAACATGCAAAGCGCCGCGCCGCCGGCCAGCGCTGCTTTCAGTTACTGCAGCAGCATGCCAGCCTAATTGGCCAGGGCCGGTTGCAGGCCAAGTTGTATCTGGTCGATTATTACCCCGGTGCCGTTGCAAGTAACAACCCGCAGTGGCAGGTAACAGGTGAGGTGTATCAGCTTAAGCAACCCGCGTTATTACTGGCAGAACTGGACCAGTACGAAGAGTGCGGCCCCGGCTTTGCCAGCCCCACCGAATACCTGCGGCTTAAACAACCCATCATGCTTAACAGCGGTGAGATTATCACAGCCTGGGTGTATATCTACAACCAGTCAACGGACGGCTTGCAGCAGATACTATCGGGAGATTTTTTGCTTGCTGAAAAAGCATAGGGTTTAATGGATTAAAAAAGGCCGCAAAGCGGCCATTTTTAATCCATTAACTACGTGCTTAGTGTCTAAAGTGGCGCACACCGGTAAACACCATGGCCATGCCGTGCTCGTCGGCGGCGGCAATTACTTCGGCGTCACGCATTGAGCCACCTGGCTGGATGACAGCGGTAATGCCTGCAGCAGCGGCGGCGTCGATACCATCACGGAACGGGAAGAAGGCATCAGAAGCCATGACTGAACCTTTAACTTCCAGGTTTTCATCAGCCGCTTTGATACCGGCAATTTTCGCGCTGTACACCCGGCTCATCTGGCCGGCACCAACGCCGATGGTCATGCTGTCTTTGACATAAACAATGGCGTTCGATTTAACGAACTTGGCGACTTTCCAGCAGAACAGTAAGTCTGTTAATTCCTGCTCAGTGGGTTGGCGCTTAGTCACCACTTTTAAATCATCGGCGGTGATTTTAGCCTGATCGCGGTCCTGCAGCAGCATGCCGCCGTTAACCTGTTTCATATCCAGGGCGTTAGCGGCCTGGCTGAACTCACCACATACCAGTAGCCGGACGTTGGGCTTAGTGCCTATTACCGCAACAGCGGCATCTGAAGCAGCTGGCGCGATAATCACTTCAACAAATTGACGGCTGACAATTTCCTTCGCTGTGGTTTCGTCCAGTTCGCGGTTAAAAGCAATAATGCCGCCAAAAGCAGACGTTGGGTCGGTCTGATAGGCGCGGTTGTAAGCAGCCAGGATCGAATCACCAATAGCGACGCCGCAAGGGTTAGCATGCTTAACAATAACGCAGGCCGGTTCAGCAAATTCCTTTACACACTCCAGTGCTGCATCGGTATCAGCGATATTGTTATACGACAATGCCTTACCCTGAAGCTGTGTAGCGGTTGCGACTGAAGCCTCAGTGGCACCCTCCTGCACATAAAACGCGGCGCTCTGATGGCTGTTTTCCCCGTAGCGCAAGTCTTGTTTCTTCACAAACTGACTATTGAAGGTGCGTGGGAACTTACTTACCGGCGCGGTTGGTGCGTCGTAGGCTGGCAACATGGCGCCAAAGTAGTTGGCAATCATACCATCGTACTGAGCGGTATGCTCAAAGGCACTGATAGCCAGGCTAAAACGGGTAGCATGAGTGGTTGCGCCATTGTTCGCTTCCATATCAGCCAGTACCGTGTCGTAGTCGCTGGCATTAACCACGATGGTGACATCTTTATGGTTTTTCGCTGCCGCGCGTACCATCGTCGGGCCGCCGATATCAATGTTTTCTACCGCGTCTTCCAGGGTGCAACCCGCTTTAGCCACTGTGTCAGCAAAGGGGTACAGGTTTACCACCACCAGGTCGATAGGGCCAATGTTATTCGCTGTCATGACATCTTCGTCTACGCCACGCCGCGCCAGAATGCCACCATGAATTTTCGGATGCAGAGTTTTTACCCGGCCATCCATGATTTCCGGGTGACCGGTATAGTCCGACACTTCAGTAACCTTAATACCGTGTTCCGCTAACAGCTTAGCGGTGCCGCCGGTAGACAGAATATCCACTTGCCGGGCAGCCAGGGCACGGGCAAATTCAACGATACCGGTTTTATCAGACACACTTAACAGTGCGCGGCGAATGGGGCGTAATGTTGTCATGCTTTAATTCTCTTGTCGCTTGCAGAAATCAGATTTTAACCTAACCAATAAAAAAGCACCCGAAGGTGCTTAGTGGCGAGGCCGGAGCCCCGCAGTGGCATTAACTCATGCCGTATTGTTTCAGCTTCTTACGCAGCGTACCGCGGTTGATGCCCATCAGGTTGGCTGCGCGGGTCTGGTTGCCGCGGGTGTATTTCATCACCTCTTCCAGTAACGGCCGCTCTAATTCTGACAGAACCAGTTCGTACAGGTCATCAACATCCTGACCGTTTAACTGTTGCAGGTAGTTAGCAACGGCTTTTTGTACCGCGTTGCTTAACGCCTGAGGTTTTTCCTGAGTTTGGACATGGGCATTAGTAATAAATGGCGAAGTAACGTTCGAATTAAACATTGCTTTTCTCTTTTACGTTAGGTTGCTGCTAGTTGATAAAAATAGTCATTTAATGCCTCGAACTGGCGCTCAGCCTGCTCAATAGCATTGAATTCGCTGCGAAACACACCCTGGGCATCATGCTCGGCTAAATACCAGCCAACGTGCTTGCGGGCTATTTTAGGCCCCAAATGTACGCCATATAACTGATGTAAGCCCTGCACATGCTCCAGCATGATTTGCTGCACTTCAGCTATTGCTGGTGCAGCCAGTTTTTCACCTGTCGCCAGGTAATGGACCACTTCCCTGAAAATCCAGGGGCGCCCCTGTGCCGCCCTGCCAATCATTATGGCGTCGGCACCGGTATAATTGAGCACAAACTGTGCTTTTTCCGGCGTCGTAATATCGCCATTGGCAATTACCGGTAATGACACTGCCTGCTTAATGGCTTTAATTGTGTCGTACTCGGCTTCGCCTTTATACATACAGGCTTTAGTGCGGCCATGCACCGCCAGTGCCTGAATGCCGTTATCCTGCGCTAAACGGGCAATGAGTTCACCGTTGCGGTGCAGCGGATCCCAGCCCGTGCGAATTTTCAGGGTTACCGGCACCTTCACGGCATCGACTACCGCACGAATAATTTGCTCAACCAGTTGCGGATATTGCAACAAAGCTGATCCTGCCAGTTTTTTATTTACCTTTTTTGCCGGACAACCCATATTGATATCAATAATATCGGCGCCGATGTCAACATTGTACTGTGCGGCTGCAGCCATTTGCGCTGGATCGCTGCCGGCAATTTGTACCGAGCGAATGCCTGATTCCTGACGATGGCCCATTCGGTTTTGCGACTTTTCGCTCTGCCAGACCTGCGGATTGCTTGATAGCATTTCAGATACAGCTAAAGCTGCACCAAACCGTCTGCAAAGCTCACGAAAAGTGTGATCTGTCACTCCGGCCATCGGTGCGCAAATTACGTTGTTCGCTAACTGATAAGGACCTATACGCACCATGTAATCCAAGGCTCTACCCGTAAGGGGCGCTAAGTTTACGGATTTTTGCCAACAAAGCAAAGGTTATTATTTAAACAAAACTGCATTTAATATGGCCTTTGAGGGATTGACATTCGCTAAAAGGCTGAAAAGGCGTGTTTTCCTGCTACAGCCAAGCCGTAAACAACGGCCTGACTAAAAAGATAATTGTAAGGCTGTTTATTTTGTCACCAGTTACAAAATTGTTTAACCGGCATTTTTCCTGGCGCTTAACCTTACCCATTCGTCTTGTTCGGCTATCGGCTCAAAACTAAATTCGTGCTGATAGGCAGCGATAACACTCTGGGCCTGACTGTGTAAAATACCCGACAACGCCAGCAAGCCTCCGGGTTTAACGTAGGCACTGATTATCTGACTTAGATCGGCAAGCGGGCCGGCCAGTATATTGGCGACCACCACATCCGCCTGCAACTGCGGTTGATCTTTCGGCAAATACAGCTCTATCTGACCACTAACATGATTGCGCGCTGCGTTGGCGGTGCTGGCTTCTATTGCCTGGGGATCGATATCAATGCCAACCACCCGTTTTGCTCCCAGTTTCAGCGCCGCGATGCCTAAAATACCAGAGCCACAACCAAAATCGACCACGGTTTGATCGCTCTGGATATGCTGATCCAGCCATTGCATACATAAGGCTGTAGTAGGGTGAGTACCGGTACCAAAGGCCAAACCCGGGTCCAGCATTACATTAACGGCGGTCGGGTCCGGAATGTCCCGCCAGCTGGGGCATACCCAGAGGCGCTCACCAAACTTTATCGGATGAAAGTTATCCATCCATTCCCGCTCCCAGTCTTTATCTTCCAGCTGTTCCAGCTTGTAGTCGAGCCGGTCTTTGAAAAAGGCCACCTTTTGCAGCTTCTCGAGCACGCTGTCCATCGGGTGTTCTGCATCAAACAGGCCAACTACCACGGTATTGGTCCAGTAGATGACCTCGCCTGGCATGGGTTCATAAATCGGGGTGTCGTGGGCATCAACAAAACTTACCGCCTGCGCTCCCCAGCCTTGCAGCATATCACTGACTTGCTCGGCTTTATCTTCAGTGGTACTGATACGTAGTTGGATCCAGGGCATGGTGACTCTCTTGCGCTAATTTTGGCGCATTATAGCAAAAAGGCCGCAATTGCGGCCTTTATTCTACTGCTAAGCTGATTAAGCGACGCTTATTTCATACCCAACTTTTTTTCCAGGTAATGAATGTTGGTACCGCCTTTACAAAACTCAACATCGCGCATAATGTCTTTGTGCAGCGGAATATTGGTTTTAATGCCTTCTACCAACAACTCGTCAAGCGCATTGCGCATCCGGGCGATAGCGATTTCACGGCTTTCGCCATAGGTGATGAGCTTACCGACCATAGAGTCGTAGTTTGGCGGTACCGTGTAATCGGCATAAATGTGCGAATCCCAGCGCACGCCATTTCCCCCGGCCGGGTGAAAACGGGTGATTTTGCCTGGCGACGGCATAAAGGTTACCGGATCTTCAGCATTAATCCGACATTCCACCGCATGGCCGCGGATCACAATATCTTCCTGAGTCAGGGTTAACGGCATGCCAGAAGCTACCCGCAGTTGCTCTTTAATTAAGTCAACACCGCTAATCATTTCGGTAACCGGGTGCTCTACCTGAATACGGGTGTTCATTTCAATAAAGAAGAACTCGCCGTTTTCAAACAGAAACTCGAAAGTACCGGCACCGCGATAATTCATCACCTTACAGGCGTCAACACAACGGCCACCGATAAAAGCGCGCAGTTCCGGGGTAATGCCCGGTGCTGGCGCTTCTTCGACCACTTTCTGGTGGCGGCGCTGCATTGAGCAATCACGCTCGCCTAAATGAATGGCGTTACCCTGGCCATCTGCTAATACCTGAATTTCGATGTGACGTGGATTCTCCAGGAATTTCTCCATGTAAACCATGTCATTACCGAACGCAGCCTTGGCTTCAGCTTTGGTCATTTCGATCGAGCTAATCAGTTCTTCTTCGCTGCGCACAACCCGCATACCACGACCACCACCACCGCCGGCGGCTTTAACGATAATCGGGTAGCCGATGCGTTTGGCAATTTTTTTACTGGCCTCTGCGTCATCTCCGACGGCACCATCAGACCCCGGTACGCAGGGCACGCCGGCTTTTTTCATCGCTTCGATGGCAGATACTTTATCGCCCATTAAGCGAATAGAGTCAGGATGAGGCCCAATAAACACCAAGCCACTCTCTTCTACTTGCTGGGCAAAATCGGCGCGCTCTGCTAAAAAGCCGTAACCCGGATGAATAGCCTGGGCGTTGGTTACTTCGGCAGCAGCAATTAGCGCCGGAATATTTAAATAGCTTTGAGGTGAGGGTGCCGGGCCTATACAGATGGTTTCATCGGCCAGCAACACATGCTTAAGATTTCGGTCTACGGTAGAGTGCACCGCAACCGTTTTGATCCCGAGTTCCTTGCAGGCGCGCAAAATGCGCAGTGCAATTTCACCCCGGTTGGCAATTAGTACTTTTTCTAGCATCGGTCAGCCTTTTTGGTTATTCGAGAATAAATAACGGCTGATCAAATTCGACCGGATCGCCGTTTTCAACCAGAATTTCTTTTACCACGCCTGCTTTATCAGACTGTATTTGGTTCATCATTTTCATGGCTTCAACAATACACAGCGTATCACCCACTTTGACCGTCTGACCTACTTCAACAAACGCTTTTGAAGTGGGCGAGGCCGCGCGGTAAAACGAACCCACCATCGGTGATTTAACAACCTGGCCGGTAGCAGCAGGTTTAGCCGGCTCAGCCGCTACTGCAGCAGGTGCTGCCGGTGCCGGGGCCTGTATTTGTGGTTGAGCATATTGCATCGGTTGCATAGGTGCATAATGTTGCACCGGGCTGTTGCGGCTGATCCGAACTGATTCTTCACCTTCGGTAATTTCCAGCTCAGAAATGCCAGACTCTTCCAGCAATTCAATTAATTTTTTAATTTTTCTAATATCCATGTCTGTCGCCTGATGTTAGTTAATTTGTTAGTTAATTTTCGGTTGTTTGTAAGGCTGATACCGCTGCGTCCAGCGCATAGTGGTAACCCTTGGCGCCCAGGCCGCAGATAACCCCACGGGCAATATCAGCTAAATAAGAATGTCGCCGGAACGCTTCCCGGGCATGCACGTTAGATAAATGAATTTCAATAAAAGGGATGGCCACAGCCAGCAGGGCATCGCGAATTGCCACACTGGTATGGGTAAAGGCACCGGGATTTATTAGAATAAAATCCTGCTGGCCCAGACTCTGCTGAATAGCATTAATAAGCTCATGCTCGGCGTTCGATTGAATATGGCTAAGGCTGACATTAAGTTTGCCAGCTTGTGATTCCAGTTCAGACACGATCTCGCTCAGGCTGGCAGCACCATACACCCCGGGCTCGCGTACACCGAGCATATTCAGGTTTGGACCATTTATCACTAAAATTCGGTATTTTGCCGCCATTTGCACTGTATTTCCGCTAAATGTAATGAATAAGCCTTATCTTACGAAAGGTAGCATTAAAATGCACCTGCTTGCTTATTTCGTTACATTGCCGCGCCCCTTTATCACCAGATAAGCGCCTATTATAGTGAATTCGTGACAAATGGCAGCAAAATACTGGTCTTATCAGCCAGAGGGGCGAAATGGAGTAAGGCGTAAAGCGCTTAAAAGCAGGTGAAAACGGTAGGCCAGTTCGTCTGCAGTTGGCAGGCGAACTGGCTTAGATAGGGTTACTGTTCGCTGGTAAGCGCCGCCAGATGCTGTGCAAAAGGGGTAGCGGCCATAAAACCGGTGACTCTGGCGCTGGTTAACTCCTCGCCTTGTGGGCTGAAAAACAACAGGGTAGGTAAACCCAGTACCTGATAATGATTTAACAGCTTCTCATCAGAGCGGGTCATTTTCGTCACATCAATCTTAATCAGCCGCATGTTACGGGTCTGGGCCTGCACTTGGGCCGCCGGGAAAGTAAGCTTTTCAAACTCTTTACAGGCAACGCACCACTCAGCATAGAGATCGACCAGCGTATATTGGTTGGCCGCCTGAGCTTCGGCCAGCTGCTGCTCCAGGCCCGCTAAGTCTGCCACATCGATAAACTGGCCGGTAGTGCTGTCTGGAGCACTGCCAACATTACTGACTGCGGCGCTGCTGGTCTGAGCGGGGCTAAAATAGTGCCAGTTAAAAAATACCGTTGCCAGCAGCAACACCTGAGCAGATACCAACAAGCTGGCTTTTGCGCTGCTGCCTTGTTGCTCAAACAGCAGCTTGAATAAATAGCCACTGACCAACAGACCAAGTAAGGATGCCAGCAACACAATTTGCCAGAACGGCAGAATACGCTCCAGCAGAATGATGGGCACCAGCAACAGGATAAAGCCAAAGGCTGACTTGACAATATTCATCCAGCCGCCGGCTTTAGGTAGCAACTTACCCCCCGAGGTACCAAGTAAGATAAGCGGTAAACCCATGCCGAGGCTAAGAATGTACAAGGTAAGTGCACCGAGCATTAAATCGCCACTTTGTGCTACGTACATTAATGCAGCGGACAAAGGTGCCGTGGTGCACGGGGAGGCGATCAAGCCAGACAGCGCGCCCATGACAAACGCCCCTTTTAAGCTACCACCTTCCTGCTTGTTACTAATGGCACTAACTTTAGCCTGCCAACTGGCGGGTAACTGAAAGTTAAATACACCAAACATCGCCAACGCCAGAAGCACAAAAATCACAGCGGCAACAATTAGCACGGCAGGGTGCTGCATCCAGGCCTGAAACTTGACGCCTAAACTGGCCACTACCAGCCCCAGTGCCGAATACGTTAGCGCCATACCCTGCACGTAGCTAAAGGACAACCCAAAGGCGCGGCCGGTGCTAAGTTGTTTGCCCTGACCGACAATAATACTGCTTAAAATAGGATACATAGGGAACACACAAGGCGTAAATGCCAGCCCCAGACCCAATAGAAAAAACACTCCCATATTCAGCCATACCGAGCCGCTGCTAAGGCGTTCAGCTAAACCATACTGGCTGGAAGTCGGTGTATTTGATTCTTCAGCTGTTGCGGGATCGACTGCGTCGGCTTCGGCAGTCACTGCCGAATTACCCGGAATTGACAGTGGAATTTCTTCATTAATGGGGGGGTAGCACAGGCCCGCTTCAGCACAGCCCATATACTGGATCCGTAAAAACGCGTCTTCGCTGATATCCGACAGCGGTATTTTCAGAGTCAGCTGATGAAAATAAACGTCGGTGACCCCAAAAAATTCATCTTCAATTTGCATGCTGGCGGGGTAAGTAGGATGGGAAAAACTGACAGCCACACCACCATATTTAAATTTGTCACGGTAAATGTAATAGCCATCTGCAATAGTCCAGTTGACGATGAGCTGGTCGCCCTGCTGCCGAAAGTCCATTTTAAATGCTTGATCAACCGGTAAAAAATTATCGTCACCTTTAAGTAAACTGTCCAGGACGGAGCTTTGCTGTGCCTGGGCGGGATTACCGGCCAATAAAGTAAACAACAACAGCAATGGAAGCAAAAACACGTTATACATTAATTGAACCTTCTTTCAATTTACCGGTTAGTGGGTAATACCGGCTCTACTATACGGCATTACTCATACGACATGACTTATACTACAATATTGGCCAATTGGTCTTATTGCGCGTAACGGCGCTGGGTAAACAACAGACCTGACAGCGCCCGCAATTATTTCATCTGGTATTTTTTCAAAAGTATCTTAATTAATTCTTAAAAATGTAGGCTGCTCAAAACCTATCCGGGACAGTGGCACAGAATTTTTCAGTTTGCCCCTTGGATTTTTTTTGCTACCGCCCCATATACCGAACACACATTTTAACACCCATGTTAAAACTCAAAAAACGCTTTAGGAGATTAGAGCATGAATATTCGTCCCTTACATGACCGTGTCATCATCAAACGCTTAGAAGCAGAAAGCAAGTCAGCCGGTGGCATCGTATTAACTGGAGCATCTGCCGAAAAGTCGAGCCGTGGCGAAGTTGTTGCCGTTGGCAATGGCCGCATCCTGGATAACGGCGATGTGAAGCCTTTAGACGTGAAAGTTGGTGACAAAGTATTATTTGGCGCTTATGTCGAGCGCACTGAAAAAGTAGACGGTCAGGAGTTTGTGATCACCAAAGAAGACAATATCTTAGGTGTCATCCTCGATTAAGCAGCTCACCACAGTTGCACCTGGCATTATCGTTTAACTTAAAACTGATTGAAGGAATTTTAAAATGGCTGCAAAAGACGTACGTTTTGGCGACGAAGCTCGCAATAAAATGCTTAAGGGCGTGAACATTCTGGCAAACGCGGTGCGCGTAACGCTGGGTCCGAAAGGCCGTAACGTTATTCTGGATAAATCTTTTGGCTCACCCATGATCACCAAAGACGGTGTATCGGTAGCGAAAGAAATTGAGCTGGAAGACAAGTTCGAAAACATGGGTGCGCAAATGGTAAAAGAGGTTGCCTCTAAAGCCAATGACGAAGCCGGTGATGGTACCACTACCGCCACTGTGTTAGCGCAAAACATTATTAACGAAGGTGTTAAAGCGGTTGCTGCCGGCATGAATCCAATGGATTTAAAGCGCGGTATCGACAAAGCGGTTATTGCAGCGGTAGAAGAGCTGAAAAACTTATCTCAGCCATGTGCCGATACCAAAGCTATTGCTCAGGTGGGTACTATTTCTGCTAACTCTGATGAAGAGATTGGTAAAATTATCGCTGATGCTATGGATAAAGTCGGTAAAGAAGGCGTAATTACCGTAGAAGAAGGTCAGGGTTTAAATAACGAGCTGGACGTGGTTGAAGGCATGCAGTTTGACCGTGGTTACTTATCTCCATACTTCATCAACAACCAGGAAGCGGGTCAGGTTGAGCTGGACAGCCCGTTTATTCTGACTGTTGACAAGAAAATCTCTAATATCCGTGAATTACTGCCGGTATTGGAAGGTGTGGCCAAAGCTGGCAAGCCGCTGCTGATTATTGCTGAAGATTTAGAAGGCGAAGCGTTAGCGACGTTGGTCGTGAACAACATGCGTGGCATCGTTAAAGTGTCTGCGGTTAAAGCGCCAGGTTTCGGTGACCGTCGTAAAGCCATGCTACAAGACATTGCTACCTTAACCGGTGGTACCGTTATTTCTGAAGAAATCGGTATGGAGCTTGAGAAAGCCACGCTGGAAGACTTAGGTACTGCTAAGCGGGTTGTTATCACTAAAGATAACACCACCATCATTGATGGCGCCGGTGAGCAAACGGGTATTGATGGCCGCGTGAAGCAAATTCGCCAGCAAATCGAAGAAGCCACTTCTGATTACGACAAAGAAAAACTGCAGGAACGTCTGGCTAAATTAGCTGGTGGTGTTGCGGTAATCAAAGTGGGCGCGACCACTGAGATGGAAATGAAAGAGAAGAAAGCCCGGGTTGAAGATGCATTGCATGCTACCCGCGCTGCAGTGGAAGAAGGTGTTGTACCTGGCGGCGGTGTCGCCCTGGTGCGTGTTGCTGCCAAGCTGACCAGCTTAACCGGTAACAATGAAGACCAGACTCACGGTATCAAAATTGCTCTGCGGGCAATGGAAGCACCACTGCGTCAAATCGTGGCGAATGCCGGTGAAGAGCCGTCAGTGGTTGTTAACAAGGTGAAAGAAGGTTCAGGTAACTACGGTTACAACGCGGCTACCGATGCATACGGCGATATGCTGGAAATGGGTATTCTGGACCCAACCAAAGTAACCCGCTCTGCACTGCAGTTTGCAGCATCAATTGGTTCTCTGATGATCACTACTGAAGCGATGATCACTGAATTACCGAAAGACGATGCCCCTGGCATGCCTGATATGGGCGGCAT